>NZ_JAKNTK010000001.1:2773206-4159810 GCF_022440805.1 Holdemania massiliensis | reverse complement strand
TGACGGTTTCACCGATCCAGAACTGAGCTTTTTTATCAGAGACTGCGATCAGGATGCTGCTGTCCTGGGCAATCGTTTTGGAAACTTCATTTAAACTTTTAGCCGGAATCGTAATGTTAAAGTTATTCTCCGAGGTCAAATTTACTATCTTGCGGGCAAGGCGATAACTATCGGTCGCTACGCATTCCAAGCGCTTGCCGCTGCATTTCATATTCACGCCGGTTAAGACAGGCCGGGTTTCCCGATCGCTGGTCGCAAAGGTGGTCTGGCTGATGACTTTTAACAAAACGTCGGCGTCCATTTCAAACTGCTGACCTGGGCGGGTGAAATCAATTGCCGGATAATCCAATGCCCGCATGCCGTTGATTCTGAATTCTGCGGACATCCCGCTGATCTTGGTCAGTGAGCCATCGACGATTTCCAATTCAATTTCATCGGCGTCAATCTTTCTGACAATTTCAAGAATATATTTAGCTTCAATAACGATGGAGCCGGTTTCCTTCACGATCAGATTGGTTTCTTCTTCGTTTCCGCTGAGGGTGGTCTGGATGGAAATATCGGAATCGCTTCCGGTCAGAATAATCGAATCCTGATTTACTTCAATTTTGATGCCGGATAAAGCGGGTAACGGAGAATTGGAAGAAATCGCTCTGGATACGGTGTTCAGAGCGGAGTAGAAAACTCGCTTGGAGATTTTGAAATTCATGGTGTACCTCCCTTGTGTTTTTATTTAGTATTTAAGTTCAATACTATTAGGACTGTGGAAAAGTGGATAAAGTTTCAAAAAGCCTTATAATACAGGTTTATTTTATCACTTTTGACGGCGGAAATAAAGTGGAAAGCAGTGGTTAACTAATTCACCTGCATGAGCTTCTCTAATTCGCTGACAGCCTTGCGGTAAACATCGTCGTTCTTTAATCCCTTCTCCACTTTTTCGCAGGCGCTCATCACAGTAGAATGATCACGTTTGCCAAATTCATCGCCAATTTTTACATACGGCATGTCAAGATGCTTGCGGCACAGATACATGGCCATATGGCGGGCTGTGGCTATATTTTTAGTCCGCGTTTTGGAAACCAGCTGCAGTTTTGTTAAGCCGTAGTAATCGGCAACACAGCGGATGATTTTGGAAGCGGTCAAATCGTTTTTGTCAATCGTCTGTGCCTGTCCGCGGAAAGCGGAAACCGCAGTTTTAAAATCGATGCGGGTGCTGTTGGAGAAATTGATCGAATAGAACAATAATCGGTTTAGTGCCCCTTCCAGCTTACGCACATCCTGTGAGAAGTTGGACGCGATATAAGCCAGAACATCGTCATCAATAATTGAAGGATCAACGCTTTGTTTTTCCAGCTTGACTTTGAGGATGGCCACGGATGTTTCAAATTCAGGTGAGTCCACACCGACGGACAATCCAGAGGAGAAGCGGCTGATCAGACGTTCTTCCAGGCCTTTGATTTCGGTAGGATGCCGGTCGGAAGTCAGGCAGATCTGTTTCTTATTGTTGACCAATTCATTAAAGATGTAGAAGAACGTTTCATGGCTCTTTTCTTTGCCGGCCAGAAACTGAATATCATCGACCAGCAGGACGTCCAGGTCATTCATTTCTTCTTTGAATTCCTGAATTTGACCATTTTTGATGGAATTGACGACGGCGTTGACGAAGTCTTCGCTGGTCGTGTAGTAGACTTTTTTGTCCGGTGCGTGTTCGCTGACGTAGTTGCCGATGGCATTGAGCAGATGCGTCTTCCCTAAGCCGGAATTGCCGTAGATAAACAGCGGATTGAAGAACTGACCTGGATTGTAGGCGCAGGCCAGAGCCGCAGAGTGGCTTTCCCGATTGCTGCCTCCGACAACGAAATTATCAAAGGTGTAATCCTGAATCAAATTCGTTGTGTTTAAGCCGGTAATCGCCGGTGCTTTCTTCTTCGCCGCCAGCGGCCGGATTTTCTGCAGCTGACTTTCCATGACGATTTCGCAGCTGATTTTCCGCTCTTGAACTTCGCTGATCGCTTCCTCTACGATCTCTTTGTTCTGCATCATAATCGTTTGTTGGATATATCCGGGCACGACAACCAGTGCTTTCTTTTCATCAAGGTCCATCAGCTTGGAATCGGAGAAAAACTGATTAAAGATCAGATTGTCCAGTTTTTCCTGCTGTTTCCCCTTTTCTAAGATCAGCGTCAGGGTTCGCTTCCAGATATCGGATAAGTAAGAATCCATTACTGTCATTTTTATACAACTCCCATTCGTGGATAAGTTTCCTTAGCACTACTAGTTTAGCTAATTTGTCAGCATTTTTCCACGATGTTTTTCTTCCAAAAAAAGTTTTCCACAGGATAACTCCCCTTAAATCCGTGATTATTGTTTATTTTTACCCAGTTATCCACCACAATCCACATCTTTTCTATTGTGGATAAACTGGGGATAAGTGGACATGGATAACTTTTTTGGGGAAAATGGGGATAAATTCGGAGAATTCGGAAGTTATCAAGATTTTATCCATATCAAAATAGCCTTTTATAAAAGCGTTTATGACATAATCCACCATTATCCACAACTGTGGAAAACTATCTAATGTGGAATGCGGATTAGGCGTGGATAAAGAATTTTCCACTGCTGAAAAAAGACTGAAAACCCTGTGAACAGACAGAAGCCGCGGTTTTTCCTGTGGATATCTTAGGATTTGCTTAACATTAATGGGATGGTATAATTACACTACGATAAAGTGAGGATTAAAAAATGATACGTTTGATCTTTTGTGATGTTGACGGAACATTAGTTCAGGACAACGAGCAGGGGGATTACACGATTTCTGTGGAAAACCTTCGGGAAATTAACCGCACGGTGAATTCCGGCGTTCACTTTGCCTTAGCCACCGGCAGACCCGCTGACTTTGTACCGCGGACTTACGGTCGGCAGTTCAGCTTTGATACCGTGGCGTATTCCGGAGCTTACGTTACCGCACGTCAGAAACTGATCTATGAAAGTATATTTACGCTGGAAGAAGCCCGGCATCTTCAGGCTTTGCTGGAAAATCAGCCCGCCGAACTGTTATGCATAACCAATCAGAACGATTATTGCTTTGCCGGCCGCAAGTCGGAATATATCGATGAATTCTGTGACCCGGACAACGTTCCGGATCATCGTGAAATTCTGCCCTGGACGCTGGCGGAGCTGGCTCAGCGCAAACCGGCGCAGACTTTTGTATCCCTGGTCATTCTTTGTCATCAGCCGAATACATTAAAGCAGCTGGCTGAACAAGCTTCACGATTGGGCTATGATCCGGTGATGACCCGTCATGACGGCTATTCAATGATGAAACCCGGCGTCAACAAAGCCAGCGGAATTCAGAAAGTCGCATCGCTGGATCATGTACCGCTGTATGAGATTGCCGTTTTAGGGGATTCTATCAATGATTTGGAAATGTTTGAATTGATTGAAGAAAGCTACGCCATGGAGAAAAGTCACCCGGAAATCCTGGCGCGGGCAAAATATATTGTGCATGACGTAGCGGAAGCGCTGCGGATGATCCAAGAAAAAAACCGGGAAGAACAGGAGATGAGCAAATGTTAAAAATGACAAAGCTGTTGATTGCCTTCCTGCTGATCGTCAGCGTCGGCGGGTGCGGAAAGAAAGCAAAAACACCCAATGAGGACAATCTGAATCCAACCGAAACCCCTCAATCCCAGGAAACAGCCCAGCCTACTGCCGAGCCGGAGGAAACCCCAGCTTCCAATAATGATGGAAATGAGGGAGATATCGTGATGGAAGTTCCGGATCTGACCAGTCTTGACAGCATTAACCTGATCGTTAACAAACAACGTCCGTTAGGGGAAGATTACGAACCGGCGGATCTGGTCAAGCCGGATGTCCCGCTGGCCAAATCGTCTGTAACGATGCGTCAGGAAGCAGCCGAGGCGATGAAGATTATGTTTGACGCGGCTAAAGAAGACGGTATTTCACTGATGATCGGCAGCGGCTACCGCTCTTATGATTATCAGAAAACCTTATACAACAACTATGTTGCCCGCGATGGCGAGGAAGAAGCCAACCGTTATTCAGCCAAGCCGGGTCAGAGCGAACATCAGACAGGACTGGCAGCGGATTTATCCGGAACCAGCGGCAACTGTTATCTCAAAGGCTGCTTTAAGGATACGGATGAGGGCGTCTGGCTGAAAGAAAACGCCTGGAAATACGGCTTCATTCTGCGCTATCCGGAAGGCAAAGAGGAGATTACCGGATATATCTTTGAACCTTGGCATTATCGCTATTTTGGAACAGAAGAAGCTCAGAAAATCTTTGAAAGCGGTTTAACTGTCGAAGAATATTACAATTTGCAGGATTAGGCTTTTCTTTTCTCATTTCATCTTCTATAATGGGGCTGTTTTCAGGCTGAAAAGGAAGATGAAGGAGGATCTATGAAGAAAAAATGTCTCTTTTTTGATATCGATGGAACTTTGGTGGATGAACACACCCATCAGATTCCGCAAAGTACGATTGAAGCGCTTCACGAAGCCCGCCGCAACGGCAGCGTCGTGTTTATCAATACAGGCCGTCCGTATTCCCATGTTTCAGATATGATTAAAGAATTGAATTTTGATGGTTACTGCTGCGGCTGCGGCACTGAAATTATGGTTCAGGGAAAAGCGCTGTACCGTCATCAGATCCCCCAGGCTGTTTGCCAGAAGATCAAGGAAAAAGCCGATGTCTGTGAAATTGATTTATTCGGAGAAAACACGCCGACTTGTTATGTCAGTCTGGGTCATGTAAAAAATGGATTTGTGAAATCGATGGAAATTCTGAGCGGTGAAGGTTTTAACAACATTGTGCCGTGGATTGATCATGAGTCTGAATTTGTTAAATTCTGCATCGCTTATGATGACCACAGCAACCTTGAAGAATTCCGTCAGTTTTTAACAGAAATGCATTTTGAGTTTATCGACCGCTTCAATGGATTTGCGGAGATTGTTCCGCAGGCCTGCAGCAAAGCGACTGCCATTGATGTGGTTCGGCAGAAATACAATGTAGAACTGCAGGATTGTTATGTGTTCGGCGACAGCACCAATGATCTGCCAATGCTGAAGCATGTTCCGCACAGTGTTTTGATGGGCAATGGCACGATGTCATTAAAACCGCTGGTGGAAAAAGTTACGGCCCGTATCGATCAGGACGGGATTGCGAAGGCGATGAAAGAATACGGACTGATTCGCTGAATTAAAGGAAATTGAATCTCCAAATAAAAAGTTCCTGATTGTAAATTTTGATCAGGGACTTTTTTTCTTCTATTAGGAAATTGCATCAAAATGGGCGATAGGTTCAAGTGAGTTAAATAACTCAAACGAATCTTATGAAAAAGAAAAACGACCTAAAAGGTCGCAACGAAAAGAGAAATGAGAGAGGAGTGGAAGGATAGATTATTCCTGAGCGAATTGGCATAAGACATCGACAGGGATCATGACAGAATCCCATTGGATACAGTAGGCGCGGAAACATGGAATACCCCGATAAGAAATAAGATCACAAGCTTCTTCAGCAATATCGATTTCCATCGGATCCAGAAAACCACACTTAGTACACTTGAAGGGGATCGAGTTCACGGTGCCAGTCATAGAGTTCCCAGGTTTCATTGATTTTCACTTCCAATCCAGCCGGGAAAAAGGATTCAACCAATTCCATGATGTGTCCGCAGGAACAAAGGAAAGGATCAATGCCTGTGGACTCCTTACGAAATTCTCGATAAGAAGAAAGCTTCTTACGAATCCAAGCTCGAGGCTTACGTAACATTTTTTGAATACAGCGACAAAGTTTCTTTTTTCGAGAAGTATAGGCGCCTAAGTAACGAACCATTTTGAAATGATCATCAGGAATATGAAGAATGAGCTTTTTCATGAAAACGAGAGTGGAATCAAACACATCTACACGTTCATGGGTTTGATGGTCGATATAGTGCCACCAGACAAAGTCAAGGTCAACATCATAGTCTTCAATCCGACTTTGAGCCATGACAGGACGACCAACATAACGAACGATATAATCTACACAATCTTGAGTGGATTTGTGAGTAGAAGGTGGAGAGTAAACATAGAAGCCATCGGGATAATCTCGATAACATTGCTTTTTTACGATTTTAAAATCGGGGGAATTCAATTTGGCTTCCATGCGGTCAAGCAACTGCTTTTGAAAAGAAAAACGCAGAGAATCGTAGTGGATATGTTTTAAAGGTTGAAACGAACCGCTTTTACGAACACCGCCTTCGGCTAACAGAACGTGGATATGCGGGATCCAATTCAAAGGCCTGCCAAAAGTATGAAGGGTTAATACGGCACAAGGAATCAATTCTTCGTTTTTTCTTCCGGCTTTGCGAATGACATAATGAAGAGTATCTTCCACAGCTTTGAAAAGTTCGTCCAGTAAAGAACGATCTTTTTGAAAATAAGGACGAAGGGGTTCAGGAACCGTGAAAACGCCATGACGATGGGGACAATCAAAAACTTTAGATAGAATCGAGTCTGAAAGCAGGCGAGCATATTTTATACCGCACTGATTACAAAAACGAGATTTACAAGTATGCCAAACGAAAGTGAAGTTTTCACAGTGAGGACATTCGTAAAGAGAGTGGCCGAGATCATGATACTCACAGAGAATAATCGAGTTAACCGTTTTCATGATTGCGGGACGGATCCCTTTTCGATAAAGTTCATAATCAACAAGCAGCCGCCATCGATTTTCAGCAAAGATTTTAGCGATGGAAATGGGATTCGGACCTGGAAAGTAAGTGTCACAATGACCAAGAGCTAAGATTGTTTCTTTCTTGGATAGTGTGGATTTCATGGTACTCCCCACCTCTATCTTATCAGATTTCTATTTTATGACGCTACTCTCTTTTTCGCCTTTTTGAGTTCTATTCTATTAGAGATTTGCATGAAAAAGGACCGCAATTGAATAGTTTAACTCGGATGAAATTTTGGACGCGAAGAAAATTAGCGGATAGGTTTTAAAGAACCGCGTTTGTAAACAAGGGAAAAGAGATCTGAATTCAATTAAACTGTTCGATCATTTCTTTTTCCCAAGAGCCATATAGAGAAGAATGAAAAGGATGAAACAAACTCAAACGCGTTGTATAGCTTTGAGGAATGTTGTATAATAACTCAGAAGAAGTAGTAATTCCATTTTCTGATTTTCAATGAAAGTGAGGTTCTCTTTCCATGAAGACAATCACCTGTTCTAATCGTATTTACTACTCGGAATTATCCTCGGAAGAAGCGAACGCTCTGCACCAGGATATCCAGCTTTATCATGCCATGATGCACACTGCCTATTATTTGTTATGTCTGAAATCACAGGGGATTCCCTTTTCCTTTGATGATAGTCTGGGAAAAGAAATGAAACGCCGCTTTCATACCAATGACTATTTTCCACTCTCTGCGATTCAAGAAGCACAACAACATTTAAGCAACGATTTTGCCAACCATGAAAATCAGAAGAAGGTGCTGAAGGCTCAATGTAAAGCAATTGAAAAGAAACTAAAAGAAGTCGAAATCAACATTCGGAAAATTGACCGACAATTAAAAGAATTATTCAGAAAAACAAAACAAGGGAAACAAACGGAAGCCGATTACTTGCTTGAAGTGCAGCAGCTGCGTCCTGAGCGAAAGCGATACAAGAATCGCCGCTCTCATCTGATTTATGGATTGAATCGGAGAAAGCAGAAGTTAGAAACACTTCAACGAAAAATGAAGTTTACCTGTTTTGGTGGAAAGAAGTTAGCTAGGGCAAGAACGACAGTGTATGCAGGGCAACATGAAACCTGGCTGAAAGCATATCAATCAGCCCGTAATCGAACGATGATGATACGGGGAAGAAGGCAAGGGAAATTCTCAAATAACTTATTCCAATATCATATCGAAGAGGGAGTTTTGATTTACCGCTGCAGCAGTGAGAAACGAGAGATCCCGCTCAAGATTGAGTTTCATCAATACAAAGAAGAATTGGAAAGAGCGGTAAGACTGCCGCACAATACACCTGGAAAAGCAGTGGCTTATGTGTTGGAAGATCATGGCGCTTATTTTATTATCAAAGCGATCGTGGAGATGGAAGAAAAAGCGAAGAGCGAAGACACAGAACAAGGGGTCATTGGCATAGACATCAATGTCAATCATATCGCGGTAAGTGAAACGGATGGCTGCGGAAACTGTGTTTTATTGAAAACGGTGAAAATGCCGCTGGATGGGAAAAATAGGAAACAAAGGAAACATCAGATTGATCAGACAGTCAAGGAAGTCGTCTTGGAATGTGTGCGGAGTCATAAGCCGTTAGTGATGGAAGACTTGGATTTCCAGAAGACAAAAAGCAAGATGCGGTATGGAAATCGAAGGCAAAATAAAATGTTATCCGACTTTGCGACAAGAAAGATCGAAGAAGCGATCGTGCGGCGATGCTGGAAAGAGGGATATGGAGTAAAGAAGGTGAATCCAGCGAATACAAGCAAGATCGGGAAAGAAAAATACAGCCCAAGAATGGGCTGCACAGTCCATATGGCGGCCGCGTATGTGATAGCGCGGCGAGGGATGGGAATGGAATAGAAGCAACCGAATTCTGTTTCTTAATCTGTACAAAGAAGGCAGGGACAAGAAGATCGCTGACTTTCGCGTCGGAATGAAATTAAGAAACAGAAAGAGAACGAAGACGCCTGTGGGGAAGAACCTTCGACACAGCCTTCATCTTGTGAAGCAAGAGAGAGGAGGAAGGAACAGACCTGCAGGAATACTCTCCTGGCAAGAAACAGAGAGGGGCTCTGAAGGTTTAGACTTTCAGAGTGATGCTTGCATCACTTTCTTGAGCTTAGAAATCTTTGTGTGGAAATGTTCTGAAGGAAGAAGCAGGGACAGTTCTATAAACTATAAACTCGTGTTAAGCTACATGAAAATGAAAAATATTTTTTCGCTGACAGCAAGTCTGTTTCAATATACAGTCTTCCCGTTCGGAGATTGAAATACGATAGAAAAAAACGTAAAAACTCAAAAAAGACTGAAAAGTTCTTTCATTTTTTCAAAAAAGCAGAAATCCAGCATCGAAGTCGAGGGAGTTTAGTTGACTTTTACAGAAAAACTATTGTATAATGTACCAGCAATTGCTCATTATTGTATAAAAAGAACTGGAGGTGGCTCTTTAATATGAAAAGAACTTATCAACCGAGCAAAAGAAAACACCAAAAAGTCCACGGTTTCAGAGCCCGCATGAAAACGGTCGGAGGACGTAAAGTTTTAGCCCGCCGTCGTGCTAAAGGCAGAAAGATCTTGTCGGCATAAAATAGTCACCCACAGGTGGCTTTTTTAATAAATCAAGATGAAGAAAAAATATCGGGTTAAAAAAGCGGATGAATTTCAAACGATTATTGAGCATCGGAAATTTGTCAGCTGTCCTTCGCTGGTGCTGTATGTCAAAGCCCGGAAAGAGGACCAAAGCCGGATTGGCATCTCCGTCGGCAAAAAGTTGGGCAATGCCGTGGTCAGAAACAAAACCAAGCGTCAAGTGCGTATGATGTTCCAGGAAATTTATGATTTTAATGAAAATTTTGACGGAATCCTGATTGTCAGGAAAAAGTTTCTGGAACAAAGTTATTCAGACAACAAAAAAGACTTGGAAAGCCTTATTAAAAAAGTTAAAATAAAGAAGTACGCATGATTATTCAGTTAAGGAGAGTTCAATGAAAAATCGTAAAAAACAGCTGCTTCTGCTGCTGGTCTTCGTCGCGCTGCTATTTCTTGCCAGCGGATGTACGGCTCCGGTAGATCCAGAAACAAAAGAAGTTATTCAAATCACATCAGATACGACGTTTAAGTACATGATGGCTAACGAAAACTGGTTCAGTGCTTTCTTCGTTTTCCCATTATCCAAGTTAATCAACTTCCTGACGCCGTATGTCGGAGTGGCTCTGTCCATTTCCGTTGTTACTCTGTTAGTTCATATCATCACTTTGATCTTCACAATCAAATCGACAGTGATGACGCAGAAGATGCAGGTTATCCAGCCGGAAATGAATCGAATTCAGAAAAAGTATGAAGGCAAGACGGATGAACGTTCGCAGA
This sequence comes from Holdemania massiliensis, assembly GCF_022440805.1. Lineage (NCBI taxonomy): Bacteria > Bacillati > Bacillota > Erysipelotrichia > Erysipelotrichales > Erysipelotrichaceae > Holdemania > Holdemania massiliensis. The sequence continues at coordinate 4,149,722 of NZ_JAKNTK010000001.1, read as the reverse complement.
TGGCTCAGGCTCAGGAACTGCAGCGTTTATACAAAGACAACGGAATCAATCCATTTGGAGCCATTATTTCTTCCTTCATTCAGCTGCCGATCATCATGGCGATCTATTTGTCCGTCCAGCGGGCAGAAACCGTCGTCAATGGTACGATGTGGGGCTTGAGTCTGAAAGAAACACCACTGCATGGAATTATGTCGGGACAGTGGCTGTATCTGGTGATCTTCGTCTTCATGGCCCTTTGCCAGATTGGTTCCATGATGCTGCCGCAGTTCTTGGCGACGCAGAAAGCGAAAAAAGAAGCAGCAGCGCACCATAGAAAATATGAGAAGACCAAACAGCCAGGCGGCAACATGATGATCTACATGATGGTGTTCATCCTTGTCATCTCGATCAACTGGCCGGCAGCCATGACGATTTACTGGGCTGTTTCATCTCTGGTTATGATCTTCAAGACTTTGTTCGTTCAGTTAATCTATATCGATAAAAAATCGTAAGAAGGGACTTTATGAAGAAATACACAGGAAAAACATTAAATGACGTACTGAATGCCGCAGCGAAAGAAAAGGGTGTGTCCGTTGAGGAACTGACTTATTTCGTTACCGAAGAAAAACAAGGATTCCTGGGAATCGGAGCTTCAGTTACTGCTGAGGTTTATGCTTCCTGTGATATTAAAGAGTTTCTCTTCAATTATATCGGTGAGTTCTTTACCGGCTTGAATCAGGATGTCGAGATCGAAATCTTTGATGAAGACGGCGGTTACCGCATCATGTTAAATGCGGAGAACAACGCTGTGATCATCGGTAAGAATGGTCAGACGCTTCAGGCTTTAAATACTGTTGTCCGCGGCGCTGTCAATTCAGCTTTCCGCAAGCGCTTCTCAATTATGATTGATATCAATCATTACAAAGAAGAACGGTATGAAAAAGTGAAGTCTATCGCCGGACGGATCGCAAAAACGGTGCAGCGGACAAAAGTCGATGCCTCGTTGGATCCTATGCCGAATGATGAACGCAAGGTAATCCATCAGTATTTGGCGGATTGGCCGTACATTAAAACAGAGAGCGAAGGTGAAGGCAGCCGGCGTCATCTGAAAATTATGTACGATCGTACTAAAACGCCGAATAAGAAATAAAGCTTATTTCCTAAAACGGGAAAAATGGTTTGCAGCAATTAAAATTCATATGATGAAGAATCGGTATGGCGAAGGTCATACCGTTTTTTTTTGGTTCTTTCAAAATCGTGTTGGCGAGAGGAAAAACGGCTTTATCTGATCGGAAGGCAATCAGAATTTTCTAATGGGAAAAAGTGAGAAAAAGGATGAAAAAGCGCCTCACAAATTTCTTGACAATGGCATAAATATAAAGTAGTATGAAATAACTCTTTGCACTGCATTACATTCGATTCGGAATGCGAGATCAACAGTACAAACTGAGCAGGCGATGAACCGTTGAGGTCATGGGGCCGGGCCATCAAGAGTGGCAGCAGAGCGTAACCTTGCGCATCTGTGGGACAGTTGTATGTTCCACGGGTGCGTTTTTTATATCTGTTTGTGGAATATTCTATCTCCGATGACGTGCTGATAAGAGAACTCATTACTGCCGCATTTGCGGAATTTAGGAGGATTCTTTTATGACAACCAACCAAAAAGCTCAGCCGACAAATTCAAAACAGCGCAGGCTGGATGAAAATCAGATTATCAGAAACCTATCTCTAGTTAGTATCGTTGGAAATACGGTGTTATCCGGAATTAAATTTATTGCCGGATTCTTCGGTCATTCCAGCGCGATGATTTCCGACGCGATCCACTCCTTTTCGGATGTGCTGACCACTGTTATTGCTTATTTTGGCGTTAAGCTTTCAAAGAAGGAAGCTGATAAATCACATCCCTATGGTCATGAACGTTTTGAATGTGTCGCTTCTTTGATTCTGGGAATTTTATTATTGATGACCGGTCTTGGTGTCGGGGCTGCGGGACTGAAGAATATTGCTGCAGGACATTATGATACCTTGGCTGTTCCAGGTGGAATTGCCCTTCTGGCTGCGATAATCTCCATCATAGGCAAAGAAGCCATGTTCTGGTATACGCGGTATTATGCTAAACAAATCAATTCCAACGCGTTTATGGCGGATGCCTGGCATCATCGGTCTGACGCCTTTTCTTCGGTTGGATCGCTGATCGGAATTGCGGGTGCGATGTTGGGTTATCCTGTGCTGGACAGTGCAGCCAGCGTGATAATCTGTCTGTTCATCTTGAAGGTTTCTTATGATATTCTGAAAGATGCGCTTACAAAGATGCTTGATACTTCCTGTGATGAAGTGTATGAGTCAGAATTACGCGAATTTATTGAAAGTCAGCCGGATGTCCTCGGTGTCGATGTCCTTCATACACGGATGTTTGGAAATAAGGTTTACATTGATCTGGAAATTAAAGTGGATGGGGATATGCCTCTGCGTGAAAGTCATGCGATCGCGGAACAGGTTCATGACCAGGTTGAAGCCATGTTTACAGACATCAAACATATTATGATTCATGTAAATCCAACAACCCATTAAAAGTTTAGACTCTGCAGAAAAGATCTTGTTTCCGCAGAGTTTTTTTTGTAGTGTTGATTGTTTTCAACGTTCTCCTTTCTTAACAAAAAGGAAGCCTGAATTAATATTGACAATTGTCAAGAGTAAAGATATGATTAAATTGACAAATGTAGAGGTGATAAGAATGAATAAAGAAAAAAAACTTCCGGATACGGAATTGGAAGTCATGACTGCCATCTGGCATTGTGAGATTCCTGTAAAAACCGCCGAAATTGCTCGTCACATCGACCGTGACTGGACGATGTCCACAATTCAGGCCTTATTAGCCCGTCTGGAAGAAAAGGGATATGTTAAGGTGATGAAAGAGGGGCGGTTAAAGACCTATGTCCCGCTGATCAGTGAGGAGGAATATCGTGATCAGGAAACCGTTCGGTTTTTTGAACGTTTTCATCGAAAATCCGTACGCAGTTTATTCATGACCCTGGTAAAGAATGAAAGTCTGACAGAAGCAGATCTGCAGGAACTGGAAGCCATGATCCAAAAGGAAGAAAATCGGCATGACTGAGTTATTAAGTCAGGTGATTGAAGTTTCATTTTCGATGTCTTTTCTCATCCTGATTCTGTTTCTGTTTTCAAAAGTAATGCATCAGCGATATCAAGCTTCAGTAACGGTTCTGGCGTGGCTTGCGATTGCACTGCGACTGATTCTGCCTTGGAATATTTCACTGCCTGTACCGGCCATTACGATCCCTGTACCCCAGGCGGTTGTCCAGCCCCACACCTTTATTTCAACGATTGTTGAAAACTCTGAACAGCCTTCTGAATCAAAAGCACCCGCTCCCTTGTCAAACCCAAGACCTGTTGATGAACAGCCTTCATCAAATCGGGAACCTGTTGTTGATTCTTCCGGATTGACAATTTCACTGATTCAGATCCTGGCCGGGATTTGGTTCGCGGGCATTTTTATCTTTGTCTTCCGTTTAATTTCAGATTATCATCGCGTAAAAAAACTTCTGTTTGTTCACGGACAGGTTATATTGCCGCAAAGTCCGCAAGGTCAGCTTTTGAAAAGTCTGTGCCGAAAATTAAGCATCCGAAGAGTACCAGCCTTAATTACAAGCCGCTCCGCGCCTACACCGATGGCCATTGGCTTGATTAAACCTTCTATCGTTATTGCTCCTGAACTGATCAATCATGAGAATCTGGATCTGATCTTAACCCATGAGCTGATTCATCTCAAACAAAAGGATTTATGGAAGAAAGTCATATTGAGTATGGCACAGGCAATTCATTGGTTTAATCCTTTCGTCTGGCTGATGAACTATCAGGCTGAGAATGATATGGAAATGGCTTGTGATCAACGATTGTTAAAAGGTCAGCCAAAAGAAGTCCGGGCAGTCTATGGCCGGATGCTTGTCGATGTGATTCGGCAGACACGCTTGCCGATGACCACTTTTTCAACCCGTTTTTCATCGGGAAAGCCGCTGAAAAAACGCATTCAGGCTCTATTCGATTCCTCACGGAAGAAAAAGGGCAGCATAATCTTAGTCTTGATTTTACTCAGTACGGGTATGGGTTCCATGCTGGTTGCCTGTCAGACTCAGGCCCAGACTCCAGAGCCAGAAGAACAATTACTTCAGATCCGCAGAAATGAAGAAGCAGCGGAAATGATGTTTGAGAGTGAAGATCCTTCAATTCTTGACATTATGCACAGACTAGTGAGTCTTCAACGTCCTGAGGATAACAGAAATCCTGATTATTTTGATTTGAAAATTCATTTTAACGGACAAGATTATTTAGCTTGGACAAATCCCCGTTGGATTTACTTACGAAATCAGGAAGAAGAAATTGGGTATGTGGACGACCCTTACGTACTTTATGACTTCTATGCTTTAATTGACTATGAACAACCTCAAATCCAACGAGGCGAGATATCTTTCAATTTAATGCAGGATTCCCCTGCTAAAATTACAATAACGGATATTCATCCCAGCCTGCAGCCAGAAAATGAAGTGAACTGGGGATGGATCCAGCCCAATCAATATGATTATTTTAATGTTTTCTCTGATCTGCAAGGTGAATATGTAGAAATGGGAACAAGTACATGGATTCATCAAAATCCGGATCTTGATCAAAATCGTTTGATAACGATCACTGTTCACCCAGATAATGGAGAGTTAGATTATCCTTTCGCAGAACCAATGACAGTCTCTTTTATTCAAGGAGATTTGGCCTTTCTCAACGGCTGGCTGGTTCAGCTGGACACGGATTATACAGAACAAATCCATGACCTTTTAATCCATTTGAGTCAGACCGGCTCTCATTTCAATAGTCTTGAAGAGGAAGCGGAGCGGAAGAAAGATCAGCTGCGGCAGAAGTTCCCTTATGTGACAGTCATTGAACCCAGGGTCACTGATGGAATTTCCGTTTATGATATCCCGCAGATGAATTTGCGAATTTCGATGGATCAGGAAGTTCCACCGGATGTCTTTATGATTTTTGATCAGATCAGTAAGAATAGCGTGGGCTTTTGTTACTATGAATGGCCGATTGATGATTGGCTCAGCTATGATTATAGTCATGGCTCTTATGACGGCTATTATCAATTCTCAATTTTCAGGGAATCTCCTGTGGATGGCGGTTACTTTGGCGACGGAGCCTTATTAGCCACTGAAATTCAACGCTTCAGCGATAATGAAATCTTATGTCTTACAGATGATTTGACTCTGGATATAACATCAGACAAAGTAGAATATATGCAGTCTGTAGGATTCTGGCCGGCTGAGGATGATCTGTCTATGCCGCTGCTGAAGCATTTAACATTTGAGAAACTTCATTGATAAGGAATGATAAAATCATTAGAAACGATAGAATCAAAAAAGAATGGGCAACTGTTCTTTTTTGAAAACCTGAAAACAGGATTTTATATAAAAGTCATTACAAAAAGCGGAGGATAAGCAAAATTGGATTTGACAAACAAACACTACAACTGTAGACTTATATTAGAACTACATATGTAGACTCTAAGCTTATCCGATCATTTTGACAAACTGATCGAAGTTCAGGGAAAGAAAGAGAGAATGATTATGATTGCAGATGAATTTGTTTTTGATGAACATCCCAAACCGCAGGAGATCGAAATCTTTCTGGAAGGACATCCGCAAAACAATCTGCTTCAGCATACTTGCTGGAGTCAGGTAAAAGAAAACTGGGCAATGAAGCAGGTTGTCGTCCGACGCGGCGGCACAATCCGGGCCTATGCCATGATTTTAATTCGGCCGCTGCCGTTGGGATTGAAGTTATTCTATATCCCGCATGGACCGATCGTGAATTATCAGGATGAAGCTTTGATTCGGTTTTTCTTTACCAAACTCAAAAAACTGGCTCGCCGCAGCCATGCGGTTACAATTCGCTTTGATCCAAATCTGATTGATCGAACTTATCCGTATGCCAAACGTAATGAAGAGCGTGGGGATCATCAGCAGGGAAAAGTAATTCAGCTGCTGAGTACATTGAAGTGCAAACATAAGGGTTATACTTTATACTTAAAGGAAGCGACACAGCCGCGCTTTCAGGCCGTAATGCTGCAGGAAAATATGAGTTGGGAGGCATTGAATGCCAAGACGCGCCGAAGTATTCGGCATGCGGAGAAATGTGGAGTTATGATTCATGAAGGCGAAGATCAGCTGAATCATTTTGCGGAAGTCATGAAGCTGACAGAACACCGTAAAAAAATTCATTTGCGCAGTGCGGAATACTTCAAACGATTGATGTCTTTATATGGAGAAAGAGCCGTTCTGATGACCGCAAGTCTGAATTTGAAACAACGGCATAGGGAAATCACTGAACTGTTAAGAGAACTTCAGGAAAAATCCCATGAATTAAATAAGAACGAAAAGGAGCAAATTGTTAATTTAAATCGCGAACAGGAGTTCCTGGAAGAAAAAATGCAGGAAGGCGCTTCAGAAGTGACGCTGTGTGGTCTTCTGGCTTTGATTCAGGATGATCAGATGGAAGTGCTGTATGCTGGAACACACAGTGAATATCTGACCTACCGCGCCCCATATTTAACGCATTGGAAACTGTTTGAAAAAGCTCAAAAGATGGGAATTCGCCGTTGTAATTTGGGTGGAGTTGAAGGCACTTTGGATGATGGACTCAGTGTTTTCAAAGGTAATTTCCCGGTTCAGATTGAAGAGATGATCGGAGAATTTGAAATTGCGGTCATGCCGGTTCTATCCCTTCTGACCAATCAGGGGATTACATGGTTGAAAGCTGTGCGGCGATGGAAGGTGAAAAAATGTTAAAGCTGATAGAACAGGAAAAGCCTGAACCTTTTGATCACTTTGCTTCAGCAGGAAAAATTCCGCATTATTCAAAAACCCATTTTTACGGAGATCTCTGTATGAAACAGGGAATTGAAGTCCAGCGAGTATCCGCACGGGATGAACAGGATCGAATTGTCGCCACGGCTTTGATCCAATGGGAAAAAATTTGTGGTATTGAATATGGTTATATTTGTTATGGTTTTAATTTAGATTATACAAATTCTGAAACGTTGTGTTTTTTTGCTAAAGAATTAACTCGCATCGCCAGACAGCGGGGTGCTGCTTATCTGCGCATGGAATTGAATGTTCCGCGGTTAGAGCATGAAAAAGATGGTCGGGTGAAGATCGGCGGATTCAATAATGAAAATGTTGCGGCATGGATGGAAACCTGTGGCTATAAACATCTTGGATATACCTATGGCTACAGCGGCAACCGCATGTCGCGGTTCACTTACTGTCTGAATCTGGATCAGCCGTTGGAAAAAATCCGCAAACAAATAAAGCATTATGCATCTTATCAGAAGAAGAATGTTCAGCGTGCGGTTAAAGTACAATTAAGCGATGAACAGGATCTTTCAATTCTTGTAGAAGCGGAGCGTGAATTAGCACATAAGCTGCATTTTTTGCCGAAAAAAGCGAAGGATTTCCGTCAGCTGATGGAGTGCTTTCCCAATCAGGCAAGACTGTACGTGGTCAGCGCTGATGTGGATCAGGCATTAACGAATCTGAAAAAGCTGCGCAGCGAGCTTATTAAGCAGCGTGAAATGTTGGTGAATCTGCAGCGCCTGGAAGAAAATCAGAAACAAATAACAGCTCTGGATCAGGAAATATTGGAATTAATCCATGATTATCAAGGGCAGGGAGAAATAAAACTGGGAGCGAAACTGATTATTCAGCAAGGTGAGCATGTGTATAACGTGAATATGTATACAAAAAAGATTCTGCCAAACTTCCGCGCGGCCTTCGCTCTACACAGTGCAGTTATTGAAGATTGTTGGCAAAGAGGGGCGAAAACTTATGATTTTGAGGGCGTATCGGGAGCTCTGAATCCGGATGATCCCTATTATGGCATCCATGATTTTAAAAAGAGTTTCGGCGGTGATTTTATTGAATTTCTGGGAGAGTTTGACTGGATTGGTGATCCAAAACAATACCAGAAAGCACTTCAGCTGCAGCGTTGGCGCAGAAAGCTGCGGCGAGGAGCAGCTCGTTTGCTTTATCGCTGATTTATCTTGATCAAGGTGAAAAGATAAAATCTTGGAAGTTCTAAGTGTTTTGAAGAGAATTATTCTCCATAATCCCAGTTAATCCAATACGAGATAATTTAAGTGCTTAGCCATTTTCTTCATTCAAGTTTATATCCGTCAGCTTGCAAGCATCTAAAGGTCTATCAATTGATAAAGTGTGAAACGTTAAGAATTTCACACTTTTTGTCTGACCTTTGATAAAAAAATCAAGCTCCGGATTAACTTAGAATAAAAGTAAGCTGAGTATAAAATGAAACCTATCTGTTTTTTCTTACACAGTCAGATGTGATCAAGGTTCTTTATAGCAAATCATTACCAGTGATATTTTCAACTGTTTTCTTGAGCGTAATTTTATCTTTCTTTAGAGATTTGAATAAACGTTATATGGTTTGTATGGATGTCATAGAATAGAAAAAAATGGAAGAAAAAGTAGTCTTTTTATGACGACTGATTTATAATGAAAATAACCAGAAAAACCCACAAATTTTAAAGTTTTTTTCTCAAAATTAGGGCGAAAGCAAATAGTCTACTTTTTATGACGGAGGGAAATATGTGATGAAAAAAGAGCGAAGACAGGAATTGGAAACACTATTCATTCAAGATCCTGATGAAGATTGGCGGGAACAGTTAAATCCAGAGGAAGCAGCACTGATTGCTCGATGGGATGCCCAGTTTGAAGAAGGAAAAAGAAGATTAAGTCAAGTTCCCGAAGAAAACCAGGATAACCAGAATCAATAGAAAGAAATCAGCCGGTTGGCAGCAAACGGATTAAAACGAAAACAAGGCGTGGAAGCTTTGTTTTTTTAATTTTCAAGATTTTAGAAAAAGAGGATTGACAGAAATCCATCCTAGTGTTAATGTATTAGTGTACTAATACAGAGAGGAGAAACCTATGGCAATCGATTTTGATTCTAACCTTCCGATTTATATTCAGGTTATGGACTATATCAAAAAAGAGATCGTATCCGGACGGTTAAAACCTGGAGATCGGGTCGATTCCGTTCGAGATTTAGCCCTGCATTTCGGTGTTAATCCGAATACAGTTCAGCGTTCGTTATCGGAGCTGGAACGAGAAGGTTTATTGAAAAGTGAACGGACGGCAGGTCGTTTCATCAGTGAAAATGAGGAACTGATCGGCTTGGTTCGCGAGCAGATGGCGACTTCATGCATCAGCCGCTATGTGAAAGAAATGGAAAATCTGGGGTTTGAGGGGGAAGAAATTCTTGCTCAGACAGCTTATTATGTAAAGGAGAGGGACAATGACAACGGAGAGCACTAAACCTTTAATTCAGATTCGGGGTTTGACGAAATCATACAGTCAAACAACGGCGCTGAAAAATGTCGATCTGGATATGGTTCCAGGTCAGATCATCGGTCTTTTAGGACCGAATGGCAGCGGCAAGACGACCTTGATTAAAATTATGAACGGCTTGCTTCGTGATTACAGCGGGGAAATCTTGATTGACGGACATAAACCGGACGCGTATACCAAAAGTATTATTTCTTACCTTCCGGATGACAACTATTTCAGCGATTGGATGAAAGCCAACGACGCGCTTAAGATTTTTGAAGATTTGTATGCGGATTTCGATATCGCCAAAGCTCTGCTGCTGATGAAGCGGCTTGACCTGAATCCGAATATGCGGATTAAGTCCATGTCCAAAGGCATGAAGGAAAAATTTCAGTTATGTCTGGTCATGAGCCGGAAAGCAAGAATTTATATTCTCGACGAACCGATCGGCGGTGTCGATCCTGCAGCTCGGGAATTGATTCTGGACATCATTCTGAACAACTATGCGGAAGATGCCATCGTCCTGATCTCGACCCATTTGATCAGCGATATTGAAAAAATCTTTGATGACGTTATCTTCTTAAAATATGGCGAGCTGGCAATGCATAAGAATGCGGAACAGCTGCGCGCGGAAACAGGAAAATCGGTGGATGAGGTTTTCCGGGAGGTCTTCAAATGTTAAAGCTTTTAAAATATGAACTGATTCATGAATGGCGCAGTTATGGGATTATCTATCTTATTTTCATCGCTGCCTGCGTCCTGTCACCGATTTTGTTTAAAGATCAACTTTTAGTAAGTCAGGCGAGCATGGGTGTTGAATCGAATATGAGCGTTTTCGGGATTATTGCCATCTTGGCGGTTACGATTATGACGATGGCGATTGTCATCAGTACGGCGATCAATATCGCGCTGAATTACCGCAATTCGATGTTTAAACGTCCGGGTTATCTGACCCTGACGCTGCCAGTTACAACCCATCAGCTGATCCTGAGCAAGGTTCTGGCCGATATCCTGTGGATCATCATAGCCGGTTTTGTCTTGATGCTGGGCTATACCTTGATGGTTTTGGTAGCTGGGATTCTGGTAGGCATGGATCTGCCAAGCTGGTCAGAATGGATGCGTTTATTCGCTACGATTCATATTGATCTTTCCGACTTGGTTACCCTCTTTCTCTCATTAGCTTTAGTTTTATCGGGGATGGCCGAAATGATTCTGTATGTTTATATGGTCATCACACTGCCGCAGACAAGATTTACACCGCGGCATAAAACAGCGATTTCAGTGACCTTGTTCTTTGTGATCTCAATTGCCATGGGCTTAATTCGCGACAGCTTCTCAAGTCCGATGCGCCAGCTGATGCGAGGTTTTTCAGGGAATGGTGTCATTGCGCTGGAGATCGTGTTTACGTTATTAACATGTGCCCTGTTCTACGGCGTGATCTACTTTGTTCTTGAAAAAAAGTTAGAAGTGGAATAAATCAACATGGATTCTCACCTTTCAAAGGTGGGAATCTTTTTTTCTTATTGGATTGAGAATACAAGTGCTGGATGATGATTGGATGGCCGGATACGGAGAAGGCTGAAAAACGAAATCGGAAAATAGTTTTTCCTGGTTTCATTCCTAGTTATAAAAATAATCAGACTGGACATACTAACGAGCAGGAGGATCGATGATATGAAAATAATCAACGGAATCGCTTTGCTTCTGGTTGTCATCGGCGCTGTTAACTGGGGTTTGGTCGGCGCGTTTGAATTTAACCTGGTATCGTTCCTGTTTGGTGCAGGCACCTTGTTCAGCCGGATTATTTACTGTCTGGTGGGGATCAGCGGATTGATCGCGCTGACCTTCTTCGGCAAGCTTGGCGAATAAACGAATACGAGCAATGCTTTTTTTCCTGAGCTAAATCAGGTATAATGTCACCGAAGAGGTGACTTTTTTATGAGTCTGTTAATTACGATTGTCTGCTTTGCGATCTCAGCGGGCATGTTGATTTCCCTGCTGACGTTGCTGAAGCGTTCTAAAAAAATGAAAAAACTGATTGCCTGTGTGGATCAAATCAGTGATGAATCGCTGTTTTTCCCTGCCATTGATCAGTTTATCGATTCGATTCAGGATCCGGAATTTGCAGCCAAAGGTGAAATTCTGAAATTGTGGGGACTGATTAAATATCAGCATGATCTGCCTGAAATTGAAGCTTGTCTTGAACGGATTGATCTGAGTAAAATCATTATCGATCCCAAGAATCGGCGCCGCAATAAGATTGGTCTGAATGAAGACAGTTTTTATTACCTGTGTTTTGCCTGCAGCTTTAAGGCGTACAGTCAGAACAATGAGGAATTGCTGAATCGGCTGCATGAGAAAGTGCTGGAAAAAGAAGATTACTTCCAGGATCAGCTGTTTTATCAATTGTATACGGCGAGTTGGGCCTGGTATACAAAACAAGGAGACTGCGGTGAAGCGGTGTTCATGGATTTGGCGCAGGGTCTGATCAAAAAGATGAAGTGTTCACGGCAGATGCTGGATATTTATCGCAATATCGCGGCGGCCTTCTTAGCTGGAATCGCGCAGGCACGCAAGGATGAAGAGCTGGCTCAGCGTGTGGAAAAACCGGTGAGCAATTGGGCGTCAACAGAAATGGGCGCTAATATTCTAAGAGATCTGGGAATCCATGAAATCAGCCAGTCACAGGTCTGGTCCAAAGCGGAGGATGAACCAGAAACAAAGGATGAAGCTTAAAACCAAGATTGAAAAAAGACTGGAAGCAGGTGGAAATCACCATTGTGTTCCAGTCTTTTCTATGCCGCGGATCAATGTTTCCAGATAGGCGGGAATGAAAGCATCCAAGCTGTTTAAGAGTGTGTTGGAAACAGAGATCTCATGGTCTACACGAAAATCAAAATTAGCGGATTGAATCTTTAAGTTCGCAAAACCTTTCAATTCTTTGTTCAACAAATTGTCGGTATACCAATTTTTTAAATTACTCCATTTTTCAATGTAGGTTCTAACTTGACTATGCAGCTTTTGCGCTGAGATGGATAGGTCTTTTAATTGATCTAAATCATAAGCGATTTCTACGCTGGCCGTATAATGATAAGATCCCGTTAACCGGTTGGACAGTTGAATTTGTGACTCGACAGCCCGTGTATCATAACTTTTAGATAAGGTCTGTTCATACGCAGTCAGGCTTTCTTTGAATTCGTAACATAAATAAAGCAAGAATGTTTTCTGGATAAACTCTCTGTCCTTCAGCTTGATCATTTCTTCAACAAAACTTTTAACAATAACCTTCTGCTGATCAACACTTATCGGACAGATCTTTTCGTTGAGAATATCCAATTCACTTTTAAGCGCTGCATAATCCAAATTGACTTTTTTCTGCCAGGAAATAATTTTGTTTTTAGGAATCACAATCAAACTGTTTTTATGTTCAGCTAACAACAAGGACTGTTCCAGTTCTTCTTTTCTTTGAAGCTGGTTTAAATAAGTGAATAAGCTGAAAATATTATTTTTTGTTTCTTCCGAAATCTTCACCATAAGCTCGGCGTTCCTCCTTTTCTTCTTATTAAAGTCATCTTCTAAAAGATAAGTTTTCTCTTACTACTTATATTTTAATTGATTTTCAGTACTTTTGATATGAAGATCAGTCTGATATTGAATCGTCAGAAGGGAAAGCCATCGAATGCATTGAGTTGGACAGATAAGGTCAAAAAATCAGAATGATCTTCTTTGAAAAAGCGGAAGGGAAAAAAATACCGGCCTTTGTCTTTTTCCAGAATTGCTTCTTTTCAACAGACAAAGGCAGGTATAATGGTACGGTTGATTAGTCTTACTCCTGCTTTAAGGGAATGCAGACGGTCCAGGTATTTGTGGCATCGGTAAAGCCCTGCGTGCCATTGCTGGTATCGAAGAAAGCATGCGCCGGCTTTCCATTTTCAAACAAGAGGAACGGTCTTTCCAGCGAACCCATCAGTTTCGTTTTTCCATCATCCCAATGAAGCCTTCGGGTATAGGCTAATTCATCAGGAATTGCTTCCCAATGGATCCCATCGGGAGAAATTGCATGCATACCACCCTGTTTTTGGCCGCATACATCGCCGCGCATATCCTTGGCAATCATGGGGTACAAGTCCTGCTCTTTCCAGATAAACGGATCTTCAATACGGATTAGATCCCGATTGAAGACAGGGGTATCACGCAGCCGGATATAAGGCCCGGATTGGCAGCAGAGTGAGAGTCGGAATTCAGTTCCGGATGATTATCGAAAAATCAACATCGAGAATGCTTTTTCTTTGACAGTGAGAATCTGACACTGTCTGCGCTGGCCGATCGTCTGCAGCTGAGCGTGCGTCAGACAGAACGAATTCTCAAAGATGAATTCCAAGCAACATTTACTGAATTAAAACAAAAAGCAACGATCAACCGGGCTGTGACGCTGTTGAGAACAACACGCAAAACGATTACGGAAATTGCTGAAGAAACAAATTTCTGTTCCGCTTCTTATTTTTGCAAGATGCTGAAGCAACAAACCGGAAAAACCGCGACCCAGATCCGGCGTGAACAAACGCTTGAGAATGCAGAAAAAAAGTGAAAGCCAACAGTCCTGAGTGTTTTTCTACATGTCAGAAAAGGAAAAAGAAAGTCGGAAAAATCCGACTCCCAGATAAGACAAGCGGGAAGAATTCTGTTATAATGATCAGGCATGAAAAGGCCGGGATTGAAGGAAATCCGGTCATTTTGCGTCTTGCAGCCCCAGAAGAAACCGAAGCAGGTTTTCTTCGCTGGTTTACAAAAAGGCTGCAGGTCATCCATAAAGACAGGAGGAAGACTTTATGAAATTAATTGTCGGATTAGGCAATCCCGGTAGAGAATATGAACATACCCGTCACAACGCGGGCTTTGATGTGCTGGATCGGCTGGCGGATCTGTTAAACACAGGAATCAGTCAATCCAAATTCAACGCTCTGATCACAACTGTACGCTGCGGACAGGAAACAATTCTGTTAATGAAACCGCAGACCTATATGAACAATTCCGGGGAAGCGGTCATTCAGGCTGTCCAGTTTTATAAAATCCCGGTTGATCAAATTCTCGTCATTCATGATGACCTGGATCTGCCTGTCGGCAAGATCCGCATCCGGACTTCCGGCAGTGCGGGCGGTCAGAAGGGCATGAAAAATATCATCGATCATCTGCATACCCAAGAAATTGCCCGGATTCGGGTAGGAATTGATAAAAATCCGCTGATTCCGATTGTCGATTATGTGCTGGGCAAAGTTCCGGCGGAGCAGCGGGAGGACTATCAGGCGGCAATCAACCACGCGGCGGAAGCGGCCAAGGCAAGCATGACGATGCCGATCAGCGAAGTCATGAACCGCTTCAACCGCAGTCGATGAACTTCCTGTTAGGGCGGCTGGCCCACAACCCAGCCGTTGCAGCCTGCACGCGGCAGGAAGCCTTTCTTTCCGCTTCTTCCTTAACCGAGGAAGCGCTGATTCTGGCAGCCAGCTATGCGCAGAATCCAAGGCCGATGCTGATCATAAAAAATAATCTCTATACCGCTCAGCGTCTGGCGGAAAAGCTGAAATCCCTGCTTTCCCCACAGGTCTGCGCGCTTTTCAGCGTGGAGGAATCACTGCGGGTAGAGGCCATTGCCGCGTCTCCGGAAGCTACGGCGGAAAAGGTAGAAACTCTGAATCGTTTGTTGAACGAGGATCAGCTGATCTGTGTGACTCATGCTTCAGCCCTGGTTCGCTATCTGCCCTCTCCTGCCCAGTTTAAGCTGTGCACGATCCTGTTAAAAACCGGCATGGAAGTCTCGATGAATGAGCTGAAGCGCACCCTGATCGCGGCGGGCTACCAACAGACCGCACGGGTGGATCAGCCGCTGTGCTTTGCCAGCCGCGGCGGAATTATCGACATCTATTCGATCAACAGCGACGCTCCGGTACGAATTGAGTTTTTTGATACGGAAATCGACAGTATCCGTACCTTTGATATTGCGACGCAGCGCACAGTACAGGTGCTGAGCGAAGCGGAAATTGTTCCGGCTTCCGATCTGCTTTTGGACGATGATCAGATCGCTTTGATCGATCAGCGCGTACACCATCATCTGGAATCGCTGAAAAGCCGTTATACCCACGGCGAATATGAACAGATCGAGGGGATTGTGGATCTGGATATGGAAACCATGCGGGCGCACTTAAGGGAAAGCCGGCTGTATCCGTATTTAAGCTATCTCGATGACAATTGCTCCTTAATCGACTATTGCCCGCAGGCCCAGGTCTTTCTGTCCCATCCGGATCAGATCAAAACCCATCTGCATCAGCTGACAGAAGAAACCACGGCCTACATTCAGGAAATGGCGCAGGAGTTGAAAATGCTGCCGCGTTTCAGCGTTCAGCATGAGCTCAATACCGTGCTGGCTGGCCGGAAAGTTACGGAAATCGATACTTTCGATTCGCTGCGCAAAGTTCCGCATGCGATGATCCGGGAAGTCGCCCTGCCGAATGAAACGCTGCCGATGAAGCTGGAAATTGCTTTGAAAGAAGGCCGCGGCCGGCAGATGTATTTTTTCCTGCAGGACCATGAGCTGAAAGAAATTGTTCCGATCCTCAAGGGAAAGGAAATTCCGTTTCTGATCAATGACACCCAGCCGCATGAGGAAGGCCTGGTGCTGATCCCGCAAGCGCTGGATGAAGGCTTTGAAGCATTAAAAGAAAATCTGATCGTCTATACCTCGCACGAACTATTTAAGAAAAAAACAAAGCTGGGACGATATGCTTCCAAGTTTAAGGAAGCCGAGGCGCTGAACAGTTATCAAGATCTGCAGCCCGGCGATTTCATCGTGCATTCCCAACATGGCGTCGGCCAGTATCTGGGGATTGTGACGCGGGAGTTCAACGGCGTGCATAAGGATTTCCTGCGCGTTGTCTACAAGGGCAATGACGAATTGTTGGTGCCGCTGGAACAATTCCGCCTGGTCCGCAAATTCGTTTCCCGTGAAGGCGTGGTGCCGAAGCTGAATAAGCTGGGCAGTCACGATTGGGAAAAGACCAAGCAGCGTTTGAAAGAGAATGTTAACGAGATTGCTGACCGCCTGGTGAAGCTGTATTCCCAGCGCGAAGAGAACATCGGTTATGCCTACGGTCCGGACTCGGTGCTGCAGCAGGAATTCGAAGATGACTTTGAATATGAACTGACTCCCGATCAGGCCTTGGCGGTACAGGAAGTCAAAAAGGATATGATGCAGCCGAAACCGATGGATCGGCTGTTGTGCGGCGATGTGGGGTTCGGCAAGACTGAAGTTGCATTAAGAGCAGCGTTCAAGGCGATTACCGAAGGCAAGCAAGTCGCTTTCCTGTGCCCGACTACGATCCTCTCCCTGCAGCATACCGCTACGGCGATGAAGCGCTTCGAGAACTTCCCGATCCGTGTGGAAGTGCTGAACCGCTTCGTCGTGGAATCCAAACAAAAGGAAATCCTGCGCGAGCTGAAGGAAGGCAAGGTTGACATGATCATCGGCACCCATCGTATCTTGTCCAAAGACGTGCAGTTTCATGATCTCGGCCTGCTGGTCATCGACGAAGAACAACGCTTCGGAGTTGAACACAAAGAAAAAATCAAGGAAATGAAGGAATCTGTGGATGTCCTTTCACTCTCCGCCACGCCGATTCCACGCACGCTGCAGATGTCCTTGATCGGCATTCGTTCTTTATCTCAGCTGGAAACGCCGCCGAGCAATCGTATGCCGGTGCAGACGTACGTGATTGAGAAAAACCGCGCGCTGGTCAAGGAAGTGATCGAACGGGAGCTGGCCCGTCAGGGACAGGTTTTCTATCTTTTCAATAACATTCAGGAGATTTATAATGTTGCCCGCCAGATCAAACAGGATGTTCCAGAAGCAGAAATTGCCGTGGCGCATGGGAAGATGAGCCGTGATGAAATTGAAGAAGTCATGATGCAGTTTACTGACAACGAAGTGAATGTGCTGATCTGTACGACGATTATTGAAACGGGCATTGATATTCCCAACGCCAATACGATCCTGATTGAAAATGCGGATACCTTCGGTTTGGCGCAGCTGTATCAGATCAAAGGCCGGGTCGGCCGCAGCGATCGAGTTGCGTATGCTTACCTGATGGTCCGTCCGCGCAAGCAGGTCAATGAGATTGCCCAGAAGCGCCTGCAGGCGATCAAAGAATTTACTGAACTCGGCAGCGGCTATAAGATTGCGATGCGCGATTTAACGATCCGCGGCGCAGGGGATCTGTTAGGCCCCAGCCAGTCTGGGTTTATTGATACCGTCGGCATCGATATGTATATCGAGATGCTGCAGGAAGCGATCGCTGAGAAAAAGGGCGAAGTCAAACCCGAAGTCAAAGAACCTGTCCGCTCTCAGGTTCAGGTTGACGGCTATATTCCAAAGCAGTTTGCTCCGTTGGATTTTGAGAAAATATCACTGTATCAAAGGATTGACGCCGCCCAGGATGAAGATCAGTTAATCGCACTCAAAGAGGAGACTCAGGATTATTTTGGAAAAATGCCGAAATCCGTTGGTCTGTTGTTCGAGAAAAAACGATTGGACATTCTGTTGAACGAACCGCGGGTGGATTCCTTCCGGGATGTGAAAAATCAGATGGAAATCGTTTTCTCCAAAGCCTTTTCCGATCATATCGACGGTGTAAAATTATTTGAAACGTTCACAACGATATCCAAGGATATCCAGCTGCGTTATGTTCAGGGACGAATTATTGTTCGTCTTCCGAAAAAAGGCAATGAATTAGCCTTAGCCATCGAAGTCTTGGATCAAAGTAAGAAACTGGAAGTTTCATAGAATAATCCGGAGCCGGTTGTCCCATACTATTTGTACGTAAAGGAGAGTCGGCATGAAAGCAACAGGTATAGTTAGAAGACTGGATGACTTAGGGCGTTTAGTCATCCCGAAGGAAATCCGTAAAATATATAAGCTCAAGGAAGGCGATTCAATCGAATTTTTCGTCAATGAGGATTCTGAGATCGTATTGAAAAAGTTTTCCGTTCTGAGCGATGAAACGGAAGCGATCACACGGATGTGTCAAACGCTGCAGGAAGTAACGGAACATCCGGTCTTATTCGTAGAGGATGATCAGATTTTATGCGTTGGACAGACGAAGCTGGATGATTGGCGCAGCCAGTCACTGTCCGTGGAGTTTCAGGAATGTGTCAAAGCGTACCATGTTCGTCCGTTTGATCAGGTACGGTTGTTTGCGGCTAAGCCGGATACGATGAAAGGCACGATCTTTCCGGTTGCGGTATATGGAGATTGGCTGGGAGCCTTCGTCGTACTGGAAGAGGATTCCCCACTGCAGCCGCAGCATCTGGATATTGCGCAGGCCTTCAGCCGGCTGCTGATCCGCAATCACGAACACTGACGGGTCCATCCCAGTCAGACAGAAGAGCTATTTTTGAAATGGGTATTGAAGAACAAGAGAAAACAGATGAGCCGCGTTCAGGATCGAGCGCAGAACATCTGTTTTTGCTTTAGGAAATAGGAATACAGGAAAGATCATGCTCGATCAGAATGAATGCCAATCATCGTCAGAGAATCGTAAACGTGGAAACCAAGAATGAATTTAACGGGTTAAAAATGTCTTTCCATCAAAGGTTTCGGTACGAAGAAGCTCATCCAGCGCGCTGACGGCTTCCCAATCCGTATCAGGACAGCCATATTTAACCGTATGCACAACCGAGTCCGCTGCCAAGTAAACGTTGTGGGGAAGGCCTGGCGGAAGCATAAAACAGTCATCGGGATCCAAGCGCTGAAACGTCAGCTTCTCCTGCTGCCATAAGGCGATGACAATCCAGCCTTGTTCCACAATGTAGAATTCGCGCTTTTGATGGTGAATGTGACTGGACTGCCAGCCGCTCTGATGGGCACTGAGCGTGAGAATGTAGCTGCTGCCGGTATCCCGCGTCAGGCGAAAACGTTGTTCACCATTATCCATTTGATGATGGATGGGCTGGATCCCATAAGTGAGAGCTTCTTCATCTGTAAGTTTTCGCATTGTTATAACCTCTTTTCACCAGTATAAACCGAAAATCTATTCATGAACAGCCGCATTCTGTAAAACAAGGATTGCTGTTTAACTCAAAGGAAAGGTGAATCTTAATTTTAAGCTTGTTTAACAGAATAAGCGGCAGAGAGCGAGAATGAGCACCGATAAAAAGGAAGAAAGAATACGATTCTGCTTCAAGGTTAGATAAAAAGGTAGAAGAAAGACTTTGCCATGGAACTGTTAAGATAAGGAATGGATGAGCAATAATGTTAAATAGTCTTGACATTTCGATCCATGGAGTTATAATTGAAATGTAAAAAAAGTTTAACATTTAGCTGAAAAAGCGTCTTTTTAAGGAGGTCAGGATGATGAAGAAAATGGATGAAATGGAACGAAACATTCAGCTGCGCTCTGAGTCTTTGGGCTACAAAGCCGTTCTGCTTGCCTTGTGTGCCTGGACGTTATGGAACAGCGGTCAAGCTTGGTTTAATTCAGGGACTTATCAGCCCTGGCCGTCAATTCTGCTGGGACTTGCGGTATGCGTTCAGGGATTTTCACAGGTTGCGCTCAAGCGTCGGATGATTGCGGGCGATGAGGAGTACCATGAACCGAATAGGCTGCTTGGAATGAGTATTACCGCTTTTGTTATCTTCGTGCTGATCCTCGCTTCGGGTGCAGCCTGGCTGCGGTAGATTCGATGCAGAATCGGATTAAACAGCTGCGAAAGCAGGCTGGGCTGCGCCAGGAAGATTTAGCGCAGGAAATGGGCGTGACACGGCAGACCATCATTGCGATTGAAAACAACAAATACAATCCGACGCTGGAACTGGCCATGAAATTGGCGCGCAGACTGGGCCTGCATGTGGATGAAATTTTCTTTCTGGATGAGGAAGAATGAGAAATGAGCGAAGTGTCCCAGGCTTGAAAGACAGTTGAACTGTGGTATGATAGAAACCAGAGGTGATGAAATGCGATTGGACAAGTATTTAAAGGTGGCCCGGATTTTAAAGCGCCGCACAGTATCAAAAGATCTGGCAGATCACCAGCGCGTGCTGATCAACGGAAAGACCGCTAAGCCGGCCAGTGAAGTCAATGTGGGCGATTTGATCACCGTGATTTTCGGCCAGCGGCAGCTGACGGTAAGGGTGACCGAAACCGCGCAGTATACCCGGAAAGAAGATGCGGCTTCAATGTACGAAGTTGTTGAGGAAAAACGCGTCGAACTGGAATAAACGAAACCTTCTGTTCATACGGTGGTAGAGAACAGGAGGTTTTTTCTTATGAGTGAAAGTCTGTTATCCAATCCTTTAAAATTTGAAACGAATCCGTATCATAACGTGGTGATGAAAGATAGGAAAAGCCTGGATCTGACGGGGGTCAAGCAGATCGACAGTTTTGACAGCAATGAATTCCTCTTAGAAACCAGCCAGGGCTGGATGCTGGTGCAGGGCAAGGATCTGACGCTGGGCAAGCTGGACACAGAGCGGGGAGAGGTCAGCATCCGCGGAGTGATCGACCGTCTGGAATATATTGTGAATAAAAAAGGGCCGGGCAAGGAATCATTTCTGGGTAAATTGTTGAAATGATCCTGCTTCCCCAGCAATTTCAGGCGCTGGTTTATCATTTTTTCAGCGGCTGGGTGTTCGCTTTGACCTGGAGCGGAATGAATCGGCTGACCTGGCACTTTCGCCGACATGTTGTGAGATGGGTTATAGAAACCCTCTACTTCTTTGTTTTTGTCACGCTCATGTATGCCGGACTGCTGCCGATTACCGGCGGTCAGACGCAGATGTATCTGATTCTGGTGTTTGTGCTGGGCGTGGCGATTTATCTGAAATTTTATGCTATGACCTTTTCCCCTGTGTTTGAAGGAATCGTTCGCTGGGGTGCCAAGCAGCTGACCTGTCTGAAAACACAAAAGGCTAAAAATCAGGCAGTCCTGAAACAGCATTCGGAGCTTCGCCGGAAAAAGAAAGCGGAAAAGCAGCAGCTTCAGAAAGCGAAACATCAGAAAAAACATCAGGCAAAGCAGGCAAAAAAGCAGCTAAAAAAACAAAAACGGCAGGCGAAGCGAAAACGAAAACACCCTGAACCGGAAGACGCTTCGTCCGCTGTTTTATAAATTGTGTCCCGATGGGGAGCGCGGGCAGTGAATGAATAAGGCTCCTTCCTTTCACTTCACCGGAGTTTCACTTGCGTTTAAATGAATTTTAAGTATAATAAAAGTGCACCTAAATTTTTATCATTTTCGCAAGAAAGCAGGCGAAGGAGGAATCGAACTTGACAGCTGAAAATCGAAATGAGCCGAAAACCGTCAAACCCAAAGGACGGAAAAAACGGAGCATGCTTGCAAAGTTCATCAGCTTGGTCGTCATTTGTTTTTCCTTGTTTATGCTTTACGGCGTAGTGAAGGAAGTCTTAACGACGATGGAATTGAAGCAGCAGATCTCCCGTGTGGAAGAAGAGCTGAAAACCCTTCAGGAAGAAAATAAATATCTGACACTGCAGCGGGATAAACTTGAAGATCCTGCTTACGTACAAAGCTATGCACGGGGAAGCTTTATGCTTTCCAAGGAAGGTGAACAGATATTCTATCTGCCGTCTGACGACAAGAAATAGCCAAGGAATACGCAATGAAAGCCGGGTCTTTAAGACCCGGTTTTTTTGTTTTTTGAGCTTTAGAATCCCGGACAACCTGAAAGAATGATGTAGGATTACCTGAAAAACAAAGGAAAAATAAGCGATTTTCCGGGGATAAATTCGGATAAATCAACTATTTTTCATACAACGACACGTTACGCGGGATTTCGACAAACCCCAACCCCTATAATGACGTCGTCAAGGTAAAGAAAGTGAGTGAATAAGGATGAAGGGTCCGGGAATCAACGATTATTTAAGAATACTTCAGCAGAAGAAGCAGGAGGCTCATGATCGAGGGGAGAAATGGATAGAAATTAGTTCCAAAGAACTACATCAGGAGGTTTCGCCGGAACATGCGACAATGCCGACCTGTTGTCAGGCAATCTACAAGCTGTTATATCAAGGTGATGAAATCCTGCAGCGTCCGAAGGGACAAACTGGTTTTGGCTCTCACCTGCGGGTTCGGTATTATGTCGATAACCTGACGGATCGGGAAGTGATGTTCCCGCCGAAAAAGCGCGGCCGTCCGGCTAAGAGTGAGGAACAGAAGCGGCGTGACCGAATGATGAAAAGCAGCCGGAATACGGAAGATCTGCGGCGGATTCTGGCAGCCTGGCTGAATGAACGCGGCTGGCAGACAACAGAATTCCCCAATAAGATCCAAGCTGAAAAAGATGGCATTACCTGGATCATCGAAGTTCAGGGAACCCATCGCGGACGACGTCAGCCGTTGCCGGTAAAGATCAATTCCATTCTTAAAGAAATCAGTGAGGATACAGCCAGCTCCGTTCGTTACAGCGTAGCTTTCAATGATTCGTCGGTCTATCGCAAACAGTGGAGCGAGATACCGAAAGTTCTGAAGAATAAACTGAATGTCAGTGTTATCTTAGCGGATAAAAGCGGAAATATTCAGGAAGTTAAATAATCATTATCCAAGGCTGAAAAACTTCATAATGAACTGTTGTAGAAAGATCCGGATTCTGGCGGATCTTTTCTTTTGATCATAGCGGAAAGATCAGTTGCGATTTCCAGGATTTGGTTGAAAAAGTAGACTTTTTGCACCAGGCCAAAATATGCCCAAAAACCAGGCTTTTTCCAGTAATTCTTATTATATTTCAATCGTCAGGTAAAGTCTACTTTATGATACAAGCAAAGAAAGACAGGTGGGAAACATGTGTGTGTTTGGGATCAACAGTGCGATTGAACAGATCTTAATCTTTCTTAAAAATGAAGTGCAGGCGGAAACGCTGACGGATCTGCGAAAGCCGGTTTATCGAGAACGCCTGTTGGAAATTCTGACCGAATGTCCGCTGGGATTGTATCATTTGGGAACGTGGCAGGAAGTTTTCCGCTGGCTGGACTGGTCTTTGTCTTTTTCTGATTATCCGGAGCTGAAATCGGCTTTGGAAAGCATCCGGTTAAAAGACGCCAATGAAGCTTAGGCATTGTCTTTGTTTCATAGCGGATTCGAGTTCATGGTAATGAAGGAAATCAGATGAAACAGGGCATGAAGATCAATCAGCGTTGTGATTTTGTTGGAATTAAGATCAAGAATAGAAAAGCAGGCAATAAATCAAAAATATTCTGAAACTTACATCGATTTCATAAAATGGAACAGAGCGTCATCAAGGAGGATCAGCGATGATTATTCAAACAATGCAGCCCGGTCGTGAAGAACAAATTTTACGCTTATATGAAGCTGTCGGCTGGACTGAATACACGCGCCAGCCCCAGCGGATTCGCTCGGCTTTTGATCGTTCGCTCTGCGTTTTGGAGCTGAGTCATGAGGATCAGCTGCTGGGTTTTGTAAGAGCTGTGGGAGATGGAGAGACAATTCTCTATGTGCAGGATCTAATTGTGGATCCGGACTATCAAAATCAAGGCTGGGGAACCTTGCTGCTTAAAACGCTGTGTGACCGCTATCCTCAGGTCCGCCAGAAAATATTGCTTAGCGATGATGTAGAAAAAATCCGTAGCTTTTATAAAAAGCTGGGGTGGGTCCCAGTTTCAGATATCCATTGCGAAGCCTGGGCTAAATTGCTATTTTAACCGCTTTCATAAATTGAAGATTAATAACCAAATTATCTATGATTAATTTCTTTTCGTTATGAAAAAAAGCGCAATGTTAAAAGGATTTAGTAAATTGTGTAAGATTTGTGAAAATTTTCTTGATTATCCTGTGCAAATTGATATACTAAGAACGCAAAAGCATTTGCAAAGGAGAGAATGAAATGAAGAAATTAATTGCTCTTACTCTTGCCAGCTTGATGCTTCTGACGGGCTGTTCCAGCGCGCCGAAGACCGAGGGCAACGAGACAACACCGACTCCGGAAGCGGCAGCAACAGAAGCTGACGTTATCGTCGTAGGCGCCGGCGGAGCGGGCATGACAGCAGCGATCGAAGCGGCAAACGCAGGCAAGTCGGTTATCGTTATTGAAAAAGCAGCGATGACAGGCGGCAACACAACGCGTTCTACTGGCGGGATGAATGCTGCAAATACACCAGAACAAGATGAGAATGAATTCACGGAAGGTGCTGGTGTTGAAAAAATGCTGGCCAGCGCTAAGGAAAGCTATCCGGATTTAGCGGATCTGGTTGCCACTGTGGAAACGCAGTGGGAAGAATACCAGGCCAATCCGACAGGTTACTTCGATACAGAAGAACTGTTTATGTTGGATACGCTGGTCGGCGGCAAGAACCTGAACGATCATGCATTGGTAGAAGTTCTGGCGAATGAAGCGAAGAACGGCATTGAATGGTTGAAGACCGTGGATGCGGATCTGTCCCAGGTTGGCAGCTTCGGCGGTGCCAGTGTAAAGCGGATTCATAAGCCGGTCAATGATGAAGGCAAGACGGTAGCTGTTGGTTCTTATTTAGTACCAAAGCTGACCAAAGCCGCAGAAGGCAAAGGCATTCAGTTTGTCATGGAAACGGCGGCGACAGAATTAGTCGTAACCGACGGAAAGGTTACCGGCGTTAAAGCGGGAGAAACAACCTATACCGGCAAAGCGGTTGTTTTGGCAACCGGCGGTTTCGCAGCCAATACCGAAATGGTTTTACAGTACAAGCCGGATTATGAAGGCTTTGTCTGCACCAATGCTCCGGGTATGACAGGCGACGGCATCGTTATGGCTCAGGCGATCGGTGCGGATACTGTAGATATGGAACAGATTCAGATCCATCCGACAGTTTCTCAGGAAACCAGCGCTCTGATCACTGAAGGGCTGCGCGGCGATGGTGCGATTCTGGTCAACAGCGAAGGCAAGCGTTTCTTTGATGAAGTCGGTACGCGGGATGCTGTATCCGCTGCTGAAGTTGCTCAGCCGGGCGGATTTGCATGGCTGATCGTCGATAACAAGATGGTTGAAGCTTCCAGCGTTATTGCGGGTTACATCAAGCAGGGTCTGACGGTTGAAGGTGCGGATGTTGAAGCTCTGGCTGCTGCCATGGGTGTTGATGGTACAGCTTTAGTTGAAACGATGGATAAGTGGAATGCTTGTGTAGAAGCGGGCAAAGATGAAGAATTCGGCCGTACCAGCTTTGCGAACAAGCTGGATGAAGGTCCTTACTATGCAATCAAAGTGGCTCCGGGTGTTCATCACACCATGGGCGGTCTGAAGATCAACCCGAACACAGAAGTTCTGGATGCTTCAGGCAATGCTATCGCGGGTCTGTATGCAGCAGGCGAAGTTACCGGCGGTGTTCACGGCGCTAACCGTTTAGGCGGCAATGCGGTTGCGGATATCATCGTCTTTGGCCGAATTGCAGGTCAGCAGGCAGCAGCTTACGCTGAATAAGTAATCAATTTCAAACTCAATAGAACTCATGTTTAAGGGCTTAGAACAAGCTCTGAACATGAGTTTTTTTTCATTTCAATTAAAAATGGAAAGACTTTGGAAAAATATAATGGATTTCTTTAGAAATTCAAGAACAAATATAAAAGTTTTATGAACTTTACTTATATAACCGTTGTTTTCAACAAGATCTTCGAGTACCATTAAAGATGTAAACGCTAACAAAATAATAGGGAGAAAGTTCGGTATTTTGTCAGCGTTCATGTTTAAGGAATGAGGAGTATATTTATTATGCGTAATTCTGTTCGACGATGGACTGCCTTGATCAGTGCAGTCTTGTTTGCTTTGCCCTCTGCACCCATGACAATAAAGGCGAATACACCGCAAATCTTAGAAGGTGATTATATTGTCATTACCAACACCAATTCAAAAATATTCGGTGATGCTGAATCAACCGGAGCCTTAGTTGTTGACGCAGGGGGCGCGGCAGCGAATGAAAGTAATCGTTCAGTTTACGAAACCAATGATAATTTCATCGAAAAGGAAATTCCTGAATCTCGAATCAATTATGCCAACCGTTCTGCGAGAGTGAAAACTTATCAGATTGGCGAAGTGCGTGGACAGTATGAGGTACTTGCGGTCAGTGAACACAGCGTGATTTGGATGGATAAAGATTTAAAAGCAAAATATGGTGACAATGCGATTTTAGCTGCTGAAGAGATGATTCAAGTCTATGAAGGTCGTCCTTATGAGATTCTTAACGAAATCAGTAATCATGACTTTCCTTATCAGGACGGATCAGGAAAACTATCCATCATGTTGGAAGTCACAAGCAATGGCTCTTCTGGATATTTTTCTCAGGATCCGGATATTACAGCAATTCATATCAACGCGCCTGAAACATATAAAAAGGGTTATTTCAATGGAACAAGTGGTCTGTTGACGCATGAAGGTCAACATGCTGTTTTCTTTTGGAAAGTTCTGAGCGGAAATTCTGATTCCACGCTGAGGTGGTTTAATGAAGGCTTATCTGTAGCGATTATGGATTATACCTGGGGTGGTAATGACCCAACAGGTTGGCTGGAGAAAATTTCGGGGAATAATACGATCCGCAAAGGCAGTGCTTTAACGTACTCCACTTATCGAAATACAACGGTTCAAGATTATTCCATGCCGTATTTGTTTGTTCGTTATCTAATCAGTCAAAAAGCAGAAGACTATCAGCCAATTGAATTCATTAAATCAGTTTATAATGTAAAATTTAATGGGGATACGGCTCAATTTATCGAAGCCGTATTAGCGAATGCTGGATTAAAAACAAAACTGCCAACTTTTTCGGATGCATTGAAAAATTTTTATATCGCTGCATTTAAACAAAGTGAATCGGGATTAGATGGATTCTATGGTGATCCGATTGTAAAAAAACAGGTGTCCAATTACCCGGTTGCTTATTTAAATACCAATACAGAAATCATGTTGGAACCAACAGCCTCCCTTGTTGTCAAAACCATTGATGGAAAATTTACTGTACCTTCAGACCATGGGGAACATATCACATATACCCCAGTAACTTTGGATTCATCAATAAGTCTTAGCGGACAAGGTACTGAAACAGACCCTTATTTAATTAAGACGCCGGCAGATTTACGTTATTTGTCTGTCGCACCTTCTGCCTTTTTCCGTTTGGAGCAGGATTTGGATTATAGCGGGAAAAACTGGATGAGTGTCGCAGATTTTTCTGGTGTTTTGGATGGCGCAAATCATACAATTTTTTCGTTAAATCAGCCGCTGATCAGTCAGAATACGGGTACTATTGAGAATTTGAATGTGACTGTGGATATCAATGTTGACAGCAGTAATTATGTAGGAGGATTGGTTTGCGCCAACCAAGGAATAATTACAGATTGTTCTATTGGCGGTACAATGCGCGTCAATATGTTGGAAAGTTCGATGAGCTTTTTAACACAAGCCATTGGTGGAATGTCTGGATATAATGAGATGCCAGGCATAATCTCAAGAAGTTATTCTACGGTGGCATTAACGGGTCAGCTGTCAGCATCCCTTTCAGCTATAGGCAACTTTGTCGGATATAATACGGGTATTATTGAAGATAGTTATTCGGCGGGAAGTTTAACTGTGAGCCGATCTACATCCGCAATAACCTCAGCTTATGCAGGTGGATTCTTAGGACAATCTGGAAGCAGTACATCATTCACACAATTTGGTTTTCGCGTTCAGAATTGTCATAGTGTGACCCCTCTGAATATCACAGATTCTTCTAATATTTTGAAGGTTGGTACCTTTGAGGGTTATGCTAATTCGACAAATCAGAGTTCTGTCTATGCATTAAGTCAGGCTGATTATCCTGCGGTTGCGGTTCATACAGGAGAGGATAACAGAAAGGCTCAGAACAAATCGGCGGAAGAAATGAAAACCGAGGCTACATTTGTCAGTTGGGATTTTGGAACAGTCTGGACGATGGGAAATGCGTATCCAGAATTAGGCAAAGCTGAGCTGATCCTGGGAGAGATACTTGGTTTAGCTGAATGCTATGTAGGGGAAGATTATAACTCACGGTTAAAATTTTCTGCTCAGCTACAGGTCAATTCAGGGACAGTCTCTATTACAAAGAATATGCTGGAAGGTTTTAATCCAGAGAAAGAAGGACCATTGACTTTTACCGTGAACTATCGTGGTCAGCGAAAGACACATACGATTCAGGTGCGAAAACCAACAATAAGTGAAATAGAAATTTCTAATAAACCGACCAAGCTGAACTACCAGGAAGGAGATCACTTTAATCCGGAAGGGATTAAACTCTATGCAAAAACATCAGATAACGTAAATCTTTATATTATCTCTGGATTTACTTGGGAGCCGGAAGGGCCGTTAGATACTTCTGTCAAAGAGATTAAAATCCACTATTTTGATTCAACGTTAACACAGACGATTAATGTATCTGAAAAAATTGTAGATCGAATAGAAATCATTAATGAACCTGAAAAAATGGTTTATCGTCCAGGTGAAGCTTTCGATCCAACGGGAATGCAGCTAAGAATTACCTATACCAATAATAATCAAACTGAGATTTTTGGATCGAATCAATTTGAGAAGTATGGAATCGGATTTGCGATTGAAAACGATGGAGAACTTGTCGTTATTGATACCAATGAATTAAGTCCTGAAATCAATGGAATGACTTTATATGCAACTTCAGGAGATGTAGGTGTAAAGATAGGACTGGTTTATGTGATTGAACCGCTTAATTTCAAGGATCAAACGATTGAAGTAGCGGCAGGTGTTGATTATGGTGATAGTGATCTTAATAATGGCCAAGCTCAAATGATTCAACCAATCCAGGTTGGAGAAGTCACAGGCGGAAGTGGAAAATATAACTATTCACCAGCGTATGTAGTGGTAGACGGAACTTTAGCTTTAGGATTTGCGGGGGATATTCTTGAGCTTAGAGGAAAAGCTGAGAATCTAGGAACCTATACTAAAAAAATAAAGGTCGTGGATGAGACCACTTCTGAAGAAGTGATTGCAACGATTACTGTGAAGGTCACGAATAATAAAAATTCAGATGCTGATTTTGAAACGTTTGAGATACCCTACGATAGTACTAATGCGAATTTAGTAAACGGCGGTATTGTTGGAATCGTGGATTCTGTCAATAAAACAGTAACTTTGAATCTTCCTAAGGCTCAAGATGGATCGCAGTATGCAGACAAATTAATACCTGCATTTAAGTTGACAAGAGGGACTTTAATTAATGTTTGGAATCAGGTGTTGATGTTGGAAAAGGATGCTTATGTTTTGACATCTGAGGATGGTACAACAGTCAATAAATATACTGTGATCGTTAACTATGAGGATGATTCATTATTAAGAAATGCGGAACTTAAAACACTTTCAATCGAAGGCGTTGATTTAGGCAGCTTTGATTCTTCAATAGTCCAGTATTCAGCTGATGTTGAAAACAATGTAACTGATCTGAAGGTTACTGCCACAGCACAGGCTGAGGGAGCAACCGTAACGATCACAGGTAATCAGGATCTGAAAGTTGGAAAGAATGAAGTTGTCGTTAAAGTGGTTGCGAAAGACGGATTTACAAATAAGTATTATCGCATTACGATCAATCGTAAAGCTGCGCCGCAAAAATCGACGGATGCAAGCTTGAAATCGCTAGGCATCAGCGAAGGAACACTTTCCCCAGTATTCAGTAAAGATACGATGAGCTATACCGCAACCGTGGATAATAGTGTTTCACAGCTAACAGTCAGTGCAGAGTCAACAGACACAAAAGCCACTGTTACGGGAACGGGAGTTCAGAACTTAATCGTTGGAACGAATACGATCGAAATTGGGGTTACAGCTGAAGATGGAACAACGAAGAAGACGTATACCATTGTAGTTACACGACAGGCTGCGAAATCGACCGATGCGACATTGAAATCACTGAGCATCAATGAAGGAACACTTTCCCCAGAATTCAGTAAAGATACGATGAGCTATACTGCAACGGTAGAGAACAGTGTCTCTCAGTTAACAATCAGTGCAGAGCCAACAGACACAAGAGCCACTGTTACGGGAAGCGGAGTTCATAACTTAACCGTTGGAACGAATACGATCGAAGTTGGGGTTACAGCTGAAGATGGAACAACGAAGAAGACGTATACCATTGTAGTTACACGCCAGGCTCCAAAATCGACCGATGCGACATTGAAATCACTGAGCATCAGTGAAGGAACACTTTCCCCAGAATTCAGTAAAGATACGATGAGCTATACCGCAACCGTGGATAACCGTGTTTCACAGTTAACAGTCAGTGCAGAGTCAACAGACACGAAAGCTACTGTTACTGGAAGCAGAGTTCATAACTTAACCGTTGGAACGAATACGATCGAAGTTGGGGTTACAGCTGAAGATGGGACAACGAAGAAGACGTATACCATTGTAGTTACTCGACAGGAAGCGAAATCTTCAGACGCAACATTGAAATCACTGAACATCAGTGAAGGAACACTTTTCCCAGAATTCAGTAAAGATACGATGAGCTATACTGCAACCGTGGATAATAGTGTTTCACAGCTAACAGTCAGTGCAGAGTCAACAGACACAAAAGCCACTGTTACGGGAAGCGGAGTCAAGAATTTAGCCGACGGAACGAATACGATTGAAATTGGGGTTACAGCTGAAGATGGGACAACGAAGAAGACGTATACCATTGTAGTTACACGACAGGCTCCAAAATCGACCGATGCGACATTGAAATCACTGAACATCAGTGAAGGAACACTTTCCCCAGAATTCAGTCAAGATACAATGAGCTATACTGCAACCGTGGATAACAGTGTTTCTCAGTTAACGGTCAGTGCAGAGTCAACAGACACGAAAGCTACTGTTACGGGAAGCGGAGTCAAGAACTTAATCGTTGGAACGAATACGATCGAAGTTGGGGTTACAGCTGAAGATGGAACAACGAAGAAGACGTATACCATTGTAATTACACGCCAGGAAGCGAAATCGACCGATGCGACATTGAAATCACTGAGCCTCAATGAAGGAACACTTTCCCCAGTATTCAGTAAGGATACGATGAGTTATACCGCAACCGTGGATAACAGTGTTTCTCAGTTAACAGTCAGTGCAGAGCCAACAGACACGAAAGCTACTGTTACGGGAACGGGAATTCAGAACTTAACCGTCGGAACGAATACGATCGAAATTGGGGTTACAGCTGAAGATGGAACAACGAAGAAGACGTATACCATTGTAATTACACGCCAGGAAGCGAAATCTTCAGACGCAACATTGAAATCATTAATTCTCAGTAATGGAACGTTAACTCCTATATTTTCACCTGATACTGAAAACTACAGCGTAATAGTCGCTAACAGCGTTAAAGAAATTACTGTTAATGTTGCAACGAATCATGCGAAAGCAACGGCAGAGGTAATCGGAAGTACATCTTTAGCTGAAGGAGAAAATAAAATCTCAATTCAAGTGACCGCAGAAGATGGAACTGTTAAAACATATACTATTACAATTACCCGTGAAGCTTTAAAATCGAGTGATGCTTCTTTAGAGGAACTTACTTTATCTGCGGGAAGTCTCGATCCTCAATTTAATCCTGAAATCTTTGCTTATTCAGTAGTTGTCGAAAATGAAATTACTTCTTTGCAGGTTCATGCGGTTGCTAAGCATGCAAATGCGACGGTAATGGCAACGGGCTTCTCTGATTTGCAAGTAGGTGAGAATCAGATAACAGTAACGGTAACCGCGGAAGACGGAACGAAAAAAGAAACCATAATTACGGTTATTCGCAAGGAACCAATCCGCTCTTCCAATGCAAATTTAAAAGCCATTCAAGGAATAGTATTAAATGAAACCTTTGATCCAGAAGTCTTGGAATATACCGCAAAAGCAGTGAATCCAAGCATGATTCAAATTCTGGGTATTACTCAGGATGATCAAGCTTCTGTGAATGCTCAGGCTTCCAGTCTGGATGATGAAGGCGTTCTTTGGACGATTCATGTAACAGCAGCTGATGGAAGTGTAAAGGAATATTTCGTTACAATCACTAAGGAAGAATTAGAGCTGTCCCATGATGCACTATTGTTAAGCCTGGAAGGATTGAACGTAGATCCTGAATTTAATTCTTATGTTTACAGTTATAACGCCGAAGTTGAAGCAGATATTACGTCCTTGACGCTGAATGTAACGGTCAGCGATCATGCTTCGGTCCAAATCAGCGGACATGAGAACCTTCATGAAGGTCAAAATAAGATTGTAATTACAGTTGTTGCGGAAGATAACTCGACCAGTATGACGTATACAATTAATGTTACACGTAAGAGCGCCGCAAAGCCGAATGCAGATACACAATTATTATTAGAAAAACTGATCAGTACCGATAAAGTAAATGAAGGTAGTATGCATGATTTTGTGCAGCTGCATCAGGCATTGAATGCTTTGCCTGAAGATCAAAAAGTGTTCTTCACTCAGGAATATCAAGAAAAGCTGAATGCTTTGAAATCAGTTGCTGAAAAAGTTAATCATCAGCCAACGGGAGCCAGTGTTGAAAATATTCCTTGGCATATTGCTTTAGAAGTAGAAGAACTATCCAAAGAAGTAGCTAAGGGTTACGTTCAGTCTGTATTAGGAAAGCAGGAAGTTTTGTTTGGTCTGCAGATTCAATTTGTGGATAGAGTGAATAACGATACCTTATGGAATTCAGGTTCATCAATTACAATCGCTGTTGAGAAGGTGATTGATTTAGAGACCTTTACTGAGATTAAGGTTTATCACATTGCCAACGGAGTACCAACTGAGCGTCAGATTACAATGGAGGGTGGAATTACAAAGATTACAAGTCCTGATTTCTCACCATTTGTTGTGACGGGAACACGAAGAGAACAACAGAAACCTCACGAAGAAGAATCAAAAACAGAGAATGAAGTCATACCGACTCCAACCGCGTCTATCCCTGCGAAAGCAAAACCGAAACCGACATCAGAGCCAAGTCGGCTGCCGCAGACAACGCCGGAAACAACTCCGGAAACCAATATGAAGAGCGAACCAACAAGTTTACCAACTGAAACTCCAAAGGCGAGTTCTGTACCGGAAGCAACCATCCAACCTCAGAAATCGACAAATCAGTCATCTTCTTGGATTCTTTGGGTAACTGTCCTTGGTATTGCAGTAATCGGTGGTGGTTTCTTCATCTTTAAGAAATTAAAATAGAAGCAGGAAGGCATACCAATAAAAAAGATATGCAAGAATCATTCTAAAAAATAAATAGGAAAAACGATAGGAAGCGCCAAAAAATGCTTTCTATCGTTTTCCTATTTTCTTAAAGCTGGTTTTGACGGATCCTTTAAAAAGGAAGTCCAAGGTTCTCTTTCATATGAAATAACGAGTTCAAAGTGTAGGTAAAAATCAAGAGAGTAACAGGGAGTGAATTCAGATTTCTAAAAGATTTCAATTACTTTCTTATAATGAATGTAATTTTTGAACTGGAAAGTTAGCCAGAGACTGGTATAATGATAGAGAAAAGCTTAGCTTGCTAACAGTTGGTAAAGGAAACTAAGTGAGAATAAAGGGGGAATGAGAGTCAGTTATGGAACTTTTGAAGAAATATTTAAAACCGCTGCTGAAAGATATGTCGATCAGCTTCCTGATGAAGGCGCTGGGAGCGTTGGCGGTGCTGCTGCTGCCGTATCTGCTGGCCTATGTCATCGATTCGATTGTACCCATGAAAGATGTTCAATTAATTGTAATCTATGGTGTGATCATGATCGTGGTTTCTGTGGCCGGTTGGATTTTTGATATCATGGCGAACCGGCTGGCGTCACGGGTAGCCCGTGATGCAACAATTCATATCCGGCATGATCTCTTTGAAAAAACAATTCGGCTGTCCTGCCGCAAGGGTGATGAATTTACCATCCCTTCGCTGGAAAGCCGGCTGACCAGCGATACGTACAATGTCCACCGGATGATCGGCATGATTCAACGGATGGGCGTCCGCGCTCCGATCCTGCTGATCGGCGGCATGATCATTACCCTGATCATGGAGCCGGTGTTGGCCATGGTCATGCTGGCAACGCTGCCTTTTATCACCTATCTGGTTTACTCCAAAGCGACAAAAGGGATTCCAATGTTCACCAAGGTGCAGCAGGCCCAGGATCGGATGATTTCCGTTGTTCGTGAAAATGCTCAGGGCATTCGCGTGATCAAGGCCCTGTCCAAAGCGGATCATGAAAAAAAGCGCTATGAAAGCGTGAATATGGGATTGGCCAATGAGGAACTCAAAGCGAATACCCGAATGGCGGCAATCAATCCGCTGATGAATCTGTTTATGAATTTAGGTTTGGTCGGGGTAATTCTCGTCGGCGCCTGGCGGGTCAACGGCGGCTTGAGTGAAACCGGGAAAATTATCGCGTTTACCAACTACTTTACGATTATCACCAATGCGATGATGTCGATCAGCCGAATTTTCGTGATGACTTCCAAGGGCATTGCGAGTGCGGATCGAATTGAGGAAGTGCTTAAAGCTCAGGATGAGATGGAAATCATCACCGATGATTCTCCGCTGAATGATAAGATTGTGGAATTTGATCATGTCAGTTTTTCCTATTTGGGAATTAAGGATAATGTGGAAGACATCACCTTCAGCCTGAAAAAGGGACAGACATTGGGCATTATCGGGGCTACCGGATCTGGAAAATCAACAATTTTACAGCTGTTGATGCGCTTCTATGATGCAGATACCGGCGTGATTCGGATTCATGGCCGGGATATCCGCAGCTATGATCCGAAAGATCTGCGTCAGGAATACGGCATTGTCATGCAAAATGACTTTATCTTCCAGGATTCAGTTCGGGAGAATATTGCTTTCGGCCGTCCGATTGACGATGAACTGTTGGATGAAGCAACCCAGATTGCTCAGGCCCGTCCGTTCATTAAGAGTTTAACCGATGAATTTGATTATAAGCTGAATTCCAAAGGCACTAACCTTTCCGGCGGGCAACGGCAGCGGATTTTCCTATCGCGGGCCTTTGTCAATAATCCGAAGATTCTGCTGCTCGACGATTCCAGTTCGGCGCTGGATTATGAAACCGATGCACGGCTGCGCAAAGCGATCAACACACACTTTGCCGAAACGGCAAAGGTCATCGTGGCGCAGCGAGTTTCCAGCATCATGCATGCAGATGAGATTCTAGTTTTGGATCAAGGGAAAATCGTGGCACGCGGAACGCATGATGAGCTGATGCAGACCAGTGAAATTTATGCGTCGATCAGCGACAGTCAGATGGGAGGTGCGCTGCTTGAATAGAAAAGCGACAATCCGGCGGTTGATCGGATATTTAAAGGAATCGAAGTTTTTGCTTCTTCTGGCCTGTATTACGACGATCGTTGCCAACGTGCTGGCTCTGTATGGTCCTAAACTGACCGGCATGGCGATTGATGCGATCGGGGGGCCAAGTCAGGTCAATTTTGACCGGGTTCTCTATTACTGTATATTGATGGTCATCTTCTATGTGGTTTCCAGCGTTTTAACTTACATCCTGCAGATCATTCTGCTGCAGGTATCCAAAAAGATCACACATCGGATGCGCAAGCAGGTTTTTGAACATCTGCTGGAACTGCCGGTTAGTTATTTTGACCGCAATCAGACCGGGGATATCGTATCGAAGATTTCTTATGATATCGACACGATCAATACTTCACTGTCCAGTGATATTCTTCAGCTGGTGACCGGCGTCATCACTGTCGTGGGCTCATTATTGATGATGTTGTCGATCGCGCCGATCCTGGTTCTGGTCTTTGTCATCACCGTTCCGATTACCCTGGTCTTTGCCCGCTACCGAATGATCAAAGTAAAGCCTTTGTTTCGCCGGCGTTCACGAAAGCTGGGGGAACTGAATGGATTTACCGAAGAGATGTTGTCGGGAAACAAAACGATTAAGGCCTATGGTCAGGAAGATACAATTATCACTAAATATGACGGCCGTAATGAGGACGCCAGTCAGGCGTATTATACGGCGGATTATGAAGGCAGCATCATGGGGCCTTCCGTCAACTTTGTCAACAATCTGTCGCTTTCTCTGATCAGTATGTTCGGAGCGATTCTGTTTCTGATGGGCAAAATTACAATCGGCAATATTTCCTCCTTTGTTATGTACTCCCGGAAGTTCTCGGGACCCATCAATGAAACAGCGAATATCATCACTGAGCTGCAAACAGCTGCGGCTGCGGCGGAGCGGATCTTCCGACTGCTGGATGAGCCGGCAGAGCTTCCGGATGAAGCGGATGCCAAGGTCTTGATAGATACGCGAGGGATGGTTGATATTGATCATGTCAAATTCGGGTATACGCCGGAAAAAGAGATCATCCATGATCTGCGGCTGCATGCTGATCCTGGCCAGCTGGTGGCCATTGTCGGTCCGACCGGGGCAGGCAAGACGACGATCATTAATTTGCTGATGCGGTTCTATGATGTCAATGAAGGCGTGATTTCGGTTGACGGTTATCCAATCCGTAATCTGACCCGCGACAGTCTGCGCAAGGCGTTTACGATGGTTCTGCAGGATACCTGGCTGTTCCAGGGGACTATTCAGGAAAATGTCGCGTATGCCCGTGACGATGCCACTTTGGAAGAGGTCATCGATGTTTGCAAGAAGGCACATATCCATGATTTCGTAGAAACTCTGCCGCAGGGCTATCAGACTGTGCTGACCGATGACGGCGTCAACATTTCCAAAGGTCAGAAGCAGCTGCTGACGATTGCGCGGGCGATGTTGTCGAATGCTAGAATGCTGATCTTGGATGAAGCTACCTCAAATGTTGATTCTCGGACAGAAATGGCGATTCAGGACGCAATGCTGGAACTGATGAAAGGCCGAACGTGTTTCGTTATTGCCCATCGTCTTTCCACGATTAAAAATGCGGATGTGATTTTGGTTCTGAAGGAAGGCAATATCATTGAGTCCGGAACTCATGACGAACTGCTTCAAGCTCGTGGGTTCTATGCTAAACTGTTTAACAGTCAGTTTGAAAGTTAATTCAAGATAAAAAGAAACAGCTGCGACAAGCGGATAACCAATCCTGCTGCCTCAGCTGTTTTATTACGTTTAAATCGAAAGTGAGATCTTAAAGATAAAATGTGCATTATTGTTGTGACTAACTCATGCTACGATAACCCTGTTTTTCGGCATGACCAAGCAGATAAAGGAAAGCAAAGGCAGGGATACGAATTAAGTCTTTACCATTTTTCGTATGATGAACACCATAATCATCACTATTTTTAGTGACGATGATTGAAGCAGCTGCTTCTTTGCTTAATTCCACAATGGCGTCATTGTCTGGGATGGGAGCTCCCTCCCGATATTTAACTTCAATATGAATGTTTTTTTGATTGGAGCATTCAACTACAATATCAATCTCGTTTCCCCGTTTTCCACCTCGGTAGTACCCGACGGAGGCTGCCTGTTGATAATAGAATGCAGCAACATGCTTATACACGGCTGTCTCAACGATTTTTCCCATTTCGATGGGATTGCTTAGAATGGTATCATCCATTAAGACTGCATTTCTGATTGCAGCGTCTGCAATGTAGATTTTAGGACTCGCCTTTAAAACTTTTTTGCCAGCGATATTGACAGGCCAGCTTTGATATATCAAATGTGCGCTTTCAAGATATTGAATATAGTTTTCTACCGTGGGTCGGCTAACTCCATTTAATTCTCTCGAAATGGCATCAATCGAAACGATTTCTGAAGAAACGTTGCAAAGATAAATGAAGATTCTTTCTAATTCTGTCGCATTCCGAATTTTATAAATCGAGGGTAAATCGCGTTTTAAAACTTTATCGACAACATCATCCCGCATAATTTGTTGAGCAAGGACATCATTGTCAGCTAAGGCCAATTCCGGAAATCCACCCACTTGTAGATAACGAATAAAATGATTCTGAACTTTAGATAGCTGAAGCATAATTTGAGTACGTTCTTGCTGCGATTGATTTAATAGCGGGGTAATTTTGAGATTTGCAGGTAACTCAGGCCGATCGACATTTAATAATTCACAATATTCGTAAAAAGACAGCGTGGGAACTTGAATAATTGTCCAACGACCTGCTCCACTTTCCTGATTTCCTTTTATTAGCGCCGGACTGGCTGAGCCTGTTGCAACAATTTGTGTGTCTGGCTGCATATCATAGATCGTTTTTAACCATTTATCCCAATTTTGAGCATATTGAATTTCATCAAAAAAATAATAGACATCCTGATCAGGATATATATTTTCGTGATAACAATCCAAAATTTCATTCATTTCGCTTAATTTCAGCATCGGGTGATCCATGGAAATAAAAATAATTTTCTGTGGTAAAACTCCATTCTTCAAGAGTGTATCAATCATCTGATATTGAATTGTGGTTTTTCCAACCCTGCGTGTTCCTGTTAAGAGAACAGTGCGTCTCAAAGTTGATTGATTCAACCATTTCATAGCTTCATAAAAAGCAAAACGTTTATAAGATTTCATTAATTTCGGATTGACTGTATCCATTTTCCACCATGGATTATAAGAGGATAATACCCGCAGTAAGGCTTCTTTGCTTATAATTGCCATTCAAAACACCTCTCTTTTGTATAATTTTAGCTCAAATATCCATATTTGTCATCAATTATTATAAGTATACTTATAATAATTGATATAAAATTTGAAGATTTCATCGAATTTTATTAAATTATGAGTAGTTGAGTACAATCTTAGGAAAGTATGCGATAATAAAGATAAAGAAGAAGGCGAAAAAATGACACGGGAAGAATGGAAGCAGGCATGCCGAAAGAATGTTTTTGGACGTTTTCGATTTTATCTAATTGCGGTGGGCATTGCCGTGCTGATCGCTGTACTGGCTGTGATGCGTAGGCCTGGACAGATTATCGTAATGGGGCTGGCAGGTTTAGTGGGACTTGTCCTGATTGGAATTCTGCTTTTATTAGCGATGGAATTTCGCGGCATTGATCGAATGGCAAAGACTTTGCCTGAATCCCTGGGGTTATTGTGTCAGTTAAATTATCTGTGGCTGGGGGAAGAGAAAGCCTATTATTGGTTCCGTCGTCGTGGATATACGATTCTCTATGAGGAACTGGTTTCCTGCAGTATCGCACCTGTTTCGGAAACTCCATACGCAAGCGGAAGTGCTGACGATGGCATGCTGATCCTGGGATTAAAGGATCAGCGCAGTCTGAGCGTAAATCTCAAAGATAAGGATAACGCAGTTAAAGCGGCACAATACTTAAAGACAAAGAATCCGCGGTTGGTGCTGGCGGATATTAACGAAAAACAAGTTTCACTTGAAGAAATCCATAACGAAGGATAAGGAGAGCGGCAACGTGGACGGAAGAATTACGATTCAGTATTTGCAGGCGTACATCAAAGCGAAGGATCATCATCCCGAACGGGCAAAAGATTATCTTTTAAAGCTCGTGGAAGAAACCGGGGAATTGGCCAGAGCTATGCGCAAAGAACGCATACCCGCTTCGCCAGATCAGATCAAAGGGACGATTGAAGAGGAAATCTGGGATATCCTGTATTATGCTCTGGCAGTCGCGAATTGTTATGATATTGATGTTGAAACGTGGATTCCGATCAAGGAGAAATTGAATCAACAGAAATATCCCTCTGAAGCACAATTTGAACTGGATCGATAAACGCAGCGGCTGAAGCTGGTCAACTAATTGACATAAAAATCACAAATCGCAGGCATAACCATTGACAGCCCTGCGATTTTTTTGGTATTTTATGAATGTAGATAGGAAGCTGGATTTTCAGCTTCAATGTTTCGGATTGATCCAGCCCCTCCATGATGGAAGAGTTCAGGAACCAAATTCTAATCAATGGAATAGACTAATGAGAAGCCAGACTGTCCGACTTCTTTTTCCGTATTCTTAAGTAAAAATAAGCACAGACTAATAGAAAGGTGATGATGAATGTTTAAATTAGCGATGATCCTGGTTGCGTTCCTGTATTGGATTCTGCATTAAAGTCACAGAGTGTTCAGTGAAAAGCGAGGGAGTTTTGACTGAACAGCCTGATAAAGGAAAAGGAAGCGTTTAGGCTTCAAATCAGGAACTGCCGGATTTCGGCAGTTTTTGTTTTACCGAGTTCATTCAGCTCTTTTTCTGATGGAAGAGAAAAGGCTTGTGAGAGTGAATCAAGTAGGCTATAATGTTCTGGATTTTGTTTTTGGAGAGGGGGAAACGAATGCATAACCGAATGACGGAAGGCAGTCCGCTGAAACTAATTTTGATGTTTGCAATGCCGGTTTTATTGGGAAATGTCTTTCAGCAATTTTATAATATGGCGGATACGATGATGGTTGGCCGGATATTAGGGGTCGACGCCTTGGCTGCGATGGGAGCGACGGCTTCTGTTTCCGGATTGGTGCTGGGTCTGAACATCGGATTGGCACAGGGGTTTGCGATCCCGATTGCCCAGTATGTC
The DNA here is from genome assembly GCF_022440805.1 of Holdemania massiliensis. Lineage (NCBI taxonomy): Bacteria > Bacillati > Bacillota > Erysipelotrichia > Erysipelotrichales > Erysipelotrichaceae > Holdemania > Holdemania massiliensis. The sequence goes on along the minus strand of NZ_JAKNTK010000001.1, from coordinate 4,108,847 downwards.
GGGGCTGGGGAAATGGATAAGGTCAGAAAAGCGGTGGCCGGCACGCTGATGCTGGGGCTGATCTTCGTGATTGGAATTACGGTGATCGCGTTAGTGACCGGGATTCCGGTACTGAAGCTGTTAGGAACACCGGAAGAAATCATGGGCATGTCAATCGAGTATATCTTTATTATTTACGGCGGCTTGATCATTACGATGATGTATAACATGGCTGCCAGCATTCTGCGTTCCTATGGCGACAGCCGGACTCCGCTGTATTTTCTGATTTTGGCTTCATTGACAAATATTGTTCTGGATTATGTTTTTTTAAAGACCTTGCGCATGGGCGTCGGCGGAGCGGCGATCGCAACGCTGATATCCCAAGGGTTGTCGGTCGTCCTCTGTGTTTTGTATATCAAGGAAAAGACCCGTTTTCTGATTCCAGAGAAGGAAGATTTCCAATGGGACAGAGAAATGCTGAAAGCTCAGCTGTCGTTAGGCATTTCAATGGGACTGATGAATTCGATCGTATCGATCGGCTCCGTGATTTTACAAAGCGCTGTCAACAAGCTGGGAGCGGTGATCATTGCTGGACATACCGCTTCGCGAAAGGTAATCGAAATGTTCATGCAGCCGCTGATCAGCATCGGCGTCACCGCTACGACCTACGTATCGCAGAACCTGGGCGCAAACAAGCTCGAGCGTATTCGCAAAGGTCTGTACTGCTGCACCACCATCAGCTTTGTCTGGTCAACATTCTGCATTCTGATTTCCTTTTGGGGAATTGACTTCATTCTGGCGCTGGTCGTGGATGCTAAAGAGGTGCAGGTCATTGCCACGGCTCGGCAGTATTTTAAGATCAATGTCTTCTTCTTTTATGCTTTATCAGTCTTATTCATTTACCGCAATGCCTTGCAGGGACTGGGGAAAAGTCAGGCGCCGATTTTCTCCAGCTGCATTGAAATGATCGTTAAGATTTTGGCAACACTGCTTTTGACGCCAAGTCTGGGTTATCTGGGCGTGTGTTATACTGAGCCGATTGCCTGGATTTTAATGGCGGTGTTCCTGTTAGCCGCATTTTATCGTGACCCGCGTTTTATTCTTGGGAAAAAACGATGAGGCCCAATTGGATTCCAGTTGGGTTTTTCTTTTTTTTTTCGGAATGAAAGTCAGGAAAAGATTTGACGAAAAGATCAGACTCTGTTATTATTAAATCGTAAGTAGTAAGTAATAAGTAGACAGTGCCGTTAGGCCAAGGAGGAAACGATGAATAAAGAAGCGTTGACGATGGAATATTTGTTATGTGTCTTGGATGAGGAAGGAAAGCTTCCCACTTTCAGTACAGAAAAGGAAATTTGTTTCTATGCAGCGCAGCTGATTGAGCTGATCGATCTGGGCTGGGTTGTTCTGGAAGGAAAAAAACTTCAACTGACGGATAAAGGAAGTGAACCTCCAGTTTATCTGGAGCCGATGTTTGAGATTGTAAAGAAGTCCAAAGGGAAGAAAGTGGCTGATTTTGCAGGAAATCTGACCTTTACCCTGACCGGAAAACCGCGTAGGGAGATGCTGGAAGCCTGTCTGGAAGTCATGGAAGAAGCAAATCTGCTGGAAACGACAGTGAAAAAAGGCTTGCTGGGAACAAAGGAATACCGCACGGTCAAAGCTGAAGAAAAAGATCGCGTCATTCAGAAAATTCGTGCTGAGTTTTTAGAAGAAGGTCAGATCAGTGAGGAAACAGTGCTGCTGGGCTGTCTTTTGGATAAGACCTCGCTTCTGAAAAAATATTTCTCTGCCTACGAGGCGAAAATGTTGAAGCAGCGGCTGAAAGAATTGCGGAAAGCCCCGGAGAACAAGCTGATCAACGAAATGATCGACTCGGTGGATACGTTGATTGCCGTGATTGCCGCTACGGCGTAAGGAGCGGCTGACCATGGGCCGGCAAAGAAGCCTGGAAGTAATCCAGCAGGCGGAATGGGTGACGATCGGGGAATTGGTGCGGCTGACGAATGTTCGTTACAGCACGCTGAAATTTTATACCGAAGAAGGCATGATTCCGTTTGAACAGGCGGAGGAAAATCTGACGCGCCGCTACCGCCGCACGGAAGCCATCCAACGGATTGAAGAGATCCGGCAGCTGCGGTTAGCCGGACATTCGATTCCGGAAATTGCGGAAATCGTAAGGGATAAACAGGATCGCTAGTTTATCGCAAAGCATCGAGATCCCTTTGTTAAACAGTATGACGGATCTTCAGGAAGCTTTCAGGAAGTCACGAAATCGCTTCCATAACCAACCAGCGGAGAAAAACAAGAAAAACCTTGAAATTACCGTAAATTTTTGTGCCGAATGGCAGTAACTGTGCTAAACTAGTTCTGCATTATATGGAGGAAAAGGCATGAATAAAGTTTACACAGGTAAGACAAAAGATGTTTATGCATTAGACAACGGCAACTATCAGCTGAAGTTCAAGGATGACTGCACCGGAACTGACGGCGTATTCGATCCGGGAGCGAACACAGTTGGACTTCAGATCGAAGGCATTGGTCGTGAGAATCTGAAAGTTTCAGTTTATTTCTTCGAAATTCTGAAGAAGGCAGGTGTTAAAACGCACTATGTCAGCGCAGATATTGAGAATGCAACGATGGAAGTCCTGCCGGCGGAAGTTTTCGGCAAGGGCTTGGAAGTGATCTGCCGCTATCGTGCGGTCGGAAGCTTTATCCGTCGCTACGGTGCTTACATGGAAAGCGGTACACCGTTAAACGCATATGTTGAAACCACATTGAAGGATGACGACCTGGGCGATCCGCTGATCACACCGGATGGTCTGGAAGCCATCGGCGTGATGACTCTGGATCAGTATGCGGAAATGAAAGCCATGACGCAGAAAATTTCAGGGATTGTTAAAGAAACGCTGGCAGAAAAAGGTCTGGATCTTTATGATATCAAGTTTGAGTTCGGTTATTACCAGGGCGAAGTCATCCTGATTGATGAAATCGCATCAGGCAATATGCGCGTTTATAAAGACGGTGAAATCGTAGAACCGACCGATCTGACGAAACTGATTTTAGGCTAATCCGCTTTACGAAAACAAAATAATGAGAATGGGACAGCCGAAGTTCCATTCTTTTTCTTTTTCTGCCGGGTTTTCCTTTCAAATTTTGAAAAATTAAGAAAGTGGGAGACGGTATAATAAAAAAGGATAAAACAAAGAGAGGAAGGATTTTATGAAAGGAATATTATTGCTGAGTCATGGCGACATGGCGCAGGGCATGCTTCAGGCTTCTTCGATCTTTTTTGGCGAGAATCTGCCCCAGGTGCAGGCGTTGGGGTATCAGATGACCGATGACAGCGAAGCCTTTGAAGAACAGATCGGTCAGGCTGTTGCAAAGCTGGACAGCGGCGAGGGTGTTTTGATCTTAACGGATTTGTTTGCGGGGACACCAGCCCATAAAACCACACGGTATCTGAAGCCGGGACAGGTAGATGTCATCTGCGGCGTGAACTTACCGTTATTTCTGGAACTATTGGGCCTGCGGGAAAGCGGAGATCTTGATTTGAAGGCTTTGATGCAGACCGGGAAAGATGGGATTCGTCTGTGGGAAGTGATTCAGCCACAAACGGATGAGGAATTCTTTTAAATTTCATTCTTAGGATTCAAATTATTCACATGGCCGGTGATTCACCGGTTTTTTTAATGGGATGATCGACAGAGCGATGACCTGATTTCCACTTAAAAAAATCACAAAAAGCAACCATAAATTATTACTTTTTGAAATTTTTGATGAAAGCGCTTTAAGTATAATGAGGATGTTGAAATCAGCGGGAATGCCCGCTGATGAAAAATGAGGAGGAAAGGAAGACATTATGATTGTTCAACTAAGAATTGACGAGCGCCTGATCCATGGACAAATCACCACGGCTTGGTCCCGCTTTCTGGATGTCAGCCGGATTGTGGTTGCCAGCGACAAACTGGCAAAAGATCCGCTGACCACGCAGACGCTGCTGATGTCAGCGCCGGCTGGGAAGAAAGTCGCAGTCAAAACGATTCCCGATGCGATTAAGCTGCTGTCGGATCCGCGTGTCGATACGGTCAGGGTTCTGATCATCGTCGACAATCCGAAGGATGCGGTCGCTTTAGTCAAAGCGCTGCCGATCAGTGAAGTGAACGTGGCCAACTACGTCAAAAAGAAATCTGCGAATAAGGTCAATCTGACACGGGGAGTCAATTCCGATCCGGAAGATCTGGTTTATTTCAAAGAACTGGCTCAGATTGGGGGACATGTATTTTCTCAGCTGATTCCATCCAATCCAAGTGAAAATTTCGCTGAGATCGTTTCCAAACTTTAAAGAAAGAGGGGGTTTCTCATGACCAACGCATTATTGATTGCGTTTGCTTATCTGTTGTGGCAGGTTGCGGACAACTGGCTGGGATGGCAGACGTTTACCCGTCCGTTAGTTTTATGTACATTAACCGGTTTAATGTGCGGGGATATCACGACCGGCGTCATCATCGGCGCCGAACTGGAAGCTGTTTATATGGGAGTTTCCGCGATTGGCGGTGAAGCGCCGTCCAATTATCAGGCCGCTTCCGTCCTGGCTGTCGGCTTCGTTGTTCTTTCTGGTGCTGACCAGGGCGTCGGCTTAGCCTTAGCGGTAACCGTCGGGACGCTGATCAATGCGGTCAAGCCATTTACACAGGCCATCGCTCTGGCACTGCATCCGTGGTTTATGAAAATTGCGGAAACCGGCAATGTTAGAAAATTCCGTATCGCAATGTGGCTGCAGGTCATCTTTGTTTCCCAGCTGCTGAATACGATTGTCGTCTTCTTAGTCGCTTTGGGCGGCGAAGCAGGACTTCAGGGTTTCATCTCAATTTGTCCGGCTTTCATCATCAACGGTTTGAATGCTTCCGCCAACATGCTGGTCGTTGTCGGCTTATGCTTAACAACGCAGGCGATCTGGAATGGCGCAACAACTGTAATGTATGTCATTCTTGGCTTTGTTGCGGTTAAATACCTGGCATTGGGGACTTTGCCATTGGCTCTGATCGGCATTGTTATTGCTTTCGCGCATTTCCAGAACAGTTATAAGTTAGCGCAGAGCCGATCGGCATCCGCCATCGGCACGCAGGCTCAGGAAGGGGATGATTTCTATGAATAAGGCACCGAAGCTGACTCCGGAAGAAAGAAAAATGCTGAATAAATCGTTCTACTTCTCCCTAGGCACCAACATGGCCAGCAGTAAGGTTTCCCAGCAGTCCAAATGCTTTGCGATGGCCATGTATCCAGGACTGGAAATGTTCTATGACGATCCGGAAGACCGCAAAAAAGCCTTCTACCGCCATGCCGGAGAATTCTTTAATACTCATCAGGTTTTCTTAGGCTTATTGGTCGGCATTGCTCTGGCCATGGAAAAACAACAGGCAGAACATCCCGAAGAGGATATCACAGAAACGATTTCCACACTGAAAGCTTCTTTGATGGGGCCGACAGCCGGAATCGGCGACAGCTTCTTCTTCAACTGCTACCGCGTCATCATCGCCGGTTTGTGCATTGGTTTGTCAGCCAACGGCAGTCTGCTGGGCGTCATTCTGTTCGTGCTGTTGTATGGCGGACTGCTTCTGGTCTATAAATATATTTTCTTAACAGCCGGTTACCGCTATGGTACCAGCCTGATCACCGAAGCATTTGAACGCGGCATCGTTCCGCTGATTACCGAAGCCGCGGGTATCCTCGGCGCGATTATGGTCGGTGCGCTGATTGCCCAGAACGTTTCGATTAAGATTGCGTTGCAGCCGGTGATCGGCGGAGCAGCGATTGATTTCCAGGGCATGCTCGATTCGATCATGCCGGGTCTGTTGTCACTGTTATTGTGGGGCTGGAGCTTCTCGCGGGTTCAGAAGGGCTGGTCACCGACCAAGCTGATCTTCTTGATCATGGGCGGCTGTATTGTCCTGGCTTTCTTCGGAATTCTCTAAACTCAAGGCTGCTGCGCATTCCTGCGTAACAGCCCTTTTTCTTAAAGCACTTGGAAAATGGAAATGATATCTTTGTAGGATCGATCTGCCAGCGTATTGATAAACAGTTCGTTCTGATGAATAAATTGTTTCAGCAAATACGAGATGATCTGGACATTTTCCTGACTGCCGTCGCCCTGTTGGTAAAAAATGAAGACGCTGGCTTTGGCATGTTCCCACAGCATCGGCTTCCGATTGATAAAGACCTCAAACACCGGATGAGATAAACGCAAGGCCAGGGGTGTAATCAAAACGATATTCTTTTGCTTTTCATAGCTGATGAAGCTGTTGCGCATCTTTAAATCATGGATGAAATGTTCGTGATCGCCAATTTCATTTTCATACAATTGGTAAATTGCGTCATAGACCTGCATTGGCGTTGTGAAATTGCCTTTGTGGAAATTCTTTTCCCGGAAGATTCGCTTGGCTTTGGCATTAAAACGTTGAATCAGGAAGGCAGACATCGAATTGGAGGCAGCAGGCAGAGAACGCAGTCGGCTGTCAATATAAGCTCCGGTGTACGTCTTCGGCAGAATCTTCCGGTTGATATCCGTAATGACCGCATCGTATTGATTGAGATCCTGCTCAAAAATCTCGGTATATTCCAGCACCTCAATTGACTGAATATAACGGCTGTACTGAACCCGCATCCGATCCGCCAGATTTTCACTGTAATATCGGCCATGTCGGGATACGACCGCAAACTTCATCTTATTATAATAAGTATTATTCTTAAACAAGGCTGAATTGAAGATATAGTAAGCGTCAACCAGATCGACTTCCCGCAGGTACAGACCATGCTTTACCTTGTAATAAAGGGCAAACAGCGAGCTGATATCTGCGGAGATCAAACCAATACGGGTCGATTCCGGCAGCTTCTCCGCATCGGAAGCGAAATTGAATTCTTTTTTCAGATTCAGTCCATAGAGATAACAGGCAAAATCCTGATAGAAACGTTCGTCAAAAATATGTTGAAGGTCATAATATTTTCCGATAAAGGCCACGACTTCGCTGACTTCCCCCTTAATTTGTTCCAGTGCTTCTGCCGGAATTTGTGAGGGATGCTTCAGCGTCATGCAGCAGGCGATCAGGGAAGCCAGGGACAGAATATCGGTTTCAGTGGCCCCTTCCTGAAAGTAAGCTGGCAGGCTGGCGTAAATCCGTCGGGCAATCGCATAGACCGGCAAAGGCAGCAGCTTCTTCTGAGCTTCGCTCAGCTGCAGCTGTTCAGCATAGGCGGAACGGGTTTTTGCCAAGAGAATGTACTGCGCGATTTTAATGAAATGAATGTTCGGCACCGCAACCTCAGTTTGAGATCGGAAGACTTTCAGCACACAGTCGCGGACAAGATTTGGATAGTCGGTATGATTGAGAAACAGCGCGTTGAAAATTCCGGAACGCACCCGCTGCGGATTTTCGTGAACAAAGACTTTATGCATGAAAATCAGACAGATTCGCTTTGACCATTCATCGCCTTCCAGATACAGACCGTAATTTCGTTTGTTTTTCAATTCCAGATGAAACTGGTCAAAAATCAGCTGAGTCTGATCGAGGGTACGCAGAACGGTACTCTTGGAACAATACAGACTGTTGACCAGGGAATCGATCGAGGTGTAGGAAGCGGCTGTCAAAAGCTTCATTGCAATGGTGTACGCCGTTGAAAACTCGGAATAGTTCAGATATCGGAATTGACGGAATTCTTTGAGAATCTGCGTCAGAAACGGTTTGGCCTGTTCCGGCTTGTCCAGGGTTAAAAAATAACCGGAAGCGATTTTGGTGTCGATGAAACAGCCATGATCCTCAAGGTAGTCGTTAATCAGATCGATTTCTTTGCGAATGGTATTGATGGAAACATTGCAGATCTTGCTCAATTCTTCGCTGCTGATGTAATCGTGACAGGCAGCAATTTGCTGCAAAAGCGTTTTTCCCAGTTCGTTAAGCATATTTTCTTTCTCCTGAACTCCATTATAAAGGATTTTCAGGAATCTTGCATGATTAAGGGAGGGTAATTGATGACAGTCTCGCTCGTATTGTCCGCTTTTTTGATCCTAAGTGGTATTTGGGGATCGGCTAAAATAAAGAAAAGTTGGAATGCCCAACTGGAACAGGCTTTGATCGGCAAAGATTATCAAGCCTATCGAAAACTGATTTATAGGCGGACCGCATTGATCTTTTTGAATCCCAATCTGGTGCTTTTGCTGCGGGCTACAGATCAAATGAGTGCCGATGATCTGGAAAAGGTAAGAAAAATATTGCCGGCTATCCGACCGGATCACTTGAACCTTCCGCAGAAAATAGCCTATCTGCAGCTGTGCAGTCAGATTGCTGCACAGGATCGCGACGCCCGATTGTTCACAGTTGTCCAGCGGGAACTGGAAGCCATTGAAGAAGAATCAGTTCGGGATTTAGTTCAGGCACTGCATGAGGAAAATGCGATTAATCAAAAACTGATCTGTCAGTTTGACCGTTCGGTGGTTTCCCTTCTGGAGGACAAGGTTTCTCAGTCAGAAGGGACAGCCCGCGGAAAGCAGATGATGTCGTTAGCGAAAGCCTATTATTTGGATGATCAGCCGCAGAAGGCGATTCAGACGTTAACTCAAGCGCGCCGTCTGCTTCAGGGAACGCCGCTGGTTTATGCCGTGGAAGCGGCGTTGAAGGATCTCAGTCTGTTGTCAAATGAAAAGGAAGCGATGGAATGATTCCGCTTTTCGAATAACGGAGAATGGGAAAGCAGATTGAGAAGCGCCAGCCTAAAGTGCCATAGTCATTGAATTTTAAAACGATTTCTGATTGCTTTTAAAAACAAAAACTCGTATTCCCTATTTGCGGAATACATCTTTATGCTGCCTTTGACAGATCAAAAAATAGCTGATTAAAGATTAAAACCTGAATAAGAAACCGCTTCCAATTCCTTTACAATAAACATAGATTCAGGGGAAAGCTTGAATGCCTGGCTTCAGCCAAGTTCGTCAGAAAGAGGTGTACTGTATGATTGTTTTTATTCGCTGCGATGACCGTCTGATTCACGGTCAATGTCAAACTAAAATTATTCCGCTCAACAAAATCACGCGGGTGATCGGTGTGGATGATGCCACAGCGACCAATCCGATGTTAAAACGTATTTTTGAAATGGCTGCGCCGCAGGGCGTGAAAGTAACTGTTCATACGTTTGACGATGCCTTAACGCCAATTCGCAAATGCATGATCAATGAAAAACGCACGCTGATCATCACCCGCCGGCCATCAACCTTGTTAAAAATCTACCAGGCGATTCCGGATCTGATGAAAACTGTCAATGTCGCCAACATTCCTAAGGAAAAGGATGGCTTCTGGGTACGCCGGGATATTTGGATTAATGAAGAAGAGCTTGCCGCATTAAAAGAACTGGATCAATTGGGGATTTCGATTCAGTTTCAGCAGTTCCCGGGCGACGGCCAGCCGGAGCTGTATTTCAAGGACATTAAAGATCAGCATTAAGTATTTTATTTCAATATAAGAGAAAGGGGAGAAAATACGATGCAAATCACCATTCTTCAAGCGATTCTGCTTGGACTCTTCTGCTTCCTGGTTTCAACCGGGATGTTCCCGCTGGGCTGGCTGAGCATGAATATCATGAGCAAGCCGCTGATCCACTGTCTGATCATCGGCATGATCATGGGGGACATGAAAAACGCGATGATCATCGGCTGCGTCATTCAGGCGGCCTATATCGGTCAGATGTCGATCGGCGGGGTCGCAACCTTGCCCAAAATCAATATTGCGCTCTGGTTTGCTTTGCCGCTGACCTTGGTTTCGGGCGGCGATGCGGCAGAATGTCTGACGATTGCTTTGGCTTTTGCGGCTGTTCAGAACATTCTGGATACCGTGGGCAACCTGGTGAAAGTCGGCTTCCTGCACCGTCAGGACGCCTTGATTGAAAAGGGGAAAATTAAACAAGCCTGGTGGTTCCCGGCTGCGGGACACATCTGGACATTGGTTTCCTGTCTGGTCATTGTTCCAGTATTCTGTTTAGCCGGATCGGCCGTCATCAGCAGTATTGTCAGTGCACTGCCGCCGCAGATCAATGCGATCACTTCAACCTTTACAGGTCTGCTTCCGGCAATCGGCTTTATGATCCTGATGGTTACCTTGATTCATTCACCGTTCCAGTGGATTTATTTCCTGTTCGGCTTTGTCCTGGCCGCGGCTTTGGGCTGGGATACAATTTCAATTACGGTTGTGGGCTGCGTTATTGCTTATCTGATTTTCCAGTTCACTCCGGATAAAAAGATGGCTGCGGCCGGCGTTGAGGAGGATGACGACTGATGACACAGAACACAGAACGCCTTCAGGCGTTAAAGAGCGATAAGAAATTTGTCAACAAAGCCTTCTGGGCTTACAACTGGTCAATCCCGATGAACTTTACGCGGGAACGGATGTTAGGCTGCTCGATGGTTTGTATGCTGGCACGCGTCGCGGATGAAATTTATCCGGAAGATGTGGAAAAGCAGAAGGAACTGTGCCGCAACCATGAAGTTTTCTTCAACACGCAGCAGGGTCTGGGCGCGGTCATTTATGGAATTGTTCTGGGTATGGAAGTTGAACGAGCCCATGACGACACGATCACCAACGAACTGATCCAGTCGATTAAGCAGGCGCTGGCCGGACCGCTGGCAGGTTTGGGCGATTCGCTGATTCAGGCTCTGATCACGCCGATCCTGATTTCCATTGCGATCGGCTTAAGTACGGAAGGTTCCATCTTAGGTGCGCTGTTCTTATTTGCCGCCTATACGGTCATCAATGCGATTCTGTGCTTAACCTTATTCAAGACGGGTTATAAATACGGAATCATCGGTGCGGAAACGTTAGTCAGCTCGAATATGAAGGAACGGGTTATTCCGGCCTTTGAAGCCTTGGGCATCACGGTGATCGGCGGTGTTCTGGCAGGCATCATGAATGTCAAGACCGGACTGGTCGCTTCCTTCGGTCAGACCAGCATCAACATCCAAACCGATGTTCTGGACGCCTTCTTTCCGAAGATTTTGACCCTGGTCATCTGCTTCATCGTGTACTATTTGGTAAAAGAAAAGAAATGGTCGGCAACGAAGATCATGTTGTGGATGATCCCAGTTGCGATTATCGGTTACATGACAACGATTCTGGCTTAAGAAAGAGGAGGGAACGGTTATGCTTCAGCTGCAATATCAATTCAGTCCTGAGGATGCACTGCGCTACTATGAAACTTTGCTGAGCTCCTCGCATCAGACACGCCTGCCGCGGGGAATTGCCCTGCTTTGGGGCCCGGCGCTGTGCGCCGCGTTGATGATTGGTTTTCAATGGACACATTCGATAGGGGCCTGGGTGATTGCCGTTTCCTTTTCCTTACTCTGGCTGTTTTATCTGGCGCCGCGATTCTTCCGCAATTTATGCAGAAGTGCAGCGAAACGAAAACTGGCTTCTTCCCAGCTGAACTGGGAGGCGCTGCAAATTGAAGAAAACGAAGGCTGCTTCAGAGTCAACGGCACGGAAAAAAAGCTCGCGGATTATTTCATCCTGAAAGATTTTCTGATCGTTGCTTTTGAAGATCAGACCCAGCTGGTGATCCCGGAGAAGGCTTTCGGTGAAAATGAGGAGCGAATGAAGCAGTGGCTGCTTCGTCTGACCCTTGCCGTCAATCGGAAACAAACAAAAAAACAAGAAGGGAAACAGGAAATCGTTGAATGACGATTTCCTTTATACAAGGAATCTCATCACAAGAGGAGGAGGCAATAAAATGGTAGGTCTGGTTTTAATCAGTCATGGTAAAATGGCAGAGGGCATCGTGGACTCTTTGTCGATGTTATTTGGTTCCCGGATACCGCAGCTGGAAATCTGTGCGCTGCGTGAGAATCATTCACCGCAGGAATTTCATGATCAGCTGCTGCAGAAAGTTGCGGAAGTCGACCGTGGTGACGGCGTTCTGATCTTTGCCGATATGCTTGGCGGAACACCTTGCAATCAGGCTCTGACAATCGTCAGTGAAAAAATCCGCTTGATCGTCGGAATGAATCTGCCGATGATTTTGGAACTGTTGGGAATGCGGGAAAGTACAGATGTGGATGCGGCGACGATTGTGGAAAATGGCCGTCAGGCGATTCAGGATGCCGGAGCACTGTTGTTAGCCGGATCGGAGTCCTCACCGGATGATGATGACTAAGTTGGATTCTCAAGGCCTGAAAAAAGGGGGCAGCCGGTAAATGGAAGCCGCGGGAAAACGCAGGCAGGTCGGCACGAACCTGACTGAGGGACCAATCCTGACCACACTGCTGATCTTTGCGATTCCGATTGTTCTGACGAATATTGTCCAACAGCTGTATTCGATGGTCGACTTATCGGTCATCGGTCAGTTTGTCGGCAATGTTGGAAGCATCGCTGTCAATACCGGCGGCGAGATGGCGGATCTGGTCAGTCCGGTCGCGATGGGCTTTGCCGGAGCAGGACAGATCTATATCGCTCAGCTGGCGGGATCCGGCATGGAAGATAAGATGAAAAAAACGGTCGGAACGCTTCTGACATTTACGATTGTCTGTTCCCTAGTGTTAATGGGATTGGGTATTTTGTTCTGTCAGCCGATTCTGCAGCTGTTGAATTGTCCGCAGGTGGCGCTGTCGCAGGCGTCGCAGTACATGATCATCACGGCTTTGGGGTATCCGTTTATCTTCGGCTATAACGCGGTTTGCGGTGTGCTGCGGGGCATGGGCGAATCCAAAAAGCCGCTGCTGTTTATTCTGGTAGCGGCGGCTGCCAACATTTTTCTGGATATTCTGCTGGTCGCCGTTTTCCACATGGGGGCTGCCGGAACGGCCATCGCTACGGTTGTTTCCCAGCTTTGTTCGTTTTTGGCGGCATTCCTCTATCTGTGGATTCAGCGTGAACACTTTGATTTTGAACTTAAACTGCGTTATTTCCAGATTGATATGCCGATTTTGAAGGTGCTGGTTCGCCTGGGCATTCCGCAGGTTTTCCGTTCCCTCATGGTGCGGACGGGCATGCTTTGGGTTAATGCGTCGGCCAATTCTTACGGCGTTGTGGTTTCCACAACCAATGGTGTGGGCAACAAGCTGCAGAAGTTCCTGGAGGTTTTCATCTCCGGCGTCGATACAGCGGCAGCCAGTATGATCGGTCAGAATCTGGGAGCACACAAGCCGGAGCGGGCCGGGAAAACAACCTGGGTCACAGCCGGCTGCTGTGTCGTGCTGGCAGGTCTCTCATCGCTGCTGTGCGTTTTGATTCCGCATGTCATCTTTGGCATCTTTACCCAGGATGCAGCTGTTATTGAAATGGGAACGACCTTTTTACGGATCTTTACTATTCATTTCTTTGCCTCAGCGATCACCGGATCCTTCCAGGCGATGGTGACTGGCTGCGGATTTGTGGAGATGGGCTTCCTGCTTGGCCTTTTGGATGGCGTTATCTGTAAGATCGGCCTGAGTTTGATCTTCATCAACGTCTTTCACATGGGGTATGAAGGTCTGTGGTATGGCGTGGCTTGTTCCCGCATCGTCAACGGTGTGATCTGCATCGCTTATTATCTCAGCGGCAAATGGAAAACCAGGAAGCTATTAACAGAATAGAATTGGAAATCAAACAAGAAAGACAGGAGGAAAATGTATGCCGGGAAGTTTTAAGAAAAATACAGCCTTGGGCGCCGTTCCGCGTCCGATCCATTCCGATTTAAAGTCTAAACGAATCGTTTGGGAAACGGAACATCCAGTCCGCTGGTCCTTTATGAAGATTCTGCGGGAAACGAGCTCATTGAAACAGTTTTATCCAGAGATCAACCCGTATACCGAAGTTTATCAAGTCCGCGAAGGTGTGTATGCGTTGTATAACGACAGCTTCGATGGGGCCGGTGATGTTTGGATGTACTTGGTCGATGGCCCTGAAAAGGCGCTGTTGGTGGATACGTCATTTGGTGTGGGCGATCTGAAAGGTTTGATCCGGCATTTGATCGGAGATAAAGAACTGATCGTTGTCAATACGCATGCGCATTATGATCATTGCTACGGCAACGCACAGTTTGAGCGGGTGTACTGCCACCGAAACGAAGTTTTGGATCTGCAGACAAAGAACAATCCGGATATCTGGGATTATCTGTTTAACAATACCGATCAGCCGATTCAGGTCTGGGATGAGTGGATTCAGCCGGGTGAGCCGGTATATACCCATTTTGATAAGGAAGATATCATCATTGACCGACACCACAAGGAGAACTATGTTCCGTATGAGATTATCGGCATTGAAGATGGACATTTGTTTGATTTAGGCGATGGATATCTTGTTGAAGCTGTCCTGCTTCCGGGACACACACCGGGACAATGTGGTTTCTATGATCATCATCATCACATTTTGTTCAGCGGCGATACAACGGGAATCGGCAGCCGTCCGAAGGGTACGGCTTACGGTGAGTTCTGCACTGTTGAAGCGCTGGGCGAGGCTTTGCGGAAGCTGCAGCCGCGGTTTGCGGAAATCAACGGTGTTTTCCCAGGGCATGGCGCTTGGGATCAATCCCCATTAATCCTGCAGTATTTATTGAATACGGTTGAACAGGTATTAAAGAATCCGGAAAATTCCGATGGTGAGCGGGTATTTGAGCGGGATGGACAGCGGCATGTTTCCCGCACCAAAAACATTCATCAATGGACAGCACTGCGATACAGCCCGGATCGGGTTTATAAGCATCAGTTTACTGAAGAATAGAATTCATTTTTTGAAAATCCATAAAAAAGATCTTCGATTCAGGGAACTTCCTGCATTGAAGATCTTTTTGTGGTTTCTTCTTGAATCCAAGGTCATAACAGCCTCTCAAGCATTAATATACTTATAAGTATTATACTCTAAAGTATATTTATTTTTAATTGGTAGAATTGCTTTGCTTGAGTGACAGATCTTTCCTTTGATAATCCCTTATAAATAAGTGAAGAGTGCTCTTTATAGGTATGGTTAATAAGAAACATATAAAACCCTCAGACAATGACAGTCCTGAGCGGTTCTAATACACAGCCGATGAAATAAGGCTGCAGAAGGCGATGGCTTCCCTTAAAACTGAGGGCGTAAAACTGCAAAAAAAAGCAGAAGAAGTCTGCGAAGAGACTTTCAATCTTCTGTTTTTCGCATAATTTCTGCATTACTCAAGGCTAAAGAATATTAAAATTGGATACGATATCTTCATAGCTTTGATCATAGAGCGTATTGAGAAACAAGGGATTCTGATGGATGAACTGCTTTAACAGATGACTTATCTTCTGGACATTCTCTCGGCATCCGTTGCCATATTGATAGAAAATAAAGACGCGTGCCTTGTTTTGATTCCAAGAAATCGGCTTGCGGTTGACAAACACCTCAAAGCAGGGCTGCTGAGTACGTAGGGCAAGCGTGGTAATCAAGACCAGATCATGTTTCTTCTCATTGCTGATAAAACTGTCACGCAGCTCTAAATCACGGAAGAACTCCTCTTGATCGCTGAATTGATTCTGAACTTGTTTATAAATCGCATGATAGACAGCCTGCTTATCAGAAAAATGTGTCTTGTGGAAGTTCTGTTTTGGAAACAATGGGAGTGCTTTGCGGTTCAGATCGCAGACAAGGAACTGAGCTAAATCTTCAAAAACCGCATCGTTGGGATGATGGTTTAGTTCAATCACCGTTTTGGCGCAAGCTGGCAGCGAACCGGGATACAGATCGGTCAGGATCGCATCATAATCCGTTTTGGAAGGATCAAACAATTCTGTTACTTCCAAAATCTCGATCTGCCGCAGATAACGGCTGGCCTGCATCATCAGCCGGACCGCGAAGCTTTCACTGTAGTAACGACCCTGTCGGGAAACAACCGCGACCTTCATCTTGTCAAAGGTATAATTCTGCTTATAGATTGCGGCGTTTAGAATGTAATAAGCCTCAGTGAGGTCTGTTTCGTCCAGCTGAACCGCATATTTCTGTTTATAGAATAAAGCAAATAAGGAGCACAGCTCGGCTGTCCATAAGCCGACTTTCGTGGAGGTTGTCAACTCTTCCGAATCCGTTGAGAAGTGAAACTCCTTTTTCAGATGCAGACAATAGAGGTAACAGGCAAAGGCATCATAAAAAGGATCGTCAAAACAACCGTCTAATTCATAATAATGAGATAGGAAAGCCAAGATTTCCTGCACTTCTGTCATTATTGCCTGGCGCTGCGGCTCCGGTATGAAAGCGGTGCTTCTTAATGTCATGCAGCAGGCGATCATCACAGCCAGGGACAACCGGTCAGTTTCCTGCAGATTTTCCTGGAAATACGCCGGAAGCAAGCTATATAGCTGATTGGCAGCCTGATAGGCCGGCAAGCTTTGGATTTTCTGACGCTGATCCGGGGAATAATCGATTTCATCCGCATGATAAGAGCGAGTCCGGGCTAGAAGAATGTACTGAACAATCTTGATCAGATGGATATTGGGAATGGTGATGTCGGAATGATTGCCGAAATAAGTCTGAACCTGATCCATCAGCGTCTGCGGATAATCCGTCTGATTTAAAAACAAAGCGCCGAAGGTTCCTGAATAAATCTTCGGCTTGTTTTCATGGACGAAAACTTTATGCATGAAAATCAAACAAAGCCGCTTTGACCATTCGCTGCCCTGCAGGATTAAGCCGTAGTTGCGCCGGACTTTGACTTCCAGCTCAAACGGCGAGAGGATCGTCTGGACTTGCTCCAAAGTTCGCAAAATCGTACTGCGGGAACAGAATAACGCGTCGACCAGCGATTCAATCGAGGTATAGGCGGAGGCGGTCAGAAGTTTCAAGGTAATTAGATAAGCCGTGGAATACTCAGCATAGTTCAAATAGTCAAAACGCCGGAATTCTTTCAGCGACTGCGTCAGAAAACTCGCGGCGATTTCCGGATCCTGAACGATCAAAGAATAGCCAACTGCGACTTTCGTTTCAATCGTACATCCTCTGTGAGTGAGTTCCTGATTGATCAATTCGATTTCCTTGCGGATCGTATTGATCGAAACATTGCACAGTTTGCTTAATTCTTCCCCGCTGACATAACCCTCGCTGTAAGAGATGTGCTGTAAAATTTTTCTTTCGATTGCAGTAAGCATGATTGTTATCCCTCTGCCTCTTATTATAAGCTTTTCCCGTTCGATTTGGCAGACGAATCCAGGAAAATTCAGAGGCAGCGGAACAAAAAATCAAGCTTTAGCGGAAAGAAGATAGTGGAACAAGTCCTGAGCCGGCAGAAAAGTAATCGGCAGCGGCTGTTGAATAACTTCCGGCAGCCATCGGGCCATGGCTTTCATTCCCAGCTCTTCACAGTTAAAATGTCCCATTTCCAACAAAACTTTGGATTCACCCTGGGCTGCGGCGTCCTTGACATATTGGGTTAAGGTATAATCGCAGATTTCAAAGGGGATGAGGGCGTCGGCCTGCTGAGCCCGCTGGATGATTTCTTTGTCTTTAGCGGATCCCATCACATGTTCACAGAATAAGACCGTGGATACCTGACAATCGAGATTGCCGACAACCCGCAGTCCGTTGAGCTGAAAACGATCCATCAGAAAGTCAGCCAGCTGACGGGCGGAGATGGGGGCAATTTGATAAAGCAGCGGCTTCAGCGGATCATCCGCCACCTGATTTTCCCACCCCAGTTCCTTCATGATCCCAGTAAAAATGTAATCGGGATTGACGCGCTTTGGATGAAAGGGCTGTCCGTTGCCATGCAGCCGGTCATGATCACGCCAAACCACAAGGCCGTGCTGTTCGGCAAATTGTTTCTTCTTTCTGGCGACTTCGTTGGACTGAAGCATGTCTTCGGTATTGCTGCTGCCGAAAAAGATCGATTCATGACTGATGATCAGGTTGAGATGCTGCTGGACGGCCGCTTCCAGCACTTCATAAGTCGCGCAGACCGTCACGCCGATTCCAGTGCATTCCTGATCCGGATCGCCAACTAATATTTGATCGCGGCTGTCGTGTGCGGAAGGTTCAAAAGGTTCATGCCAGGCCATAAGCTGAGTTAAAACTTCAGAAATTTTCATGATTGTATCCTCCTGATGGAATTCTTTATCAGTATAGAAGAAATCCAGGAGTCCAGCATTTCAAAATTTGGTTTAATCTTAAGCGGATTCAGCTTCCCTTGCAAAGAAAAAGACGCCATGCATTTCACACTGACGTCGATCCTAGCCAAAGCTTAAGCCTTGGCTGAAAACAAATTTTCTCTTTCCCGTTGTTCATTCTGATTGTAAGCGATGCACCAGCGCATGGCCTGGGCTGCGGAATCGACGGTATGCGCCGCCAGACGCTGCAGTTCTTCGCTGCCGCTTTTCATCGCAAAGGTATGCTGCGCTTCCGAAAACATTTCAGCATCGTTGAGCGAATCACCGATCACGGCCATTTCCTGCGGCTGCAGCTGATAGGTTTCTTTGAGATAGGCAAGAAAGAGTCCTTTGTGAGCTAAACAATTTCCGATTTCTAGCAGCCGGTCGCCGCTTCGATGAATCAGACATTGATCATGGAATTGATGACTCAGCCGATGATAAACGGCTTGACAGGCGGCTGGGGAATTGAACTGAGCGGATAATTTGCCGGTAAGAAGACCCCGATCCCGTTCGAGATATTGATCCACCGTGAAATCCATGACCTGACCAATTCCTGTTTTGGCGCATTCCTGGCGATAGCGCAGGGCTGCGGGATGATCCAGAGACGTAAAAATCCGTTCGGAATTCATTCCTTGAATCTGAAGCGTTTCCAACTGCGGGCATTCCGACCGTAAAAGCTGAATGATCTGACCGAGGGTTTCCCGCTTCAAAGCCCGCACAGCCACCCATTTTCCCTGATCATATCCGACAGCCCCATTAAACCCAGCTGCGCGGATCTTGGAAAATCCATATTTTTTCATCAGGTGAATGCTGTAACCGATCATCCGTCCGCTGGCCGCGCTGAACTCAATTCCAGCCTGCTGAATTTCCCGCAGTGCCGCCTCATTCTCAGCGCTGAGATCCAGTACCGTTTCGCCATGCCCATCAAAAAGCGTTCCATCCAAATCACTGACAATCCATTTAATCATAACCGATCCTACCTTTTTTTTATTTTAACTCAACAATTCAAGGAAATGACAGAAAGATTTGCCGTTAAGACCGCTTTCCTTTCCGCTTGCAGAGTCTTGGATTTATTCGTCTTCTTCGTCAAACTGTGGGAACTGATAATCGTTCATGCAGACAACCGCTTCTTTTCCGACTTCTGCCAGGGCTTTGATCTGGGCTTCGGAAGCTTCTTCATCCAGACACATGAGCTGCAGCAGCAGTGGAAAATTGATGCCGGTAAACAAATAGGTGTTAGGACGGCTGAGATAAGGCACGGCCAGCTGGTTGACGCTGCCGCCTAAAATATCCGTACACAGAATTACCTGATCGGTTTCGCTGACTTCTGCGAAAAAACGCTCCAGTTCAGCTTTCGGATCACAGTCGTCCACATAAGCGCTGATCGCCGTGACTGATTGTAAATCAGCTGTGAAGATGCTGAGGGTATTCAGAATGCCGTGCGCCATTTGGCCATGAGTCATAATTACAATTTTACGCATAATTGAGTTTCCTTCCTTTTTTGGGACTTCTTTGTGAATCAGCGGAAACTGCTGCCCAGTGTCAGTACCGCAAGATGATTTTCCAGAATGACATCCATCAGATGCTCATAATCCGGATTTTTGACCAGCTCGTCGATCACCAGCCGGTCATGGAAAACAATTTCCAAAAGATGGGGAACATATTCATTTTCAAAGCGTTCTGCATCCTTGGCAATGTTGCCGCGATCCCAATACACGACAACCTGAGCTTTCTGCAGGCTGCGGTTCCAGGGAATGGGACGTTTCAGGACAAACACGGCGATCGTCACGCCCTGCGTATGCGAGTGCAGGCCGCTCAGGATGACAACATTGTCCTGCGGCTGGGAAGCCATGATTTGTTCGCAGGCAAGCAGATCCTCCTGCAGCAGCTGAGGACTGTCAGTCAGGGGCGAGAGCGCTTCGCCGATCATCTTAAAACACGCTTCTTCATTGCTTGCCTCAATCCCCGTGAAAATCTGCTGCGGACGCAGATCAGAGCGAATCTTGAAATTGCTGTGATGCGTACCGTTGACAAATAAACTGCGGATCGTCCGCTTGGTGTTTTCATCAAAAAATAAATCAAGATGGAAGACAGTTAAGGTCTTTGGAACAAAATTCAATGTTTCCGCAGGATAAGAAGTAAAGAGGATCTCATAAACACTCAAATCCGTTTCCTTTAATTCATAAAGCTCCAGCACATCGATCTGTTCCAGAAACCGGCCGAAATTGCGCATCAGCCGCTCAGCCATACCCCGCCCAACGCTTTTATCAATGTTGGATACGCAGCAGGCCCGGATTTTTCTGAATTTCCAGGGAAACCGGCCGAAAACCGGATGAATCACCAGTGCCAGCCGAGTGATTTCTTCTTCACTGATTTCAATCTCATATTTCTCATGCAGATAAACCATCGCCTGCATCGCCATCTTTTTGGACATCAGGGAGCACTGTACCTGAACCTCACTGGCAAACTGCGTAGTCCGCAGATGATAGCGGGAACGAGTGAACAGGCCGTCAAGATGCAGCGCGATATCATCGACCAGCTTAATGTCTTTGTTGATGGAGCTGAACAGATTAGTCTGGGCCAGATGCTGAACCAGATCGAAAGCGATGTCTTTGCTTTCCAGAAAGCCGTCGCGGAACATTTCATCCGGACTTAGCGCAATCCGAAAGCCGACAAAGCCAATCGCCAGAAGAATGATATCTTCGCGGATAAAGCGGCATTGGAGCAAATCGGTGCATTGATTCAGCACCAGTTTAGCGACGTAGTAGGAATTGCGGTTGGTGAAGCGGATGATTGTGGATTCGGGATATTCAAGCGGATGTCCCTGCTTGCTGCGAAAGGCGGAGAGGATGATCAGGCGGCTGAGGGAGGCCAGTGAGGAGCTGGATAAATTGTAACTGATAAACATTTCCTGCAGGGATCGAATGATCAGCTCAATCTGCTGCTGAATCTGCGGATCGAACGGATAAAGCCGGCCATATTCCTCAGGCTGTGCCGTGCGCACAGAGGTCGTTGCATAATTGCTGTATTCATAATTCAGGCACAGCCGGATATCATGTTCCCTTCCGACAATTTTCATGCCGTGCCGGCTTTTGGATACAATTTTTAAATCAAACTGTCTGAGAATTTCCCGCGCCCGGTTCAGAATCTGTTTGACGCTGGTCAAGTTCATAAAAAGCAGATCTTCCAGTTCTTCAATGCGGGTATAGCTGTCCCGGCAAAGCAGCGTGCGGATGACCAGGTGAGTTCGGTCAACTTGAACCGGATTAAGAATCTGCTGGCTGCTGCGCGTGGCTGTTCCCTGAGAAAAGCGTTCAAACTGCTGGCGGTCGCAGACAGTCAGCCAGTACCCGCTTCCGGTTTTCGACTCGATCACCGCGCCGTTTTCGCTTAAAACCTCATTCAGCTGATTGAGATTCTTCCGGATTGTTTTGCTGGAAACGCCCAAACTGTTCGCAAGGAATTGAGAGCTGACCGGTTCTTTGATACGGCTCAGCCGATCGAGCAGCTGGATTTGAATGGGAAGCAGTTTTTCCATAACCGATCACCTCCTGTTGTCTGTTACTGCAGTTCAAGAACCTCCAGATGCGGATCCGTTTTTACCCAAGTTCGGATCGCTTCCAAAGTGGATTCATCAAAGACCAGAAAATCGACGTATCCATGAGCGTTGCCCAGGGCAGCGTTGATCAGGATGCCGCTTTTCCGCTGACTGAGAATGCGGTTCACTTCCTTCTCTGCCTTTTCGCGCTGTACCGTTTTTTCCGCTTTGGATAACGCCGGCGGATAACTGACGACAACGCTGCAATACGCTGCCTGAACTGCGTTGACAAGGGCTGCCGAAGGTTTGTGGGAGGCGGATCGGCCTTCTTCGTTGAGCAGCGGAAGACAGAAGCTGACGCCCTCGGTGATATCCTGCCGCAGCGTAAGCTTGCGGGTACGGTAGGTATAATTTTTGGCGATGAAAACAATATCATCCGGATCGATCCAGCCGCGATTATGACATTCCTGATGAAGCAGGGCTGCCAGCTGATCCAGACTGACCCGAACCTTGCCGCGTGTTTTCCAGCGTTCGATGCCGTCCAAAAACTGCAGTGATCCCAGATAGGCTTCCACGGCTGTTTCGCCGATCGCATCCGAAAGCATGATATATAATATCATGAAGCAATCTTCCTCACGGAGTCCTTTAAATTTGGGATTCTTTTCCACCTTGAGATTCAGGCGGTGCCGCTTGTTATCAAAGAAAGGCAGAACCTGGATCTCCGCCGAATTCCAGGTCACGCCTTCATGGGTAAAGCTGCCGTTTAAGGCGGGATGGCTGTATTCAAAGCGCCATGTCTTTTTCAAAGGTTCCGGCAGCTGAGAACAGAAGTAAAATGCCAGAATACGTCGCAGTGGATCCAGCGTGGTCGTCAGCTCCAGCATGTACTGGGGCTTTTCAGGTAAGCGAACCAGCCGAAACGCAAAACTGGGAAGGACGGGATCCATCAGTTTTAACAGGATCTGACTGGCCTGTTCGAATTGATTTTGTTCAATCAGTTTTTCCAGCTTGGAGTGCTGTTGGCTGAATTCGGCCATGAAGTTTTCAACATTGTTATGAAATTGAATCATATCGGCCTCCTATGTGAAAGGAAGCACGCAAGAAACATGCGTGCTTCGTAGGCATCCTCAATTTTCAGTTTAAGCCAGAACGCCGATCGCGGAGAGCAGGATCGCTGCGACTAAGACGAGCACAATCATCTTACCGGAAGTCATGTTCTTCCGGCCTAATCCCCAATAGATCAGAGCGACGGTCACGACGTTGCCGAAATGCGGAATGATGGAATCCAGCAGATCGTTGACCGGCTGAACGACTTCGCCATAGCTCATCGTGATTCCGAACTTAACGTTGACAGTCGAAGCCACCAGTGCGCCGACAACCGACAAACCCAGAACAGAAGCGGCTTCAGTGATGTGCTGCAGCTGAGCGCTGCGGGTGGTTACGAAAGTGACGCCTTGTTCATAAGCGACAAAGAATAATTTGTAGAAAGCAAACCAGATGACCAGCTGAATGACTTCGGCGATTACCCAGCCGACAATGCTGCCTTCCAAAGCCATGTAAGCAGCAATTGCGCCGAGGATCGTCATGAACATGATCCAGATGATCGCATCCCCGATCCCCGCCAGCGGGCCCATCAGCGCTGTCCGCATTTCAACAGCCTGCTTGGTCGCATCCGAATCTTTGGTGGATTCGATGGCGATGCAGGCACCGAGGATGATGTTGCCCATCCACGGGTGTGTATTGTAGAACTTGAAATGATCTTTGTATTTTTCAGCCAACAGATCCGCATCACCGTCATAGATTTTTTCCATCGCCGGATGAATGGAGTAAACCCAGCCGCCGGACTGCATCGTTTCATAGTTAAACGGTGACTGACGGGTGAAAATATAACGGTTCAGGCAGCGCCGCAGATCTTTTTTAGTCAGTACATTACTCATCGTAGTTCCCTCCATTCGCCGCGGCCGCAGAGGTATTACCCTTCTCTAAGCCCTTATAAACCATATAGGCAGCGACAAAGGCAAACATTGAGATGGCCACCATCGACAGGCCCAGATAGGAAGCCGCCGCGAAGCCGAAGATCATGAAGACGCCGTATTCCCGGATTGGCAGGTATTTCATTAAGATCGCAAAGCCGACCGCCGGCAGCATTCCGGCCGCGGTATTGAGGCCTTTGGTCAGCCAGACCGGCATGTTCGCAAGCAGCGTCGTGATGATCCCGGAACCGACCGTCATAACTAACAGAATCGGCAGGGTATACAAAGTAGCCCGGAAAATATTCCAGCCGTGAGCCCAGATGCCCATTTTATCGAACTGATGCTTTTCAACGCAGTCCATCTGTTTATGGATGAAGAAGGAACCGCACATTTTCGCAAGAATATCAAACTGGGTGCCCAGTGTGGCAACCGGAATCCCCGTCGCCAGTCCGGCTTCCACACCGCCGCCGGTCGCAATCGCGAAGACGGTGCCGACAACCGTACCCATGGCATAATCAGGAACGGAGGATCCGCCGTAGCCGCCGACGCCCAAACCCATCAGGCACAGCGTGCCTCCGACGGTCAAACCTGTAGCAACATCGCCCATGATTAAGCCGGTAACAAAACCATGCAGTACCGCTACACCATAGCTGAAAAGCTGAACGCTCATTCCGATGACGGTGAATCCCCACATCCACGCGCAAACCAGAATGATTTGAATTGGAGTAAACATTTTTCTCTTCCTTTCTTCCTTTTCTTATTGATTGAAGGAGCGGATCAATCCAGAATATCCCGGCAGACTTTCACCGGATCATCAGTTCTGAACTGGCAGGTGATCTGAATCCCAGCATCCCGCATTTCGCGAAGCATGGCTTTTTCCTCATTGTTCACCCGGACGGTTTTGTCCAGGATCAGCGTTTCGCCGGTATTCTGTGTTACATTGCCGAGATTGACGCGGGCAAACTGAACGCCGGCTTTGTATAAAGCATAAACATCCTGAATTTCACGACCTACAATAAAGACCCGCTGGTCGGTATAATTCCCATTTTTGATGTTGGCCGCAGCTTTTTCCGGCGCCAGCACAGATAAGCTGACCCCTGCCGGGACGGACATTTTCAACGTGCTGCGAATCACCTGATTGTTAGAAGCGTCTTCATTGACAACCATAACCCGGGTGCAGTGATTCTCTGGAATCCACATGGTAGCAACGATGCCGTGAACCATTCGGTCATCAACCCGAACGTCAACCAGACCACTGCTCTGTAGATATTCGTTCATAAAATAATCTCCTTTCGTATCAATCAAATATGCATATTTATCTGATAGGTTAATTATAAACGCTTACATTTTGTTATTATAGGATATCTATTTCCACTAGAATTTTGCCTTTTCTATTCTTTTTTGACAGAGAATAGCGCCAAATAATGGAAATTATCCTCAGAAGGTCAAAAAGTTTCCACACCGTTAGCGTCTTTGAACGGACTGTATTATAAAAAAGGCTTTTCTGTCTGGATTTTCTTTTCCTTTCGTGATCCGAAAAGACCCGTTGGTTCCCTATAGATCAGGTACTCAAGGATGGAATTCGACGGTTTTAAGGCAAGCATATAAAAAAGTTCGGAAAGGATTACCCTTCCGAACGATGTGTGTTCTTGGATTTAAAACAGATTCTGAATCAGTTTGGCGACATATTCCTCAGCCTGTCCGCGCTTGAGCTGAGTTGAGATTCCGTCATGTCCGCCGTTGAACTCGCTGGCTTCAACAACATAGGTGCTGCAGCCGTTCGCATAACCCCAGACCAGACAGACCTTGGCATTAGAACTGCGCTTGATCTGTTTGCCGAAGGCACTGGCTAATTCACAGGGGATGATGACCAGTTCCAGATCACCTAAGCGCAGCACTGTACTGTTGAGGCAAACATGAACATGATCCTGAGCCAGTTTGCGGTGATAGCCGGAAATTTCAGAAAGCAGCCATTTGCGGGCATCAAATTCGGTAACGGTATTGAGCTGTTCTTCCAGTTTTGCTAACGCTTCGCTCAAGGCCGCTTTATCATTGTCATAATCCACTTCAAAAGCAACCGACCGGGCCTGAACCGGAGTTAAACAGAGGTTCTGACCGTCTTTGAAGCCGGCGATGTGAGCCGCGATGCCGGAGGTGACGCGCTTGAGCTCATTAAAATCATTGCCGTGACGGTACAGGCGGTTGGACATGTCCCCGGCATTGCCGTTGCTCATAAGCGGAACAATGCCTAAATACGGTGTCAGCTCACGCCGGACATTGCCCAGCATATCCGCGCTGAGTTGAGTTTCCAGAGGATTCATAATCGTAGAATGACAGGACATATTGACGAAGGCTGCGACAGTTTTTCCAGTTTCATCGCGGAATTCCAGATCGGTGATGACTTCATCGCCGGGCTTATCCAGTCCATTTCGGTTGCCATAGAAGCCTTTGACTTCACCCTGCCGAACGATGACGTCGGTAAATGGAACAAACTGCTTTGAAGCTTCCAGAACGGCTTCCATCGTTTTGTCCAGCACTTCGTTTTCATACTGCGTATCTGTTTCGGATTTAGATCCGGTGAAGGCCGACATACCAAAATAAGGTCCGGTGTGCGTGTGCGTAACACTGAACACTGTCAGCATCGGATCAATATCCAGAAGCTCATGGACGGTGTTTTTAACACGACTGACAAAATTGAAATCAGCGCCGATGACGTCGGCATTGATAAAACAGCAGCGTGTCCCCTCTAAATTTAAAAGCAGAACATGAACTTCCAGTTCGTCATGGACGCCAGTTGAACTTTCTGTCCGCATCGCATGACCTGCGATAGGCACGGAACCGGCGGGGGTGATAATACGGGAACTTTTTGCGACTTCAAGCATGGTAAGAATCCTCCTTCTATAATAACGGTCGAGCCGTTTAATCCTGAATCCAACGGGGGATGCGTCAAGATCCAAACTGAAAAATAGGAACCTGTTTCATCCGTTTCCTGATTTGGAAGAGCACGGAAACAGCATGCCGATCCTTCCGATAATCCTCGTTTCATCCCATGGATTGAAGATCAATCAGCGGCATTTTCCGAGACGGTGTTCTGTTTGTTATTTTCATTATAATCACTTTCCAAAGAGGATGAAATACACAATACTTCCGGAAGCTTATGGACCTGGAGTGATGATCTTGAAGTTTTCAGGGACTTTTCCGGCGAACAAACACGGAAGAAAAAAGCGGGAAAATATCGCAAGACAATGACCACAATGAGGAAAACAAGTCCAGATCAGAACAATCCCGCATTCCTGTCGATTTTGAAAATTTCTAATTTCGTGGTAATGATTGATTACTTATTGAAATTTTAAGAAAGTGGAATCTTGATAAAATAGGCATGTTTATGGGAGGTGTTTCATTTGTGACACAGGCAGTAAAAAAAGCGAAAGTCGGAATGAATCTGACGGAAGGATCCATTCTGCGATGTCTGTTAATTTTTGCGATTCCAATTGTTTTGACCAATCTTGTTCAGCAATTATATTCCATGGTGGATCTGGCCGTCATTGGGCAATATGTCGGGACTTTAGGTACAATCGGTGTCAACACCGGCGGCGAAATTGCCGATCTGGTGGCACCGGTTGCGATGGGATTTTCCACAGCCGGCCAGATTTATATTTCACAGCTGTTTGGCGCAGGCGATGAGGGGAAGATCAAGAAAACCGTCGGCACGCTGCTGAGTTTTATGATTTTGATTTCAGTCGTATTGGCTGTCGTCGCGATTTTCTTCCACACGTCTATTTTAAATATGATCAACTGTCCTCAGGAAGCCATGGATCAGGCAAGCGCCTACATGGTCATAACGGCGATCGGTTTTCCTTTTATTTTCGGATATTATGCCGTTTGCGGTATTCTGCGGGGAATGGGGGAATCCAAGCGGCCATTGATCTTTATTCTTGTCGCGGCCGTGATTAATATCTTCCTGGATGTGGTGCTGGTTGCTGGATTCCATATGGAAGCGGCCGGGACCGCGATTGCGACAGTATTGGCGCAGGTAGGCTCCTTCGGTGCAGCGCTGATCTTCATGATCCGGAATCGGGAAAAATTTGATTTTGAACCGAAGCTATCTTATTTTAAGCTGGATGGCGAGGTCATGCGCGTGATTATTAAGTTGGGCATTCCGCAGGTAGTCCGCAGTTTATTGGTACGGTTCTCGATGCTGTGGGTCAATTCGACGGCCAATTCTTACGGCGTGGTTGTTTCCAGCACAAACAGTATCGGCAACAAGCTGCAGAAATTCCTGGAAGTCTTTGTTCAGGGAGTCGATACCGCTTCCGCCTCCATGGTGGGACAGAATCTGGGCGCCCGAAAAGTGGAACGTGCCGGGAAAACAACAATCTATACGTTAGGCTGTACGTTGGTCTGCGCAGCGGTGACGAGCTTGCTTTGTCTGTTCTGCCCGAAACTAATCTTCGGTATCTTTACCAACGATCCGCAGGTTTTGGATCTGGGCGTTACCTTCTTACGAATCTTCATTCTTCACTTCATCGTTTCTGCGGTTATCGGAGCTTTTCAGGCGATGGTTACCGGATGCGGTTTTGTTGAACTCGGCTTTGCGATCGGCATCCTGGACGGTGTCGTTTGTAAAATCGGTCTAAGCCTGATCTTCGTCAATCTCTTTCAGATGGGTTATCAAGGTCTGTGGTGGGGTGTTGCTTGTTCCCGAATCATTCCTTGTTTGATCTGCATGGCATATTATTTCAGCGGAAAGTGGAAAACCCGAAAATTATTAACCTCCGGTTCTTAATGAACCCGTAAGCGGCCAGTTAAGGGATTTGCAGCGATCCTCCCTTTCGATACAGATCCCGCACTGTCCGGCTGAAAACCCAATGGCAATGAAGTTCGTCAAAAAATAGAATAAAACAGAAACCGGTCAGCAGATCGGTTTTTGTTTTATAAAATCAGTGTTTAATACATCGTGAGTAATTCATCCCCCATCTCTATAGGCGATGGGATGAATTACAGGAAAAACTGTATATGTTTTATCTAAAATTTTATTGATTATCTGGACGATGATTTGCTGGAATTTTGTATTAGTGATTTTCAAGGAAAAGAAGCGTTATTTAAAGATTTATTATCTGAGTTTGTAGAGAATAATTTGTTGACGAAATAAATAGATCGGTGAAAAAGGCTTAGCATACAGTTGCTAGTTTAGCATCTTATTTTCGTATGAATTGATTTTGCCGAAACAAAACCAGTACACAAAAACATAATAAACAAGTGATACAACCTAAACCGATATATTCAATGATGCCATTAGGAATTTTCAAAAACTCTAAGAGTTTGTAATATCCAAAATAAAAGGATACGAGCACAAATAGATATATTGCGATGTTTTTCTCATCATGAATAACTATGGAACAGATAAAGGCTAAGCATGTGCCAATGCCACATCCTAGAATTAATTGGAAGATGAAGCTGACACGGATAGAGAAATAAATTGCTTCCTCTATAAAAATACTTATAATTGCATTGGAAAATAGGATGAAAATCAATGCTAGGATCGAAATTATTAGATTAGTTAAATATTTGCTTATTAAAATGTCAATTCTTTTAATTTGGGAATGAATAAAGAATTTTTCAAAAATACCGCAGTTAATTGCTCTTCTGGTTTGAAACAGAGTGGTTTCCGTATAAATTAATGCTATATAGATGATAATGATCAATTCTTCAAATTTTCTCATGTCCTTTAAGTAGAATTCAGAGAGACCAAAAAAATTAAATAACAAGATTGGGATAATCGTCATCAGTAAAAAGGTACTTCCTACTTTAACAGGGTTATTACGATATTCGTAAAAGTCTTTTAAAATCAGCGCTTTAATAACCATCATCTGAGATTGGTCCTCCAGTGTATTGCTTGTAAATTGACATAATATTATCAATGCTATCAGTTGCTTTTGAATAAACGAGCCTGCCATCTTTTAAGATAATTATCTCATCACTGATCTTTTCGATCATATTGATATCATGAGAAGCCAGGATTATACATTTCCCTAAGCTCTTATAATAAGTCAAAGAGTTGCTTAATAACTCTTGAGAAACAATATCAATTCCATTGGTTGGCTCATCCATCAAGAGAAAATCAGGATTATTCAAAACAGAAATCATTAAGCTTAATCGTTGCTTTTGACCTTGAGAAAGGTAGCGCACCT
The DNA here is from genome assembly GCF_022440805.1 of Holdemania massiliensis. Taxonomy (NCBI): domain Bacteria; kingdom Bacillati; phylum Bacillota; class Erysipelotrichia; order Erysipelotrichales; family Erysipelotrichaceae; genus Holdemania; species Holdemania massiliensis. Next base: position 4,079,060 of record NZ_JAKNTK010000001.1, on the reverse strand, counting down.
GTGTTTTCTGTTTCTCAAACAATCTCCACTTTCGTATTTCATAAGAGATAAATTCAAGGTTGTTGCTTTTCTTGCTAGAATTTAGTAATAGAAAAATTTTTATATTTTCTTCTACGGTTAGGAAATCAAACAACCCTCCGGAATCAGGTGCGTAGGATAAGAGTGGATCTCCTTCAAATGAGATTGTTCCTTGCTTTAATTTCAGAACATTTAATATCAATCGAAGCAGTGTTGTTTTACCAGCGCCATTGTGACCAAGGAGAGCATATATTTTTCCTCTTTCAAAACGATAAGAAAAATCATGGAGTACTTCTGTTTTCTTATATGTAAAAGAAACGTGATTTAATTCCAGGGATGACAACTTGACCACCTCTTTATATAAAAATTATAGAGGGTGAAAAATTCTTTTACAAGAGGGAGGGGGTTGCCTTGTTTCTAGCGAAAAACGCCTGTTTTGGGATAATCTAGGCAACGCTATTAAAGCTGTTTTTGATAATAAAAAGCTTTATCTAAACGATTTTGTTTTTCATAAATATCTATAAGTAATTGTAGATAAAATTGTTTGCCTTCGATATCCAAACATGGATTTAGTTGTCGATATGTTTCTTCTAAATGCTGAATGATTAAGTTTGGATTATCATCATAAATAATTAATTTCTCAATCGTATCTATCTTACTGTATGTAATAAGATCATGGATGCTTTCTTCTTTCCCTTTATGTATCCATGACATCGCGCTTTTATAGTCATGAAGTTTGTAGAAACAGAGTATAAGTAAATAATAGGATAAAGAGGTAAAATTGGATTCCTGTGTATTAAGCAGTAATTCTAAGGCTTCGCTGTAAACTTTTCTTTTAATATTGTTCCATATTAAGTTTCTTTTGATTCTTTCATAGATCTCATTGTTATTACAATTATTTAATAGTTGCTTATACCATAGATCTGCTTGTTCGTAATTGCCATATTGGGAATAAGTATTTGCAATATGTGTTTTGGTATATAGCTGTCGTTTATGATTACCTTCTTCAATGAAACAAGCTAAAGCTGTTTTTTGGATATCAATAGCTTCAACAATCCTGCTGGATCGATCATAAGCGATACCCAAGTGATAACATACCATTCCAAATGAATAGGGATATTTACCTAAATCTTTTGCTCTTTCAAAAAAAGTTATGGCTTTCTTGAAGTTGTTTTCATTTTTGTAGCGTACTCCTTGATAGTCTAGAAATATTTGCAACTCTTGCGGATAGAATTTAATTTTTTGATTTAACTCATTGAGTCGATCTTCTATTTTTAAAATAAGCGGAATATCATGCTTCTTCGTAACCAGCCAAACATAGTAAATTAAATAAAATTTTATAATTAAGGGTGAATAGATATAGGAATCAAAATGATATTCAAAAAGATCGTCAGTAGCTTTTTCTTCTATTGGATTATCATAGACAAGATCCCGATATAAATAATTTAATTTTTTTTCTAAATCAGATAAAACAAAGTCCTCAATAATCAAATTATAATTTAAGGATTGATAAAGATGGGCTAGAAGAGAATCAGAAGGACTCCGTAATTGATTTTCGATTCGGCTAAGGTAGCCTTTATCAACAGAAGATATTTTTGATAATTGTTTTAGTGAAAACCCAGCTTTTTCTCTAAGTTTTCTTAATTCTCCGCCAAAGTAATAACTCAATCTTTCTTCCATAATAAATTCATCCTTTCCAAATCTATCATAGACATTTACTATTCAAAAAGCCAAGAGTATTTTTAATTTAAATAAGATTAAAGTAAAACCTTTCCTGTTTTTCAGTGTTAGATCCTACATGAAAAGAGTCAGGAAACAGCGTTCAATGAACTCATGATCATTTGCATATTTCAATGACTTTCAAGGTGGGGATCTTTATTTAAAGAATGAATATCTGAATTCTATAAAATAATTTGTTGGCGGAATAAATTTATCGAAGAAGAAAGACTCAGCTTAAAATTGAATTGTCTTCATTTTTGTTTGACATAGCTGAATGAAAGCTTTGCCTACTTCATTTAATTCCCCTTTTCGCCAAGCTAAAACCAAGGTGATTTTTCGTTTACGGTTAAATGGGATAAACAATACGTCATTCTTTTCACCGGGAATGGTCTTATACGGGAAAATAGAAACTCCGGCATTAGCCTTGACAAAGCCAATCGCGAAGTTGCAGTATTCAATTTCTAAATAATTGACATTTTCTGTGCATTGATCAATTTCCTGAACGATATCCCGTATCCATTGATCATTATGTGTAGTAATAATAATCGTTTTTCCAGAGAGATCTTGGGGTTCAATTTCAGGCTTAACCGCAAGCGGATCTTCATGGTTGACGACACAGTAAAATTGGGATTGTTTCAGCGAAATAAACTCATAATCAGGATTATTTTTGACCCAGCAGTCATAGGTAAACATCATATCTACGGTTTTAAAACGCAATGGATCGCAGCCGCTGCTGATGTTGACGGGAACGGAATCCAAGTGTATCTGCGGGCAGCATTTTTGAAAATTCAGAAGCAAGGCAGGATAACAGTTTAATATCACTTCGGGTGTAAAGCCGACAGTCAATGTCTGGCTTTCACGATAAATTTGAGCTGCCCGCTCAATGGCGTCCTGGTGCATATCATAGATTTTTCGCAGTTCTTCAGCATAGGCCGCACCGGCAGGCGTCAGCGTAACGGAATGTTGATCCCGAAAGAATAAGGGAAAGCCTAATTCTTCTTCAAAATGCCGAAGCTGATAAGAAACAGTGGAAATTGAAAGAAACATTTTTTCAGCGACAGCCGAAAAACTTTTTGTTTCTGCTAATTGTAAAAAGCATAGAATTTGCCGTGTGTTCATAAGACTCTCCTTTCTGATAAGAAGTGGAAGAAGAACGTTAATTTCCATCTTATCAGTAAAATCACAAACAAGCAATAAGACTAGATGTGAATATTTAAAAGTTTGTTTTAATTTTTAAAACACAAAGGAATCGAGGGTTGTGTATGATTAAAACAACAGATAGAGGAGGAAACAAAATGAATCAGATTTCACGCAGACAATTTTTAAAAGCAGGATCCGCTGCCGCTTTTTCCACTGCCATCCTTGAAATGCTGAGCGGATGCAGTTCTGATCCACAGCCTAAAACCACCACGGAACAAGCCTATGATCCGAAAGGTTTGATCCAGTATATGAAAGACAATCCGACAAGCTGGATGCCGGTAGATAATGGATATTGGTCAGAGAAACCGGAAGATAAGCCCACAACCGAGGAATTGACAACGATGTGCGACGTCGCAATGATGGCACAGCTTGCGGTTCAATTCAGTGAGGTTTTCTGTGTCGTTCTGCAGGATGTTCAGGATCAGTTTGATGTAATCGGGGATTATTGGGATCAGCTGTTTAACGCAAAAGGAAGAAGTGTTACGGAGGGAACGGCAACAATTCTGTTCTATGCGGATAAGATTCTGCCTCAGGAAGAACATGCGACGCCTTACGGCAGTTACGTTGACAGTACCACCGGACTTGAAAGCGAAGTCGGTAATTTCTACAGTCAAAGTGTTACTAACGCCTATTTGGATACAGGGATTGCGATGGGATGGCTGCAATTTGCCGCTCATGCATTAGGCTATAATACCCATATTTTCGGCGGTCTGTATGGAGAAGCCGCGAAAACGGATCCAACGCGGTATATCGATGGCAAAGGTTTAAAACGAGGTTGGGGATTTGTCCACAGCTATGGGGAAGATATTAAAGATATTCCGGTAGATGGCAATATGAAACTGGTTGCGGCTGTCGTTATCGGAAAAGTTGCGGAAGGTGAAGATGCAATGACAGCGGCTTCCAAACATATGCGGCCATCCAATTATTCATTTTATGACGGTCATCCTGGAGAGAAAGCAGTCATTTCACCGACTGCGGATTCAACGACCGGCGCAACTTCGCCGGATGCTACAAGCGCACCGACAGTCACGGCAGAAACCAAGTAACAAGCTTTTAAAAGGACTGCAGGGAAAAGCGGAAAAACTAAAAAAGAAGTTAGTCATCTCGTCTAAGGATAGAGGTGACTTTTTTAGCTGTGCTGAAAAAGTCAGCGCCAAAAGTAAAACCTTTCCTGTTTTTCAGTGTCAGATCCTTCAAGAAAAAAATCCGGAAACAGCGTACAATAGATTTAAATGAAAAAGGGGGGAAGGGAATGCCATCAACACAGGAACAGCGGCATGTTTATTATGACCGCGATTTGGAAATTGAAGCGTACAATCTGGGTGGGATTGTTCAGAAGTTTCCCAATCATTTTCATGAATTTTATGTCCTGGGTTTTATTGAAGGCGGAAAACGGCATCTGTGGTGCCGGGGAAAGGAATATGACGTTAGCGCGGGCGATTTGATTCTGTTCAATCCGCGGGATAATCATTACTGCGCGCCGATTAACGGTGAAATTCTGGATTATCGGGCAGTGAATATCAATCCGGATATTATGCGGAAAGCCGTTAAAGAAATAACCGGCCGCGATTCGCTGCCAAGGTTTACGCAGAACGTAGTGCCGCAAAGTGAAATTGCCGTGCTAATCGGGGATGTCTATGATGCGATTCTAAGCGGAGCCCCCAAGCTGAAAAAGGCCGAGGCATTTTATTTTTTGATCGAACAGGTGCTGCAGGACTATGCCGTAGACGTGGATCAAAGTCCAGTGCCGCAGCCCAATCCGCAGATTCAGTCGCTGTGTGAATACATTGAAACTCACTGCGAAGAAAATATCACATTGGAAAATTTAGCGGCGATGGCCGGCTTTGGTCAGTCTTATTTGCTGCGCTGTTTTACTCAACAGGTCGGCGTATCGCCGTACCGCTACCTGCAGACGATTCGGATTGATCGGGCTAAAAAGCTGCTGGAACAGGGGGTTCCGCCGATGGAAGCGGCGGCGATGACCGGTTTTGCGGATCAGAGTCATTTCACCAATTATTTCAAGGAATTTATCGGACTGACGCCGAAGCAGTATCAGCGGATCTTTACCCAGACCGATAAAAAAAACGGAGATTGAAGATGCACAGTAAACTTCGGTTAGGTCAGGCGGCAGCTTTGATCACGATCCTGATCTGGGGAACGACCTTTATCTCAACTAAGGTATTGCTGACGGCACTCTCACCAATTGAGATTCTGTTTCTGCGTTTTGTGATCGGCTATCTGGCCTTGTGGCTGGCAGCGCCGCGGCGGCTGGTTCTGACTGATCGTAAGCAGGAAGGCTGGTTTGCGGCAGCCGGACTGTGCGGTGTGGCCCTGTATTATGGATTTGAGAACCTGGCATTAAGTATGACGCAGGCGTCCAATGTTGGTGTGATCATTTCCATAGCTCCGTTCTTTACAGTTTTGTTCAGTGCGGTTTTCCTGAAACAAAAACGTCCGGGGCTGCGATTTTTTCTCGGCTTTTTGATGGCGATGGCGGGCATTATGCTGATCAGTTTTAACCAACAGGCTGTTGAAATTCATCCGCTGGGTGATGGCTTGGCAGTGATTGCCGCGATGATCTGGGCGATGTATTGTCTGATAAGCCGGAAGATTTCCGAGCTGGGCTACAATGTTCTTTTAACGACACGAAGGACTTTTTTCTACGGTCTGCTGCTGATGCTGCCGCTGGTTATGACGCAGTTTTCCGCAGATTTTCAGATCCTGTCTGAACCCTCCGTTCTGTTAAATTTGGTGTTTTTGGGGTTAGGCGCATCCGCGCTGTGCTTTGTGACCTGGAATTATGCAGTTGGAATTTTAGGCTCGGTGAAAACGAGCGTGACCATTTATATCGTACCGGTGATTACCGCAGTGGCTTCAGCCTGGGTTCTGCATGAGCCGCTGACACCCCGGGTGATTTTGGGATTGGGCTTAACCCTGGGCGGCTTGCTGCTGTCCCAGAAAATAAATCAGGAAAAGGAGCAGAAAGAACAAAATGGAATACTTGAATGAAAAATGTGTCATGGTGATCAATTCAGAATTGCCGCTGGGACTGATCGCCAACACGGCAGGAATCTTAGGTGTAACTCTAGGTAAGCTTGCCCCGCAGATCGTCGGTGAGGACGTCGTTGATCAAAGTGGAAATACCCATTTAGGCGTCGTTGCCATTCCCGTGCCGATCTTGAGCGTATCTACAGAAAAGCTGAAAAAGATTCGCGAACAGCTGTATCAGCCGGAGTTTTCCGATCTGATTGTCGTTGATTTCTCGGATATTGCCCAGAGCTGCAAGAACTACCCGGAATATATTGAGAAGGCAGCTCAGGCATCAGAAGCACAGATTACATACTTTGGGATCGGGTTATACGGTCCGAAGAAACGGGTAAATAAGCTGACTGGCGATCTGCCGCTGCTGCGCTGAATCTTCAATCTTGAGGGACAGAGATTTGATCTGCCCTTTTTTTCTGTTTCGTGCTGAAACGATTCAAACGAAATGATTAAAGAACTGCCATAAAAAGCAAGGCGGAAAACAATGAAGCAGACGGAAAAAAGAAGGGGAAAGAAACCGACGAAGAAAGGTGTGAAACAGACTTGGATGTCTTTTCATATCCAGAAGCTCACCTGAAACCTGTGAAATAATCCAGAAAATCACAAGACATTTTAATGCTTTTGCGGCCGCTTCGTGGTATATTATTGGTGTGAAAACAGGAGGATAACACATGAATAAAAAACCTTTAGTTCTTGTTGTCATGGATGGCGTCGGATTAACCGAGAAGGATAACGGCAATGCGGTCAAGCATGCCTACACTCCGAATCTGGACGCGCTGATGGCAACCTGCCCGAATACAAAAATCAAAGCCCACGGCACCGCGGTGGGTTTGCCGAGTGATGCCGATATGGGAAATTCCGAGGTCGGCCATAATGCGTTAGGCTGCGGTCAGATTTACAGCCAGGGCGCAAAGCTGGTCAACGAATCCATTGAAACCGGTGCGATTTATACATCGGATACCTGGAAAGAACTGATTGCGAATGCGAAAGGTCATACGCTGCACTTTTTAGGTCTGTTGTCAGACGGCAACGTCCATTCGCATATTCATCATCTGGAAGCGATGATTCGCGAAGCAAAGAAGGAAGGCGTTGAGCGTGTACGTCTGCACGTTCTGCTGGATGGCCGCGATGTTCCGGAAACCTCAGCGCTGATCTATGTGGAAGAAATTGAAAACCTGATGACCGAGCTGAACGACAGCACCTTTGATGCGAAGATTGCCAGCGGCGGCGGACGAATGGTCATCACGATGGACCGTTACGAAGCTAACTGGAATATGGTTGAAAAGGGCTGGCACATTCATGTTTTAGGCGAAGGCCGTCAGTTTGCTTCAGCCAAAGAAGCAGTGGAAACGTACCGCGAGGAGCTGCATTGCTCAGATCAGGATCTGCCGGGCTTTGTCATTGCGGAAAACAGCCAGCCAGTCGGAACGATTGAAGACGGCGACAGCGTTATTCTGTTCAACTTCCGCGGCGACCGCGCTATTGAAATTTCCAAAGCCTTTGAAATGGTGAACTTTGATGCCTTTGACCGCGTGCGGTTCCCGAAGGTCATCTATGCGGGCATGCTGCAGTATGACGGCGATCTGCACATTCCGGAAAAGTTCTTAGTCACGCCGCCGCACATCACCAACACGATGTCGGAATATCTGGTGAAAAAAGGCATTCGTTCCTATGCGATTTCAGAAACGCAGAAGTTCGGTCATGTTACTTACTTCTGGAACGGCAACCGTTCAGAGAAGTTTGATGAAAAGCTGGAAACCTGGGTTGAGATTCCATCGGATGTTGTTCCATTTGAACAGCGTCCTTGGATGAAAGGCGCGGAGATCAGTGATGAACTGATCAAGGCAATTGAATCCGGTGATTACGATTTCTATCGTGTTAACTATCCAAACGGCGATATGGTCGGTCATACCGGCAACTATGAGGCGACGATCATCGGCATGGAAACGGTGGATCTGTGCCTGAAGCGGTTAATGGATGCCTGTGACAAAGCCGGTGCGATCATGATTGTGACTGCCGACCACGGCAATGCCGATGAAATGGAAGAAAAGAAAAAGAATCCGGAAGATAAGGCGAAACCGAAAACTTCCCATACGCTTAATCCGGTACCGTTCATCATTCGCGGTGCGGATGTAGAATTAAAGGACGGCGATTTTGGTTTAAGCAATGTGGCAGCTACGGCTGTTGAACTGATGGGGCTGGAAGTTCCGGAAGGCTGGAACGAAAGCATGCTGGCCAAGAAATAAAAGTTCAGACAAAAACAAATATTGCCTCTGAGTTGTGGTATCATAAGCTCAGAGGTTTTCTTTTCAATTCATAAAAAGAAATCGAATTCCCATTTCCTGCAACATTGATCTTAAAGGAGGAGAATTATGCGAAAAGGACTTTTAACCATCTTGGCTTTTGGCCTGCTGCTCAGCGCTGGCTGTTCGTCAGCAAATGAAAAACGGACCTTCACGGAGGAAGGAAAAACGGAAGTCGCAGTCCAGGAAACTTTGTTGGAAACCCAGAATCGTCAGACTGCGGAGATCACAGCTCAGCTGCAGGGCGGAACGCTGGATAATCCGATTGTACTGGTCAATCCGTATGGACTCAGCCCGCTCAGCGCCCTGATTGCCCTGGACACGGAAACGGAAGAAGCGCTGACCGTTACGGTAAAGGGCCGAAAGGCGCAGGCTGATCTAAGCTGGACTTATGCTCCGGCAACAGAGCATCGGGTGCCGATTATCGGCTTGTATCCTGAGGAAGACACAACGGTGCAGTTGATTGTCGGTGATATCGTCAAAGAACTCAAGATTCAGGGACAACCGTTACCGGAAGGGGCATTCACTGCGGAAGTAACGACAGCTTATCAAAATCCGCAGCCCAATCAGCTGATTTTCACGACGCCTTCCAGTACAGGCTATGCGACAGGTTATGACTGCGAAGGTGATATCCGCTGGATATTGAACGTCATGATGTTGTGGGATTTGAATTTGCTGGACAATGGACGGATCACGCTGAGTACCAATCGGCTGCTGGACAGTCCGTATTACACCACCGGTTTTTTAACGATGGATCTGCTGGGACATATTGACACGGAATACAGTGTGCCAGGAGGTTATCATCATGATCTGGATCAGCTGCCTAACGGAAATTATTTAATTGCTTCGGATGATTTCAGCGGCGGTACAGTAGAAGATGTGATTGTAGAAGTCGATCGGGAAACCGGAGCGATTGTCAAGTCGTTTGATCTGAAAAAGATCCTGCCGCAGGATGAGGGCAAGAGTCTAAACTGGACGGCCAAGGATTGGTTCCATAACAACAGCGTTGATTACAATCCGATCCAGAACACGCTGACCGTTTCGGGAAGGCATCAGGATGCCGTCGCGGTGATTGATTATGATACACAGGAACTGATCGCGATTATCGGTTCTCCAGAAGGTTGGTCTGAATCAATGCAGTCTTATTTCCTGACACCGCAGGGGGATGACTTTGAATGGCAGTGGGCGCAGCATGCGGCAACCTGGCTTGACGATAAGCACCTGATGTTATTTGATAACGGAATGTATCGTTCAAAAACAGAAGACAAGGCGGTTGCGGCAGAAGATAATTATTCGCGGCTGGTCGTTTATGAAGTGGATCTGGAAAACAAAACGATCAAGCAGGTCAAGGAATATGGCAAAGAACGGGGTTATGCTTATTATTCACCGTATATCAGTGATGTTGATTTCCTGGGAAATGACCAGTGGCTGATCACATCCGGCGGTATTTCCTGGCTTGACGGCAAGATTAACAACATGCCGGGTTCCCTGACCACCTATGATAAGATGGAAGCCTATGTGACGCTGATCGAGAGGGATCAGGAAATATTTGAGCTGAAGATTCCAGCGAATATTTATCGGGCAGAAATGATCGATGTTTCAAAGACGACGATGACACCGTTAACGTCCGGCAGCTTGTTGGGAACGCTGGGCATGACGACATTTAAAACGGAAGCGGATTTATCATCGAAATTGAAGTTCAGTGAGGCTCAGACAATTGGTGAGGAACTGGCACAGAAACTGATCTTAACCCAGGAACAAGATCGGCTGATGGTTACGGCAACCTTAAACAAGCATGATAATCTCGATCTTATTCTGGTCAATGAAGAAGAACTGCGGATTTATCCAGTCCAGACGGATACCCAGCCGGGAATGTGCGTTGCGGTCTTCAATCAGCCGAAGTCACCAGATGTTTCCACACTGATTCAGACAATCAGTGCTGAGGGATTGGAAGGAACATGGCATATTTACTATTTGTTTAATCAACAGCTCTATGATGCAAAACAGGTTTATAAGAACTAATGGGGACGAAAGAAAAAAAGAAGGCAGAAGCCTGGGCGCAGGCTAAACGTCAATGCAGGCTCAGCGAAAGAGAGATTCAAATGGCAAAACAGCTGGGGATGACACCCAAAAGTCTGATAAAGAATATTCCAACCCCCGCACAGATGTGGAAACTTCCTGTAAAAGAATGGATCCGTTCCCTCTACTTTGAGAAATTTGGCGGGGATGATAATGATATTCCGCATTTATAAAAGAGTAAAATAAAAATCGGACGAAAATCCGATTTTTATTTTCCCTGACGGTAACATTGATAACGGAAAGAATACTGATCCGCATGGTAATAAGTTTCAGTATATTCAAACGGTGTGTTGTCCGTAAGATAAGAAATATGCGTGCTTAGGACCACATCCCGTTTTTCGCTCATTTCCAGATGCTTTTGAATTTCCTTGTTTGGCATGACCACGCTGATCGTCGTATCATTGTAAGCCAGCTGCAGATTTAACTTTTCATAGAAAGTTTAATAAGATTTAAGAGTTGAACGAGTTCTTTCATGATATACTCCTATCATAAACCTGGGAAAGAAGGGGTATTATGTTTAGAAATAAAAATGGAGAACTCCGGGCTGGCTGGAAAATTGCAGGGATGCTGGGAGCAGTTTTCGGCAGCTTGTTTCTTTTGATTTTTGCGATACAATTTGGTTTTTCTTTTATTATGATTGCGACGGGGAATCTGAATGCATCAACCGGGATCGGAACGCCGTTGGCGTATCAGATTGCCGCAGTCATCAATGCATCCATGATGTTTATCCAAACTCTAGTGATGATTGGAATTCCCATCCTGCTCTGGCGGAAGGGACTGAAAAAAGATCTGCGTTCATTGGGACTGCCGGCTTTGACGAAGCACTGGCGTTCCATGGGGCTGGGATTGGCGATCGGCGCTGGTTCCATGACGTTGGTTTTCCTGCTGCTTCTGTTTACGGACAGCGCGCAGGTTTTAACCTGGACGCCGCAGTGGAGCTCTTCCTTTCTGGTGATGCTGGCGTTGTATATTCTTGTCGGATATTCTGAAGAAATCGTCTGCCGCGGCTATATTCAGGGCGTCATGAAGCAAACTCACAATCCGATCCTGATCTTACTGGTTCCATCCATCCTGTTCTCGCTGATGCACTCAGCCAATTCCGGGATGGGTCTGATTCCGTACTTGAATCTGTTCTTGATCGGTCTGTATCTCTCGCTGATCACGCTGAGCAGCGGTTCACTGTATCCGGCAATTGGCTATCACATCTTCTGGAATTTCTTTCAGGGTCCAGTCTATGGCTTCTCAGTCAGCGGCGGAATGGAAAGCGGCCTGCTGAGCACGTATATTAAAGGGAATTCCCTGCTTAACGGCGGAGCTTTTGGCCCGGAGGGCGGATTGATTGTTACAGCGGTTATCCTGTTGATGATCGGCGTCTGGTACTGGAAGAACCAAGCTCAGCTTCCAGTTTTGTGGAAGCAGCTGAAATCTGAAAATGTTGAAACAGCTTCAGAAGAATGAAAGACGATTTCCCCTCGAAGCTTGAGTGAAGCTGGAAGATCTGTATAAATAAAAAAACGCGTTGACTTCTCAAGTTACATCCGAGAAGAGCCAGCGCGTTTTTCATTTATTTTCCTGAAGAATTAAGCGGCGTTTTCCGCAAGCAGCCGGATTTCGCTTCGATATAAGAACAGGATGAAGACGGCAGTGATCACCAGGTTAAGCACGCTGCTGATCATAGAGAACACATTGACCATGTTGGACAGGGAAAGCACTAAAAATGAGAATAAGATATTCACGCCATAGCTGAGAATCATCAATTTCCAGGTTAAATCTCCATGCTTGATCAAGGCCGTTTCCTGCAGATCCGTTAATAGGTTGGTCGTTCCCTTGATAATGAAGAAGTTCTGGAGGAAACCGAAAACGGAGGCTATCGTGGACAGTGCTAACGCAACGATCATAAAGATATTTGCGGCATTCGCGTCGCCCGCCGCATACTGATTGGCGAAATAAACCGAAGCCATGGACAAAATCAAGCTGCAGCCCAGACTGCAGAGGACCATGATGAAGGCTCGGTTATACAAAACGTCAGCTTTCCGGGCTTTAACGATGCCAACTAGAATGGTGATGCCAGCAACCATACTGATCAGATTGCCGAGATTCGGAATGGAAACAAACAGGGCGATGACCTGACCGATGAAGATGAGTTTCAGCGCTTTGCCAGCTGTAAAATAGCGATTTTCTAACATGATGAAGACTGATAACTGCTGCTTTTGATTATGTCAGCCGTTACCTTTTCCTTTCTTCTCTGCCGGCTTTGTTTGCAGGGCAGAGGTTCATCGGGAATTTTATCACAGAAAATGAATTCGGACAAGGCGTGTGGACCCACAAGGCGCTGCAGTCTGCCGGATAAGCGGTAATTAAGCGGGTAAGCTAGCAGGGAAGGGAGGCTTGAGGGATGTATTTTAACTATCATGCCAAAGCGAGGCGGCTGATTCGCGAAGGTCACTGCACGCATTTTGAACTCGTTGAGCGATGGAACCAGATTGCTCCGGCACTGGTTCTGTATTTTGACAACGAGCCGCCGATGCCGATTCGGGAGGAACGCTGGGCTGATTATTTTGAATTGATCGATGAAATTCATAACAAGTCTGCCGATGAGGGGGAATAAGGCTTTACTACCGCTGCGAAATCCGCTAAACTAGAAGCGATTGAGAGGGTGATGATGTGACGCAGATACAGGCTGTGGTGTTTGATATGGATGGGGTTCTGATCGATTCAGAACAGTATTATCAGGATATGTTAATGAAATACTTCAGAGCGATGAAGGTGGATCTTCCGCCTCAGCGATTGAATTTATTAGTCGGAGCCAATGGGAAGATGAATTTGTGGCCTAAGATTCTGGAAGGAATTGAGCTGCCGCAGCCGTATGATGAATTCATGATCGGTCTGCGGGAATATCGTCATGCCCAAGGCATTGCGGATTATCGGCCCTTGTTGTTTCCCGGCGTGGAAGATACGCTGAAAACGCTCAAAGCCAGCGGTAAAAAGCTGGCACTGGCTTCCTCCAGTTCGTTTGCCTCGATTGAAAAAATGTTGTCGGATACCGGTCTTTATGCCTATTTTGAATTGGTGACTTCCGGCGGCATGTTCAAGGAATCCAAGCCGAATCCGGAAATTTATTTGTTTACTGCCGAGAAGCTGAAGCTGGACCCGCATCAATGCGTGGTTGTGGAGGACTCCCCGTATGGAATTCAGGCTGGTGTTTCGGCAGGCATGACCGTGATTGCCCGAAAGGATGAACGATTCCCGATGGATCAGTCCCGCGCCCATTATTTTGTAAAACAATTAACGGAAGTTCCGGCTATTGTAGCGCAGCTGGCATAAGTGAATGATGCCGGATTTCTGTAAAGATCGCAATGAAGGAAGAATTCATTCGTAAAATGAAATCCAAAACAGAAGAAAGGATCTGTTCTGATAAGCGGAAGCGGAACAGATTTTTATTTTGTGAAGAAACATTTTTGAAAGCGCTTCAATTTTCTTCTTGACTGGTCAGACCAGATTTTGTTATGATGGTGAAGTCGAAAGGAAGACAATGGAAAAAGAGTTCGACGAAGGAGAGGAAAAAGGATGAAAAAACTGATTTTGTTAGCCTTGGCCGCGGTGTTAGCCACCACTGCGGCGGGCTGCAGCGCAAACAATCCGCAGACTGCCGACCAGCCATCGGCGCCGACAACGGATTCGCGCAGCGTGACACTGAGCGAGGGTGTTAGTGTTAAGGGAGTTCAGGCAGATGTTACCTATCCGCTGGAAGGTTTGGATGACACCCTAGCGATGAACAACCTGACAACCGTAAAAACCTATGCGGGACAGGGAAAGGTTTCCGTTACGCCGGAAGGTGCGGAGAGCTTCGACCTGTTTATCAATGGGACGGCCATTGATCACAGTGAATTTGCCGGGAAGGCCTTCACGGTCGATTTTGCCGCGTTGGCAAGCAATGAAATCAACACGATTCAGGTCACCAACATTCTACCGGAAACTGCCAGCGTGAATATCAAGGTTGACTATCCGACCGTGCTGGAAGGAACACCGGAAGAAGTCGGTTTCAGCAGTGAAAAATTGGGCTTTATCGATGATCTGTTAAACAAAGAAGTCGAATATGGGTTCCCCGGCGGCCAGTTGGTCATCATTAAAGACGGGAAAATGATTAAGAATACAGCGTATGGCTTTGCCAATTCCTACAATCAGGATGGAACGCGGATGGACAATCCGGTGCCGTCGACAACAGAAACGCTGTATGACTTAGCTTCCAATACGAAGATGTATGCCACCAATTATGCGCTGCAGATGTTGGTCAGCGAAGGCAAAGTCAATATCACCGATACGATCCAGAGCTATTTCCCGGAATTCAAAGATCAGCCAGGGGCAGCGATTCAGGGAAAAAATACGATGACGATTCAGAATATTCTGGAACATCAGGCCGGTTTCCCTGCCGATCCGCAGTATCACAATGATACTTATGATAAAGATGACGGGATTGAAAATGGTGTCAATGATCTGTATTCTGTAGAAAAACAGACGACCCAAGACATGATTCTGAAAACACCGCTGCAGTATGAGCCAGGAAGCAAAACGGTGTATTCCGATGTCGACTACATGCTTTTGGGACTGATTGTCGAGCAGGTCAGCGGAATGGATCTTGACGTCTATGTTGAGGAAAATATCTACAAACCGCTGGGTCTTGATCACATTGTCTTCAATCCGCTGCAGAAGGGTTTTGACAAAGACCAGTGTGCTGCGACCGAGCTGAACGGCAATTCCCGTGACGGTGCGATTACCTTCACAGTGAATCGGACCGAAACCATTCAGGGTGAAGTTCACGATGAAAAGGCATTCTATTCCATGAACGGCGTATCCGGTCATGCCGGATTGTTTGCGGATGCCCAGGATCTGGCCCGGCTGGCTCAGGTGATGCTGAACCAGGGCGGATATGGCGATGTCAAGCTGTTCTCGAAGCAGACGATTGATCAGTTCACGAAACCGAAGTTCACAAGCCAAACATATGGCTTAGGCTGGCGGCGCATGGGCGATCATGGTTACAGCTGGTACTTTGGTCCGCAGGCCGGAGCTTCAACCTATGGTCATACCGGTTGGACGGGAACGCTGAGCTTGATCGACCCGGAAAATGATCTGATCGTGATCTGGCTGTCGAATAAGATTAACAGTCCGGTTGTTGATCCAGAAGTCAATCCGAATTATTTCTATGGCAACCACTTTATCGGCGGTACTTTAGGCGGTGTGGCAACTTTAGCCTACGATGCGCTGAATGCGACATCCATGGAGAGTACAGATTCTCTGTTGGCTCAGATGGTTGCGAACAAGCTGACGCTGATGGAAACGGATGAAGGCTATCAGAACGCAGCGGATGAACAATCGCTGCAGGCCTTGATGGATCTGTTAGTCAGCCGTGCGGAAAAGACCGGTTCGACTGCGGTGAAGAGCCAGGCTGAACGCTTAGTTGAAAAGCTGACGGATGAAGCCGCGAAAACCGCGCTGAATGAACGATTGGCTGCGGTAAAATAAGCTTTATCTTCCTAGGCTCTGCGCATTAGAAGGCAGTGTCCGCAAAGATTCTGCTTTCGTGAAGCGCTTCAAACAGAGAAGAAAAAATAAGAAAACACAAAAAGGAGCGGACAGAATTCGCTCCTTTCGTTCTTATCCAAAGAATCATCGGATCATTTTACCCTTAACGGTTATAAAAAGAAAACTCCTCAGGGTGAGGAGCTTTTCAGGCTTAGGATCAAGGCTGAGCTGCTGCTTCCGGATCCATTTCGGCTTGATCGTTAAAATAGGTGCCGAACAAACGCTCATACTGCAGTGTCTGATAATCCTGAATCATAGCGGTAAAATCCGTCGATTCCCAATGGCTGTACGCCTTCCCCTGCGTGTCCATATATCCCGCAAAGGTCAGGACTGGAAGGTCCTGCTGCAAAGATTGCAGATATTGGCCATATGAATCCGCTGGCAGACCGGCACAATTGAGCAGCAGCTGAGACAGGAAATTCAAGCTGGTTTCCGTTTTATCTAATTCCGGGAGCGGATAATTGGCCCAGAGGACAAACGGAACGCGATATTTATTCATATACTCTTCCATGCTCATGGCCTCGGTTCCAACGCCATAGGCTTTCTCCAGAAACTCCGGCTCCACTGATGGCTGATGATCGCCGAACATCAGGATCAGGACAGGTTCTTCTTGTTGGCTGAAGTAATCGGTCAGCCGCAAAAATTGTTCTTCTGTTTTGTTGATCAACGTCAGATATTGCTGCGCCATCGGGTATTTTTCCGGTTCGTCCAGCAGATCGACCGCCGCCGGATAGTCCTTCACCGTGTAAGCGCCGTGATTCTGTATCGTGACATTAAACAAAAACAACGGTTTCTCCGGATCGCGATGCTCATATTCCCAGATAATCTGATCAAAATCGGTTTCATCGCTGATATAGCCATGTTCCAGAGTCATCGGAACATCCAGTTCCTCCGCACTTTTGAAGGTATCAAAGCCTAACCGCGGATAAGCCTGATCCCGCTGCCAGGAGCTTCGCTCACCTGGGTGAAACGCGGCTGTTTGATAGCCGAGCTGTTTGAGATGGGCTGCCAGGGAAAACGAATCTTTCAGAATGTATTGTTGATAAGGAATGCTGCCGGAAGGAAGAAATGCCATCGAATTGCCGGTTAAGAATTCAAACTCACTGGCACTGGTTCCGGCACCGAAAACCGAGGCATAGGCATGGGAGAAAAGGGCGTTGTCGAGGTCGGAAAAACGGCTGATGACGCTTTGCGTGAGTTTCAGATTGCCGAATTCTTCAAAGTCAGCCCACGACTCGTTCATAATTGCGATAACATGGGGATTTTGCGGCAGCGATAGGACGGGTGTTTCAACCGTGACTTCGCTCAGGATCTGATCAAGCTTTTCCACAGAAGTATCGGCAGGGACATCAACATTCATAAATTCAGTATTTCTTAAAAAGGTTGCGAGAATCCCACTTTTCTGGTAAGCACCGCGCTGATCCCAAACATCAGTGCGGACGTTGAAGCGGGACAAATTGTGCGGTGAGATCAGTCCGGCACAAAGCAAAGCCAGGGCAAGGCAGGCCAGCCGAACAGGCAGCAGAAACCGCGGCGTGAGCGCAAACGGCAGTGTATCGCGGCGGTGCCGAAAAATGACCACGATCAGCATCCCCACCAACAGCAGGACAGCTAGGATCATGGGTAAAGTCGGCGTAAAATCATAGGTGGAAGAAACTGCCAGCGCCGTATTCAGGGCGGTCAGATCCCATGGCAAAACAGGCGTGCCGCGGAACACGGACACAAAATAATTAAGCGCGCCGAAAAGTGCGCAGCAAGTATGAACAATCAGACTGCAGGCCGCTGGTTTGCGGATCAGCGCGCAAAGCAGATAATAGACCGCCCCCACACAGAGGGCATTGGCAACAAAAGCCGAACCGGAAATCAGCCAGGGATCGCCGCAGTATACATACTGCATCAGAAAAACAGCTGAAAATGGCGAAGCCACCATCAAGAACAGCCGCAGGATCAGAGCCCTATGCTTTTTTATAAAGTCCAAGGATTGTTTCAAGGTCATCAACCCCTTCCTTATGTATTTTCACAATTTGAACATATTGGCTTATTTTAAACGAGTTAAAGCAAAAGATCAAGAATACAGGACTATTTCACTAAAAATTCCCACATTTTAAGATCCGTTGCAGCATCCCTCCTGCTCAGAAAAGAGGGAACTTGAGCCTGCTTTTTCAAAATTGAACCCAAGTTTTGGAGTTTTCGATCAGCCTGAAAAAGCGAGTCCGAAAGTTGTGTTTATTTTATATTTTCGAGAATTTTAACACGAATTGATTTGTGAAAAATAAGGGTTGAAATTCAGAAATTTTATTGCGGAAATGAATGGGGCAGTGCGTAGGCCGTCTTTCAAGACTGAAGGGACATAAGCGGATAGTGCATCAGGATTATCGCATCCACTTTCATTTTATCGAACCATTGGGCATGACCGGCAGCTTGCATTCGCCGCCGTTTCGCCTTACAATAACTCTCATAACCAGCTTGGATAAGGGGGAATTCAGGATGAAACGGGAAAACTGGGCATTTCTAAAACGGGTGATTTTGCTTTCGCTGCCGGTAATGATCCAGCAGCTGCTGACCAATATGCTGAACCTATGCGATACGATGATGATCGGCGGGATTGGTGAAAATGCGATCAGTGCGGTCGCCATCGTTAACAAGGTCTTTTTTGTTTATCAGTTGATTTTGTTTGGCTTAAGCAATGGAATTGGGATCTTTATTTCTCAATACATGGGAGCGCAGCAGGAGGATCAGATCACAGACTTGTATAATTTTGGTTTGATCCTGTGCTGTTTGATGGGAATTCTTGTCACGGTCATCCTCGTCGTTTTCCCGCAGCCGATCCTCGGCTTGTTCGTTCAAAATCCGGTTGTACTGGCGGATGCGGAGGCTTATCTGGGGGTATTGCTTTGGACGTTGCTGCCTTTTGCCTGCACCTCAATGATCA
Organism: Holdemania massiliensis; assembly: GCF_022440805.1. Classification (NCBI taxonomy): domain Bacteria; kingdom Bacillati; phylum Bacillota; class Erysipelotrichia; order Erysipelotrichales; family Erysipelotrichaceae; genus Holdemania; species Holdemania massiliensis. The sequence goes on along the minus strand of NZ_JAKNTK010000001.1, from coordinate 4,060,187 downwards.
GCGTTGCCTGCCGGGTAATGGGAAGGCCGGCGATCCCGATGGTGTCCGGTGTGATTTCCTGCTGTGTCAATATCGTGCTGAATGCCGTCCTGATCTACGGCCTGTTCGGATTTCCTAAATGGGGAGTGATCGGCGCGGCCGTGGCAACGATGATCGCCCGGCTTTTGGAAGCCGCTTATCTGTTCTATGCTTCCCGCCGTTACCTGCCGGCGTTAAAGCTCAGACTGAAAAATAAACTGAGCGGTTCGATGCGCTGGACAGTCATCCGCAAGGCGCTGCCGTTAATGGGCAACGAGTTGATCTGGTCGCTGGGATTGAATATGATCTTTATCAATTACAGCTTTATTGCCGAACAATACATTCCGGCGATCACCGTTGTCGATAATATCAGCAATCTTGTTTATGTTGCCTTCAGCGGCTGTTCGGTCGCGGTCGGTGTGATTATCGGTCAGGCGCTGGGATCCGGAAAGCTGGAACAGGCGAAGCAGGACGCTAAAAAAATGATCGGGTTTGCGCTGACGGTTTATCTGGCCGGCGGTGTGATTCTGGTAGCGATTCATCGCTGGGCGCCGGTCTGGTTCTCGTTGAGTCCGTCGAATGTTTCGATGGCTGCGGCTTTGATTTTAGCTAAGGCCTTTCTGGCCTGGACGCAGGGATATGCCAATACGGTGTATTATATTCTGCGGGCGGGAGGCGATACCAAGTCCGTTTTGATTATCGACGGCCTATTTACCTGGTTTGGCCCGGTGCTGCTGAGCTTTCTGGTAGCGCGGGTGTTCAGGGTTTCCTTATTCCCGGCGTATTGTCTGGTCGAAGGTGCGGGTCTGATCAAGGTTTGTCTGGCTACCTGGTTTTTAAGAAAAGGAAACTGGCTGAAAAACCTGACAGAAGGCAAAGCAGAAGCCGTACAATAGAAAGAAACGAGAGGCAGAAGATCGGCAAAGCAGGAATATTTTTGGGACTGATCACGCATTTGTAGAAATTTGATCAAAGTCTGGTATAATAAACTTAAAAAATGGTAGTGAGCATTGAAAGCGCGGGTGAAGTGTATGAAAGGCATAACCTTAGATGTTTTGATTGCGGATGAGATCCGATCCCAGATTGAAAACGGACAATATCCGGAAGACAGCCGGCTCCCCTCGGAAAGAGAACTTTGCGACGAGTTTTCAGTCCAGCGGTTGACGGTACGTTCAAGTCTGCAGATTTTAAAATATGAAGGGTATATTTATTCTAAGAACCGCAGCGGTTATTATGTGGCCAAACGGCGGATTACTAAAAATCTCAAGGAATTCCGTTCGACAACGCATATTTTGGAATTGATGGGCAAGCCTTCCAGCATCACGCTGCTGCAGTTCGATAAGATTGAGGCGGATAAGAAATTGGCGGCACGGCTGGACATCCCAATCGCCACTCCGCTGTATAAGCTGAGCCGGCTGCGCAAACTGGAAGAAGAACCGATTTCAATCGAAATCAGCTATACCTTTGCCGAATATGTTCCGGGATTGGAAAAATTCGATTTCACTTCCCGTTCGCTGTATGCCATTTTGGAGAAAGAGTATCACATTGTCATGGATCGGGCTGAACAGGAAATCAGCGTTATTCATGCGAACGAAATGGAAAGCGAGCTGCTGAAAGTTGATCTAGGAGCTTCCTTGATCAAAGAGCATGGAATCGTTTATGATACGCAGAATCGCAAACTGGAATACAGCGAGAATATGATGCTGATGAATCGCTTTGTTTTCATTAAGTAGGGGGGAAGGACGATGAATTACAGACCGCCGATCTACATGCAGCTGCGCGACAGCATTATTAAAAAAATTGAAGACGGTGAATATCTGCCGAATGAAATGATTCCTTCTGAGCGGGAAATGGCCCAGCTGTACGACATCAATCGAATGACGGTGAAAAATGCCATTGAGGTGCTGGTCAGAGACGGCTATCTTTATCGAATCCAGGGCAAAGGGACGTTCGTCCGTGGCGAGAAGAATAAACTGTTGTTAGGAACCGCCGGCAGCGAGGCGAATTATGGGATCAGCGCCCGTGCAAAAAAAGTCGGAATGAAGGCTTCCAGCAAAGTTATTTTTCATGGCTTCGTCCAGGGCTATCCCACGATGAGTCAGCGTCTGCGGCTGGATGTTGCCGATCAGATCTTTGCCCTGCACCGCGTGCGGTATGGGGATGAGCAGCCGTTGGCTATTGAATATACCTATATTCCGGGAGCGCTCTTTGAGGATGCTGATCTCAATGATTATGCGCAGGTTTCGCTGTATGACTACATGAACAATAAAAACCATTTGCCGGTCGAATTCGGTCAGAAACTGATGGTGGTGGGGTGTCCGCAGCGGGAGGCAGGACAGCTGGAAATTGACCCAGGAACGGCTGTTTTCTGTTTTGAATACACCGGCCGTGACCGCAGCGGAAGGATCGTTGAATTTACCAGAACCTATATCCGAACGGATAAGACCAACTTCCGATTTAGTTCGTATCGTTCAGAATAAACAAGTTTATTGAATCGTGAAATATTCAAAAACCGCTTTATAGAAGGCGGTTTTTTTGCCGTTTAATAACAACCAAGAAACAGATCACATAAAAAATACTAAAGAAAACGCTTGCAAAGAACATTCTAATTGGTATAATAAATTCATAAAGTGGATTATAAAAAGAACCACTTAAACGCGCGGATGAAATCAAAAAAAGGAGGGTGATTGTGAGACAGATTTTATTAGCTTCTCATGCCGAACTGGCAAAGGGGATACTGAGTGCGGTCGAGCTGATCGCAGGAACTCAGCAGAACCTCAAAGTGTACAGCGCTTATACTGAGGCTGCGGATGTTCATTTTAAAGATCAGATGCTGCAGGACTTAAACAAGATGGACCCGGAGGATGAGGTCATTCTTGTAACGGATTTGTTTGGCGGAAGCGTAAACAATGAATTGCTGGAACTGACGAAACGGCCGCGTACCCATCTGGTGACCGGCATGAATTTACTCTTGGCGCTCAGTCTGATTTTGGGCTCAGCCGAAGAATCGACAGAAGATTTGATACGGCGGTGCGTTGAGGAAGCTCGTCAGGGAATTCTTTACTGCAACGATCCATTACCCGAAGCTCAGGATACCGATGAATTTTAAGAAGGAGAGGATGAAATGATCAAGTTACTGCGTGTTGATCACCGTTTGCTTCATGGTCAGGTTGCGTTTTCCTGGACGTCGCATTTGTCCGCGGACTGTATTTTATTAGCCAGCGATTCCTTGCTCCAGGATGAACTGCGGCTGACTTCGGTCAAAATTGCCCGTCCTCCGGGAGTCAAGCTGGTGGTGAAGAATATTGCTGATTCCATTCGGGCAATCCAATCCGGGGTGACAGACAAATATAAACTGTTCATCGTCACGGATACGATTGCGGACGCGGTTAAAATTGCGGAAGCTGCAGATCTTAAGCTGATCAATCTGGGCGGAACGAAATCAGCGCCGGAGAAGAAAAAACTATCAAAAGCAATTTATGTCACGGAACAGGAAGAAGCGCTGCTGCGCCAGTGTCTTCAGAAAAATATTGAACTGCGGATTCAGATGATTCCATCTGAAAAGAAAATAAACGCACAGACCATTCTGTAAGAAGGGAGAATGTATGCTGATAACACAGACTTTACTGATCACACTGATCACTCTGCTGGCCCGCTGCCACACTATGTTTGGCACCAGCCTGATCAACCGTCCGATTGTCTTGGGAATGCTGACAGGCTGGATCATGGGCGATCTGACACAAGGAATCATCATCGGCGGCGCTTTGGAACTAGCGTTTGTCGGTGCAGTTTCCATCGGCGCGTATATTCCGCCGGATATGATTTCCGGAACAATTTTGGGCACCGCTTTTGCGATTAAAGCCGGGGCTGGCGCGGAAACCGCTTTGGCCTTAGGTTATCCGATAGCGACGCTGATGCTGGCTATCAATTCATTAGGAACGCCAATCGGCCTGTATCTGATGCATAAATGTGATAAATATGCAGAGAAAGGCGATTCCAAGAAGTTTGAAAGAATGTATTGGATTACCGGTTTTGCATCGAAGATTTTATTCCTTCCCATTGTACCGCTGGCCTTCTACTTCGGCTCCGATGCCGTAACCGCGGCGCTCAATCACATTCCGGAATTTGTTCAGACCGGCATCAATATTTCCGGCGGCCTGATTCCAGCGTTAGGCTTTGCGATGCTGGCTCAGATGATTATGAATCAGCGCGTTGCCGTCTTCTTCTTCATGGGATTCTTCGTTGTCCAGTATTTTGGAATTTCAACGACAGGCTGTGCAATCTTCGCCGTGATCTTAGCAATCGTTCTTGTTCAAATTGAAGCGAAAACTGAAAAAAAACAGGTTCAGCAGGAGGTGGAACTCGATGACTTCTAAACCGTTGGTAACTCAGGAAACCAAAATAACGAAGAAAGACTTGATGAAGGTCTTCTGGCGTTCAATTCCGATGGAATTCACCTGGAACTATGAACGTCAGATGCATTTAGGCTACTGTTATGCCCTGCTTCCGGTATTGAAAAAATTATACAAAGAAGAAGACCTGTCCGACGCCATGGTTCGGCACATGGAATTCTACAATACAACTCCGTTCATCATCACGCTTCCGTTAGGGATCAGCGCGGCGATGGAAGAACTGAACGCAAAGAATCCGGAAACGTTCGACAAAACTTCGGTTTCTACCGTGAAGACCGCATTAATGGGACCGCTGGCTGGAATCGGCGACAGCTTCTTCTGGGGAACGCTGCGGATTCTGGCAACCGGCGTGGGAACTTCACTTGCTTTGCAGGGGAATATTCTCGGTCCGATCCTGTATTTACTGATCTTCAATGTTCCGCACTTTGTTCTGCGTTATCTCTGCACGTTCTGGGGTTATAACCTGGGAACTGATTTCCTGCAGAAAGTAGAAAAATCCGGAGCGATGCAGCTTCTGACTTACGGAGCTTCGATTGTCGGTTTGATCGTTGCCGGAGCTATGACGGCAGAAATGGTGTATGTAACCCTGAACATCACAGTCGGCGTGGGGGAAACCGCAACCGCATTGCAGGGTATCTTAGACGGAATCGTACCGGGCTTAGTACCGATGTGCTTGTTTGGCATCGTTTACTGGCTATTGAAAAAGGGCGTGAAGCCGCTGCCGATGACGTTCCTTTTAATGGGTGTGGGAATTGTCGGCGCCTTCTTTGGATTCTTGGCGTAAGCAGAAAGACGGGAAAGCAGATCCAACTTCAATAAAAAATCGGAAAGGCCTAAAAGACGGGAAAGACCGATGATGATCAAGATCGTGAAAAAACATGGAAGGAGAAAGCAAAAAGATGAACATGTTAAAATTTGAAAAGGATGAATATCTCAAGATGGGGGCGATGGTCGTTTCCAAGCGTGAAGAACTGGAAGCGATCGCCGCTGAGCTGCACCAGCGGGGCTATACAAATTTATTTTTGACAGGTGTCGGGGGCACGACTGCGGAATTCACTTCGATGAAGAAAGTTGTTGAAAATCATTCTTCAATTCCAGTATATTGCGTGAATGCCGCAGAGCTGATGCTGGAAGGTCATAAGCAGCTGACGAGCAATTCGATTGTTATTACCGGAAGTAAATCAGGAGATACGAAGGAAACTGTCGCTGTAGTCAAGTGGTGCAAAGAACGCGGAATTGAAACCGTAGCGATCACTAAGGCGGAAACACCGCTGGCAGAATGTGCTGATCATGTCTGTCTGATTGATTCCAGCGGAGTTGAAAACACGTATCTGAGCTTCTATTATATTTTGTTAAAGTTGGCGGAGCTGCGCGGAGAGTTTCCGGATTATCCACAATTCGTTCAGGAAATGGAACATGTCCATGAGGGCTTAATTCAGGTTAAGGAAAAATTTGAACCGGAGGCTGCCAAAATTGCCAAGCAGTACCACAAAGAGGACTATCAGATGTGGGTTGGTTCAGGAACAATTTGGGGTGATGTCTACATGTTTACGATGTGCATCCTGGAAGAGATGCAGTGGAAACGGACCAAAGCCGTTTCCTCACCGGAATTCTTCCATGGTTCCCTGGAATTAGTGGATGAAGATACGTTAGTAATCTTAGTCAAAGGCGTTGACGCCTGCCGCCCACTGGATGATCGGGTTGAAAAGTTCTTGAATCAATATGCGGAAAAGAAGGTTGTCATTGATTTAGCGGACTATCTGATTCCGGGTGTTGATGAAAAGTTTGCGGATATTTGCAGCCCAATGGTTTTTGAAACGATCACAACCGGCCGTTTAGCTGCCCATTGGGAACATCATACAGGTCATTCCTTGGCTTTCCGCCGTTACTACAGGCAGTTTGATTATTAAGCAAATGTCAGCTGTGATCTTTGATATGGACGGTGTGCTGGTTGACAGTGAACCGGTCTATATGAGGCGTTTCCTGCAGTTTATGCAGGCGCATCAAATTGCGCTGGAGGATGAAAGTTATCGAAAGACGGTCGGATGGTCATCCCGCATGACCTGGCAGTGGGCGCTTTCTTACTGGCCGGAAGCCATCTCGATGACCCAGCTGCAGGAGCTTTACCGGGCATATTGGAAAGAGCGGCCGGTTCGCTATGATGAAGTGCTGGATCAGGACGCCCTCCCCGTGCTGAACCAGTTGAGAAGGGAAGGGGTCAGGACAGCGCTGGCTTCTTCTTCCCCGCGTTCTGCGATAGATCAGATGCTGAGTCAGTGCGGCCTCACGGCTTATTTCGATGTCATTGTTTCCGGAGAACAATTCGTTAAAAGCAAACCTGATCCGGAAATTTATCGCTATACGGCAATTCAGTTAGGACTTCCCTGCAGCCGATGTCTGGCTGTTGAAGATTCCACGGTGGGCATTGCCGCTGCCGCTGCAGCCGGCATGTACGTTCTGGCAAAACAGGATCGCCGATTCGGATTTGATCAGAGTCAGGCCCAGCAGTCAATCCAGCGATTGTGCGAAATATTGGATGTGATGAAAGCGAAGGAAATCCATATTTGATTTCTTTCGCTGTTTCACTTTCTATATTCAGCCCTGAATCGCAAACAAAAAACAAAGTTCAATTCTATTCAGGAGGAGAATCTGATGAAACCCACAATGCAGACTTATATTCTTTCCAGCAATGCCGTTCTGGTTCAGAATTTTAGAAATCGAAGAACTCTGACCGAAGTCATAATTCAGGCATACAACAAAGCGCCGCAGGGGGAGATCTTATTGATTGCCTCCGGATCTTCCTATAACGGCTGCGTCTGTGCCCGGCGCTGGATGGAAAAGATATCAGGGCAAAGCGTCCGTGTGATCACGCCCTTTACCTTTGTTCATTATGAAAACTCGCTCGACGGTATTGGGTTCTGCGCTGTTTTGTCGCAGAGCGGATGCAGCACCAATGCGATTGAATCGTTACGAACGATCAAAGCCGCAGGCCGGCTTGCTATTGGAATCACGGGCAATCTCAACAGTGATTTTAAACAGGAAGCCGATGTCGTGATCGACTGGGGCGTTGGCGAAGAAAAAGTGGGCTATGTTACTCAAGGCGTTGTGACGTTGATTTTATTTTTATGGTTGTTTGCTTTGCGGATTGCCCAGGAAAAGCAGCGCATTTCAATGCAGCAATTGAAGGAAGCGGAGAAGGCGTTAGAGGAAGCGATTCAGATCCATGGAGAAGCAGTAAAACAGAGCGAAGTCTGGGTAAAACGTAATTATGCGATGATCACGTCGATGCGTCAGGTTTATGTGATAGGCGCCGGAGCTTGTTATGGTGCGGCGCTGGAAGGCGCGCTGAAGATTGGGGAAACCGTCGGCATTCCAACCTGCGCCTACGAAAGTGAGGAATATCTGCATGGCCCTAACCTGCAGTTAACCCCGGAATACACTGTGTTTGTCCTCAATCCCGGCGATGAAACTGCAGATCGGATTAACGCCATTGCCGAAGCGACGCGCCAGGTTACAGAACGGACAGTTCTTGTAACTGTGACGGCTTCCGATTCACTGCCAACTACTTTTTCATTAAACCGGCAGCTTGAGGAAGCTTTAACACCGTTGGTCTTCCTGCCTTTATTTCAATGGATTGCCTGGCAAGTTGCCGAAGATTTACAGCGGTGGAACAAACATCCGCTTTTTGCCCGCTTTAAGCAAAAGATTGCCTATAAGACGGAAAGTTATTACCAGAAGCCCTTGCGGTAAGAAAGCTTTATCACCGAAAAAAAAGCTATAACACTTTTGTTCCTGAGAATGTGTTGTAGCTTTTTTAGTAGTTAGTAGTTAGAGACTTAAATGTTCAGCTGCTGCAACAATTGTGCGTAGTTTTTTTCTTGGCCAAATAAGGCGGAAGTGCCTAAAACGTAACTGTTTATCTTTAGCCGGCTGTATTCTAGAATTCGTGTTTTACTGCAGCCTCCATCAAGAATCAATTCAAAAGGGTACTTTTTTTGTAATTTTTTATTTGAAAAATAGGTACTTTAAATCTGCGAAAATACAGACTGAAAGCACCTCTGTTATGGAGTGCTAAAATTATCGGCTACCCAAAACTTAGAAAGAGCCGATATTTTCTGATGGGAGTTGTTTTTATCCTTGTTATTGCATGCCAGCATTCGATAAATAGATCACTTTTTTGAATTGTTTTCTAAAACATATTTAGTCGATCTGGCATTTCCTAGCACACGAATTTTATTTTTAGCAATTAATGAATTTAAAAGTTTTCGAGCAGGGAAAGCTGAGCAATTTAATAGTTTTTCTACATCAGAGCGAGAGATTTCTCTTTTCTGTGCTAATAAATTTAATACTTTGCTTTCTGAAGCAGATAAATCAGTATCTGGGAGTATATCGGCGTAATTCATATTAGGAAGGACTGTGATAAATGAGGAAGGTCCGGGTATAAATTCTGGATGAAGTGATGTCTCCTGATAGCTTTCCAAAATTCTTTGAATTCCTGTGCCGAAGCTCTCAACTAATCTCAAACGATAAAATACTTGAGCCAAAAGCATATTCCGGGACTGTGAGACACCGCGCAGAATATCAGTAGTTGAAAGCCCCTTAACTAAACCGCCCAAGGAAACAAATTCAATACGATCTGTAAAAATATTGATGATGGTACTGCCTGAATAATTATAATCACGATGGATCAATGTATTCAGTAAAGCTTCACGCAAAGCATACTCAGGATAATCAAATGATTCTATTCTCTCTAATCCAACAAAGTCAGCATGAACATTATTAAAGACAGTAATATACTCATAAGCTTCTTCCAGTTGCTTTAATAGTGATCCATTAAACTCTTTCCGAGTTTTAAATAATGTTTTTCCCGTTCCTTCAAATACTGCACATTTAACTGTATGCTCGCACTGGTCGGATAGGAGCAAGGCGGTATTTGTGTAATAACCGTCTGCATCAATAAGACCTAATGATCTTTGATTCTCTGATTTAAAGGCAACACTTCGCTTGATAAAATAAGCTTCGGCATAATGAAAGGTTAAATCTTGATTTAAAGATCTCATTTTGTCAAAGGTTAATCCATCACTTTGACGGATTAAGTCACGAATCATTTCTTCACTGGCTGGAATAGAAGTTACACCATGGCGGACATAAACGCCGCTAGGTTTTAATCCTTTTTCTGTCAAATGATAGGGTGGTTTTCCACCACGAGAAATTTGGACATGAATCAAGTCTTTTCCGTCAATTCGAAGCGTATCAATAGTTGTATAAGGAATCAGATCTGGATGGATACCATCGTGGATCATACAGCTGATTCGTTCCATTTCTTTCTCTGCGTTTTCAACGCCCACGATCTTTCCTAGTTTATTAACACCAACATAAATTTCTCCTCCATCCGTGTTGGCAAATGCAATAATCTCTTTTTTAAAATCACTGTTGATCAACTCTTTAAGTTCTAATTTACTACTTTCAATAAAATCCATAACGATCCCTCCGTTGTAATCAACTGTATTTTATCGCAATTGTATAAAAAAAACAATCGCGATAATATCGCGATAATCGTCATAAAAAGAAATATTATCGTGATTTATAATGATAGGCAAAGGATTTTCTATAAAATATCATCATGAAGACTGAATAGTTGAGAAGCCAATAAATAAAAAGTTGTTTTACTTGGGATCGTTAGGAAATTCTTATAGGGTTAATAAAGTGCTTTCTGAATACAGATTGGACAGCCAGACATGATCATCTGAATGATCGGAACTTGATTGAACGTTACTTGAACCAGAGAATGATAAGCATAGACCGTATCCTTTATTGGCATAATTTATTTTGTCAGTTTGCCGCTGCCGGTGACGCTGATCAGTTTAGCACTTCGCAAAGAAGGCATACCGCTCAGATCCAATTCGAAGTCCGATACCTGAACGGATTGGCAAATGGGGAAAAGCATAAACAACTGCTCCTTTCTTCCTGAAATTTGTCAGAAAACTTAAAACCACGGCGTCAGAATTGCCGCGATGATCAAAGCGGGAAGCAAATTGGCGACGTTGATTTTGGTGTTGAACATCAGATTGACACCGACACAAAAGATCAGCATTGAACCGATCATGGCAATATTGGCGATCATGGGCTCGCTCAGCAGCGGGGCAATGAACTGAGCCAGCAGCGTAATGGATCCCTGAAACAAAACCAACGGAATGACAGAAAAGATCGCCCCTTTGCCCAAAGCGGATGTAAAAATCATAATGATTAAAAAGTCCAGCACCGCCTTGGTGATTAACAAAGAAGGATCTGCGGATAATCCATCCTGCAGCGCTCCGACAATCGCCATCGCCCCAATACAGATCGTTAAGGACGCTGTTATAAAACCTTCTAAAAAGCATGTATCCTGTACACTTCCGGTCTTCTTTTTCAGCCACTGTCCCAGCTGTTCAAAGCGCTTTTCCAGGTTGATTCCTTCGCCCAACAGCGCGCCGGCAGCCAGAGACAGCACCGCCAGCATCGTCCCTTCAGCGCTGACCGTTTCGCCATGAAGGATCAGCATTTTCTCCAGCGTCCCGGCAATGCCGATGAAGATTGTGGATAAACCCAACGCCTGCATCAGCGTATCTTGAAAACGCTGCGGCAACCCTTTTCGAAAGATCAGCCCTAAAACTCCGCCGCCGATCACCGCTGCCGCATTAATCAAAGTTCCGATACCCGGCATGAAAATTCCTTCTCTCTGTTTCTTTTTCAGTTTTTTCCAATAAGCAGAATCAAAAAAGCAATTTATAGATCCTTATAAATATCAGTGAATATGATTTCCAGCAGTCAGCCTATTTCTTAAATTCTCCATAGGTTTTATAGGTTTTTTTCTCATTGTCGATCACGGTCTGACTTGGCTCATACTCGTCATTGCCATAGATGTTGGCGTGCAGGTGACGAACCATATCGCTGTAGCTGCGCACCAGATAACCGCCCAATCCCGGACATCGCATGATGTCGTCATATTCACCGCTGGGTTCCTTATAAGTTTCAATGTGGCTGAGATCAAAACTCAGCAGGGAAATCAGATAATCTTTGATTTCCGTATTGGTGCAGTTCGTAGTCACTGAAGGCAGCATCGTATTGACAATTTCCATCAGCTCCAGAATATTTTTATGCTTCAGTTTGGCGATGATCGCGTTGATGACGTTGTTCTGCCGGTCCATCCGGACAAAGTCGCTGTCAATGTAACGCTGCCGGCAGTATAACATAGCATCATAGCCATTCAAGGTGTTGCTTCCGGTATGCACGCTGTTTTTAGTGTTTCCCCGCAGCGCTCCGACTTCCTTTGCGGTCAGCTCAATATCGACCCCGCCGATCAGGTCGACAAGCTTTTCCACAGCGCTGAAGCTGAAGGTTACATACTGCGTAATATCCAGATCCAGATTGTAGTTCAGTGTTTGCACCGCCAGGGTAGGACCGCCGAACCAATACGCCCAGTTGAAATGTCCGTATTTCTGATGATCTCCAGGAATCCACACAACCACGTCGCGCTCCACCGAGGTAATTTTGATCTTCTTGTTGTCAAAATCCAGAGAAATGATTTTCATCGCGTCGCTGCGGTCTTCATCGGTTCCCGTCGGTCCCTGGCTGTTGTCTGCTCCAAACAACGCAATGTTGACAATGTTCTGTTCCTTTACCGCTTCGCTGACTTCCGGTGCGATGGCCGCGTCCTCGCTTGCGATTTTTTCACCATGCTCGATTTGGTTCAGCATGGAATCCATTGCCCAGTTGGCCGCCGCATAAGTACAGCCGGCAATGGCGGACAGTACAGCGATGATGATTAACCCTATTCTTACTCCTTTTTTCATTGGATTCACCTCAGTATGATTTCAGATTCAATTGAAATTACGATCGTTTTAATTATACCAGACAAGCAGAAAAGCGAAACCACAAAACAAAAAAAGACTCGGTGAGAAGACGGATCAGCCAGCACATCATTTTGACTTCCGTTATTGCTTCTTGCAAAATAATGCGGAGAAAGAGAAGACTAGGAGAAGCTCAGTGCTTTATTCCCTTTCACAAGCTGAACAACAGCTAGAAAGAAAGTCCGCAAGCGCAAGCTCATCAATGAGAAAGAACACAGAAAAAGATTTAAGCTCATAAAAAACCGAATTCACTCCCGAATTGAGAGACTTTGTCACCGCAGGGTTACCTTGGCCCTAGGTTCAGCTGATCAAATGAGAAGAAGAATAATCGACTTTCTTGGAACTTCCTATGCTAAATGTTTCATTAGGATTTAAGAAGTCTAGGATTTTGATTAAAATAAAGGAAGCTGATTTTGAACTTGATTTTTCTTCGAAATCTCTCTATAACTAAATCAGAGTCTGAAAATGAAATAGAATCAACAGAATTAAAAAGAAACGAGGGGGAGAAGATGGAACTCATAGAACAAACAAAATCACAGAAGCGTGTGTTTACGGGCCGCTTAATCCATGTCCGGCATGATGAAGTCAGACTGCCGGACGGAACAGAAACAATCCGTGAGGTGGTTGAGCATCCCGGCGGAGTGGCGATCGCGGCACTGACGGATCAGAATGAACTGCTGCTTGTCGATCAGTTTCGTTATGCTCAACAGCGAATCATGCGCGAGGTTCCGGCTGGGAAGCGGGAAGCAGGCGAGGAACCGTTAATTACGGCCAAACGGGAACTGCAGGAGGAAACCGGCTACACCGCTGAAACTTTCCAGTTTATTGGGGAGATGGTTCCTACCGGGGCCTACCTGGAAGAAACCATCCAAATGTATTGGGCCAAAGGACTAACCTTTGTCGGCACGCATTTAGATGAAGATGAATTTCTCAACTGCGTCAAGGTCCCTCTGGATGAGGTAGTCGAGCAGGTCATGCGGGGCGAAATCATCGATGGCAAGACAATCGCTATGACTTTGAAAATCAAAGCTTTACTGGAGGAAAATCAATGATGAATTTTGACTGTTATCACCAACCGTTTCCATCGAATCGTTATCCGGTCATGGCCCGCAAAGGCATGGTCTGCACAGGATCATCTCTAGCCAGTGCAGCCGGTCTGGAAATATTAAGACAAGGTGGGAATGCGATCGATGCCGCGGTGGCCACAGCGGCGGCGCTGACGGTGGTGGAACCCACGGCCAATGGTTTAGGCAGCGATGCCTTTGCGATTGTCTGGCATAAAAATGAATTAGTAGGCCTGAATTCTTCCGGCTTTGCCCCGCAGGCGATTTCCGCGGAAAAACTCAAAGCTCAGGGAATGACGAATATGCCGACATTCGGCTGGACGCCGGTTACCGTTCCCGGCGCGGTGAAAGCATGGAAAAGTCTGAACGAGCGTTTCGGAAGGCTGACTTTAGCTCAATGCTTAGCGCCGGCTATTCGCTATGCTGAGGAAGGCTATCCCTGCCCACCGACGCTGGCGCATTACTGGCAGGCCGCTTTTCGGAAATATCAAAAAGAATTTGCGGGCAAGCCAGAATTCGACGAATGGTTCAAAACGTTTGCCCCTCACGGAAAGGCTCCGCAGCCGGGTGAAGTCATCACATTAAAAAATCACGCGGAAACATTAAAGGAAATTGGCAGGACGCAGGCTGACAGTTTTTACAAGGGACCGCTTGCCGATCAGATTGACGCCTGCAGCCGCAAATTCGGCGGATATCTGCGCAAAGCGGATCTGGAAGCTTTTGAAAACGAATGGGTGAATCCAATCCGTTTGAATTACCGCGGCTATGAAATCTGTGAAATTCCGCCGAATGGTCAGGGGATTGTCGCGCTGATGGCCCTGAATATTTTAAAAGAGTTCCAGTTTGCGGAGAAGCTGCATGTTGAAACGGTGCACCGTCAGCTGGAAGCGATGAAAATGGCTTTTAAGGACGGCTTGTTCTATATTACAGATCCGAAAGCGATGAAGGTGAAAACAGAGCAGCTGTTGGATCCTCAGCTGGGACGGCTGCGGGCTGCTCAGATCAGTGAGCAGGCGCAGGATCCGCAGGTCAGCGAACTGCCGCAGAGCGGAACCGTCTATTTATGCACCGCGGATGAAGAAGGCAACATGGTGTCATACATTCAAAGTAATTATATGGGCTTTGGCAGCGGGATCGTTGTGGAAGGCACAGGCATTTCCCTGCAGAACCGCGGTCATGATTTCTCATTGGATGAACAACATGCGAATTGCCTGGAACCACGCAAGCGAACCTACCATACCATCATCCCGGGCTTTATCATGCACCAGGGCAAGGCTGTTGGTCCTTTCGGCGTGATGGGTGGATATATGCAGCCGCAGGGCCATGTTCAGGTGGCGATGAATCTGATTGATTTTCATCTCAACCCGCAGATGGCGCTGGATGCACCACGCTGGCTGTGGGAGCGGGACAATCGTATTTTTGTGGAACCGCATTTCCCGACAGCCCTGGCAAAGGCCCTGCAGCAGCGCGGACATCGGATTGAAGTCTGCTTAGATCCGGGTGTTTTCGGCCGCGGACAAATGATTCTCAGAATGGAGAACGGCACGTTGATTGGCGGAACGGAATCCCGGACCGACAGCAACATCGCCTGTTATTAACGATGGCATCGACACTGGAATTTGTCACATATGTGACGGATCAGCTGGCTTTAGCCGGTACCATTACGTGGAAACGCATGTTCGGAGAATATGGTCTGTATTGCGATCAGGTGTTTTTCGGCGTGATCTGCGATGATCAGCTGTTTATCAAAATCACACCGCCGGTCGCAGAAAGGATGCCGGATTGTCCGAAAGCACCGCCTTATGCGGGAGCGAAGGAAAGCTTTTTGATCGAAGATCTGGATAATCGGAAACAACTGGCGGAGATTGTCAGGATGACCTGTGAAGCACTGCCCAAGCCCAAACCTCGGCGTCCCAAGACAACGAAAAGTAAAGACTAAAAAACTGGATCCGGCGATCCAGTTTTTTTGCGGTTTTTGAGTGACGAATTACAGTAGGATCATTTCCTGCGATGATCGTTGTTCGACAGACAGGAAGCTTTATCTTTCAGTTCCCGTCTTCATTTCGGCGTTTGCGGCTGGCCGATACCGTTCTTCATTATAAGCCTCGGTCAGCTTCCTAAACGTATCATCGGCTTCTTCCGCTTTCACTTCATTCCAGTATTCCCAAGGCGTCGCATGGGGCGCAAATGGATGACCTTGTTGGATCCGCAGATCGACAGCTTCCTTGTATTGCTTCCGCAATGGAGAAAGCGTTTCCGGATGCAGCCAGGCATGCAGGCGCTGGCGCAAAGTTGGCCGGGCAGAAATCTCTGAGCTGTTGATTTTTTCACTCGCAAAACCCCCTTCCAATGAAACCGGACGGGATTTGCGGATCAGCCGGATCAGCCAACGAAGCAGAGAAACAAGCAGAAAGATCGCGATAATCAGCAGAATTAACGCCAGAAACCCATTGAAGAAGGAAGAAGCTGACGTTGCTGATTCGGGAGTGGGCGTCATCGTAGCCTCCGGCTGCGGTGTGAGTGACGGAGTCGATTCCGCCCCTTTCTGATGGGCAAGGATCCAGCGGATCAAGCTTTGCAGCGACAAGATGATCGCCGAAAAGACAAAGGCAAACGCCTCGATCAAAAGACTTAAAATCCACGTCAGCCCCTGGCTGAGCAGCTGCGCCAGAAAGAGAATCACCGAGCTTATCGGCCCAATGAGCACCGTCACAAACAACTGCAGGCCCGCCAATTTTAACAACAGCTTTTCCTGATCCTGATCTAAATTCATCAACGAAGCTGGATTGACTGGATTGATAAATTGCGACTGAACCCGCAGGCATAAGGCGGCTAAGGCTAACAGCAGTGAACTGCGGATCAAGGCTGGGGAAGGACTCACCAGATTCAACAGAACCAGAACCAGTCCGCCGATCCCCAACCGACCCCACGAACAGTCGCGCAGCTCTTTCAACGAAAAAATCAATCCCGTTTCCAACATCAAGCCGACAGCGGTCAGCCCGATTGTCAGAACATCCCGATGCTTAGGAATCAGCACCGCAAAGAGAAGAATGCAGATGAAGTACAAACTGGTTCGCAGTGCCGGCCTTTTCTCACTGGACAAATGCGACAGTCCCCACTGAACAAAGAAAAACAGTCCGCATCCAAGCAGCGAAAGGGTTTGTGGGACAAAGGCCTGAACGAGAACAATCATGATCCATAAGCCGCAAAGGCATTGCTGCAGGGAGATTAAATAAGGAAAGAAACGTTTCATTTGGTTTCCTCCTTTCTTAAAGGCAGAACGTCGCAGCCCTCCGGCAAGCGTTTAAGATCCGGCAGCGTCCAGCATACCAGCGTCACTGCCGTACCCTGGGCACAGATCTTCATGACCCATTCCCGCAAAGGCTCAGTCAGTGTATTCAGAATCAACAGGCAATGATGCGTGGCATCCAGCAGCTGCGGATAGCGCTGAAACAGCCGGGCAGGCTCACTCAGCGGATAAGGCGCGGCACAGGCTAACAGATCCAGACAGCTGACCGTGTGATTTAAGCTGTGATCACAGACGGAGGTGTCCGCGACGGTAAACCGGACAACGGCGTTGGTTACCAATGCTGTTGGCAGCTGTTGGCGCTGACTTTGATCCAGAATGGCAGCGGCGAACTGCACAGCACTTTCCATAAATTCCGCATCATCCGCAAACAGATTCTGAATCGACTGCAGAATTAAAAAAATTGAAAAAGCAGGATCCGAGGTGTGATCATATTCTTTGACATAGAAAGACTGATAACGTGCCGTTGCCCGCCAGTCGATATCACGGAAGCTGTCCTGCGGCTGATAGGGTCGGACGCCGGTATAAAAAATCGGATCGGGATAGAGCCAGCGCCGAACTGAGCGCTGACCCTGCAGTCCGCAGGGATGAGCAGCAAGGGCGGAAGGAAATTGCCGCAGCGGATGAACGACGCACAACCGTGGCTGCGCCTGCGGTCCATCCAACTGAGTCAGATTTAAATAATCGGCAAGGACCGTGGTTACCTGGAACTCTCCGGCACCCCGCTGCCGGGCAGCAAATTTCAGCGTCCGGGTTTTCTTTTGCCGTCCAGCCAGTGTGGTATGCAGGACAAGCGCCGAAGTTGCGCTTTCACCGCTCGGAATAAGATCCGGTTCTAAGCAGTCCAGAATGGCAGGGAACGAAATTCGGGCAGAAACATGCGGAACACTCATGCGTTTCTTATTTTCCAGAATCACCGTCAGCGTCAGGGTCTGCCCCGGCTCCAGCCGGCTGACATCACTGAGCAGCGTGATGTTCAGCTCTCGGGCTCCCCAGCGTTCAAAGTAAAGTCGACCCAACTGAACTACAACCAGCCCGAGAATAAAGATTAACAACAGCGTCATAGGGAATCAACCCTGAAACTTTTCAACCGGCACCGGAATTTCTTCAAGAATCTGGGCTAAGACCGCTTCTGCCTGCCGGTCTGAGCCTAGGCTCAATCCCCCTAAAATCAATCGGTGAGCCAGCACGGGTTGAGCACAGGCCTTTAAATCATCCGGCAGCACATAATCTCGTCCATTCATAGCCGCTTTGGCCTTGGCACAGCGGATCCAGGCTAAAGCGCCGCGGGGACTGACGCCCAGCTGAATTCGCTCATGGGCACGGGTCTTGCTGATAACTTGTAAAGCATAGTCCAATAAGACGTCATGGATGCGGACGGCATCAACTTCTCTGCGCATCGCTAATAACTGTGTTCCATCCAGAACCGCGTCCAGTTTTGGCATGGAAGCCTGCGCACTGAGGTTTTTCAGCATCCGCACTTCTTCCTGCGGCGAAGGATAACCCGGATGAATTCGAATCATGAAGCGGTCAATCTGTGCTTCCGGAAGTGGGAAAGTTCCTTGATTTTCAATCGGATTCTGCGTAGCGATGACGAAAAACGGCTCTGGCAGCGCGTAGGTTGTTCCTTCCACGCTGATCTGATGTTCTTCCATCGCCTCTAACAAGCTGGATTGAGTCCGCGGAGCTGCACGGTTGATCTCATCCGCCAGCACCAGCTGTGTGAATAAAGGCCCGGGGCGGAACTCAAATTCCCCTTTGGCCTGATTGTAAAACTGAATGCCGATCAGATCCGAAGGCATCAGATCCGGAGTAAACTGAACCCGCTTAAACGAGAGGTTCAGTGACTGCGCAACAGCCTTGGCTAAGGTTGTTTTGCCTGTGCCGGGCACATCTTCCAACAGAATGTGGCCCCCTGCTAACAAGCTCATCATCATCAAATCGCAGCTCTGTTCACTGCTGACCAGAATCTGTTCAATATTTTTCTTCAATAAAGCGGCGGCTTCCTGACATTTCATGGTAATCCCTCCTGAGGTTTTTCTTATTTTACCATGAAAAAGCATAAGATTATAAAAGAGAATTAATTAAATACTCATAAAAATTTATTTTAAAAGTCCTTTTATACGTTTAAGGATTCAATTTAGAAGACGTGAATTACTGGGCTTTCATGAAAAACAAGATATAATTTTAATAGGGAACGACTAGGTTTTTGTAAGCAAGAACATGAACTGATGTAACTGCGGCGACATCTCAGGGGGAAGAAATGAAAAAATTTATAACCTTTATAGCGAAAAAAATATCTTATATCATAAGGTCAGTAACGGAACCGCTTAAAGAAATGTTTCCTTTTGATCATCGTTGGGATTCTTATCTGAGATTTTTAAATCGAAGAGGGATATTTTTTATCATTCTTTTACTTGCAGGATATCTATATTATAATCGCATAGAGAGCAAAGTTCCTCAAGCTTTAAAGATGGATGAGCTTGGGTATGAAAATGAAGAAGTGATTGAGCGAATTAGCTACAAAAATTCGTTAGGAACCAATATTTATAGGTTAAACTTAACAGGCGTTGAACCGAAAACGTTACAGAGCCTTCATCTGGAAATCATGTTTTATGAGTTTTCTGATGAGTCCTCCGCGTTGGACAGCCTTTTAGAAGAATTGAATGCTGCTTATGCAAAGAATCATAAATCGGGAAAAATTAGCTGGGAAACTGTTGATTTATATTTCGTTCAATTAGATCCAAAGGAATGGAATTCAGATCTTGCTTATTCACAATATAATCTGGTTGAGGAAACCAGAGAAAACACATTGTTTATACAAAAGAACAACCGTCTATTAATATTGGAATTGACTGGACTGATTGACTATTGTGAGGAAAACAGGAATGTTCTGAAACAGCTTATTGATTTTGACTATTCCTTTATAAAGTAGGTCTGAATAAATAATGAATCAGTGCTTTGACAGCTCTGGCAACGTGGATTAAAATGGAAATTCCTGAATAGACAAAAAGTCCCAAACTGTTCACGTCTCCTTCATTGAATCTGCAGCCATTCAATGAGATAATAAAACCAATCGGAAATTGACGGTTCCTGTCTAAAAAGCAGGTGGACAGCATCGACAAAGGCCATGTTTGAGGAACTTAGGGCTGTTGAACGATTTCGCAAGGCAGCCGACCCACTAACTCGCCAGGAAAAAGATAAGATCTATGACTAGGAGCCGCAACGGTAAAGGAACGACGTTTGAATGCCCCTGTCAGGGGGCACGTTTATCCCCCCCTCTTTTTTGTACACAGAAAAACCGCCGACAGGTTTCCCCATACGGCGGCAGATGGTTTATTTGCTGAACAAGTCGCTGTGCGACCCAGTGCGGGCCAGCGTCAGCACCAGTATATCATTCTCAATACGGTAAATGAGCAGCCAGTCTGGGAGGATGTGGCATTCCCGATAACCTACCCAATCGCTGGACAGATCGTGATCGCGGTTCTTTTCTGGAAGCGGATCACCCAGCGACAGAAGCTCCACAACCTGTTCCAACAATTCAATTTTCAGACCGCGCTTGATAGCCCGCTTGTAATCCTTTTTGAAAGTGGTCGTGTACTTGACGGTATACTTTGTTTTCCTCATTTTTTCAGGTCTGTGAACAACTCATCAAGATCATTGTAGCCCTTTATAGCAGGGTCTTTTGCAATCCCTTCCGCTTCCAGCAGGGCAGCAATCGTTTCCTTGTTAGGCTGTTCCAGCTTCACTTCAAAGGGAATACCCCCTTCCCGAAGCGACTGGCGCACGAAGATGTTGAACGCTGTGGATAAATTCATGCCAAGTTCCGCAAACAGGGAGTCGGCCTGTGCCTTCAAATCCGAGTCCATGCGGATACTGATGTTTGTGGTATTTTTTGCCATATCATCAACCCCTTTCTGCTGTACTTTTAGTATATGCTATATGCACGAAGAAAGCAATGCAATGCACGAATATTTAATATCAAATTCATTGAAGGAGATCGCTGTATGGAGTATTTATCCGTCATCATTCACCTGAGATAGAGCTAGAGAGAGTGTGAAGGTATACCCTGATCTTCTTTGCTGAAAAGAACTTCCGAAAGAAATAGGACTGTGTCACCAAACAGGCGGCAAAAGACTAAGGTTGGAATTGACCGGATTGATTGACTATGATGAGGAAAACAGGAATGAAACAGCTTATTGATTTTGATTATTCCTTTATAAAATAGGTCTGAATAAAGAATGAATCAGTGCTTTGACAGCTCTGGCAACGTGGATTGAATGGAAATTCCTGAATTTAGACAAAAAGTCCCAAACTGTTCACGTCTCCTTCATTGAATCTGCAGCCATTCAATGAGATAATAAAACCAATCGGAAATTGACGGTTCCTGTCTAAATGGAAAGGCCGTGATTTCTGATCGATCATTACTTGCTGATGAAACTGAAAAGCATTTTATATCAACAACGGAAAGGAGCCGACAATGCGAAAAGGAAATCGTTTATTACTGATCATGATGTGCTTGCTGGGGCTGTGTGCCGCCGTGCTGCTGCTTTTAGTCAGTGTATTCCGGGTTGAAAGCCTGACCCTGATCGAGCAGAATACAGAATTGATCTATCAAAGCCGTTCCTCAGAAATGATGGGCTTTGAATTTAGTTATCTGAGCGCTCAGGATGAACCGAAAACCGTGGATTCCATGCGTTTTGTCGCCAAGGATTTTCCCGTATATGTGATCGGGCGGACAACCCAGAGCTTCGGCCCGTTTGAAGTGACGACCGTGCAGGCAGTCATTGCTCCGATGGAAACCGAATGGCCGGAAAGCGGCGGACTGGATTTGTCCGATGCCATTTTAACGTTTACGGACGGCAGTGAAGAACAGATTCGGTTAGGAAAGCTGAAGCTGGTGCCGAAAGAAAAGAACGAAGGTCCGTTTGAAATTACCGAAATGACATCCAAGGATGACGGCAGCTTTACGATTCGCCTCAATGCAACAAAGATGCTGCACTTTGCCAGTATTTCCAGCACAACGGCAGAAAATGTACTGGATGTATTGGAGCTGATTATCAACGACAAGCCGGTAGAGGAATGGAAAGGCTTGCTGGTGCCGCAGGGTGAAATTGTCATTCAGGGCAGCTTTAAGGAAAAAACGGTCGATCCGCTGCAGTCAATGCGCCTGAGTCCGACGATGACGCTGGAGGATGAAAAAGGTAACCCCTTTGATCTGCAGTTCTCCACTCAGCGCAAACGGCAGGAAGGCTTCAACGTCTTTAATCTGTTGTCAACCACACGAAAGGGGGACAGCAAATGAAAAAAGGAATGCTTTTGATTTTCTGGGGTTTGATGTTTCTGACTCTGACGATTGTGAAACTGCCTTGGGACGGGCTGATCTGGGTTTTCAATATGATCGGCTACGGTTTGTGTGCGATTGGCATGATGATGAACTTTCGCAGCAGTGAGATCCGGGCTTTTCTGATTTCCGGCCTCGGTCTGTTAGGGGCGATGATCTGCTGCCTGCTTTCTCTGGCTGCCAGTCTGCCGTTACGATACAGCGGAATCCTGATGCTGGTCTGCCGGATCTTTGAGCTGTTTGGTTTCGCTAAGATGTTTGAAGGATGCTGGCGTCAATTCCGGCGCAGGCGGCTGCGGGAAAAGGCCAAGGAAACAGATCTTCGGATGAAAATCTACATGCTTGCGTTTACCTGCTGCGCGGTCGCTGAAGCAGCCTGCTGGTTTATCGGCGCTGCCTGGGCGTCCCAGATTGTTCAGCTGATTATTCGGTTTGTTTATGGTATGTTAATGGCCTGCGTCATGCTGTACTCGGAAAGTGATTCGCTGCTTCCGATAGAAGAATAAAAAAATAGTTGTTTCTCCAACGGATTGCAGCGTCTGCGATAAGCTGAAAAGAATAGAATTACTGACTTTTTATTAAATGAATCAATCTATAAAATGGCAAAATAGTACCAGAATGATATCAAAACAAACAATAAGAGCCATGGACAGCAACACGAAGTTATAATCTAAAATAAGTTGTCTGGCATTTCCGCACATCAAGAACAGAATGGAAAAAGTTAAGTTAGGTTGAGCCGGATTTGGCGGAGAAGACGTACAGAAAAATTTGCGGAGGTTATTTAATGAAAGAATCACTTTTTAATCAATGGTGCGACCAGGCATGGTTATATTTGGTGTACCGTATGGCAGTAGTGATGGCTTGTGTACTGCTGTGGAATTGGAATTTATGGGAAATGGAGCAGAAATTGGTCTGCATATTGGCAATTGCCGTACCGTTGCATATATTTGAAGAAAATACATTTCCAGCCGGGTTTTACTTCATGAACAATATCGGATTTGGTTCCAAAGAACCTATGGTGTATCCGCAGAATCGTTGTACGAATATGATTACTAATTTAGGAGCAGAAATTATTTTGATTTTATTGACTCTAAACGTATCTAAACTTGCAGTAAGCGCAGTGGCTTTAGTTGTGTTTTTTGGAATCGGCGAAACAGTTAATCATACAAGAAGCGGAATTAAAATGTATTTTAAATACAGAGGGAATGGAAAAAAGACAATTTATGGGCCCGGACTAATCACATCATGGTGTATCATGATTCCACTGAGTGCTTTAGGAACTAAATGGCTGATAGAACACTCTGCTGACGTATTGCAGGTAGTTGGCGGTATTGGCATTTTTGCGGGGATTGCCGTCTTTTTGATTTTATTGCCGTTTGCCGTTTCAATTCAAATTAAAAGCAAGGCATATGCGTTCAAAGATAAGGGATACTTTGAAAAATATGAACAATAAATGACATGTTTTAAGGGTGATTAGTGTCATCTTATGACGAATAAAATGACTATATAGACAATAAAAAATCTGGAAGAACACCAGATTTTTTTGCGCTTTTTCAATGTGGTCTGATCTGCTGAACAAAGGAAAAAGCTGTGTTTATTTGATCCTTTTTCTGAACGCACGCCGGGATAAAACGTAGAAAAACAGACTCAGTCCTAAGCACCAGGCGAAGGCCAGGAACAAGGTCGCAGTGTTCACAGTTTCGCCTAACAGTAAAGCCCGCATGGACTCAATCATCGGCGTCATGGGCTGATGTTCCGCAAACATTCTCATTAACTTCGGCATCGTTTCTGTTGGGGCAAATCCGGAGCTTAAATACGGAAGGACAACCGCGAATACAGCATAAGCGCCTGCCCCTTCAGCGCTGCTGGCACGCAGTCCCAGATAAACTGAAATCCAGGAGATGGCCAAAATGTAAAGCAGGACAATCATAAAGACGATCAGCCAGTCCCATATCTGAGCTGACGGACGAAAGCCTACGGCCAGCGCAGCGAGGATGACAATGCCTGTGGTTAATAAATTACGCAGCACAGCGCTGCAGACATGTCCGCTTAAAACCGAGGCGTGCCGGATCGGCAGCGTACAGAAACGGTCGATGATCCCGCTGCGAAGATCATGGTTGACCGTGATCGCGGTCGTCGAAGCACACTGTCCAATGCATTGCAGGATAATGCCGGGAACAATGTAATTCACATACGATGCATTTCCGACATTCATCGCTCCGCCCAACACATAGACAAATAAAATCATCATCAGCACAGGCAGGATAAGACAGGTTAAGAACGTGTCGATATTTCGCGCTGACAATTTCAGGCACCTTCCGGTCATCGTTAAAGTGTCATGGTTCATTTTGGATGTTCTATTCATGTGCGGCAGTCTCCTTTTCTCCAACGAGAGTTAAAAACACATCTTCCAGTGAGGGGGATTTTCGTGAAAAGTCTTTGATTTCAAGATGGTGTGAAGCAATCTGCTGAAAGAGCTGTGTCAGTATGCCGGGGGCATCTTGGGTATAGATAGTTATACGAAGGTTTTCACGATCAGAAACGACATGATCGGCAGAGAGGAACGTCCGGGCTTTTTCATACTCAGCTTCGTCCGCAAACGTCAATTCGACTTTTTCCTGCGGCAGTAATTTCTTCAGGTCGTCCAGGGTTCCCTCAACGATGATCTTGCCTTTATCTAAAATGGCAAGGTTGTCCGCAAGCTGCTCGGCTTCTTCCAAATACTGCGTGGTTAGGAAGATCGTTGTTCCAGCTTTCTTCAAATTACGGATAATTTCCCACATGGCATGCCGGCTTTGCGGATCCAGTCCGGTTGTCGGTTCGTCCAAAAATAAAACGGCGGGTTTGTTGATCAGGCTCATCGCGATATCCAGCTTTCTTCTCATTCCGCCGGAATAAGTTGAAACACAACGGTTGGAAGCGGGCGTCAAATTGAAATATGCCAAAAGCTCGTTTGCTTTTTCCGCAGGGTTGGGCAGATGATGCAGCTTTCCTATGAGTACAAGATTTTCAAAACCGGTTAATGCTTCATCCACCGCTGAAAATTGACCTGTCAGACTGATCATTTCATGAATTTTACCAGGCTGCTGGATTCCGTCATAACCGTGGATATAAAACTGACCGCCTTCAGGCTGAATCAAAGTTGTCAGGATTTTAACGGTCGTTGTTTTTCCGGCTCCATTGGACCCCAGCAGGGAAAAGATCGTACCCGATTCCACGCTGAAATGGATGTCGTTTAGGACTGAGGCTTTCTGATAACTTTTACTTAAGTGATCAGCCTGAATGGCAATGCGTTGAGTAGTCATTAAAGTTTTCTCGCTTTCTATATATACATACAGAATGTATATAAATGTTTAAAAAATAAAATTGCCAGGCAATCTTATTTTTGATCCATGCTTTCCATGAACTGAGTAATTTTTTGCTTCGCCAGCTGCAGAATTTCTTCATCCATAATGGGAATTCCGGCTTTGTCCAGCAGGTCCTTAATCAGCTCAAGTCTTTCAAGCAGTTCCTCTTTCGTGCAAGGAAAGATCGTCGGCATAAACCAGATGTCAACAATCATCGCGAATAAGCTGGAAAAGGCTTTGGGATATTTCAGATCCGGAATTGAACCATCTTGAATCGCTTCCTCAACCAGCTCTTCCAGCAGCGGCGCAAGAACTCTTTGATTGCTTGCGATATACTCAGCCAGAATTCGGGGATTTTTGGCCAGGGGAACAGACATCGCGTTGATTTCCTGTAATTCTTCATTGAGAAATGGTGTTTTGATAACCTTCCGCAGTTTTTCCAAACCTGTTAAACCCTTTTCCTGACGCACCTGTTCAAAGGGATTATTGTCAAAAAACAGTTTATCACTCAAAGCATTCAGAACTTCATCTTTGGATTTAAAATGATGATAAAAAGCTCCGCGGGAAAGACCGCCGAGATGATCCACGATATCCAGGATTGTGGTTTCCTCATATCCTTTTTCCATAAAGAGCTTTAAGGAAACATCAAGGATTTTCTGGACGGTTTCTTCCGGATATTTATTACGCGGCATGGATTTTCTCCTTTCTATACATACATAGTGTTTGTATAATGGGAATATAACATACACATTGTATGTTGTCAACGGAATAAAACCGACAGGAACTCAAAGAACAGGAATTAGACAAGAAATGCTTCTATTTCAGCGAGTTTGCGGTATAATAGTTTCTGTTTTGAGAGAAGAACTGTCAGTCGCAATCCCCTGACAATAAACAAAACACGAAAGGAATTGATTCATAATGAAAAATAAGACTTTAGTCCGTTTCTGCATCAGCGCGGTGATTGCGGCGTTGTATGCCGCGGTTTCCCTGGCGCTGGCGCCGCTCTCTTTCGGTCCAATTCAAATTCGGATTGCCGAAGCGATGACGCTGCTGCCGATTTTGTTTCCGGAAGCGATTGCCGGCGTAACGCTGGGCTGCTTTCTGACCAATCTGATCGGCGCGATACTGGGCGTGAATATACTTGGCTTTTTTGATGTGTTTGCCGGTACGCTGGCAACTTTCTTGGCGGCGATGCTGACATGGCGGTGCCGTAAGCTCTGCGTGAAAGGCGTGCCGTTGGTATCAGCGCTGATGCCGGTGCTGTTTAATGCTATGATCATCGGCGCGGAACTGGCTTATGTGCTTTATCCGACTGCGCTGCTCACCGGTTTTGTGATCAATGCGCTGGAAGTCGGCTTCGGTGAACTGGCCGCCTGCTTCGTTTTGGGGCTGCCGTTAGTCAAGGCGCTGGATAAAGCGCAGCTGGCCAAACGATTCGGCTTATAACAATTTAAACAAAATATACCTCTCAGAACAGGATATAAAGGGATTTCGGACGCTTGCGGGCGTCTTTTTTTTGGAAAAGCAGCGGCGAATTGCAGCCGAATAAAGCTTTCGGTATGACGGGAGATATTCGGTTCAGACGGCTTCCAGGAACTCAGAAAGTGATTTTGTTAAAATATTTACAAAAAAGCAAGAATGTCTGTTGTCAAGGCATGAATAATTTGTTATCATTCTATCGAAGAATATTCATCGAATATAATTCAATGAAATGAACTCGATGAAATTTCAGAAAGGAAGAGAAAGAAATGAAAGGAACAAAGAAATTACTCTGTCTGACGCTCAGTCTGGTTCTGATGGGAATGACCGGCTGCAGCACTCAGAACACACCGACACCTTCTGCAGAACCTTCGGGGGATCCGCAGACTACATCCACGGCCCTGCAGGACAGCGATGTTGACGTTTTGGTCATCGGCGCAGGAGGAGCGGGCTTAAGCGCCGCGGTATCGGCTTCGGAAAACGGTGCCAGCGTTATCGTTGTTGAAAAAATGTCGATCATGGGCGGCAATACGCTGCGCAGCGGCGGAGCTTTCAACAGCTATGATCCGGAGGGTCAGGCCAGTACCAAAATGGATGATTCATTAAAAGCGACAGTTGAGAAGCTGCTCGCCGTTGAACCGATCAATGATGCGCATAAGCAGCTGATCGAAGATGTTCAGAAGCAGTATGATGAATATTTAGCTTCCGGTTCGGATTCATTATTCGATTCTCCGGAATGGCATGCTCTGCAGACCTTGGATGCCGGCGATTATATCGGCAACATTGATCTGATTCTGACGCTGACCCGCAATACCTTGGACACAAAACAGTGGCTGACAACCAACGGGACAGTCTGGGATCCGACGATCCGCACCGTCATCGGCGCACTGTGGAATCGTTCAGCACAGACAACTAATGGATCCGGAGCGGACTTCATTCAGGCATTAAGCACGCAGGCTGAGAAAAACGGCGCTCAGATTTATCTGGATACCAAAGCTGAAAGCTTATTGCAGGATAGCGGAAAAGTTACGGGTGCGACGATCACCAACGCGGACGGCGAAACCGTAACGGTCAATGCGAAATCCGTCGTCATGGCGACCGGCGGCTTTGCGGCCAATGTCGACATGCGGGTTGAATACAATACGGAATGGGCAGATCTTGGCGAATCCATCGCTACCAACAATCATCCAGGTGCAACTGGCGACGGCATTGTAATGGGTAAAGCCGTAGGGGCAGACTTAGTCGATATGCAGTGGATTCAGCTGATGCCGCTGTTCCCGGTCAGCGGAGGCGGAATCTCCGGCTATGTTAACAATGCGATCTATGTCAACAAAGAAGGTCAGCGGTATGTCAACGAGGATAACCGCCGTGACGTTCTGGCTCAGGGTGCTTTGAATCAGACGGATAAACTGTTCTTTGTGATCAACGATCAGACTGAAATTGACAGCGTTCAGATTCCGCAGGACAAACTGGATTACATGGTTGAACAGGGCATGTTGTTCAAGGGTGAAACCGTCGAAGAACTCGCTGAAAATATGGGCGTTCCGGCCGAAAATCTGAAGAAGACGATCGAAGATTACGGGAAAGCCGTTGATGCTCAGAAGGATGAATTCGGACGTTCTACCTGGGGCGCACGGCTGGATAATCCGCCGTATTATGCCGCTTCCTATACCCCGGCTGTGCATCATACGATGGGCGGTTTAAAAATCAATACGGAAGCTCAGGTTCTGAATGCGGCTGGAGAAGCGATTCCTGGCTTCTATGCAGCGGGTGAGGTAACCGGCGGAATTCACGGAACCAACCGTGTCGGCGGCAACGCTGTACCGGATGCCTTGGTTTTCGGTAAAATCGCAGGCGCCAACGCAGCAGCTCAGAAATAAATCCAGCAATCATCACGACATAGAATAGAGGACGTACAAGCCTCTCGCAGCTTCTTAAGAAAACTGCGGGAGGTTTTCTTCTATTCGGGAAAGGCCGTTGAAACTAGACGTATCCGCTGGCCCAAGCTTTCAAGCAGAAGGCTGAGGATGTCTTGTTGTTTGACACCTCTTCTGCGTTTCATTATAATAAGATAGAGAATGAGGCACAGCTATGGAAAAAATGACAAGCCGTCAGGAACAGAAAATCAGAACGCAGCAGAAGATTGTAGAAGCCGCCAACACCTGTTTTATTCGCAAAGGAATGGCCTATACACTGATTACTGATATCTGTGAGGAAGCCGAAGTTTCGGTGGGAACGTTTTATCACTATTTTAATAATAAAAATGATTTAATTATCAGCCAGTTTAAAAAATTTGATATGGGATTTTTAGAGGTCGCGCATCGGTTGATCGACAATCCGGATGCCTGGGACAGTTTAATTCAGTTTGCCCATTTTTTCAGTCGGGATGCGTCAGCTTCGGATAAAACGCTGACCTTGGAATACTTAAAGGCACGAGTTTCCCTGACTGTGGAACAGCTGTTCCCGCGCAATCGTCCGTATTTTATCATCCTGTGCACAGTGATTTATAATGGCCAGGTTCGCCGGCAGATTCGGGCTGATCAAACACCGCAGCAGCTGGCTGATCTGGTGATGGCGGCGACCCGCGGCTATAATTTTGACTGGGCGAGCATGGATGGGGCGTATGATCTGCATTTGCGCATGCAGCAGGATATGCCGATCTTATTTGAGGGGTTCCGTTATCGTGAGGAATATCCGTACCAGCTGTGCGATCCGGCCGACGTCCTTCCGGTTCAGAATGTACCGAAGCTCTATGAACAGGAAACTGCGCAGCTTCGGGAATATTGTGAAAGCCAGCTGCTGAGGTAGACATTTGCCGGCAGAACAGGCTGTCAAATCCGAGCATGACTTTAAATAATCTAAATTGATATTGGAAATCCGTTCTTTTTCCTTGAAACCACGGATTTCTTTTTTTACTTTATACTAAGGCGGACTTGCGACATGTGCAGAAGGGGCAGCTCACTGCGGTTCTGCCGCCTGATCTTTCCCGGAAACGCTTGCTTTCCCATCCATCCGCCCTATATAATGAAAGTAAGGAAAACATACAAAAAGACAGGGGGTGAAAGTATGTTAAAACAACAATGGAAGAAGGGATACCGATGGGGGTTAGGGATCCTGGCAGTTCTGCTTTGTGGCTGCAGCGTGCAGGAAGGGCCGGAGCTGCCGCAGCCTTCCATAGTTCCCACGTCCACGCTGAGTCCAGAAACGATTGAAAAAGAGGATTCATCAAAACCGATCTGGCTGCGGGATATGGACACTGCACTTTACGAATTCAGCCATGATTATCAGCTGGAGATGACAGATTCTGCTTGGGTTTTCACAGATGATCTGAAGCAAGGCGATATTGTGGTGAACCTGATCAACGAGGAAATCACGTTTGACTTTCCGGACGTTACAATTGAATACAAGAAGAAAGACCGCGTCATGAAAACCGCTGTGTTCTCGGCTCAGCTGAACATGCGGCTGGACGGTTCAGATTTTTCCTGGCAGTCCGCAGTGGATACGGAAGACCGGCAGCATTATCCAATTCAATTTGATCCGAAGAAGATTGAAATTCAGGATGGGGAAAGTGGGTCTTCAACGAAGGGGCAGAAGATGAATTTCTCACCGTCGCTGTATGGTCAATGTCTGAGCTATATGAAGCGATACTGGAATCAATCGGTTGTTCAGCAGGCGCTGATCGAACAGGCTGTCAAAGCAAGTCAGGCGCATACAAACTCAACCGCCGGGACAGTGAATGTCGAAAGACCCCTGGATAAAATGGTTAATATTTTGGAACCCGGTTCAATAACTCCGGATATTACGCTGGAAGTTGAGATGAATTTCAATGAAATCACGGATATATCTTTGTCGGAAGCCAATAAGCTGCAGCGCACGCTGTATTTGTTTACGGCGATGAAGCAGGGCTTTGATGATCCGTCAAAGATTGATTGGGAAGCACTGGCGCCGAGTTTAATGAGTGTGATTCCTAATTATGGCTGTGATGGTAAGTATTGCAAAGATCGCGAAGGTCAGGTACGTTTTGCGGACTTTGCGATCCCGGAAGGTTATGGCGCGTTGACTACGCAGCCAGAGATGAATCGGGCTGCCAAAGTCTTAACAGGTCAGGACTTTGTTTATGATGATTATGAAAATCGCAAACTGAGCAGCGGCGCTGTTTACAGTCAGAGTGCCAATAGCTACATCACTTATTCACGGGAAGGCGACTGGCTGCCGGCCAGCCCAGGAATCATGATTCTGGATCAGACGAAAAAGGACAATCGAATCACCGTGGATTTTGTTGCCTATCGTGTGGAGTGGAAAGATAATGAACTGTTTGTTGAAGGTGTGAAGGTTGCGGAGGTGAAAGGAAACAATGCTAATCCGCAGATCGTTCAGACCGTCAAGGAAAATCTGGACCGGTTGCCGCATTGGAGTGCGGAACTCGAAGATACTGGCGATGAACATTTTTATCGGCTGATTAGGGCTTCCCGAAAGTAGGCGTTTCATTCCGTTTTTTCCCTGAGCTGAAAAAGAAAACAAAACCGAGCTGTCTGCCCTGAGCAGGCAGTTCTTTTTGTTGCCCAAAGACGGAGAACAGGAAGGGAAAGGTTGTGGCGTAATGGTGGATAACCGTGATATAATAGCACAAGAGATCAAGGGTGAAAGCACATGAAAAAAGGATTTTTTATTACATTTGAAGGCCCGGACGGCAGCGGAAAAACCACAGTCAGCACTGCAGTGGCAAAACGCCTGCAGGAAAAGGGCATTGATACGGTATATACCCGGGAGCCGGGAGGGATTGAGATCGCGGAACAGATTCGCTCCGTGATTTTGGATCCGGCCAATACGTCGATGGACAGCAAGACGGAAGCCTTGCTTTACGCTGCAGCCCGGCGTCAGCATCTGATTGAAAAAGTGCTGCCGGCACTGGCCGCCGGCAAGGTTGTGATCTGTGATCGGTTCGTCGACAGTTCCCTGGCTTATCAGGGCGTTGGCCGGAATCTGGGCATCGAGGAAGTGCTGTCGATCAATGAATTTGCGATTGAAGGCCATTGGCCGGATAAAACCTTATATCTGGATCTGACCGCGCAGCAGGGGCTGGATCGAATTGCAGGCCGGCAGAACAAGGATCGGCTGGATCAGGAAAAAATCGATTTCCATCTGCGTGTCTGCGAAGGCTATCAACAGGTACGCGAGCGTTTTCACGATCGGATGATCATGATCGATGCGTCTAAACCGGCAGATCAGGTGATCGATGCCTGTCTGGAAGCGATTGGAGCGCTGATTGACCGTGAAGTTCGCTGAGCGGCTTGCGGTTCAGCAGCCGGTAGTTTATCAAACGCTGAAACACGCCTTAGTTCAGAAGAAGCTGGCACATGCGTTTTTGTTTGTCGGACAAAAGGGAACGCCAAGACTGGAAACAGCACTGCTGCTGGCACAGAGCTTGATCTGTTCGCATGTTCATGAAGGTTTTGCCTGTGAAGAATGCGATGAGTGCCGGCGGGTTGCTGAAGAAAACTATGCTGACCTGATCGTTTTGGATGGAGCGGCCAAGTCGATTAAGAAAGATGAAATTCTGAGTCTGCAGGAGCGGTTTAACAAAACCGGACTGGAACGCAGCGGTCAAAAAGTCTATATTCTCAACAACGCGGAAAACACGACGCCGGAAGCCTTGAACAGCCTGCTGAAATTTCTCGAAGAGCCGCAGGGCTCGGATACGCTGGCGATTCTGATTGTAGAAAATCAGGACCGCATTCTGCCGACAATTGTTTCCCGCTGTCAGACCCTGACGTTCCGGCCGCTGACGCAGCGTCAGATTCATCAGATCGCCTTAGAAGAACAGTTGGATGAAACCGACGGCTATCTGTTGTCGCATCTGATCCGCGATGTGGATCAGATCAAGGCCACGGCTGAGGATGAAGCATATCAGAACGGAATGCTGATGATGCGGCGGTTTATCCGGGAATTTCCTGTGCGGGAAGAAGAAGTGCTGGTCTGGATGCAGACCGAGTATCTGGGAAGCAAGGATAAAGAGAAGGATAAGCGAACCTTTGGCTATTTTCTCGATTGTCTGCTTCAATTTTTCCGTGATGCGGCGGTAGGGCATACCGAAGGCCCGGCCTGGATGGCTGAGGAAGTGGTCAAATGGAATCAGCGTCCGCTGCGGCTGGATCGTCTGATCATTGTTTTATTAGAATGCCGGGACAAGCTGTCCCGCAGTTATAATCTGCCGTTATTGGCGGATCAGTTAATTTATCAAATGAAGGAGGGAATGATTCATGAGTGAGAATCAGGAAGCAGCGGTAACGACGGAAGAAGTCAAACCTGTTGCACCGGCGTACCGCTTTGTCGTTTCAGTGCGGTTTAAGAATTCACGGAAGGCTTACAGCTTCGGCACCGACGATGAGACGCTGGAATATGGAGATTATGTCGTTGTAGAAACGGTCCGCGGCGTGGAAATGGGCGAGATTATCAGCAATCTTCGCGATGTATCGATGCATACTCAGAATACACCGTTGAAACCAGTACTGCGCAAGGCCAGCCGGCGTGACCGGGAGATGTATGCTGAAAATAAAGATCTGGCAAAGGAAGCTCTGACCCGTTGTCAGGAAGCGGTAGCGCGTCTGAAGTTGGATATGAATTTGATCAGCTGTGAGTACACGTTGGATCGAAGCAAGATTATCTTTGTCTATGTCGCGGATGAACGCGTTGATTTCCGTGAACTGTTAAAGGAGCTGGCCGGTATTTTCAAATGCCGGATTGAGCTGCGGCAGATCGGCCCGCGGGACAAAGCCAAGATTATCGGCGGTTTGGGAACCTGCGGGATGGAAACGTGCTGTTCACGGTTTATGGACGATTTTGACGTCGTGTCGATCAACATGGCGAAAAATCAGCTGTTGGCACTGAATATTCAGAAACTGTCCGGACAGTGCGGCAAATTGATGTGCTGTCTGAAATTTGAAGATGAAAATTACAAGCAGCTGCGCGCTGGCTTGCCGAAGATGAACGCCCAGGTTGAATATGAAGGCAAGCTGTACCGCGTGACGTCGATGAATGTGATCAACGGCACTGCCAAACTGGAAAACCGTGAAAACGTGCAGTTCATCGCCTTGACGGATTTGATGGAAAAGGGCGTATTCCGCCGTCCGGAAGCCCAGAATGCCAAGAACAAAGAAAAAGAAGTTCGTCCGGAGCGCAAAGAGGAACGCAAGGAAAACGACCGCA
Organism: Holdemania massiliensis; assembly: GCF_022440805.1. Taxonomy (NCBI): domain Bacteria; kingdom Bacillati; phylum Bacillota; class Erysipelotrichia; order Erysipelotrichales; family Erysipelotrichaceae; genus Holdemania; species Holdemania massiliensis. The sequence continues at coordinate 4,026,121 of NZ_JAKNTK010000001.1, read as the reverse complement.
AGGAAAGTCCGGAACGCCGTGGGGAAAATAAGGATGCCCAGCGCAGGGAAGAACGGAAAGCGAACGATAAAAAGCTGGCGGAAGAAAAGAAGCCGGAACGCAAAGAGGGCGTAAAACGTCCTGTGGAGAAGAAGGCAGAAAAGAAAGCGGAAGAACGAAAAGCTGAGGATCAACGTCCGGAGCGCAAACCACAGGAAAACCGCAGAAATCAAAAGCCGCGTGAGGGCGTTAAAGAAATGAAGTCTGAGGCCGAAGTCAAGCCGCAGACCACGGAAGGCGAAGTCAAACCGCAGGAGCATAAACGGCCGAATCGGCGGCGCCGGCATCCGGGCCGTCGGGAGGGACAGCCGAAAAATGAGACGGGAGAGGGTCAGAAATGATTCGGCAGCAAAGTTTTTCCAATGAAAAACCAACGTTGTATCTCGTTCCAACGCCGATTGGTAATCTGGATGAAATGACGCCGCGGGCGATCGAGATTCTGCGCACGGTGGATGTGATCGCCGCCGAAGATACCCGCAATACGATGAAGCTGCTTCAAGTTTTTGATATCCATACGCGCCTGATCGCTCACCATTCCCACAATGAACGGGAAAGTGCGAAGGGTTTGCTGAACCTGCTCGAACAGGGACAGTCGGTGGCGGTGGTTTCTGATGCTGGTTATCCGCTGATTTCCGATCCCGGTCAGAATATTGTCGAACAGGTCACCGCCGCGGGCTACAATGTTGTCCCGGTGTCCGGCTGCAGCGCTTCGATTAATGCGTTGGTGGCTTCCGGGTTAAAGGCACAGCCTTTCTTGTTCAAAGGCTTTCTTTCCAGCAATGACCGTGAATGTGTGCGGGAGCTGGAAGGGATGAAAACCTTGCCGTTTACGATGATTTTCTATGAAGCACCGCATCGGATCGAACGCATGCTGGGACATTGCCTGGATGTGTTCGGCGACCGCAAAGCTTGTCTGGCACGGGAAATCACGAAGCGGCATGAAGAATTTCTGCGCGGTACGCTCAGTGAGCTGAAAGATGCCGCCTGCGGTCTTAAAGGCGAGATGGTCGTCGTGATTGAAGGCTGTGCTGAAGAAAGTGAACCGGCAGTCGATATGGCGCTGATCACGGAACAGATCAACGAACGAATTCAATCCGGAATGTCAGCTTCGGAAGCGATTAAACAAATTGCCAAGGAAGCCGGAATTTCTAAAAACGAAATCTATCGGGTTTATCATCAGGAATCCTAAAATAAAGCTCTTTCTCCAGCGACTACAAGTCATCGGAGAAAGAGCTTTTATGCTTAATAAATGCAGGGCTTAAGGGGACGGCTGTTCGATCACTCTTGATAAAATTTGCTTCTTCAGCGTGACAAAGGAAATGCAAAGTCTGACGCTTACTTTGCGGTCTGGCGCAGTGCGGTTTGCAGGCTTCTTAACAACAGAATGCAGAAACCCACAAGTCCCACTGTGAAAAGCGTTAGAAATACGGCGGTGGTCATGGACTGGCGCTGCAAAGCCATCCAAGCCTGAAAACCCAGCCATCCTGAAAAACCGATCAGAAAAAGAAATACCAGCGAGGTAAGGAAAAGACCCGCTGCCCGCAGCGGCCGCGGCAAGGATGGGGACCTGGCGGTACGATCCAGAAACAGAATCATCAGATGAACAAGAAAATCGAAAATCGGATTCATGGGATCACCTCTTTCTTTTGGTCTTTGTTACCTTAATCATAACAAGGGATACCCGTTTTTTCTATTATTTTTAGAGGCTTATTCGCGTATTTTCTTTCTATACTCAATTTTCGTTATAGGCACGATCAATCAGCGTTTTCGCTTTTTCGAAGTCAGCTTTATTTTTCAAATGCAATTCAACTGCACCGCAGCCCCAATGACCAATATTGGTAACATCGCGGGAAAAGCCTTCCTCGAAAGTCACTGTATTCACATCAAGAGGAAGATTGATAACCAGTTTCTTTTTCAAAGCAACCACCGTAACAATATTACGAATTTTCTTGAATGCCGCATACAGTTTCAGATGAGATTCGTTGATATCATCTCCAAGACTTAAAATGTAGTTGGATAAATCCTGATAAAGCAGTTTAATTTCTTTATCCGCTCCGGCAATCTGTTCCTCAAAGGTTTTATCTGTGGATTTCGGCTTGTTAACTGCATTCTCCTCGTGAATGACCGAAGCGATATTTTCATTGATTTGCTCAAACATCAGTAGGTCTTTACCAAACTTTTTATAACGGATCAGGCTGATATTGCGATTCATCTGTTTAATTGCGGATTCATCATATTTTGTAAAATCACTTGCAATACAAATGACACGCGGCATTGTCCAATCAATCTTGTCAGCGAAAGTTAAGCCAAGTTTATTTATAACAAGAACTTTAAAGCTATCCTTATGATCCAGCAGCCAGTTTAAATAAAACAGACCCTGATTAATAACATTTTCTTTCATCGACCGCTTATACTCGAAGATAACGGGGCAGTGATTTTCATCTATTCCAATGCTGTCCATGCGGCCGCCGTCTGTTGTCCGATATTCGGAGGCAAGGAACGTAACGCCGAAAAAAGCACTCATATTATTTTCAATTACAGTTTGCAATTCCTTTTCCAGGTTGACTGTACTGCTCTGATATTCTTTGACCTTTCCGCTTATATTGAATAATTTAATATCCGCCATTTTATTTTTCCTCCCCAATCCGTGTTATTTGTTCTATTTGGTACAGCGGCAGATTAATTAGCCAATCTTCTTTTTTGAAATCAGCCATGGATGTCCGGACAGAGATTTCCGGAGAAAATTTCTCATGGTAAAATTTCAGACTTTTAGCTTTAAGATTGACCTCAGCCTTAACTTCAACCGGAATGATTTGTTCACCCGTATCCACTACGAAATCAATCTCACAGGAGCCTCTGTCATTGGTGTAATAGTAAATGCCTAAATCTTCAAGGGTTTTAAGCTGCTGGCAAACATACTGTTCAGTAAGGGCGCCCTTGAACTCAATAAAGAGATCATTGCCGTCCAGCAAAGTGTGCGGGTGAAGTCCAACCAGGCATCCAAGTAAACCAACATCAACGACGAACAGCTTGAAGGCCTTTAAGTCTTCGTAAGCTTTCAAAGGGATGCCTGCAGTATTTACCCGGCTGATCTTATGGACAAGACCGCAGTCGCAGAGCCACATCAAGGCCTCTTCATATTCTTTGGCACGGGCGCCTTCACGAATAAGACCGTAGATAAATTTTTTGTTTTCTTTCGCAAGCTGAGAAGGTATACTGTTCCATAACATACGAATCTTTGGAACAATAACGTTGGGGGCATGCTTGGAGAAATCTTGTTCATAAGCTTCAAGAATTCCCTTTTGTATTTCACGAACTTCATTGAAATCTTTGTTTTCCGCAAAGCTTTGTACAGCCTCAGGCATACCTCCCACAAAGAAATAGTGCTTTAAGGCATCGATATAGGTTTGTTTAAAACTTGTTATCATCTGAAAATCATGACTGTCAAGAAGTTCGGAAAAGCGCTGCTTGCCGGTAGCCATCAGGAACTCCTTAAAAGTGAGAGGATAAAGCTTTAAAAAATTGACTTTGCCAACCGGAAAAGACGTACCTTCATGCAAAGCGATTCCAAGCAGGGAACCTGCGCAGATTATATGATATTGGGGAGCGTTTTCGCAGAAATATTTGAGCGAGGCCAGAGCATGCGGAACTTCCTGGACTTCATCAAAAATCAGCAGCGTGTTGTTTGGGTCAATTTTGCGGCCTGAATACAATTCCAAGCCCAATATTAAACGATCTGTATCTAAATCCGAAGCAAACAGTTCCGCCATTCTGGAATTTGAATCAAAGTTAATATATACGGTATCTGCATAGGCTTGTTTGCCAAACTCCTTCATCAGCCAAGTTTTCCCTACCTGCCGTGCCCCTTCAATAATTAAGGGCTTCCGGCGCGGACTGGCTTTCCATTTTATTAATTTTTCAATCGCAGTTCGGTACATGTACACCTCTCCCTTATCTGAGTATAGGATCAGAATACCGCAGAATTACATAAAATACAACGATATTTAGATAGAATATAACACTTTTTACGATGAAAAATGGTGATTTATAACAAAAATTACGTTGAATAATGAATGACAGCCCGTTTATGCTTGTCTTCTGCTTTGGTCTTTCCGTGTTTGCCGCCTGTGAAAGAGATCATTCCCGCGGTCTTTTATGCTTCATTTCCGCAGATCTAAGTTCGTTTTCTTGCAGCTGAATTTGATGATGGTAATGCTTTTGCTGCGCAGCGGTCTAGTTTGGGTATCCGTTAAGGTTTTCGATAGTATATTCTCCGATACGCATTGGGCGTCAGGGAAAACGTCGCCTTAAACTGTTTGGAAAAATAACTGGGATGCAGATAATGCAGCTGTTCTGATATCTGCCGGACTGATAAATCCGGATCGGCAAGCAGCGTCAGTGAGCGGTATAACCGATGCTGAATAATTAAGGACTGCGGTGACAGCTGAATGATAGCCAGCGTACAGCGGCACAGATAACTTTGAGAAACATGCAGGCGGTCGCAATAATCCTGAACGCTTAGCGCTTCATCGGATTTTTCCAGTTCATATAAAAATTTCTCTGCGGTGGAAAGCATGGCGCTGTCTGCGCTGGCTGAGATAAAGGGGCCTTGATTATTTTTGAGCATCATGACCGCAAGCAGGCTGATTAAATGTTGAAGACCTAAAACATAACCGGCATTCTGTTTTTCCGCGTTGTCAATCCAATAACGGATCAGCTCAAAAGTCGGCTCATCAATCAGCTGCTTAAACCAGAGCTGATGGTGAAATAAGGTCAGCCATTGCTCCTGATTGAACAGACCGCTGACTTGAAAAAGCAGCTCATAAGTTTCTAATGAATCCGTGATGAACTGAGCGCTGTGAAGCAGATAAGGCGGAATCAGGAATAAATCGCCAGGCCCGGCATGAAAGGTCTGACCTTGAATGGTGACGGAGCATTCTCCCTGCCGGATCACCGCCAGCTTGATATGAGGAATCAGGACATTGGACAACTGGCGAACACGGTTCTGAAAAGTATGCCGGTAAGCGAAAATCTGATATTGATATTTCTGCAGAACAGAGGAAACAGAATCCGAACAGCTTTGATCAGGTATTAATAAATTGCGGTATTTCATTGGCTGGATTCTCCTTTAAATTATTATATCGAAGTTCTGAATTTTATCCTAGTCGGTCTGATTGGAATCTTGTGTGAAAATAAACAATATGACATGATAAGAACATAGAAAGAGGGAAGAATAATGAAGAAATTAGGAATGTTGTTTTTGGCAGCTTTGCTTCTGGCAGGCTGCAGCACAGCTCCGGCTCAGAAAACCGATGCGGAGTTGGAAGCGGAAGGCTGGGTTAAGAATCCGGAAGCCAACGGTTATATCAAAATGGAAGATGCGTTGACGACAGCTTCGGTAGCCATTGATGAAAGTCAGCAGCTGAGTCAGCCGGAAATCCGCGAACTGGCTCTGGATTATCTGCGGGGCTGGCCGTTAAAAACCGATGAAGCAGGTCAGACCATCTATGCTTATCGTGAAATGTATCAAATCGCTACCTCCTACAATAATGAGCCAGGGTTGTCCTCGGTCGAATTTGTTCTGGATCCTCAGACGATGAAGCTCTATGCTTCCAGTGAAAAAGGCACTGAAAAATGCGTGCATATCGCAAAGAATCCGAAGGTTGTGCTGTACTGGTACAAGCAGATTCCGGAAGAAGAATACATTGCCTATAAAAATGATTATTTCAACTCCTACGGCGTTCAGATCAAAGGCACGGCGAAGCTGATGGATCCAGCCTCGGAAGAAGCACAGAAAGCAGCGGCGTTATATCTGGAAACGCTCTATGGTGCTGAAGGCTGGGCTGCGATGGGCGAAAAGCAGCCGACGATCATCGCCAAACTGTTGGAAGTCAATGACTGGATTGAAATTGATCCGACTGAATACGTAGTGAATTCACTGCAGTGGTCCTATAACAAAGAGGGCAGCACACGTCCGGAATGGTATGATCCGGAAAGCCCGTACTTCGGCAAATCTGTCCGTCAGGTCTATTACGTTCATTAAGGAAAGAAAGCGGGAAGCCTATCCCGTTTTCTTTTGCGCCTGCCATAAGATCCGCTGCGATCCTCCACAGGAAAAGCGGAAGCTCAATAATGAAAAAATTCGGATTAAAATGTCGGTAGACCTCTTGACGATCTAAAAACTTATGCTATAATGATAACAGTTATCGTTATTAGGAGGTGAGATGATGATTCGCAGGAATTCAAGGCAACGCCAGCTGATCTTGGATGTGATGCGCGGAGAAGGAATTCACTTGAACGCCGATCAGGTTTATCAAAAAGTGAAGCAGGCGGATCCCTCCATCGGGATCGCGACCGTCTACCGCAACTTGAATCTGTTGACGGAAATGGGCGAAATACAGAAGTTTCAGGACCGCAGCACCGGATTCATGTACGATGGAAATCCGAAAAAACATCATCACTTCTATTGTCGATACTGTAAGCGGTATTTCGACGTTTCATTCTCCGTGGAGGAGCAGATGATCCGCCAGGTTGAAGACCAGATGGGCGTCAGCGTGGAAGATCTGAATATTTCGTTGGAAGGCTGCTGCAACGAGTGTAAAGACAAACAGGAAAAAGAGAAAGAAAGAGGTAAAGAACAATGGAATTAAAAGGATCAAGAACTGAACAGAACTTAATGAGCGCTTTTGCCGGAGAATCTCAGGCTCGCAACAAGTACACTTACTATGCGATGAAGGCTCGTGCTGAAGGCATGGAACAGATCGCCAACATCTTTGAGGAAACCGCCCGCAACGAACAGGAACATGCGATGCTGTGGTTCAAGGCTCTGCATGGTGATCAGATCCCGACAACTGACGTCAATCTGCAGGATGCGGCCAATGGTGAAAACTATGAATGGACGGATATGTATGCAGAATTCGCCAAAGTTGCCCGCGAAGAAGGCTTCAATAAGATCGCAGCACAGATGGATATGGTTGCGAAGATCGAAAAGCGCCATGAAGAACGTTACCTGGCTCTGTTAAGCAATGTCAAGGAAGACAAAGTCTTCAAGAAAGAAGAAGACGTCATGTGGAAATGCCAGATCTGCGGCTATACCATGGTCGGCAAGAACGCTCCGGGTCTGTGCCCGCTGTGCGGCTATGCTAAATCCTTCTTTGAAGTTGAAAAAGCAAACTATTAATTTCTCTGATTGAAAGGATCCCACTGCGGACCCTTTTTTTCACTTTGAAAGGCAGGAAAGGAACACATATTTTTCGAGACTGATTCATACACTGAAAACAGAATCGGAGGATAGACCACAATGAAAATCAGAATCCTGCAATGTGACCCGTTTGATCCGCAGGCCGAGGATCAGGTTCACCGCATCCGTCATCAGACGGGTGAGCTTATCATTGAATACATCCAAATTATAGACACTGCCCTTTCCAAAGAAACCTGGGATCAGACGATTCTCTGCTCCTCTGCGGCGATCAGTCCGCAGCTTGCCGCATCGTTTAAAGAGCCTGTCCTGATCCTTTCCCCGCAGACGATTTCCGGCTATCCCTGCTGGAAAATTCAAAAGGGACTGATGGAGCCCTGGAATGGGGAATGGCTCGTGAAGATGATCAGTCAGCTGGTTCTGCACAAGCAGCGGCTGGATCAGAATCAGGGACTGGAATTTGTTAAAGTGAAGAAGGAAAGAAAGCTCAGTGCTGAGCTGGAACATCTGCTGAAGGGGACAAAACCGAAGGATTACCCGGATGCGCTGTGGCTGTTTGTTCAGGACCGTCAGAATGATACGTTGGAATTGGATACCCAGGAACTTCCGTTTCCGGTAGAGTGCTATTGGATGAAGCAAAAGGCGGAAGTGAATGTCGCCTGTTTCATTTATGCGGCAGCTTAGGAAATTGGATTAGAAAGAAGGATCAGGCAGAGCCTTAAAAACACTCTGCCCGAGTAAAGAAAAAGCACTCACAGGAGTGCTTTTGTCGCTTTGTCAGTGAAATTAAAGCTTGCAGACATTCGCAGCCTGTTCGCCGCGGTCGCTCTGTACGACTTCAAAGCTGACGGCATCGCCGTCATCCAGCGTTTTAAAACCGTCGATCTGAATCGCGGAATAATGAACGAAAACATCTTTCCCTTCATCGGTGGTAATGAATCCGTAGCCTTTTTCTGCATTAAACCATTTTACTTTTCCTGTGACCATGAACTGTCCTCCTATGCCACTATAATAAAAAACCCATGCGGATGGACATTAACTATCCTTCCCCATGTGAAATTATAGTTATAGCCTCAAAATCTATCTACAATATAGCACGATTCGTTATCGGAATCAATCCGGATTTCATGGCAGATTGCGCGAAAAAGGTCTATAATTGTTCGTAATCATAATTAAATCAGGATAAATCAGGACCCGTAAGAAAAGTGAGAAAGCAGCGTAAATGATCCTGAAACGGAATCGTTTCTTCTGAAAAACAGGATCAGTCCGGCTTACTCTGCTCCTTTCATGCTTGATATGAGCATTACAATAGAAATCAAGGATCGTTTTGATTATGATGAATCTGCTGAAAAAAGTTTCCTGTTAATTTCTAAGGGAATGGGAAAAATGAATAAAGGAGTGATGAAGATGACAGTCAACGAACAGTTAACGCAGGATTTAATCTGGACAGGGGTTCAGGATGCCCAGCTGAAGGTTTTTGATATCATTATGGAAACTGAATTTGGAACGACTTATAATTCTTATCTTTTGAAGGGAACGGAAAAAAACGCCTTGATCGAAACGGTAAAACTTCCTTTCTTTGAAGAATTTCAACAGAAGATTGAGAAGGTAGTTTCGCTTTGTGACGTCGATTATTTAATCGTGAATCATACAGAACCGGATCATGCCGGTTCGATCGAAAAATGTTTGGCGATCAATCCGAATCTGACCGTGATCGGCAGTCCGGCGGCGCTGCAGTTTTTGAAAGAGATCGTCAACCGTGACTTTAAAGCGCTGGCGGTGAAAGAGGGGCAGACATTGGACCTGGGTGGAAAAACATTGCAGTTTATGATCGTCCCGAATCTGCATTGGCCGGATACCATGTATACCTGGGTTCAGGAAGATGGAATTCTCTTTACCTGTGATTCCTTCGGAGCGCATTATGCGTTTGAGGGGCTGCGGCTGAGCGAAGTTCAGGATCACAATGGCTATGAGCGGGCATTAAAGTATTATTATGATCATATTTTAAAGCCGTTCCGGCCGTTTATGCAGAAGGCGCTGGATAAAGTTGAACCTCTGAAACTGAACATGATTTGTCCGGGTCATGGGCCGATCTTGGACTGCAGGCTGCCGGAAATGTTTGCGCAGTATCGAAAATGGAATGCAGAACCGCAGCTGGAAAACAAACTGATTTTGGCTTATGTCAGCGCCTATGGATATACCGAACAGCTGGCGCAGGCGGCAGCCCGCGGAATCGAAAGTGCCGGCTGGCAGGCTGAGCTGGTTGAACTGACACAGACATCCGTTGCCGAAGTTGTGGAAAAGATTGAAAACGCGCGAGGATTTTTGCTGGGATCGCCGACGATTCTGGCGGAAGCCCTGCCGCCGGTATGGGCTGTTCTGTCATTGATGAATCCGGTGATTCACGGCGGCAAGTATGCCGCGGTTTTTGGCAGCTATGGCTGGAGCGGCGAAGCCTTTGCGCACCTGGAAGAACGCCTGAAACAGCTGCGAATCCAGGTTATGCCGGCATTCAAAGTCCGGTTTAAGCCATCACCAAAGCAGCTGGAAGAAGCAGAAGCTGCCGGCCGGCAATGGGTGGAGATTATTCTGAATCAATAAGCTCAGCGCTCAGCGGTCTGGATTATAACCGCGGCTGAGCGGTATTTTCGGGAGCTTTTTATGCTGCGAGCGGCTGCCTGAAAACAATTATTCCTTTACCGAGGATCAGTACGTATAAAACCTCCGCCACAGCGACGGAGGTTTTATTTTGATCGTCAAGTTTCCTTTTTGAGCCATTTCTCAGGGTTCACCGCGTATTTGGCAATGAACGTCTCCCGGAAGATTTCCATGGCCTGCTCGTTGGGGTTAAAGTCCAGCATGTGATACAGCTCGTTTTCATGATTGAAGCCCTGAATCCCATAGTAATACAGATAGATAAAGCTTGTCATTTCATTGAGGTTGGCATCCGGACGGATGATATTCTGTGCCTGAGCTGTTGTTAAAGCCGTTTTGCGCAGGGAGAACAAGTGCCTGCTGTATTTCGCAATTTCTTCCAGCGTCGGCCCTTCGCCGGTGTTATGATCGGTATCCCGGTTAATCTTCCGATAGGAGGTACAGTAGGTCAGATCCCGGCAGATTTTGCTGAAAACATCCAGGTCTTCCGCATAAATCCGCTGCAGATCCTGTGAGGAAATTTCCATCTGATATCGGATAGCGGCCAGATAAAGATCATTTTTATTCTTAAAATAATAATAAAGCGGACCCCGGGATAAGCCCAGGGCTTTGCCAATGTCTTCAAGATTGGTACCTTCATAACCATACAAGGTGAAATAGGTAACGGCAACGTCTAAAATTCGCTGCTTGGTTTTACTGTTTGAATAGGTCATCATCATCTTCCGTTCTGTAAAAGAAATGCCGCGGCTTAAAAAGCGAAGGAAAAACCATCCCCATACCACGATTACTTCTAATTATATCAATAAAGGATTTTAGAGTATACCTCTTTCAAACAATTCCTGATGGTCCAATCAAAGTCAGGAAGCCAAAGCGTCTGAAAAGGCGGAGCATCGTTTCACCGCGGAATCAATCAAGGAGAAGCGTAAAAGCTCAAAACAATCTTTTGAGTTGTCGATGCCGCTTATTTTCTTATTCTGCTCAGACGGGAAGCAAAAGAAAGGAAACCCTAATTCCGGCGCTTCCTTTCTGCTTGGATATATCTTATTTTGAATTGAGTGTTCCGCTGGTTATTGTCCCAGCGCGTTCTTGACGGCTTCCCGGATGCCATTGCTGGAATTGGTAGCGCCGGAAACGGCATCAAGATCCAGATTCTGCGTTCTGATCAGCTCTGGAATGAACTGTTCTGCAGCCCCGGCATAGATATTCGCTGTTTCAGCCTGTTCTAAAACGTTGATTTCAGTGATGCTTCCGTCTTTAACGATGACTTCAACCTTAATCGGTCCGTTATTGCCCTGACCTTCGCCGGTATAAGTACCGTCTGTGAAGCTGCCTTTGACGGTTTCTGAACCTTCTGACTGGACCGGAGTGCGGTCAAATGGAACGTGTTCGGTTAAGCCTTGGCGGTCCTGAATGTATTCGATCGCATTGCGGGCAGAGAGCCGGCCGAAGACGACGGCTTCACCCAGACCAACAGAATAATAAGCACCCTGAACATTACCGATGACTTCCCCGGCAGCATACAGACCCTTAATCGGCTTGCCTTCCTGGTTGAGAACACGTCCGGTTGTGTCGGCTCTGACACCGCCCAGCGTGTCCATAACGCCCGGCGTTAAGTTCACGGCATAGTAAGGGCCCGATTTGTAGGTATCAGCCAGCTTGACAACTTCTTCATTGCCGATGCCGTCTGTCTTTAAGCTGCTCATCGTGGCCAGGAATGCTTCCTGATCCACACCCATCTTTTCAGCCAGTTCTTCCAGCGTATCCGCTTGGATCACCGTGCCGCTGTTATCGATGCCAGTCATCCGGTATTCATCGAAGAAATCCTTCTCTTCAATCGCCATGAATGTCTGGTATATCGTTTCATTATAAACACCGAAGCATTCCGCATCCGTTTGTTTCAGGATATCTTCAGTAATCCGGCGATCTGAACTGGCTTCGCTGTATTCATTGGTGAAGCGCTTGCCTTCCTTGTTGACGAAGACGACGCCGTTGTTTTTGATCGGCAGCTGCATCTGGATGGAGAACGGCGCAACTGCACAGGACAGCTGAATCAGATCCATGTTGACCAGTTCCGCTCCCAGTTTTTCCGCCATAACGATACCATCGCCCATATTGCCCTGACTTGGAGCTAAATGAATGTTGGCCAGTCCAGGATTGTCATAGTTGGCGATCATTTCCGGATTGCTTTCATAACCGCCGGTCGCCAGAATGACAGCTTGGGCATCAATCGTATATTCACCATGGGCGTCTTTGACCTGCACGCCGTTAACCCGTCCGTGTTCATCTGTTGTCAGATCGACAGCCGGACTGTTGTAGCGGATTTCAATGCCGTTTTTCTCGGCTTGTTCTTTTAAAACACGGACTAATTCCACACCGGGAATGGTGCCGTCAGTTGGGCAATGCAGATCAGCGTAGCGGATCTTTCCCCATTCCGATCCGAAGCCGTCCAGCCATTCGATGACTTTCGGCGTTTCAATGGCGATGACGCCTGCCATATCCACATCCGCAAAGCCGGCGCCGTTCTTGATGATTTTATCCACCAACATGACCGGTGTTTCTTCTTTTCCCTGTTCGTCCATAAACCGGGAGTTCGTACAGTTAAAGCCGCCGAAAGCCATCGTGGTGCTTCCGCCCGCAAAGGACATCTTCTCTAAGACCAGAATGTTGTCTGCACCTTGTTCGTGCGCCTCGACCGCGGCCGCCAGGCCGGCTCCGCCTGCGCCGACGATGACGATATCAAACTGTTCGTTGCCGGATTCAGGTTGAGGTTCCGGTGTTTTTTCAGCCGGCGTATTCGCACAGCCGCCTAAGCCCAGAGCCAAACAGGCGCCCAGGGTCAGGGCAAGTAATTTCTTCATTTCTCTTTCCTCCTTGAATAAGGAAATTATAAAAAAATCACAAGTTGAGGTCGAGTTAAAAACCGGACATTCTGTTCAAGTTCAGGATATTGGCCGCGGCGGCTGAGCGGCAGCCTCCGTTCCGGCAATCCGTCCGAAGACGATACAGTCAGGAAACGAGTTGCCGCCCAGGCGATTGGCGCCGTGAATCCCGCCGGTCACCTCGCCGGCCGCATAAAGCCGGGGAATCAGCTGTTTCTTTTGATCGAGAACCTGGGCTTGTTCATTGATTTCAACACCGCCCAGCGTGTGATGCACAGTGACGGTCTTGGCGGTGGCGTAAAATGGTGGGTGATCAATTTTATTGATTAACGTTCTGCGCTGAAAGCGGGGATCGTACTGCTGTTCAACACTGCGGTTGTAGTCATTCACCGCTGCTTCCAGAACCTTGAAATCCAGTTCCAGCTGATAAGCCAGGTCTTCCAACGTATCGGCTTTGACCACTTGTCCCATCAGTACTAGCCCCTCCAGGAAGTCGCGGTCTTCCTGCAGCGAGGAAAAATCATCGTCGGCGAGGGAATAGACAAACCCGTGATCCTGCGCCCGGATCGCCTGGGCCAGTTCATCCCGGCCGGCATCCTCACGGATAAACCGATCGCCTTCGGTGTTGACCAAAATCCCATGATTGATCGCATTGGGAATGGAGTTGTGCAGTCCGCCGTCGTAAATATCCGCCATCGGATAAAGCTCTATATATTCCATGTCGATCAGTGAAGCCCCAATGGCGTGCGCCATGATAAGTCCATCGCCCACTGTTCCCGGCGTATTGCTGCAAAGCAGATCCCCGGTTAGGCTCTGATCATACTGCATCCGCATTTCCACATTGTAGCCGAAGCCGCCAGTCGCTAAGATCACACCCTGCCGCGCTTGGAACTGGATCGGCTGACGTTGCTGGACAGCCTGGACTCCGATCACGGCAGAACCCTCCTGAATCAGCGCTTTCGCCCGTGTATTCAGATAAAAGTCAACCTGTTCCCGAACACAGGCATCGCTCAAAACCTGAATGAAATCTGTACCGTTATGAGCCTTGGAATAATGACCGCGGGCATGCTCGCCGCCCAAACAGTTGTCGATCACCGTGTCGATTTCTAACCCCAGCTCCTGCAAAAACGCCAGACCCTCATCGGCTTGGGAAGTCAGGATCCGCACCAGCTCCGGTTTTGCTTTCTGATGACCGCCGTTGAAGGTTTCTTCAAAGAAAAGCTGTTCGCTGTCCATGATCTGCAAAGGATGCTGGAGCTGATCATCCACACAGTTATACATGGCGGTAGCCCGGATTGTATTGCCGCCCAGACTGTCGGCTTTTTCCAGCACCGCAACGGAAGCCCCCTGGCGTGCGGCGCTGACGGCCGCGGCTAAGCCAGCTCCGCCTCCGCCGATGACCACCACATCATAGATTTCTGAGGCTTCCTCTTGGACAGGCGGCGTTTGGGGGCGCGCGGCATAGAGTTGTTCCTCGGTAAAACCCTGCCGTTTCAACAAGCGCTCAATTCCTTTGCGCAGTGCTTCACAGGACTGGGTTGCTCCATTGACCGCATCGATCTGCAGCGTTTGATTTTCTAAAATCTGAGCGATGAAGTCGGCCAGGGCGGGATCTGCGATTTCCGGCGTATCCGCATGGCTCAGTACCTGAATCGCGGTAATGCGCTGATCTTCACTCAGCACTTCAATTTCCATCGGGCCTAAATAACCGTCAATTTGACAATGAGTGGAGGAAGACGCGCAGCCGCAGCACAAAATCAGACAGAGCGCGGGGATGATTTTCTTCAAGTTCATGCGGGTTCCTCCTGTAAATCCGGCAGCCGCTGATGCAGCCGCTCTAAGAATAGGGCATAAGCCTGTTCGCCATTCATTTCCGGCATGCCGATCATCGCTCGGACAGTCTGCAGATAAACTTCTTTCAGCAGCGCTTCGTTCTCTCCCGCCGGACGGGTCTGAACTTCCGGGAAAATCTGATCCAAATACATCTTGCCGATATTCTGACCGCCGAAATCCTCCATGATCAGATCTGAATATCCCTCTTCATTGTAAGCCGGACTGTAGCTGATCAAAGTTCCGGTGCCATGATTTTTGGCATAAGCCGCACCGGAAGGCGAAAGCAGCACTGTCTGCATGAATTCCCAGGCTGTCGCGGCATGGGTGCTGGTTTTGGGAATCGCCCAGACGGTACCGCCCCAGGCAAAGCTGCCGCTGGGCGCACGGGTAAAGCCCCAGGCTTGTCCGGTATGAAAAATACCCATGGACATCAGCCAGAGTGAGCACGGATAGAAAAACACCTGATCGGTTTCCAGCGAGTTCATCCACTGCGGCGAATACTGCTGCAGGGAGAAGACCAGGCCAGCCTCCTGCAGGGCGTCGAGAATCTGGAAGGCATTGAGGAAACGGTAGGGCTGAAGCAGCGTGTTGTCTTGAATATACGGCGTGCGTGATTGTCCAAACAACATCACGGCGGCATCTTCCAGTGAGGCAAACATGGCCCGATCTGGGAATTGTTCCTTGAACTTCATGCCCTTGCTGATAACATCGGCCCAGCTGCTGAAAACAATTCCCACCTGAACTGGATCCTCGGTTGCCAGAAACGCCTGGGCCACAGTGCGGTTATAAGCGACGCCGCTGGCGGATAAGGTAGCCGGCACAGCCCACAGATGACCGAGTTCATTTTCAAACTGAGCCAGACGAAATTCCAGAACTTCCTGCCGCGGCAGGAAATACGGAGAGGCTTCCAGATCGATAAACAGCTCGGCTCCGTTGATGCCGTCGAGCGTTTCACTTTCGAGAATGCAGATGTCCGGCAAGGGCTGATTGAGTGCCAGCGCCAGTTTAAAGCGCTGCAGATATTCACTTTTTTCAACGACGGTGTAATTAAGCGCGACATCGGGATGAGATTTCTGATACTCCGCAAACGCATCCGGCAGAAAATCATCCCAGCCCCAGACTGTAATCACTTCTTTCTGCGAGGGTTCCGGCGTCAAACGTGGGGCGGAAAAAGCGCTATAGAGAAAAAGCGCCAGCGTCAGGGTCAGCAGAAGAAAAACAATGCGATAGGCCTTCATTGTGGGAGCCCTCCTTTCTCTATGATCGGCAGATCAAAGATGAATGCGGAACCCTTCCCCAGCTCACTTTCGACGTGCAGCGTCACAGGATCGCCGTAAAGGAATTCCAGCCGTTCGCAGACATTGACCAGCGCAATCGCATGGACACTGTTTTTCTCGGCTTCCCGATGAGCATTCAGGGCGGCGGAGCCTTGTTCAATGCGGCTGGCCAGTTCGGCGCTCAGTCCCACGCCGTCATCACGAACCTCGACATGCAGCTGATCGTTTTGGCGCTGAATGGATAGCGTCAGCTGTCCGGGTCCCTCTTTGGGGATGATGCCGTGGAAAATCGCATTTTCAACTAACGGCTGGAGAATGTTTTTGGCGATTAGCAGCTCGTTCAGCGCTGGGTCGATGTCGTAAACGACGCTGAATTTCTGCTTGTAGCGATAATTCTGGATGGTGACATACGCCTCAATGACCGCTCGTTCCCGTTCGATGGTGTCCATCAACAGGTCCTCATGCACCGCCATGCCATCCTGAAGGATCAGAATTAAGGCACGCACCATATCGACAACCTCCTGATTCCCAGCTCGGCGAGCCATCACGATGACAGAGTTTAACGTATTGTAGATAAAATGCGGATGGATTTTGGAGATCATCATATCAAATTTCAGCTTCCTGCGGATTTTTTCATCCTCAACAGCCTGATCTAAAAGCTCATGTATGCGGACAACCATCGAATTGAAAGTATCGCCCAGCATTTCCAGCTCATCGTGACTGTGCAGGGTAATCTGGGTGTTCAGATCACCGGCGGCAAATTGATTCAAGCCGGCCGTCAAAGTGGATAACGGTGCGGTAAACTGACGGACAATGCGGGAGAGAATCATCACGAATAAAAGGAAGATGAGCAGCGAGAACAAGCTGAAAAACACGATCAGAAAGGACGCCTGTCCGCGCAGTGCGGCCTTGGATCGATAAGAGAATAAGGTATAAGGCGTACCGGCCACCGGACTGCTCAGCAGAAATCCGCCGCGAACCGACTGGAGCGAGGGAAAGGGCTGATCGTTGGCCAGTTTGTTCAGCTGTTGTTCATTCAGGCCAGAAGGGGAAGCGATCAGCACCGTCTGATTCTGCATCAGCGTGATTTCCTGCTGAGGCAGATTCCATGCCTGAATCATCGTTTCCAATTGCCGCAGATCAAGCAGAATCCACAGCTCTCCGATTTTCTGCTGGGGATGAACTAAATCGGCAATCGGCGTGTGATAAGCCGCCAGACGCAGCTGTTCCACGCCGGATTTCAGCAGGAAGGCTTCGGTAAATCCAGTCAGCTGTCTTGTTTTCTGAGATTGGGCAAGCGGATCAAAGGTATGATCAAGCGGATACAGGTTCCAGAGCACCTGATCTTCGTGGTGAATCAGCGCGCTGTGGATCAGATCCTGAACCGACAGCGTCCGGGTTAATAAATCCGCTGCCGCTTCCTTTTGGAAATAGTCCGGATCCGCGGTGTGGCAGAACTGCTGCAGCTGCGGATCGGCCAACAGACTGCGGGAAAGAACTGTCAGTTCACGGATAAAGCCTTCCAGCTGCTGGGCATTCTGGCGGAGCACCTGCGCATCTTTTTTCAGATTTTCCTGGGTCAGGATGTGAGCGAAGTATTGATAAGTGACAAAGCTGGTGACGCTGGTCATCACCAGAACCAATGCCCCCAGCGCAGCGGCCAGCTTTACCGAAAGTCGGGGCGGAAGCAGCGATACAAGCCAGGTCTTGATGTCTTTACGCTTCATACATACGGCTCCTTTAATACATCGCTGGGATAAACATGATATTTTTTATAAAATACGATCGCAAAGTATTGACTGGAGTGGAATCCGCATTGCCGGGCTGCCTCATAAATCTTGAGATCCTTTTGTTTCAAGAGCCGCATTGCTTTCTGCAGCCGCAGATCCAACAACATCTGCGCCAAGGTCATGCCGGTTTCCTTCTTTAACAGTTTGCTTAAATACTCGCGATTCATCTGCAGGGTCTGCGAAAGATCGTCAAGAACGTTTTCATCGGCACAGTGATCCTGCAGGTAGCGGATCATAAAGTCGGTTTTGCGGCTGGTCTGCGGCTGGGGCTGAAGCGGCAGCCAACGGCGGACAAAGTCGCATAAAGCCGGATAGGTACAGATTGTTTTCCATGCTGAAAAATCCTCAGACAATTCACTGATCCTTGTTCGCTTCTGAAGCTTTTGAAGCAGGAGCTTCACGGCCAGAAGAATCTGCGGCAAAGCCGGCCGAGCCTGATCGAGAGCGTTTAAAAACGCCGTTGACGTTTGGCACAGGCTAGCCTGAGTATCGATCTGAGCTAATTGAATTTCCCAATCCGAAGCCTCATACGGCATGGCATCCGGACATTCATGAAGCAGGGTGATGCGCTGTTTAGGAAAATAAAACAACTGATTCTGGCGCTCATTCATCTCATGATACAATCGGCGCAGTTCAGACAGATCCTGCGCAACCGGACTGACCAACAGCCCCATCGGAGCCAGAATGTTTTCCAAGCTCTTTCGCAGCGCAGTACAAAATTCATACGGAACACTGGCAAGCTGAGGATCGGCTTCCACAGCGATCCAGCATTCATTGACGGATTGGAGAAAAACAAGAAAAACAGCGGTTTTGCGCAAGGGCTGCAGGGCTTGCTGAAGCTGCGCAAAAAGGTGGTCGGTCTCTTCTGTTGCTTTGAAAGAGATCAATTCATGGAGCGAAGGCAGACGCCGCAGACAAACCAAACCGATTCCAGAATGTGGGCTGCTGAATCCAACGTCGGAAAAGTCAATGTGATCTCCGGTAAAAAGCAGCTGTCGAAACCGCGCCTGTTCATCAAGATAACGGGAAGTTCTCTGGCGTTCCCATTGCTCCCGCATGCCGCGCAGATTTTCGAGCAGTCCTTCTGCGGTCAGTTCGTGTTTGAGGATATAATTATACACACCCAGTGACACAGCTTCGCGGGCGTAATCAAAACGGGAAAACGCTGTCAGAAGTAGCGTTTGGATTTGCGGATCCTGTTGCCGCAGCTGCCGGATGAAAGCCAGCCCGTTTAACCGCGGCATTTCAATATCCACCAGCACCAGATCTGCGGGTGTCTGAGCCAGCCGTTCCAGTGCCTGTTCCCCATTGCCCGCCGTGCCTGTCAGAATGAAGCCCTCTGCTTCCCAATCGATCAGATCCCGCAGATCATCCAGTACAAGAAGATCATCGTCAACCAGAAAAACACGGCATAAAGAAGATTCAGTCTGTGTCATAACGCCCCTCATTTCCTCTGTCTTTCCAGTGTATCATAGTTCTTCGTTTCAGGCAAAATGGGCGGTTTTTCATTCAGGCGAAGACGAAGTTTCGGTGCTCTTCTGAAAGATCAGTTTTCAAGATTTGCAAAAACTGCCATACGAAAGGAGAAAAGGGAAGCTTGCGTTTTTGGCTGGAACATGGTAGACTGAACAAGCTTAAGGTTAGATGCGACTAACAAATGGAAAGATAGAATCGAAGGGCCATCGACTCTTTTATTTTCACGCTTAAGTTAGTTTAAACTAACAAATATTCAGGAAAGGAGAATGCTATGCTTCTGCGAGTTAAAAGTACGCTGATCTTAACGGCGCTGCTGATGGTATGCGCAGCCGCTTCCTTATTTATCGGCGTTGTGGATTTCAGCGTGATGGACATATTCAGCGGGAATTGGGAAGCGTTTGAAATTCTGATGATTTCGCGCCTGCCGCGGCTGTTGGCGATTCTTTGTACGGGCATGGGCATGAGCGTTGCCGGTTTGATCATGCAGCAGCTGTGCATGAACAAGTTTGTATCCCCGACGACCGGCGCGACAATTTCCTCGGCCCAGCTGGGAATTCTGTTGGCGCTGTTGTTTATGCCGGGATCAACCCTATGGGTACGCGCCGGCTTTGCCTTCACGGCGGCGATCGCCGGAACGTGGATCTTCGTGGCGCTGATTCAGCGGATTCAATTTAGGGACGTCGTGATGGTACCGCTTGTCGGGATCATGTTCGGCAATGTGATCGGCGGCATTACGAATTATCTGGCCTATAAATATGAAATGACGCAGGCGCTGTCCTCGTGGCTGGTCGGCCATTTTTCACTGGTGATGAAAGGCCGCTATGAACTGGTCATGCTGGTGGTGCCGCTGATCGCTGCCGCTTTTATCTTTGCCAATCATTTCAATATCGTAGGCATGGGCAAGGACTTTTCAAAAAATCTCGGCGTTTCTTACAATGCTGTTTTGTTTCTGGGACTGACGATCGCGGCCATGATCACCGCCAGTGTCGTCGTTGTCGCCGGCAGTATTTCCTACATCGGTTTGATCGTTCCCAATCTGGTCACGATGTTTAAGGGCGATAAACTGCGCGGGACGCTGACGGATACAGCACTGTTCGGCGCGCTGTTCGTCCTGATTTCTGACATGATCGGCCGGGTTGTGATAGCTCCGTATGAACTGCCGATTGAGCTGATTGTGGGCGTTCTGGGCAGTCTGATCTTTCTTGTCCTGTTATGGATGCGGCTTAACGGCAAGGGTCGATTCATCAAAAAAGCGGAAGGAGGCTGCAAGGGATGAAACAGCGCAGTTTACAGATCAAAGCTCTGATTTTAATCGGCCTGGCTGTGCTGGCGGTGATCGGCTATCTGACGATCAACGTCAATCCGAAATATGCTGCCTATGCGATGGAGCTGCGCGTGCCGAAACTGCTGGTGATGCTTGTGACTGCCTTCTGCATCGGCGGCGCTTCGATTGTCTTTCAGACTTTGATTCAGAACAAGATCGTCACGCCCTGCCTGTTGGGCATGAATTCTCTGTATGCGCTGATTCACACAGCGGTGGTGTTCTTTCTCGGTTCCGGCAGTCTGATCGCCCGGCATCCGCAGCTGTCGTTTGTCGTCGATCTGGTCATCATGAGCGGCGCGGCGATTTTGATCTATGGGACATTGTTTAAGAAAATGAAGCATCAGATTTTATATGTGCTGCTGGCAGGCACGGTCATGTCGACCTTTTTCTCCAGCATGCAGACAACGCTGACCCGGATCATGGATCCCAATGAATACGACGCTTTGTTAGGCTCATTAGTCGCCAGCTTTTCCAACGTTAATTCCAGCCTGCTTTTGATTTCCACAGTGCTGATCACAGGCGTCCTTGTCGTTTTGCGGCGGGAACTGAAGCTGCTCGATGTGCTGGCGCTGGGAAAAAATCAGGCAGTCAATCTGGGCGTTGACGTGGACAAAACCAACCGCCGGCTGCTTTTGGGCGTGACGATTCTGATCGCAATTGCGACGGCATTGGTCGGGCCAATTTCATTTCTGGGACTGATCATCGCCAATCTGTCGCGGCAGCTGTTTCAGACCTACCGCCACAGCTGGCTGATTTTCGGTTCGGCGCTGCTGGGCATGATCGTCCTGGTCGGCGGTCAGCTGGCCGTGGAACACCTGTTTGCTTACAGCATACCGATCAGCGTATTGATTACGATTGGCGGCGGTTTCTATTTTTTGGTTCTGTTATTAGGCAAAGGGAGGCAGCAGGTATGGTAATTCAGCATCTGACAAAACAATATGGCAAAAAACGAGTTGTTGATGAGGTGAGCTTTGAGATTCCGCAGGGTCAGGTATTGTCATTAATCGGTCCTAACGGGGCAGGAAAATCGACCGTCATGGGTATGATTTCAAGACTGGTCGCCAAAGATGCCGGTCTGATTCACTTTGAAGGTCAGGATCTGGCGAAATGGAACAGCCGTGAATTATCGAAGCGGCTGGCGATCCTCACCCAGTCCAACAATATCCAAATGAAACTGACGGTCCGGGAGCTGGTCAGCTTCGGCCGGTTTCCGTACTGTCAGGGCCGGCTGCAGCCGGAAGATCAGGAAAAAGTTGACCAAGCGCTGGCTTATATGGAGCTGGATGCGATTGCCGATCAGTTTATCGATGAATTGTCCGGCGGGCAGCGGCAGCGGGCGATGATCGCGATGGTGATCGCTCAGGATACCGATTATATCTTGTTGGATGAGCCCACCAACAACCTTGACATCTACCATGCGACCAAGATGATGAAAATTGTCCGGCGGCTGTGCGATGAATTGGGGAAAACGGTAATCCTCGTCCTGCATGAGATCAATTACGCCGCGTTTTACTCGGATTATATCTGCGCGTTTGTCGAGGGCAGGGTAGCCCACTTCGGAACGGTGCAGGAAGTAATCACCAAGGAAAATTTATCAGAAATCTACGGCGTTGATTTTGAAATTCAACAGGTCGAGGGCCGGCCGTTATCCATTTACTATTAATCGATAAGAAGCGGACTTGTCAAAAAAAGGGGGATTATGCTTAAAAGCGGAATTGCGATGAAACGCATCCAGCGGCAGGCGCATCCCTGCGATTCGAAATTAAAAACAAAAGGAGCAGAAGAAATGAAAAAAATAACAATATTCCTGTTGGCAGCACTGCTGACACTTACCGGCTGTGCATCAAAACCAGAAAAGGCCGGTCAGTCGGAACAGAAGCCGAATGAAACGATGACAGTGACAACCCTGAACGGAAGTCAGGAAATGATCTCCGTGGAAGTGCCGGTCGATCCGCAGCGGATTGCCGTGTTGGATATGGCGGTTTTGGATATGCTGGATAACTGGGGCTTGGGCGATCGCGTTGTCGGGATGCCGAAGTCATCTACGGTGGATTATTTAAAAGCTTATAATGAAAATGAAGCCATTGCCAATCTGGGAACCTTAAAGGAAGTCAATATGGAAGCGCTGATGGCCAGCGAGCCGGATGTGATTTTTATCAGCGGCCGGCTAAGCGACCAATATGAAGCGTTGTCTAAGATTGCTCCGGTCGTGTATTTGAGCACGGATGCTCAGCTGGGCGTCGTGGAAAGTGTAAAACAGAATGCCATGAAGGTCGCTTCCTTATTTAAGATGGAAGAAAAAGCGGCTGAACAGCTGCAGCATTTTGACAGCCGAGTCGAAGCTCTGCGCCAGGCAGCCCAAGGCAAAACCGCGGTGATCGGCATGGTCACTAGCAGCAACTTCAATACTCTGGGCAATGGAAGCCGCTGTTCGCTGATCGGCAATGAAATTGGTTTCACCAATTTGGCGGACGATGTGGATTCAACGCACGGCAATGAGTCTTCCATGGAACTGCTGGTCAAGCTGAACCCGGAATACATTTTCGTGTTGGATCGGGATTCTGCGATTAACACTGAAGGGGCAAAGCTGGCTGAGGAAGTGATGAACAACGAGCTGACCGCCAAGACGTTAGCGGCGCAGCAGGGACATATTGTCTATTTGACGCCGACGGTCTGGTATCTGGCAGAAGGCGGGATTACCGCGCTGGATGTGATGCTTCAGGATTTGGAAGCGGTACTTTTAAGCGAGTAAAGGAAAAGGATGGATTTCCACTGTTTTATGGAAATCCATCCTTTTCTCTTATACGGAGAGATTATTGCAAAGTGACATAACCGTAGAATGGCGTTGTTCCCTTCTTTGTCGCATTCTGGATCTTTTCACTTTTAAGAATCGGCGTGTTGTAGCTGAACAGCGGAATGACGTAAGCCTGTTCTTCCACAAGATATTCTTCCACCGCGTGCAGAGCTTCCATATATTCGGTGTGATCAATCAGTGCCGCGGCCTCGGCTACCATTTTGTCATAAGCCGGATCATCCACGGCGGCTACCACTTGCTGACCGGTTGTCCACAAGGTCAGAAACTGAGAAGGATCATCACTGGCCGTGTAGCCATAACGGGAAAGTTCAAAATCACCATTGTCAATCTGATTATAGAAGACACCGGATTCAACGACTTCCAATTCACAGTCGATCCCGATATTTTTCCACATCGCTTCGAGAATCTGAGCAACATCGGAATGGATAAAGGAAGAAGAATACTTATATTTGATTTTCAGCGGATGAGTTTCATCATAGCCGGCTTCCTTTAACAAGGCTTTCGCTTGTTCTGGATCATAGGCCTGCATTGTTCCTTTCGCATCGGCTTCCTTCCGGAAATCCTGATCAATCCCATTCAGACCGGCAGGAACATAGCCGCCCAGTGCCTGGTAGTATTGTTCCGGTCCCAAGGTTGAAGCCAGAGCCTGTTTGTCGATCGAGATCGCCAGCGCTTTGCGCACTTTTGCTTCTTTCAGTGCTTCCGGGGCAGTCGCTCCGGAATTGAGAGCGATGAAATAAGAAGTAGGTGAAGGGATATTCCAGACTTCATTCTGATTTGGATAATTGACGCCGACATCAACAGGAACATTCAGTGCCACATCAATTTCACCGTTTTTATAAGCTAACGATTGAGCATCACTGTCAGGCATGACGAGGAAGGTGATTTGATCCAGCGTGATTTCGTCAGCTTTGTAATAGCTGTCATTTTTGACGATCACCGCTTTTTCATTTTCATTGCATTCGGCCAGCTGATAGGCTCCAATGCTTGGATAACCAGGCTTTAATGCCCAAGTTGAATCATGCGCATCCGCAAAGTCAGCTCTGAGCGGTGCCCAGACATTGCCGGTCAACAGATTGATAAAGAAAGCACACGGTTGTTTTAAATTCAGTACCAGCGTGGAATCATCCGGTGTTTCAACACCTTCAATTTCAATCGCGGAGGCATCCAGATCGGTGTTGGAAGCAATCTCTTCCGCGCCTTTGAGATAGGTTGTCAGATTGTAGATCGCCCAGGAATTATCGGCTCCATAAGTCAGATTTCGTAAAATCGCGTATTTGAAATCCTGGGAGGTCAGGGCCTGACCATCGCTCCAGGTCAGACCTTCCTTTAATGTTAAGGTGTAGGTCAGTCCATCTTCACTGACGGTGTATTCCTCAGCCAGCTCCGGAATGACGGTGCCATTTTCATCTTTAGTCATCAGGCTGGAAACGGTATGAGCTAAAATGTAATTGTTGACAGTTTCTGTATTGTAGCCGGGATCCAGCGTGGTGATCTGGCTGCCGACGGCAACGGTAATGGCGTTCTGTGCTGTTTGCGGAGTTGGCGTAGATGAGGAAGGGTTAGAAGAGCAGGCAGTGCTTAGCATTAATAAGCCTGCGCAGAGAAGTAAATTGATTTTTTTCATGTTCATTTTCCTTTCTTGAGTTTGAAGCATCTGGATTAAGCAAGCATCGTCGGTAACGCTTCTCGGGATGATGGGTCGGGCGATTTCGGTTGTCAACTTGAAACTGTACTATCTGGATCATCCTCTCACTCCTTTCCAGAACCCATTAGGGAAAATAAAAATCGTCCCCAGCCTAAGCTAGAGACGATGGATTCGCGGTGCCACTCTAATTGCCGGTCTGTCCGGCCTCCTCAGATCCTTAACGCGGATAATCGGACTTTCCTACTGGTTTCAGAAAGCCATCTCCCAGATGCGTTTTCATCAGAATCAGTACCGCTGACCTTCCACTCTGTATCAGCTCGCTGGGGTTTTGTTCTGACTACTTTTTCTGTTCCTCGATGTTTTGTTGTTCTTAGTGTATGCGAAGAATGAAAGAATGTCAACAAGTTTTTGAATAAATTTTCATTTTTCAAGAAAAAGTTTTCAACGGGTAAAACAAAAAACTCCTTGTCTGGCAAACAGACAAAGAGTTCATTGAATTTAACGGCTGAGAGAAACCTCAATCACCGTATCATAATTTCTTCCTGCAACGATCTTTGCGGTCTTTTTTGTATTGTTATACACAACCGACCACTGCGTAGCGGTTTGTTTTCCAGTATCCTCACTGATCTTATCCTGACTGACAGCTTGGAGCAGGTCCATGGACTCCATTTCGGATAAGATGCCATGATTCTGAGTCAGCGTGTTTTCAAGAATTTCATAGCGATCCTGACCCTTGCCGAAACCATAGACATCTTCACTGATCAAAAAATTGGTCAGATATTGTAATCCATCTGGTTCTTTGCGGATGACACGCAATTCATTGTCAATGTATTCAATAACGGCGCTGTTTCCCTGAGCATCAGCCATCTGGAAATGATAAGAAGCATTGGCAGAGGCATGCATATCCATATTTTCAAGCATCGCAATCGCTTCTTCGACATTGGCAGCTTTGTCTAAAAGCCAGCGCATCGCCGAGGTCGTAGTCAGATCCAGCTTGTCAGTGTTCTGCTGGGTGGGTTCATCTTTGATCAATAAGACGCCGATTGAAAAGCCCATTTCATTCATGCCGTCCATCATGACATACGGAGCAGCCAGACTCATGATTCCTGATGCAAAATTATCCGGCAGCTTATCCGCATCGTAACCTAAAACTGAAATATTCGCGACTGACAGTGAAGCATAGCCGTTTTTCGGATTCGTTTTGACGATCATGCTCGGAACATAATTCAAGTCATAATTCCGACCGAACAGCCAGTCCCCGTCTTCTGTTTTTGCCTGAAACGTACTGCAGCCAAAATCCGGAATATTGAACTTCAAAGGAAGTCCTTTTAAGAGATTTCCGACCACGAAGTTAACCAATTCAGAATCGCTGGATGCTCCGCCGGATTCCACCAGTTTGTCCAAACCGTAATCAGCTTTGTATTCGATTGAATACATCCCGTAATCATCCACTTTTTTAATCGAAGCGATGGTCTGAATTTCCTTGCCGAACATCAGTCCAAAAGCTGCGATCACGATGATCAGAACAGCCAGTAGGCCTAACAACAGGCGTTTGATTGTTTTTTTCATAGTTCCTCCAAATAATTTGATATACAAAACATTAAGCATTCTACCACTGATGCTGGGGGATTGCAAGTGTTTTGTAATACAAAGAATATTTGAGAGCGTAGAAGCGAAGACTTCGGTTTATTAAAAGACAACACATAAAAAGGTCAGCAAGCTGACCTTCGCAAACAGAGTTTATTTTATTTTCTCAACCTTCACGGTATTTAATTCGCTGTCGCCAGTAAGACTCAGTTCTCCGGTATAGGTAACCTGAACCTGATCCCCATCCTGAATTCCTTCCAACGTTGTTCCTTCTTCTAATGGAAAGACATAAGCATCTTGACCGTCATCCAATACAAACATGACATTTTTAATCTCGCTGATCTTGCCAGTAATTGTTTTCTCTTCCGATCCAGAAGTATCCGGACTTTTTATCGGTTCTGAAATTTCCGGACTGGGGGTAGCTTCCGGAGTCGGGCTTGGTTTCTTTTCCTTTCCGCAACCGGCAGCACTGAATAACAGTATTGTTGTTAAAGCGATCATCCATAATTTTTTCATCTAATTTCCTCCTGCACCCATCAGGGGCTTACAGAAGATTAGAGAAATTCATCAGGATAAAAATTGATGAACGGGAAGAATGTCATGGAGTTGTAAGAATTTTATTCGGTATATTCAACAGGCTTCCAACCATTTTTTTCCATTTTTTCTTTAACTTCTGCCCAACTTTGATTATTGATAGGGAAGGATTTGGTGCCAGTATACCAACAATTCTCATCTTGATCATAAATAAGATTATAGTTCCAATTTCCATTCGCTTCACTAGTTGATGCAAAGATAATTGCATTTTCAGGAGAGATGTCGCCGTAGCCATAATGATTGAAGCAGATTTGTATCTTGTAATCTCCATCAGGCAGATTCGCAGCTTTGACAATGTCATCACTTAACGATGGCCAAGATCCGCCATAAATTTCATTTTTCATAAAATTTCGGAGTCTGTCATTATTTAAAGTAGGAAACCCGGTAAGATCTTTTATAATGTTAGGATTGGTTGTTTTTTCGTCTAGTAAAAAATTCATGAATTCTAACATTGCGCTCTGAATCCCCTTAGGAGTTGTATCTAAATTTCCTGAGTTCGTGCTTCCATGTTTGGAGCAACGGATTAAAGTTACCAAGCCTTTGATTTCAACAGCACTCAATTCCCCACCGGAAGAACACTGCGGTTTAGAAATAAAATATTCATCATCTTTATTAGCTAACAAATCCTTAGCGGAAACAGGTTCACCTTTTATTTCATAGGCTTTATACATCTCCATCACCTTCTGGCGGGTCTGCTGACACTGAACCTCAGCTGCAGTGGAAGTGAACCCGGTTAACCTTGGAACCAATATTAATAACAAAGCGACCAGGATCGCAATGACGACAATTAACTCAATTAACGTGAATCCACGCTTCTTCTGTTTTTTCATAATTATAACCTCGCCTCTGTAATAACCATTATAGCATGCTTTATCAGTGAAGAGGTAGTGAAACAAACGTAAGAAAAAAGCAGGAATGGCAAAGAATAAGGCTTTACATCGGCGATTTCTGCTACTATAATTAAGGACGTAAAGGTAGAGAAAAGAAGAGTAGCTTTGAAATTTTAGATTTAGAGAGCCTGGTCAGGTGAAAGCAGGACTGAAAATCAAAGTGAACATGGTCTTGGAACTGATTATCCGAACAGCGTAGGATAAGACGTGACTTCGCGTTAAGAAGCAAGCGCATATCGAAATGATATGAAGTAAGGTGGTACCGCGCGAAATCAGCGTCCTTTCAGGGACGTTTTTTTATTATAAAAAAGGAGGAATTTTTGTGAGCGAAAAATATTACATTACAACG
Organism: Holdemania massiliensis; assembly: GCF_022440805.1. Taxonomy (NCBI): domain Bacteria; kingdom Bacillati; phylum Bacillota; class Erysipelotrichia; order Erysipelotrichales; family Erysipelotrichaceae; genus Holdemania; species Holdemania massiliensis. The sequence continues at coordinate 3,997,767 of NZ_JAKNTK010000001.1, read as the reverse complement.
GCCATCGCCTACACCTCAGGCAAGCCGCACATCGGCAATACCTATGAAATCGTGCTGGCTGACAGCATTGCCCGCTATAAGAGAATGCTGGGATATGACGTATTCTTTCAGACCGGAACGGATGAACACGGACAGAAGATCGAGGACAAAGCCAAAGCTGCCGGGGTAGAACCGCAGCAGTTTGTTGATCAGGTGGCCGGTCAGATTAAAGAAATCTGGGATTTGATGAATACATCTTATGATAAATTCATGCGGACAACCGATCCGGAACATGAACGTCAGGTTCAGAAGATCTTTAAGAAGCTCTATGATCAGGGAGATATCTATAAGTCTGAATATGAGGGCTGGTATTGCAAACCATGCGAATCCTTCTTTACCGAAAGCCAGATTGTGGACGGAAAATGCCCTGATTGCGGCGCACCGGTCGAAAAAGCGAAGGAAGAAGCCTATTTCTTCCGCATGAGCAAGTATGCCGATCGGCTGTTAAAGCACATTGAGGAAAATCCACAGTTCATTCAGCCGGAATCCCGTAAAAATGAGATGATCAACAACTTCATTAAACCGGGACTGCAGGATCTGTGTGTATCCCGGACTTCGTTTACCTGGGGTGTGCCTGTGGATTTTGATCCGAAGCATGTCGTGTATGTCTGGATTGACGCGCTGACCAACTACATCACGGGTTTAGGCTTTGACTGCGACGGCAATCATGGAGAAAAGTTCAAGCGTTACTGGCCGGCTGATGTTCATCTGATCGGCAAGGATATTCTGCGCTTCCATACAATCTACTGGCCGATTATGTTGATGGCGCTGGATCTGCCGCTGCCGAAGCAGGTGTTCGGTCATCCATGGCTGTTGGTGGGAGAAGGCAAAATGTCCAAGTCCAAGGGCAACGTCATCTATGCGGATGATTTAGTCCGCTACTTCGGCGTAGATGCAGTACGTTACATCATGCTTCACGAAATGCCGTTTGCCCAGGATGGCACAGTGACCTATGAACTGATGATTGAACGGATTAATTCGGATCTGGCCAATATCCTCGGCAACCTGGTCAACCGCACGCTGTCGATGACCAACAAATACTTCGGCGGGTTGGTGCGTAAGACGCAGATCAGCGACCCGATTGATGAGGAATTGATCGCTCTGGCGAAAGCGACGCCGGCCAATGTTCAGAAAAAGATGGATGAGCTGCGGGTGGCGGATGCTATGGATGAAATTTTCGCACTCTTGCGCCGAAGCAACAAATACATTGATGAAACCATGCCATGGGCGCTGGGCAAGGATGAAACGAAAAAAGACCGCCTGGCCACGGTGCTGTATAACTTGCTGGAATGCATTCGGATTGCGGCAATTCTGCTTGAAAGCTATCTGCCTGAAACATCAAAGGCGATTCTGGATCAGCTCCAGACCCAACAGCGCAGCTATGCTTCCGTACTGACTTTCGGCCAGCTGGAAGACGGCATTCACGTTACGCCGAAACCGCAGATTCTGTTCGCGCGGATTGATGAAAAAGAAATGCTGGAAAAAATTGAAGCCGATCAGCCGAAGAAAGCAACGGCCAAGCCGGTCCAACCAGCGAAGCCGCAGATCACGATCGACGACTTTGCGAAGATTGAAATGAAGGTCGGGCAGGTCTTGGCCTGCGAAAAGCATCCGAAAGCCGATAAGCTGCTGGTCTCTCAGATTGATATCGGTGAGGAGAAACCGCGGCAGATTGTCAGCGGCATCGCGGGCAGCTACAAGCCGGAACAGATGGTTGGCAAGAAGGTTGTGGTCATTACCAACCTGGCGCCGGCGAAACTGCGCGGGGTTGAATCACAGGGTATGATTTTAGCCGGTATGGGCGATGATCAGATCGAAGTGCTTTCCGTTGAAGCTTTACCGGTGGGCAGCATCGTTCGCTGACGAAAACTGATGTTTGATGAACCGTAAGGGATCTTAAGCCAATTAAGAAAACCTTACGGTTTTTATTCAATACGGCGTTTTTGAAATACAAGCCAATCAAGGAGCGGAAAGGTGCAGATGAAGCTCACGGAGATGAAGGAGAAAACAATGAAGAGTAAAATTAAAGAAACCGCTAACGCCATGAATGTCAGCAATGAACTGCTTCGGCATTACGAACGGCTGGGGTTGATCCATCCAGTGCGCAATGAAAGTGGATACCGCGAATATGCCCAGCAGGATGTGGAGATTCTGACCGGAATTCTGCGGTATAAAAACATGGATATTCCGCTGGAACAGATCAAGACGCTGATCTATGAAGGTTCATTGGAAACGCTGGAAGAAACGCTCTCGCAGAAAATTGAGGATTTCGAGTGGAACCTGAAAAAGCAGCAGGCGATCCTGCAAAGTATGATTGACTGCCGGCGGGAACTGGAAAACGTTAAAGCAAACCTTCATGAAATTGAGCTGACAACCAGCCCGGCGATTGTTCGGTTCTCACTGTTTTCCAAAACCCGCATCATGAGTGAAATTGCCGGTGAGAAAAACCGCCAGTTTACAGATCTGCTTCCGATATCCTTTATTTCCCCGGTCGTCCGCAAACAGGACTGGACGAATGAAAATAGTCAAATCGAATTTGGTTTTGGGATCACGCTAAACGATTTTCAGGAATTTCAGTTAACCTGGTTTGAGAATTATGAGAATCATCCCTCTTGTTTGGCCTATTCGTTTCTGATCGAAACCATTGGGGAGGACCGGCTGAATCTGGCGCATTTTCATTGGGCTTTGGAGTATGTTTGCCAACAGGGTTATGAAGTGAATGGCGATTGTTGGGGTTACACGTTGGGGAACTGTGTGGACAAGGATAAGGAACATCACCGCTTTCATCGTTTTTATCTTCCGGTCATTAAACGGGGTTGACCTTACAAACGTTGTAGGGGTTATGATAGGAAAGTCACAAGGAGGAAATAAATGTGAAGAAACTAGCGGTTTTGTTCTTGTCTGCGATGCTGCTTCTGGGGGGATGCACAACGCAGGAAAAGAAAACATCAGCGTTCAAAACTGGAACGTACAGCGCAGCGGCAGAGGGACGAAATGGTGAACTGACGGTCGAAGTTGTTTTATCTGCGGATAAGATTGAATCAGTCACGGTGACCTCGCATCAGGAAACAGAAGGCATTGCCGATCCAGCCATTGAAAAGATTCCCAGTGCGATTGTGGAAGCCCAGGGATTGGGAATTGACGCGGTTTCCGGCTGCACGATAACCAGTGAAGCGATTCTGGCAGCGGCCTCGTCCGCACTGACTTCCGCAGGTGCCGATGTGGAAGCGCTGAAAGAAATTCATTTGACAGCTGCAGCCGGTGAAGATACCGAAGAAACTGTCGATGTGGTCGTTGTTGGCGGCGGTGGAGCCGGCATTGCGGCAGCGAGCAGTGCGGCGGAACAGGGCGCCAGCGTCATTCTTGTTGAAAAAACATCCGCTTTGGGCGGCAACACGCTGGCCAGCGGCTTTGCGATGAATGCCGCGGATCCGGAATTAGAAAATCAGCTGGATGCGCTCAATGGTCAGGTTGAAACCTTGAAGGCTGTGCTTGACTATGATGAAAGTGAGTTCGGGGATTATGCGGAAACGCTGAAAACCTTAAAATCTCAGATTAGCGAATATCTTAAAGGGGATACAAGCAAGGAATTTGACTCGACAGAATGGCATATCATTCAAACTTACCAGGCTGGAAAAAGAACCGATCTCAGCGGCGGAGAAATCAGCGGTGATTTTGATCTCGTTCAGCTCTTATGTGAAAAATCATTGGAAACCTTCCATTGGCTGGGGGATACCGTCGGAGTGGCGCTCAGTGACGAACTATCCAGCCCGGTAGGATCTCTGTGGTTAAGAGGACACAATTTCGAAAGTAAGGAAGGCGTTTTCACTTCTGCGCAGCAGTATATCGAAGCGCATAACGGAAAGATTTATCTGGCCACCCGTGCCACCGATCTGATTCTGGATGGAGATGCGGTAACCGGAGTGATCTGCCGCAAAGAGGATGGATCCACTTTAACCATTCATGCGAAAAATGTAATTCTGGCAACCGGCGGCTTTGGCGCCAATGGGGAAATGGTAAAAGAGTACAATACCTACTGGCCAGCGATTCCAGAAGGCATTAAAACTACCAATGTTGCAGGGGCAACCGGCGATGGAATTGAACTTGGCCTGCAGGCAAAAGCTTCGCTGACAGGCATGGGCATGGTTCAGCTGATGCCGACAGCCAGTGCAGTGACCGGCCAGCTTGCGGACGGCCTGTTGGTACCGAGTCAGTATTACATGTTTGTCAATCAGGAAGGGAATCGCTTTGTCAACGAATATGCGGAACGGGATGTCTTAGCCAGTGCGGCTTTAAGTCAGACCGACGGCGTTTTCTACCACATTGCCGATCAGAATATGATTCCAACGCTGCAGAACAAAGCAACGCAGGAACAGGTCGACGCGATGGTGGAAAAGGGAATTCTGTATAAGGCAGAGAGTCTGGAAGCCCTGGCTGAACAAATCGGATGTCCGAGCGAGAATCTGATAACTTCGGTTGAAAAATACAATTCGTATGTCGACGCGGGAAACGATCCGGATTTCGGAAAGAATGTTTTCGGCAGTAAAATTGAGACCGCCCCTTACTATGCGGTTATCGAAAAACCGAGCGTTCATCATACGATGGGCGGACTGACGATCAATACGGAAGCTCAGGTTTTAAATGAAGCCGGCGAAGCGATTCAAGGTTTATATGCCGCGGGGGAAGTGACCGGCGGTATTCATGGCGGCAACCGTGTCGGCGGCAATGCCATCGCGGACATTATGGTTTTCGGAAAAATTGCCGGAGCTAACGCCGCGAAATAAAGGCAGGTCGCAGCTGTAAACCTAGGCCTGAACAAACATAGGTTATTCAGATAGATCAAACCGCAGTGAGAAGGAACATCTTGGGTGTTTCCTGAACGCTGCGGTTTTTTATTATTTAATTTCTTTTATTAGAAGCCAAGGAATGAAAACAAAGTCTTCTCAAGCGCAAATGAAAAAAAACGGATGCTTTGCTTTCAGGCGCGAACATCCGTTTTGATGCTTGACTTTATTTTTCGATGGCCTGTGTGAAGAAGCGGCGCATATCCGCAGCTAATAATTTCGCACTTTCCTCACCCAGATAAGCCATGTGTCCGGATGGATATTCTCCAACCAGAACCCGGCTTGGATCTAAATGCGAATGTGTGGCCAGATAGCGGGCATTGCCGGCTGTAGTGCACAGATCATACAGACCGCTGGCAAAGAAGACACGCAGCTTGGGATTACGCCGCATCGCTCCGGCTAAAGCTTGGGCCGGGGAGGTCTTTGGCTTGCGCTGCCATGTTTCGTTGACATCGAAGACCAAACCCTTACTGCTGCGGTTGAACGTAATGTTCAGTTCCTTGCAGATTAAGGCAAAGGCGGTCTGGAAGGCCGGGGTGTATTGTCCCATGGCTGGATCATCGGCGATGACGTTGGCGTCGTGGATGGCCGGGTCATCATTCCAGGTATAGCGGCCGTCATAGAAGCCGACAGCCAAACCCTGATCTTTTAAAAGCAGGTGGGCAAATTCCTTCTGCATGTCAATCCGCAAATGATGCCGAATCCAGAATGCTTTCTCGATGCCGGTAAAGTATTCCAGCTTTTCAGCGATAACTTCCTGCTGCTCCTGCGGCAAAGCGTCGCCCTGGAATAAGGCGCTGAGATAGTCGGTCTGGGCAAATTGAGAAGCCGCTTCTATGAATTCGCTGCGGGAAGGCTTGCCCTGAGGGTGATGATAATGATGCGTGGCTGCCATCGTGATCAGATTAACAGCGGAAGGTTCGGCTGGATTGGCTTCAAAGAAGGTACTGCCCAAAAGCATGATGCCGCTGACTGACAGGCCCAGGGTATCCGGTTTAACCGGCCCGGCTCCTAGCAATTCAGCCGCCAACAAAGCTGAGCGTCCGGTACCGTAGCTTTCACCCGCCAACAGAATCGGGCTGTTGCGGCGGTTGTAGCGTGTCAGCCACTGTTCAATGAACAGGGCCATGGCCTTGACATCGCCGTCCGCGTCATAGAATTCAGCGCGGGCTTTTTCCTGGATCAGCCGTCCAAAGCCAGTTCCGACCGGATCGACCAGAACCAGATCGCACAGATCGAGCAGACAGTGTGGATTGTCTTCCAGCTCAAATGGCGGAACGGTCGGCAGATGCAGCTCATCATCCAGCTTGATTCGCCGTGGGCCAAATAAACCGGCATGCACCCACAAGCTGGAACAGCCTGGACCGCCGTTGTAGGCAAACAGAACCGGCCGGGTCGACGGATCTTCGATATCGCTGCGAAAATAAGCGTAAGAAAAAAGGGTTGCGGTCGGCTGACCTTCTTCATCAACAAAGAAATTATCTTCGCTGACGGTGCGGTAAGGAATCGTCTGGCCCTTTAGGACAATTGATCCCTGTGATTCAAATCTGGATTTTTCAAGACATTCTTCAATTCTCATGGTATTCCCCCACTTTCTGATTCTTTATTTTTTTAGTATACACCTCGTAGGAGAGGAATGACAAGCTTGAGGGAACATCCATCTCTTTTAAGATAAGTGTGGACAGCAGGATGGTAAATTAAATTTTGCCTTTTCATCACAAATCCAAACAGCAAACCTACCATAAAAGCGCTTAATATCCGAATATATGTGTCCATCTAATTCATTTATTTGTATAAAAATGATTTGAAGTACTGCAAACATCGATGCCTGTATAGTATTTATATTTAATCTTTCGGGAAAATATTAATTGAATAAGTTGATTTCAAATATTCATTTACATACTTTTTGTAAATGTTAATAGCTTCTTGGCGACTTGGTTGAGGATAACGATGTTCAATCTGGTAACAAACAATGGATGGTGGTTCTACCGCAAGAGTAAAACTTTTCATGTTGTCATTTTTTGTTATGTAGCTTAAAACGGATGCTGGGGCAATAGACCAACAGTTTTTGTCCACAAACATATTTGGAAGAATTGAACTTGCCGCAATCCTAATCATAAATTTGTTTGGCAGCCAATACTGATTATGCCATATTTCAAATTCAGAATTATGTCTGATATATATTTCATATTCCGGGGGCAAGTCTTTTGGCTCCATTAAGTTATGATATGGACTATCCCGCCTACAAAGCAAAATCATTGATTCATAAAATATTGGTGTTGTAATTACATCCGGGTAATTGATTGAGTTATATACGTAAGCAATATCTATTTTTCTTGAACTGACTCTTTGGTATAAGTCCCTAGAATGATAAGTATGAATTGATAATTTTAAAATATTTTTTTTATCCATTAATAAATTTGTGTACAGTTTTCTGAAGAGAAATGAATTAACAGAGTCAACACCCCCAACAGATAAATTTAATGAGGTTTTTAAATCTTTTATGGATAACATATCTCTCCAAGTAGCTTGATAAGATTCTACCAGTGTTAGAAACTCTTCACCATAATTTGTAAGTTCAACATTCCTTGTTCCTTTTCCTCTTATTAAAAGTTTTACACCTAATTCTTCTTCTAATAGCATGAGCTTATGACTTAAATAGCTTTGAGCGGTGTATGTATTTTCCGCAGCCTTGGAAATACTCCCATATTTAATAATGTTTAAAAATGCTTCGATTTGACTATTTTCCATAGGTATTTCTCTCTTTCAAATATCTCAATATGAGATATTATATAGAGAAAATATCATGTATTCAAGCTGTTGTAAAAATAATACAATATTGATGTACAAAAATAGCGCTATGTAGTACTTAGGAAAGAAAAGGAAAAAGGGAAATATTATGAGTAATGACAAATACAGTCAAATTGCAAAAGAAATCGTCGAAAAAATTGGCGGACCAACAAATGTGTCTTACCTAGAACATTGTTCAACTAGATTACGTTTTAATCTCAAAGATAATTCTAAGGCAGATGTGGACGGCATTAAAGCCATTAATGGTGTAATGGGTGTTGTTGTAAATGCTCAATTTCAAGTGATTATTGGAAACGATGTTGTAGAAGTATTTGATGAAGTAATTAAATTAGGCATTCAAAATGGTGGGCAAGTTGCAGATGGAGAGAATGAATCTGATATTTCTGCCTCAAAGAAGAATAATAAAAATGGTTTAGGTGCTAAATTCTTAGATTTCCTAATAGGTGTTTTTAATCCATTAGTTCCAGCTATTACTGGGGCTGGCTTGTTAAAGGCAGTTTTAACTTTACTCGTCTCTGCTGGTTTGTTGTCTTCAGACAGCGGCCTGTATTCAATATTATTTTATGTTGCTGATGCTGCTTTCTATTTCTTGCCAATTATGGTTGCTGTTACTACAGCTCAAAAACTAAATGCAGATAAGATTTTAGCTGTTGTTATTGTTTCGTTATCAATTTATTCGAAATTCACCGCTATATTAGGTGCTGATGTACCGTTAAGTTTCTTAGGTATAACTGTACCCAATTATGGATATAGTGGACAAATTTTCCCTGCCATCTTGACTGTTATTGCTTTAGCTTTAGTTGAAAAGAACTTTAGAAAAATTTGCCCGAAACCAGTTAGAATGGTATTTGTACCGCTTGTATGTTTATTAGTTGTTACACCGCTCTCATTAATTGTTTTATCTCCAATTGGATTCAAAATGGGTGAAATCTTTACTAATGGTTTACTGGCATTACACGGAAGTTTTGGCTGGATTATCGTTGCTATTTTAGGGGCATTATTACCATTTATGACGGCAATTGGTATGCACAAGCCTTTAGTTCCATACGCTACTGCAGCATTTGCTTCAACGGGTTATGATTATATCAATGCTCCTGCAAAGGTTGCTCATAATATTTCAGAAGCTGGTGCATGTTTTGCTGTTGCTTTAAAATCAAAAGATAAAAACTATCGCTCGGTTGCTTTCTCTGCTGGTATTTCTGCTTTCTTCGGTATTTCTGAACCTGCATTATATGGTGTTACTTTACAAAATAAAAAAGCGATAATAGGTGTAGTAGTATCGGGATTAATATCTGCTGGATTTATGGCTATCTTCTCATTAAGATCAACTTCATTAATGGGTACAGGTATCTTAGGTTTACCTCAATTCGTGGATCCAGCAAATCCGAATAATTTTATTATAGCTATTATTGGTTATGCTTTATCTATTGGAATTTCATTTATTATAACTTTTATATTATACAAAGATGATGATAAGAAAAGCGCTTAATCAAAATTAATATTAGAAAGGTGATCAAAGGTTTATATATGTTTAATAAAGATTTTTTATGGGGGTGTGCTACTTCTGCTTTTCAAGTAGAAGGGGCATATAACGAAGATGGCAAAGGCTTATCATTAGCTGATATTAGAAGTTTAAATATTAATCCTGCAGAAGAACCAACAAAGGCATTGGCAAATGTTGGCGATAAGATTGCGGATAGCAAAGTTGCTAGTGACCACTATCACAGGTGGGAAGAAGATGTTGAGTTGATGAAGGAATGCGGACTAAAATCTTATCGTTTCTCTATTGCATGGACACGTATTTTCCCTAATGGTGATGATGAAAATGCCAATGAAGCTGGTGTTCTATTCTATGACAACTTAATTAATAAATTAAATGAATATGGCATTGAACCTATTGTTACTTTATATCATTTTGACTTTCCAAATGGTCTTCAAGAAAAGTATGGTGGCTGGAGCGACAGACAATCAATTAATGACTTCGACCGATACGCTTCATACTTATTTGAACACTTTAAAGGAAGAGTCCGCTATTGGTTAGTTAATAATGAACAAAATGCTATGATTCGTCGTGATGGATATTTAGGAATTAAAGAAACAAATATTTTGAAAAGAGAACAAATTAGACATAGATGTAATCATCATATGTTTGTTGCTTGTGCAAAAGCAATTGCTTCTTGTCATAGAATTGACCCTGAAGCAAAAATTGCTCCCGTAATGGCTTATGCGCCGCATTATCCATTAACAGGAAAACCAGAAGATGTTTTAGCTGCAAGGAATGTGAATGACTTGTATTTCCACTATATGATTGAAATTCATTGTCGAGGAGAATATCCCGGCTATTATTTAAGATGGCTAACTGAAAACAATTGGCTGCCAGAAATAACTGATGAAGATAAAGCAATCTTAAAAAATGGTATTTGTGATTTCTATGCGTTCAATTATTATCGTTCTAACGCTGCCGTTGCTTGTCCAAAGGATGTACCGATTGAAGAAGTAGAAAAATTTAGAGTGGATGCAAGAAGCCGAATGCTGCCTGGTTTATGCAAATGTACTGCTAATACCTATGTGAAAGAAAGCTCACTAAATAAATGGAGAATTGATCCTATTGGATTGCATATTGCTTTCAGAAATGTATATGAATTATGTCATATGCCATTAATGATTTGCGAAAATGGTTTTGGCGCGCCAGATACATTAGAAAGTAACTTACAGATCCATGATGATTATCGTATCGAATATTTAAAAGAACATATTGAACAAATTCATGAAGCAATTTTAGATGGTATTCCGGTGATTGGGTATCACGTATGGACTTTTATGGATGTAGTGAGTACTTCTGAAGGGTTCAGAAAGAGATATGGTTTAGTATATGTTGATCGTGATGAAAAGGGTGGTAACTTAAATCGTTACAAAAAAGATAGCTTTTACTGGTATAAAAATGTAATTGCAACAAATGGGGAATCAATTTTAGAAAAATAATTTATAGATCCGTATTTCGGATCTATTTTTGGAGGAATTATTAATGCATACAGTTTTTTTAAATGAAAATATTCATCAAGATGCTTATGATGAATTAATAAGAAAGTATAAAGTAGTCAATAATTTTGATAATCCAGAAGAAATTGAAGCTATTATTGTTAGAACATTTAAAGTTGACCGGGAAGTACTGGATAAATGTACTAATTTAAAGATAATTGCTAAACATGGCGTTGGTATGGATACAATTGATTTGCAGGAAGCGAAGAATAGAGGAATAAAAGCTATTAATACTCCTAATGCAAATGCAAACTCAGTAGCTGAATTGATCATCGGGCTTATTTTAGATAGCTGTAGAAATATTTCTAAGGCTCATGAAAAATCAATAAAGGGAGAATTTGATTCGATTGCACCTCAATCAATGACAGGGATTGAAATTTCAAATAAGACATTAGGTTTAATTGGGTTTGGCAATATTGCTAGAATTGTTGCACGAATTTGTAAAAATGGATTTAATATGAAACTTGTTGCTTATGATCCATTTGTAAGTAGAGAACAAATGGAAGTTTGTGAATGTGAAAAGTTTGAAACAGCTGATGAGGTTGTCTCGATAAGTGATGTAATCAATGTGAGTGTACCGCTAAATCCAAGCACTCAAGATTTGATTAGCGACAGACAATTCGATTTGATGAAAAAGAATGCTATTTTAGTTAATGCCGCCCGAGGGGGTGTGGTCAACGAGAATGCTTTATATGAAGCTTTGAAAAACAAAAAAATATTTTCAGCTGCATGCGATGCCTTTGTTATAGAGCCCCCAACAAGTGAAAATACGAATTTATATAAATTGGATAATTTTATAGGTACTCCTCATATTGGTGCTTGTAGTGAGGAAGCACTTATTAGAATGGGAAAGGAAGTTGTAAAAAATTTAGATGATTTTTTTGTGGAGGTAAAATAAAATGAAATTACTAGATTGCACATTACGTGATGGTGGAAATATTCCTGGAAAAGGGTTCACAGTTGAAGATACAAAGACAATTATTGAAGGTTTAATTAGAAGTAATATTACAACAATTGAAATGGGGAATTGTACAGGTATAGGTTCATTTCAAAAACAAAATATTCCTAATACACCAACAGATATTGAATATTTAGAAGCTATTCAGCCCTATGTTAATAAAGCTGAAATTGGCATGTTTTGTTTAGCTAAAAACGCTACTGATGAGAACATTTCTCTAGCAAAGAAGTATCATTTAAATTTCTTAAGAGTTGGTGCTAATGCTGGAGATGCTGAATCTGCTTATGAAGGAATAAAAAGAGTTAAAGCAGCAGGTTTAGTTTGTCGTTACTCTTTAATGAAAGCCTATGTGTTAACGCCAGAAGAATTAGCTGAAGAAGCTGTGCAGCTTGAGAAATGGGGGTTGGATGAAATAACAATCATGGACTCTGCAGGAACAATGTCTCCAGAAGATGTAAAATCGTATGTTACTGTTATGAAAAGTAAAGTTTCTATTCCAATAGGTTTCCATGGACATAATAATTTAGGTTTATCCGCAGCTAATGGACTTGTAGCTGCTGAAAATGGTGCAGATGTAATTGACTGTGGATTACTTGGAATGGCTAGAAGTGCTGGTAATTGTGCAACTGAGGTTATTACTTCATTGTTTCAACGTAATCATAAGTTAAAAGAAGTTAATTTTTTAGAGTTATTAGCTTTTGTAGATAAAAATGTAATGCCGATTGCTGAAAAATATAATTATCATGCACCAATTAAACCATTTGATTTAGTTTTAGGTTATTCAGGTGCACATTCAGGCTTTACTCAATTGTTCAAATTGACTGCTGATAAGTATGGAGTCAATTTATATCAATTAATAATGGAAGTGTCACTTATAAATAGAAAAAATCCTTCAGTAGAATTAATAGAAGAAATTGCACAGAAACTTGTAAAATAAAGTTAAATTTTCGTTAGAAAGGATAGGAATATGGGACTATTGGATATATTTTTAAAAAAAGAAGACATCGTTCCAAGAGGTGATGAAGAACTTGTTTCTCCTGTGAAAGGAAAAATGGTACCTCCATGTGAAATACCAGATGATGTATTTGCAGAAGAAATGATGGGACAAACGGTTGGTTTTTTTCCCGCAAATGGAGACATTGTTTGCCCTATAAATGGAGTAGTAAAAGTTATGTTTCCAACGGGTCATGCTTTTGGAATTGAAGGGAATGATGGCAATGGATATTTAGTTCATATAGGTATTAATACTGTCTCCCTCAATGGAAAAGGTTTTTCTACATATTTAAAAGTAGGAGATAAAGTCAAAGCGGGTCAAAAAGCTGTAAAAGTCGATCTAAATGTATTAAATGAATCCAATTTAAATAACACTGTTATTCTTGCAGTTACAGAAAAGAAAGCCTATGATTTTAGAATTCAATTCATTGACTTTGGTTTAGTAGAAAAGGGACAGGTTATCTCGCAGTAAAAGATAGTTAGTGAACTTAACTATGCAGATAAGTTCATCCATTTTCAAGCTTGTATTAATTATTAGATGAATTAAGATGATTGTGATTGGAAAAGAAGAAGGCCCGCTAATTAAGATGTGACCTCCGTCAAGTAAACAGGTCAGATATCCAAATGTTTCTGAAAGACTTGATCTTGGGATTGAGTCTTTTTAAATGTATGCTGATAATTCTTTTAAGTGTAAGTTGTACATCCTGATTTCCTTATTAATAGCGATAGGGTAAATTATCAATCTTTCTATAGTTAATGCTACTTGCCTAATTTGCATAGGAATTTGCTATCAGATATTTCCTTTAATCACTCGTTATTATGAGAATGAATTTATGATTTCATTGATTCTCGTAAACTCATTTTGTCATAGATATCAAAGATGTGACACATTTCCTATTTGGTGATTCCCTACAATCCTTCTATAAGCTCTGAAATCTTCGCATAGTGTTTCTATGCTTGATAGATGTAAAAGATCTGAAGCTAAATAGACATCATTGGTTTTTATCAGAAAATGTTGTCATATTCCCTTCAGCGAGGTCTTTTGCTACAAAGGGGAAGAAATAGAACGGAACAGTCAGCAGCTTTTGTTCAAAATTGTAGCCGAAGTTGTTTTTAGAGGCATTAATGGCATATTCAAACTGATTATGATTGGAGAATTTCTCAAGAGAATTCAGTGTTCCTTTTCCCTGTTAAAGCGAGTATATCCTATCTTGCACCATTCTACAGGTATATTTTGATACTTATTTGCACGAAATGAGGGGCTATATGAATCGTTACTTGCACCTTTTGCGTTTTTTGTGGGAAATTGACAGTAAAGTAAGGATAAAAGTGATCATTACCTTATTTTTAATTTGGAGTGTTTTACCAATCTTCAGTACGCTACGAGCGATTACCGATAATCGTAAGAAATTATAATATTCGGTGCTTGAGTATTCGTAAGATGATAGATTCCCATACGATATAGATTCATAGTTCCAATACGGTCATCATTGGATTGATAATCACAGTTTTTCTCCTATAAATTCAATTTAGTAGAATACGTATTTTCGGCCCAGTACAACCTACGCTTTTTTAACCCTATTGTAGGTGACTGTTCTTCACAAGGCAATTGGGTGAAATTATAAGGGTTTTATCATCAATACTGTTCAAAGCTTAGACTTTGGCCGGATAATGAAGACAGACCAGAGAACCATGAGGCTGTTTCGTCAGTTCGGCGAGGACGGTGCATTTGACTTTCATTATAAAGTAGCGGTTCTTTTCCGGAACATCCACTAAGCATTCAAAATTGGCCTGCCCTTTGCATAAAAGCAGATCCGCTTGGTCATAGACAGCCTGAAATTCCGCACTGGTACGTGAAAGCAATGTTCCCAAGGCATCATCGCCATTGCTTAGAATCCGGGCGAATTGTCCGATTCCAGCCTGCCTGGCATCCACTTCGATTACATCGTTGACCACCGGTGCACCACGGACAGCATAGATCAGATTCAGTTTGGGATTCAGCTGATGGATCTGTTCAAGCAGCAGCTTGTCGACGACAACTTCACCAAAATTGTCGCCCAGCATCAGCAGGGTTTTAGCCTGCAGACAATCCTGTCTCAGCGCTTCTGTCTGGTCCTCAGTAAAAGCAAGGGTCAGCGGAGCGTGGAAATCACTGAGCATTTGTTCAAAATTGGGATGATGAATCGGATTGAAATCAAACCCGTTGGCCAGCGCGTCAATCCAGAGTGCCTCGGCAAATGGATCGGCAGCCTGATCAATCCTCTGGGCGAGAGCAGGAATCTCAGCGAGTAAGCGGGCATTGACTGTCTGACGCAGCCCGGCATAAGGATCTTCAGTGCCGGTTGCCTGCTTCACGAAACGATAAAGATCGCCAATTGCGGCCGGGGCGGGCTGATCAAAATCCATCACTGCCAGTTTTGCGAAGACGGCACGGTAAAAAGCAGGGCGTTTGGGTTCACAGATCTGTTCGGCACAGCGGACTGCCTGCGACACGATACAAGGCAGACAGGCATCCTGAATTTTCATGACGTTTCCTTCTTTCTTTAGCTTAAGCATAGCAGGCTGAGCGAGGAAAAAGCAAGCGCGGCTGTAAGCTGACAAAAAGAAAGCGGCCGGCAGAAAGCCGAACCGCTTGAAACGAGGGGAAAAACTTATTTGTTGGCTGCTGCCTGCTGACCTGCGATCCGTCCGAAATAGACAGCGCCGCCGATCGCCATGCCGCAGCATGGATATTCGTCGCCGAACAATCCGGTGAAGGCGACTTCACCGGCCGCATACAGACCTGGAATCGGGTTGTTTTCTGTATCCAGCACCTGAGCCTGAACATCGGTGACTAAACCGCCGAAGGTGACTGTTACGCTTGGACGCAGCTTCAGGGCGAAGTAAGTTTCGCCTTCAACCGACATCATGTGTTCTGCCGGCTTGCCGAAATCTTCATCCTTGCCGCTGGCGCATAATTCATTGTAACGGTCGATCGTTGCCTGCAGTTCAGCGGCATCGACTTCCATCAATTTAGCCAGTTCTTCAATCGAATTGGCTTTGATCGTCTTCTCTAACGACATAGCATACTGTACAGTTGGAGTTGTGTCGTTGGCTGTGGCGAGATACCAGCCATAGCTGCTTTCGCTCTTGGCGAGGGCATTGCCGACATGATACTGATAGGTATATTCGTTAGCGACACGCTTGCCTTCGGCATTGACGATCAAGCCGGCTTCTTCATTGATACCGACGCCGGAATTGAAATCCAGGTAAACAGTCTGAGTCGCCGGAGCATCAAAGATCTGAGCGTTGACCTGCTTGCCCATCGTTAAGCCGTCGCCGAGGTTGCCAGCCGGAACGGATGTTACAAAGCCTTCTGTGGATTCAGCATAACGCTGCATCATTTCCTTGTTCTGAGCATAACCGCCGGTCGCAAGGATAACGTTTTTAGCGTTGACTGTCAGCTTGCTTCCATCGGCCTTGGTTGCGCTTAAGCCGACAATCGCTCCATCCGCATCGGTCAGAATGGTTTCTGCAGTTGTATTGTAATAAATTTCGCCGTTGTTTTTGAGGTATTCTTCTGTCATCGGCACGGTGATGTTGCCGCCGAAGCCGTCGGTCATGCCGCCGCCGCTGTGGCCTGCCGCATTGGTGGTGTTATGAACACGCCATGGAGTTAAAGACTGATGAATGGCTTCAACGTCAAAGATCATAACGCCCATGTCTTCCAGCCACGTCATGTTTTCCACAGAATCGTTGCAGAAAGCGGTGATCATTTCATCATTGAGCTGTTCGGCAGCGCCGTCCATGGTTTTCATGTAGTCCAGCATCATTTTCGGAGTATCTTCATAACCCTGCTTTTTCTGCCATTCTGTTCCTGCAGCCAAGAGCTTGCCGCCGCTGCGGGTTGTGGCGCCGCCAGTCACACCCTGCTTTTCCAGAATGATGACTTTTGCGCCGGCACGAGTCGCTTCAATGCCTGCGGCTAAACCGGCAGCACCAGCGCCGGCAATGACAACGTCAGCGTCCAGCGTCAGATCTTCCGGATTCTTTTCCACCGGTACATTCTTTAAGGCTTCAGCATCGCCGCCGGCTTCTGTAACCGCGCTGGCTACTGCGTTTTTGATTGCGGCAGTGGTAATTGTCGCGCCGGTGATGTTGTCCACACCCAGTGACTGCGTTTCGACGATCTGCTTTGGCAGAACTTCTACTGGAGAAGTTTCCAGGCCGTAGCCGATACCATAGGTCTCCTGATGGCTTTTAACGGTGACATCGGTGATCGCATCGGCGCTGACGGTGACATCCACGCTGATTTCACCCTTCATGCCATTGGCAGTTCCGGTATAGGTTCCGGCTGTGTAGGATGGTTTCGCATTGGCGTCCGGGGTTGGCGCCGGCTTGTCGTTGGTGCCGCAGGCGGTCAAGGACAAGGCCAGGACTCCGCACAGAAGCAGCGCTGTGAACTTGCTTGCTTGTTTCTTCATTTCTTTCCACTCCTTTTTTGTTAAGGCTTTCGCAAGCTCATTATACAATGTCCTGTGACAGGAAGGTCAATCCCCTCTTTTTTGGTCCGTTTAATTCGTGTATAATGAAGAAAACAAGGTGACTATGTGAGAAATGATAGTGCTTTCACGAAAAAGAGCTAAAAAAACCATTCCCTTAGGGAACGGTTTGGATGAAGAGGAAATCGAGGTGAAGCCGCATGCGTATTCAACAAGTCTGCCAGCGAACGGGACTGACGAAAAAAGCGATCTATTTTTATATTGAGGAAGGTCTGGTGTCGCCGCAGCGCTGTGATGAAAATCATTACCTGGAGTTCAGTGAAGACGATGTCCGCAGCTTACAGATCATCGCGTTGTTAAGACAATGGGATATGCCGGTCAGTGAGGTTCATGAGCTGTTCGATTATCCCAGCATGACCAATTTTTATCTGCATCGCCGGCTCAATGCGCTGCGCAATCAGCTGCTGCGGCAGCTGGGGTTAGTGCATTCCTTATCCGCGTTGCTGACGGAACTGCCGCCGCAGTACAACATGAGCAGCATGCAGGAACAGATCGGCCGCAGTACCGCGCCCAGCGAAGCCGATCAGTCAACTTTGGATCTGTTGTGTCCGGATCAGGATGCCCGCATGATCTCGATTTTTATCTGGAGTTCTTTTCTCAACGTTTCGAAGAGTGAATACCGGTTGTTTCTGTGGCGGAAAATGACGGAACAGGCGCAGCAGGATTTAAAAGGATCACTGAAATATGTGGCCCGGATCATCTATGCTTTGGATTCTGAATGGATTGAAAAAGATGCCCGGCAGCGATACCGCGATACCCAGGCGATACTCAAGCTGGATGAAACGACCTTTCCGATCTATACGCAGAGAATCTTGGACTGCCTGCATCATTTGGCGGAGGATGACCGTGAACAGGCTTATTGGAAGCTCAATTATGAAAAGGTAACGCTGCCGCTCGTACAGTTTTTCAACGGTCCGCTGGGAACGCTGATGGCTGAGTATAATCCGGAATACCGCCTCTATCTGACAAAGATGCAGCAGCTGGTGGCGGAGGTGGTTCGACGTCTTCAAACCGGCGGTGAACAAGCGTTGTATCAACAGCTGCAGACCCTTCTGGCTGGCCAGCTGGATATTGAAAAGGACGGGAATCTATTAGGCTATTATGCGTTTGAAATGGGACTGTACCGGAGTTTGCCTCTGGACGTTCAGCGCCGGCTGCTGATCGAGTCCAATCGGGAAGCTTCCCCGCTTTCCCGATGAGGAAAGCTGTCTTAATTTTAGGGAGCTCCAATGGCTTACAATAAAACAGGATCAGAGCCTGAAGTGAAAAACTTCCGGAAATCTGATCCTGTTTTTAAGCGGGGACTAAGCAAGGGCATTAACATCGGGTGCTTTCAGACTGGCTAAGCTGAGCCTGCAGTGATTCGATGCGTTTTTCAGCCCGGCGTTTGAGCAGGAAAACACTGAGAATTTCCGCGACATGCGTCAGCACGTCAATCTGATCCTGATCCCAAAGCCGTTTTTCCTGACATTCATCGAACCCGATATAGCCTTTAATTACACCCTGATCCTGGATCGCACATTGAAGCAAGGATTTGATGTGCTGCGGTTCAAGGATTTCAATGTGTTTTGGATCCAACGTCATGATGTCCGGACAATAAAAGATTCCGTTCTCATCAAAATTGTCCAGATAATTGCCATTGAGATCCTCTTCATAGGAAACCCGCTGCAGCGCGTCTTTTTCCGGAAGAATCCCGGCATTGCACCATTCGAAGGTATTGCTGCAGAAACGGTCGTCTTCACTGTTTTCAAAGATGTAAACACGGCTGACGTTGAAATGCAGACCGACAACTTCCAGAATATGTTCGATGCATTCCTCAAGATTCTGGGTGTTGTATAACGTACTGAATACATAATCGCTGACTTGCGCATAAGCATTTTTCTGATTGGTGTCGGAATCGATGCGGGTGTTGACTGCGGTCATGCCGTCGCGCAGCGGGAAGGTTTCTGAGCGTAAAAGCTCACTGTAAAAGGCATAGCGGTTCTTGCCTTGATTCTTAATCGAATACAGAGCCTGATCCGCCCGCTGAAATAACTGATGGTAGCTGAGTCGGGAGTCCGTCGTCAGGGCAATGCCGATGCTGCAGGAAACATTGGCGATCTTCTGATTGCGGATCTCAAAAGTGCGGAAGGCCTCAAGAATTTCCTGGGCTTTTCGCTCTGCCAGAGAAGGGTTGGGAATGTTTTTCAGAAAGATGAGGAATTCATCGCCGCCGATCCGGCCTAAAATATCTTCGCTGCGGAACAGCTGATGGATTCGGGAAGTCACTTCAATTAAGAAAGCATCACCGAACAAATGCCCCAGCGTATCATTGACATGCTTAAAATCATCGATATCGATAATCATCAAAGCATTGAAAGCCTTGGGGTATTGAGCCAGCCAGTCCTCGATCAGCCGCTGGACGGTTTCCTTATTATAATACTGGGTCAGCGCATCCTTTTGGGCTTTGTCCAGTAACAGCTGAGATTTGTATTTCTCTTCATCGATATCGGTCAGAATGCCGATGGCTTTGACGGGATGGCCGAGAGCGTCAAACTGCGTTGTAATCCGGACGCGGTACCAAATCGGCTGGTATTCCCAATCCAACAGCTGCATTTCACCTTCAAGAACCGGCTGGCCTTGAAGAATTTGATCGCGAAGGCTGACAAACAGATTGCGATGCTCATCGGACAGATGCAGCTTTGATTTGTTCAATATCATCGCCGTTGTGGCCGGCGGCGCATAACCTAGACGATGCTGCCAGTTATCCGAAAACAACAGCTGATCGGTTGCCAGATTCCATTCAAAAATGATATCTCGGGTCTGCTTCATGATGATTTCATAACGTTCCAGACTCAGCCGCAGTTCTTCCTGGATCTTTTTGGTCTCCGTAATATCGACCAGGATGCAGCAGAAATACTGACGGCCCCATTCGTCCTGTAAATACCGGCCTTTGTCCAGCACCCAGATCGGTTTTTTATCTTTGCGCAGCAGCCGGAACTGCAGCTCTTTATCACAGCCGTGACTGAGCTGTTCCCGCACTTCTTTCAGCGTATTTTCATAATCCCGCGGATCGATTAAGGCGCGGAAGCTGTTGTTCAGCTCCGTGCTGATTTCTTCTCTTGTATAACCGGTCAATTGAAGGAAGCTGTCGCTTGTCTGCAGAAGCGTTAAAGGTTCGTCAAACAAACAATGGAAAATCCCGCCCGGCATCTGATCCGGCAGGAATGTCAGGGTCAGTTCCTGATGCTGCAGTGAATTCGAGCTGCTCTGTGCCGGGGCTGCCTGAACAAAGCAGAAAAGACCGCTGCTGCAATCCTGAATCAAAGACAGGTACAAGGTATACCAGTTTTCGCCCTGCATCAGGGCTTTCACTGTAATGAATTGATATCGATCATTCAGCTGGGAACAGACCGGCACCGTCGTCTGGATTAACAATTCTGGATGTCGGCGCAGCTGCTGCTGAATATGTTCATGAATGGCTTCTTTGTTCGTAAAAACGATTCCTGCCTCGGCCGAATGCCAACGAATATTCTCATCAAAGAGTGACTGCAGAGTGTCCCAGTCATTATCGACAAACAAGGCCCGGATAAAACGATTTATGCAGGAGTCAACAAGGGACGCGGAGGTTTTCATAGAACATCTCCTTTCGCGGTATCTGGGATCATAGGAAGCGGTAGTTCAGATAAGCTAAGTTTACACCTATTCGATATTGAAAGAAAGTGAGCAGGTGAAAAATTACGCAATTTGTCAGAATTCAAGAGGGAAAACCGGAGCACGCGCAGACTTCGCTGAAACTTCGCTTAAAATTCAGTTTACTGTCATGAACAATTCAAAAACAATTCACATTGCCATGGGAGAATAGCGGTGCTTATCAAAGAGTGGAAAGTGAGCGTGATGAAATGAAATTCCAAGGATTGCGGAAATCCCTGCATTGGAACAAAAAGAAAACGTGGATCACCATGATCTGCGTTTGTCTGTTGGGAGCGGGGAGCTTTTATTTTACCCGTCGGGGAACAACTCGGCGGAATAACACCCAGGCTTCGTTTGTGCGGACAACCGTATTGAAGAAAACGACCCTCAACAATTCAATCAGTTTGACCGGAACGGTGGAAAGTGCGGCGGTGTCCAACGTGACGACCAATCAGTCGCTGTCCGTTAAATCGATTCCCGTCCAAGTCGGGGATTGGGTGGAAGCCGGGGATATCATCTGTGTGCTCGACACTGAGGAAATCGACAAGAATATTGAAAAGACACTGGAAAGTCTTCAGGATTCGGTCGATCAGGCCAAAGAAACCTTAGCCAGCGCTGAGGAGAATCTGACATGGGCGCAGAGTGATGCCGACAGCGCCTGGAATACCATGGCGGAAAAAGAAACCGCAATGAACAGTGCGAAGTCCGCTTATGAATCAGCGCGCAGTTCTGTAGATGCCTTCCAGGCTAATGTTGATCAGGCACAGGCTGCGTATCAAAGTTTAATGGAAGCTGAGAATGAGGCTCTTTCTCAATGGAATGCAGCGATCAATTCGGGAGAGTGTTCAGGCTTGGAGGATACGGCATGCACCGCCGGAACGAACTATCAGAATGCCAAACAAGCTTCTAATGAAGCCAAATCCAAGGTTGACAGTGCCCAGCAGGATTTAAAAACAGCGCAGTCCGCAATGAATTATGATGCCTTGGCCGCGGCTTATACTTCTGCGCAGACCGCTTACAACAATGCGGTGAATGCCTGGAACACAGCCAGAAACCAACGGGATACTTGGGAAACAAAAGTCACGGATGCCAAGGAAGCGCTGGAAAAAGCGTCCACCAGTGATGCCTTGGATGATTTATATGAAAAAAGAGCGAATTGTACGTTGACCGCGGAAACAGCCGGAAAGGTGACGGCAATCAATGTGACCGTCGGTTCCATGGCCGGCAACAACACGACGATTGCAACGATTCAGGATACCGAAGCGCTGAAAATTTCAGTGACCATTCCAGAGTATGAAATTCAGAATGTTGAACTGGGAATGCGTGCGAAAATCACAACGGATGCGACCGAGGGTGAAATTGAAGGCACGCTGACGCAGATTTCCCCTGTGGCTTCATCCCAGAACAGCACCGGCTTCTCAGCGGAAGTGACCGTAACGACACCCAACAGCGGCTTATATGTAGGAATTAACGCAACGGTGGAGATCATCCAATCTACGGTAGACAATGTCTTTGTCGTTCCGATTGACGCGGTAGGGACCAATGATCAGGGCGAAGCGGTTGTCTTCGTCAAGGAGTCAGGTTCCGGCGCAGAGGCGGTTTTTAAGGAAGTAAGCGTCACGACCGGCGAGGAAAATGATTACTATATTGAAATCAGTTCTTCCCAACTGAGTGAAGGGATGGAAGTGCGCAGCAGTGCCGATCCAGAACAGGCCCAGGTCAACATGACGGAAAGCAATTCTCAGGACTTTTCCAACAATGCCGGAATTCAGTTTGACATGGGCGGCTCCATGCCTTCCGGTGAGATGCCTTCCGGCGGCGGACCGGGCGGAAACGGCGGCGGTGCGCCAGGCGGCCGGGGAGGCAATGGATGAGTACGCCGCATTTGCCGGTCATCACCATGCAGGGCATCATCAAGCGCTACTATATAGGCAAGCCCAATGAACTTGAGATCCTGCATGGGATTGATCTGCAGGTTGAACCCGGTGAATTTGTCGCTATCGTAGGGGAGAGCGGCAGCGGCAAATCGACGATGATGAACATCTTGGGCGCACTGGACCGTCCTACCGAAGGACATTATCGGCTTAACGGCGTCGATATTCAAACGGCCGGGGATCAGGAGCTGGCGCGGATCCGCAATCAGCAGATCGGCTTTGTTTTTCAGACATTTAACCTGATCGGACGGATGAGCGCGCTTAAAAATGTAGAGCTGCCGATGCTTTATGCCGGCGTTGCCGCCCGGGAACGGACTGAGCGGGCTGGCCGGCTGCTGGAGCTGGTGGGCATGGGCGAGCGGAAGAAACATCAGCCCAATGAACTGTCCGGCGGTCAAAAGCAGCGGGTTGCGATCGCCCGGGCCATGGCCAATGATCCTTCCTTGATTCTGGCGGATGAACCGACCGGCGCCTTGGATACGGCGACCAGCCGGATCGTGATGGATCTGTTTCATAAGCTGCATGAAGAACAGCGGAAAACGATTGTGCTGATTACGCATAATCCGGAACTGGCCGAGGAAACCCAGCGGGTGATCACCCTGCGTGATGGTCAGATCATCAGCGTTCGGAAAGGAGCAGGCGTTCATGGGCGTGCTTGACAATATTCTGATGGCGCTTTCCAGCTTAAAAGCCAATAAAATGCGTTCGCTGTTAACGATGCTGGGAATTATCATCGGCATCAGTTCCGTAATCGCGATCATGACGGTCGGCGACTCACTGACCGGATCCATCACCGACAGCATGGCCGGCATGGGGGCCAGCAACATCACGGTTTCCCTGCAGAAAAAAAGCAGCAGTTCCTCTTCCAACTTCAGCGGCGGCGGCCGGACGTTCATGTTCGGCCCCAGTAATCCCGATGAAAAGGATCTGATCTCGGAAGCCATGATCGCGGAATATCGGTCCCTCTTTGACGGACGCATCACCGCTGTTTCCTGCACGGAAAGTGTCGGCAGCGGAACGATCACGCAGGCAGAAGTGTCCGGCAGCGTCAATGTCACCGGAGTCAATCCCGATGCGTTGATGGTCGAAGATCTGGACATGATCACCGGACGATTTATTAACGATAAAGACAATGCTGACACCAAGCGTTCGGCCGTCATTTCTGATTATCTGGCTGAAAAGCTGTACGGATCAGTGGAAAAAGCGATGGGGGAAAAGCTGGAAGTCAGTTTGAATAACCAGGTTCAGATCTTTTACGTTGTAGGAATTTATCATTACGACACTTCCAGCAGCATGATGACGGCGCTTTCAGACAGCGACAATCTGACGACTTCGATGTATGTGCCTGCCGCTGTGGGTAAGAAGATCACCCAAGCGAACCAGGGCTACCAGTCGATCACGGTTGTGGGGGCGGCTGGTGAAGATGTCGATACACTGCTGAGCGATACCGAAGCTTTTTTCACCAGCTTTTACACCCACAATGAGACCTACACCATTTCTGCATCCAGCATGAAGGAAATGCTGGAAACAATGACGGAGATGCTCGATACAGTGAAGGTGGCGATTGCCGGCATTGCGGCGATCAGCCTGTTGGTCGGCGGGATCGGCGTGATGAACATCATGCTTGTCAGCATCACGGAACGGACGCGTGAGATCGGTACCCGCAAGGCGCTGGGCGCGCCGAATCTGGCGATTCGCGTTCAGTTTATTATTGAAGCGATGATTATCTGCATGATCGCAGGTCTGTTAGGCGTCCTGTTGGGCGTAGCGATGGGAGCAGGTGCGGCTAATCTGCTTGGATATCCGGCTAAGCCTTCAGCCGCGGCCTGTTCGCTGGCGGTCGGCTTCAGTATGGCAATCGGCGTGTTCTTCGGTTACTATCCGGCTAACAAAGCCGCCAAGCTGGATCCGATTGACGCACTGCGTTATGAATAAGCTGGAAAATGAAGCGAATTCGATGAACCCAATGAGGCGGTAAAATAGAATAGTTTCGCTGAAATCCTGTTGTTTCCTGCTATAATAAGGAAAAGGAGATGACCGGGATGCAGCGGATCGAGGCGGGATTAATTCAAAAAGCGATGAGGGAACCCTGGGAAAAGCTGAGCTTTGCGTTCACGCTGAATTTACTGACACTGGTGATCTCCTGGTTCAGCGGAACTCTATGGCTGTTATTCGCCGTTAGTTTGATCGTCGACGTCCTTGTGAGTTTGCAAGCACTCGTGCAAAAGGCGCGGGTTAAACGTTTTGTTCAAACGCTGGAACTGAATGATTCCTATCCGGTGTGCAGGCAGGCGGACAATACGTTCTTTCTGCCCAATAAGCTTATTTCCTGGTACCGCGGACAGGGTCTGTGTGTCCGCTATGAACAGATTAAAACTTGTTATCTCAATCAGATCAATGAGAATTCCCGAATGAAATTTGACAGCCGGCGGCGCAGCTGGAAATTACAGATCAATTGTCGGGATCAGCGCTATACCGTGATTGCATTGGAACACAAAGCGGACTGTATGTTGGTTCTGCGGTTTCTGAAAACGATGAATCCCGCACTGACGGTCTATTATGAGGTGCCGAACAAGCCGTTAACGCTGGAGGAATTACCTGAATTTGAATAAACCCGGATAGGCTGAACGACAGCGGTTCGGGTTTTCTTTTACAATTTCAGTCTTTTGTATAAGAAAAGAATAATGAATACGAGAAATAAGAAAAATATGATACAATGAAGTCAATGGAGGTGAGGGGAATGAAACACATCACGGAACTCATTCAGAAGCAGGTTGTCAAAAAACACAGCCGCGCCTTAATTTTCTATTTGCTTTTATTGATCATCACCGCGTTTTTAGCTTGGGTAAGCCAATCCATCTATGTTGGCTTGTTTCTTATCGTTTGGCTTGCAGCTTTAGCTGTCCGACTGATCCAGGCTGTTCATGAATTAGGTCAGGTCAAACGGTTTACCCAGCAGCTGCGCGGACCGCAGCGGCTGCTTTACCGTCAGGTAGACACGACGTTTTTTATGGAAGACGGCTGGCTTTCCTGGTTTAATAAGCAGGGCGTACAGGGAACTTATGATGAAATTACAATGTGCAGCTATGCTCTGGTGCCGTTAAGAAAATCCGAAAAGCTCTACGCCCCTTGTCAGCTGCAGATCAATACCCAAGATGGCAGAACGACCTTAATTCAGCTGCAGAAGGACAAGGATGCAAAAACCGTTATGCGTTTTCTGAAAACTCAGAATCCAGCCATTCGTTTCTCTGAGAAAGTATCATCATCGTTGGTAAGATTGGAAGAACTGCCGGAAAAAATGGAATGATTTTGTGAGATTGTGTGAAGTGGGGCAGAAGTCTTGTCAGAATAAGAAACAACGCCTATAATCATCAATAAATAGATATTCAATGCATTGAATATTTAGAAATGGAGGAATTATGAGCGAACAAGTCATGGAAATGATGACGCTGATGCGGCAGATCAACATGCGTCTGCATCGCTGCTTACGGGAAGTCTATGAACCATTGGGTCTGACAGGTCCGCAGGCGATTGTCATGCTTGAGCTGTTTCAGCAGGATGAGCAGCGGATATGTGATCTGGCGGCGGCTTCCGGCATGACTGTCAGCAACATCTCGGCAATATGCCAGCGCCTGGAGCGCAACGGCTTTCTGCACCGCATTCGTTCGCAGAAGGATCAGCGGACAGTCCATATCTGTCTGTCAGCCAAGGCCAAACAGCTGATTGCCGACTGTGATCAGCAGCTGCAGCTGCAAAGCGATCAGCTTTCAGCGAAAATGACGCTGCAGGATCTGGAAGAAATCTGCGCAGGTCTGCACAAACTCAATGAGTTCCTGGATCGGGAGGATTTATGAAAACAGAAAAACCAAAAAATAAAAAGCCGTTAATTTATTATTACTTTGTGATGATGATCGCCTTGATGGCGTTTAATCTCTTTGTTACGCCGATGATTCAGAATCAGCGGATCAAGGAAGTCGGCTACAGCGATCTGCTTGCCGCTTTGGATGAAAAGCAGGTCGATGAAGTTGAAGTCGATAATCAGACCGGGAAAATCGCCTATACGATTAAGGACAACAAGAAAAATGTCTTTGTCACCGGAATTATGCCGAACGACCCGGCGCTGACAGATCGTCTGGAACAAAGCGGGGCCCAGTATACCGCGGTGATTCCGCAGCAGAATTCTTTCCTTATGGATATGTTGATGTGGCTGGTGCCGATCATCATCATCCTGGGTGTTGGACAGCTGTTCTCCAAGCAGCTGGCAAAAAAGATGGGTGCCAACACGATGACCTTCGGCAAATCCAATGCCAAGATCTATGTTTCGGCAGAAACCGGCAAGACGTTCAAAGACGTAGCTGGACAGGATGAAGCCAAGGAAGCGCTGAGCGAGATTGTGGACTTTCTGCACAATCCGGATAAATATAAGAAGCTGGGCGCCAAGATGCCGAAAGGCGCGTTGTTAGTCGGGCCTCCGGGTACTGGCAAAACGCTGTTAGCCAAAGCCGTAGCGGGGGAAGCGAGTGTTCCGTTCTTCTCCATCTCCGGCTCGGAATTTGTGGAAATGTTTGTCGGCATGGGTGCGGCGCGGGTTCGTGATCTGTTCAAACAGGCGCAGGAAAAAGCACCGTGTATCGTGTTTATTGATGAAATTGATACGATTGGCAAGAAACGTGACAGTGCCAACGGCATGGGCGGCAATGATGAACGGGAACAGACCCTGAATCAGCTGTTAGCCGAAATGGATGGCTTTGACGGAAGCAAGGGCGTTGTGATTCTGGCAGCGACCAACCGTCCGGAAACGTTGGATAAGGCTTTGTTAAGACCGGGTCGGTTTGATCGGCGGATACCGGTAGAACTGCCGGATTTAAAAGGGCGGGAAGAGATCCTGAAAGTGCATGTCAAGGAAATTGTTGTCAGTGAGGACATCGATTACCGCACGATTGCGCTGTCCACCTCCGGGGCTTCCGGAGCGGAGTTGGCCAATATCGTCAATGAAGCCGCACTGGCCGCTGTGCGCAACGGCCATACGCAGGTCATGCAGCCGGATTTTGATGAAGCGGTCGATACGGTCATCGCGGGCAAGGAACGCAAGGGCGCTGTGATTTCCGAAAAGGAAAAACGAATCATCGCCTATCATGAAATCGGCCATGCCTTAGTCGCGGCGGTTTCCAAAAATTCGGCGCCGGTGCATAAGATTACGATTATCCCGCACACCAATGGTTCGCTTGGCTATACCATGCAGGTTGCCGAGCAGGAGAGCGTGCTGATGAGTAAGGATGAAATTCTGGAAAAGATCCGCACACTGACGGGCGGAAGAGCGGCGGAAGAATTCATGTTCAACATCGTCACTTCCGGCGCTTCCAACGATATTGAACAAGCCACACGGCTGGCGCGGGCGATGGTTGCCCAGTTAGGCATGAGCGATCAATTCGGAATGACTGCCCTGGAAACAGTCAACAACCGTTATCTCAGCGGTGATGCTTCCTTGATCTGTTCGAATGAAACCGCAGCTCTGGTGGATAAAGAAGTCATGGCGATCATCAAGAACGCCCATGCCGAAGCCCGCAAGATTCTGGAAGACAATGCGCAGCTGCTGCATGAAGAAGCGGAATATCTGCTTCAGAAAGAAACGATAACCGGCGAAGAGTTTATGGAAATATTCAGCCGTCATCAGCAGCTGAAAGCTCTGCCGCAGCCCTAAGCTGAATAAAAAAAGAAAGGAAAGTCCGAGTTCGGGATTTTCCTTTTTCTTTTGATTTTGATGCAAAGCACAAAGCGTAATCTTAATGAATAAGAAAATGCGCGGCAGCTGCGATCACTGTCCCCAATACGGCGGACATCACCAGCATGGGCATCCAGGATTTTTTATCTTCTTTCGCAGCCAGGATGATCGTCGGCAAGGCCAGAATCGGTCCCATCAGCCCTTTCAGCCACCAGGCCAGTCCGGCGACCTGGGTATAGACAATCATGAAGGTCAGGATCACATAAAACAAAAATGCGGATGTTATCGAATAGGTATCCAATTTCATTTTGATCATCGGCAGAATGTCGATCACACCAGCGATGACGCCGATCAGACAGGCAATAAAAAAGTTCATCATTTCTCCTCCTTAAGAATCTCTTTCCTTTCATTAGACGAAAGATAAAATGGACTGTGACAGAAAATGATCTGATAAAGCAATGAAATACAATCAACCTGACGTTTCCTGGCAATAAAGGACGCTCGGCGGTCAAACTCAACCGCACGTCGGTCGAAAGTCAAACTGAATTACGCTAAAATAAAGGCAGGAGGACAAAGCAATGTACGAATTGGATAAGAAAGAATTTGGAGCATTCCTCGTGGAATTAAGAAAACAAAAGAAAATGACGCAGAAAGAACTGGCACAGCAATTGTTTGTGTCGGATAAAGCGGTAAGCAAGTGGGAGCGGGGACTGAACATGCCGGATATTACGTTGTTGATTCCTCTGGCTCAGGCCTTGGGCGTCAGTGTGACGGAACTGCTGGAAGGCCGCCGGATGCCAAGCAACGAACCGATGAATGTCACACAGGTTGAGGCGCTGGTGAAAAAAGCCATCACGATGACGGAGGAGGATTCTCAGGTTCTCAAGCAGCGGCGTAAGACATATTGCCGGTTATTGATCGGATGTCTGATTTTGACCGCTGCCGAGTTTTGGATCTTGCTCAAAAGCGGCTATGGACAGCTTGTCAGCGTCAGCAATATCGCCGTGATGGAACTGCTCAGCATCATTTTTGGAATCTATTTCTGTGTAGGAATCAAGGAAAAGCTTCCGGCTTACTACGATGAAAATTCAATCAGCGCCTACAGCGACGGCATTTTCAGAATCAATCTGGCCGGCGTTCATTTCAACAATCGCAACTGGCCGCATATAGTCCAAGCCGGACGGATCTGGTCGTTGGTCACGATGGTTGTCATGCCTCCCTATTACGTGTGGATCGACACGCTGCCGCTGCCGAACTACGGTGTGGTTTTAGCCTGGGTTCTTCCGTTTTTGGGCACATTGTTGATTCCGATGTTTTATTTAGGCAGAAAGTACGAATAACCAAGTCGAAAAAGAAAGTTGACCGCATAAGCAAGAAGAACAAAAGAAAAGACTGCACCTGTCCTGATGATTTATGAATTCAGGATTTAGGGCAGTCTTTTTACTGTCGGTTAAAATGCAACTTCTTTCTTAATGATCTGGGAAGTCATGCGATAGAAGATGAGATAGAAGATTGTAAAGAGGATGGCGCATATACTGACGCAGGTATAGGTGAAGATGGGATTGGTCAGTTTCAGCGCGACCAGCAGAGTCTGCATCAACGGCATCGCAAAACCGGTATGAAGCAGGGCAGTGATCAGAGGAAGGAAGAAGACCAGGACAACCTGACGGTTGATGGTTGCGGAAACCTCCTGTTCATCCATGCCGACCTTCTGCAGGATGAAGTATTGTTCACGATCATCCATTGCTTCTGAAATCTGTTTGAAGTAGATGATCAGAACCGTGGCGGTCAGAAATAAGACGGAGAAGAAAACGCCGACAAACAACAATCCGCCATACATGCTTTTGAATTCCTGACGGTCATAATCCAGACAGGTTGCATAACGGACAGGTGCATCCAGAGCGCGGACTTTCTGATTGAAAGCTTCGTAAAAGGCTGTTCGATCTTCTAATGTTCCAGCATAATTGACGCCGATTCGTGTATTGCTTTCCCACTCGCCTTCCTGCAGATAATCCTGAACAGACATCAGCGACGCTTCGTCCGCGAAGACCAGAAATAACAGTTCACTGGAATTCGAAGTATTCGTACCCCCGCCGTTGTTGTACTTGCGGCAGGAAAAGGGAGTATCGCGCTGGATATCTTGAACCGCATAGGTTTTTCCCTGAATCGTTAAATTTGAAAGCTGAAGCTGTTTATTTCCCGTGAGAATCAAGATTTCATCTTCCTGCAGCTTGGCGGTTTGTCCGCTAATCCGCCGATACGTATCAGCCTGGATCAAAAAGACATCATAGCCATAATCAATCACCGCGCTGCGCAGGCCGATAAGAAAATCGCTGTCAACAAAGGGGCTTAACACATTATCCTGCAGCTTGGAATAAGCATCGGCGTAGCTGTAAATCTGGACGTCTTCGAGAACCACGTTATTTTCCGCAGCCAGTTGTTCAGCGGCTGCGGCAAGCTCATCCTGTTTGGAAGAAGTCAGCTCTCCTGTCAGCGTATAGGTCAGATCATCCGGATTGGATTCGGATAGGGCGTTATCCTCGCCGAAGAATAAGGCCGCACTCCCGCCCATCGTGACTAACAGCATCGTACTGAGGATGCAAATCGTCGTCAGACTGGCCGCATTACGGCGAATCCGATGGGACAACATCGAAACCGCGACGAAATTGTTGGGCTTGTAATAGAAGGATCTGCGTTTTTTCAGCCAGCGCAGAAAGAATGTGATTCCGGATTCAAACAAGATCGAAGTTGCAAAGATGACTAACAGACAATCGAAAAAAAACACCATCAACGCGGTAAACATATTGTTGGTCAAGAGGGCAATGGCGTAAGCGATCCCAAGCACAATCACGCCGATTCCCGTTTTCACAGCGAGAAACCGCACTGGTTTGTCGGCTTGTTTTTCGCTGTGAAGCAGTTCAATCGGATTGATCCGATGAATCTGGAACAAGGAAACCGCAGTTGTGACGATAAATAATCCGAGAAAGACGACGGTTGTGCAGATCAGCGCTGTCAGGGAAAAGGTATACGGAAGCCCATCAGGACTGTTGAGCATCCGCAGCAGGATCATCCACATCAGCTGACCGCCGACAAAGCCCAGAATCAACCCCAAGGCCAGCGAGGCCGTTGTCTGGATCGCATTTTCCCAGAACAGAATCAGTGAAATATGCTTTTTTTCCATGCCCAGGATCGTATATAATCCCAATTCCTTCTTTCGTTTTTTCAACAACATCTGATGGATGGAGATCATAAACAGAATCGCAAACGTAGTGATGACGAAGACGCCTAGCTGGAAGATAAAAGCCAGCGTGGCCCCGCCGCGGATTTCCGGGACATGCGGGTTAAACATCATCGTCATGATCAGAAAATGCAGAAATACGGTCACGGTACTGGCCAGAAAAAAGGGCAGTGTGACGTTCTGCGTGCGCCTGAGATTGGACCAGGCCAGCCGGAATGCATAGCGGATCATAGGCATTCTTCTCCTTGCCGGGTCGCCATGGATAAGGAGGCGGTGATGCGGTCATAAAAGACCTGCTGCGACTGATCGCCGCGGCACAATTCGGCAAACAGCTTGCCGTCGCGGATAAACAATACCCGTTGGGCATGACTGGCAGCCAAGGAGCTGTGCGTGACCATAAGCAGTGTCTGACCTTGCTTGTTGAGCTGATCAAAAATGCTTAGCAGCTGTTGGGAAGAACGGGAATCCAAGGCTCCGGTAGGCTCATCCGCCAGGATCAGACGCGGCTGTGTGATCACCGCTCGGGCAACGGCAGTCCGCTGCTTTTCACCGCCGGAAATTTCAACCGGATAATGCTCCAATAACGCTTCAATCCCTAAACGATCGACAACGGGTTTCAGCCGGCGCTGCATCTCTGCCAGCGGGGTACGGGAGAGCACTAACGGCAGAAGAATGTTGTCGCGGACAGTGAAGGTGTCCAGAAGATTAAAATCCTGGAATACAAAGCCCAGCTTTTCCCGCCGGAAAGCGGCCAGATTTTTTCCCTTCACCAACTTCATGGACTTTCCTTCCAGATAAACCTCACCGCTGGTGGGCATATCCAGTGTTGCCAGGATATTCAGCAGTGTTGATTTACCGGATCCGGAAGCTCCCATAATCGCAACGAATTCACCGGCTTCCACGGAGAAGCTGACCCCGGCCAAAGCGCGGCAAGGCTTTCCTCCGGCGCGGGTGTTATACACTTTTTGAATGTTCTCTGCACGAAGCAGTTCCATTTTGCATCCCTCATTTCTTTCATCTGCCTCCATTTTATCGTGATCAGAAAATTCGCTCCATCGACTTAACGAACAATTTCCCAGGAAATCAAACATTTTTGTCACGATGGAAAGCACCGGATCAACGATAGAAAAACAGGTCGGATTGAGGGAAAATCAGATGAACCTGAGTCCCTTTGTCCTTTTCCGATTCCAGAACCAGCTTGATGTTTAAGGAATCCGCGGTTTTTTTGCAGAGGGTTAAGCCGATCCCGCTAGCTTTAAAATCCTGATGGCCATTATATCCGGTATATCCATGCTCAAACAAACGCTGCTGATCGGCAGCGGAAATGCCCTTGCCGGTGTCGGCGATGATCAGGTGCGGTGCGGGATCTGACTGAAATGTTACGCTGATCGTTCCGGAATCGGTATATTTTAAAGCGTTGGACAACAGCTGTTCCACCATGAAGCCAAGCCATTTCCGGTCGGTGATCACGGTCTGGTGAAACGGAATGAAATCCAGCTGCAGCTTTTTCAGGATAAATGGAAGCGCCTGTTTGCGGATCACTTCCGCGCAGAGTTCCCCCAGATCACAAGGTTCCAGGATTAAATCTTCTTTTAAATTCTCAATTTGGATAGCTTTGAGTGCTGTTTGCGCATATTGTTCAGTGCGCATTAAAGCCAGCTTCATCTCATTAAGATGACTGGCGGAAAGGATATCATCAGGTTCCAGACTTTCAATGATCAAGCTGAGCGAAGCCAGGGGCAGCTTAATCTGATGCATCCACATCGTAACCAGTTCTTCCCGCTGCTGCTGAGCAGTCAGTTGTTTTTGTTTTTCGGAAGTTAAAATTTTGCGCTGTTTGAGGATCAGCTGCTGATAACGCTGTTCCAGGGGATCCTGCGTATCCGGCATCTCCCGTTCCAAACTGATCCAGGCTTCTTCCAAGGCATCGAGCTGATTCAGACGACTGCGATAATTGCGGTAGTCAAACGCCGTAATGATTGCCAATACAGTAACGACGATCAGCGCGGTATAGCCAATCGATGCCAGCGGATACCAATAGAGATACTGCAGGAAAAGAAAAATGATCAGGACAACAGCTGTCCACAGAAACAAAAATTGACGATGCCGCAGATAACTTCTAAGCATGAAGCAGATACCCCAATCCCTTGCGTGTTTCGATGCAGTCCTCGATTCCCAGTTGTTCCATCTTGCGGCGCAGACGGTTGACGTTTACGGTTAAGGTATTTTCATCCACGAAACAGTCGCTGTTCCACAGCTTAAGCATGATTTTCTCCCGGGAAACGACTTTATTTTTATTTTCCAAAAGCAGCTGCAGAATTTTAAACTCATTTTTAGTTAATTCACACTGGCGTCCTTCTTTGCTTAAGGAAGCATCAGCAAGATTAAAGACAGCGCCCTGAAATTCCATCAGGGTTCCGGAAGGTTCATAACTATAGGTCCTGCGCAGCAGGGCCTGAATCCGGGCAACCAGAATTTCCATCGAAAAGGGTTTTGTCAGATAATCATCCCCACCCTGGTTCAAGGCCATGATAATATCGAGATTTTCACTGTGAGAAGACAAAAAAAGAATCGGAACTTTGGAAAGCTTGCGGATCTCAGCACACCAGGCATGACCGCTTTTTCCCGGCAGTGAAACATCCATGATGATCAGCTGCGGCTGAACCTTTAAGAATTCTTTGTCTAATTGATCGAAATCCACAGCGGCTTCACATGGATATCCCCATTTCGTTAAGTTTTCCGAAATCAGACGGGCAAGACTGGGATCGTCCTCAATGATCCATATTTTATTCATTAGTCATCCTCCCTTTTCTTTATTATAACTAAAAAAACGAGAGAAAAGGCGAATGTGACAAAAATGATTGATTCCTCAGTGCAGAAGAAAATGACAGAAGCACACTTCTGCTTGTATACTCAGTGAAAATACTTCTCAAAAATCAAACGGCTAGAATTTATGGGTTAAGCCGAATCCGGACTCCCGCCGCATTTTCAACCTTGTCCAGTTCATTCAGATTGAAATCCGCCGGCAGGATTAAAAAGGAACGTTTCGAATCAAAAAGAAACCATTGGGTTAACGAGCGGTTCATCACCATTTTTAAGTCGGGAGATCCGCGTGAACTATCGAGATCCCAATATTGATATTCAGAATCCGGGAAAAGCGTGCTGGGCGTCATTTTGATATTTTTAAGCTGGATTTCAATTTCACCGGCATGCAGACTCCCATGAAATAGGTTGGATTGATTTACTGTTCCCTGCAGGTGTAATTCGAGATTTTCCGAGGAACAGGCACCCAGGCACCGCATTGTCAATGTTTGATCTATATCGCGCCAACGCATGACTTGGATGATCCGCAGTCCAGTCAAAAGAAAGAAACTCAACAGGAGTATTGCGCTGCCAATCATCATTTTTAAAATCCAGCTTCGATGTTTTTGCATTCTTGTAAGTGCCTTTCTTAATGGAGTGATGGTGGATGTTGATCGGGCTTAAGTAATTTGTATTGAGCCAGGTCAGATCCTGTTTATAATCCGTGTGTTTTCTTAGGTTTTAAGTATCAATTTGACAATAGCGCTTTCGCTCTGTCCTGATTCTAGTTTATAATAAAAAGAAAGAGAAATAAAGATGACGGAAGATATCGATAGGGGAGAAAAGAATGAATCAGGAAAAAACCAGTGAAAAAAGGCTTCGAATTTTGAAATCAGCGGCTAACTTAATTGCACAGAAGGGATATTATGGAGTAGGGTTAAAAGAAATCCTGGATACGTGCGGGATCCCGAAAGGTTCCTTTTATTATTTCTTTCCTGATGGTAAGAATCAGCTTGGGGTTGAGGTGCTGAATTACGCCTATGAACGGATGGAAAAGGGAATCTTGACTTCCATCTTTCCTGTTTCAGATAATGCGGTGGAAGTGTTTGTGAAGATGGCTCATCATATTGCGGATATGCTGACCAATAATAAGGGATATGCTACTTCGCTGGTCATTACGTTTATTGGAATCGAAGCATCGGATATCAGTGCTGAAATGGAAGCCGCCGCCAAGCAGGTCTATATTCGCTGGATTCGCCTGTATCAGGATAAACTGACAGCCTGTGGCTACAGTGAAGAAAAAGCTGCCAATTTAGCTCCGCAGATCTGTGCTCTGATTCATGGCATGACCCTATCCTGTTGGATTCGCAAAGATACCTCGGAATTATCAGCACTGGAACCCGCTATTCGAGCGCTGCTTGAAAAATAAATACATAATAAAAAAAGCTTCGCTTTGAAGCTTTTTTTGCTTAGCTAAAGGGATTCATCATGGATATATCAATCTTACGGTGTTGTCCTTCTTGTTAGACCGCTTGTTTTTAGTCAGTCGCTTAGCGATTTGAGAATCAGAGAAATTGGGATGGGCCTGAATTATTTTTAATATCTTTTCAATGAGAGTGATTTCTTCTTCTAAAGCTTCAGCGATAGCTTCGGCTGTCTTGCCTTTCGCCGCTTTTTTGCGGATCAGATGAACCTTGTTGATCAAAATTCCTTGTTGGAGTCCCTCCTGTCTTCCTTCGAGTTTTCCTTCTATTCTGCCTTTTCGCTCGCCCTTTTTCATGCCATTAAAGTATTGTCCCATTAATTCCATTTCATGCGCCATTTCGTCTGTCTGCCGCATGAATTCAACTGTTTCACGAGGGATAGCTTCCATTATTTCCACCGCCTTTCAACATCCTTCGTCCAATTCCATAATCTTGCGGATCCACGCTCTTTTTGATGGGTCTCCTGCATATTTTAGGACGACTACCCACCGCTCTAAAGCCGTCAGCTGCTCTGTCGGTTTCTTCGCTAAGCGTTCCGCTCTATCTATCTCAATAATACTCAATTGAATATATTCTGTCAAGGATTTCGCATTGCGGCTGCCGACAAAGGAATAGTCTTCAAAATATTGATCCGGATCATCAAAAAATGGGAAATCCGCAATCATTAAGACCCAAATCGGTTTTAATTTTGAGAAGTCCACACCACGGATAGGCTGACTGCTGAACAGGCGGGAGGCGTAAAAGGCAATACGGATCCCTTGTAAAGCTTTGCTTCCTGAGCGCTGCATTTCAACATTAAACATCAGATGATCGTTGATCAAGCCGCGGGCGTCATAGCGGTTGGCTTTTTGATCTTCAAAGTTTACTGTTTCTTCATTGGGAAACAACACAATCTTTTTGATGACGAGCTGGGGATGGATCGCTTGAAGCAGGAATTTAAGAATTTCCAGATTAAAAGGATTACAGAAGACATGTTTGAAGATCCAGTCTTCCGTTAAAGATAATAACTTTTTTCTTTTCACGCGGGACGATTTGTATTTTGTGTTAACCGAATTCATGTTTATCATTAACCCTCCATTATACATATTGCGGAAAAATGGAAAAAGCCCCGCCGAAAATCGAAGAAAATTCATTATTTTAGACAAATGGAAGAAAAGTGTTGAAATATTTTACATTTTGATGGGATTGAAGCCATAAAAAAAGCATTCCCTAATTAAATAGGGAACGCTGATTTTGGATTGCGCCAGTGCAGTTTTTAGAACTATAGATTAAGTATCAACTACTTTTAAGACCGCTGTCTTCTCGGGTTACTGATGAGCTTGGCTTTCGTGATCGAGAAATTCCAACAGATAAGGTGTAGAAAGCTCATTAACACTTAGGAAAAAGGCCATGTACCGACATTTCTGAAATTGTTCTCCATCCAGGGTGAACGTATATCCCATTTGACAACGCGGATTGCAGTCAGTGGGATCGATCAGCCGCTTACAGACGGAAGCTTTGCGAATTTTTTTTTTCATTTTTTCCGGAAGGGTATTTAAAAAGGATTCATATTGGTCTAAGCTCTCCGGATACAAACGCAGTTTGACGCCGGTCTTGCGGCAGACAAAGTTGGCAGCCGTTTTGCGGGCAGAGTTGATATAACTCACAGTATACCCGCTTTTCGCTTCTTTGATTTCAGCCTGACAGCCTTGCTTTAAAAAGGCTTCATGCAGCGCCTGAACGCAAGTTTGTTCATCGGGTTTTAAGCTCTGCTTAAAATTTTCAAATTCAGCACTCATTGCGCATCACTTGATTTTGCCCGTACCACTGGAATCCAGACTTCGAAACGTGCTTTGGATGGGTCAGGTTCCAGATAAACCTCGATATCCGGACCATTGTCATATTCATACCCGGAAGTCGGCAGCCATTCGGTAACGATCCGGCGCTCCAACTCCTGAATAGCCTGCGGACAAGCGCCTTCGCCGGAAAAAATTGCCCAGGTATAAGCCGGAACAGTGTATTCTTCCAACGGAGCTTCCGCAGGAAGGCTGGTTGCCACAGAGATGAAGTATTTCCATTGCTCATTGTCAAAACAGGCGCTGACACCTAAAATTCCCATGATCGAGGTGTTCATCATCGATGCCAACTTGGGGATGAATCCTTCCTGAGCCGCTTTGCCCCACAGCTGAGGAACGACAGAAAAGTTTTCCTCCGTGTTGTTTTTCATTGGGGCGGATAAGCCCACGATTCGAAATGCTTCTTTCTTTTCAATCCGATAATTCATTTCTTCCACTCCTTTAACAGTGATCCGAAAACTGATTGGAGGAAAAGTTTTGACAACGCTGCCCGCTTTGCGGACTGCCGAAGGGGCGATCCCATGCACGCTTTGAAAGGCACGGTTAAACGCTGTCGGTGAGTTGTATCCATATTTCAGCGCCAAATCAATAATTTTGATTTCACTTTGCTGCAGCTCAACGGCGGCAATTGACATCCGCCGCCGGCGCATATATTCCGATAGCGGGATTCCTGCGATATAAGTGAACATGCGCTGATAGTGATAACTGGAACAACAGGCAATTTGAGCAAGGTCATCGATCTCGATCGCTTCGGTGAGATGTTCCTCGATGTAATTCAGCGAAGCATTGAGCCGTTCAATCCATTCCATAGTCTTCAGATCCTTTCTGTAATTTTATTGTACTCAAAGCCGGTGTAAATTTCCTCGCATTTCCCGGCCAGAAAAAGCGAGTTTCAAAGATTGATGTCTGCTTTGCGGGCTTGCCGGCAGAGTTCCTTGTAGGGCAGGGTATAACACTTTCCGTCTTTGATGAAGTGGGTACCGCACTGCCGAAATTCAAAGTGTGTGTTCTGACGCTGGCATTGATCGTGCAGATCAAGAATCCAGGCATAATCCAAGGGTCGGGCGCAGCGGTCAGATTCGCCGCCGGCTACGACTAACTCAATCTCCCCGCTTTTCAGCCAGTCTTCCAGCTGAATCGCTTCCAGCATGGGCTGACAGATAATATTCTTGTGGACAATGGGCAGCGTGGAAAATAGGGTTAATCTTTCATCTGCCCGCTGTTGATTTTCCACCGTACACCCAATGGTGACATTGGGATATCCATTCCCCCAATCCTCGGGAAGTCCGATAGTGAAGCGTTCAATGCGCTTGGTCAGAAACAGAAAGTGAAGATCAGGCCGCTGACGGATGATCTGCCAGGCTTCAGGACGCCAGGGATCGGCATCTTCAACAAAGAAATCTGAAGAAAAGCAGACATAAACGATCTGGCCGCTTTTCATCTTCCAGTCACCGTTGGCCTTTTTTTCCAAAGGGGCATCAAAACGCTCACTGCGCATGATCATATCCGTATCGACACCGCGCCGGGCATCGCCTTTATGGATGTAACAATAGCGGCAGCCTTCACTTTTCCGATGACAGCCACGCCAGGGATTCCAAAATGCCATAGTCTTTCTCCTTGTTCATCTTCACTGTCTTGCAGACAGCGGCTGATTTCATTATGCGAGATTGAGAAAGGAAAGTAAACCGGGAAATTCAGGAGAACGAGAAAAAAGACCGGAAAACGATTGGCAACCTAGAAAAGGGAAGGTACAATCCTTCTTTGGTCTTAGCCTGGAATAGAACTAAGGTATTTGACGTGACGATTGAAGAAATTTTTACTGTAGAAACAGATGAGAGCTAAAATAAAAGGTCTGTACTTAAAAAGGACAGACCTGAATCGTTTATAGACAGTAAACAGTGGAGGCGGAGTTTATTCGCCTAAGCTGTTCACGGCACTGGCGCCTGCCAGACGTCCGGAAGTATAAGCCCAGCCCTGAGCTGCGCCGCCATAGGTGACGTATTCACGCTGTTCAGAGAACAGAACACCCAGTGAATCGGTACCTACCGCGTACAGACCGTTAATCGGTGTCGCATTGTCAGAACCTAAGACCTGCATATCCGTGTTGACATCCAGACCGCCGACTGTGGAGTAAATGTAAGAAGCACCTACGAAAGCATAGTACGGGCCTTCTTCATTGATCTTCATTGTTAAGAAGTCAGCCGCTTTGCCGAATTCTTCGTCGCTGCCAGCCTCAACAGCGGCGTTGTAGCGGTCGATATTGTCCTGTAAAACGGCTGGATCGATGCTCAGCTGCTTGGCCAGATCTTCTAATGTATCACCCTTATAGGCAATGCCTTTTTCAACACACAGATTGATCAGTTCATCGACCGGCAGCGGTTTGCCTGCGTCGATGCCGCCCTGGCAGGTCAGATCGTCGCCGAAGCTGACAGGCAGACCGTTCTTCTCAACTTCACGGAAGAAGTCGTCTGACCAGATCGTGTAATAACGCGGGCCAGATTTCCAGGTCTGGAAGGTTCCAGCTTCGTTGGAGAACCGTTCACCCTTCATGTTGACCTGCAGCGCGTAAGCCGCACTAGCCAAAGCGTTCGGGAAGTCGTTCAGAGAATTTCTGCGCGGCAGCTGTGTCCAGAAGCCCAGGTCGTTTTCATCGCCAACCACTTCAACTGGATATTCGTGCAATGTAATCGGTGCACCCTGTAAGTGAACCATCGGCGGCATTCCAATATTGTAGGTGCCGGCGCCCAGATCCAAGGCGGATCCGATCATTGTTCCGTCGTTCTGCTGCATGCCGTACATCAGCCAGCTGCCTTTTAACGGATAATATTCGTTTGACAGGTATTTTTCCTGCAGGGCGGCATTGTTGGAGAACCCGCCGGTGCCGATGATGACTTTCTTGGCATTGATCGTGTACTGCTTGCCGTCATAGCCTTCTGCTTTCACACCCGTTACGGCATTGGAAGCTTGATCATAGATCAATTCTTTGGCTTCGACTTCCAGCATGTAGCGGCCGCCGACTTTTTCATAGTCTGCGATCATGCTGTCAAACATTTCGCCGGTTTCCTTTTTCCAGTTGCCGTATCCCTGACCGGTATACTGGAATTTGACGTACCAGATATCCTCGTCGGTGAAACCGCGCTGCGGACCGCCGTATTGGTAGCCTTCTCCCTCCGGGGAACCCTTGCCGTAATCAAAGCCGTGGCTGATCAGCCAGTCGACAGTTGGGCCGGATTCCTCAAAGAACAGATCCAACAGATCCTGCTTCGCATCCCCTTTGGTGAAATTGTTCCAGTCTTCCTTCATCGCCTCGGCGTCGACATAATCCTTGCCGCCATGGTAAGTCTTGTCATATTCCGGAGCATTAATGCCCATTGTATCGGCGGTAATGCAGGAAGTGCCGCCATATTTGCCGGCCTTGTCAATCGCCAGAACGCTGACTTTGGAGGCATCATTGCCGTTAGCGGCATACTGTGTTTCCGCAGCGCTCATCGCTGCGGCTGTACCGGAACCGCCCATACCGACAACTAAGACGTCAACATCAATGGTTTCCTGTTCTGTGGATTTAGCTGGTGTTTTATAAAAGTTTTTAATGGCTGCCGCTTCTGATCCACCCTCTGCTAAAGCCTGGGCAACGGCTTTTTCCGTAGCCTGCTTGATGCCGGTGCTGGAGCCGGTGCAGCCTGTAATCGAATCGACAGTGACGGACTGGTTTTCCAGAATCCGCGGAATCAGCTTTTCTTTTGCGGCTTCTAAGAATGGATAGGTATCGCCGTTGTCGAGAACTTCAATTTTCTCAATTTTGTCTTCGCTGACAGTCACCGCAACTTCCATTTCTTTAAGTAAGGAGAACCCACTGGCTGTGACGTTGTACGTTCCAGCTTTCATTTTGGCGGCTGGGATTTCCGCTGAGGTTCCATTGTACTCATCAATCGCTTCCTGAACCGCGGTTTTGATTGCGGTTGAGGTGACTGTTGCCCCTGCAACACCGTCGATATCGGCATTTCCTGCCTCCAAAATCTTGGCTGGCAATTCGTTCAATGCCTGCCCGCCGATCGTCGGCGTTTCTTTGTCGCCGACAGCGTCTACGCCTGCCAGCTTGCCGTCTTTGTCAAAGTTTACTGTGACGGTTACATCACCGCCGAAACCTTGAACTGTTTTTGTGATCGTCGCTTCGCCTTTTGAACTACCGTTTCCCTGAGTCGGTTCGTTCTTGGTGCTGCAGGCTGTAGTTGTCATCATCAGTCCTGCAAGCAGAAGCGCCATCAGCTTTTTACTGCTTTTCATGTTCATTTCCTCCCTTTCCTGATCTGCAGTCATCTCAAGCTCCGCAGATCCTGTCTGTATTTTATCATGATAAAGAATTATCAAGGATTAAGTGAAGATTAATTTTTCGATAAATTAGTTATAATATTGAACTATCAATAAATATGAATCATATTGAATGATGATGCATGGAAATCAGATCGGCAGCCAATCTGATTCTGAAAGCGAAAGGAAGGAATTGCTTTTCCGCAGCAGGTTCTCTATAATGAAACGCACAGGAT
This sequence comes from Holdemania massiliensis, assembly GCF_022440805.1. Taxonomy (NCBI): domain Bacteria; kingdom Bacillati; phylum Bacillota; class Erysipelotrichia; order Erysipelotrichales; family Erysipelotrichaceae; genus Holdemania; species Holdemania massiliensis. The sequence goes on along the minus strand of NZ_JAKNTK010000001.1, from coordinate 3,955,311 downwards.
AGGAGTGAAAAATCATGCTCAAAGAGTTTAAGAAATTCGCATTAAAAGGAAATATGATTGACTTGGCAGTCGGCGTTATTATCGGCGGCGGCTTCAATACGTTAGTGACTTCCATGGTTAATGATATCATCATGCCGGTGATCAGTTTGTTTACCGGACGGCTGGATTTTACCAATATGTTTGTCGCACTGGATGGTCAGCATTATACGACGCTGGCGGAAGCTCAGGCGCATACATCTACGATTGCCTACGGCAGTTTTATTACCGGTCTGATTAATTTCCTGTTAACGGCGTTTGTCATCTTTCTGGTCATTCGCTGGATGAATAAGCTGCGTGCTAAAGAAGAACCAACCCCGCAGCCGAAAACGACGAAGGTGTGTCCATACTGCAAAACGGAAATTGATCTGCACGCCACCCGCTGTCCGCATTGCACCTCGAAGCTGGAGGAAGCTGAAGCATAAAATTTACAGATCGTTAAACTCTCTCGATGGGGAGAGTTTTTTTGTTTTTGAAGCACTTTTGAATCCCTATCTTTGATATACTAAAGTCAGTCAAAAATATTTAAATGAGTACAAGTGCGTTTGATCAGTATTTAAAGGACGCGCACGATTGCAACTTAAATTCAGTACAGGAAAAGTGTGATTAAAAAGGGGGAATGATGATGAAGAAAGGGAAGAAAATCAAAGTGCTGCTTCTGATCTTTGTCCTGCTGATCCCAGTTTTAATGAAAGCGGCAGAGCGGCGGATACTCTGGAACACCCGTTCTTTCAGCGCGTATATCAGCAATTATTATCAAACGCCGATCGTCGTTGAAAAGTTTAAAGTCCGGCATTTCTTTGAACGATATACGGATGTGGAATATGTTGCCTATACATCTCAATATCCTGAAAATAAGTGGATCGATTCCATACAGATCGACTGGCAGGATAAGAGTCTATATCAACCAAGAGAGTATTTAAAGGATCATTTGCTGAATCCGGCAGCTTGTGTCCAGCAGGCTGAATTATTGACCGAAAAAGTTCGGCCGGAAATTCAGAGCATATTTAGTGATTACGTGCTCAAGCTGTATGTCCAGCCGATTTATTGTGATCACTTCGAGGACCTGTTCCAGGATACAAAATTTGAGTGCTGTATGAAAATTTATGTTGCCTTAGAAAATGCTCATTTTTTCTCTGATGAATCCTTTGCTTCTGAAATGAAGCAATTTAAGGAATGGATCGAATGGGGGAAGGAAACCAACAATCGCCAGAAAATCATAGTGGACTATGTAATCTATAGTGTGGACGATCTGGACAGGATACAGAACGATTATTTCCTGATGCTGAAAACGTATGAGAATACTGCTTATAAAGCGTTTTATGATAAAGCGGATTTGGGTTTTATTGATTTTGAAGTGAGCCGTGTATTGAAGCCGTAAAAAGAAAAAAGCGAAATCAAGGCAGTGAACGAATCCCTTTCTGATCCCTCGTTTCAGCAATCGCAAGTAAAAAAGAAACGCTAAAGGCTTTCTTACGATTCTATGAACTGTGAATCTGACGCAGTGATTTATGATAAAGTAAGCTTATTCTACGAAAGAAGGCGGACGGTATTGAAAAATAAAACACTGCTGCAGGCGTTTGAGTGGTATCTGCCGGAGGATCAGCAGCATTGGAAGCGCTGTGCGGCGATGGCGAAAAGCTGGACGGAACTGGGCTTTACCGGGGTCTGGCTGCCGCCGGCTTATAAAGGAACCGGTGGGAAGAGTGATGTCGGGTATGGCGTGTATGATACCTATGATCTGGGTGAATTTGATCAGAAAGGCACTATCGCTACAAAATATGGAACAAAGACGGAATATCTGGAAGCCATGAAGGCTTTGCATCAGGCGGGAATGGAAGTCTATGCCGATATTGTGCTCAATCATCGAATGGGAGCGGACAGTCAGGAGGAAGTGCTGGCAGTACAGGATGCGGTGGACAACCGGACGCAGACGATTGCTGACCCGCGTCCGATTCAAGCCTGGACCAAGTTTACGTTTCCTGGCCGTAAAGGGAAGTATTCCGACTTCACCTGGAACTGGAGTCATTTTGACGGAACCGATTGGGATAGCGATTGGAAATACAGCGGGATTTTCCGTTTTGTCGGAAAACAATGGGATCAGGAAACGGATGGTGAAAACGGCAATTACGACTACCTGATGGGTGCTGATCTGGATCTATCCAATCCAGAAGTGATTGCCGAACTGGATCGCTGGGGACGTTGGTATTATGATACGGTCAAGATGGATGGCTTTCGTTTGGATGCCGTGAAGCACATGGATTTTACATTCTATACACATTGGCTTGAGGAGCTGCGTCGTTACAGCGGCCGTTCGTTAATGGCGGTAGGCGAATACTGGAGCTGGGAGCTGGATAAGCTGCGGCACTATCTTGATGTCTGCGGACATTGCATGCGGTTGTTCGATGTTCCTTTGCACTATCAGTTTGTTCGGGCAGCGACCAGCAATGCTCAGTTCGATATGCGGGAAATTCTGAATTCGACGCTGGTTCAGTCCGAGCCGGAGTCCGCGGTTACGTTTGTGGATAATCATGACACCCAGCCTTCCCAAGCTCTGGCATCCTGGGTTCCGCCCTGGTTTAAGCCGTTGGCGTATGCGCTGATTTTGCTTCGCAAGGAAGGGGTTCCCTGTGTTTTCTATGGCGATTTAGTCGGAATTCCGCATGATCGCATTACCCCGGTGATGGGTTTAAAGCGCATGATCCAGGCCCGCAAAGATTATGCCTATGGACAGCAGCGGGATTATTTTGATGATCCCAACATCATTGGCTGGACCCTTTCTGGGGAAGCGGATCATCCCCATTCCGGCATGGCCGTGATCATGAGCGATGCCCCCGGCGGGACAAAGTGGATGGAAGTCGGAAAGGCGCTGGCCGGCAGTACCCTGCGGGACATGTTGATGAATCAGACGGATACCGTTGTACTGGATGAAAATGGCGGCGGTTGTTTTCCGGTCGGCGGCGGCAGCGTGAGCGTATGGGTGTTGGACGAAGCTTACGACGCCCTGACGCTGAAATTATAAACAACGAAGAAGCAAAAAGGTTTGGATATAAAATCAGAATTCAGGATCAGAAGCTGAGAAATCCGCTTGGTGAAACCGGGCGGTCATGATATTCTAAAAACAGAAAGATGCCTGGATCAGCCAGGCGCAGGAGGAAGTCTGAATGAATCAAGCAGAAGCTGCACGCGCAGCCATGGCCGAATGGCTGGCCGATGAACACGAGCTGGGAAAGCTGCCCACACAGATCGAGCTGACCGATGAATTTGATCTGCACGATCTTCACTATTACGTTTTCCGTTATCAGCCGGAATCCGGAAATACCGATTGGCTGCTGGGCGTTGCGGGTGGTTATGAAAAGGATGAGCTGGAGCATTGCGGACATGTATTCAGTGAAATGGAAGTCTATAACCCGGAAACGGCAGTGGATCAGGCAATTCAGCTGGTTGAACAGGTTCGCGCCTACTATATGAAGGAAGCCGAGGAACAGACCGAAGGCAACGGACCGTTTGCGGGTTTTGTCCTGTTAAGCGAAGCGGCCTGGGATCCGCAAAAGCTGGCGGCAGATCTGCGCAGGGATTGGCAGATTGAGGCTGCGGAGTTACCGAAGGACAGCAGCGAGCCGTTGGTTTTTGAAGTGGAAGGCATGACGGCGGCGATCAGTTTAATGCCGGCTCCGATTCCAGATCAGGAAGCAGAACGCAATGCTGAAACGAATTATCTGTGGCCGCAGGCCGTGGAAATGACGAAGCAGCATCAGGCACATCTGTTAGTCGCGGTTTTAGGTCAGGAACAGACCGCCATTGAAAAGGCCTCCTTGTTTACAAAGCTGTGCGCCAGCTGCTGCCGACAGGTCGCGGCGCTGGGGGTCTACACATCCGGAACCGTTTTTCAGCCGGAAATGTATTTGGAAGTGGCCATGATGATGAACGATGACGAACTGCCATTATTGGATTGGGTTTACTTTGGTCTGTACCGTAGTGAAAAAGGCATGTGTGCCTATACCTATGGCATGCGGATGTTTGGAAAACTTGAAATGGAAGTGCTGGACAGTGCTGCTTCACCACAGGAGCTGCGTGATTTCCTCTATGCGATCGCTGGATATGTGCTGGATCAGGATGTAACGCTTAATGATGGCGAAACGATTGGCTTCAGCGCTGAAGAAAAACTGCCGATCACCTGTGCTGAAGGCCGTTCTTTGGATCAGAAGATGCTGCAAATCGGCTATCAGCCGGCTTGATTGATAGGCTTATTCCAGATTTCTTACTCTAGGTACATTGTTGTAAGCTTAATATCAAAGTTAAACTCTAAAAAATAAAGATATGATCAAGGAACAAGAAGGAAAAAATCAGAAACGTTTATCTGTAGGTTTTTGCTTAATAAAACCGAATGATAAGCGTTTTTTTTCTGGGAACACAGAACAGGAATTTGAGCAATTGTTGATTGGAGGATGACGAGTTTTAAATAAGATACTAAGCATGAAAATCTGTAAGAAAAGGGGCAGCAATATGATTCACTAAATCCCTTTAATCCCTTGAAAGGACAATCTCATTCAGCATATTAGGATCAAGAAAACTTGAAAATGTAATATTTTTTCGACAAAAATAATTTATTAGTCTAATTCAAAAAACAGTTATTTATAGATGTTTGAAAGAATAAAATGTTTATTTTGTTGGAAAATTGAAATCGATAGCATAAAGGAAAGTCCGCTTTTTGGCAGTTCTGTGATATAAATAAAGAAATGAAGTAAGGGGGAAGAAGAATGATTGTGGAAGATGAGCGGACTTTTCGATTATTTCAATTATTAAGTACAAATCCGGACCAGGTTAAGACAGCGCGCGAGCTCTCTGAACAGCTGAATGTCAGCGTACGGACTGTGAAGAATGATATGCCAAAAGTCAAAGAGATTGCAGAAAAATCTGGGGTTCGGATTATCAGCAAAAAACGTGAGGGATACTGGGCTGAGATCGTTAATGCAGAGCAGTTCCGTCCTGTTGAATGGCAGATGCACGTTTATTTCAATGAGGTGAACGCACTGGATGAAAACAAGAAACGTGCATATGAAATCACGCGAATCCTGATTTCTCAGCAAGGATATATGACTGTGGATGACATTGCGGATCTGCTTCATCTTTCCCGCAGTTCTATCAAAACAGCTCTGAAGGAAATGCGCGGAATTCTTAGGGAATTTCAGTTGGAATTACTGAGCTGCCCAGGAAAAGGACTGAAGGTGAGCGGATCAGAGCTCAATCTTCGCTTCTGTATACTTGAGTTATTTGCCAATCATCACGTCACGGCCTTCTCCGTGAGCACTTACAAACCTTATTGTGACTATTTTACAGTGGGAGAGATGGAGCTGGGAAGCGTACGCCGGCTGTTGATTGAGAGCCTTCACCGACATCAGATCCATATTCTGGATAATAACATTCATCGAATTTCCCGGTTTGTCTTTGTTTTGCTTAATCGCAAAAAGAAAGGGCATACCGTGGAAATTGACAATAAAGCAGCACAGGATCTGAAATCGATGAAAGAATACGGACTGGCTTGTGACTTCGCCGCGGAACTGCGGAAGCGCCGGCCGGATGTCTGTTTGCAGGAAAGCGATATTTTGAGCCTGGAACTGTTGATCCTCATGTGGAATGATCTCAGTGATGATGATCCTATTGATCAGGATTATCCGCTGTTTGCAGCTCCGTGTGAAGGTTTGGCTGCTGCGATATTGAATGCCGTACGGCAGGAATGGGGATTGGAATTCCCAGATCGTTCACGAGCACTGAGAATTTTGAAGGCTTGTCTGATTCCGCATTATGTACAAATTCATTTTAATTTTATTGGCTACAATTTAATGATTGGTCAGATCGTGGAAAACAATTATGGCAGCAGTTCGCCTTTGAGTGTAGCTTTGGCGATGAGTGCAGCGCAGGTGATTGAAGACCATTCCCAGCATCCGGTCAGTGAATTCTTCCTGCTGGATATGGCTGTACGGTTCTTTGTTATCCTGAATTTAATCGATTATGAATACCGTCCGCGCAGAATTTTACTATGTTCCTCTGCTGGCTATCAGTCTACTGCTGTACTTCGTAGGAAGCTGCTGCATAAATTCGGTCCAGATGCTTTTGCACGAATGGATTGCGCGGAATTCTATGAAGTACGACAAATCGATCAAAGCCAATATGATGCGGTGATTCTGAATAATTCTGTTCTCCGCTTTCCTTATCCGATTCCTCATGTCTGTGTTGATTTGACGCCGAGCGAAAAACAACTGGATCAGATTGAATCTGAGATCATTCTTGATGGGTATCCGCTGAATGCTTTGCTGAAGGAAATAAAATTCAAACCAGATTTTGTCTTTGATGAGTTCCATTATCTCAATCGACGGGACTTTATCAAAGTTCTCAGCTATCGCTGGGCACGGAATCCCCATCAGACAGAGAACCTGCGCCAATCATTGATGCATTACAGCGACAGCTGCATCTATAATGAAACGGCTGTGTTGATTCTCAGCCAGAAATACACGGGGACAGCGGTGTTTGAAATTTACCGTCTGGAGCGTAAAGGAATGTGGCTCAGCAAGGAGATCAAGACAATCCTGTTTCTGGCTGTTGACTTTCATCATCATCCGCAGCGGGCCCGTTTCATCGAACAGCTGACCTATGGCTTAGTCAGCGATCAGAACCAGCTGGAATCTTTGATCCGGACGGAGAATTTGAATGATTTGGCAGGCGTTGTCAAAGCGGTGTTAAAATAGGTTAATTTTGTGCACGATTTAATGTAAAAAAGAGGAAAATGCTTTAATTTCAGGTAAAAAAGTTCCATTGTAAACTTTAAATACCAGATTATACTGAACTTATAAGTGAAGGCCATCATTTATGAAGGTTTCCGAAATAGGTCAGAAATGCTGAACAAAGGAGGTTAATCAAGCCGAGACAGACATCCGGGATCATTGAAAGCCGGAAGATACAGGGACTGTCGAAAAATAAAGACCTTTCGGATGGATCTTCATCCGTCAGAAAACGAACGCGATAAACCGATCAACTGGTAAGACAGAGGTCGGCCAACACCTTGAATCAAAGATAGGAGGACATAAAAATGATTCAGAATGCGTTGATCGTAGTTCTTGCTTATTTCCTCGTAGAGGGGATTGATATTTTATTTGGCTGGAAGACTTTCCAGCGGCCAATTGTGGCAGCGACCGTTACCGGGATCGTGTTGGGAGATGTACGGACCGGAGTGATCATGGGGGCCTCTCTGGAAGGTATCTTTATGGGAATCTCGCAGATTGGCGGTTCAGTTCCTTCCGACGCGAGTTCGGCTTCCGTCATCGCCGTGGCGATGACGGTGCTTGCCGGAACCGGTGTTGAAACAGGATTAGCTTTGGCGATGCCCATTGGGACAGTAATGTCAACGATCAAAGAAATGTATAAACCGGTACAGGCTTCGCTGGCTCCCTATTGGGAACGGCTTGCACATTCAGGGAATATCAGTCGATTCCGGCTGCAAGTTCTGCTTTGTGGCTTGATTTTTGACCGGCTTCCGCAGTATTTGATTCTGTTCTTCTCAATTGCCTTTGGTGTAGAAAGCTTGCAGACCATGATTGCCGCTTTGCCGATTTGGGCCATGAATGGACTGAGTGCCGCTTCCGGCATGATGACAGGGATTGGTTTTGCAATCCTGACTTCGATGATCTGGGACAAAGAGGTCGGTGGATTTTTCTTCGTCGGATTTGTAATGGCAAAATATCTCAATCTAGGTACTTTGCCAATAGCCATAATTATGACCGTGGTTGCCATCATGCATTTCTTTAATGATAAAAAGCTTGTAGATCTGAAAAAACTGGTGAGCAATGAACCAGGAAAAGAAAAAACAGGGGAGGACTTTTTCTGATGAAATTCAATTATAGTCTTCAGGAGAAAAAAACGCTGCGTTCGATGTTTATGTATTCCGGTCTGGCTTCCGCAGCCTTCAATGTCGTGAAGATGCAGGGCAACTGCTTCTGCTGCACGATGTCCGCTGCGATTGATGAACTATATACAGATCCTGAAGAACGCAGCAAAGCCCTTGTCCGACATGACAGTTTCTTCAATACCCATGCCGTTATGCTTGCTTTCATCGCCGGTCTGACTTATGCGCTGGAACGGGAAAAAACGACGAAGGGCAATGTTGATGATGATACGATAGAAAGTATTAAAGTTTCCTTGATGGGACCCACGGCAGGGATTGGAGATTCAATCTTCTTCAATTGTGTGAGGGTCATCGCAGCGGGGATTGCGATCGGATTCTGTTCTCAAGGCAATATTCTCGGAACCTTGCTGTTTATTCTTATTTACGGAGGTTCGCAGTTGTTGTCAAAGTGGTTTTTGCTACGGATTGGATACTCGATGGGAACACGTTTTATTGATGAGGTATTTACATCCGGATTGATGGAACCGCTAACCAAGGCAGCGTCGATTCTTGGGCTTAGCATGGTCGGAGCGATGGTGGCGACGATGGTGAACGTCAAATTAGCTTGGACAATTAACATAGGAGAAACGTCGGTCGTGCTGTTGGATATTGTAAATTCAATTATGCCGGGAATTCTGTCGATCATCCTTGTGTTCGGCTTGGTGGCTCTGATTAAAAAGGGTGTCCGGCCTGTAACTATGGTCATCGGCATTCTGGCTGCCAGCCTGGTACTGGCTGCTTTAGGAATCTTCTAAACGAAAGGCAGCGTCAGCTGCTTTTCGTTCGGCTTATTTTTGAGAAAAATTTGAAAATCATTACAGCAGGAAGGAGAAAGAATGATGAAACTGTTGGTTCAGTCAGATGATTATGGATTCACAAAAGGAACAACACTGGGGATTTTGGAGGCCATAGATCATGGAATTGTAAGAAATACAGGTCTGTTTGTGAACATGGGGGAAAGCAGCGAATGGGCAGTTAAGGAAATTTTGAAACGCCCCCAGGCTTGCCTGGGAATCGATTTCAATATCGTCAGTGGTCCTTGTGTCAGCGACCCTCAAAGAATCCCTCACCTAGTCGATGAAAAAGGCTATTTTATTCGATCCACTGAAAAATATAAAGATCCTCAATTCGGGAAAAAAGAATTATGGCCTTATACAGAAGTCATGATAGAAATCCGGAATCAGTTCCGAAAATTTACGGAGCTTACCGGAAAAAATCCAGAATATCTGCATACGCATTCAATCAGTCCGGTCAGTCCTGCCTATATTCGGGCAATCTCTGATTTATCCAAAGAAACGGGTATTCCTTTTTCAGCAGAGGTTGTTTCGCAGCTGTCCATTCAGCGGCTTAAGGGAAAATATAATGTTAAACCCTTTTCGTTGGAAGCACAGTCGAAAACTGATGTTACAGAGTACTACAAGAATCATCTTTGTGAACTTGATTTGGCAGGGACTGCAATGTTAGGCTGTCATTGTGGATATGTGGATGCTGAGATTTTCCGGTGGTCCACCTATACGCTGATTCGCTGCCGTGACTTGGAGGCTTTTACTTCCGACTTTATGAAAGACTGGGTCAAAAACAATCAGATCCAACTCATCACTTATCGTGATTTGCAGTCTGAACTGCAGGCTGCGGTCAGACCATGATTATGAAATGCGTGTTAACCTTAGCGGTTGGCACCTTAGGCTGGACTATAGCCCGGAAATTAAAAATACCGGCTCCAGCGATGATCGGCAGCATGTTGGCAGTCGGTATTCTAAACATGATCTTTGATTTTGCTTGGCTTCCTCTAGTTATCAAGAATTTTACCCAAGGCATAGCCGGTACGTTTATTGGAATGCAGCTGAAAATTGAAGATTTGCGTAATATAAAAAAACTGGCAAAACCCATTTTGCTGCTAGTTCTGATGTTCACCCTCAATACTTTTGTTGTCGGTATAGCGATATCCATAATCTGCAAAATGGATCTTTTGACAGCGCTGTTGTCCTGCGTTGCTGGCGGAGTAACAGATATGTCCCTGATCAGTATGGATATGGGGGCGGTAACCTCAACCGTTGCCTTAATTCAGACTTCACGGCTGATCAGTGCTCTGTTATTTTTTCCGATTTGGATCATGGCTTTTACTCAAGGTCAGGGGAAGAAATCCGCTATGGAGCCAGAAGGGGAGGCAAAGATTTCTAAATCGGCAGCACAGTCCGGTAAGGGCAACGGTCCAGTGACGCTAACCGCTGCTTTCCTGTTCAGCTATCTTGGCAGCCTGACACCCATTCCGGCCGGCTCTCTGATCTTCGCGATGTTTGGCATTCTGCTGCTCAACTGTACGACACCCTTGATTGGAGTTGATAAACGGGTAAAGAGCATAGGTCAATTGTTTGCGGGTTCGCTTGTCGGTGTCAGCATCACCCGGGAAACCTTTCTTACTCTTCCGCAGCTTATTCTTCCCGTTCTCATTTTGCTGGTAAGTTTTTGGATTATTAACTTTCTTTACGCACAGATTTGTGTTCGCACGCATATGTTAGATTTACAATCAGCTCTATTTGCATCCTGTCCGGCGGGCGCCAGTGATATGGCTCTGATTGCTTCGGATTTAGGCGCAGATTTGGGGAAGATCGGCTTGATTCAGGTAATTAGGCTGGTTGCGGCAGTATCATTGATGCCGCAGCTGATTCAAATATTTATGCTGCTGGTTAGTTGAAAGATTAGTTTAAAATGGATAATAAAAAAAGAAGCTGCAAACGGCAGATGGATAGGGTGGATCCTAACCACTTAATCATTGTCTGAACTTGCAGCTTCTTTTTGTTCTCTAATTGAAAAAGTCGTATTGCTCTCAGAAAAGGCTAAAGCAGATTCAGGTTTTCCAGCTGCTCCTGTTCATTTTCTTTTATAATGAGATCGATGCACTCGGCCACCGAAGAAACGATGGTCTTCGCTTTGGCCTGAATGTCCGGGCGGGCATGGCTCATGCAGTAGCTGTGCGGGATCATCGCAAACATTTCAAAATCATTCTCGGAATCCCCGACGACGGCAACCTCATCCAATCCAATACCGGTCAGTGCCGCGATCTTGGCAATACCGGTGCCTTTGTTAGCCCCATCCTTTAAAATGACAATCGAATAGGGACTGGTCTGAATGATCTGATACCGGCCGAAGAACTTCCGTTTCAACATGTCCTTATAATAATCAACGCCCTCTTCCTGCTGGAAGTGACAGAAACAGGCAGTGATGTGCGTGTGATGCGGATCGCGGATATACTCGGCGATGGATTGATCTAAGACGTGGCGGCAGTCGCGGATTCGCCGCTTGGGATTGAGCTTGTATTCCATGGCCTGCTCTCCAAACGGATCCTCAAAAATATAGTCATTTTCCTGGGTTACCACAAGAAAGCGATGCTCATAAGCACTGTCGGAAAAAACATCCAGCAGCGCGTCAATCTCATCGTGATCGAAATCAGTCTGATAAATAAACTGGCCGTTCAGGCGGATTGAAGCGCCGCAGATGCCGACCGTATCGAAAACTAAGTCAGCACCGTAATGCTGAGGCAGAAAGTTCACAGAGCGTCCGGTGGCAATCGCAAACCGCACACCCGATTCCTGCAGTCTGCGGATCGCCGCGCGGTTTTCCTCGCTGACGCCGCTGGTCAGTACCGGCGGGATGTATAACAACGTGCCGTCCAGATCGGAGAATAGGATCTTGATCAAAAATATCACCTCTTATTCTATTATATCAGGAATTGATCTGATTTCTTTTCCGCTTTGTTAAATATGCCGAAAAAAGAAGGAAAAGAGCGAATTATTGATCCAAAACGCAGCGCGCATATTTGGAACGTTTGTTTTCCTGATAGGTCAGTCCGGCCTGTTCAAGCAGATTGAGGAAAAAAGCTTTGCCGGCCTGTGGATCCCCGGTGATTTCAAATTCGATTTCATAATCACTGCGGCCGTTGATCAGGCTGTGATCCATACATAATTCACCGCAGGGATAAATCCGCAGATGCCGATGCGTGGTCATGGCACCGCAGACATGCACCGGCAGGGTAAGCCCCAGCGACGCAAACAAAGCGCGGATTTCGGGATGCTGAAAGGCTTCCGGGCTGTTTTCCGGCAGCTCCATTTCAATTTCCCGCACGCCCTCAGCCTGAGGAATCTTCATCGTAAAAACATGCTTGCCCTGAACGTCGCGGATGCGCATGGCAATCTGCTTCAAGGTGGAGCTGGGCGTGCAGTCATAATACACATTGGTTTGGATTAGGACGCGGTCTACGCCCACCTGATCCCGCAGCTGATTGAACTCTTGCTCGCTGACCAACATTTTATATTCAATTTCAAGATTTTCATTCATTGGAAAGTTCACCTCTTCCCTGTATGATATAATAAGGGAGCAGAAAAAGAAAGGAAAACCACCGTGATCGAATACGGGTGGTGCTAGGAAAACTCATGAGTCAACGACCGGCTTTGATCTGGGATTTTGATGGAACCCTCGCTTATCAAGAAGGAAAGTGGTCGGGTGCGATGATCGCCGCGATGGATGAGCTTGCCTGCGGCCATGGCTTAACATTAAGCGATGTCCGGCCCTTGATGAGCAGCGGATTTCCCTGGGATCAGCCGGATCGGCTGCATCCTGAATTGTGTGATCCCCAAGCGTGGTGGGATTTTCTTGAAGCGTATCTGGTACGGGTAGCGGTCGCATTGGGATTTCAGATGGAACTTGCTGAAAAGATTGCGAAGCGGGTGCATGCCGTACAGGCTGACAGCCGTTCCTATCACCTGTATCCGGATACCCTGTCAACGCTTGTCAGTCTGAAAGAACAAGGATATCGAATGGTTATTCTGTCCAATCATGTTCCGGAGCTGCCGCAGATTGTGCAGGATCTGGGATTGACGGAGCTGTTTGAGGCTGTTTTGGGATCGGCGCAGACGGCCGTGGAAAAGCCGCATCCGCAGGCTTTTGCGCTGGCCAGGGAAGCCTTGGGAAACCCGGCATCCGCTGTGATGATCGGTGATAATCCGAGAGCGGACGGATGGGGTGCTTATCAAGTGGGGATTCAGCCGCTGATCGTGCATGGTTCTTCCGCGACACCGTTTTGGCAATGCGATCAGCTGAGTGAAATTGAAGCCTTGCTGAATTGCGAAGTTTCCAATTTGGAATAAGAAGAAAGCGGTTGTTTTTGAGAAAGGCTAATCAACCAGGGGTGAGTATAGATTAACCGCGTTTATCCCCTAACGGTAAAAGAAACAGCGAAGAAAGCGAGAGAGAATATGAAGCAAACATTTGCGGTCGTTCATCGGCCGGATGAAACCTCCCGGCAGCTCAAAAGCGAGCTGGCTGCGAAGCTGAGCGAAAAAGGCTGGGCAGAAGATGAAAAACAGCCGGATCTGGTTTTCGCGATTGGCGGAGACGGAACCTTTTTGTATGCCGTTCACGAATATCTGGATCAGCTGGAAAGTGTTAAATTTGTCGGGATCCACAGCGGAACTCTCGGATTTTTCTGCGATTACCGCTGTGACGAAATGGATCTGTGCGTCCAGGATGTTACGCATCGAAGTCCGCAATGTGAATCTGCTCGGCTGCTTCAGGTGACGGTTCGCGGTGAGAATCAGGAAAAAACGGTCTATGCCTTAAATGAAATGCGGATTGAAAACGTAACGAAAACGCAGTTAATGGACATTGATATCAACGGTTCGTTTTTTGAAACCTTCCGCGGAACAGGGCTGTGTTTGTGTACGCAGATCGGCTCCACCGCGTATAATCGTTCGTTAGGCGGCGCTGTGATCGAAAGTGGTCTTCCGCTTTTGCAGCTCAGTGAAATTACCGGGATTCATCATCGGGCTTACCGGTCCCTGGCTTCACCGCTGATCCTGCGGCCGGAGTCGGTGATTCGCCTGCGTTCTGCCAGCTTTGAAGGGGCCTTTCTCTGTTATGATCATCTGTGCTTTAATTTAAATGCGGAAACGGAAATTGAAGTGCTGCAAAGTCAGAAACAGGTTCAAATTGCACGCTATCGAGATTTGGCCTATCTGCAGCGGCTGAGAATTTTGTTTTAATCTGAGAAGTTAAGCTGGGATCGATGCGATCAAGCGTTCAATAAGAATCAGGACTCTTTCATTTCGATCGATGGAAAGCGAAATCACGAAAAACAACAGGAACGGCAGTGGCGGATAAAGAGACCTCGGTATTCCTCACTGACATGAAATCAATCAACGCGTCGAAAGACGGAGCGTACTCTGTTCAATGATCGAGAGCGGATTACAACAAGGAGGAAAAGTGATGCAGCCCAATGTAATTATGATTTTAATCGACGACCTGGGATGGATGGACTTAAGCTGCCAGGGCAGTTCCTTTTACGAAACGCCGAATATCGACAAGCTGTGTGCGGAAGGGATGGCATTTGATCAGGCTTATGCGGCCTGTCCGGTTTGTTCTCCCAGCCGTGCCAGTATCTTAACCGGAAAATATCCGGCACGCTTAAAAGTAACCGATTGGATTGATCATGAAAACTATCATCCATGTCGGGGCAAGCTGATCGACGCCCCCTATGTGAAAGAGCTGCCGCTCAGTGAATTCTCGCTGGCCAAGGCATTTCAGGAAGCGGGTTATCAAACCTGGCATGTGGGAAAATGGCACCTAGGGAAAGCCGCCACTTATCCGCAGTTCCATGGCTTTGACGTCAACCTCGGCGGAAGCTGGTGGGGACATCCGAAGAAAGGTTATTTCAGTCCATACCACATGGAAAATCTCAGTGATGGCCCGGAAGGGGAATATCTGACGGATCGGATCAGCTCCGAGGCAATTTCGCTGATTCAGCAGCGGGATCGGCAGCGTCCGTTTTTCCTGAATCTCTGGCATTATGCGGTCCATACGCCGCTGCAGGCCAAAGCCGAGGATATTGCCTATTTTGAAGCGAAGGCGAAGCGCATGGGTCTGGATCAGCAGGAGCCGTTTGAAATTGGGGAAGCCTTTCCGATCATGCAGAAAAAGAACCAGCGTGTTACCCGCCGGATCATCCAGTCGGATCCGGTTTATGCAGCGATGATCAAGGCCTTGGATGATGGAGTAGGCTGTCTGATGGAAACACTGAAAGCGGAGGCGCTGGATGAAAATACGATCGTGATCTTTACGTCCGACAATGGCGGTCTGGCCACGGCGGAACATTCCCCAACCTGTAATTTTCCACTATCCGAAGGCAAGGGTTGGATGTTTGAAGGGGCAGTACGGGAACCTCTATTTTTCCGCTGGCCGGGGAAAATCGCGGCGGGCAGTGTAAGTCACGCGTTAGCGACGAGCCCGGATTTTTACCCAACCTTGCTGGAGCTGTGTGGTCTGCCGCTGCGCCCTGAGCAGCATAAAGACGGCATGAGTCTGGCGCCGGTGCTGCTTCATCCAGAAACGAAATTGGACCGCGGGCCGATTTTCTGGCATTATCCGCACTATGGCAATCAGGGCGGAACGCCGGGATCTTCGCTGCGCTGCGGGAAATGGAAATATATTGAATTTTATGAAGATCAAAGTGTGCGGCTGTTTGATCTGGAACAGGATCTTTCGGAAGCTCATAATGTAGCGGCCGAACATCCTGATTTAGTAAGTCAGTTCCATATCCTGCTGCATAACTGGCTGGACGAAGTGGATGCAGAATATCCAAAGGAGAATCCAAATGCAGAACAAGACATGGCGTGATGCGATCCGCAGTTATATCCCGTTCAATGAGCAGGAAAAAACCGACAAGGAACAGTTTTTGAACTATCTTGACATGGACAACGTTCTGATCCGGGAAAATGAAGAAGCGCATGTTTCTTCCTCAGCTTGGGTGATGAACGAGGCGATGGATCAGGTTTTAATGGCCTATCATAACATTTATCAGTCGTATTCCTGGCTGGGCGGACATGCCGATGGGGAATCGGATCTGTTTGCGGTGGCACTGCGGGAGGCCAAGGAAGAAAGCGGGATCACGGAGCTGACGCCGTTTTCCCGGGAAATTCTGGCGCTGGATGTTCTGCCGGTACCCGCGCACACGAAACATGGCAAGCCGGTCAAGGCGCATGATCATCTCAACGTGACCTATCTGTTTATTGCGCCAATGGATCAGAAACTGACTGTCAAAGTAGATGAAAACAGCGCTGTGGCTTGGATTCCGGTCGAGGATCTGCCGCAGGTGGTCAGTGAAGCACTGATGCTGCCGGTCTATGCCAAGCTCATCCGCCGGGCACGGCTGTGGAAAGCGGAAAAAGAACAGGGAAAGGAAGCGGAAGAATGAAGGAAATCGTTGTCGCCGGCGGGTGCTTCTGGGGCGTTCAGGAGTATTACCGGCGCTTAAAAGGCGTTGTTAAAACCCGTGTCGGTTATGCTCAGGGAACTTTGGAAAATCCCGTCTATGATCAGGTAAAGCGGCAGATCAGCGGTCATGCGGAATGCGTATGGATCCAATATGATGAAAATGAGATCTCTCTGCCGCAGCTGCTGGATCACTTGTTCAGAATCATCGATCCGACTTCGCTGAACCGGCAGGGCAACGATGTGGGAACTTCCTATCGTACCGGCATTTATCCGGACAATGAGGAAGACTGGATTACGGCAAGGCAGTTTGTGGCTGAACGGCAGAAGTTCTATGATCGTCCAATTGTCACTGAGGTGCAGCGGTTAGTCCGCTTTTATGACGCCGAAGAAGAACATCAGGACTATCTCGTGCACCATCCGCACGGCTATTGCCACGTTGATTTCTCCCGGATCCTTCCGCAGGAGAGGAAAGCGAAATAAGGCCGAACCCATGTTGGAGCTTACAGGAACTTAAAGGAAAACGAAGATCAAAAGGAATTGCAAACCCGAAGGAGGACGAAGATGGGCTGCTCGTTGCGAAGCGGCCAGAATTCACCAGTAGGGAGTACGCAGTTCCTTTTATTTCAGCTAAAATAAACTTGGAAGATGGAATTGCCTTAGTTTTCTGTCACACCGTCAGGAATTTTTCTTTTCAAAGTACAGGAACTTCGGTATCATTAAGAAAAAGCAGGAGGAATGGGAAATGTTGAAAGAACAGGCGCTTCACTATTATGAACAGGGATATAATTGTGCGGAAAGCTTGGTTTATGGAACCAATGCCGCACTGAAACTCAATTTGGATGAAAATGCCTGTCATCTGATGGCGGGACTAGGCGGCGGGCTGCAGGTTGGCGATGTCTGCGGAGCCCTGACCGGCGCTGTCTGTGCGTTAGGATATTTGATTGTCAAAACCAAAGCGCATGATTGTCCAGAATTAAAACCGCTGACCCAAGCCGTTGTCGAACAGGTGCGGACGCGCTTGGGATCGTTGCGCTGTGATGAAATTAAGCCGCGTCTTTTTCGACCGGAACGCCGTTGTGCAGCGACAGTCGAAAACTGTGCGGATATTCTGGAAGCGGTTCTGATGGAAGCTGGAATCCTGACTGAAGATCGGCAGAATCCAGACCAGACAGCAGATCAGCTTTGATCGAAACACCGAATTTCAAGAGAGGGAGAAAAACAATGCGCATTCAAGTTCATTTACCCTATTTGCTTCTCATGCTGCTTAACTTTACTCTGCTTCCGCTATTGATTCGCAATACCGGCATGGCGATGGTCATGATGCTGGTGGGCATGCCTTTGATCACGCTGATCATCGCAGCTGCCCATGCCCGCAAAGCAGGGGCCGTAACAGCTTTTGCATTGGTTACAGGTCTGCTTTTTCTGCCTGCGATCTTCCTGTATTTTAATGAAAGTGCCTGGATTTATTGCCCGGCCTACGCGCTGATCGCGTTGCTTGGCGGAGGGCTTGGAAAACGAAGAACTTCGATCAGCGAAAGTGAGTGAAAGAATGCCGTTTGAGATTGTAAGCAAGGAGTCAGGGCTGATCCATGCGGATGCCCTTATCCAGTATGCAGCTCCTTTTGATCAGCGTGACATAAAAATAAAACAAAACGCAGGCAGGACTCAGCGGCTTAAACAGGCTGACGCGCCGCTTCTGATTTTTGTACGGGAACAAAGCGATCCATGCAACCAAGGCGAGACGCTTGCGCAAAGCTATAAACAAGCGTTAACGGAAGCCGCTGAGGAAAACTGTGCCTCAGTGGTAATTCCTTTTCCTGAGCTTGAATTGAGCTCAGAATCTCAGGCTGTAATCCTGCGAAGGCTGATTGGTACGATCAACGAATTTCTGATGAATCATGAAATGAGTGTGACATTGGCCGTTGATCGCCGACAGACCTGGGAGCTTTCTGGTTCTTTGCTGACGTCAATTCAAAGCTATATTGACGAACGCTATATCAGCGATCTGTCCATATTCCCAACGGGGCGGGTCTTCGCAAAAATGAAAAACTTCATCGCTCCTCTGGAGGAGGAGCAGGAAGAGGAAGCGGTTCAGGATGGATGGGAACTGAATGAAACCGTTCTGAGCGATATGGAGCCCGAAACAAACGAACAGGATTTTCAGCGGATCGGGGAAACCCTAAAATCGCGGTCATTAAACCAGCTGCTTGCCCAACGGGAAGCGTCTTTTTCCCAATCACTGCTGCGGCTGATTGATGAAAAAGGAAAGACCGATCCTCAGGTTTATAAAGGCGCTAACATTGACCGTCGACTGTTTTCAAAAATCAGGACTGAGAAAGATTACCGTCCAAGCAAAACCACCGCGCTGGCTCTAGCGATAGCACTGGAACTGAATTTAGACGAGATAAAAGATTTAATCGGACGGGCAGGCTACGCGCTGACCCACGCCAGTAAGCTGGATATCATTGTCGAGTACTTTGTGGAGCAGGAAATCTATGATATCACGCAGATTAACGAAGTGCTGTTTGCCTTGGATCAGCCGTTGTTGGGCGGCCGTTCCTTTTAATGATCATTGTCGCTTTGAATGCGACCTTTGCGGGTCCGTTTCAGGTTAAACTGAAAGCACAAAGGAGGCAAGACGATGAAAGCGACGACAGAAATTGTTTTTATTTTAGACCGCAGCGGAAGCATGGCAGGATTAGAAAGCGATACGATAGGAGGTTTTAACGCACTCATTGAAAAGCAGAAACGACAGGGAAGTGCGGCACGGATCTCGCTGATTTTATTTGATGATCAGACGGATGTTGTTTTAGATCGAGTTCCGATCATGCAGGTGGGAGCCTTGAGCGAGGATGAATATTATGTCCGCGGCAGCACCGCTTTGTTGGATGCGGTGGGCAAATCTATCACTCACTTTTCCTGGCTGCATCAGTCCATGAGAAAAGAGAACCGACCGGAAAAGACATTGTTCATTATCACCACAGATGGAATGGAAAATTCCAGCCAGGAATATTCCCTATCTCAGGTTAGAAATCTGATTGAAAAACAGAAAGAGTGGTATCATTGGGAGTTTCTCTTTCTGGGCGCGAATATTGATGCAGTCAAGACTGCGGACTCGATGGGCATCCGTGCGAATCGTTCAGCGAATTTCCACGCGGATAAAAGTGGATTAAAGGCAAAATATAAAGCAATCGATTCGGTAATATCAAAAATTCAGGGCATGGAAGAACTAGATGACGACTGGGCTGCAGAACTGAATGCGGATTATGATCAGCGCAAGAAAGGCGAATAATATTCCCTGCAGTGAAACGATTGGAAATGAAAAAACGGCAGATTGACGCTGCCGTTTTCTGATGGTTGAAGTTTAGCAATTTATTATTTCATGAATTTCCGCAGCAGTTTTGATTTCCAAGGAGCAACCGGCTGATATCGGACAGGCAGATCAATCCAGGTTGACTTGTCAACAATGCTTTTGGTATGGGAGAAAGCGTTGAAGCTGGCCAATCCATGATAGCCGCCCATGCCGCTCTGTCCCACGCCGCCAAACGGCATCGCGGAGGTTGCCAGATGAATAATCGTATCATTAATGCAGCCTCCCCCAAACGAACATTCACGCAGGAAGCGATCCCGATGTTTTTGGTTTTCACTGAACAGATAGGCTGCCAGCGGTTTTTCCCGCTGCTCCACAAACCGCAGCGCTTCGCTGAAATGGGTGTAGGAGAGAATTGGCAGGATTGGGCCGAAGATTTCTTCCTGCATTAAAATGGAATCTGATTCCGGTTCATCAACCAGCGTTGGCATCAGTTTGTGCTGATTCCAAAGACCGCCGCATAAGATTGGCTGACCAGCCAACGCTGCGGATAAGCGTTGTTCATGTTTTTCGTTGATGATCCGCGGATAATTCTCATTCAATGTTGGATTTGTACCGTACTGACGGTGGATCTCAGAGCGCAGAGCTTCAATCAACGGCGCTTTGACTCGCTGATCCACCAGGATGTAGTCCGGGGCCACACAGGTTTGACCGGCATTGAGCAGTTTGCCGAAAATAATTCTTCTGGCAGCCAGCTGAATATCGGCTGAAGCATCCACCAGGCAAGGACTCTTGCCGCCTAACTCCAGCGTCACCGGGGTCAGCCACTTGGACGCCTGTTTCATCACCAGCCGGCCAACCTGAACGCCGCCGGTGAAAAAGATCGTATCAAAGCGCTGTTGAAGCAATTCGGAATTTTCTTCCCGGCCGCCTTCAATGACAGCGATGTAGTTTTCATCATAGATGGTGCCTAACAGCTCAGCAATCAGGTGTGAGGTTGCCGGGGCATACGCGGAGGGCTTGACAATCGCGCAGTTGCCGGCGGCAATCGCTCCAATCAACGGACTCAAAGTCAGCTGGAAGGGGTAATTCCAGGGCGCCATGATTAACGCGACGCCATACGGCTCGGCCAGGGTAAAGCTGACCGCCGGAAATTGGGCGAGCGGCGTCGGCACACGTTGCGGTTTCATCCACTGTTTTAAGTGTTTTTTGGCATAATTTAATTCTTCAAGGACGATCCCGATTTCGCTCATATAGGATTCAAAATCCGACTTGCCCAGATCTTGTTTCAGGGCCTCCATGATTTCCAGTTCATGATCCCGAATCACACGCTGTAATAAGGTCAGCGCTTCATAACGAAACGCATAGCTCAGCGTCGCATGGGTCTTAAAGTAAGTTCGCTGGTTTTCGACACAGGTTTTAATTTCCATAATGTCTATCCTCCTGTTTCTCTTATTGTATCACGAAGCGGGAAATGACAGTGAAAGAAATGGAAGATCGTTGGAATCGGAGAAAGCGGACGGGCAGAATTTTCATCGAAGCGTGCGTTCACTAAGGGGCAGGGACAAATTGTATCAACCATTCTGCGGACCGATAGTTAGCGGAAAGAGAAAAACTCCGAGGCTTCGGAGTTTCGCTTAAAAATCAATAGAATTAGATTGCTTCTTCGTTGAGATAGTCCACAACGGACTTGCCGCATTCCCGTCCCAGTGTAATGCACATGCCGATGGAGGCTCCAAACAGCGGAGTGAAATAATCTTCGCCAAAGCGGCCGCCCGAGCAGTTGCCGGTCGCAAACAGACCTGGGATCGGATTAAACTGATCACCCAGTACCTTCTGATCACCGTCGACAATCAAGCCGCCCATGGTACACATCAGATTGCCGATACTGCTGTCATGGTCGATGACCTGCAGGAAGAAAGGCCCCTGTTCAATCGGGAACATCAGGCTTGGTTCCCGGCCGTAATCCTGATCCTTTCCTTCTTTGCATAATGCGTTATACCGTTCAATTGAAGTCAGAATATTCTGTTTTACTTTTTCATCGGCATCGATGAAGCTGACCAGCTCTTCCAGGCTCTCCGCACCATACCAGAAGGATGTCGGATCTTCGACCTGAACACCGGCGGATCCCGCTTGAACGGCTTCATCCATGGCCTTCTGGACATTGCCTAAGAAAGCGTCTGTCGGATCTTTGGTGCCGTGATTCGGTGCTACATATTTCAGATGTTCCGGCAGTTGGGAATCATAGACCGCATAGAAACGATCGCGGTTCATATGCAGTACCGGCTTGTTGCGGAACTCAATCGGACCCCAATATTCATTCATAAAGCGCTTGCCTTTGGCGTTCATCCACATTCCCTGTGGGTGACCGATGCTCAATGCCAGACCTGGCTTGCCGCCGATCCAAGGAGTACGGCCGTCCATTGTCGCAATCGTATGCTCCAGCTTGCCGCCGGCCCAATAGCCCATGGCGATTCCGGAACCATCGCGGTCCATGCGCATGTTGCTTAGCTGATCGCCTTCCTGCATTTCGTCAATCAGATCCGCTAACAGATCCTGCATCATATCGTCATTGCTGCCAAAACCACCGGTCGCCAAAACGACAGCTTTCGCCTTGTAACAGACATAGCGGTCGCCGTTTTTCGCAACGCAGCCGGTCGTTTTTCCGCTCTCATCCTGAAGCAGATACTGCGCTTTGGTATTGAAGATGACCTGACCGTGACCGGATTCTTCAATTTTTGCATGGTTGCGCTTATGGATATCGGTCATTTTCAAATCGCCGTACAGATCAATAGAAGAAGACCAGAACTTATGAACCCCGATCTGTCCCAGCATGTGTTCACGGTTGTTTTCATTCAAAGGCCAGTATTGGGTGGAAGTGGTTGCCATTTCTTCCTCGCTTGCCAGTTCGGTAATAAACCAATCGCAGGCTTCACCGCTGTGCTGGGCATATTTCATGACCAGATCAGGCTGGCCGCCGTTGTTGGTGTTGATCTGCCAATTGTTGTAGAAATCAACCGGATCGACAGCTTCGACGCCTTTGTTCAGGAGATACTGGCTGTTGATGCAGCCGGCAGCATTGCCCATGGCCTGATAAATGTCGGCATCCTGATTTTCAATCAGAATCACATCGACGCCGCTTTCTGCAACCTGACGGGCCGCGGCAATACCGGCGTGTCCCGAACCGATAACCAGAACTGTAGTTTCAACGGTTTCCGCAATTTCGCTCTGTGCGACCGGCGCCATCGGAATGCGCCATGAACCTGCGGAAGGGGTAGTGGAAGAACTGTCCGGCGTCGGCGTAGCCGTTGGTTCCTGGGTGGAACAGCCGCTCAATAATCCAGCTGCGGCAAGGGAAGCGGTCGTAGCCAGCGTTCCTTTGATGAAATCTCGACGTGAAATTTTAGTCATACTCTCTCCCTCGTTTCTTGTGCCGACATTATAGCAGAGAGGAAACTAAAAAATTCACAATGCGACTAACTGGTCGCAGATCAGACTTAACTGGGCATCGGAATCAGCAGTGTGAGCTGAAATTGCTCGTCCTTTTGGTGCAGCGCCAGGGCTCCGCCGTATTTTTCTGCCGTTGCCTTCATGCTTTGCAAGCCGAAGCCATGATTTTCTTTTGCCGCTTTGGTTGTTGGGGGCAGCAACCGATCAGACTGATCTTGATATTCTAAAGTCGTTTGTGAAACACAGGGATTGGTTACCTGAATCCGAACCAGCTGATCATGCCGCTGGATTGTCAGACGTATTCGCCGCTGTGCTTGCGGCAAGACTTCAACCGCTTCCATCGCATTGTCCAGAGCGTTGCCTAAACAGGTCGCCAGATCGACCGGATCCATAAATGAAAGGAGGGAGCCTTCGATCATAGGGACACAGGTGATTTGTTTTTGCCGGCACTGTTCCAGCTTCACGCCTAAAATCATATCTAAGGTTTCATCCCCTGTTTGAATACAAGTCTCATAAGGCTGAATCTCAGCCTGCAGCGTTTGCAGGGAAGCCTGAATCTGTTGGCTGGAGGCGCCGCCTTCCAAAACCGTCAGGATATTTTTAAGATCATGATATTTCTGGTTGACCTGATCCATCTGGGTTTTTACAAACCGGACCTGATCATATTGCTGCCGCAGCAGCCGATTGCGCTGCTGCAGTTCCAATCGTTGTTTTTGTTCACTCAGCATGTTGACGTTCATGATCATCAACGTCAATCCGACAAGCGTTGTCACGGTAATCATGATCGAAATTTCAACGCTGAGATCTTCGTTGCTCAAAGGCAGAAACAGGATAATTCCGCGGACAAACAAATACGGCAGAGTGGACAGGATCAGCAGCGGAAGCTGTTTCCAGGGAATCTCTGCTTTTTGTTGGCGAAAGAGAAAAAACTGGACGACATATCCGGGCAACAGGCGAAGTGCGTCGAGGATGAGATTGGCCGTCAGATTATGCAGCAGAGAAGCATCCACAAACCAATCGGTTTGAAAAACTTTCATCACGAAAAAGGAAGCCAGCGTGGCCGTCGCGTTGAAGAACAGAAAACTGACAAGGGCATAGTAAACACAGGCGGAATAGGATCGTTCGCTATACTGTCTTACCGCCAGGGTCAGAATCAAAATTCTGAGGATCATCGGCAGATAGAAGCCGAAGATTGTCCATTCAGAAACGAACAGGGAGCTCAGCAGCGCACAGCCCGCGAACATCAGCGCATCCCGAAAAGAAAGCTTTTTCCGCAGCGGGGCTAACAACAGGCCGGTCAGAATTAACGTGTTGAGTTCGCTGATCAGCGAGCTGATTTGAAATTCGATTCTCATAGCCAGCTGCCTGCCGCTTCTGCTAATGCTTCCATAAAGGCTTTGCGGCGATGCTTTGACAGCGGCAGCCGGTCTTGGCTGACGATCACATCACTGCCCTGAACCCCGCTGACCTGGTTTAAGTTCACCAGAAATGCCGAGTGAATTCTGAAAAAACGTTCTCCGGCTAATTGTTTTTCTAAATTCTGCAGACTGTCGCTGATGGTCAGCTGCCTTTGACGACAATGCAGGACCACTTTATGATTCACTGCTTCCGCATACTTGAGGGTTGTCGGATCCACAACAGCCAGCCCCTCGGTTGTCCTGACCTTCAGCGGCCGGCCCCCTTGTTTTTTCAAGTGGGATAACGCTAAGCGCAAGGTTTGAGTTAAAGCCGCCGGACGAACCGGCTTGATCAGATAATCCATAGCCCGTACGGCATACCCGTCGAGGGCATACTGAGCCAGACTGGTGACAAAGATGAGAATGACCTGATCGTCAAACTGACGGATCTGACGGGCGGCTTCCATTCCGGAGATTTCAGCCATCTGGATGTCCAGCAGCAGGATATCCAGCGGATGGGGATACTTTTGAAGCAGCTCGGAACCATCACTGAATGTCTGTATCTGAAATTCTTCATTCAGCTGTTGTTCCGCTTGGCGCAGGGCAGCGACAAGCTGATCCCGTTCAGCAGGGATATCCTCGGCAATCGCAATGTGAATCATGGCTGATCCTCCTTCCTGTCTTTTTCTTATTTTAGCATGGAAATTTGCCGGAGAGCGCGTAAAAATGACAAAAGACTTCACCAGGTCGGTGAAGTCTGAAGAATCTTGAAAACGAGTTCAGTCCGAGTGAATTTCCAGAAAGTCCATGAGTTCTTTGCGGGAACGGCACAGGATCATCTTTTTATAACAGCTTTCATCAATCAGAATGTCAAAAATGAGGTTGTAGATCTTGGAGGATTGTTCATCATCGTTGGAGCTTAAGATCAACAAGACTAAATTGACTCGGGAATCATACCAGCGAATCGGCTCATCGCTGTAATAATAGACGACTTTGGTCGACAGCGCCGCTTTTTCTAATGAATGAGGAACGGCAAAACGATTGAAGAACGCCGTGGAAGATAACGCTTCCCGCTGCCGGACAGAATCCATAAACTGATCGTCAATCACACCCATCTGCTGAAGCTGTTTGTCAAAGAAGGCGAGGATTTCACCTTCGTTAGTCAGGCCATGATTGCAGAAAAACAACTGGTCATCGAAGAAGCGAAGCAGATTCTGGCGCAGCCGACGGCGTTTCTGAACTTTCATGAATTCGAGGTTTTTCTTTTCAATGCGATGAATTTCGATAGGCGATAAAATCGGACTGATCTGAATCAGATCGTTGAGATTCTTTTCGGTCCTGACCGTGGAAAGATAAAAATCCGCATGATCCTGATCTGTGATTTCCGACAGACTGGATACTATTTTTATAATATCGAGAGTACAGCTTAACTTTTCCGTGAGCTGTTGGACCATCAGCTTGCGCAGTTCATGGTATTGCGGACAGATGCAGATCACGCGGGGAAGATCGTAAGTCGGAACATAGGTGGCGATGGATCCGAGATAAATCGCGATCAATCCAATTTCATCTCCGGGAATGATCACTTCAAATGTTTTTTCCAGCTGATAGGCCAGATAAACCGCAACATCGTAAATAAAAGGATGGGAAGTCCGCAGCGACGTCGCGAAATCATTGTGGAAAAAATTTTGATGGCGGCAGCGCAGCAGCAGAAAGTGGACGTGCAGTATAAAATTATCAAAGACCGCGGAGTAGTCCAGTTCCAGCTGGAAATGACGGAAGGTTTTATCCAGGAGCTTCCGAATTTGACCGCGAAAGGATTCGTTTTGAAGAATCTGTTCGTTTTCTTCTGGGAAGGATCCGGTAATAAAGGCAAGAATCGTAGCTTTATCGGCTTCGGTAAACGTCAGTTTCAGCTGATTTTCCAGCTGTCCGCAAACCGAATCGACAAAGCGGGTAAGGCGTGGGGAACAGGATAGGATTAACTTGTTTTCTTCGGCTTCACTGCGGTCGCTGGGATATCCGTTAAGCATTCGCTGGACACAGACGGCAATGCAGATGATGATGTTTTTGATATAGATATCATCAATCTGAACATTCAGTTCTTCCAATGTTTGATGGATCATCTGTGCCAGCTCCGCTAAGCTGAACGGTGAAAAGTAATCGTCAAAGTTCACGAGCGTAGTCGCGAGCGAATTGGCTTCGGCAAAGAAGAAATGGGAAAGCATCCGACGCTTGTCGGTTTCTTTTCCCTGACAGCTCAACCATTCGCCATGCCGCTGCAGACTTAAGGAGAAACTGTGAAATTTCGGCATAATTCGCTTAATCAGACCATAGATCGTCGATTCGCTGACATAGTATTCCTGCGCCAAATCATAAATCGATGCTTCTTTGCATTCGAGCAGGGATAAAATCAGCTGTTTTTCCAACTGTTGGTCATCGTCCACCCGGCAGTCCTGAATCTGTTGAAGAACCGCCGGTTCTTCACTCAGCGAATAACCTTCTTTACTGGACAGGATGATCGGCTGACCGGCAATCTGGTTGATCGCTTTGACTTCATAACGAAGCGTTCGCGGTGAGACATTCAGCAGCTGGCTGAACTGCTGACCCGGAATCGGCTTTTGATATTCCCGCAATAGACGCAGTGCCAAATATTGCCGCTGAGAAAGTTCAATCATGATTTTCCCTCCCCTGCTTGTTCAATATCATTATTATCAAAATCCTTACTAAAACACAAGGAAAGGTGAAATTTAAAATTTGCCAGGATCGCGGCAAGTTTTTAATCGGCATTTGGTGGGCAGAATTTCAGGAATCGCAAAAGGCGAATCAGATTGAGTTTGCAGTGTTCTAAATTCAGGTTTGATTTGAGGAAATAAAACAAGGCCGATCGACTTGTATTTGAAAAAAATATGAAATAAATACAAAATGTACTTTTAATACAAATTTATGTTGTATAATAATAACGAGGTGAGAGCATGCGTTATTACTTAGCCCGTTTTAAAGTCGCTGGAATTAAAAACTTAGATCAGAGGATTCAACTGGATTTCTGTGATAAAACCATAAGATCCCATTTGGATTGGAGTCAATCCAATATCAAGGCTATTTATGGGTCTAATGGTTCTGGAAAGTCCGCGATTATAAATGCCATGGCCATTTATAAAGAACTGGTCATGAACAGTAATTATCTCTATGATCATGAAACGACGTTATTTCTGAATGAAATCATCAATAAGAAAACTCGAAAGCTGCAGATGGAGGTGACTTTTTTAATTCTGAACGCCCAGGCACAGATACAGACCATTCTTATCCATTCTATTTGTCTGAAACAAACGGGTTTTAAAGATTTCGTGATTGCTGAGGAACAGTTAAAAAAGCATACAGGTCAAACCCTGGATACTGGAAAAACACAAACCGTATACCATGTTGAAGAGGGAAGTCTGAAGTCTTCAGATTTTAAAGAAATCGAATCTTTGAAAACAATGACCGCCAATTTAATGAAAAAACAAACAATTCCGGCTATTCTAATTCAACATACGATTGAAAATAAGGCGCAGATTCCTTTATCAACGTTCATAAAAAACATTCTTTCTGTTTATTTTTTTGCAGAAACGCTGCATATTGAACTTTCCACTTCTGATCTGCATCGTGGCTGGATTCGGCAAAAACAAAAACAGCTCAGCGATTGGACGCTGGATGATCTGCGGGAAGAAACAAGCTCAGCTTCATTTGAGTTTAATACGGAAGATGATGTGATCCCAATTCCCGCCTATCCTCAATATCAGCGGCAAATCCAACGACTCGCAGAGTTTATTCAGATCTTTAAGATGGATTTGCTTGGTATTGAAAATGAATGCAAAGAAGTTCAGGGAAATCTTGTTATTACAAAGTATTTGGTCTACAAAGACTTTAGAATCGCCAGTGAATTTGAAAGCACCGAAATCAAAAAGCTGATCACTTTATTTAATGCTTTTAAGCGTTTCATGAACGGAGATCTTGTCTTTATTGATGAACTGGATGCGAATCTGCATGATGTTTATCTCTGTCGTTTACTGGATTATTTTTGTGCTTATGGAAAAGGACAGCTCTGTTTTACAACGCATAATCTTGGACCGATGGAAGTATTAAGCAAACGCAAACATTCGATTGACTTCTTGTCTGATAATTCTGAAATTATTTCCTGGAAGAAGAAAGGGAATTATTCTGTGATTAATTTATATCGAAATGGAATGATTGATAATTCCCCCTTTAATATTGAACCTTTTGATTTTCTTGGCTTGTTTGAGGATGAGGATCAGTGAAACAACTTTTAATATTTTGTGTTGAAAGTCAGGATGCACATCATGACAGTGACGGTTTGTATATAAAACAGGCGCTGAATCATTTTTATCAGTTTGATCAGCACAAAACGATTCTGCGGTTTATCTATATGAATGGAAAATACAACTACGCCAAAAGACAAATTCAAGTCCAATTGAAAAATTTATGGATCAATTAGCAGCCGAGGATCAGGCTTATGTCTTTTATGTGTGTGATAAAGATGAAGAACTTCCCAGTGATTTTCGCCATGCTTCACAGATTAAGGCTTATTGCCAGCAAAAGGGATATTTTCTGATTTGGATGAATCGAAATATCGAGGAAGTTTTCTGGGGAAGGAAAGTGGAAAATGGAAACAAAGTCAAAGAAGCCATTCGTTTTAAAACTTCCGGGCGGATTCAATCCCTGCCTGAATCCGTATTCATGAATGAAAATGCTCAGCGCAGAACAACAAGTAATTTCCTGTTGGTTCTTGATCCCTGGCTAAAACGGAAGAATTGAAGAAACTTTTAAGGATTTACGTAAAAGAACTGGAACCGAATAAGAATGATCTGAGATGGCCTTGATCAAAAGGCAGGAGACGGACATCGACGGAGTCCAGTTTTTTTAATTCTATTGAGTGTTGAAAATCATTCGGATGAATAGATGAAGTCAAGCCAGATCTAAATGGGCAGGATTTCCGGTGATTCCGGTTGCCGCGACTGAGGCAAAATCGTGTTTGTGAGCCGGCAGGCAAAACGAGTATGCTGAGGATGAAGAAAATCCCGTATTTCTTTCTTCAGTGAAGAGCGGCTTGAATCGGACTCTGCCTGAGATGGGGCCTTTATCTGTCGGATGTCAGGCGCTCTTCATCCAGAATTAAGCTGCAGAGTCAGCGGGGAAGGAGTCAAAAAGAATGAAAACACCGAAAGGGTTCCTCTGGGGCGGAGCTTCGGCAGCCAATCAATTTGAAGGGGCTTATTTGGAAGACGGCAAGGGGCTGAGCGTGGCAGACTGCTTTACGGCAGGTTCGCGCTCTCAGCGCCGTGAGTACACCGATGGGGTCGAGGAAGGAAAATACTATCCCTCGCACATTGCGACGGATTTCTATCATCATTGGAAAGAAGATGTCAAACTGTTTGCGGAAATGGGCTATAAAGCTTTCCGAACCTCCATTGCATGGAGCCGGATTTATCCGCATGGCGATGATGAACAGCCCAATGAAGCCGGACTGCGCTTCTATGATGAACTCTTTGACGAACTGCTGCGCTATGGGATTGAGCCGGTGATCACATTGACGCACTATGAGGTTCCTTACGCTTTAGTCCAGAAATACAATTCCTTTGCCGACCGGCGCTGCGTTGATTTTTTTGAACGCTACTGCCGTACGGTTTTCAGCCGGTATAAGGGCAAGGTTAAAATCTGGATGACCTTCAATGAGATTAACACGATGATGCATGGCGGTGAACAACAGACCGGCGTACGGATTCCGGAAGGCGCTGATCGGGATCAGGTGCTGCTTCAGGTAGCGCATCATCTGCTTTTAGCCAGTGCCAAAGCGGTTAAGCTGGGGCATGAAATCGATCCGGAGAACAAAATTGGCTGCATGGTCTGCAATCCTTTGTTTTATCCGGAAACCTGTAAGCCTGAGGATCAGATTCAGGCGATGAAGGACAACGATGACATGTTCTATTTCAGTGATACACAGGTGCGCGGTTATTATTCCAACAAGGCGAAGAAACGATGGGAACGCCGCGGCGTCGAGCTGGTCATGGAACCGGAGGATGCGCAGATCTTACGTGCGGGCTGCGTGGATTTCGTCGGCTTCAGCTATTATATGTCAGGTGTTTCCTCAACCCGGCCTGTTGAAAAAGTCCAGGGCAATATGATGCGGATGGTTAAAAATCCATATCTGCAGGAAAGTGAATGGGGCTGGGGAATTGATCCGTACGGACTGCGGTTTGCCCTCAATCAGTTTTACGACCGTTATCAAATTCCGGTGTTCTGCGTGGAAAATGGCTTTGGCGCAGAGGATGTGGTCAGTGCCGACGGTCAGGTTCATGATCCCTATCGAATTGATTATTATCGTCAAAACATTCGGGAACTGCTCAAAGCGATCCATGAAGATGGGGTTGAGGTTATGGGCTATACCGCCTGGGGCTGCATTGATTTCATCAGTGCGGGCAGCGGAGAAATGAAAAAACGCTACGGCATGATCTATGTCGACCGCGATAATGAAGGTCAGGGTACGCTGAAACGAATTAAAAAAGACAGCTTTGACTGGTACCGCAAGGTAATCGCCAGTGAGGGTGAAGATCTGAGCTAGCGAAAAAAGAAAGCAGAGAGGAAAGAAGCGGATGGCTAAAAAAGAACTGGATCTGCTGCGGGACAAGCCGTCCTCGGCAATCCTGAAATTTGCGGTGCCGATGCTGATCGGCGCGTTGTTTCAACAAGCATACAGTCTGGTTGACACCATCGTTGTCGGCAATTTTATCAACAGTGATGCGCTTGCGGCGGTGGGGACCAGCGGAGTTATGATGAACATCGTGACGATGGCTGGCATGGGTCTGGCGGTGGGCACCTCAGTGGTTACGGCCCAATATTTTGGTGCCCAGAAACTGAAAGAAGTCAAAACGGCAATTCATACGTCGCTGATCGTGTTTGTAGCGCTGGGCCTGGCGGGCGGTATGCTGGGGTTATTGATCATGAATCCAATGCTGCAGCTGATGAACACCCCGGCTGAAATGATGCCGTATGCTTTGTCTTATCTGGGTGTGATCTTTATCGGTGTCGTGTTTGTCATGCTTTACAACATGTTCAATCAGGTGTCGATTGCATTGGGAGATTCCAAAACACCGATGCTGATGCTGCTGATCGCCAGTGCCATCAACGTGGTGCTCGATCTGGTGTTTACGCTGGGCCTGCATTGGGGTACGGCTGGGGTTGCGGCGGCGACTGTCTTGGGTCAGGGATTTGCCGCCTTGTCCTGCTGGCGGCTGATTCAGAAACGTCTGGATCAGATGAAAACCGAACCTCCGGCTTGGTTTGATAAGCAGATGTTCAAATCGATCTGTGCGATCGGTCTGCCTGCGGTAGCCCAAAATGCGATCTCGGCCTCCGGGATGCTGGCGGTGCAAAGTCTTCTGAACAGCTTCGGCAGTGTGACGGTTGCGGCCTATACCGCCGCGAATAAGGTCGATGGCATCGCAATGTCGCCGATGGTTTCGCTCGGGACGGCAATTTCGACCTATGCCGCGCAGAACATCGGAGCGCAGCAGTATGATCGGATCAAAACCGGGCTGCGCTTCACCGTATTCTTTGCCTTCATCTGCTGCTTAGTCACAGGCGTGCTGATCTATGGGGCTTCGGATGCGATTCTTGGCTTATTTGTCAGCAGCGGGGCCAGTCGGGAACTGTTCGACATCGGTGCGGAATATCTGCATGTCGCGGTCTTCAGTTACTTCGTCATGGCCGTCATGTTTATTTTAACCGGTGTTCTTAAAGGCGCGGGGGATGCCAAACTGGTGTTTCTCTGCTCCATTACCGATCTTCTGATGCGGGCGGGCTTCGCCTATGCCCTAGTTGGCATCTTAGGCCGCTATGCTTTATGGCTGAGTTATCCGTTTGGCTGGTTCTGTTCCATCGTGATCGCCTGGCCGCGCTATCTGTCTGGGAAATGGAAGAAAAACAAAATTGTTGCGGAAGGAGCGGCATCATGAAAAATACATTTCATCTGAAAGTCAAAGGCGCAGAAATCTTTGATTACTTCATCGCGGTCTTGCTTCAGGATGTTTTAGCTTATACCGGACGGACGGTTACGCCCGCACAGCTGAAAGTAGGTTTCACGTATCAGAAAAATATTTCCAACAATCCGAAAAAGCCGCGGATCGCCTCGGTACGGCTGACAGAGTACAGTTATCCACATCATTACGCTGTTGTTTACACACGTGAAAATCTGCGGAGAACCGCCGTGTATGATGTGATCGAGGAAGCCCGCGGCTGCCGTTTCATCATGACCCAGCAGACGGAAAAGCAGGTGCGGGGGGAGGACGGCAAACTTGTGTGGAAGGTGATAGATCCTGCCGACAAGGAAAAACAACCGTCGCTGATGATGCGTTTGCGGATGATGGCCGCAGCCCGGCAGATCCGCCGCACCGTGAAAAGGCCGGCGCTGGTCTGAGCGAAGCCATCACAGTCCTTCAAAATAAGTGTGCTGCTTTGCGGGGCAACGCCTGCCGCCTAGGCGGCAAACCTTAAATTGCGGCGCACCGTCACTCCCGCTATACTGAAGTCAAGAATACGGGAGAAAGGATGGAGGTGCTGACATTTCAAATGTTTTTTGAGAAACTCATGGATCTTGAGGAAAGGGGAAGCTCATGAATAATTTCTTAGACAAACTCGATCATGCTTTATCACCGATCGCTGATGTACTCTCCAACAACAAATTTCTCCGTTCGATTGCCAATGGTCTGATCTGCCTGATGCCGCTGACGATGGTCGCTGCGATATTCAGTATTTTGGAGGCTTTGCCGAAAGTCGCGTCGTTTTTGCCGCAATGGAGCGAAGCCGTGGATGCGGCCTTGCTTGTTCCCTACAATGTCATCTTTGGCTTAATGGCGCTGATTGTTTCGTTCACGGTCGCGTATCAGCATTCTAAAAACTATGAAGATTCCGACAGCATGATGAACGGATTGCTTTCACTGCTGTGCTTCGTGCTGATGGCGTCGACCTATGAAAACATGGCCTTCTCCGCTCAGTATTTCGGTTATGCCGGAATCTTTGCGGCGGTGCTGACCGCGCTGGTTTCCGTTGAGCTTTATCATTTCTTAGTGAAACACAACCTGCGCATCCGCATGCCGGACTCCGTTCCGCCGCTTGTCAGCAAGTCGTTTGAAGCGCTGATCCCACTGATGATTCTGGTTGCGGTGTTCTATGGCGGCAACTGCCTGATTGTCAGTCTGAGCGGCAATTCCATTCCAGCCTTAATTCAATCGCTGGTCACGCCGGCGATCCAAGGTTCCGATTCGATCTGGTACCAGGCTGTTCTGCACTTCTTAATGCAGCTGTTCTTCTGGCTGGGAATGCATGGCTGGGCGATTACGGCCGGTTTCTCGATGCCGATTTCCAATGCGCTGTTGGCGGAACAGTCGGCGGCGTATGCTTCCGGAACAGCGATTGCCGATCTGCCGTACTTCACGACCGGCGGCGTCAACATGTGCAACGTCTTTTACTTCATCCCGCTGATCCTGATGTTTGCCTGTAAAGCCAAGCGCAACAAGGCAATTGGGCGGATGACTTTTATTCCAACTTTGTTCAACATTTCTGAACCGATGACCTTCGGTATTCCCATCGTCTTGAATCCAATTCTTGGTATTCCGTTTATTTTGTACCAGCCGATCATCGTTTCGATCAACATGGCAGCCGTCAAATATGGTTTCATGAACCGCTCTGCGATGTCCGGAATCGCTGCTTTGCCGCAGCCATTCTCAACCTTTGTTGCCTGTTATGGAGACTTCCGTGTATTTCTGGTCTTTGCGGTGATGTTGATTGTGGCGATCGCAATCTGGTACCCGTTCTTAATGATCTGGGATCGAAAATGTCTGCGTGAGGAACAGGAAGCGATGGCTTTGGGTGAGATTGAAAACGCAGCTTAAAGAAAGAGGAACTTTATGAAAATAATACGTTTGTTCTGTGCCAACGGTTTTACGACGGAAATGATGACCAAAAAAATGCAGCAGGCGGCGGACAAGCTCGGTCTGGAGTATGAGATCAAGGCGTTTCCGTATGCCAAAGTCCGGGATGAAGGACCGAAAGCGGACGTCATCTTATTGGGACCGCAGATTCGGTACAATTTGAAACATGTCCAACAGGATTATCCGAATACCCCGGTGATTCTGATGGATATGCGCTTATACGCCGCCATGGATGGCGAAGCGATGATTAAACAAGTTCAGGCCCTTTTGGAAGCGTAAAAGCGTCTGCGGAAGGAGGAAAACGAATGGAACAGGGATTGGCAAAGGTCAGCTGTGAAATTATCGCTAAAGTAGGAACCGCCAAAGGTTTGTTTGTGGAAGCGATTGAATTGGCTGCGGCGGGACAGCTGGAAAACGCCCGCGCTCATCTGGCAGAGGGTGAACAGATCTTTAATCAAGGACATCAGGCACATGGAGAGCTTTTGTCGCAATTTGCAGCTGGGACTGAGGTTCATGTCGACCTCCTTCTTGTCCATGCCGAATGTCAGATGATGAGTGCTGAAGATTTTAAAGTCATTGCCGAGGAAGTCATCGGTATTTTAGAAAGCCGGGCAAACGCATGAAGATCAATGTGGAAACCGGCAAGCGTGCGGCGATGGACGCCATCATTGAGGCTTTGCAGCAGCCGCCGTTAAACGCAGTTTACTGCGGGAAGGACAAAAATAATCCGATTGCGCTGGTGTTTGAGGTACAGGCGCAGGATACGCAGGCTGTGATTCATCAGGCTGAAAAAATGATCAAAGCCCGTTTGGGCAAATCGGTTGCGTTTCGTGTCGTCCCGCACGGAAGTCTGCTTTATTACGGGTAAGTGTAAGGAAAGATGAATGGAAACCTCCCTCCGTTCATCTTTTCAAAAGAGCGGGTTCAGGCAGAATCAAAGCGATTTGGCAGAATCTTAAGCCCGCTGCCTAATTTAAGGATCATGATGATTCTCACTGCGCGCTGTTTTCTGCGAAAACAGCTGTGCATCAAAAAAAGAAAGAAGGAGCGTTATGCAAACTCATTTTCCAGAATTATTCACACCGCTGCGGGTGCGCGGCATTATGTTTCCCAACCGGATATTCCTTTCTCCGCAGGGGCATTCGCCGAAGCATCGTCATCCCTCTTCCTATGATTCTCTCTACGATGCCGGGATGTTGTTCTTTGACAAATCCCAGGGCGGCTTTGGCGGCTGTACGATTGCCACAGGGCCGGTTCAGGCTGACGGTCGTTATGAAAAATATGCCCGCGATCAAATCCGTGAGCTGATGTCGATGGCTACGCAGACCGGGGCTAAGGTCGCTGCCGGGGTGATGCCGTTTGCTTTCCATCCGGATAAAATTCCGCCGATCACCGACATTGAGCCCAACTATGCGAAGATCGAGGGCGGTACGCCGAAAGGTCAGCCAAGCAGCGGCAACCAGCCGATGCTGCCGAATTATCGAGCTTCCAAAGGCATGTGGGATGGCTATCCGTGTGAAGAGATGCCGGAAGCCATGATCCTGGAATCCATCGAAACAGCCTGCCGCAGCGCTAAGGCCGCCCGTGAATTTGGCTTTGATTACGTCGAGGTCGGCGGCTTTGCCCATGGCAGTGCAATCGCTTCGTTTCTGTCAGCGAAGGAAAATCACCGAATGGATAAGTTTGGCGGGTCCATGGAGAATCGCTGCCGATATCCGCTGATGTTATTGCGGGCAGTACGGGAAGCGATCGGCGAGGACATGCCGATGGCCATCACGATTTCCAGTCAGCTGTATGATCAGCGCAGTGCCGATCTGTCGCATACGGAAGAGGAAATGATGGAATTTCTGAAACGGGCGCAGGGAATTCTGGATCTGGTTATCATCTCTTCCGGTATGGATACGACCAACCTGTGGAATGAAAATGTCTTTCATTGCGGAACGATTTTCCAGAAGAAAGATTTTACCGTTGAATTCTCAAAGCGGATGAAAAAGGAAGCACCGCAGCTGATCGCGATTCCCCGCGGCGGCATTAACACGGTGCAGCTGGCGGAAGAAGTGCTGGCTGAGGGCTGGGGCGATGCGGTCTGCGTCGGCCGTTCCTTTGTGGCCGATCCCAACTGGCCGAAGAAAGCAATGGAAGGCCGGGAAGAGGATATTGTACCGTGTCTACGCTGTGATTATTGCTATCACAGTGCGACAGATCACATGAATTTGTTCTGTTCCGTCAATCCGCGGCTGTTCCGGGAACGGCGGGTACCGCAGGAAATCACTCCGGCTAAAAATATGAAAAAGGTCGTTGTCATTGGGGGCGGACCGGGCGGATGCAAGGCGGCGCTGACTGCGGCAGAGCGCGGACATGAGGTCATCCTGATTGAAAAAAGCGATGCGGTCGGCGGACAGCTGAAGCACGCCCCGTTCGATAATCATAAGGAAGATCTCGATAATTATAAGAAATATCTTCAGGTGCAGATTGCCAAGTCCAAGGTACAGGTGATGTTCAACACCATCGCAACCCCGGAAATGGTGAAAGCGATGAATCCGGACGCCCTGGTGATTGCGGTTGGGGCAGAACCGGTTCTGCCGCGCATCCCGGGGATTGAAAAGGCACAGGAGGCAACGTCGCTCTACACGCACATGGAAGAAATTGGACAGCGCGTCGCGATCATCGGCGGCGGTACCATCGGTGCGGAAATGGCGTTGACGTTAGCGGAAAAAGGGCATGATGTAACCGTTATTGAGATGAATGACGAATTGGCTGCCCAAGGGCATTTCTTCTACAAGATCGGACTGAAGCATGCGATTCTTGATGTAAAGGAAAATTTTCATACCCTGTTAAAGACCCGTTGTCTGGAAGTGCTGGATACGGATGTGAAAGTTGTCGATGACAAGGGGCAGGAACAGATCGTAAATGCGGATACGGTGATCTATGCTGTGGGCATGAAGTCTAAGCGTGAAGAAGCGCTGGCCTTCTACGGCATTACTCCGCAGACAGCCTTGATCGGTGACTGCAAACGCGTCGGCCGTGTTATGGAGGCTACCCATGACGGATATTTCTTTGCGATGAGTTTGTAGCAAAGCCTGAAAACAAAGTCAGAAAAAAATCGCTGTGGCGGGAAGAGCGGAGCTGCGCTGAACTTCCTATCCGGCGATTTTTTGATTTGTTATTCCTTTTGCACCGGCTGGGAATCATGCAGGAAAGCTAACGCGGCTTCCAGCACCGTGTCGATGCCCTGTTTTAAATCATCGACATTCTGTTCAACGAGTTTGTCAGGCTCGATCCCTTTTCCATAGAGAGACTGCCCATCGTAGTCGAGCGAATTTCGTGTGGTGAAGGCGAAAGAGAAACCGAGGTCTTCCAAAATGACATCATAACGAAGTCCGCAGGAACCGGCGGTGGGTGTGCCGATCAAGGTGAACTTATTCAACGAAGAAGCCAGCAGAGCTAGACTTTCCGCGGCGGACATCGTGTTGTAATCGGTTAATAAAACAAGCTGATCAGAGGGAATTGTTGGAATCTCAGCACTGCGGAAAAGGGTTTTTAAGTCAAGGATTTCCGGTTTGGAATAATCGAAAGAACGCTGTGGAAAAGTAGCCGAGTGATTGCCAAAGCTTTCCGGACTTTCAGCCAGCTCAAAGGTCGCGAAGTTCTCAATTTCATCGTAGAAAGCCGATAACAGCTGAAAGGCTCCAATGTCGTTGCCGCCGCGATTCCCGCGGATATCCAGGATGAACTTTCGAGCACTTCCAATCTTGGGCAGAACTTCTGTAAAATAAGAGCCACTAATATCACTCATCTGTCGGATACGCATGTAAACGATCTGATTTTCAAGAATCAGAACGTCATAATCCGAAGCCTGACGAATTACTTCGGTAACATAATTTCCAAGTTCAGGCTGATCGTAGGTTTCGATAATCCGTCGCCCGCCGGAAACAT
Source organism: Holdemania massiliensis (assembly GCF_022440805.1). Classification (NCBI taxonomy): domain Bacteria; kingdom Bacillati; phylum Bacillota; class Erysipelotrichia; order Erysipelotrichales; family Erysipelotrichaceae; genus Holdemania; species Holdemania massiliensis. The sequence continues at coordinate 3,916,995 of NZ_JAKNTK010000001.1, read as the reverse complement.
AGACTTCCTCTGTTGTCCGTTCTTGATTGTCAGGGGTTTTCCAGGTCAGCAGAATTTTTTCTCCTTTGCGGTTGTAAGTGAAACGTTCCAGCATTCGATTTTGCTTGAGCCGGTAGGATTCTGCGGCAACCAACGGTGCCATGTTTTCTTCCAGATAAGTCTGCGGCGTCTGATCCTGGATTTGAATCAACTCTGAACCCAGGGGAATCTGAGACGTTTCACTGACGCCGGTGACGATATAACGTCCATCCAGATATTGCAGCTCATAGCTCAGATAGCCAAAGGAATTCAACATCGCTGTATTATAGCCGAAATGATTATGCGCATCACCGGTCACCGCAGTTAATCTTTCTAACAGCGTGCAGTAATCGTAGACATCAATGGATTCTGCGGCCTGCATGATGATCTCGGCTAGCATTTCTGAATAAGGGAAATCCGGCTGTTGATGCCAAAAAGTAGAGTGGGCGCTGATTTCAGTATAGGCGTCGATCAGAGGCTTGATCCGCTGCTGCGCGCTGAGGTATTCCGCGACTGGCGCTTCATTGGTGCTTAGGGGTGTCACCGCACAGGACGCCAGAAAGAAGAGCGGAAGCAAAAGCGTGATTTTACGCAAAATTGATTTCATGAAATTCACCTTGGATTTCTATCTATAATTATCAATATCATAACATAAGTGGCAGGTGTGAAGTGAATGAAAAAGAAAGGTCGTTTATCGGTTTTGAAATTTTGTGTAAGATTTGCCTGCAAATTAATAATGAAAGTGAAAAATAAGATTTTCAAACAATAAAAATAGGAACGTTTTCGTATAAATATAATGTATAAAACAATAATATGGTTTATTTGGGTTGAAAGTGGTATACTTTGATTGTGGTTAGCAAGCTGAAAATGGAGGGATGGAAAATGCTAATTCGATACCGGTTCAATAACTTTTGTTCGTTTTGGGGCAATACTGAGTTCTCACTTGAAGCGGCAAAAGGCAAAGTTAAAAATCGATTTCCAGATAATTATGTAACTCATTCCTGTGACTGCAACTGTTTGAAAACGGCGATTATTGTCGGAGAAAATGCAGGTGGAAAATCGAACTTTATAAACAGTTTAAAGTATTTAAAGTCTTTATTTTCGGATAACAGCGAGGTGTTTTCTCTTCCAGCATATATCAATACCGCCAGCGTTTTAGCACAAAAAACACCTAACCAGGAGTTTGAATTAGAAATTCTCGCAGAAAACAGTCGGATTTATCATTATATATTAATCATTGATCAATCCGGCATTGTTGAAGAAAAACTTTACTCAAGAAATAAAATGAAGGCTGCAGATAATCTTTGTTTTTCAGCCTGCCGAACAAAAGAGAACGATTATGCAATTACGGGCGAACTACTTAACATTGCAGCACGATTTTCAAAACTCAATGTAGGTTTAGGTTTATTTATTACAAAGCTTGCCATAGTTGGCAATGAACATGCAATGCAAGTGACTCAATGGGTAAACCAATCTCTATACATCGCTTCTTTAACGGATAATGAATTGGAAATGAGGAAAGTTCAAACAGATTTAAAAATCTTAAAGGATGATCGATATTTAGATATATTAAGGATGGTTGATTCTAGTATTCTGGCTATTGACTTAGATGAAGAAATGCCATACAGCAAAACGATAATTATTCGTAAAAACGAGGAAAATGTTCTTATGAAACGAGAATTATCCATGGATTCAGCAGGTGTACGAGAATTCTTTGCTTGGGCCGTTCAGATTTTTCGGGTCGTCTATGAAAATAAGATTATTTTCGCAGATGAAATGGACCGAGTGTTCAATCCCATTCTTTCCGATCGTGTTATTGCGTATATCCATGGAAAAAAACATCATGGGCAATTTATTTTTACAACCCATAATATTCTGCATTTAAATCTGACAACATTTATGAAGGAACAGATTTACTTTGTTTCTAAAGACAAAAATTCATTGATTTCTGAGTTGTATGCTTTGTCAGATTTTCCGGAAGTTCGCTATGAAACGACTAAAATTTATGAGTTTTATATGAAAGGTATACTTGGAGGGACTTCTGATGAGTAGACCCATGAGAAAGCTACGAAAGAAATTTGTTATTTTTTGTGAAGGAGATACTGAATTTCACTACATGGATCAAATGAGAAAAAATCAAGGAGACGAGATTTCACTGCAGCCTATTAATATGAGAGGCGGAGGCTATGCTAGTTTTCTCAATGAGATCCGCACCCGGGCGAATACCAATTGTATTGCGAAATTTATTATTGTGGACGCTGATAGGATCAGCCGTAATAAGGGTGAAAAAAACGGATTCTTAGAGTTGATGAATTATTGTCGATTACAAAATCAAAAACGAGCCGTTCCGCATTTTCTAATAGTAAATAATCCAGATTTCGAATTTATTGCTTGTTTGCATAATAGAGATTATCGAGGTCAAAGTACAAATGATTATATCGTTAATCAATTTGGTTTTAAGAATTTGATACAGTTTAAGAACAATGCAGATATTTATTATTATTTAAACAGTAAAAATAACAGTTATCTTGTCATGTTGGATCAAATACGCAAAGGTCCTAAAATTATTAAAAATAATTATGTAATCAATAAGAAAATGTTTGAAATAGAAATTAAGAACACAGAGTTAGACTTAAGTGCACAAAGAGGTAGTAATTTAGAAGAATTTTATGATGTCATAAATTGGTAGTTTTTGCCTTATCCTGTCTTCTGAAAATAAATTTAAAAGCAGTGATAGTGATCACAATGGAAGTTGATCTTATCGCTGCTTTTTATGTTTACAAAATTAAAATTTCTGTTTATTCGGAGTCTAATGCATCAGCCGGCTCTTAGTTTCCGAGCTCATCTGGAAGACAATGGCCAGCGGGATCATGTAGGACAGCATACTCGATCCGCCATAGGAAATAAACGGCAGCGTGATCCCGGTGATCGGGAACAGACCGGTGATCATGCCCATGTTGACCAGCTGCTGGAACAATAACATTCCGATCATGCCGGCAACCATATACCGTTCTCTTGGCTGATCATATTTCGTCGCGATACTGATCAATTTCAGATCAAAGGTTGTCAGCAGAGCGACCACGGAGGTCGTGCCGAGAAATCCGAAGTTCTGACCGATAACGGAGAAAATAAAGTCCGTCTGTGGTTCTGGGAAACGGATCAGCACTTCGCGGAAACCATGGCCGGTCAAGCCGGAAGAGCCGATTGTCAGCAGCGAAGTATAAAGCTGATTGCCCCAGGTATTGATGTATTTCTCCGTTTCCAGCCAACCGTAGATACGGCGCATTTTATACCCTCCGCCTAAGATGGAGGACAGAACATTCGGATAAAATTTAAACATCAGGATCAAGCCGCCGAAGCCGATTATCAGACACGCAGCACCCAGCCAAACCCATTCCCGGCGCACTCCGGACACAGCCAGCATGACTAGAATACTGACGATGATGACTAACGGAATACCGGTATCCGGTTCTAAGAAAATTAAAATCAGCGGCGGAACGGAAATTTTTCCAACCTTCCAGAATAACTGAAAGTCGCTGGCAAAAGACATCTCAGTTTTGCCCAGATTGTGCTCATGGATAATGTTGGCAACCATGATGATCAGAACAATTTTCATAAACTCACTAGGCTGGAAGGTACCCAGGCCAGGGATCTGATACCACGCTGTCGTTCCATTAACAGGTCGAATGAAGCGATCCGGCAGATCAATTAAATATTTATCCACCAGCAGGATGGCCAGCAGAACCATCAAAATCCAGTAAAAGATCTTAACGCCGGTAAATAACCGATCACTACCAAATCGTGTCAGAAACGCCAGCATCAGAAATCCGATCGCATACCACATGCCTTGCTTGGCCCACAGATAGGTGCCCTGCAGCCGGGTCGCCATGATCGGATCCGCGCAATAGATTGCCAGTAAGGACACACAGGTCATGGCCAGAAGCAGAAACATCAAGGTCCGGTCGATATGAAACTTCTTATGGATGCGTTCCGGCTGTTGGCTCATAGCGCTTTCTCCATCGTTACATGCTTGATGCCGGCCTCATAAAAGGGCTCGGACACGGTTGTATAGCCCAGCGACGCATAAAAGCCTTCAACCTGCGCTTGGGCGTGAACGACGATCTTCTTGAATTTTGCCAGATGCGGATCTTTCTCTACATCTTGCATCATCAAAGCTCCGATATGCTGCATGCGGTAAGGCTTTAGGACAGCTACGCGTCCCAGATGAATTTCTTCTCCGAAATCCAATCCCCGGCAGCAGGCAATCGCTTCGCCGTCCTCATTTTCCACCAGCCAGTGCAGGGCGGTGTCGTCGTCTTGATCCTGTTCAATATGCAGGTCAACTTGTTGTTCTATAACAAAGACTTCAGTCCGGATTCTGACAATCCGAAAGAAATCAGCCTGTGTTTCAGCAAACTTGGTTTTCATGAAAGTCAAACCACTCCTTTCATTTGAATCTAACGTATAATAATGGTATCATAATAGGCGAGGTGATGGTATGAGAAGATGGCATTCTTTATTAGAAATCATTCAATTTCCATTGAAAATGCTGTTTGTGGCAATCATCCTGACGGGGCTTGGAACCTTGATTACCAACCAGAGCTTATCGGTTTTCTGGTCGGTTAATGATCGCAATATCCTGCTGCTGGCAGATCTGTTCAAACGGACCGGCAGTTTTATTATTATCAATTTTCCTTTCTTTGTCATGATAAAGTTTTTAGCGACAAAAAGCAATTCATCCGTGCCGATTATGATCGGAATTACCGGATATGTGCTGGTCTTAGTGATTACGATGTTGTTTCAGCCCTCTGGACTGCCAACCTCGGCTTCTTCAGCCATTCTGGGATTAAGTTATTCTTCATCCTTATTTGACCGGACACGATATCCGTTACAGACGGGGTTCTTTGCGTGCGCAGCCGTTGTGCTGGCTTCGCGGATTGCCTATTCCAAATCACGGACGAAGTCGATATACGGGTTCTTCTCTTTTGTCGACCGGGATACCTGGGGCTTGATCTTAACTTTGGTTCTGTGTCTGATCACCGGTTTTGCGCTGGTCTGGATCTGGCCGATTGTGCTCAGTCTTCTCAATACGATTTTTGAGTTCATCGCTACGGATATTACCAATCCGATGAACTTGTTTGTTTACGGCGTTATGGATCGGATTTTAGCGGATCTGAATCTGGGAGCGCTGATGCGGAATCTGTTCTGGTTTGGCGAACAGGGCGGGACGTGGATCAATAATTTAGGCGTCAACTATACAGGAGATGTCGGCATCTGGACGGCGCAGATGAACAGTCTGATTACGCCAAGTGGAGTAGGCCGGCTGATCACGCCGTATTATGTTCTGAATCTGTTTGCGGTTCCGGGCATGCTGATCGGTTTCTATACGATCTTTACAGATAAGATGGAAAAACGGCGGATTCGTCTGTTCTTCTTGGTTGCGATTCTAGTGTCGTTAGTGACAGGCACACTGCTGCCGTTGGAATTGTATCTTCTGACCCTGACACCGCTGTTATTTGTGTTCCATTTGATAGTCACCGGGGCGTTGTTTGGAATCTTCCAGTCGATGAGCGTGACCCTGGGATTCAGTTATGCCGGAAGTACCGTGACGGCTATGCCGGGAACGCTGTTTGATTTTATGCTGTATGTCCGCAATCCGAATATGCAGCACACGATTCAGATGATCTTCGTCGTCGGTGTGATTCTGTTTGTTCTCTACTTGGCATTTACCCGCTTTTACTTTAAGTATTTGGCGTTGGACTTGTTCAATACTGGTGCCAGCAAGCGAAGGGTTGAAGGCTTTATCCTGGCGGTCGGCGGTTTGGAAAATATCAAAATGATGCATTCTTCTCCTACCCGCTTAACGATTCAGGTTGTCGATTCCTCGCTGATCAATTTCTCTCAGATTCAGCGTCTGGGCGCCAGCCGCGTTGTAGAAAGCCGCGCGGGCTATTCGGTAAATTTCGGAGCCGGCAGCACAATCATAAAAAATGAAATCAACAAGCGCATCAAGGAAATGAAGCGCAGCGCATAAAGAAATGAACAACTGAGATATAAGTCAAAGGATACAATGACGGATCTCAGTTTCTTTATTTTTTTCAGATAGAAAGGGGTTGTTTCGGTGAACTATTACATTTCAGATCTTCATTTCTTCCATGCCAATGCTTTAAATTTTGATCAACGGCCATTTTCCACTGTGGATGAAATGAATGATTACATCGTCCAACATTGGAATAAAAAGGTTACCAATAATGATGTCGTTTATATTCTGGGCGATGTATCTCTGCTTCATGGTAAGGAAAAACTGATTGAACTGGTAGCCATTTTGAAGGGGAAAAAAGTATTAATTCAAGGTAATCATGACATTCTGAAAGATTATCGTTATAAACAGCTTTTCTATGAAATCCATGATTATCAAGAAATAACAGATCATATTAAAGGGCAGTCCTATAATCTGGTGTTAAGTCATTATCCAATTCTAATGTGGAAAAATCAGCACCGCGGGTCGATTTTACTTTATGGTCATACACATAATTCTGGGGAAGATCAATTTTTTCAAAGCTGCATTGCACAAATGAATGAGCGAGACGATCTGAATTTATTCGCTCAAGGCGGAACACCTATGTTAGCCATCAATGTTGGTTGCATGCACCCTTGGATTGCTTACGAGCCAAGAACATTAGAAGAAATTCTAGAAGGCTACAATCAAGTAATTCAACATCCTGAAGAATAAATCGTATTGATGTAGTCAAAGCCTAGGTTAACAGTCTGGTTGAATGGAAATTAATAAACAAACGAATTAGAGTAAAAGAAAAGCTGAGAAAGGACAAAGCAAAGAAAATCTCAGCTTTTTATATTGCCTTTGTAAAAAAGATAAGGTGACAGGTATTTCGAGAATAGCACTGTACTTTTACATGTTAGAAAAAAATCAGTATAATGAAAAAAAAGGAGGAGTACCTTGTGGCAAGAGAGATCAGCAAAGAGAAAAAGAAAATCTTGGGTCCGATGATTCGTGTAGAACGTCAAAGGCTTAGATTGACGAGAAAACAGATCATTACCGACGGCCAGGATGGTCAGATTTGTTCAGCCACAACATTATATCGTCTTGAAAAGGGAAGGGTAATCCAAGAATCTGATGTTTATTTTAATTTATTTCATCCAAAATGTAGGATAATATAATGATAAGGGATGGTATTATTATGCTGAATAAAGAAATGAAATGTCATTTTATTTGTTGTCATAAAAAATTTATAATATTTATCTTTGTATTAGCAATAATATCTTTAACCATTTCTGTAAAATTGTGTAATGCTGTTCAGTTAAAGCAAATAATTCAAAAATCAAATTATGTCAGTTTGTTGTATTTTGAAGAATCTCGATCAAAATTACAGTATAGCAGTTTAGAATTTCGAAATACAGACGAATTGATTGAGCTAAGTAATAGTCTTGACTTCACATTTTATCCAGCATTTTTTATGCATCACAAGGCTGTTCACGAAGGTTCAGTAGAATCAGTAAAAATTTTTGCGAGTAATGGAACTAATACTTGGAATATTGAAATATTCTCAGATAATACAATTTTAATCAATTATAAGTATTATGCATCTGGAATTATTTTTAATAAAAAGAGCGATTTAATTAACAGAGTAAAACTTTTATTTCTTGATTAAAAAGAGAGAAATAATTGGTAATTGATAATGGATAAGCTTTTCCGTTACTTGTAGTATGGATGGAATCGGATCGAATACTTGGCCCCCGTCCTTTTGATGATAGCTTCTTATCTCTTGGTAAAAAGTGGCTGGGTATGCAAATTTACCAGGACAATTAAATGACTTTTATTTCCGCAGAGAAACTGGGATGACTTAGGGTTGCATTCCTTGATTCTCCATGCTAGAATAGCCTCGTTTAAAAGAGGAGGCGAAACACGATGCTTTTTGAACAACGTATCATTCTTACAAGAACCATGAGCTCCGTGCAAATCGAGTCGATGAAGCATTGTGCGGAGCTGAAACAGGAAATCTTTTGATTTTCTATCATTCTTCATCTGTCATTGGGAATACTGGAATTAAGTAAGGATTTCATATTTTTGTCATAGGCAGAGAGAAAGCAGAGCTTGCAGGTCACAGATGCTTTATCTGTGGCCTTTGTTGTTTTTTTGAAGCAGAGGTCAGGGAAGAAAGGATTCCCATTACCGCTGCTTTTTTTGTTTTTCTACGACGTACTCATTCTTGTTTTGGATTCAATGAGAAAACAAGAATTCCATAAAATAGAAAGTAGGATTAGATTATGAGTTATTGTAGTGTTTCTCATTTAACACACCAGTTTGATGAGAAAAAATTATATCAGGACGCGACGTTTGAATTATTGAAAGATGAACATTGCGGAATCGTTGGACCTAATGGTGCGGGGAAAAGCACACTTATGAAAATCTTAACGGGATTGATCAGTCCAGACCAGGGAGAGATTCGATGGCAGCCAGGCATCACCTTGGGTGCTTTAAATCAACAGGCGTGGACAGATCAGGCAGAATTAACAATTTTGGAATTTTTGCGAACGGCTTTTGAACCGCTGTGGCAATGGGAAGAACAGATGAACCAAGCCTATTTTAAAGCGGCTTCAGAAGCAAGCGAAGCTTGGCTGAAAAAAGCAGGGCGGCTGCAGGAACAGCTAAATGCGGCGGGTTTTTATGAAATTGAAGTGATAATTGAAAAAACGATAACCGGATTGGGATTGGATCAGATTGGAGTGCAAAAACGACTGTCCCAGCTCAGCGGCGGTCAGCGTGCTAAAGTCATTTTGGCGCAGCTGATTCTTAGAAACCCCGAAGTGCTGCTGTTGGACGAACCGACCAACTATCTGGACCACGAGCATGTCGTATGGTTGGCGGAGGTGCTGCGGCAGCGCGAGGGGGCCTTTCTGGTTATCACGCATGATTTCGCCTTTCTGCAGCAGATTGCGACTTCCATTCTAAATGTAGAATGGGGACAGATTACCAAATATTATGGAAGCTATACTTCCTTTCTGCAGCAGAAAGAACATCGTCAAAAGGAATATCGCCGACAATATGAAGCGCAGCAGGTAAAAATCAAAAAGACGGAGGAGTATATCCGCCGTAATATCGCTGGCGTGAATACCCGAATTGCTCAGGGAAGGCGCAAGCAGTTGGAACGGATGGAACGGTTAACGCCGCCGGATACAGTTGCCCATCTGCATTTTGATTTTCCCTATACCGCGGGACAGGGAATTTTGCTGGCAACAGCCGGTCTGAGCGTGGGATATGACCATCCTTTGCTTCCACCTTTGGATCTAACGGTTCAGGCAGGGGAAAAATGGGTGATAACTGGATTTAATGGAATTGGGAAAACGACATTGCTAAAAACCCTGATTGGAGAATTGCCGCCGCTGGCTCAAAAAGTACAGCTCTCTGAACAGATTCAGATCAATTACTTCTCTCAAATGCTGAGCTGGCCGGATCCCAAGCAAAGTGCACTGGCGATGTTCTCCGATCAATTTCCGCATAAAACGCTGCAGGAACTGCGTTTTCAGCTTGCTCAATGCCGGATTACGCATGAATTGGCCATGCGTCCTCTGGAAACTTTAAGCGGCGGGGAACAAGCCCGGGTTAAGCTGTGTTTGACTTTGCAAAAAGAAAGCAGTCTTTTAATCCTGGATGAGCCGACGCAGCATTTGGATAATCAGGTTAAAAAGGCATTAAAGGAAGCACTGCAGCGTTATCCGGGTGCGATGATTCTGGTGTGTCATGAAGTAGGGTTCTATGCGGAATGGATTGATAAACAGCTGTCGCTAAGCCGCTTGCTTCGCAGATAATAAATCAGATCCTGTATTCATCGCAATCGTAAGTCGACAAGAAGCAGGAAAGAACCGCAGTATTGGAAAGAAAGAAATATAAAAAGAAAAATATTTAACTGATATTATATTTTTCTTTTTAAAGATGATATTTTTCTGATAATCCGATATAATAGATTCAGGATATCAAAGGGGGCATTGTAATGAAAGAAATTCTCACTGTAAAAGAAGCGGCCGCACTTTGGGATGTTACTCCGCGGGCTGTCACCACGCTTTGTAAAGAAGGTAAAATTGAAAATGCCAGAAAAGAAAAAGGGATATGGATTATTCCAGCTGATGTGAAGAGACCCCTGGACAGAAGGCTTAAAACCGGGGCATATCGCAAAGCTGCCCATTCTGAAAAATTACCGCTGCCTATCGGCGTATCTGATTATCGTTTAGCCTCTTCAAACTATTACTATGTAGATAAAACGATGATGATTAAGGATTTTATCGACGAACGTCCAATGGTGTCACTTTTTACACGTCCGCGCCGATTTGGAAAAACGTTGAATATGGATATGCTGAGAACCTTTTTTGAGAAGACTGAAGAAGATACTTCTGTTTATTTTAAGTCGATGAAAATTTGGCACTGCGGGAAAAAATATCGTGATGTTCAGGGCAAATATCCCGTTATTTTTCTCAGCTTCAAAGATATAAAGCGCAATACTTGGGAAGAAACCTATGAACATCTGACCCTTTTGATCAGTGAAGAGTTTCAGCGGCACAATGTGTTGATTTCCAGTGATCAGTGCAGCGATTATGATAAGGACTTTTACCAACAAATTGTTTCCCGCAAAGCGGGGGAAACTGATTATATATCGGCCCTGAAAGTCCTATCTTCCATGCTTTATAAGCACTATGGGGAAGCGGCAGTGATCATTATTGATGAATATGATACGCCGATTCAACAAGGCTATTTAGCAGGGTTTTACGAACCTGTTGTTTCCTTTATGCGCAATTTCTTTTCGAGTGGGCTTAAAGATAATCGTAATCTTGCCTATGGCTTTATGACAGGAATTCTTCGTGTAGCAAAAGAAAGTATTTTCAGCGGCTTAAATAACCTTGTGGTCAATTCTGTTTTGGACAAGAAGTACAGTGAATACTTTGGTTTTACAAAACCTGAAGTAGAAGCCATGGCAGCCTATTACCAAGCGGAGGATAAGCTGCCGGAACTGTGCGCCTGGTACGACGGTTATCGGTTTGGTGAAACGGAAATTTTTAATCCCTGGTCAGTGATTAACTATTTTAATAATGCATGTGAAGCCAGAGCTTATTGGGGTTCAACCAGTGGGAATGACATTATTGGAGAAGTTCTGGATCATGCGGATTCAACAGTTTTTGATCAGATGGCAGAACTGCTTCAGGGAAAATCAATTCTCACCTATGTGGATACCAGCGTTATTTATCCTCAAATCAAGAATAATCCTTCGTCAATTTACAGTTTCTTATTGGTTTCAGGTTATTTAAAGGCCATCGAAAGCAAGTCGTTTGGTATGGGAAATATGTGTCAGGTGGCACTGCCGAACCAAGAGATTCGTTTTGTTTACCAAAGTGAGATATTAAATCAGTTTTCGGAACTGATTCCGCAATCGACGTCGATTGCGATTCAACAGGCAATCTATGCGGGCGATGCAGAAAGTCTGCGGGAACATTTAAGTAAATTGCTGAAGACCTCTGTAAGCTATTATGATACGGCAAAGGAAACCTTTTATCATGGACTTATGCTCGGATTGCTTGCCACGCTGGATAATCGGTATCAAGTGTTATCCAATAAAGAATCAGGTCTGGGTCGTTATGATCTTTGTCTGTTTCCAAAACAGGCAAAATTGCCGGGGATTCTTATCGAGTTAAAGGCAGCTCAGCACGGTACCGCGGAAGAGTTGAAAAAAATGGCCAATGAAGCACTGGATCAGATTAAGAAGAAACAATATGATCAGCAGCTTCGGGATGCGGGCGTTCATGAGATCATTCTCTTTGGAGCTGCCTTCAGCGGCAAACTTGTGGAGATTATTTCCGCGTAGAAAAAAGACACCCTGAAATTAGAGTGTCTTTTATAATGTGGTGGGCAGTCAAGAAGGATAGTTGAAAGTAAGTAACTATCAAGATATGAATAAAGCCATTAATAATAAAAGTAGAGTAGAGCAGGTAATCCAACATTTACGCAATATTGCCTGTAACAATAGAAAACTAATGAGGAGTCGTGCGCGAAGGTAAGCACAGTTCTGTAGAGGAAGCGAAATATTCTAATTATTAGCCTCTATCCGATTTTATACAGGCAACGTATTAATAATAAAATGAGGGAAATTATGTTTAAGAAAATCAAAGAGAAGTTTATGTCAGCTTTAGGAATAACCTATACACAAGCTGAAATTATTAGAAGAAATTCAAGAAGAATTAATCATTCTTTCTTTGTAACTCTAATTTTATTAGGGTTATTAATATACGCGTCAAATCATGATATACAACAAGAAGTGCCACAGATAATTCATATGACAGATTTTGGTTTTGTTAATGAAACAGTTGAACGTAAGCTCTCCGTGGTCGATTCCATGGGTAATTTGAGATATAGTTTAAATTTATCTGGGTTTACTTCAGACTTGAAGAGGACTGCTGAGATATACCTGCAAGTTATTGATTTTGAAAGTGATCCGATTATAAGCTACTTGAGAGAAATCGGAATGACAATTTATCCCAATCAATTTAATGAATCAAAACTTAATGAATATTGTCAAAACCTAAATTTGTTGAATGCAACGCAATGGAAATCAGATTTAGCTTACTCGATAAAAGCTCTCGATTATACATTCCCATCGGAGCATAGAGAACAAAATGCAATTTATTTGTTGTCAGGGAAGAGAATGATAATTTTACGATTTAATAGCGATATCAATTTTACGGAGGAATTAATTAATAAAATCGCTATATTGTACGATATAAATTGGCCAAAGTAAACTGTCCCTAAGCCGCCTGTTTCACAGATAATAAATAAGATCTTGTATTCATAGTCATAACATGGCAGACAAAAGACACCCTGAAAACCAGCGTGTCTTTTTTTAGGAAGCAATCAATAGTAAATTTGTTTCTGAATCACTTCTTTTTGAGCTGAACCCTGCAGTTTCTCAATGATCGCAAACGCGAAGTCAATCGTGGCTGCAGCGCTGCGCCCGGTGATCAGATTGCCGTCAGTGACCGTGTACTGATCAACATAGGTGCCGCCAAAATCTTCATTCATGCTTGTAAAGCAAGTGTAGCGTTTTCCCTTTAATAAGCCCATATGTCCTAAGATCGTCGGGGCAGCACAAATCGCGGCAATCGGCTTATCCAGTTCTCTGAATTTCAGGATGATTTGTTTTACCTGTTCGCTCTCTTCCAACAAAACATAATGCGGCCCGCCTGGCAGAAGCAGGCAGTCGTAATTTTCCGGCTGAAGTTTATCCAACGCAAGCAGATCGCAGATCGGCAGGTCATGCTTTCCGGATGTTTTTTCACCGCTGATTCCAAACAGATCGGCTTCCAGACCGCTGCGTTTTAACAACGCCAGCGTACCAATGGCTTCGATCTCCTCATAGCCCTTTCCTAAAATCGTACAAATTCGCATATCCGCACCTCCATTTTCCTTATTATAAACCCAAAACTCCCCTGACCCGCAGAAAAAATAATGGTATAATAAGAACAGTTTTTTTAGAGGTGAAGAATATGGAACAATATACGCCGATGATGCAGCAGTATCTGGAGGTGAAAAAGAACTATCAGGACGCCCTGGTTTTTTATCGTCTGGGCGACTTTTATGAAATGTTTTTTGAGGATGCCAAGATTGCATCCTGTGAGCTGGATTTGGTTCTGACCGGCAGAAATGCCGGGGTGAAGGATCGCGTGCCGATGTGCGGCGTTCCTTTTCATGCCGTGACGGGATATATTCAGCGGTTAGTTCAAAAAGGCTATAAAGTAGCGATTGTGGAACAGATGGAAGATCCGGCACTGGCCAAAGGATTAGTCAAACGCGATGTCATCAAAGTCGTCACGCCGGGAACTGTGATTGATGAATTATTCGATGAACGCTCCAGTATTTATCTGGCGGCGGTTGTGGATTATCAATATGGGCTGGCGCTGTCGATCTGTGAAATGTCCACTGGAGAAACTACCGTTACCCACATTCCGCGCAACATTCTTCATTTGCAGCAGACCTTATTAAAAAACAACATTCGGGAGATTGTTGTTAAAGAAGGCTTCGATGAGAAATACATCCGCGGTGTCCGCGATCTGTCGGCCGTGGCGATTTCCTACTGCAGTGAGGATCAGATCGGAGAGGACTATCTGCCGTTGTGCGAAGAGGTAACCGAAGCGCCGCAGCGGGAAGCTTACGGCTTAATGCTGAACTATCTGATCGAAACGCAGAAACGGATGATGCACCATTTACAAACCGTTGAAATTGAGAATGAAAATGATGTGCTGTATATGGACTTCTCGACCCAGCAAAATCTGGAACTCGTCGTCCCGCTGCGTACCCAAAGCAAATCGGAAACGCTGTGGTCATTCCTCGATCATTGTCAAAGCGCGATGGGCTCGCGTCTGTTGAAAAAATGGATTGAACGGCCATTGGTCGATAAAAAGAAAATCCTGTTCCGGCAGGACCGGCTTGATTATTTAATGAAGAATTATTTGGTTCGTGAGGATCTGAAGGATAAGCTGAATCAGATTTATGATATGGAACGGCTGATCGCCCGTGTTGCCTATGGCTCAGCGAATGCGATTGACTGCCAGCGCCTGCAGAAAACACTCAGTCAGGTGCCGGATATCATCACTTTGTTTCATGACGCTCCGGTATTTCAGGAATATCAGGATATCGACTGCTGCCTGTCATTGACCGAGCTGTTGGACGGGGCGTTTGTGGAAAATCCGCCGGTGTCGGTGAAAGAAGGCGGGATGTTTGCGGAAGGCTTCAGCGAACAGCTGGATGAATACCGCAGCGCCCAGAAGGATGGGAAAAACTGGATCCTTCAGCAGGAAAACTATGAACGGGAACGGACCGGCATCAAGACGCTGAAAATTGGGTATAACCGAGTTTTCGGTTATTATATTGAAGTGTCCAAAGGTGCGGTGGCGCAGGTGAAGGAAGAGTACGGCTATGTCCGCAAGCAGACCTTGACCAATGCCGAGCGCTACATTACCTCTGAACTGAAAGAAAAAGAAGATGCGATTCTGCATGCGGAAGAACGTTCCATCCGCTTGGAAACCGAGCTGTTTGCTAACCTCCTCGAACAGATCCGCAGTTATCTGCCAAAGCTGCAGAAGCTGGCTCTGATGTTGGCGAACATGGATGTGTATTACGCCCTTTCGTCGATCAGTGCGGACAACGGTTATGTCCGTCCGGTGTTTACTGAGGATGAGCTGAAAATTGAAGAAGGCCGGCACCCAATCCTGGAAAAGATCAGCACCAACCGCTATGTGTCCAACAGTTTGGCGATGGACAAAGAAAATCAGATCTTGATTATCACCGGCCCGAATATGGGTGGTAAAAGCACCTATATGCGGCAGGTAGCGCTGATCATCCTGATGGCGCAGATCGGCTGTTTTGTTCCGGCGAAGAAATGCGAAATGCCGATTTTCGATAAGATATTCACCCGCATCGGAGCAAGCGACGATATCCTGTCCGGACAATCGACGTTCATGGTGGAAATGACGGAGGCCAATAACGCGTTATCACAGGCAACTGAACATTCCCTCATCCTGTTTGATGAGATCGGACGCGGGACTTCCACGTATGACGGCATGGCGCTGG
Source organism: Holdemania massiliensis (assembly GCF_022440805.1). Taxonomy (NCBI): domain Bacteria; kingdom Bacillati; phylum Bacillota; class Erysipelotrichia; order Erysipelotrichales; family Erysipelotrichaceae; genus Holdemania; species Holdemania massiliensis. The sequence continues at coordinate 3,901,349 of NZ_JAKNTK010000001.1, read as the reverse complement.
CCCAGGCGATGATCGAATACATCGCTGTGTGCATTCATGCGAAAACCTTGTTCTCAACCCATTACCATGAGCTGACTTCACTGGATGAAAGTCTGCCGGTGGTGAAGAATGTGCATGTTGAGGTGCATGAGGACAACGGTCATGTTACGTTTATGTACCGCGTAAAGAAGGGCAAGGCAGATCGTTCCTATGGGATTAACGTAGCCCGCCTGGCGAAGCTGCCAGATGCGGTACTGGATCGGGCAGGGGATCTGTTAGCCGAATATGAATCCAAGAAGCGGGTGGTTCAGCAGTCGTTAGGGATTGTGGAAATGGTCAAGGCGCCGGTTAAAGAACAGGGCGTTCTGGATAAACTGGAGATGGTGGATCCCAATCAGCTCTCTCCGCTTCAGGCCCTGCAGATGATCATGGATTTAAAGCAGGAATTAAGCGAAGCGCAGAAAGCCTAGCGGTTCTTGCGTTGCCCTTTTCCGGCATTTGCGATGGATACCCGATATCAGGATATCGAATTTAAGAAAACAGAAATGAGGAAATCATGGATATTTTTAGAATGATCTGTCTGGCGCTCAGCCAGGGTTTAATTCTCGGACTTCTTGCGGGTTTGCTTCGTCAGCAGCGGCGGCATCGGAAAAATCCTGATTTTCATTATACGCCGAAGCAGCTGGAACAAGGCCGGAAGCGATGGAAAACGGGATCGAGGATTCTGACCTATACGACATTTGGAATGTTGATGCTGGGATTTATCTGGTGCCTATATTTCCTGGTGCTGGCACTGGTAGATCCGGGGCAGGCTGAATATGCGAATAATCTTTCGGAAATGATCGTCGGTTTATTGACGATTATTTCCATTGGCTTTGCATTTTATGAATTTCTGCGGCAGGGACATCAGAAGGAATCAGAATAAACGCTTCAGTGAAAGGAACAGGAAGGTGAATAACGATGGCAAAAATACAGCAGCTGGATGCGCATTTAACCAATATGATCGCCGCTGGGGAGGTTGTCGAGCGGCCGATGGGCGTCATCAAAGAGCTGGTTGAAAACGCGCTGGATGCCCAGGCGACACGGATTGAAGTCAATATCAACCAAGGCGGCACAGAGCTGATGGAAGTGATCGACAACGGGATTGGAATGGATCGGGAAGATGCCTGTCTGTGTTTTGAACGGCATGCGACCAGTAAGATTAAAACGACCGAGGATCTGTGGGCGATTCACACGCTGGGGTTTCGCGGGGAAGCACTGCCTTCGATTGCCTCGGTATCCAATCTGACGCTGTTGACGAACAACGGCGAAGACTCCACGCGCGTGGAAATTCGCTATGGGCAACGTCAGTCCGCCCGTCCTTATCCCTGCAACCAGGGAACGCAGATCACCGTCAGCGGTCTGTTTCAGAAAACACCGGCCCGGCTTAAGCACCTGAAGTCGATCCCGTATGAAACTTCACTGATCCTGGATGTGATCCAGAAGTTCGCGCTGAGCTATCCGAACGTCGCGTTCCGGCTTGTTCACGATGGCAAGGAGGTCTTCCGCAGCGCCGGCAACGGCAGCCTGCTGGAAGTGATGGCGATCATCTACGGCCGTGATCTGGCGCGTCAGTGCATTGAGGTCGATGGTCAGGATTTTGACTATACCGTCCGTGGTCTGATGGCGCTGCCTTCTCAGACCCGCGCCAGCCGGAATTACATGACGGTCTTCATCAACCGCCGGATGATCCGCTCTTACCGGATCCAGAAAGCGATTCTGGAAGCGTATAAAAATTATATTCCGCAGGATCGGTATCCGATCGTCGTGCTGGATATCGAGATGGACAGCCATCTGTGCGACGTCAATGTCCATCCGTCCAAATGGGAAATCCGGCTTTCCAAGGAGCAGCAGCTGGAATTTTTAATCCGGGATACGCTGACCCGCACCTTGCGGGAGCACATGCAGGCACCGGAAGTCATGCGGATTGATACGCCGCGCGAGAAAGTGGAAATGCCGCAGCTGTTTGAAGTGCCTGCCGAGAGTGTGAAAGATCAGGTTCGGGAAGATTCCGTTGAAGCCAAAGAATGGCGGCGGCAGGCCGAAGTAATGAACGAGCAGCGACAGCGCGAATTTATCGCCGCGTCGCTTTCCCGGGAAATATCACAGCCTCAGCCCCTGATGGCAGGAAAGGACAAGGAAGAAATTCTGCCTGAGGATTTAAAAGGCGAAGTGATGGCGAAGCTTCCGGATTTCAGCGCAGGAAGTCCGGTTAAAAAAAATACGGCTTCGGCTGCCGAGGCCTTGTCCGATCAGGAACCGGTCAGCGAACCGCTCGATCCGCGGGTGAGTCAGACAGAAGCCGCGGAAGAAACCTTGCAGACAGTTCCGCGCAAAGCCTTTCCGCAGATGCAGGTGCTGGCCCAGATGCACGGCAAATACATCCTCGCTCAGGATGAGCATGCCTTATATATCATTGATCAGCATGCCGCCCAGGAACGCGTTCATTTTGAGGAAGTTCAGCAGCGCTTTCTGGATCAGGAGCCGACGATGCAGGATTTGCTTGTGCCGATCATTTTGGAAGGCAGCGCTTCTGTTGCCGCACGGCTGCAGGAAATGAACGAACTGCTGGAACCGATGCACATCCATCTGGAAAACTTTGGGCAGAACAGTCTGATCTGCCGTCAGCTGCCGGCCTGGATGAGTGAAATTGATGAACAGGCCTTTCTGCAGGATGTTCTTGATTTGTGGAAGGATGGCCGGGAAGTTCGGGCCGAAGATCTGCAGCGGCATCGTCTGGCAACGATCGCCTGCCACCACTCAATCCGGTTTAACCGTGTGCTGTCGTTAGGGGAAATGCAGGAGGTCATCGAACAGCTGGCGCATTGTGAACAGCCTTACCATTGTCCGCATGGCCGTCCAACCTTCATCACAATTACCGAAAAACAATTGATTAAGGAGTTCCAGCGATGAAAAAAGTGCTCGTCCTCGTCGGTCCGACGGCCGTAGGCAAGACCGCCTTGTCGATCGAACTCGCTCAACGCTTTCAAGGTGAAATCATCAGCGGTGACTCCATTCAGGTGTACCGCGGTTTGGACATCGGCTCTGGGAAAGTCACCGAAGCGGAAAAACAGGGGATTCCGCATTATCTCATCGACATTCTGAGTCCCAAGGAAAAGACAAGCGTCGCTGATTTTCAGCGGGAAGCGCGGGCCGCGATGGAAGCAATCAGCGCGAAAGGGAAGCTGCCGATGATTGTTGGCGGAACGGGCTTGTATATCAAGGCCGCGTTGTATGATTATCAGTTTCAGCCGCAGGATCCGCGCGCTGAACAGCTCAGCGAACAGCTGGAACAGCGCTCCGAAGAAGAACTTTATGCCTGGCTGTCACAGGTGGATCCCAAGACCGCAGCTCAGATCCATCCGCATAACAAACGCCGGCTGATCCGGGCGTTGGTCATTCACGAATTGTCCGAAGCGCCGAAAAGTGAGTTGGAAAGCCGGCAGGAACACAAGCCGATCTATGACGTGCTGATCTGCGGATTGACATGCGAGCGACAATTTCTGGTTCAGCGGATTGAAAAACGCGTCGACGGTATGATTGCGGCGGGGTTAATTGAGGAAATCCGCGGTTTGTTGGAACAAGGCGTCAGCTTTGATGATCAGTCGATGCAGGGCATCGGCTACAAAGAATGGCGCGGCTACTTTGAAGGAAAAGAAACAATCAGTCAGGCTCGCGAACAGATCTTAACCCATACCCGCCAGTTTTCTCGCCGGCAGATGACCTGGTTTACCCGCCAAACGCCGATTCGCTGGTTCCAAATGGATCAGCCGGGACAAAAGGAACAGCTGATTGCGGAGATCGAGGCCTGGCTGAAGGAGGATGAAGCATGGAAACGCCGTTAGAGAGATTGGAACTGTTGGTCGGCGAAGCAGCGATCCAACGATTGAAGCAGGCCTGCGTGCTGATCGTCGGGATTGGCGGCGTCGGCGGCTATGCCGCCGAAGCGTTAGGCCGCAGCGGAATTGGAAAATTGATTTTAGTCGATGCCGATACAGTTGCGCCAAGCAATCTGAACCGTCAGATCATCGCGACGCTGGATACGCTGAATCAGTCCAAAACCGAAGTGATGGCCGCGCGGATCCGCAGTTTTGCCCCAGATTGTGAAGTGGTAACGATCCATGAATTTTTTAATGAACAGAGTGAAAGCTTGTTCGATCAGAAAATGGATTATGTCATCGATGCGATTGATACACTTTCCAGCAAGCTGACCTTAATCGAAATGGCTCATCGGCATGGCGTGCCCTGCATCAGTTCGCTGGGGATGGCCAACCGCTTTGATCCAACGCAGCTGACCGTTACAACGTTAGATAAAACCTGCAATGATCCACTTGCCCGCGCTTTGCGGCAGATGGTCAGGAAGCGGGGATTTACTGCGAAGATCCCGGTTGTTTGGTCGAAAGAGCTGCCGTACACTCAGAACCAGCTGATCCACGCCGAGGGGAAAACCTTAAAGCAAAAATATCCACCGGCCAGCACAATCTTTGTGCCTGCCGCCGCGGGTCTGAGCTGTGCCTCGGTCGTTTTTCAGGCCTTGATCGAGAATGTCTAAAATACAAAATGAAAGAGAAATCAATAAGTTTGATTCGGCTGCCTGTCTGTTGAGTTTTAAAGGGCAAGACATACATTTTAATAATAAAGATGAGAAGATCAGAAAAGTCCCGCTAGTTATACGCAGCGGGACTTTTCGATTTGCAGCGAGATCAGGATTAGAGAATGTGAATTTTTAAAACCATGGGTGCATCACTCTCAGCGCAGGCTCTCCATGCAATATTTGAAATAACTGGACTGGAAAATCATCTTACCGTAGATTACTTTCTTCTTGCCGCCTTTGATCGTTTCTTCCCGAAAATCATAGTGTTCCGGATTTTCCAGTACCTGTTCCAGGGTTTCCAGCAAATTCACTAAAACGATGCTGGGCTGATCCAACGGTCCATGTCCAGGATAGACAAAATCGATTTCATTGCGACGGGCGATGATGTTAACCAGCGCATCGCGCATGGCCGTGACCGTACAGTATCGGGCGTAGGGATGATCGGGGGAAGTACCATAGGCATGGGTGTAATCGCCCGCAAACAAAATTTTATTCTGCTTATCCAGAAAGGCGCTCATGCCGGTCGCATGTCCAGGCAGAAACATCAGTTCAATCTCAGTGCCGCCGCCCAAATCGAAAGTTGTTCCGTTGGGAACACCGATAATTTTAAAATCATGATAACCGATTAAATCAGCCCGGTCGAATTGGGTATAAATGCAATTTCCTTCGGCATCAAAGAGTCGATCCCAGGCTTGGGGTGTTTTGATTTTTTCTAAATTGAGCACTTCATATTCGTGACAATAAACCTCATCAAACTGAAAGTCGCCAAGTACATGATCGCTGTGGGCATGGGTATTCACGACAATCAGCGGCATTCCGCCGGTAATTTCGTTGACTAGGCCTTTCAGATCACCGGCGCCAAAGCCGGTGTCGATCAACATGGCTTTCTCACTGCCCAGAATTAAATAAATCCAGGGGTTGCCCGCTCCGTCTAAACTCTCAGTAAAAATAGCATAGACATTTTTGCGGAATTGGTACACTTCGGCGTACGGATTGATCGGATAGACACGGCGGGTTTTGCTTTGTTCCCGAAGCAGCTTCTCATAGGGCCATTTGATCGGATTTTCCGGTTCCCGATAGCGCAGCCGCTGACTTTTTAACTGAGCCTGCACAGGGTGGTGAAGCTCCAAGGATTCAAAGGCCATAGTCAGTCCTCCCGGCTCGATTGAACAGCCAGATCACTGCCGATGACTTTCAGATGATTTTGATAATCGTGCCGGTTATATAAGGCGTCCCGCAAGGATACTAACTCAATCTTTGAATCCCGGATCCAAGCCTTCAGCTCCGGTGCGCATAAGGCCCAGACATCGCGCGGCCGGCAGGCGGTAAACGAGGATTCCTGTACGATGTAATCATCCAGGAATCCTGGATGCCAGGCTGTGATGTAAGCCCCTTCCCAAGCAGGATCCATAGTTTCCTTATACCAACGGACAGGATTGTAATCCGCGAACAGGCTGCAGTCTTCCTTGCCGCAGCCAATATACTTTCGGCGATCGCCGACGGTAATGATCCGCGCCTGCTGAAACTGTGTTGGTTCATTCAAAGCAACGCCGTCACGGACGTTATAAATATAATCATAAGGAATACCATATTCCTCACAGATGATTCGCTTGGCTTCATCCAACGGCCCGGTTCCGTGCAGCCGCGTGGAATCCGGAGCTCGACCCAGCAGTCGGATGCAGCGTTCCACCTCAGCCCGCAGTTCAATCAGGGCTTCATGAAAATCAACGGTTTCTTTCGCTTTGGAATCATGGCGGAATTTAAACCGGCCGTCGGCATTGACCATAGACGGAACAAGTTTCGGATCAGCAACGGGAACTCCCCAGTAATGACCGCTGTGCCAGCCAACCGAAATCCATGGATAAGCTTTGATTCGCTCTATCGCATCTTCCACACCGGGCGTATCCAGCATCAGATCCACCGTGGTGACTATGCCTTCTTCAATCGCTTTGATCGTTCCGTCATTGTAGGTTGGGGTATAGCCATAATCATCGGCTTTGACAATTAATTTCATCGATTTCCTCCTTATTTTAGAAAAGGAAGGAAGCTGCCCATGGCAGCCCGCTTCCTTTTAAAACTTGAAACAGAATATTTGGCAGTTAAATTAAGATGCCGGTAAAGTAGCCCAAGACAGAAATTAAGAACATGGCGACCATGATCCGCATGGCGCGTCCTTTTTTGTACTTGATCAGCCAGTAGATTAAAACCGTGGACAGAATTGTCAGCAAGCCTGGAAGAATGCTGTCGATGACGCTTTGGATGCTCGTGGTGCTGCCGCTGGCTGTAATGGCCAAACCGGTCTGCACATTTGCCGTACTGGCAACGACAGCGCCGATCACGATAATGCCCAGCATTTCAATCGCATTGACTGCATGGTCCTTGAGATCGCTGTCCATCAGCTTTTCAGCGCCGCTGATCCCCATTTTGACACCGGTTTTAAATAAGAACCAGACCATCGGGATATTGATTCCGAAGAACACGACCACACCCAGAATGGCTCCTAATGGGGAACCGTCAGCACTCAGACTGATGCCAATGGAAAGCAGAATCGGTATCAATAAGCCTTGGATTAAGGAATCACCGATACCGGCGAAAGGACCGGCCAGCGCCTGTTTGATACTCTGGATCAATTCATTGTCAATGGAATTGTTTTTTGCCCGTTCGATTTCCAACCCCAGAACTACGCCCGGGACAATTGCTCCTAAATTCGGCTGCGTATTATAGAAGACCGCGTGATTTTTAATCAGCTCTTTTTGTTTTTCAGGATCTCCGGGATAGAGATCCTCACGAATCTTGATAAACATGTTGGCCATCCCCGGCATCATCATTCGTTCAAAGGTGAAGCAGACACCGGCGACATTATAATGAGCTAACAGAACTTTTCTCAGCCATTTATTATCATTGGCTAATTGATCTAATTTTGGATTAGACATGTTCAGCCTCCTTCTTTGTTCCCGTACAGATAAATAACAGATAAGCCAGAACACCGGCGATGATCGTTACAGTAATGGTATCTAAACCCATCACTTTAAACAGTACGAATCCGAAAACGAAATATAGGAATTGAATGTTCTTTTTGATGAGACCGGTTAAAAGCATACCGAAGCCTAAGACTGCCCCCATCTTTGTAAAGATTTTCATCGAACCCAACAACCATGCCGGGATCAGTTCCGCGTATTGCAGGATGACGGTGGAACCCAAAACATTCATTCCAAAAATAATAATGAAGTTGACGGCTGTGGATAATACTAAACCGTAATAATAAGTGATGTATGCCTTGTCGAATTTCCCCTCGTCGATCTTTCGGTCAGCGGAGTGCAGAAAGTAGGTGTTTAAGGTTCTCAGAAACTGAGTGATAAAAGTCTCAAGCATGCTGAATGGAACACAGAGAGTAACGGCGAATTCGGCGTCGGCGCCGGAAATGATCGCCAGCGGCAGCGCAAACCAGATGCAGCGGGTAATCGACGGCATGGATTGGATACCGCCTACGGCGATCACGCCGATATACATCGCCTGCAATACGGAACCGATGATCATCGCCTGTTTGATATTGCCCATGACGATGCCGATGATTAGGGCAATGATCAGCGGCTTGCCGGTAAACTGGTCAATAAAGCCGCCCCGCCAGAATGGAAGCCCGTAGATACTGGACGCAACGGCCAGCAGTAAAGCCTGAAATACTGTCATAATGAATTTTCCCCTCCTTGGTTGCTCAGTAATTCATTTTTATGCTATCCCACTCGGTACATGGTGAAGTGGGGATCAGCCTGAACCAAATATGGACGCCGTCTTCACCCATCTGTTTGACGGCGCTGATTTCCTGCGGCGTCAGATAGGCATATTTTGTTACGGCGGTCCGATCCTGACCGGCTGCCAGTGAAGCAATGTTCAGATCTTTCGGCAGATCTTCCACCGCTTCCAGCAGGCGCTGCATCACTAAGGGTGTCTTCATCAGAATCAACGTGCTGACTTCATTGTCAACTGCTTTTCTGGCGGCTGAAATCGCCTGATCGACAGTCAGCGCTTCAGCGGTGATGTTAGACGGCACAGCTTTCTCAAAAATCCGCTTGAGAAACGGGTTGGTCGCCGTAAAGTCGTCGATGACCAGGATGTGCTGGATGGCGTAAAGCTTGACGATTTGAGTTACACATTGACCGTGTATCAGCCGGTCGTCACTGCGTATCAGCTTGATCATAATTCGTTTCTCCTTTTATAAAATGGCAATGATTTTGTTGATATAATTCTCGACTTCTTCCGCCGGGATTCCAGAACTGATCGTTTCAAACGTTAAACCGTAATATTCCTTTGGGAATAAATAGCTGCCGCGGCCATTGGTGTAGCCGAAGATCAGACAACATTTAGCAGGACTTAAACGCTTGATTTCCTTTCCGAATTTAGAGGCCAGCTCGCAGGGACTGACGACAATTTCAATGTCCTTCAGCCGAAGGGTATCGGCAAACCAGTCTGTCCGGGCTTCATCCATCGTCAGTTTGCGGCGAAGTCCGCTCATCATGGAATTTAGAATCTTCCGCCGGTCAAAATCCTGACAGGTTTTTAATTCTTCTTCGTTGGCGTCAATGATTCTCTGTACTTCCTTGTGATCAATCGGATACCGGACATGATGTTCAGTCGATGCAACACGTTCAAATTCCAGATCCAGTTTTTCATTCACTTCGATTTTGCTGATTTCCTCAGCCATGCCCTGGGCCACGCGCTGCAGTTCATTGAAATCGTTGCCCTGACGGGTAGCGCGGGTACTGCAGTCACCGGCCGCACCGACAATCATGGCTGGGGCATAGCCTTTTCGCTCTTTCAGCAGGCGGCGGACATTGCCGGCAAATTCTGCGGTCAGTAAAGCGTTGTCCGGGGTGATCACCGTAGAATGTACCGCCCAGTTGCAGATTGCCGCGACAACCTGATTCTGAGCATTGCGGAATTCAACCAGAATGACTTCGTTGTCAGCCAGTTCTCCATAGACGATCCGGCTTCCGTAATAGCCCGGAATGACCTTGCGTCCCATCCAGCATTCAACCTCTTCCAATTGTGCTGAACATTCCTGATAACCACGGACGGCCAGGTCTAAAACATGGTCATGATATTCCTGATTGAACTGACCACTTTTCGCCGATTGCATGTGATCGCGGACGGATTGATGATTATGCGTTGCGGAGACCAGGACCAGTTTGGGATCCTGGTTAAATTGTGCATGCAGCCGTTCCCGGATTTCACTGACGATTTCATCCTCGACATGGAGCCAGTCGGTGCTGAACAAAAACAACTTCTGATCATTGAAGTCCAACAATGTCGTTGTGACATAAATATCGTCATGTACGCCTTGAGCGGGCAGATCCCGCAGCGGCGAATTATACCCGATCATATAAAACGGCTTATAGGTCGGGGTTAAACAATACTGTTCTGAATGCGCTTTCATTTTTTCTACTCCTCCTGATTGCATCATAGCATTCAGGAAAAGGGAACTCAATTTGTCAAATTGAGGGGTATTGACCGCAATTATTTGTTAATGATACGCATTAAGGTAGCATAATCGATACGATGATCTTTATCCGGAAGCAGGCCTTTTTCCTTGATTAATTTCTGGATTTTGACGCAGATGTATTGGGAATACAGAACATGATTGTCCCTGACGTTGTATAAAACGATAATGGAACAAAGCTGTTTTTTCCATTTGACGGGTTTGTCGAGGACCAGAACCTTGATGAAGGTTTTTCCAACCAGATCCTGAGTCGTATTGAGGACAATTAATTGATTATCCCAAACCGGACTGATGATGGATTCCATCTGCTGACAACGCCGGACAAACTGCTGAGCATTGGGAATGTCGGCCAGAATCTCTGTTTCAATTTGGTGATAGACCGCTTCCCGGGTTGCGGCATTCTGCAGATAGGTAATGTCTGCGGCTTGAAAATACCGGCTGATTTCCAATGAGTAAAAAGGATTATTCATCTTGTGAATGTAGATTTTCTTATCCTGCGCAATGTTATAGGTCGGCATGCGCAGCACCCGTTCCGGATCCAGATCCAATTCCTGCTTACTGATGTCAGTAACGATAAAATCACAGCTTTTATCGCTCAAACACAGATATTCCAGATAGTCCATTGGAATATATTCGATCGCAAAGACCGTATTCAGCTTGCGCAGAGCATGACATAAATAGCGGGAATAAGACAGTCCATCCTTGGAAATGACGAAGACCGTGCGGTGGATCTGCTTGTTGATTTCACTGAGCAGAATGCTGAAAACGGGGTAAAAGCGATAAATATCATAGATATTGAAGAACAAGGAACCATCTTTTTTCAGATGCTCAAACAGAACCAGACAAAAATTATTCAAATAGACATCCAGACGATATTTGGAAACTGCGTCGACATCCACATGGAGTTTCATTTGTTCACGGAGTAAAAACGAAGTCATTGCCAGCCGAAATTCCGATTCAAAAAGCGGCAGGGAATAAGCTTCCAGATGAAAGACCGATTTTAAATGATTCAGGCAGGATTGAATCGTTTTTTCAAAGCCTAGTTTTTGATTCAGCAGGGCAGCTGATTCCGGGTTCAGGGTACGGTAGCAGTTCAGCAGAATCGCGACGGAAAGAATTTCGTTCTCCGTATACTGAACATTATAAATCGTACCTACTTGGGACAGGATGGAAAGGGCTAATGGATAACCCTGAGGAATGATCTGTCTGTGAACTTCAATCACTTCCGGGCTAAAGACAATTTGACTTTCATAGCGATGCCGCAGCGTGTTCATTAAAACCATGAATATCAATTTGTCCAGATCACGGTAAGGAATGAGAAATTCTGCCTGCTTCAGTTGTTCCAGGACGACTGCACGGACACGCTGGTACGCTTCATCCTGAATAAAAAGGTGAATCATACGGTAGTCCTGATCAAGATGCACATGATTATCATAATTCTTGAGAATGCGGAATTCGTTGATCAGCAGATTGCGTTTATTCCATTCATTGCCGCAGACACGCAGTCCGTTGTTGGTGTGATTCTCCAGCCGCAGATCAAATTGCCGCAGCATCTTTTTAATTTCGATCATGTCTTGATTGACAACGGAATTGGAACAGCTGCAGGTCTGGGCGAAATCGCTGATCGTCATTTTTTCATCGCAGGTCAGAAGCTGGCGGAGAAGAAAATGAATCCGTTCTTTCTGTTCAGTCGCAAAGAAATGCCGGGCATGCGTCGTTGTCAGAAATTTGCGGCGGAAGCGCTGGAATTGATCCGAATCCAAAATTTCAATCTGATATCCGCGGGACAGACAGGAGGCAATGATAAACCCCTCATTCTTAAGCTGATCGTTCAGCAGCTCGATTTCTTTTTTCAGTGTGTTCAGGCTCTGGCCGCATTCTTTTCCCAGAACGTGACCAGAAACCGGACCTTCGGTTAGAATCAGCAGGTTCAGAAGGCGAATCTGTTTCTCAAATAAAATCATGATTGCGTACCCCTCGATCTAAAATTGTAATGTTTTCTTGTTTTATTTTAACGCGCTGAGCTCAGGAAAACAATTCAGGAGAAAGGTATAATTGATTAGCAGCGGGTTGGGAAAACCCTAAAATTCAGGATTGACATTTTGAAAATCGGCGGGCTATAATCAAAACAGATCCCCAGAAGTGATAATCTTGTTATCGAAGTCACTTCAACACCCCATGCGTTCTTTCTGTTTTTTTCGATAATCATGAAGATCCGTTCCTTCCTGGCGGACGTGAAAAGAAAGGAACTTTTTATGTTAGCAATTTTTATCTGTTCGCATTCAGACTTTTCAACTGGATTGAAGAAATCCGCAGAGATGATCGCAGGTCCTTTGGATTTCGTTGAAACCTTTTCTTTATGGGAGGGAGAATCATTAGAATCTTTGGCTGCTCAAATCAGAGAAAAATATGATTTTTATCACAATCAGCAGATACCGGTGGTCTGTCTTTGTGATTTGGAAAACGCGACGCCGTATAATGCCTGCATCTGGGCGCTGAGCGATACTGACTGCCGGATTTTCGCCGGCGCGAATCTGCCGTTAGTGCTGGAATTGGCGCTGGGACGGGATATGGCTGAGAACCTCAATGAGTTTCTGGACCAATGTCTGCGATCCGCCCAGGGAGCGCTGAATGCCATCGGAGTTCAGGATTTTTTAACCGCCAATGATTAAACAAAGAACTGCTGCGGCAGTTTTTTTTGTGAAATTGCGCTGAACAGACCTCAAACTTTGGAATTAAGTTAAAATCCAGGCTGATTATAATGAAGCTGGGTGTTGTGAGGAACAGAAGGAAAATTAAAGGAGGCGCATCTTTTTGCATGGCGGAAAACAATTAAAGAAAAGCAGCGTGGATTTAACGCAGGGATCGATCTGGAAACAGCTATTACTGTTTGCCCTTCCGATCTTTGTTGGACAGTTGTTTCAGAATTTATACAACAGTGTGGATTCGCTGGTCGTCGGCAACTTCGTTGGGAAAACGGCGTTGGCAGCGGTTAGTTCAACCAATGATATCTCCCATTTTCTTGTGGGCTTTTTTACGGGACTGGCTTCCGGCGGCGGAGTTTTCTTTGCTCAGATGTTTGGCAAAAAGGATTATCAGAAGCTGAGCGACGGAATTCATACAACGATTTTGTTTGCCTTTCTCTTCGGCTTTGTCATGGCTGGGGTGGGTTATTGGCTCTCGCCGCAGCTGCTGCAGCTGATCAGTTGTCCGCCGGACGTGTATGCTAGCGCTTTGGAATATCTGCGGATATATCTGATTGGAATCCTTTTTACCGCCATTTATAACGTCGGCGCCGGGATCCTAAGAGCGGTCGGAGATTCCAGCAGTCCGTTTTATTATCTGTTAATTTCCAGCGTTACCAACATTGTGCTTGATCTTCTGTTTGTCTGCGGATTTAACATGGGCGTGGCTGGTGTTGGCTGGGCGACAACGTTAGCTCAGCTGGTATCCGTCATTCTGGTATTAAGAAAAATGATGATGACGCATGATGTTTACAAATTGGAAATTCGGAAATTACGGCTGAATCCGCCGATTCTGGCTGAGGTTTTAACGCTGGGAATTCCCGCAGGCATTCAGACCAGCATCACGTCGATTTCCAATATGTTCGTGCAGCGCTACACCAATGGTTTCGGTTCTTCCGCCATGGCGGGAATCGGCGTAGCAAAAAAGGTGGAGAAATTTGCCGGGTTGTCCTGCAGCTCACTGGGCGTAGCCATCACGACCTTTATTGGTCAGAATTATGGAGCGAACAAGAAAAAACGAGCGGTGGAGGGGATTCGGATCAGCGTCTGGATTTCGGTGATTATGGTAGGACTAACCAGCATTGCCTTGTTTATCCTGGCCCCGGGAATTGCGGTAATCTTTAACCGGGATGCAGAGGTGGTCGCTTACGCCTCAGCAATGATTCGGGTAATCATGCCATTTTATCTGTTCAATGCAATGTATAACATTTTTTCCGGCGTTGTCCGCGGTTTTGGCAAATCAAAGTCCGTAATGCTGTGTGTTATCTTAGGTCTGGTTGGCTGCCGGCAGCTGTGGCTGGCGGTCAGTATGAGCATCAAGCCGGATGTCTTTAATGTTTATTTTAGCTATCCGGCAGGTTGGATTGGTGCTTCAATTCTTGTCTATCTTTACTATTATTTCAATATCAGGCGGACCGTTGTTGCTGAAATTCAACATTCTGACGCTTGAAAGCAGCGCCGTCGGGGGATTACCCGGCGGTGTTTTTAGGTATGGGGACAATAAAGAAGAATGAAAAGTTAAAAAATTCTTAAAATGAAATGAAATTACTGGAAAGGGTGTACTCTTTTGCTTCGGTTTCCGATATAATACCACCATTGAGGGGGATATTTATGAAGCAAATTAAAAAGCTGGCTCGCCGCGGAATGGCGCGCACGCTGGGCCTGTTGGGTGCCATTTTCTTAGGTGTGGCAGTTTTGTTCGGATTGCTGAGCGCCGGTCAGGGCATCGAAACCATGTTGATTATGATCATGACGATGGGATTGATGTTCTTTCTTGTTTTCCTGATCTTCGGGCTTGTCGGCGTGGTGCCGTATGCCCGCATTGGAAAAATGGTGAAGCGTCAATGTGAAGAACTGGGGATTGAGCTGGATGAAGAGCAGGAATTTGAAGCGGTCACCAAGGAAATCTCGATGAGCAAAAACTGGCTGGTCAGTGGTCTATATGGATCCAATTTCGCGCTGCACCGCCGCAGCATCGACCATGTCGAGGAAACAAGCTATTATCAGAAAGGCCGAACTTATCCGATGATTCTGCTGTATGTCGGACCCAAGAAGAAATATAAGATTATCTGCAGCCGCAAGGGTGATTTCGAACGGGTTACCGATGCGTTGGATCAGTGGTTTCCGCCGCTGGATACACCGGATAATGCGGAAGCGCTTGCCGCAACTGGGGATCTCAGTGCAGAGGATGATCGTCAGGCCCGCCGTGATCGGATTATGCAGCAGGAACAGGGAATGGGCGGCAAGAAAACGGTTGCGGCGATTGTCGCAGTCGTCGGAATGGTGATCGCCTTCTCGGTAATCTATAACATCCTGCCATCCCGCACCTCTGCGCCGAAGACAACGCCGAATGTTGTCGGAAATTCTCAGACATCCAAACCGGCCGCGGGAAAGGTAAATGATTATATCGCCTCGATTCAGGATGAACAGTTCCAGCAGGTCGCAAAAGGACTGATGGCTGAAACGGATGGGGATGCGGATCTGGTTAAGCCGCTGATTCTTTCTGAGGAAAACAATCAGACTTATTTTGCGGTTTACAATGGAACACCGTATTTCTTTTATGGCGAAATGACCGTTTATGATGAAAATGATAAGGTGATCGGAACACTGGAAATTCCGCTGGCCAAACCGTATGAATACTGTTTTCTGAGCGGCTATGCCGAAGGCGGAGCCGACAGTTATGACTATACTGCGGCAGAGTTCTATTCCTTAAGCTACGCGGGAACCAATGTCCGCTATCAGTTTTCACTCAACAACGACGACACTTCGGATTGGAGCGAAATTTTACTGGCGACAGAAAACATGAAAGAAGCCAATGTTCAGGAAATCTGTGAAGCGGAGTACTACTCCAACGTCCTTTCCCGGATTGTGGTGGAGGAGCTGTTTTTCTTTGATGAGAATGAGCTCAGTTATATCAACGACAATGAAGAAGAAGGATTGGATCGGGCCGCAGCGAAGTATCGAGCGGTATTGGATATTGATCGCGGCGTGATTGAGTGGTATTCTATTAACAACGGATCGGAGACAGCGTTGTCTTCGATAACGATGAAATAAGGGAGGTATATTATTATGGATCATCAGGAAGTTGTTTCGTCCTTAGGCGGAGTCAGCCTTTCGCAGCATCTTACGCATACGTTTTTATGGATGACCGCGGGTCTGGCGGTCACTGCCGTGGTGGCGTTTGTTACCTTGTTCAGTGGTTTATGGATGACGATTTATTCGTTTTCCCTGGCACCGTTTGTCTTACTGATTGCCCAGCTGGGTGTGGTTATTTATCTGACCGGCAAGCTGGCTAAAATGCAGCCGTCGACGGCTAAGATCTTGTTTCTTGCGTATTCGGCGCTGACCGGCGTCACCTTCTCGATTCTGCCGCTGGCCTATGGACTGAGCACAATGTTTATTGCCTTTGGCTTCACCGCGCTGATGTTTGGAAGCATGGCGGTCATCGGCATGACGACCAAGCGGGATTTAAGCGGATTGGGACCGATTCTGATGGCGGGCCTGATCACGATGATTGTGATTACGATTGTCGGCTGGTTCATCAATCTCGATGCCATTTCGATGGTGATGAACTATATCATGATCGGACTGTTCCTGGGTCTGACTGCTTATGACATGCAGAAGATGAGAGCGATGTACTATGCCTGTGAATCAGAGCCGGAAATGCTGGATAAGATTTCGATCTATTCCGCACTGGATCTGTATCTCGACTTCATCAACATTTTCCTGTATGTGCTGCGAATCTTAGGCCGCAGTTCTAAAAACTAAACTGAATCTCATTGAAACTGACTTGATACCAGGTCAGTTTTTCGTTCGTCAAATGGTGGATTTTGGTGTAAAATGAAAGGGCATATTTCCAAAGAGAACAGAAGGTGGGATGCACGTGAGAAAATGGATGAAAGGTCTGGCCGCTTTCGTGCTGGTCTTGACGATTTTCCCGGTGGGGACAGTCAAAGCAGAGGAAGAACTGACGCTGGATGGAGAATCAGCGATTTTGATTGACGCCGACAGCGGCGCGGTCCTGTATGAAAAAAACGCCGATGAACGGCATTATCCTGCCAGTATAACCAAGATTATGACCGTCTATCTCGCTTTAAGCCATGGCAGTCTGGATCAGATATTGACGGCTACGGATACTGCGATTGACAACATTGACCGGAAATCCAGTCACATCTGGCTGGACTATGGAGAAGAATTATCACTGAAGGATGCTTGCTATGCGGCGATTATGGCCAGTGCCAATGATGCAAGCAATGTTCTGGCCGAAGCCGTCGGCGGCTCGCAGAGCGAATTTGCTGAAATGATGAATGAAGCGGCGGCGGCCGCCGGCTCGAAAAACACACATTTTGCCAACGCGCATGGACTGCCGGATGAGGATCATTACACAACCGCCTACGATATGGCGATGATCACACGGATGGCAATTCAAAACGCGGATTTTGCGGAGATTTTCGGAACGGTTAAATATGAGATGCAGCCGACAAACAAACAGAAGGATGTTCGGTATTTTGCTTCCGGCAATGATATGCTGAAAAAGGGCGAATTTTTCTATGAATACGCAACGGGCGGCAAGATCGGCTGGACGGAGGATGCCGGCTATACGATTGTAACGACAGCGTCCAAAGACGGAGTAAACCTGATCGCCGTGGTGCTGAAAAATTCCAATAAGAACGCCCGGTATACCGATACTCGAACCTTGTTTGATTATGGCTTTGCGAATTACAAGCAGATTACCATTCCTGCTTCTGCCTTTGAAGAAAAGACGATTGAAATAAAAAAACGCGGTCAGCTGTGGGCTACGGCAGCTTTTAAAATGAGCTATGACTTCAAGATCCTGGCTCAAAGCGGTGATGATGAAAGCCAGTACAGCGCCAGTGTCATTGTTGAAAATGAAAACGATCCTCAAACGATTCAGGCCTATGCGATTTTAAATAAAAATGGCGTGGAGATCGCCCGTCAGGCTATGGAAAAAGAGCTGGCTGTCAATGATATCAGCTTTAAAGCTACGACCTGGCCGATTATTCAAAAGGGACTGGATCTGTTCAGCGTGGCGGTGTTCGCGCTCTTTATGGGGTTGTTTCTCATCGCAGCTTTAGGCCGGATGAGCCGCCGGCGTTCATAATTTTAGAGAAAGAGGAAAACCTCTTTTTCTTTTACGATAATTCAGGTACAATGAAAATCGCAAAGGGAAAAAGTTATGGAAGGAAAGGGGAAAACAAATGCTGAAACTATTGGTTACTGATCTGGATGGAACGCTTTTGAAAATCGGAAACGAGCTGTCGGCAGGGATCAGTGATGAAAACCGCGAAGCGTTGGAAGCTTTTGTGAAGGCTGGAGGGCATGTGGCGATTGCCAGCTCACGGGGAGCGGATGCCCAAGAAATGATCAGCGGCTTGCTGGGGATTCCGGTGGCGGCCATCGGGATGAATGGGTTTGTGGTCTTGGATGAAGAAGGTGAAAAGATCAGCGAGCATTGGATGTTCTTTTCGGACTTTGCCCAGCTGGCTGATTTTATCCAGACGCATCGGATTAACGGTTCGTTGATTACCCGCGGAGAGGATGGCGGTGCTTACGGCTTTGGCGGTGAACATGATTATCCGCAGCGCTTAACTCCGGGCAGTCCGGTAATCCGCCAGAACTGGCGGCTGGAATTCGCTGATTTTGCCTATCGCTCCGGCCGCTGCTCAAAAATCAGTCTGTTTGTGGAACCCGGTCAGCATCGTGAGGCTTCGCGTCTGCTGCACCTGGCGTTTGACAGCCGGTTTGAAATTGCGGCGTCCGATGCGGATATGCTGGACGTCAGTCCGATTGGCATCAACAAGGGCAGCGGAATTCTTGAACTGGCGGACGCCATGGGGATCTGCCGTGAGGAGATTGCGGTTGTCGGCGATAATGAAAACGATCTGTCCATGTTTAAAGTCATTCCGCTGAGCTATTGCATGGATCATGCCGCTTCCGCGATTCAAAGTCAGGCTTCCTGCTCAGTCGCCTCTGTCGCTGAGGCTCTGGCCCGGGCCCAACAGGCGGCAAAATAATCACACCGTTCGATTTTTGCTGGCTGGAAACGTTCGTTTTCACATGGCACAAAGACACCGGCAGCCAAACAACCTTTTTATGAATATAAAAAACCGGACAACTTTCTTGAGAAAGCCATCCGGTTTTTAAGTGGATTACTGATAGGCAATCGCGGCCCACATCTTGCCGGAATAACCGATCGCAATTTTGGTTGAGCTGCTGCTGAGGATGATTGAACGATGACCGGAGGAATTCATCCACCAGTTAAATTTATCCTGAACGGTACTGCCCGAGTAAGTCAGGATTTCCAGCGGGTGACTGTAAGAAACACCATATTCGTCAAACGCCGTTTTATAATGGGAACCATCCGGGCGTTTATGCGAAACGTAACCCGCAGCCTCCGAAGCACGGACACCGATGGCTGCCTGCGCATTTTCATCACCCAGAGATAACGGATCCAATCCGGCATCGGCCCGAGCGTTGTTGATCAAATTCAACATGGATGTAATCGCGTCGCCGGCCACAATGCCGCTGGACTTCGGTTTCGGTTTTTCCTTCACCTGAACTCCCAATGTTGCGGAACCGACATTGCCGGAAGCGTCAGCGATGGAGAAATAAACTTCATATTCACCGCTGGTGGAAGCATCGACATAATTTTCAACCCACAGCTGCTGGATGTCTAACGGCTCCAGGCTGTTGTCGGAAACCGATTCGACCCAGTCGAGCGGATTCCATTCTTCTTCGTATTCTAAGCGGATGTGCGGATACTTCAGTTCAATGACAGGAGCCGTTGTATCCTGAATGTCCAGGGTCACTTCACGCGACAAGGTTGTCTGCAGACTGTTCTGCGCTGCGCTGTTGTTCAGCGTCAAATGAACCATGACATCCTGAGGACCTAATTTGCTTAGGTCTAACTGATCGATTTTAATTTCGGCATTCGTCAGATCAGCGGCCGGGGCCATCAGCGTTGTTGCTTCAGCCGGAACACTGACAGCGGCTTCCTGAAATAACGCTGTTTTAATTTTATCAGCGGCATTCAGGTCGTTAATTTCCAGACGGATCGTTGGCTTGACGTCTGCTTCGGATTCACCCTCGGCTCGAATCGGAGAAGTGAGCGCCGCAGTGGTGAAGCATGTAAGCAAGGTAACGATCGTTAATGAACTGGAAAGAGCTTTATGTTTTTGAGTCATAATTTCCTCCTTCGGTTCACGACCATGATTATTGTATAATGAAATAATTTCGATGGCAAATTGAATAAGGAAATTTTCACAGAATTCACATGAAAATCCCACATTTGAAGGCCTTTTTGTTAAAAATGGGAGAAAATTCCTTCGTTTTTCTTTTCAGGAAATTCATAAAAATTTAAGAATTCTGTAGACACTTCTTCAAAAATGACTAGAAAAATACCCTTTTTCTGAGTTGGCTGCCAGACAAAATGACATTTTTGTCAGGTTTCTTATTTTGGATATCAATGGTAAACGACCTCAAAAAAGGTAAAAATATTATTTTTATTAACCTTCAATTTTCTTCTGACACCGCTTGCATTTTTGTTTCAGGCCGCAGTAAGAATACACTGAAAAAACAAAAAAAAACCGGACGCCCATAGAAGACGTCAGGATGGCAGAGCGGCGGAACTGGAAAAGGAAAGCCTCAGAATCAGTCGAATTATTTTCCGTGTTTTAATTCCGTCAGATTCTTAGATCGGGCATAGCGTTTTAATGATTCGTAGTTGGCCGCCAGCTGCTTTTCGTAGGCTGAGGAGGTCTGCGGCTGATAGAAGCGTTTTGTACGAAGGGCATCCGGCAGGTATTGTATCTTATGCCACAGATCCGGCCGATCATACGGGTATTTGTCTTCTTCCTTCATGCCGACCGGGGTAAACCGCAGATAAGCGGGAACTGGTGGATCGCTGGCTTCCGCTTCGGCCATCGCGGCCTGAATGGCCAGCTCCCCGGATTTAGACTTGGGGGAGAGTGCCAGGTCGATCACCGCGACGCCCAGCGGAATCATGCCTTCAGGGAAACCGACGCGCTTGGCGGCATCAATCGCGGAGATTGTGCGCGCTACGGCAGCGGGATTGCCCAGTCCGATATCTTCATAAGCAATGACTAACAGGCGCCGTTCGATGGAATCCATGTCGCCGGCCTGAATCAGCCGGGCCAGATAATATAAAGAGGCGTCGACGTCGCTGCCGCGGATGGCTTTCTGAAAAGCGCTGACCGCGTCGTAATGACCATCCCCGTCTTTGTCGATGCCCCGGACGGGCCGCTGCACATACTGTTGGACCAACTGGCGGCTGATCTGCGGTTCATCACTGGCAATCGCGCACAGCTCCAGCACATTTAAAGCATAGCGGATATCACCGCCGCAGTAACTGGCGATCAGTTCCGCAGCTTCCGGTTCCAGGCTGACTTCACCCTTTAATCCTTTTTCACTGGCTGCCGCCCGGTTGAGCGCCGCGATGATGTCGGCCTTTTCCAGCGGCTTAATCGCAAACAGATGACACCGGGAACGAATCGCGGGATTGATCGCCATCGTCGGATTGGAGGTCGTCGCTCCGATTAAGAGAATCCGCCCGCTTTCCACATGCGGCAAAAGCAGATCCTGTTTGTCTTTATTTAAACGATGAACCTCGTCGATGATTAAAACAAGTCCGTCATAGAACTTGGCTTCCTCAAAAATTGTGTCGAGTTCTTTTTTATTGCCGGTCACCGCATTGAACAGGCGGTAAGGCAGATGCAGCTCGTTGGCCAGCACCGAAGCCAGGGTGGTTTTGCCTGTTCCCGGAGGGCCGTAAAAGATCATCGAAAACAACCGGCCCTGTTCAATACAGCGCCGGATCACTTGTCCTGGTCCGATGAGATGCTGCTGGCCGATCACCTCATCCAAAGTTTCCGGGCGCATCCGAAAGGCTAACGGCTGCTTCATACGATCAACTCCTTCGTCTTATTTTAGCATCAGAAAGGGAATTAGGAAACACCCGTAATTGCTGGATTTATTTCACTGAAAAGGGTCAGAGGCAGCGTGTCCGGCAGTTGCAGCCGCTTCGCTTCACTGACTCCCGCCTGAATCAGAAAGGCCTGGGATTCCCTGAATAACAGAAGAAAGCATTGATACATCGATTGGGCATAGGTCAGCATCTGATTTTGCTTCAGCGCGTCCAGTGTTTGATTGAGAAGGTAGCCGACATCCGGGGTTACCGATCCGCCGGGCAGTTTTCGGGCGTGATACAGGTAGGGACTGCCGGCATAGATTCGTTGGAATACCTGATGCAGAATTGCGTCCATGGCAGGGGAGGTCTGGTGCGTGAGCAGGAAATCAAGCAGTGCTGTGAGCGGCAGCGGTGCATTCCCTATGGCGGCTGCGGCCGCTTCCCGCGCCTCGGCGTCAAGCGCGGCTGCCGCATCCAGGGCAGACGGCACACAGAGCAAAGAAAGCAGCTGCAGTGCCTGCAGATAAGTGAATGAGTTTTTGCGGATTTCCGCGCTGGCCAGCGGATTGAGCCGATTCAGATCCGGGCTGCAGATCAGCGAGCCTTTGCCGTTTAGGGTCTGGATAAACTGAAGCTGGCGCAGATAATGCAGACTGCGGCGCAGCGTGTCGACGGAAACATTCCATTGTGCAGCCATGACTTTTTCAGAAGGCAAAAAGGTGTTGGGCAATAATTTTCCGCTCAGGATATCCAAAATCAGCGTCTGGGCAATCTGCCGGCTTTTGGCTTGCGGATGCAAAGTGGAGCCAAGCTGCCATTGAAAGTGAAAAACAGGCTCAGGCAGACTGGATACCGCTGTTGATAAAGCCTGGATATAATGCGAAACCGCCTGCTGAATGTTTTCGATCATCGTGCCGATTCTTTCCTGAAGGGCTGAAAAATTGTGTTCCTGTAAACCTTGAAGCAAAAGCGAAAAATCACGGCTTTGCGGATTGCGTGCGAGAACTTCGTAAGGATGGGGGACATCGGGAATGACAGGAATCAGACACAGCTGTTCCAGACTGCGGTATAAGTCGAGGAATAAGCTGTTGCCGGAATAATTTAACAGGCCATGAAACAGCGCAGCGGAAAGCAGCCACGAATTATCCCCTTTCCAGCGCACCATCTTCCGGTTGTAGCGGTAGAAATCATCAAATTCATGGTTGTCCATCATCAGCCGGCTTTGCCATAACAGCAGCGGAAGAATTCGTTGAATTGTCCGGTAACCATCGCTGAACTGTTCCCGCTTCCGCAGCGTATCCTCAATCAGCTGAACAGGCTGGGGTGTCGGGCCGCTGAGGATGACCGCGCGGCGGCGCGGCCGGCACTGAAGATATCCGCTTTGCTGCAGCAAAGTCAGCGCTTCCCGCACAGTCCGCACACTGACCTGATACACCTGACTGAGATCCTGGATCGACATCAGTTTTTGACCTGGTACTAATCGTCCGGTTTGAATTTCCTGACGCAGCGTCTGAGCCAGCTGCGTTGGTCGGGTCAACGAAGCAGCCAATGAACATCACCTCTATCAGACATTATACCATATTTCAGACAACCTCTATGGCTATGTACACAGATTTGATCTTGTTGGTCAATTTCGCGTCCTATACAATGAAAAAAGGAAGGGATGGGTTATGAGAACAAAACGGATTTCCGGCGAGCTTGAACAGGGACTGAACCGGAATGAGAAATGGGAAATTCTTGGGCAGATCCTTGTATTTGCGGCGGCACTGCTGGGGGTCATTCTCCTGACGCAGCGGCTGCGGATGGCGATTGACCGGAAGACGCAGAGCTACCTTACGGATGTTGCGCTGCAGAATGCCTACCGGATTGATGAGAAGCTTCAGGCTCTGCAGCAGAACCTGGAATTGGTCAAAGAACATCTGGAACATGAAACGGAGGCCCGGCGTCCGGCTTTTCTGCTGAGCGCCGCGGATTTGTTTGGATTTGATACCCTGAGCATTCAGCCGGCTGAAGCCGAAGCCGGCGTCCATATCTGTGAAAATCAACAAATTGAAGTGACGATTCCGATGGATGATGAACGTCAGCTGACCGGCCGGATGTCCCAGCAGCGGATGCAGCGGATGATCCAGTCACAGAGCTTCGGCGGTGAAAGTCTGTCCTGCATTGCCGATACCCAGGGGAAAGTGATCATTTCACCGACCTCATTAGTCCCGTTTATGAAGCTGGATGAGATCTTTGTGGAAAAACGGGATGCAAAAGTTCTTGCCGATATCGCACAGATGCAGCAGCGAATGCAGCGTGGCGAACGCGGTGTAATCCAATTTATCGCCCGTGATCAGACTGAATTGGTCTTATCCTACATTCCAATTCAAAACGGTGAATGGGTACTGCTGACCTTGGTGCCGGCGGCGTACATGTCGCGGGAAGTCGATCTATACGCTTTCTGGAATTATATCGTTTTGGCGTTGTTGTTAGTCTTCTGCGCGCTGATCTTATTGTTAAGTCTGTACCGCGGCTGGAAACATCGCCGCCGTCTGGGCGAAATTGCATTTGTGGACACGCTGACCGGAGCGCTGAATCATTCCGGGTTTCAGATGCTGTGCCGGCGCAGGCTGGATACCGCGGGCTTTTCGGGGCAGTCCATTGTGTTTATTAATTTAAAGCACTTCAAGCTGATCAACGAGAACTACCGCAGCGAAGCCGGCAATCAGGTGCTGAAAATCTTCATGGAATGTCTGCTTGATTCGATTGCCGAGCCGGAGCTGGCCGGTCGGATTGAAGCTGATCATTTCGCCTTGTTCGTTCAGGGCCAGGATCCTGAACTGCTGACAGCGTGGATGAAGCAGCTTCAGCAAGCCCTTCAGGCGAAGCTGACCGAACAGAAAATCGGCTTTTCCCTGACATTTAACGCTGGCTTTTATGCGATTGAAGATCCTTCGCAGGATGTTCAGGTCATGCTGGGACGAGCCAAGACCGCCTGCTGGAGTGCGGAAAAACAGGAGTTGCTGATCTGTCAGTATGATCAGCAGCTGATCGACGCGCTCCGACATGAACATGCCCTGGCTGAAGCTTTTCCTGAAGCCCTGCGCAGCGAACAATTTATGATCGTCCTGCAGCCGAAGGTCGATCCGCAAAAGGAACAGGTGGCTGGCGCAGAAGCTCTGATTCGATGGAACCATCCGGAGAAAGGCATGATTTCTCCGGCCCAATTCATTCCGGTTTTTGAAAACAATGGGATGATCGTGCAGCTGGATACCTTTGTTTTTGAACAGGTGTGCAGGCAGCTGGCCGCCTGGCAGAAAGCCGGGAAGACACCGATCCCGATTTCGGTCAACCTGTCGCGCCATCATTTTAAAAATCTCGATTTCCTGAGCCGTCTGCAGACACTTGCGGCCCAGTACAAGGTCGATCCCGGTCTGATCGAATTGGAGATTACGGAATCAATCTTCTTTGATGAACCGTCCATCGAACGTGTCAAACAGATTGTTCATCAGATCCATAAGGCGGGTTTTACCTGTTCACTGGATGATTTCGGATCCGGCTACTCTTCATTGGGGTTGTTAAAAGAGTTTGAGATCGACGCGATCAAACTGGACCGGGTCTTCTTTCCGGAGGTGCTGGATCAGCGCAGCCGGGTGGTGATTGAAGGCATTGTCGCACTGGCTAAAAACTTAAACCTGGAAATTGTGGCGGAAGGGGTCGAGCAGGCCGATCAGGCGGCATTCCTGCGTGAAATTGGCTGCGATCGGATTCAAGGCTATTATTATTCCCGTCCATTAGATCCGAAGGCATTTGACGCACTGCGGGAACAAATGGACCATAAGGGCATGAAGTCTTCATGAGCGGAGGACTTTATTCTTTTTTCAATGTCCTTCTCAGTGCTTGCGGCGGTTCGGTTTTCCGTTATAATTAGAAAGGATAAACACGAAAGGAAAAATCAGTGAATTTGCTTACTGATCGGAAAAGGAAGAAATGAGAATTGTTTTGCAGCGTGTCAAGGAAGCCTCGGTTGCGATTGACGGTCAGCTTTATAATGAAATTGAAGGCGGCTATCTGCTTTTAGTCGGCATCACGGCGGGCGACAGCGAAGAAATTGCGGAAAAAATGGCGGCAAAAGTTCATGATCTGCGCATTTTTGAAGATGAAAATGGTAAAATGAATTTAGCGATTGAACAGATCGGAGGTCAGGTGCTGTCGATCTCGCAGTTTACGCTGTATGCCAACTGTAAAAAAGGCCGCCGGCCAAGTTTTGACCAGGCTGCCCGGCCGGAACTGGCCAGCCCGCTGTACGATTATTTCAACGAAGCCCTGCGCCGGCAAGGTCTGGTTGTCAAACCGGGAATTTTCGGGGCAGAGATGAAAGTTCGGCTGCTGAACGACGGTCCGGTAACCCTGATTCTGGACAGCAGTGAATTATTTTAACCGCATTCTGTTCAAAGAAACAAAGAAGGAAACAGACAAATCAGTCTGAAAAGGAGGAAAAGCATGGCCCAGGTGATTTATGGTTCTGAGGTATCAAAAGACATTCGCGCCCAGCTGAGTGAACAGATGGAAGCGCTGCGCAGTGCGGGAGCACGGATGCCGAAGCTGGCGGTGATTCTGGTCGGCAATAATCCGGCGTCGCTTTCGTATGTCACCGGCAAGGAAAAAGCCTGTGCGCAGGTCGGTATGGAATCGGAGCTGATCAAGCTGCCGGAAGCAACGACCCAGGATGAATTGATGGCCGTTGTCCATCGCCTGAATGAAGACCCGACGGTGGACGGGATTCTTTGTCAGCTGCCGCTGCCGCAGGGACTGGACAGCGCTCAGGTCATTCGTGAAATCCGGCCGGATAAGGATGTCGATGGATTCCATCCGATCAACGTCGGGAAGCTGCATTTAAAGGAAGACGGTTTCGTGCCGTGTACGCCGCTGGGCTGCATGGAGCTGCTGCACCGCATGGGCATCAATCCATCAGGCAAGCGGGCGGTAGTGCTGGGCCGAAGCAATCTAGTCGGCGCGCCGGTAGCCCGGCTGCTTCTCAATGAAAACGCGACGGTTACAATCTGCCATTCCAAAACGGAAAATCTGCCGCAGGTATGCGCTGAAGCGGATATTCTGATCGCGGCGGTCGGCCGGGCGAAAATGGTAACGGCGGAGTATGTCAAGAAAGGCGCAGCCGTCATCGACGTGGGGATTAACCGCAATGATGAAGGCAAGCTGGTCGGCGACGTGGATTTTGCCTCGGTTGAATCGAAGGCCGGATTCATTACTCCAGTTCCTAAAGGCGTCGGCCCAATGACGATCACGATGCTGCTGAAAAATACCTTGAAGGCCTATCACCAACATGAAGGGAAATAGCTTATGATTACGGATTATGATTTAAACGATATTGTGGAAATGAAGAAGGAACATCCTTGCCACAAATCAAAATACTGGAAGATTATCCGCATGGGGGCCGACATTAAAATCAAATGTCTGGGCTGCGGTGCGGCGATCATGTTTCCCCGCTCGGAATTTGAGCGGAAATGCAAAAAACTCATCGAGAAAGCGGATAAGGCGGAGTAAATCCGTCTTTTCTGTTTTTACCGCACGCTGCATCTTGAGAATCAGCCTGAAAAAAGGTAAACTAATAAAGGATTTGAGCGGTCTGGATCCGAGAAAGACCGCATAGTGAAAGGATGAAAAACTTATGTCATTAACCGCAGGTATCGTAGGACTGCCGAATGTCGGCAAGTCCACCCTGTTTAACGCCATCACCCAGAGTCAGGTCGAGGCGGCGAACTATCCGTTCGCAACGATTCAGCCCAATGTCGGCGTTGTCGAGGTGCCGGATGAGCGCATCGACAACATTTCGGCGTTGTTCAACCCGAAGAAAATTATCCGTACGACCTTTGAATTTACGGATATTGCCGGACTAGTCAAAGGCGCTTCCCAAGGGGAAGGGCTGGGAAATCAGTTTCTGAGTCATATCCGTCAGGTTGACGCGGTCTGCCATGTCGTGCGCTGCTTTGACAATCCGGACATTACCCATGTCGAAGGCTCTGTTGATCCGATCCGCGATATCGAGATTATCAATCTGGAACTGGCGCTGGCCGACTTGCAGACAGTGGAAAACCGCATTACAAAGGTCGAGCGCAAAGCTCAGGCAAAAGATAAGGAAGCCGCGGCAGAATATGCCGTGTTAAGCAAATTGGTGGAAGCCCTGCGCGAAGGCAAGGCTGCCCGCAGCGTGGAGCTGACCAAAGAAGAAGCCCTGATTGCCAAGGGATATCAGCTGCTGACGGCCAAACCGATGATTTATGTCGCAAACATGTCGGAGGACGATATTGCCGATCCTGAAAACAACGGCTATTATCAGAAGGTGAAGGCTTATGCCGAGGCCGAGAACAACGATGTGATCGCGATCTGCGCCCAGATTGAAGAAGAATTGTCATCGCTGGAAAAAGAAGAAAAGCTGGCCTTTCTGGAAGAGCTGGGAATCCCGGAATCGGGTCTGGATCGGGTGATCAAATCGGCTTATCATCTGCTGGGCTTAAAAACCTACTTTACGGCTGGCGAACCGGAAGTGCGGGCCTGGACGTTCCGCGAAGGCATGACTGCTCCGGAATGCGCAGGCATCATCCACACGGATTTCCAGCGCGGATTCATCCGGGCGGAAACGTACAGCTATGAAGATCTGATGACGTATAAGAGCGAAACCGCATTGAAGGAAGCCGGTAAGCTGCGTCTGGAAGGCAAGGACTACATCGTTCAGGACGGCGACGTCATGCATTTCCGTTTTAACGTCTGATTTTTTTCAAAGAATGATCTGAAATACTCTGCGGATCTTGTTGATCTACAGAGTTTTCTTTTGGTTTTTAATCTTAATCCAATCAGCCCGTTTTCCTTTGCTTCGATGTAGAGAGTATGGATAAGAGGATCAAGAGTATGGATCAGCTTATTCTGTTTCTTTCCAAGAGTGCCTATAATTAAGCCCGGAAAGAAGGAAATACAGGATGAAAAAACTATTTGCGATCGCGGCTTCACTGGCGCTGCTTGCCGGCTGTGCTGCACAGAATAAACCAGAACCGACAATGACTCCAACCACAGAACCTTCTGCAGCCCCGGAAACAACGGGTACCTGGCAGGCTGGCATCGCCAGTGTCACAAGTTTGAAAACGACTGATGCCCAGGCAGATAAGGAAGGCTCGATTGAAATCAATACGACAATCGCTTCCCTTGTTTTGGATGACATGGGCAAGGTTGTCTATGTTTCTCTGGATACCGCCCAAAACAGCGGTGCTTTCACTAACGAAGGATTGGGCAATGCCGAGAAGAATGCAGCCCGTCCGACAAAAAAGGAACAGGGTGAAGGCTACGGCATGATCAAAGCCAGCTCCATCGGCAAGGAATGGTATCAGCAGGCAGAAGCTCTGGAAGCCTGGATGACAGGAAAAACGATCGAAGAAATCATGAATATGCCGGTAGGTGAAGATGGAAAGACAACCGATGCGGATGTGATGACTTCCTGCACGATTGGTGTCAGCGATTTCTTGGCCGCTGTGGAAAAAGCCTCGCAGTCGCTGCAGCCGGTTGCTAACGCAGCGGCGATGCACAGTGCCAGTGAATCTGAACTGACGGTCAAGGATGCGGCCGCTGACACTTTAGGCAGCGTTCAGGTCAATACAAGCTACATCCTGATGGGAACCGACGAGCAGGGAACAGTTCTCTTTACACTGCTGGATACTGCCCAGAATCAGGGACAGTTCTCAGTCGAAGGCAAAGTGGACATGGAAAAGAGTCAGTCATCCCTGACCAAAGGCGAACTGAAAGACGACTACGGCATGGTCAAAGCCAGCTCCATCGGCAAAGAATGGTATCAGCAGATTGAAGGCCTGACCCATTGGATGGAAGGAAAATCCGCAGCTGAGATTGAAGCGCTGCCAGTGGATGAAGCAGGCAAGACGACCGATCCGGATCTGATGACTTCCTGCACGATCGGTGTTGAAGGCTTTAAAGCGCTGGCTGCGAAAGCTCTGGCAGACTAATTTAACGTTCCAGCTTTCAATGAAGCGGCAGATGAACAGCCGTATTGTGAACTGAACTATAAAAAACTCTGAACTCAAACCCAAGCTTTACCTGAACTCAGGAAAGCGGACGGCTCAAAGATCAGAGTTTTTTCTTTAACCATGGTGAAGAATCAGGGGTTATTCTGGGTTCAGCAGCATTTCATTCTGATCCTGAAGCTGACGGCGGTAGCCCGTAGGCGAAATGCCGACATGCTTGCGGAAGATTGAGGAGAAATGATGCGGACTCGCAAATCCCAGTTCATCGGCGATCATCTTAACGGTATAGTCAGGGTTGCTCAGATAGTCTTTGGCGATCTGCAGCCGATAATTGAGGATAAACAGCTGAACAGATTGACCGGTATGCGCCTTAAACAGTTTGTAGAGATAGATTTCGCTGATTCCCAAATGCTGAGCTAATCCTTTCACACTCAGGTTTTCCTGCAGATGAAGCTGAATATAGCTGACTGCCCGGCTGATCAGATAGTTGGTGTTTTTGACGGGAACTGGAGCCAGGGAGTGAGGTGCCAGACCTTTCTGCGCCTGCCGTACCATGAAGATCAGCAGGGAAGAAAACAAGTTCTGAATGATCAGACAGCCGCCGGGCTGATGGTTAGAAGCTTCCGCAAAGATGTTTTCCAACATGAATTTCATCGCCTGATCTTCCGTATCCCGGACCTGAAACTGCGGTATCAGATCGCTCATGCGCCTTAAAAATTCCTGCCGCATCGGCAGATTGCTGATCTCAAAGTTGACAAAATAAACCTCGAGCTCCTCCTGCTGCTCCGTGGGGATCAATAAAGCACTGGGCGGAAGAAAGACCGCGGAGCCGGCTTCCACCGGATAAACCTGCTGATCCGCCAAAATTAATCCGCGGCCTTTTACGATATAGTCAATGCGGAATAAATGAATATACGACTGTGGGTTTTCCTCGGCAGCGGCTTTGAGATAGCCGGCATTAAACGCCTTGATCCGGTATTGATAAAGGCGTCTGCCTAATTCATCCGGATGAATATCATATTGAAAAATTGTGTTTTCCATAACGATTCCTCTTTTTATTTGCTGAATAAGCCAATGGATTAAAGGGTTGGTTTTTCGATTAGGGATGCTTCTTGCTTTGGATTGGGTGTTAGATTGGCAGGGAGCTGCTTTTGACGGTAGGCTGAAGGGGAACAGCCGGCATATTTATGAAAGCTGGCTGAAAAATAATCCGCGCTCGCAAAGCCCAGCTGCTGCGCGATCTCCTTCATCGAATATTCCGGGTTGCTGAGATATTCGCAGGCCAGATGCATTCGATATTCAAGAATAAAGGTTTGCGGCGACTGCTGAGTGTGTTCCTTGAACAGCTTATAAAGATAGATCTCGCTGATATTGAGATGGTCCGCCACCGCTTTGACGCTGACCGGATCGCCGATGTGCTGATAAATGTAGCTGACTGCCCGGCTGATCAGATAATGCGTTGAATTGATGGGCGTGGGCTGCAGATCGAAAACAGCTTCACCCTCACAAGCCAGACGCACCATTTTAATAAGCAGGGAACAAAATAGATTCTGTACTGTCAGACAGGAACCTAAATTGGAGTGGGAGGCTTCCTTAAAAATCTGGTCAAAGAAATAAAGCAGAATCTTCCGATCATTGTCATGGACCTGATAGAACGGGAACCATTCCATCATCCGCGTTACAAACTCATCACGAAGGGTCAGATTGCTGACGTCAAAGTTAATGAAGTAAGTTTCAACATCCGCCTTCGGATCGGCCTGAGTTAAAATTCCCCGCGGCGGAATGATGACGGCATGACCTGAACAAACCGGAAAAGCCTGATCATCAATGATGAGCATTGCTTCACCGCGAAGGATATAATTGACGCGGAACAGATGAATATAGGACTGGGGATTTTCCTCAGCCTTGGCTAAAATCCGGCCGATGCGGAAGGCCTTGAGCCGATACTGATATAAGCGCTGGCCCAGGGCGTCCGGCTGAATTGTATATTGAAAGATTTCGTTTTGCATATCCGTATCCCTTCTCATGAATTCAGTATAGCAGAATCCAACAAAAAGATTGTAAATATGACTGAGGATCGGTAGGAAAACAGAGAAAAAGGAGAGGGAAAGAAAAAAATTATCAATGTAAGAAGAAATGAAATTTGTATGAAAATGCATGGAAAGGGATTTCAAGGCGGGCAAAATATGGTAAAATAGAAATACATAAAAGGAGGCCTTGATTATGAAACTGATCTTAGCCATTGTATCTAATGATGATAGTTCCAGTGTTTCTTCTGCTTTAACCAAAGCCAATTTCCAGGTAACGCGGCTGGCGACTACCGGCGGATTCCTGCGGGCAGGCAATACAACGATGATCGTCGGTACAGATGACGATAAGGTGGATCAGGCTATCGAAATTATCGGCAATGAAAGTAAGCGCAGAACAGAAATCGTTCCGTCGACTGCTTCTTACGATATCGGCCGGTATGCTTCGTTCCCGGTTGAAGTTCAGGTCGGAGGGGCAACCATCTTCGTTCTGGATGTCGAGAAATTCCTGAAACTGTAATCCAAGGTCAAAAACGGAGGGAAACTTCCGTTTTTCTTCTATTAGGAAATTGCATCAAAACGGGCTGCGAATTCAGGTGAGTTCAATAACTCAAACGAATCTTAAATAGAAAAGAAAAACGACCTAAAAGGTCGCATTGAAAAGAGAAATGAGAGAGGAGTGGAAGGATAGACTATTCCTGAGCGAGTGGGTCTAAGACATCGACAGGGATCATAACAGAATCACATTTTATACAGTAGGCGCGGAAACATGGAATACCCCGATAAGAAATAAGATCACAAACTTCTTCAGCGATATCGATTTCCATCGGATCCAGAAAACCACACTTAGTACACTTGAAGGGGATCGAGTTCACGGTGCCAGTCATAGAGTTCCCAGATTTCATTGATTTTCACCTCCAATCCAGCCGGGAAAAAGGATTCAACAAATTCCATGATGTGTCCGCAGGAACAAAGGAAAGGATCAATGCCTGTGGACTCCTTACGAAATGCTCGATAAGAAGAAAGCTTCTTACGAATCCAAGCTCGAGGCTTACGTAACATTTTTTGAATACAGCGACAAAGTTTCTTTTTTCGAGAAGTATAGGCGCCTAAGTAACGAACCATTTTGAAATGATCATCAGGAATATGAAGAATGAGCTTTTTCATGAAAACGAGAGTGGAATCAAACACATCTACACGTTCGTGGGTTTGATGGTCGATATAGTGCCACCAGACAAAGTCAAGGTCAACATCATAGTCTTCAAAGAGAATAATCGAGTTAACTGCTTTCATGATTGCGGGACGGATCCCTTTTCAATAAAGTTCATAATCAACAAGCAGCCGCCATCGATTTTCAGCAAAGATTTTAGCGATGGAAATGGGATTCGGACCTGGAAAGTAAGTGTCACAATGACCAAGAGCTAAGATTGTTTCTTTCTTGGATAGTGTGGATTTCATGGTACTCCCCACCTCTATCTTATCAGATTTCTATTTTATGACGCTACTCTCTCTTTTGCCTTTTTGAGTTCTATTCTATTAGAGATTTGCATGAAAAAGGACCGCAATTGAATAGTTCAACTCGGATGAAATTTTGGACGCGAAGAAGCTTAGCGGATAGGTTTTAAAGGTTGAAACGAACCGCGTTTGTAAACAAGGGAAAAGAGATCTGAATTCAATTAAACTGTTCGATCATTTCTTTTTCCCAAGAGCCATATAGAGAAGAATGAAAAGGATGAAACAAACTCAGCCGCGTTGTGTAGCTTTGAGGAATGTTGTATAATAACTCAAAAGAAGTAGTAATTCCATTTTCTGATTTTCTATGAAAGTGAGGTTCTCTTTCCATGAAGACAATTACCTGTTCTAATCGTATTTACTACTCGGAATTATCCTTGGAAGAAGCGAACGCTCTGCACCAGGATATCCAGCTCTATCATGCCATGATGCACACCGCTTATCATCTGTTATGTCTGAAGTCAGAGGGGATTCCCTTTTCCTTTGATGACAGTCTGGGAAAAGAAATGAAACGTCGCTTTCATACCAATGACTATTTTCCACTCTCTGCGATTCAAGAAGCACAGCAACATTTAAGCAACGATTTTGCCAACCATGAAAATCAGAAGAAAGCACTGAAGGCTCAATGCAAGGCCATCGAGAAAAAATAAAAGAAGTCGAAAACAACATTCGGAAAATTGACCGACAATTAAAAGAATTATTCAGAAAAACAAAACAAGGGAAACAAACTGAAGCGGATTACTTGCTTGAAGTGCAACAGCTGCGTCCTGAGCGAAAGCGATTCAAGAATCGACGTTCTCATCTAATTTATGGATTAAATCGGAGAAAGCAGAAGTTAGAAGCTCTTCAACGAAAAATGGAGTTTACCTGTTTTGGTGGAAAGAAGTTAGCTAGGGCAAGAACGACGGTGTATGCAGGGCAACATGAAACCTGGCTGAAAGCATATCAATCAGCCCGCAATCGAACGATGATGATACGGGGAAGAAGGCAAGGAAAATTCTCAAATAACTTATTCCAATATCATATCAAAGAGGGAGTTTTGATTTACCGCTGCAGTAGTGAGAAACGGGAGATCCCGCTCAAGATTGAATTTCATCAACACAAAGAAGAATTGGAAAGAGCGGTAAGACTGCCGCATAATACACCTGGAAAAGCAGTGGCTTATGTGTTGGAAGATCATGGCGCTTATTTTATTATCAAAGCGATCGTCGAGATGGAAGAGAAAGCGAAGAGAGAAAACACAGAACAAGGGGTCATTGGCATTGATATCAATGTCAATCATATCGCGGTAAGTGAAACGGATGGCTGCGGAAACTGTGTTTTATTGAAAACGGTGAAAATGCCTCTGGATGGGAAAACCAGTGAACAAAGGAAACATCAAATATGTCAGACAGCCAAGGAAATAGTCTTAGAATGTGTGCGGAGTCATAAGCCGTTAGTGATGGAAGATTTGGATTTTCAGAAGACAAAAAATAAGATGCGGTATGGGAATCGAAGACAAAATAAAATGTTATCCGACTTTGCAACAAGAAAGATCGAAGAAGCGATTGTGCGACGATGCTGGAAAGAGGGATATGGAGTAAAGAAGGTGAATCCAGCGAATACAAGCAAGATCGGGAAAGAAAAATACAGCCAAAGAATGGGCTGTACAGTGCATATGGCAGCCGCGTATGTGATAGCGCGGCGAGGGATGGGAATGGAATAGAAGCAACCGAATTCTGTTTCTTAATCTGTACAAAGAAGGCAGGGACAAGAAGATCGCTGACTTTCGCGTCGGAATGAAATTAAGAAACAGAAAGAGAACGAAGACGCCTGTGGGGAAGAACCTTCGACACAGCCTTCCTCTTGTGAAGCGAGAGGGAGGAGGAAGGAACAAAACTGCAGGAATACTCTCCTGGCAAGAAACAGAGAGGGGCTCTGAAGGTTTAGACTTTCAGAGTGATGCTTGCATCACTTTCTTGTATGTGAAAGAAGGCCTGGAAAATGTTTAGATAAGCGGGTTGTTTTGATCGTTTTCAGTTTAAAATTGCGGTCATTGAACCATCCTGAGATCAGGAGGATCGTTGACAATGAAAAAATGTATGGTGATGTATGCTTCATCGACCGGCAATACAGAACAGATGGCGATGGCAATTGCGGAACAGGCGCGGAAAGAAGGCGCAGAGGTGGTGCTGTGCACAGCGTCCACACTGCCTGCGGCCGAGCTGCCAACCATTACCCATTGGGCTTTGGGCTGTTCAGCCCATGGCGTTGAGGAATTGGATGAAGCGGAGTTTATGCCGGCTTTGGAACAGATTGAGCCGTATCTGCGTGGAAAACCGGTGCTGTTGTTTGGCTCCTATGGCTGGGGTGCGGGTGCGTATATGAAGCCGTGGGAGGAACGGACGCGGCTGATCGGCGGGATTCTGTGCGGCGAGGGTTTCGTGTTTGAAGGCGCACCGGCGGAAGCGGCGGTTGAAGAAGGAAGACAACGGGCGAAGACACTGCTGGCGCAGTAAATCTTCGCTTTTCTTATGGTGAGGGAAGCTTGTTTTGTGATACACTGAAAGCATGGACAAAAGGAGTCAAATATGCGCAGCATGACGAAAGAACAAGCGGTCTGCCGGATGCGGCATGCCCATCATCTGGATCGAAAGCTGCCCCGAGGTCAAATCTTGGAAGCGGCTTCAGCCTGCGGTTTTGTCAACAGTCCGCCGGGAAGCTGGGAACTGGCTGTCAGAGCTCGGGTCGAAGCCGTCAGCCGGAATGATCTGCATCGCGAACTGATCGAAACCAAACGCTTAATGCAGGCGTGGAGTCTGCGTGGGGCACCGACGATTTTTCCGACGGCCGAAGCCGGGACTTTTTTAGGCGCACTGGCCGCGCAGGAGGATGAAGTTCCGATCTATGCCCAACCGCTGAGCTACACCGCCCAAGCGTTAAAGGCGGATCAAAAGGTCTTGCTGGAAGCCTTGCGCCAGGCCTGCCGCATTTTAGACGACAGCATTGTCGTCGGCAAAGCGCAGCTGGATCATGTTCTGGCCGAAGCGATGAAATCCTATTTGCCTCAATCCGTGCGCAGCCAGGCCGATGAACCTTCGCTGGTTGCCAAAAATCAGACGCTGCTGGAAGCAGCGGTGTCTTATCTGCTTCGGCAGTGTTCGCTGGAAGGGCGCGTGATGATGGGAGAAAGACAGAAGCAGGAACCCGTCTTTCTCAGTCCCTCTGCCTGGTTTGGAAGTGCACTGGATGATCAGCCGCAGCCGCAGCGGATCGTCGATCAATTTCTGCACTGCTACGGTCCAGCCTCGGTTCAGGATTTTGCCCGCTGGACGGGCTGCAGCCGGACCCAGGCTCAACGGCTGTGGGCGTTGGGGGAGGGAGAACGGATTGAGGTCGAGGTGCAGGGCCAGCGTGGATGGATGCTGAAAGCGGATCTGGAAGAGCTGGACAGGCTGCCGCAGGAAACTTCCGCAATTCAGCTGCTGGGCACACATGATCCATTTCTGGATTTGCCTCAGCGCAGCTGGATTCTGCCGGATCCGGCTGCACAGAAAAAAGTCTGGCGTCTTGTCGGAAGTCCCGGCGTTGTGCTTCAAAATTCACAGATTGTTGGGATCTGGAACGCTCCGGTACAAAAGGGGAAGACTCAGGCCCGCATCACCTTGTTCAAAGCGCTGACCCCTGCGGAACGCGCTCAGGTTTGCGCGGAAATGACCCAGCTGCAGGACTTTCTCCAACGCCCTTTGGGAACCTGCGAGTTTTTGGAATAAGCCAGAAAGAAAGGAAACCGCAAAGGATCAGAAAAAGAAGAAAAGGGGGAATTGGAATGGAACTCAGAAGAATGGAAATCCATGATCTGCCGGCTGTGATGGCGATCCTGCACCAGGCGCAGGCATACTTCAAAGCCCAGGGAATTGATCAGTGGCAGGATGGCTATCCGGATGAAGCAACCCTGCTTCAGGATATTCAAAACGGCACCGCTTACGTTGCGGAGCAGGATAAGATGATCGCGGGCTGCGCGACGGTGGCGTTTACGCCGGATGAAAACTACACGACGATGGTCAGCGGCCAATGGCTGACGGATCGGCCCTATGCCGTGATTCACCGCATCGCTGTCGATGATCAGCTGAAAGGTCAGGGGATTGCCGGCTGGATTCTGGCACAGGCAGAACAGATGTGCTCTCAGCGCGGCGTGCTGAGCATCAAAATTGACACGCATCAGGACAATACTTCAATGCGGCGTTTGCTGGAAAAACACAATTATCAGTTATGCGGCGTCATTCAGCTGCATCGCGACCTGAGTTTACGGGTTGCTTATGAAAAGAGGTTAGATGAATGAACACAACACAATGGGAATTACTGCAGAAAATCGGCTTTGTCCGCGTCAGCGGCACCCAACAGGAAAAACAGGCGGCAGAGCTTTTGCGGGAAGCTGTGGAAGCTTGCGGGGAAAAAGCGCGTCTGGAAATGTTTGAGGTTGCCGATCAGAGCATCGAAAAGGTCAGCTGTGCCACGGAGAAAACCAGCTACACGGTCACGGCTTACGGCGGCTGTGGGGAAACCGAAGACAGCGGCATCACCGCGCCGTTCTATTATATGGAATATCCCGACGCCGTCAGTCAGCAACAGGCCAGCGGCAAGATCGTCTTAGTCAACGGCTATCTGAATTATAAATTGTATAAGGCTTTAGTTGAAAGCGGCGCTGTCGGCTTTATTACCTACAATGGCGAAGCGCGGGACAGTGCGGAAACCACGGATATCGCTCATCGCGAACTGCGGGACAAACTGGCGGAATTAGGCCGTCTTCCGGGCGTCAACATGACGATTCAGGATGCGATGCGGCTGGTGCAGGAAAACCCGAAGATGATCACGCTGGTGGTCCAACAGAAGCCGCTGAAGGCGGTTTCGCAGAACGTCATCGCTGAAATTCAGGGCTTAACCCGACCGGAAGAGGTCATCGTGCTGACCGCGCATTATGATTCCGTTGAATACAGTACCGGTGTGTATGATAACGGCGCAGGCAGCGTCATTTTGATGGAGCTGTTACAGTATTTCCACGATCATCAGCCTAATCGCACGCTGCGTTTTATCTGGTGCGGCAGTGAGGAGCGGGGCTTATTGGGCTCCCATGCCTATGTGGATACGCATGAAGAGGATCTCAAGGCGATCCGCTTTAACGTGAATGTGGATGTGGCCGGAGCTGTTTTGGGGCATGACAGTGCCTGGTGCTTAGGCCCTGTGGAGCTGGAAGCGATGGTGAAAACCTATGCGGCGCAGGCTGGGATTCAGCTCGAGGTAAAAAGCGAGGTTTATTCCAGCGATGAAGTCCCATTTTCCGATCAGGGCATTCCTTCCGTCAGCTTCATGCGTTTCGGGG
The DNA here is from genome assembly GCF_022440805.1 of Holdemania massiliensis. NCBI lineage: Bacteria > Bacillati > Bacillota > Erysipelotrichia > Erysipelotrichales > Erysipelotrichaceae > Holdemania > Holdemania massiliensis. The sequence continues at coordinate 3,862,627 of NZ_JAKNTK010000001.1, read as the reverse complement.
AAAGAGGCGCCAACTACATTCACAACCGGCATGACGTGCTGGATTATCTGAGTGCCGACAGTCTTGCAAAGACAACTCAGATCGTGCTGAATTTCCTCAAGCAGCTTGATCAAAGCGTCGTGTTCCCGATTGAGCGGAAGATACCGGAAGATCAGAAAAAGAAGATCGACGAATATTTGAATAAAACCGAAAAAAAATAACAGGAAAGAAAGCGGCAGCGGCAGATAAAGAATACGCAGAACTGCCGCTTTTTGTATTGTAAGTGCAGAAAGCCTTCAATATTAACGCTTGTGATTATTGCTAGCGCTTTTGATCCTGTTTCTTGAGCATAAGATTACGGCAATTGCTGACGCTGTAAGAAAGAAGTATGATAAAATCCCATCTTTGACAGTTAGATAAAGTTAAGCCTCAGGAAACGCCTTCAATAAAGGCAAACTGAGGCTTTTAGCTATTTAAAAAATGTAGTAATTTTAGGTCAAGTTTTAACTGAGCGAAGAATTGATCGTAGTTGTGAAGTCTAATAATTTAAGTGTCGATATAAAATCTAAAAAGTAGATGAAGTTTATCCGTCAATTCCATGTGATGATTAGCCTTCAGAACAATTTGCACTTTTGCGCTAACCTTGATATCGGGTCTGTTTTATTCTTCATAATACTGAAGCATAAAGCGCTTCTGATTACTTTAATTTTTAGTCGCTACTCTCTTTAAGTCAAGATTTGCGCAGGAAAATTAAAGATATAGGATAGTAATAGCCATGATACTTGATATTTATGAGGCTGAGGTTCAATTCAAAAGTGTTTTTTTATTGTTGAAGTAGTCTAAGATATAAAAAAGACTTATTATCTATTTGTTATAAATACAGCCCTTATCATCAGAATATGTTCTAAGATCATCTTTGGAAATTTCATGGGGTATAAAATACATAGTGTTTCCGTCCAGTCTTGTATAACCATCAATAGTTTTATCTGTTATTTCAGGCATAATAAAACAACCCTCGCCCTCACAACTTGCCAATTTAGTATAATCGAGTACTTCCCCATAGTAATAGAACAAATTCTCTTCTATTTCTTCAAATCTTCCATAATAATAATCTCCTCCAGTTTCACTATAACCAATTCTAAAAGTGCCGTCACTATAAAAAACAAGATAGAAACCAGACCCTAGTTTTTCTTCGGTAAGACCATAATACTCTAAAGATGGGCATGTGAATTCAGTCATTTCATTAGAAAAAATATTAATAGAATCATTACTTGATGAACTATCTAAGGTAGAAATAGGAGTTGATATTAACTCTGGATTGTTAGAGGTGGCAGGATCAGAATCCGGTACAGCTGATTTATCATTTGAATCACAGGCGCATAAAGCAAATAAAACAAAAACACAGATACAAAGAATTTTTTTATACATTGTTTTGCCTCCTAGCATAACTATATCATTTGACAATAAATCTATAAAAGTTTTTTAGTCTTCCTTTGATGTTTCATTATAATATCCTTGCTAGTGTGACATAAGATTCCAGCAATCGCTGACGCTGTAAGAAAGAAGTATGATAAAATAAGATCAGAAAAAGGGGAAGTATGATGAAGTTCAGCATCCGGCATAAAATTATTTTCTTCTTTTCGCTGGCCAGCCTGCTGGTCTTTTCCGCGTTGGGCGCGTATATCGGCTTTTCTGTCCGTCCCCGCACGATGACACAGACCCGGTTTGCGATCAGTCAGATGGTCGAATCCAAAGCCAATGAGGTCAGCATGTGGGTGAAGCGCATGGCTGTGGAATACCGCACGATCGCGGCAATTCCTGCTTTCAGTTCGATGGATGTGCGGGAAATTACGCCGCTGATCGATCGTTTTACCGAGCTGTATAAAAAGAACGGAGAAACGATGGAAACCTTCTCCTACATCGGAAAAAATGGGTTCTGCTGGATTAATTCCAGCGCTGTGGAAAACCTGATGGATCACAACGATTATCAGCTGGCTTATCAGGATGACCGCGAATTCATTCTCTCACTGCCGATTGTCAATCCGGAGCATCGGCAGGTGATGCTTTTCTACTACCCGGTTCTGGGCGGCACCGGCATCAAAGAAGCGCTGATCTGCGCGGCGATCCCAACTGTGCGGTTAAAGGAAATTGTCAATCCCGTTCAGATTTATGAAGGCCGCAGCTGGGTCATGACCCGGAATAAGGATCTGATCACAACCGATGAGGAATATTTTGTGGAAAACGTCCTCTCCCGCCCCGCTTTGGATCAGCTGGATATGCAGGCCATCATCAGTTCCGATCAATTTCGCGTGCGCGATGCACGGGGGCAGTGGGCAACGCTGTTTGTGTCGCCGGTGACGGAATACGACGACTGGGTATTCTGTACGCTGGTGCAGGATTCCGTGATCGGACGTTCGACCAACCAGATCCTGATCGGCGTTCTGATTTTGTTCTGCGTTTTGCTTGTGATCAACATCGTCATGGGGGCTTCACTGGTGCAGTGGGTACTCAAGCCGATCCGGGCGCTGCAGGGACAGATGAAGCGGGTGGAGGAAGGAACGCTGGATGCCTATTATACGCTGCCGGGAACGCGCGATGAAATTGATTCGCTGGGCCGTTCCTACAATGCGATGCTCGATGAAATCATTTCGCTGATCGACCGAATTTATGAGGAACAGGCGGAAAAACGGCAGGCTGAGCTGAAAGTGCTGCAGGCTCAGATCAAGCCGCATTTCCTTTACAATACACTGGATAATCTCAAATGGATGGCTAAGGCGCAGGGGGCGGATGAAGTCGCCAAAGCAATTACGTCGCTGTCAACCTACTTCCGGATCTTTTTGAGCAACGGTCAGGAAAAGATTACGCTGGCGCAGGAATTTAAGCATACGGAAGCCTATCTGACGATGCAGAAAATCCGTTACGGTCAGAAACTAAATTATACATTGGAGCTGGATGAGGCGGCGCGCGATCTGCCGATGCTGAAAATCCTGATTCAGCCGTTGGTTGAAAATGCGATTAACCATGGCTTAAAACCGAAGGACAACGGTGGAACGATCGGCGTCAGCGCCCGGCTTGTAGACGATGCGCTGCAGATTCAGGTGGCGGATGATGGCGTGGGTATGGATGAAGCGACGCTGCAGACACTGCGTCAGGCGCTGCAGAATCAACAGATGGAAGGTCACTATGGATTGCAGAATGTGCTGCGCCGCTGTCGGATTGAATACGGCGAAAAGGCCCAGCTGAACATCGAGAGCACATTGGGGCAGGGCACCTGCATCACGCTCATTCTGCCTATTGATAAAAAGGAGGGATCGGTATGATCCGCGCTTTAGTCGGCGATGATGAAGAAAATATCCGCAACGGTTTAATTCGCCAGATCGAATCGCTGAACCTGGGAATTCAGGTCGTCGCGGCGGCGGAAAACGGCCGTCAGGTTATGGATTACTATGAAAAAATGACGCCGGATCTGTTGGTGTTGGATATCAACATGCCGCTGATGAACGGATTGGAATGCATCGAGCAGATCCGCGCCCAGGATCAGGACTGCGTGATTCTGATTCTGTCCGGTTATGATTCTTTCAGTTACGCCCAAAAGGCAATCCAGCATCACGTGGATTTTTATCTGTTAAAACCGGTTGAAGATGAGGAACTGGAGGACGTGCTGCGTCAGTCGGTGCAGCGCTTTCAAAGCCGGATGGAACAGCGCAAGCTGCTTCGTCAGGTGAAGGAAAAAGAACCTGAGCCTGCCTCGCTGATCCGCTATTTATACGAACATTTTACTGATCCGGATCTCAACGCTGAAAAGCTGCAGGAACAGTTTTCAATCAGTCATTCCACTTTGTTCAAGCTGGTGAAAACTGCGACTGGCAAAACGCTGGTGGAACTGATCACTGATCTGCGGATGGATCTGGCGCAGCGGCTGCTGGCTCAGAAAGAGCTGCCGGTGAAGGAAATTGCCGGGCGGTGCGGTTACAGCGATCAGTTCTATTTCTCACGGATTTTTAAGAAACAAACCGGACTTTCCCCCAAGGAATACCGCAGTGCGGCTGGTCAGGGAGAAGCACAATGAGGCGGGGATGGATGATTCTGGCACTGTGTCTGATCCTTTCCGGCTGTGCGCCATCAGCCCGCATGACTAAAGATGTTGACGAGCAGGGGCGGATCAGCGGAACGTTTACCGGAGCCGGTCAGGGCAAGCAGGGTGAAATTCAGGTGGATGTGATGATCGATCACAATCAGATTCAGCACATTGAGATCCTTTCGCATAATGAAATTCCCGGTTTTGATACAGCGATGGTGCAGATGAGCGATGAGATCCTGTCCAAGAACTCCCTGCAGGTGGAGCCGATCAGCGGCGCGACGTATACTTCTCAGGGCTTTTTGGAAGCCGTTCAGGACGCGCTGGATCAGGCCGGACTCAGCGAGCAGCAGCTTGGCTGGAGCGATGAGGAAAAAAACGAGCAGGAAATGGAATGCGACGTGCTGATTGTCGGCGGAGGCGGCGCTGGTTTTGCGGCGGCGATTGAGGCTCTTTCACAAAGTGAGGACGAAGTTCTGATTGTGGAAAAGATGTCCTTTGGCGGCGGCAATACGCGGATGTCCGGCGGTGAATTTGCCGCTCCGCAGAACTGGGTGCAGCTGCAGGAAGGGATTGACAACGACAGTCCGGATTTGTTTTACGATGATTTAATGAAGGGCGGCAAACAGTTGGGCAACCCCGAACTGGTGCGGATCTTAGCTCAGAACGCGCTGCCCAATGCAGAGTGGCTGCGGGATTTTGTCGGGGTTGAATATCGCGACTACCAATCCTGGTACGGCGGTCACACGGTGGCAAGAACGCTGTGGCCGGTCGGCGATGGCCCGCAATATGTGGAAACCTTGATCAAAAAGGCAGAATCTCTGGGGGTGGAGGTGGAATACAACACCCGGGCTGAGCGCTTTCTGCAGGATGAAAACGGCCGGGTAATCGGCATTGAAGCCACCCGCGGCGGACGCCCGCTGCGTTTCTATGCCCGCAAAGGCGTGATTTTAACGACCGGCGGATTCGGTGCCAACGTAGAAATGCGGATGCAGTATGATACGCATTGGAACAAGCTGGATGAGAAGATCCCGACAACCAATTCCCCGGCGATCACCGGCGACGGTCTGCGCATGGCCCAGGCGATCGGCGCCCAGCTGATCGGCATGGAATATATCCAGCTCTATCCGGTCAACAATCCGGCTACCGGCAATTATTATTTCCTCGACTATGCCCGCCTGACCGCCAACGCTTTGTTGGTGAACAAGGAAGGCCGGCGGTTTGTTGATGAGAAGGAAACACGGGATAATTTGTCGGAAGCGGCGCTGAATCAAACCGGAGCGATGATCTACGAGCTGATCGAACAGTCAGTTGTCGATGAAATGCAGCTGGATGAAACGATTGAAGCCGAGGTCCAGCGCTGTTATGATCAGGGGGTTCTGGCGATGGGAACGCTGCAGGAGTGCGCCGCGTTTTTCGATATTCCGGCATCCGAGCTGGAAGCGGCAGTAAACCGTTATAATCAATACGCTGCGAATGGAACCGATCCGGACTTTGGCCGCAAGGATCAGCTGCAGCCGTTAGGCGAAGGTCCGTATATGATGTTTTCCGCCGTCGTTTCCGTTCATCATACGATGGGCGGAGTTCAGATTGACACACAGGCCCGTGTCCTCGACTCGCGGGGTGAGCTGATCCCTGGCCTGTATGCGGCAGGGGAAGTCACCGGCGGGATCCATGGCGCAAATCGTCTGGGTTCCTGTTCGATCCCGGATACCGTGACCTTCGGACGGATTGCCGCGCGCAGCGCTCTGGCGATGAAATAGATCATCGTCGTTGAAAAAGAACCCGGACTTCCGTTACAATAAAGACACTGAATTTGAACAGGGAGGAAAAACCATGTTATTACTTTGTTATCCAAAATGCAGTACATGCATGAAAGCAAAAAAGCATTTGAATCAGCTGGGAGTGGTGTTTGAAGAACGCGATATTTCCCGGGAAAATCCGACTGCAGAGGAGCTGAAACAATGGATCGCCCGCAGCGGTCTGCCGGTAAAGAAATTTTTTAATACGTCCGGCAAGCTGTATCAGTCGATGCAGCTGAAAGACCGACTGCCGCAGATGAGCGAAGCGGAAATGATCGAACTGTTGGCAAGCGACGGCATGCTTGTCAAGCGTCCGCTGCTGATTGATCAGGATCGGGTGCTGGTCGGCTATCGGGCCGAGGCTTACGAACAGCTTGTATGAAGATCCTGTTATCCCCAGCAAAAACGTTCCGTAAAGAAGCGTTGAGCAATGTGCCTTCTGTTCAGATGCCGTTGTTTCCAGAAACGACGGAACAGCTACACGTCGAGCTGAAAAAGCTGACGGCGGCGCAGTGGCAGAAGCAATTCAAACTGTCCGAGAAGGCGGCGCAGGAAAACGCAGAGCGCATGCATTCAGCCCAGCCGCTCACCGCGGCGCTGGCGGCTTTCCATGGGGAAGCGTTCCGCAACTTTCACGCGGAAACCCTGAAGGCGGAAGACTGGCAGTATTGCGAGGAACATCTGCGGATTTTATCGGCCTACTATGGTTTGCTTCGGCCGCTCGATGCGATTATGCCCTATCGTTTAGACCCGATGGACAAAGCTGGAGAGCTGCTTCCGTTGAAGTTATGGAAACCAATCCTGACGCAGGCGCTGGCTGAAGAAGAGGTGCTGATCCTGGCTTCACAGGAATACGCGCGGATGGTGGAGGTGCCGGATGCGGTCTTCGTGCAGTTTATGAAAAACGGCCGGAAAGCGCCATCGATGGAGGCGAAAAAGCTGCGCGGAACGATGGCGCGGCAGATTGTCGATCTCAAGCTGAAGCAGCGGGAAGCCGTGCGTCAGCTCCAGGTTGGAAACTATCGGTATAACCTAGAACAATCTCAAGCGAAGCTCTGGGTATTTGAGGAAGGGGAACAACAATGAAAAACAAAGGGGTTCAATTTATTTTGTTGTCCGCATTTTTCTTTGCGGTCATGAATTTGTTCGTGAAATTATCCGGCGATCTGCCGTCCATTCAGAAAAGCTTTTTCCGCAATCTGGTCGCGGCCGGTGTCGCGGCGGTTATCCTGATCCGCGGCGGGCAGGGATTCGGCTTTCAGAAAAAGAATCTGCCGCTTTTGATCCTGCGCTCAACACTGGGGACAATCGGCATTCTGTGCAACTTTTATGCGGTGGATCATCTGGTGATGTCCGACGCCTCGATGTTAAGCAAGCTTTCACCCTTTTTCGTCATTATTTTCTCGGCTGTCTTTCTTAAAGAAAAAGCGGATTCCGTGCAGAAGCTCAGCGTTGTCGCGGCCTTTATCGGAAGTCTGTTCATCATCAAACCGGGGCTGCAGATTGATCAGATCGTTCCGTCTTTGATCGGGTTTGCCGGAGCGATGGCCGCCGGCAGTGCCTATACCTGTGTGCGGGGGCTGAGTCAGCGTGGGGAACGCGGCCCATTGATCGTGTTTTTCTTTTCCGCTTTTTCCTGTCTGGTGACCCTGCCGTATTTGATGTTCAGCTTCGCACCGATGACGGGATTTCAGCTGGGATCGCTCTTATTAGCGGGCGTTGCGGCAGCCTGTGCGCAGTTCAGCGTGACGGCGGCATACAGCTATGCGCCGGCCAAGGAGATTTCCGTCTTTGATTATTCCCAGGTTGTATTTTCCGCCTTGCTGGGCTGGATTGTGTTCGGGCAGATTCCCGATGCCCTGTCATTTGTCGGCTATGCGATGATCATCGCGGTGGCTGTCATGCTTTATCAGCATAACCGAAAGGTTTCCGGCTGATCCACGGATAATCCGACAACGAGATTAAAAAAAAACGGAAATCCGATACCGGAAATTCGCCTGAAAAACAGGCTCAGTCACGGGGATTTCAGTTCTTATTGAGTTTATAGAATTTCCAGCTGGGCAATCAGACCGCGGAGCCGGGCTTTGATGTCAGACCGCCGGGAACCTCGATATCCGATTTCATCCGCTGTCCGATTTAAGTATTCCCAACAAAGTAAAATTCGCTGACGTTCGACAAGCTCAATGACGTTCGGCGTTTTTTTATTTTGAAGGATAATGGCATGCTGGTCCTCTTCAACCATAAACGTATAATCTGAACGCTGATTACGATTGAGTGGAACAAAGTGATAATTCTCATTCTGTTCCAGCATATTCAGAATATTTTTTAGGTGGGTCAGATACAAGGAAACTGTATAGGTGACAGGCAGAAAAATCGGCCCGCATGCCAAAGTTGTTGTAACCTGTCCTGCCAGAACCTCCTCAGGCCGAGCCAGATAACCAAGATCAATCAATTCTTCGTTTCGGCAGGCATGCATCAATTCCACTGCTTGCGAAAAATACTGACTGATTTTTTTATAACCACGCTGATTTAGAGTTTGGATACAGGATTCGATTAAGGTACTAGGTGCAGTGTTCATGGATAAGGCTGGGGTTTTCTGAATCCGATTCCCTTGAGAACTGAAAAAGTGAGTAAAGAGCCGGATTTGCGAATCGGGTAATTCGTGATTGCGCAGCAGTGGGCGGCAAAGCGACAGATAATCATGAAACTCTGTCATATACGCTTGAACTAAGGGTTCATCAGTGGCCAACATGGAAACATAGCTGTCCGCGCGGTGTGCTATTGAATGGGAAGAAAGAACAAGTTTTCCAGGAATGATGAATAATGTGCGGCGATGAACTTGATCTCGAAGTCCCGGATAGTAGTAGGCTTCGATTTTCCCTGTAGCATAAGCACTCAGCCAGCGGGTCAAAGACTGATAAGCCATTTCAGCAAGCAAGGTAGGCGGAGCAATATGAACGATCTGAAACCCTTTTTCAATCAAGAGGGAGAGCCAATCCCGATTATCGGCCGCGTGAGGATCGGCTTCCTGGATCCAAACGTCGGATTCATCAGAATAGAAATAGAGGGTAACCGGCGCCGGCAGCGCAAGAGCCGTATTGAAGAAAGTCGCTGCGGCTGACCGTTTTCCTGCGTTGCCGTAATAAAGTTTATTTTTAGCATGAGTCGGCGAAAGACTGCCAACACCGGTGTTTTTTTTCAGAGCTTCAGGTAAAAGTCGGGTGTTTCGTGCTAAGGCGTCCTGTCCGCACAGCCAGGCGTATAAAATTTCCGTCAGCAGTTCCGGCTGGGCTGTTAACGAAGCTTTGACGTTTAGTTTGTTGGCAATTGCCTGACGTTGCGCTGAGGATAAGCAGCGCTTAGCAAAATAGGAACTCATAGCTTTGAGCTGTTCAAGCTGACGGGGGCGATTGCGATCCCCGGTTCTGAACCGGCTGATCAAGGATGGATCAACCTTGAGCTCCTGGGCTAACATCCGGTTTGAGGTTTGTGTGGTTTTCATCAGAAAGTCCAGCATTTCCCAAAATTGCATGGCGTATTCCTCCTCATCTTTTTAGTATAAAACCGAATGTTAGAAATCACAACATTAATGTCACAAGTGGTGACATGATTTGTCAATGACAATTGGCGTGATTATCTTGAATGTTAAAAACAAATCGGTTATCCTAAATTTGTATTTATATCGTCATTGTCATATAAATCACACAATTAATGACAGGCTTAAATAAGCCTTAAAATTGCCATTTTAGGCAATTTTTTTATATCTATAAAGTGGGAAAGTTCATGGCTAAAAAAGTGTACATTATTTGACAATTAAAATGTTTATATAATTAATGTGATATATTTGTTCTTAAGTGAGCGATTCTGTTCGGTATTAGTGTAGGATAAAAAGTGAATTAATTAAGTCAGGAGGAGATGGCATGTCTGAAAAGAAAAAAAGGATTTCATTTCAGAGTATTCTGAATGTTCTTCTGTGCCTTATCCTAATTCCGATTATTTTTATTAATTTAGTCTTGATTCTGCGGGGTTATACGCATCCGGAAGAACTGCCAGGAATCTTTGGCATAAAACCCGCTGTCGTCTTATCAGGTTCTATGGAACCAACGATACAAATTGGAGATCTGATTTTAGTTCACAGCGTGGATTCCACTTCCTTGAAGGAAGGCGATGTGATTTGTTACTTATATTCGGGAAAGGCGGTTACACATCGAATTTCAGAGATCACCCAAGATGCTCAAGGTCAGATTCAATATGTAACTCAGGGAGACGCCAATAATGTTCGGGATGATCAGACCGTAAGACCGGATCAGATTCAGGGAATTTATAAAGGCGAGCGGTTTTCCGGTTTGGGTCAAGCAATCCTGTTCATGCAGTCGACACAGGGAATGGTTCTGTTTATCCTTTGCCCGCTGTTCTTGTTTCTGATCTGGGATCTCTGGCGCCGGCGTCAGCTGGATCAGGCGGAGGCAAAACGAACGGCTGAGCTTGAAGCTGAGCTGGCTGCGCTCAAAGCGGAAAAAGAAACTGCAGCCAAGGATCAGCCTTAGTTTATATGTGCCAGCCTGCGATGATGAGATACAGGCTGTACAGACTCGGAATTTTCCGGGGAGATATAAATTGCTTTCGTTTAATCGAAGGCAAACTTGGAGGGGAAATTTCCCAATAAAGAAAGCGAGGAGCTTGTATGAAGAAAAAAGTTTATGCAGCACGCCTGGGCGTCACCGCCCTCGCTCTAACGTTGGTCACAACCTGTCTTATGGGTTCTACCTTGGCACGTTACGTTACTGAGGTAACTGGTTCAGCTACTGCAACCGTGGCTAAGTGGTCATTTACGGCTAGCGATGCTGAAGGAAGTGCAAATTTTACTAATATTGATCTAGGACGGACTGCTTATACCGATACAACTATTGCGGATAAAGTGATTGCTCCGGGAACCTCGGGTTCGTTTAACATTGCCATCGACGGTTCAGGCAGCGATGTAGGAATCGACTATGAAATTAATCTGAAAGCAGCAGATAGTATCACATTCCCTGATGATATGGTGTTTTCAACTGAAGCGATTACGGAGGGTAAACCAGGAAAAAAACTTGCTGATTTAGACCCTATTACAGGTACGATTAATGTTTCGGGCAATATGAAAGAAACAGTCACAGTTTATTGGGCTTGGGATTTTGGGAAAGACGATACGGCAGCTGCTAATGACAATAACTATGCGGGTGAAAAATGGGAAATTGACATCACCGTTACTGGCAAGCAGACAACTCCTACAGCAACACCAGCATCAGCAAGTTAATCACAGAAAAGATGAAGGATTCCTTCAAAAACAAAGACTTTGATATCAAGGGCATTCAGCCCAGGCAATCGGGCGTGGAACAGCCACGCCTTTTGCCGTTGATTGTCCGTTCCTAAGAGGGAGGGGATAGTGATGGAAGGTAAAGCAGCGTTTAAGACTGATAAAAATGAACAAAAGAACAAAAGAAGCGGGCATCTGTGGTTTCTTTTGTTGATTTTTATAGCGTTAGTCACATCCAGTATTCTCGGATTTATTCTAGGCAGACAAACAGGAACTATGCCTTTAGGACAAATCGACGATACCATTGTATTGGAACCGGAGGCGCCGGTGTTTCATTTATCGGGTCAGACGTTATATACGAATGGCTCTCCGGCTGCCGGTTTGAGAATGCAGCTGCACAGTGAACCGATGGAAACACAGACCGATTCCGCCGGAAACTTTTTGTTTCCGAATGTTGAACAGGGAGAACATAGCATTTCAGTGCTGAGTGCAACCGGCGATGTTCTGGCTCAGCGGGAAGTCCAGATTTTACGTCAAAATCAGACTCATCAGGCCAGCGTTAAACTCACTGAAACAGGCAGTTATGTGATTGAACTTTCCGTGGATGTTCGAGTTCTGGAAATTACAATTGAATTGGATCAAGGCAGTCTGTTTATTGATCCTAACCTGACTTTCGCCACTGCAGAGGGTCAGGTCAGTACGCCGTATGGAACTGCCAATATCAGTCAGGGAACGATTGTTACGCCGCAGGGGAATGTCTATCTGACGGACGGCCATGTGATTTTCCCTGGAGGAACACTGGAAGATCCGACTAAAATTCTGCTTCCGGATGATCAGGTGATCATTAATCACCCATTGGTCAGCGATGCGTATGACGTGACCCGTGAAGGCATTGTAACCTTGCCGGATGGAACTATGATTAAGCCAGGAGGAGAAATCATAACCGGCGAGGGAGCAGCGGAAAGACCCGGCGAAACGGGTGTCATTGTCAGTCAACAGACGGTAACGCCAATCGGTTCTTCCGGTGAGGAAGAAAAACCTAAAACTGAGCCTACGCCGGAATTCTTGGATCCGTTAGAACCTCCGTCAGAATCCTCTGAAGCGGTAGGAAATCCGGAGCCGGAGAAACCAGAAGAAGAAATTAAGCCGACTTTACCGCCGTATGCGGATTCCGGTGAAGCTAAAATCTCAGCTTCACAGAAGGATGGAAGCTTCACATCATGGGATCAACATCGCACGCTTGACTTATTCTACAACCAGACAACAGGTCAGAATGAAAAGATAGCGCCGGGTTCTCAAGGCTATTATTTATTCCAGCTAGAAAATGATCGCCAGGAAAAACTGATCATCACGCTGACATTCACAAAGGAAGCCGACAGTCCTTATCTGCCGTTAGTATTTACGCTGCAGCCTTATCAGAAAAAGGGAGATCCAGTTTCCGGAACTTTAACCCAGGATCAGCCGCTGACATTAAAGAGCGAGATGGAAGCAGACTCTACCCTGATTTATCGCCTGGACTGGCAATGGCCGTTGGACAGCGGAATGGATGAGGCAGACACACAGGCGGGTAAACAGGGAGGAACGTACAAACTGAATTTGGCCCTTCATCTTGAAGGGGAACATGAATGAATCAGAAATGTTCCTCCACCTGGAAAAAAGGGCTTAAGGTTATCAGCCTTGTTCTGCTTTTGGCGGCAGGGCTGATGCTGATCAAAATCTATTCGTCCCATTCAAGGATAAAATTATTTGGATATTCTTTTCTCGTTGTAACCTCCGGCAGTATGGAGCCGGTGCTGACGCCGGGAGATTTGATTATCGTTCAGGCTCAATCCGAATATCGGACAGGAGAGATCGTCACGTATCCGGACGATGGATTTCTGGTTACTCATCGGATTAAGGAAATCGTGGATGAGAATTTGATTCTGCAGGGAGATGCCAACAATGCAGCGGATCCGCATCCTGTGCCGACAGAACAGATATTAGGAAAAGTAGTCCTCACTGTACCGTGGCTTGGGCACGCTGCTCTTTTCTTGAAAACACCGGCTGGATTTTTGAGTTTTCTGGCCGCAGGGTTCTTGATGGAGTGCGGATTGTCCCATCTGAGTAAAAAAAGGAAAGGAGTAAGCGAATGAAAAAGCATTTGACAAAGGCAAGAATCATCAGTTACGGCTGCTATTTTCTGCTCGCTTGCACTTTAGTCTTAGGCGCAACGTATGCCCGCTTTAATCGTGAGATCACAGGCTCCGCTGCGGGAAAAACTGCGGATGTTCTGATGGATGTCACCGTCAAGGATATTACCGATCAGCTAAAAGGGATAGCATCAGAGAATCCAGTAGAAATTGAATTTTCAGTGGTTAACTTTAAAAAAGAAGAGGGCATCCAAAAGATCAGTGAGGTTGCTCAGGATTATACGATAACCGTGGAAACAACGGGAAATCTTCCGCTTAACTTTGCGTTAAGCACTGTTGGATCAACGTCAACGCCGAACGATTATATTAAAACGTTTCAGGTTTCCCAATCGAATCCAACGCAATGGGTGGGAACTGGCGGCCAGCTGCCAACAGGAAAGGCAGTTACTCACATGTATCAGTTAAGCGTCAGCTGGAACGGTGTGGATTATGAGAAGTATCTGGATGAAATCGACCGGGTTTTGTTGATCATTGAAGCGAAACAAGTTCAGCCGCAGTGAAAGGAGACGATGAAATGAAAGCGAAAAAGAAAAAGTTTCCAATTCAAGGATATGGTATTGCTTTTATAAGTCTGCTTCTCATCATTGGGGTGCTGGCTATTCGTACAACGGCAGGCCGCTATCTGATTCAAAAGCAAAGCAGTCAGGCGGCAGAGCCTCAGAATTTCTTTTTCGCCAGCGATTTGCTTCAGGCAGATTCTGCATCTGCATTGTACTATATTGATCCGACGACGAGTCAGTTTACGATTCAGCTTTATAATTATGAACCGGCCAACAGTCTGCGGTATACAACTGCGGATATCGAGTATTTGGTTGAAGTGACAGGAGGAACGCTTTCTCCAACAACGGATGTTTTGGAAGGAAAATCGGCTAACTCAGTGACGTTGGAAATTGTTCCGACCACCCCAAACAGCGAAGAAGTCGAAGTTAAAGTCTCTGCGACTAAGCCTTATAAAAAAACATTATCAGCACGATTTGTTCTTGCGAAAGGAAATCAATATTCAATCACGGATAGTATAGGAAATAAAGCGGCGGTTTTAACCATGATCAATACGGACAGTGGCGGTAAGATTGAATTGGATCTGCCAGAGGGTATAATCGCAGATCCGACAAACAGCCGATTGGTAAAAGATAATTCTTCGTTTTATTTTATATCGCCTGGTTCAGGTATTTATTCACTTGTTTTGTTGAAAAATGACACGGACCACGACTGGACTCGACCAGAAACAGAGTTTGCCGATAAAATAGAAATCAATGAGAAGTGAATTGGATGATTCATTTCATCTGGGCAAAGGAGGGAAACATCATGAAAGAAAAACGAAAGTTGAGTAACTTAAAACATCATGAACATCGTCTTTTAACGATGCTGGTGACCGTCTGTCTGCTTTTGGGAACAATTCAGGGTAAGTCTTCGGCCATTCGCGCTGAAGGTTCAGCCACGGTATTTCAGATCGGCGATCAGGTGGAAGCCATTTTAGAGAATGGCCGTCTGACAGTGTCCGGCAGCGGAGATACCTATGATTATGAAGCGCAGACCAATCCCTTCGTGCATGACAGAGAAAAGATTCAGTCCATCATAATTGAAGAAGGTATCACGTATATCGGTGCTTATCTGTTCTATAATTTAGGTCAGGTAAACGGTATTCTTGAACTTCCTTCAACAATACTGGGAATGGGGGAAGCGGCATTTTCGGGCGATGATTTTGAAAATGCGCCAAAGTTTACAGGAATCCGCAATCATTTCGTCAGCGGTGTGATCGAGCAGGAAGTCAAGCAAGATGAAGGGGAGGAACTTCCAGGATCGGAAGAGAATGAAACAACCCCTTTAACTTCTCCAGAAGTGCCTGAGAGTCCTGAAGGGACGCCGGATTCAGATTTGGATCATAATTCTGTTTCAGAAGAAGCTCCAGGAACGAAGGATGAAGAAACCGATGCGGAAACAGAAACTCCTTTGCAGCCAACACAATGGCCGGCAGTCAATGAGCCGGTCAAAGCAGTAGGCAGTCAGACTGGCATAATTAAGTTGGCGGTTGATCCGGAAGAAGGAAATTCATACGAATCTATTACAATTGTGGAACAGCGGATTGCCAATCCATCGACGCTGTTTTTCGCAGGCCAGTCAGGTTATGTTGTGTGTTCTCAACAAAATACAACATTTCTGAAAGCGGCAGAGGATGCGGGATATCAAAGTGCTGAGGAATTGGCTGAAATCAGTCTGGATGATTGTCTGCAGCTAACTTTGCCGATGACACAGGGACAGATTCAACTGCCTGAATGTCCGGAAGCGCTTATGCAGCCTGTCGGAGAAGATCCGCTGTTTAGATTGACTTTTCAGGGCTGGTCGAAGACCAAATCGGATGATTTACAAGCTGATGCGGTCACGGCTCTGACTGCAGGCGAAAGTCTGGATCTTGGTGAGGATAAAAGAATATCACTTTATTCAGTGTCGACGCTTGTTCCGCAATATACTCTCTCAGTTCATACGGAATTTTCTGATTCGTCATCTGTAATCTATTCCTTAATTGATTCGCAATCTGGGGAAGAATTGATTGCACCTGCAGGTTTCAGTCTGCAATATCAATGGCAGTATCGTAATCCTGATGAGGAAGTCTGGCAGAATATTGAGAATGCAGATCAAAGCACGTATCAGAGAGAAATTCAGCCTGAGGACAATGAACGTCAATTCCGCTGCGGTATTCAGGCTGTCAGTTTAATGCGGGCTGTCCAACAGGATAAATTCAAAACGTTGTATTCAGATCCAGCTACAGGCATAACTGAAGTCACGACAATTTATATTGATCAAAAGGATGGGAATGATATCAATAATGGCTTATCTAAAGATAATGCTTTAGCCAGTTTTGATGAAGCTGTGAAACACCTAAAGTCAATGGATGCGGGAGGCAGCCTGGACAACAACATGCTTATCATTGTAGGGGAGTACAATTTTAAAAAAGATTTTGATACGGGAACAACGATTACGCTTTTGGAAGAAGGAAAACCTGCGACCATCAGTGGGGCAACACCCGATGCTAGACTCATTGGCATTGATTCAAACCAAGGTGGGAAGGATAATGACTGTGGGATTGAAGTTATGGCCGATGTGAAAATCGAATCAATCCAACTTCAATATTTGAATCACTTTTATGGGAACGGACATAACATCATATTGGGTGATAGTGTTTTTAATGATTTCACGGAGCAACCAACTAAGGCGAAAAGTGTGATTTATCTTTATGGCGGTGGCCGGGCTAACATTAATGATTCTGTCGGAGAAATCGAGGTTTCCAGCGGCAATATTACAAGAATTGTCGCTTATGTCCGCAGCTGTGAAAGTGGTGTAAATTCTAATATAATGGCTCCGGAAAAATTATCTAAAATCACAGTAAAGGGTAATGCTGTTGTGGGAACAATCGTTGCCGGCGTAGCCAGCGGTGGAGTAACTAACGGTAATGTTCAAATCAATGTCGAAAAAGGTAAAGTAACCAGCATTCAGGGCGGTAACCAGGGTTTTAATCAAACAGCTGCAGCTTATATAGGTCGAACCGAGATCAATATTTCCGGAGGGAGAGTGGATACAATCTGGGGTGCTGGTACAGGCCGAATCGTCAGTATCCCTACTTTTGAGGGCGCTTTGAATATAAATGTTACCGGTGGGAGTGTTGGAGAAATCTATGGCGCCGGCTCTGCAGCATATACAGTAAGTCCAGACTCAGGTAAAAAAACAAAAGTAACGATTGACGTTAAAGATGCAACGGTGGGTACTATTTATGCCGCGGGAAAAGGTGCAGATACGGCAATTAAAACTACAGACACTTATAAGAACTTAACTAAAGATCCTAACGACTTTGGCAGCTTTACAGGAGACTTTGAAATTAAGATGGGCTCTGGAGCTGTCATCACAGGGGATATTTATGGCAGCGGAGCAGGTGTAGTTAAAAGTAACAACATTGTTTATGATACTGATAAAAATGCTTATTTTAAAGGTGAGGGAGAAATTTGGATCAATGATGGAGCTGTTGTCCAAGGCAATGTTTACGGTGGCGGAAAAGGAGTTGACGCAAATGGATATGAGGAATGTGCCCGGATTTGTGATGGTTCAAGCGTCAAAGTTGTTTTAAACGGTGGTACGATCCAGGGCAGTATCTTTGGCGGCGGTCAGATTGCGAAAGTTTTAGGATCAACTTCAGTAGAAATTAACGACGGTAAAATCCAGGGAAGTGTCTTTGGCGGCGGTCAGACTGCGGAAGTTTTAGGATCGGCTTCAGTAGAAATTAAAAATGGTACGGTAATGGGTAATGTTTACGGCGGCGGTAAAGAAGGGCTGGTAACCGGTAAGGCCAACGTCACAATTCAGGGCGGTACAATGGAAAGTTCTGTATATGGTGGTGCCCTGGGTAAAACAGGAGAATTTATGCTTTTAGAAGGCGCTGCAGTGAACATGACCGGCGGATGGATTCGAGGCAATCTATATGGTGGCAGTGAGCTCAGCAATGATGGTAAGGAAGGAAACAAACCAGAAGCAGGCTGGCCGGATATCGTTTTCGTCAATCTAGTCGGCGGAACTGTCAGTGGAAAAGTCTTTGGTGGTGGTTACCGCGGAATCGTGAACGGATCAACTCATCTGCATATCGGTTCCGGGGCAATGAGCGCATGTCAGTATTATAAAGACAATCCCGGGGAGAAACCGGCACTGACGCATTCAGGTCTGGAAATACGGGATTCGGTTTATGCAGGCGGTGATTATGGCGGTGGCGATGCCAAAGACTATACTAAAATTACCGTTCAGGGAACTTCCCATGTATATATTGACGGTACAGGATATAAGACAGGAAATTTATCGGTAGATCCAGAAATGAAAATTGACGGTGGCGTCTTTGGAAGCGGAGCTTCCTGTGATGCGGGTTCTACTCGGTTAGTTACGCTAAAAAATTATGGCGAGGTAACATGGGAAGAAGGAAGTAACCGTGTTTCTGATGTATCAAGGACGTTATCTGCGATTCAGCGGGCTGACCGTGTTACCTTAATCAACTCGCATGTTCGTCTGACCGGATTAAGCGATATTGCGAATACCAATCAAACAGCGTTATATTCCCTGAACCGCATTGGTGATCATGGGATGATTGCCGAGGAATATGATCATGGATTGGTGCTTCAAGGTGGAAGTACGCTTGTGCTGGAATCTGCGATGATAGAAACCGCAAATTTTAAAAGTATGGATGACGGTGGGAATACCGTAACCTTGGGTGATGTATCAAAAGCACACAACACGATAAAATTTGAAACCGGCACGGTTTTTCAAGTGTCTTATGAAGCCTTAAAAGATGGAATAACACAGACTCAATATGGTGCAGTGATTGGTTATGCGTATATGCAGGCGGCAGACAATGCCAGCGTTTATGCTTATGCCCGACCTAAAATTACCGATTCCGATCCTATGACGAATAAGGATGACGGCGGATTTGTTGATGTTAATGAAAAAGATCTAAAGAAAGAAATCCCTTATCATAATGTAGGGACAAATTATCGGTATTGGCAGCTTTCCGGAGAAAACGCCAGCGCTGATCGGCAGACAGTATTAACCGCGCAGAAAATAGAGGGAAAGGATGGGTTTTTGATTGCTGAAGGCATCGTTGAACTGCCGCAATTATTGCAAGAGTCACACTATACAATTGAAAGCATCACATTGCCGAATGGCTTGGGGCTGGTACAAGCAGCGATGGACGGTACAGGTAATTGGATTGATGAAAGTATTAATAAGTCCTCTGGGGGAACTTCTGAAGATATGATTAACCTAGCTCAAGATACAATGCAAATAAATCCACTGACTAGTTTCGGTTTATTTATGGAGATTGGTGAAGGTTTTGATACAACGGATCCGTCCAACACAGTTGGGAAAATAATATCCGCAGATTCAATAAAATCAGAGAGCCCTTCCTCGATTGTAGGACAGACGAGTCCAAGGGCGCAGGCCAACTCCCGGCCAAAGTTGAATTTCTATCTGACCTACTATAACCCAGGAATCAGCGCGAGTACCGATTTAGGAGAAGTACAGATCATATTAGCAGTGGAGGATGAAACAAATAATCATGAAAAAATAAACATCAGCGTTAATATCCTCACCCAGGCAAGTTCGCTGGAAGATCAGACATTGGACTTGTATGCGACGTCCAACGGCAGTTTTACTGGACAGCTGATCATTCCAGCTGGTGCTGACAGAGAGCTGAGTCTGGCCAAAGTTGATTCAAAACCTGGGAATATGGTACCTAAAGCGCCAAGTTATACTGATTATGAATTTTCCGTTGCGATGGCTCCGGCTCCTTCTCAGGGCTGGCTGAGCGCTGGACTGATGACAGAGGCTTGTGATCTAAACAAAGTGTCAAATTCAATTCCGATTGGGAAAACGGACAGTCGTTATCAGGCAGTGATTAACTTCACCTTGGAGAATAACGGACAATTCAAAGCGAAAGATGAATCAGATCTTGTTAAACTAACGTTGATCGAAGGGTCCGGAAAAACGGTTGCAATTACGCTGAGGGTTCACTGGCAGGAATCGGTTGTAAAAAAGATCACCGCCCAGCCAGGCCGAAAATACAATCTTGCTTCATTGGATTCAGCGGCAGACTTAGTAATCAATCAGCATAGTTCACTGACCGTAGAATTTGAGTTGGCAGGCAATCCTTCTGTGAATGATTTATGGCTGGAATTCAGAGATGGGAAAGAGACAGCAGTATTGCCAAAAGCAGCTCAGCTGACGTTGATTTATGGATCTGACTATTATGCTTATTCAATAACTGGCAATGAAGCAAAGAGTCAAATTCCGTTATCTAATTTTAGCAACAAAAATAATAAAACAATGGAAGGCATTGTCAGTAAGCCAGTCAGGGTCATTGTCGATTTTGATAAAGAGGGAATTTCTGTAGAAACGTACACACTGCGTCTGCGGAACTCAACGGGCGCTGATACGCAGTGGTGTTCATTCACTGTGAATAATGGATTAGCGAGTGTTGTTGAATTCAGTCAAACTGAATCCGAGCCTATCTTTACGAAAGATAGAGTAAATCTGAATTTGAAAGTAACACCTTCGTCTGACACGCGTTATTCGGAGGTTGGCGTTGTGTTCAGTTTGGATAGTGATCAGCATTTTCCTGAAGGAACGTTCTTTATTTATGCAGGTGTATCTTATTATCCATCTCAGGGACAGGTTTATATTTCCTTAGGCGCAGCGGGAGAGTATTCTATAGAAATGGATACAACACAGTCAACAGGATTTACGGAGGGAAAGCTATCGTTAAAAGCAAGCATTTTCCCGATCGGGGAAAATGCGGTGAACAGCAAAAATGAAAGATTAAATCAATCCTTGACTATGGCTGTGGAAAAAGGGAAGGAAACCGGACTGAGTGTTGAATTGATTGAAGGCAGCCGGATCTTTGACGTGGCTGAAAGGAAACCTCTCAAGTTCAACGTTACTTATTTGAGCGATGCAAACGAGAACGTAGAAGTGATACCGCAAATCAAGACAGCTGAGGGGAGCTATCAATCCTCTGAGGGCTGGACAATTGAGCAAGAATCACCTGTTAATTCTAACGGGAATGCCCAAACTAAAGTAATAACTGTGACACCTCCGGAATCAATCCAGGCCGGAACATATCGGTTGAACTTTAAAGCGGCAGGAAAGGAAGTTCCATACAATCTCATTGCGGAATAAAACGTACCTGAAAGATTTTAATTGTGATGTAAAACAGCGGCCTGTTCAAATCGAACGGCCGCTGTTTGCCTTTGATCAAAACATGCCGCGGGAGTGGAAGGTTTCTGTTGTTGACTTGACGGATGATCCTGCTAAAATCTAAAGGATAGAAAATGAGGAATCAGAATGAAATTAAGAGTGGAGCAATATAGAAGAAAAGCGGCGGAGAGCGGGGATGCGCGGCAGCTTCCAAAGGTGAAAGGACAGCCGATGGAAGGTTTTCTTAAGCTGAAGCGAGAAGATGAAAGGGAGCTTGTTCTATGACCCGCGAAGGAATTTTGTTTCCCATCCTGAACGAGTCAATTCCCGATTGGCTTGGCGAATTCGCTCAAACGCCGTCGATGCAGCGGCTGAAAGGGATTGGAATGAACTGCGGTCTGGAATACACTCAGTTTCCAATATACCGGCACCTGACAAAGCCGTATTCGCGCTATGAACACAGTATTGGCGTGGCCTTGATCATCTGGCATTTTACGCACGATTTGGCGCAGAGTGCAGCCGGCTTGTTCCACGATATCAGTACGCCTGTTTTTGCTCATGTGATAGATTTTCTCAATCATGATCATCTCAGACAGGAATCGACGGAAGGGTCAACCCGGCAGATCCTTGAGAATGACTCTCGGCTGCAATCTCTGTTAAAAAAGTGGAACTTGCGTACAGATCAGGTGGCGGATTATCACCAATATCCGATTGCCGATAATGATTCTCCTCAGCTGTCTGCCGATCGGCTGGAATATACGTTAGGGAATGCAATCGCGTTTCAAGCTTATCCCCTTTCCCGATTACAAGCGCTGTTCGAGGATCTGGTGGTGGCTGCAGACGAACACGGACAGCCGGAGCTGGTCTTTCAATCCTTTGAACGGGCCAGGGAATTTGTCCGGCTGGCTTTGATTAATTCGTGGATTTATGTGGCGGATGAGGATCGGTACGCCATGCAGAGACTGGCGAATTTAATCCATCAGGCATTGGCGCTCAAGGTTCTTGTCCCGCAGGATCTGATGAGCAGCGAAGCGCAGGTGATTGCCAAGCTGAAAAAGGATCCGCAGATGGCCAAAGCTTGGGAAGCTTATTGCCAATGTGCTCATGTGCGACGGCATGCGAATCCAGACAACCCATCCGAATGGCTGCAGATTCCCGCCAAGCTGCGCTGGATTGATCCGCTTGTTCAGGGACAAGGACGGCTCAGCCAGATGAATTCATTTTATCATGCTGAAATTGAACAATTTTTGCGGCAGGATCAAACCCTTTGGCTGTGTGCTGATTAACGTGTTTTTGAATTCTTATTGACATGGGTGTTAGACTGTGATAACATGTAAACATAAGTTAGATAATACTAACTTAAATCGCAGATTCTCCTCTTTTCTGCGAAACCCTGCAAAGGAAGCTGCGGTCCCGGTTCTTTATTGATCATAAAGAATCCGCAGTTGACTCTGAATGATCATCCCAACCTCTATATTTCCTAACTATTTCCCCTAAAATAAAAAAATGGATGATCGAAAGCTGAACTCTCTAACGCTGGCCGCGGAGAGTTCTTTTTTCTGTTTTCGATCGATACTTCTAAGGAAACCTGAAAACTAAAGTTGCCTTTCTCTAATAAAGTTAGTCAATCTTAACAAAATACGTTGACAAGGCAGGGTACAATGCTAAAATTGTACTGTGTAGAATTAGAAAGAAGGGTTGGCATGACCTTATTTGATTGTCAGGTTGGTGAAAAGGCGGAGGTTCTCGGCGTCAGTGGGGAACGCGCAATCCGCAAACGTCTGATTGATATGGGAATTACTACAGGCACAGTCCTGTTTATTCGAAAAGTAGCGCCGATGGGCGATCCAATTGAAATTCGCTGCCGCGGCTATGAGTTATCGCTGCGCAAAGATGAAGCGAAAACAATTGAAGTCAGGAGGGTTGACCGATGAACTTTAAAGTGGCGCTGGCGGGAAATCCAAACTCCGGAAAAACGACGCTGTTCAACCGGCTGACCGGATCGAAGCAGCATGTCGGCAACTGGCCGGGCGTAACGATTGAAAAAAAGGAAGGTTCCTTCCAGATCGAGGAACATGAGATCACGCTGGTGGATCTGCCGGGGATTTATTCGATGTCTGTTTACAGTATGGAGGAAATTGTCGCCCGGGATTTCATCATGGAAGAACATCCCGACTTGATTTTAAACATTGTCGACGGAACGAATATTGAGCGGAATTTGTATTTAAGCCTGCAGCTGAAAGAGCTGGGCATTCCGATGGTCATCGCAGTCAACATGCTGGATGAGCTGAAAGGCAAGGGCATCACCTTGGATCTGAAACAATTATCAGCACTTTTGGATACGCCGGTGGTTGCCATCAGTGCGAAAAATGGCAGCGGCATGGCGGAGCTGATTCATGAACTTGTCCACAATACGCACAGCTCCGTTTTGGAGTATGATTCATCAACCGAAGCCATTTTAAAACAGATCAGCGTGATCCGCGAAGCCTGTCAGCACGACCATGTGCATGATAAGTTCTATGCGATGAAAATGCTGGAAAACGATGAAGCGATTGTGCGGGATCTGCGGATGTCCCAGGCGCAGCTCAGTCAGCTTGAAGCGCTGCAAAAGCAGTTCTGCGATCAGCGCGGCCAGCGGGAAATTGATATGGCAGTCGCGGATATGCGCTATTCCCTGATCGAAATGATGATGAAGCAGTGTGTTAAAAAACGCGAAAGTGAAACATCGGTGTCGGATCGGATCGACATGATCGTGACGCATAAATACCTGGGTATTCCGGTCTTTTTCCTGATTTTGTTCTGCATGTTTATCGTGACCTTCGGGCCGATCGGCGAAGGGTTAAAGGGCTGGGTTGAAATGCTGATCAATGATGTGCTGGCTGAAAATCTTCTGGCAGCGCTGGCATCGATGGCCGTCGCGCCGTGGGCATTGGATTTGGTCAATACCGTCATCGGCGGGGTTGGCAGCGTCCTGTCATTCATGCCCCAGATCATGCTTCTGTTTTTATTTCTGTCGGTCTTGGAGGACAGCGGCTACATGTCGCGGGCAGCCTTTCTGATGGATGGCATGCTGCGGAAAATCGGATTGAACGGCAAGGCGTTTATCCCGATGCTTATGGGTTTTGGCTGTACCGTGCCGGCAGTCATGGCTTCACGGGTCTTGGAACATGAACAGGATCGCAAAATGACGATTCTTTTGATTCCGTTTATGTCCTGCGGCGCCAAGCTTCCGGTTTATGCGCTGTTTGCCGGAATCTTCTTCCCCGCGCATTCCGGCATCGCGATCTTCAGCATGTACGTACTGGGGATTCTGGTTGCGGTTGGCTGCGGATTCTTATTGCGGCATACGGTTTTTAAAGACAATGAATCCACTTTCATTCTGGAACTGCCGCCGTATCGGATTCCTTCGTTTCAGGTTACGATGAACCACATGTGGCAGAAGGCCAAGGGCTTTTTGATCAAAGCAGGAACGATCATCTTCTCCATGACAGTGCTGCTGTGGGTGCTGACCAATTTCAGCTTTACGCTGCAGATGGTGGATGATCCGACGGCGAGCATTCTGGGAATGATCGGCCGGTTCATTGCCCCGCTGTTTATTCCGCTGGGCTTTGGTCACTGGCAGTCGGCGATCGCTTTGATCTCCGGTCTGATCGCGAAGGAAAGCGTAGTGTCCTCGATGGCAGTCATGTATAACGTCGGTAATGTTTCGCAGCTGGCAACTGTGCTGACCCAGGTCTTTACCCCGGCTTCTGCAATTGCCTTCATGACGTTTGTTCTGCTTTATGCTCCATGTGTTGCCGCGATTTCGGCGATTCACTCCGAAGCGGGAAGCTGGAAATATACGCTGAAGTCGATTGGATTTCAGATCAGCGTTGCCTACTGTGTGTCGTTTGTCGTCTATCATGTCGTTTCCTTGCTGATGTAGTTCAAATTTCTGACCGACTAAACATTAATGAAAAATGAAAGTTTGAAATAAGGCGCAGATGAAAATCACGCCTTTTTATTTGGCGTAGATGGAAAAATTTTGATAGGGGAAAAGGTCAGAACTCTTCATAGATAGAAAAAGGTTTATCTCAAACGTCTGAAATAAACCGTATTTTAAAGAATAAGTCAGTCAATCTAATGATTCAAGTTTTCTAAGATGGTTGAAGCTGCTTTTCGAGCTGAAACCAAGGACCAGGCATTCATGCAGGAAGGCATGGATTCAACACCGTTAGCGCCACCGACAATCTCGCCTGCTGCATACAATCCTGGAATGACTTCGTTCTGTGTATCAAGCACCTGCATTGCATCATTAGTTTTAACACCGCCCAGCGTTGTCGCTGTCCGCAGCTTCAATTCGATAATATAGTAGGTATCGCCTTCAATTCCGCCGGTCAGTTCGCGGCCGAAGTCTGAATCATTTCCTTTTTTTGCCATTTCATTGAAATGCTGTACTGTCTCAGTCAGCTTTACAGGATCAATACCTGCCTGTTCAGCAGCACTGCTCAATGACTCCGCACGGATAAAAATCGGCTGTCCTTCGCGCTGAAACCAGTCTTCAGCCAGTTCTGTAGATAACACGGTTGAAGTATAAGCATACCAGGCATCATATCCAGCCTGATCCATAACGAGAAACATTTTCTTCTCAGGCTGCAGCAGCTGAGCTTCCTTAATCGATACAAAATCGGTATTCTCATTGATGAAGCGGCTTCCTTCCAAATTAACATAAATCGAACCAGTTGTATTGGTTGTCTGTTTGGAGCCGATAGCACAGGAAATGCCGTTTCTGACCAACGCCCCTTCGTCTGTCAGCTCTTTTTCCTGAGGGTTTAACAAGCCTTGTGGATAAATTTTCATCGTATCCATGAAAAGTGTTTGCGCGCCAATCTTTTCCGCCATTTTAATACCATCTCCGGTCGAGGACACCGCACCGTAGAAAACGACATCTTCCAGACCTTCAGGACGAAGATCTGGGCTGGCGCCGAATCCGCCTGTCGCTAATAAAACTGCATCAGCATACAGAAGGATTTCTTCTCCGGCTTTGTCTTCCGCTCGGATTCCGATGACTTTTCCAGCGTCTGTCAAGAGTTCCTGAGCTTTTGTATCATAGAGAATCCGACCGCCTAATTCCTCATATTTCGTCTTTAAAATTTGAACATATTGACTTCCGCCTCCATCGACAACCATCACTCGGTCGTGAGTATGTTCAGGATAGCTTAAAGGCGAAGCTTCGGTAAAGGGTACGTGCAGATCGTCTGTCAGCCAGTTAAAAGCAGCGCCCATGTTTTCAG
Source organism: Holdemania massiliensis (assembly GCF_022440805.1). Classification (NCBI taxonomy): domain Bacteria; kingdom Bacillati; phylum Bacillota; class Erysipelotrichia; order Erysipelotrichales; family Erysipelotrichaceae; genus Holdemania; species Holdemania massiliensis. The sequence goes on along the minus strand of NZ_JAKNTK010000001.1, from coordinate 3,836,291 downwards.
CGTAGAGCCGGGCCAGATCCTCCTGATTCTTTTCTTTTCCGCCTTTCATCAAGTCCTGATAGATCGTTTCCGGATCATCATCAATTCCTTTTTCTTTTTGAAAGGTACTTCCTCCTCCTGCAATATATCCTTCGCTTAATAAAGTTGCTCCGCCGGCAAAACTCATTTTTTCGATAATCAAAACATCCTGTCCAGCTTCCAGAGCTGTAATTCCGGAAATGAGTCCGGCTCCGCCGGCACCGACAATGACGACTTCTTCATGATATTCTTGGGTAGAAGGCGATGCAGACTGTGGCTGAGCGGAGGCTGGGCTTGCAGAACAACCAGCCAAGAGGCTGCTGATGAGTAAAAAGGCCGCAGGAAAAACATTGAGTTTTCTCATTTTTTTCTCTCCTCTGTTTGTTTTTATATTCTTTGTTATAGACTGCAGTCTATAATTGAATTATACATTTTGCCAATTGTTTGTCAACAGATTAACATGGTTGAATTTTAAAAGTAGTTTTAGATCTGGGAAATTTATGATATATTGAACACAACGAAGGTGACAACATGGCGATTAAAAAAACGGAAAAGCAATTAAAATCGCAGCAGAATAAAGCGACAATTTATACCACAGCCCTGCGTTTGTTCAGCGAATATGGTTATAATACAGTAACGGTGGATGATATCTGCGAAGCAAGTCATCTGTCCAAGGGGACATTTTATTATTATTTCAAAGCTAAGGAAGATTTGGTCATCCTAGCCTTTTTTCAGGAAATGGATCTCTATCTTGAACAGTATTTTAACTTGGATGACCATCAGCCGTTGCTGGATCAGATGATAAGTCTAATACAGTGTATGTTCGATTATGCCTGCTCAAAGGGAAAAGAATGGACGCGGCAATCGTACATCGGCCAGATTCGGACGCAGATTGAGCTGATGATTGAAGATCGGGCAATGGTCAAAATTTTATTTCATCTGATCCGTCGGGGAAAGCAGGAACAGGCATTTCGATTGGATTATCAAGAAAAGGAATTCTATACTGTTATTATCGGAACGTTTACCGGTCTGTTGATCAAATGGTGTACCGATTCTGAAGATAAATATGATTATGCGAAATTTGTATCCAATCAAGTTCGCCTTCTGTTTCGATAATTCGGATGAGTGAAAGTTGAGTTAGTAAATCGGATGAAAACAATTTGTTATGCAACGCATAATGTGAATAAAATTGAAGGAATGCGGCGCTGGCTGGCGGACTATGCGGTGCAGATTGTTGGGATACATACGCTCAATGCTCCACTGATCGTGGAGGAAACCGCGGACAGTCCCTGCGGCAATGCGCTGTTAAAAGCACGCGTTGGTTTTGCGCAGACCCGCATGGCCTGTATCGGTCAGGATTCGGCCTTTCAGTTTCTTGATCTTGACCCTCAGGATCCCGATCAGCCAGGTTTGTATGTTCGGCGGAAAGACGGCGTACATGAGATGAGTGATGATGAAATGCTGGCGCATTATCAGCGCCTTGCCCATCGCCATGGCGGAAGACTGATGGCGGCTTATCTGGATGGCTGGGCGGTTGTCGATGAAACAGGACAGGAAGCGGTGTTTCAGCTGACAGATCCTGAGCTGATTCGGGCCGGCGGATTCTGGCTGTGTGAGAGCGCTCACCCTGTCCGTCATCCGGGCTGGCCTTTGGACAGCCTCAGTCTTGACCCGGAAACCGGTCTTTATTTTACCGAGGAACAGCCTGATGAAAGACAAAGCAGCTCAACGCGCAGCCTGGCACGAAAAGAGGGGCTGCGGCAAACGGTGGAGTTTCTTGCCCGATCTTTAAAATTGCAGCGAAAGAAAGCGGTTTAGTTGTCCAAGTTCAAAGGATTTGTTATAATAAACTGCAGAAAGCGAGGGCAGGATCATTATGGAAAGAATGAATGAATCATCAGAAAATTATCTGGAAAGCATATTGATTCTGGAACAGCGCAACCCGAGCGTCAGAATGAGCGATATCGCCGCCATGCTTCATGTCAGCAAGCCCAGCGTCAATAAGGCCATGGGTGTCTTGAAGGATGCCGGATACATTCATCAGGAAGTTTACGGTACGATCCACTTAACCGAATCCGGCCGGCATTATGCCCAGAAAGTCTACAGCCGCCATGTTTTGTTTAAACGATTTCTGATGGAAGTGCTTGAGATCGACGAACAGACAGCGGAGGAAGATGCCTGCCATATGGAACACTGTGTCAGTGATGCCACGATGGACAAACTGCGGATCTTTCTAACCGAGGCTCTGGAACGCAGTGATCAGAAACAAAAGTAAAAATACAGGAACCAGTCAGGCGGCGCTATAGGCCGCTTTTCTGTTGGAAAAAAGTTCTGACAGTTTGTGAGACTGGAGTCCTTGCCGGAAGTTTGCGGACATAATAAAACGCCGTCTCCAATTAGTCAGAAACGGCGTGATCGCAGGGGTGCGATTCTTTTATATCGGTTATAACTTAGTTTGCGGATTGGATCTGTGAAGCCGCATGCTGAGCAGCGATCCGACCAAAGGTGATCGCGTTGGAGATGGTGTAGCCATTGGAATTGGTAACGGTGGTAACTTCACCGGCGGCATATAAGCCTTCGATAACGCTGCCGTCAATGCGTGTTGCCTGGGCATTGGCGTTTTTGGTGATGCCGCCATGACAAACGCTGGAGAAGAAGGTCGTCTTTAACGCATAGAACGGGCCTGTGGAAATCGGGAACCAGAACTGGGCTGTCCGGTTGTAATCTTCATCTTCCATTTTAGCCGCAAAGGAATTCCAGCGGTCTACTGTCGCTTTTAACGCTTCCGCATCCATTCCGGTCTTCTGGGCCAGCTCATCCAGAGTATCCGCAACCACAATTCCTTCGTGATCTTTGGCTGCATCTGCGATCTGCATCATCTGCAGAGAAGCTTCATCCGCAAGGCTCCAGAAATAATCCACACCGGTTCTTCCATAAAGCTCAACGACATCATCTTTAATTTCCTGATTCCAGGTCTGCGCCGTTCTCTTCTCATCCATGAAGCGGCGGCCATCCTGTCCGACAAAAATCGTAAACATGTACGGGAACTGACTTGTGCTGTTTTCCACTTCGCGCAGATAGACCTGAATCTGATCCAGATTCTGGACGCCGGCTCCGATGGCCGAAGCCATGACCAGGCCGTCGCCGCTTTGATAGCTCAGATTGGAAGTCTGGAAATAACGGTTCGGTTCAGCAGCGCTGGCCATCAGCTCAGCGTTTGCGCTGTACCCGCCGGTGGCTAAAAGCGTTGCCTTGGCTTTGATCCGGATTGTTTTTCCGTTTTCATCCACACATTCAGCGCCGATCACCTTGCCGTTTTCAGTGATGAGCGAGGTTGCTTTGGTATTCTTGCGGACTTCGATGGAGCGATCCGCAATGGCTTTTTCAAAAGGTTCTCTGAGACCTGAACCTTCCCCTTCGACCAAATGAATCGTCTGCAGCGTTCCATATCCGTCTTTGACGATCACTTCCGGCTGGAACTGAACGCCTAAGGTGCCGATCATCCAGTCGATCGTTTTGCCTGCGCTTTCGATGGTCAGACGGGTTAATTCGTCGTTCAGAATATAATGTTTTTCACGCTGCTGTTCGGCAATGACCGCTTCGATATCGACATGCAGGGCCAGGGCTTTGGTTACTTCTGTTTCAACGCCGCCGAAGATGCCGCCGGAATAAACGGCCGCACCGCCAAGCATGCCGGTCTTTTCAACAATCATGATTTTTTCAATTCCCTGATCAGCCGCTTCGACTGCGCTGGCAATGCCCGCGGCCCCTCCGCCGACGATCAGATAATCGACCTCTGCATCAAAATTCGTGGTGGTTGTTGTCTGGGGTGCAGGGGCTGCCGTACATCCGCCTAACAGCAGCGCTGCCAGAAGGGGTAAGAAGATCCGTTTCATTTTCATCTCTTTTTTCCTCTCTTCGCTCATGCCGCACCTTACGGCGCAATGAGCCTTTCTTCTTGATTTCAGAATACAACATCCGTCACAAGGACAGTCAACCCCGCTTTTTCTTTGCTTTTTTTCTGTTTTTTAGCCCCGGAAAAAAGATTTTCTGAACATTTAATTATTAATTTCACAAATTATCTTGCAAAATCTGTCCTGTAAGGGTATGCTTTGGCTGAGGTGAATTTCGATGCGTGTTCATGAAGTCTGCAAGAAAACCGGGTTAAGCCGCAAAGCGGTACATTTTTATATCCAGGAAGGTCTGATCTCTCCGGTTAAAAATGAAAATGGCTACTATGACTTAAACGAATCTGATCTGAAAACGCTGGAAATTATTCAGCGGCTGCGGCAGTTGGATCTTCCCATTGAAGTCATTCATGAAGCGTTTCGGTATCCGATCTCGCTGAATTTTTTTCTTCATCGTCACGTTTATCAGAGAAAACAGAAAATCAATGAAATGGCCGCTCAGCTGGAAGTGATTCGTTATCTGCTGGAAACTATCCCCTGCAATGCCACGCCGGAGTTTCTGCTGAAACTGCCGCGTCAGCATTTTGACACGCTGCCGCAGATCCGGCTGGCTGATTCCATGGATGTTGTTTCGGATGCGCGCATGATTGCCATTTTATTGCTGGCACCGTTTTTGGATATTGAAGTTGACCCGTACCGGCAGTTTCTCTGGGATCGGATTTCTTCTGAGCTCAAGCTGCACTTCAAAGAGAATCTGAAATATTTGCAGCGGCTGATTTATCATCTCAGCGCTCAAGAAATTCAACAGTCGACGGAAGCGCAATATGCACTGTTTCTTCGTTTATCCCAGGGAGAATCTCTGGATCCGTTTGAAACAGAACTTTTGAATCAGTGCCGGCTTTTAAGCCATGACGAGCATCTTCAATCCATCTGGATCTTATTATATGAGCTCATCCTGCGGCCTGATTTGGAATTCTATCAAAGCGCCATTCTGGGCTTAATGATGGAATTCAGCGATCGTTTCACACTTTGCATGCAGCGCCTGGAAACGATTCTGCTGCGTGTCCAAAATAATCCGGAGTATCTTCCGCTTCTGCAAGAGCTGAAAGAAGCGCTGCAGGGAAAATTCCAACTGGGACAGGGACTGAATTCAGACTTGTTTCTCGTATATACCTTTAGCTGCGGCCTGTTTTCTTCCTGTATTCAGCAGCAGCTGCAGGACTGGCTGAAGCCGCCGCTTTTTTGAAGCTAAAGTCTAAGGTATCAGGGATGCATTGATCATTTAAATAAGGAATGCTGCGAAATTGACAATCTGGACAGAGTGATAAAGAATGTTGGTGTTGAAAGAATAAAAGGTTGAAGTCCGGGTATACCAAAAGAGCTGAAATCCTGCGGAAAAAGGCAAAATGCAACGCCTGTAACGGTGGATTGCCCGGGAATTTGAAAAGAAATGGAAAAAAACGAAAAAGTCTGTTCTTTTCTCGTTGACAATTATTCGTTTATCCGCTAGAATTAACCTCGCTTAGCTACGAATAAGGGTTTCCTATGCGGAAACTTATATTTATGCCAAGGAATGGCACGCTTGGAAGTGTGTGCTTGAAAAGATCGAAAGGAGAAAAACCATGCCAACGATTAATCAGTTAGTCCGCAAGGGCCGTGAGAACAAGGTTTGGAAATCGAAGTCCCCGGCTTTAAACAGAGGTTACAACAGCCTGCAGCGTCAGGCCACCAACATTGCATCGCCACAGAAGAGAGGCGTCTGCACCCGTGTCGGAACCATGACACCGAAAAAGCCGAACTCGGCTCTGCGTAAATACGCGCGTGTTCGTCTCAGCAACGGAATGGAAGTTACAGCTTATATCCCAGGAATCGGTCACAACCTGCAGGAGCACAGTGTTGTTCTGATCCGCGGCGGCCGTGTTAAGGACCTCCCAGGTGTCCGTTACCACATCATCCGCGGAACTCTGGACTGCGCCGGCGTTGCCAACCGGAATCAGAGCCGTTCTCTGTACGGGGCAAAGAAGCCGAAAGCTAAGAAATAAGGAGGGAATAACACATGCCAAGAAAAGGTTATATTGCGAAGAGAGATGTATTGGTTGATCCAATTTACAATTCGAAACTGGTCACTCGCCTGATCAACAAGCTGATGCTGGACGGCAAGAAAAATGTCGCTCAGGATATCCTGTATAACGCTTTCGATATCGTCGAAGCGAAGACAGGCCGTCAGCCGATGGAAGTTTTTGAACAGGCTCTGTCCAACATCATGCCGCTGCTGGAACTGAAAGTTCGCCGTGTCGGCGGTGCCAACTACCAGGTACCAATCGAAGTTTCTTCTGAAAGAAGACTGACGCTGGGTCTGCGCTGGCTGGTTAACTACAGCCGTCTGCGCCATGAAAAGACCATGGAACAGCGCCTGGCTGCGGAAATTATGGATGCGGCCAACGGCACCGGGGCTTCCGTCAAGAAGAAGGAAGATACCCACAAGATGGCCGAAGCCAACAAGGCCTTCGCTCATTACCGCTGGTAAGCGGCTGCAGAATCTGCAGAGTTACGAAAGGAGAAATTTATGGCTCGTGAATTTTCGCTAGAAAATACCCGTAATATCGGAATCATGGCTCACATTGATGCTGGTAAAACCACCACAACGGAACGTATCCTTTATTACACCGGAAAAACTCATAAATTGGGAGAAACCCATGACGGCGCCTCTCAGATGGACTGGATGGCGCAGGAACAGGAACGTGGCATCACGATCACGTCCGCGGCTACAACCGCTTCCTGGAAAGGTCACCGCATCAACATCATCGATACTCCGGGTCACGTTGACTTCACGGTAGAAGTTGAACGTTCCCTGCGTGTTCTGGATGGCGCGGTTACAGTTCTGGATGCGAAAGCAGGTGTTGAACCGCAGACGGAAACCGTTTGGCGTCAGGCAACGACCTACAAGGTTCCGCGTATCGTCTTCTGTAATAAAATGGATGCGACCGGCGCAGACTTCATGATGTCTGTCCGCAGCATCGGTGATCGTTTAGGCGCGAAAGCGGCGGCGATCCAACTGCCGATTGGTGCGGAAAACACATTCCGCGGCATCATCGACCTGCTGGAAATGCATGCGATCTTCTATGCGGATGATCTGGGAACCAAGATGGAAATCAAGGAAATCCCGGCTGATATGCTGGATCAGGCGCAGCAGCTGCGGGCTGAATTAATCGAAAAAGCAGCCGATTACGATGATGAACTGATGATGAAGGTATTGGAAGGCGAAGAGCCGACGATTCCTGAAATCAAAGCAGCGATCCGTAAGGGCGTCTGCTCCTCGGAATTCTTCCCGGTTCTGTGCGGTTCTGCGTACAAGAATAAGGGCGTACAGCTGATGCTGGATGCTGTTATTGACTACCTGCCGTCTCCGCTGGATATCCCGGCGATTCAGGGTCATCTGGAAGATGGAACGCAGGAAGCCCGTCACGCTGACGATAAAGAACCATTCTCAGCGCTGGCCTTCAAGGTTGCGACGGACCCGTTTGTCGGCCGTCTGACTTACTTCCGGGTTTACTCGGGTATGGCCAATGCCGGTTCTTATGTCTTAAACGCAACCAAGGATACCCGCGAACGTTTCGGCCGTATCGTTCAGATGCATGCCAACCACCGTGCTGAAATCACGGAAGTGTATGCGGGCGATATCGCAGCGGCAGTCGGCTTAAAAGCAACGACGACCGGCGACACGCTGTGTGATGAAAAATCACCGATCATTCTGGAATCCATGGTATTCCCAGAACCAGTTATTCAGATGTCCGTTGAACCGAAGACCAAAGCTGACTCCGACAAGATGGGCTTAGCGTTAGCGAAGCTGGCGGAAGAAGATCCGACGTTCAAAACATATACGGATGAAGAAACAGGCCAGACGATCATCGCCGGTATGGGTGAACTTCACCTCGATATCATCGTTGACCGGATGCGCCGTGAATTCAAGGTTGACTGCAACGTCGGTGCGCCGCAGGTTGCTTACCGTGAAACGATCCGTCAGGAAGCTGAATGTGAAGGTAAGTTTGTCCGTCAGTCCGGCGGCCGCGGCCAGTATGGTCACGTTTGGATCCGCTTTGCACCAAATGAAGAAGGCAAAGGCTTTGAATTTGTCGACGGTGTTGTCGGCGGCACAGTTCCGCGCGAATACATCAAACCGACTCAGGAAGGCTTGGAAGCAGCCCTGAACAATGGTTTGGTTGCCGGTTATCCGGTCGTTGATATCAAGGCTACACTGTTTGACGGTTCTTACCATGAAGTCGACTCGTCTGAAATGGCGTTTAAGATTGCGGCTTCCATGGCCTTAAAAGAAGCGGCTAAGAAATGTAAGCCGGTTCTGCTGGAACCGATCATGTCGGTTGAAGTCACAGCACCAAACGAATATCTCGGCAGCGTTATGGGTGATATCACCAAGCGCCGCGGTCAGATCCGCGATCAGGAAGAACGGGCTAACGCGATCGTTGTCCGGGCTTTTGTACCGCTGTCTGAAATGTTCGGTTATTCCACGGACCTGCGTTCATTTACTCAGGGCCGCGGCAACTATGTAATGCAGATGGACCACTATTCAGAAGTTCCGAAGAGCATTGCTGAAAAAATCGCCAAGAAAAACGCTTCCGCTGAGTAATCTGACCTTGATTTCTTCGGACGTTTATCTTAAAATAGACTTGGCTAATTGAATGGAAAATTAGGAGGAATTTGCAAAATGGCAAAAGCAAAATTTGACAGATCTAAAGAGCATGTCAATATCGGTACCATCGGTCACGTTGACCATGGTAAAACTACACTGACAGCCGCTATTACAAACCACCTGGCTAAGAACGGTATGGCTGAAGCTAAGGCTTACGACCAGATCGATGGTGCGCCGGAAGAGAAGCAGCGCGGTATTACAATCAACACTGCACACGTTGAATACCAGACGGCAACTCGCCACTATGCTCACGTTGACTGCCCGGGCCACGCTGACTACATCAAGAACATGATCACTGGTGCAGCTCAGATGGACGGCGCGATCCTGGTTGTTGCGGCAACTGACGGACCGATGCCTCAGACACGTGAACACATCCTGCTGGCTCGCCAGGTAGGCGTTCCTGCAATCGTTGTATTCCTGAACAAGTGCGACATGGTCGATGATGAAGAACTGATCGACCTGGTTGAAATGGAAGTTCGCGAACTGCTGAGCGAATATGGCTTTGACGGCGAAAACGCTCCGGTTATCCGCGGTTCCGCTCTGAAGGCTCTGGAAGGCGATCCGGCTTGGGAAGGCAAGATCGATGAACTGATGGATGCAGTTGACAGCTATGTTCCGACTCCGGAACGTGACGCTGACAAGCCGTTCCTGATGGCTGTTGAAGACGTCTTCACAATCACAGGCCGTGGTACTGTTGCGACAGGCCGTGTTGAACGTGGTATCCTGAAGCTGGGCGAAGAAGTTGAAATCGTTGGTATCCACGATTCCAAGAAAACGGTTGTTACAGGTATCGAAATGTTCCGTAAATTGCTGGACTTCGCTGAAGCTGGCGATAACATCGGTGCGCTGCTGCGTGGTGTTAACCGTGATGAAGTACAGCGTGGACAGGTTCTGGCGAAGCCGGGAAGTGTTCATCCGCATACTGAATTCAAGGCTCAGGTTTACGTTCTGACCAAAGAAGAAGGCGGACGTCATACACCGTTCGTTTCCAACTACCGTCCTCAGTTCTACTTCCGTACAACGGACGTAACTGGCGTCATCAAACTGCCGGAAGGCGTTGAAATGTGCATGCCGGGCGACAACGTTGAAATGACAGTTGAACTGATCGCTCCGATCGCTGTTGAACAGGGAACAAAGTTCTCTATTCGTGAAGGCGGCCGTACAGTTGGTTCTGGAAACGTTATCGAAATCATTAAATAAGTTGAGTGATTCGTTAAAAAATCCTGAAAAAGAGATCCGTGAGGATCTCTTTTTGCGTTTGGGAAACGCCGATGGTATAATAAAAAACAGGAGAATTTGGCATGAATACAACCCGACACGATTACATTAGCTCACATGTTCTGCAGTTCCATCAGACAGCATTGCGTCATTCCGGGACAGCGCTGACGCTTGTCGCGATCCTTCAAGGGCAGGCTCAGGTCAAGCGGTTCAGCCGGCTGGCGGAAATGAATGCCGGCGATGTTTTTTTTGTCAATGCCGGTGAGGTGTGGGCCATGACATCGCGTGAGGGCTGTGTGGCCTTGTGTGTAGATGTGGAAACAGCGCTTTTGCCGCAGGTGAGCTATCCTTACGCGGATCGGATTCAGCTGGTGGATTCCCTGGTGGATCCGGAAGAAACCCGGGAAGTTTCGCTGGTTTACCGCGACTGTATCTTTCTGAAAGACGTGCTTGAAAGCTATCGGCTGTTCAATCAGGAGGAACCGGCCGGTCAGCGTCAGCTGATGGAAGAAAAGCTGGGATTGACTTTGGTGATGGAATATAATGTGCAGAATGAAATCAATCGTCAGTTCCGATCTGTCAGTGAGGATAAATTCGTCCGCTATTATCGGATCATTGATTATATTCAGACGCATCTGGATGCCAAGCTGACGCTGCAGCAGGCGGCCGAGGCTGAAAAAATGCAGAAGAGCTATTTTGCCCAGCTGTGGAAACAAAATGACAACATGACCTTTTTGGAATGTGTCAGCCGTTATCGGCTGCGGGAAGCGGAACGGCGGCTGTTGTTTACGGCTGCCAGCAATGCGGAGATCTGCAAGGCCTGCGGGTTTTCCGATTCCAAATACTTTTACCGCAATTTCCAGCAGGAATTCGGGATGACGCCGAGTCAATGGAAGAGCCTGTGGACAAAATCCCGCTTTCCGGATGAGCGGATTCTGTCTCCGGCAGAAGGTCAGCAATACGTTGCAGCGCAGCAGTGTCAGCTGGACTATGTCAAAACCGATACCCGCCTTTATCAGCAGTATCTGTGGCTGCGGGATCAGTCAGCCTTGAAAGCTTCGGCCTCGCTGGAACTGAAGCTGGATCTGTATCATCCGGACAACGTGCTGATGCTGGGACAGCAGCGCGTATTAACCTGGTATGGATTTGACCTGTTGATGAACCTGGTTCGTCAGCGGCAGCTGAGCGTGACGCTGCAGATTCGGATGGATTGTCTGGAGGGGGAGCAGGATCGGCAGGAATTTGAAGAACTCATCGCTCAGGTTTATGCCCGTCTGGGAACCCGTGTTACGAAAAACTGGAAATTTGAGCTGCATTGCCGCCAACCGCAACAGCTGAGGGAAGCGGAAAACCTATGCGGGTGGATGCGGAAGAAGCTGCCTGCCTGCAAAGTCGTCTGCGTTCTTGCTTGAGTAGTCAATATATCAAAAAATAAAATCATAAAAATATAAATATTCGCTATACAAATGCCAAACGACTTGTTATAATAATCTCACAAAGGAGAAACGGGGTATGAAGATAGGAATTACCGAGATCGTTATGATCTGTGTGATCGCGTTGGTGGTTCTGGGGCCGGAGAAGCTTCCGATCTACGCTAAGAAGCTGGGCGCATCGCTGAAAGAAGTCAAAAAGGTGACGGGTGATCTGTCCAAGGACATCCGCGAGAATATCGTCGAGCCGCTCGACGAAGCGAGTGCACCGCTGAAAGAAGCGATTGAACCAATCGTTTCACTGAAAGAGGACGTCAATAAGTCGATTGACGACGTCACCAAGTCGTTTAAGTCAATTGGCAAGCCGGCGAAGAAGGAAGAACCGAAGCCGGAAGTCATTGAGGCGGAAGTCAGTGAAGCTGCGGTGGAAGCAGAAACGGAAGTTTTGGCGCAAACGGAGGAACCGGAAACACCGTCACTGGCCGAAACCTACACGGGCCGCAAGGCGCCGCGCCGTTCACGTCCAACGGCAAAAAGTACAGGACGCCGCACGCATAATGCGTAATGAATAAAATCAGGAGGGAAAACTTATGTTTGGAAAATTTGGTACAACTGAATTATTAGTCGTCTTAGTCATCGTCATCATCGTTTTTGGTCCGAAGCAGCTGCCTAAGTTAAGCAAAATGTTCGGCAAGACAATTAAGAACTTTAAGGAAGGCATGTCCGATAAGGATTCTGACAAGTCTGACGACGAAGAATAAGCACTATGGCGAAGCATAAACAGAAACAGGAACAAGAGAATGAAGAAGCGGTCATGTCGCTGACCGGTCATCTGAAAGAACTGCGCAATCGGATTCTGATTGTGATCGCGGTTCTGTTCGCTGGCTTACTGATCTGTTTCAATTACGCGGGGCCGATCGTTAACCTGTTGACGGAACAGGGGACAGAACTGGGATATCAGTTCGTGTACCTTTCACCGCAGGCTTTGTTCATGCAGTATATCAAGGTTGCGTTGATTGGGGCAGTATGCCTCGGTTCACCGGTAATTCTGTATGAAATCTGGGCGTTTATCCGTCCCGGGCTGGAACGCAGGGAAAACTTTGTCTTTTTCTTCGCGATGGTCGCGGGTTTGTTTTTCTTCATTCTCGGCGCAGGATTTGCTTATAAGATCGCGCTGCCGTTTATGTTGTATTTTTTCATCAACGTTAACGCCTCCACTTCCATTGTCGCGTCCATTTCGATTGAAAGCTATCTCAGCTTTATCATGACGATTTTCATTACTTTCGGCACAGTGTTTGAAATGCCGGTGGCTACGGTCATCCTGACACAGCTGGGATTAATGCGTCCGGAATGGATGGTAAAAGGCCGCTCTGTGGTCATCGTTGTGATCTTTGTTGTTGCGGCTGTTATCACGCCGCCGGATGTTGTGTCGCAGGTTATGATTGCGGTGCCGATGCTTCTGTTGTATCAGCTGAGCATCGGGTTGTGCCGCATTTTCAGGAAGCGCAAAGTGGCGAACAGTGAAGATGAGGATGAAGAGGAAGAAACAAAAGAATAGCCGAAACAGTCATTCAATACCGTTTCCATTCTGATCAGGAGAAATTCCTGATCTTTTTTTTGTTCGAAAATGGACAAACTCTGCCGCAATCCTAGGATTTTGAGGAATCTTCGTGTAAAATAAAAGCAGAGGAGGGGATGGTTATGTTTGTACGAGCTGAATTAAAACGCCGAGCGAAAGAGGTGCTGAGCCGGAAATATTTAAAATTATTTCTAGCCGCGTTGATTTTGTACTGGCTGACAGATGGAATTCCAAACTTCAAGATTTTTTCAGTGAATTTTAATTTTGGAGTTCCGACATCACAATGGCTGGACGCCATGACGATTACGCTGCTGGGCAAAACGTATGTGGGCTTGTCTTCGCTATGGGGGCTGTTTGGTCCGCTGGTTTTGATGTATACGCTGCTGAGTGCGGCTGTCGCGGTTTTACTGCGGCTGGTCGTTTTCAATCCGCTGGGATTTGGCGTCATGAATTACTTTAAACGCGCCGCAACGGATGAGGAAAATGTCAACGACGTCTTCCGCAGCTTTAATCAATGGGAAGAACTGAAGCGTGCTGCATTGACGGGCTTCTGGCGGGATCTTATTGTGTTCCTGTATTCCTTGTTATTTATCATTCCCGGTGTTGTTAAATCGTACAGCTACCGATTTGTACCCTACTTGACAGAAGATGAACCAGATCTCGATCCTCAACAGATCCTTGCGCTTTCCCAGGAAATGACGCAGGGGATCAAGCTGGATTTGTTTGTGCTGGATCTTTCCTTCTTTTTATGGTATGTATTAGGGGCGATCACGTTCAATATCGGCACTTATTTCATCCATCCTTATATTTATCAGACGGATGCGGAGTGCTATCTGGAGGTTCGCAGTCAATACTATGGAGGAATGCATGAGAACTGGGATTAAGGGAATTTTATTTGATTTGGATAATACGCTGATCGATCGGCAGGCCGCCGCGAATGCCAAGGTCAGAAAACTGGTGGCTGAGCTGTTTCCGCAGGTGCAGGATCCGGTGGAGTTTGAAAATATTGTTCAGAAGCTGTTGACCTGGGATGAATATGGATCCATTCCCAAGATCCATATGTATTCGATGTTGGCAAAGGAATACGGCTTAAGTGAGGAACAGAGAGAAGCTTTATGTCAGGATTGGGGAGAAACCTTTGGTGATTATACCGTTGTTTTTCCACAGGCCCGCGCGGTCGTTGAACAGCTGAAAAAGAAGTATAAAGTCGGCATCGTGACCAACGGCAGCTCTAAAATGCAGCGGCGCAAGCTTGAACTTTGCGGACTGGCGGATCTGTTTGAGGTGATCGTCATTTCCGGTGAGTTTCAGGCCCATAAGCCGGATGTTGAAATCTTTCTGGAAGGTGCACGTCAGCTACAGCTGCCGCCGCAGGAAATTGCGTTTGTCGGGGATACGTTCTTTACGGATATCATCGGTGCGTATCGGGCCGGGATGCAGCCGATTTGGATTTTTTCCAACCCTGGCCAGCAATGTCAGGCGGATCTGCCGCGGATTTATCAGATTGAGGAACTGCTCGATCTGTTGTAAACTCTGAGTAATATAGAAAAATAAAGATGGAAAGCAGGAGAGGGTAGCCTGGAAGGGCAAAGCGGAATTCCTGCTTTTTCTCATCTTATAATAGTAGAGCGCAACCATTCCGATCCATCCGGCAGCTTTTCGTTTATCAGAGGGGCTGATATCCTAACTGTCAAGCAAAATGCCTGAAAAGAGGAAAATTCTGCAAAAAGAGATTGACATTACAGTTAGATTGGGATAACATTAGTTTCGTAAGTTAGCTAAGGCTAATGATTGCGATCTACAACTTGAAAAGGAGTGAGGTTGATGCCGTTAACATTGGCACAGACAGGGCAGATCAACGCGGTTAAACGCATCGGCGGGAAGGAAGAAGTGCGCCGTTTCCTGAATTCATTGGGATTGGTCGAAGGCAGTGAAGTCATGCTTGTTTCTCAGAACCAGGGCAACGTCATCGTCAAAGTGAAAGAATCCCGAGTTGCCATCAGCAAGGAAATGGCCAATAAGATCATGATATAAAAAAGGAGAACAGAATGAAAACATTGAAAGACATTCCCGTCAGGGAAACGGTCTCCGTCAAGAAGCTTCATGGTGAGGGTGCTGTCCGACGGCGGATCATGGATATGGGAATTACCAAAGGCACACAGGTATACGTGCGTAAGGTTGCTCCGCTGGGCGATCCGATTGAGGTCAATGTCCGCGGCTATGAATTATCACTGCGCAAAGCAGACGCGCAGATGATTGAAGTGGAATAAAGGCGAATACGCCTGTCTTTTTTGGAATAAAAGTTAGCTCAGACTAATTTTAAGGAGGAACAGACCATGGGAATTAAAATTGCGCTGGCCGGCAATCCGAACAGCGGGAAAACGACACTTTTTAACGCCTTAACCGGTTCGAATCAGTTTGTGGGCAATTGGCCGGGCGTGACGGTTGAAAAGAAGGAAGGCCGGCTGAAGGATCAGAAAGACGTTACGATTACGGATCTGCCGGGAATTTACTCACTTTCTCCCTATACGCTGGAGGAAGTCGTCGCCCGGAATTATCTGATTCATGAGCGGCCGGATGCGATTTTGAATATCGTTGACGGCACCAATCTCGAACGCAATCTGTATTTAACCACGCAGCTGCTGGAGCTGGGAATTCCGGTGGTCGTTGCGATCAACATGATCGACGTCGTCAAGAAAAACGGCGATCAGATCCACCTGCAGCAGCTGGCGAAAGCGTTGGGCTGCGAGGTGGTGGCAATTTCGGCCTTGAAGCAAACTGGAATCAAGGAAGCTGCGGCTCAGGCCGTCAAGCTGGCGCACAACCAAGAAGCCTTGCCGCCGGTGCATCGATTCAGCTCCAATGTGGAACAGGTTCTGGATCAAATCATCTCACAGCTGCCTTCTGATATCCCTTCCGCCATGCAGCGTTTCTATGCGATTAAGCTGTTTGAGCGCGACGATAAAATCGCTTCGATGATGAGTACGGTCCCAAATGTTGAAGCTTTGATTCAAAAGACGGAAGACAAACTGGATGAGGATGCCGAGAGTATTATCACGAATGAACGCTATAACTATATCAGCTCGATTATTCATCAATGTTATGCAAGAAAAAATCAATCGCGGATGTCGGTCTCCGATAAAATTGATTCCATCGTCACCAACCGCTGGCTGGCACTGCCGATTTTCATTGCGGTGATGGCGTTAGTTTATGCGGTTTCGATGGGCGGCTGGTCGGTTTCGATCGGAACACTGGGAACGGATTGGGCCAACGATGTTCTGTTTGGTGAATGGGTTCCTGGCATGGTCGGAACGTTCTTGAATACGATGGGGGTTGGCGGATGGCTGGCCAGTTTGATTCAGGACGGCATTGTTGCTGGTGTCGGCGCGGTCTTAGGCTTTGTACCGCAGATGCTTGTGCTGTTCTTCCTGCTGTGTATTCTTGAGGATATCGGATATATGGCTCGGATCGCGTTCATCATGGACCGAATTTTCCGACGCTTTGGCCTGAGCGGCAAAAGCTTTATTCCGATGCTGGTGGCGACAGGCTGCGGTGTCCCGGGCATTATGGCTTCCCGGACGATTGAACAGGATCGTGACCGCAAGATGACGATTATGACAACCGGTTTTATTCCCTGCGGGGCCAAAATGCCGATCATCGGTCTGTTTGCCGGAGCCCTGTTCAACAATTCCGCCTGGGTCGCGACGTCCGCTTATTTTATCGGTGTTGCGGCGGTGATTCTGTCCGGCATCCTGCTGAAAAAAACAAAGCTTTTCGCAGGCGATCCGGCACCGTTTGTCATGGAGCTGCCGGCTTATCACATTCCATCCGCATCGAATGTGCTGCGGGGAACTTGGGAGCGCGGCTGGTCGTTTATCAAGCGGGCAGGCACGATCATTCTGCTGAGCTCCATCGTCCTGTGGTTCTTACAGGGATATGGCTTTGTCAACGGCGTATTTCAGGCGGTAGAGGATAACAATCAATCCTTGTTGGCACTGATCGGCAATGCGGTAGCATGGATCTTCTATCCGCTGGGCTGGATCGGTGATATGGGCTGGAAAGCGACGGTCGCGACGATGACCGGTCTGATCGCCAAGGAGGAAGTCGTCAATACATTCGCTGTGCTGTATCATTACAGCGGTGAATTGAGTGAAGTCGGCAATGAAATCTGGTCCTTCGTCGCGGCGGACTTTACCGCGCTGTCGGCATACAGCTTCATGATTTTCAATCTGTTGTGCGCACCCTGCTTCGCTGCGATGGGGGCGATCAAACGCGAAATGAACAATCCGAAGTGGACAATCGGAGCGATTGGTTACATGTGCGGCTTCGCTTATGCTGCGGCGATGATCGTCTACCAGATCGGCGGCTTCATCACCGGCGAGGTGCCGCTGACGCTGTTTACGGTCATCGCGGCCGTCCTGCTGGCGGGTCTGATTTACCTCTTAATTCGCCCGTATAAGGAAAGCAAGACGCTGCAGGTGGAGCTTAAGGAAACCGTGAAGATCTAAGCCGAAGGGCGGAAAGGAGAAACAATGCAGCCTGAAATTCAAAGTCTGTTGGGACAAAGTCTGGTCCTGATGCTTGTCGCGGGCGTCTGTCTGCTTGCGATCCGCAGTCTGATTCGGGAACACCGCAGCTCCGGTTCGTCCTGCAAAGGCGGCTGCAGCGGCTGCGGTATGGACAAAATTTGTCATAGTGATGCTGTCGAGAATCCCTTGGTCAGCGCATACCGCCAGGACCATCCGGTCCGGCACGGATAAATTCATTTCATCGAGGGGACTTGCTTCCCTCGATTTTTTGACTTCGTGAAGCAAGCGATTTTGCCGCCTGGATAAAGAAGCGGAATGGGAAAAGCGAAGATGGAAATAAAGACGTGGATTAATAGGATGCGTCATTGATTCGGATGTCGTAATCCCTGGCAGGCATTTCTATTTATTCTTTGTCCGCATCCGGATATAATAAGGAAAAGAAAGGTGGGGATCTTATGGCAACGTTTCTAGTCGTGGGCGTGATCGGTTTGTGGACCGTGTACTGTCTGATTCGGCTGCGCTCGAAAAAACACCGGGACTGCACGGCCTGCGCCAGTTATCAAGCCGGCAGCTGCCAGGCCAAACAGGCATTGTGTGATTACCGCAAAGATCATCCCCTCCCGGATCCATCCATCAAAAAATAAATCCCGCCTGCAGATCATGCCAGACGGGATTTGTTTATTTTGCCGAAGGGGTGCTGAATATTTTCATTTTCCTCTCCAGCACAGCGAGGTTTTCCTGCAGCTGTTCAATCTGATGCTCAATCTGTGCCTTGTGATGCTCGAACAAATCGGCGCGCTGACTGAGCGTTGCATCGCCCTGGCAGATCAGCTCGGCAAACTGCCGGATTTCCTCAATCGGCATTCCGGTTTTTTTCAGACACTGGACGATCTGCAGCAGCTTGAGATCCGCTTCGGAAAACACGCGGACCTGACCGGCCCGGCGCGCTAACGGGCCAATAATCCCACGTTTTTCATAATAGCGCAGCGTGGAGGCTGGAATATTGAGCCGTGCGGAAATTTCTTTGATCGAATAATTCATAACTTTCCCTCTTTCACCTTGACTTCAACCTGGGTTTAACTTGTATTATAGAGAAGTCGTGAGGGGGATGCAAGGATGACAAAAAAGAAATCGGTTTTCAGGATGATGGTGATCACGGTGCTGTTGGGGATAGGAA
Source organism: Holdemania massiliensis (assembly GCF_022440805.1). Classification (NCBI taxonomy): domain Bacteria; kingdom Bacillati; phylum Bacillota; class Erysipelotrichia; order Erysipelotrichales; family Erysipelotrichaceae; genus Holdemania; species Holdemania massiliensis. Next base: position 3,817,724 of record NZ_JAKNTK010000001.1, on the reverse strand, counting down.
TGAATTTCCATCATCCGGTGACGCCGACATTGTATACGGCAATGGAACTTCCATCGCGGATTTTCGGAACATCCATGGCGGTCATGTGCTTCTTTTCATTTTTAACTTCAGTCTTTTGGGGTGAATTCAGCAATCATATCGGCCGGGTCAAAGTGTTTACGATTTCCTGCGTGTGTTATGGCCTGGCGCAGCTGAGCCTGGGCTTTTCTGCGAGTGAGCTGGCCGTGCTGATTTCGCGCGGGGCGGCCGGGGCCTTTTCCGGCGGGGCGATCGTTGCGACAATGGCGTATGTGATCGACGTCAGCGAACCTTCCAAACAGGCCTCCAACCTGGCGGTCTACACCGCGATGCAGTCTGTGTCGCTGGCTGTGGGTTATCTGTTGGGCGGTGTGTTGGGAACAATTCATTTTCAGTTAGCGTTTAATGTTCAGGCGACCTGGATGATTCTGTTGGGGCTGGGAACGGTGTTCTTTGTGGAAGATTCCATTGTGGACCCGCAGACCGTCAAGCCCCGTGAACTACTGAAAACGGTGAATCCGTTCAATTCCTTCGCCAGTGCCCGCAGTCTGATGAGCACGGTCATGATTCTGTTTTTGATCGTTGTGTTTCTGACCGGCTTCGCTACCAATTGTCATGAAAATGCCTTCAACTATTTCTTAAAGGCCGAGCTGGATTTTAAGCCAATTTATAATGGTTTGATCAAAGCGGTCATTGGCGTCATCGGACTGATCGCCAATTTCTCAATCAACCTGTGGATTATCCGCCGTACCGATGCTAAGAAGTCGCTGATCGTAGTTCTGGCATTGTGCGCGCTGACGGCAGCCGGAGCGCTGATTCCGGGGAATCTGACGCTGTTTATCGCCATGAACCTGGCGTTCTTCACGGCCAATGCGGTATATCAGCCGATTACGCAGGCTTTGTCGGTGGAAGGGCGAAAGAATAATGAAGTTGGGATCATCACCGGTTTATTCAATGCGATTAAATCGATGGGCAATGTTCTCGGCTCGCTGGCTGCGGGAATTGTTTATGATCTGAATATGTTGTTTCCGTTTATGCTGAGTGCGGGTGCCTTCGCGCTTTCAGCCGCTGCAGCATGGGCTTACTGGCGCAGTGCCAAACGGCCGCAGCTCTAAAGACAAGGCTAAAGAGAGGCTTGAAAAGAAAGACCGAAACGAAGGGATCCGGCAGAAGCCAAGTCCAGTTTCCTCGCGGTCTTTCTTTATTTATGATCAGGATGAAAAGTCGGGTGAAACAATGTTCAATTCGTTTAAGGGCAGGAAAGTGCCAAGAACTGGGAATAGAGGGGCCTGCTTAAAAATGGATCTGACCGTCAATAAACGCCGCGATCGTATGGAGTGCTATGGAGGCATAGGCCGGATCATCCAGAATTGCATGGCCTACCCCTTCCAGCAGAATTAAGCCTTTCTGCGCGGCCGGGATCTTCTTATAAATCTTACGGCTGGAAGAAACGGCAATCGTTTCATCTTCCGTGCCATGCAGGATCATGACCGGGCATTCCACCAAGACGGCATCCTGTTTCAACAGATCGACAACATTCATAAAGACAGAAGTGAAATCAGAGGGCAGCGGCGGATAGTCATCGGGCTGTTCTTTTTTATTGGGACTGCTGAACCAGCCGGTGATTAAATCCGCAGCGTTGCCGACATTGATATAATTGAAGGCCGGCGCCAGCAGGATCAGCTTCTTCACCGGTTTGACAGCCGCCAGATGCGCGGCGATGACGCCGCCCATGGAAAATCCGATCAAAATGACGTCGGCGTTCTGCGCTGTCAGCTCGTCAACCACTTCCTCGGCCCGCTGAATCCATTTCTGCGGATCGACGTCCTGGGGGTTGCGCGGATTAAACAGCTCCGGCAGGATCAGCTCGATCTTCTTTTCCGCAAGAAAATTTTTAAGCGGCAGAAACTCATCGGTCCGGCGCCGGCCAAATCCATGCAGCGCGACAACGACGGTGCGGCGCGGGTTCTGCTTTTTTGATTTCAGAAATTCAAACATACCGGTATCCTCCTGGAAAGTATCCTTATTATAATATAAATTTTGGCTTGTGGGGAATGGAATCCGATCCTGACCGGAATGAAATGTCGAATTTCCTCTTAATGTAAGCGCTGACATATAAGAAATGTCGCAAAAATGAGCAAAAAACAGTGAAATATAGAAGGAATAAAGTAAGAAATAAAGTCCGCGGACGGAACAGGACAGGACTTTGGCACGCTGATCTTCGTTGCTATGAAAACAAGGAAATCTATGATTTTCAAAAGTGGAAAAGAGCTTGATCTGAAGCCGTTTTTCTAACTTTTTAACTTTTTTGAAAAAAGTGTTGCATTGCCTGTTTTTGAGTGCTATAATAGCGAAGCATTCGCATGGACGTGGGAGGTTGCCGGCACGCTGATCGGCGTTGTCACGATAGCGCCAGCTAAGCGTGAAGACCGGGGAATTCACACCGAGCGAATCTGCCGTAAAGGCGGATGAAATGAAGGAGGAAGATTTCATGGCAAAAAACAGCGTAAGAATTCGTTTAAAAGCTTACGAACACAGAATCCTGGATACAGCCAGCGAAAAGATCGTTAAGGCTGCTCAGGAACACGGCGCAAAGAAAGTCGTCGGACCTGTACCCCTGCCGACTGAGAAGCAGGTGGTAACCATTTTGAGAGCTGTCCACAAGTACAAAGATTCCCGTGAACAGTTTGAAATCAGAACACATAAGCGTTTGATCGAGATCGTCGGACCGACTGCAGAAACCATTGACGCATTGAGCCGTCTGGAACTGCCGAGCGGCGTCGACATCGAGATCAAGCTGTAAGGACAGTGGAGGTGACATCATGAAAGGTATTTTAGGACGTAAACTTGGCATGACGCAGGTATTCACTACGGATGGCGTATTGATCCCTGTCACAGTCGTTGAAGCACTGCCGAACGTAGTGCTGCAGAAGAAAACCCTGGAAAACGATGGCTACGAAGCTGTTCAGCTGGGATTTGAAGATCTGAGCGAAAAGGGTTCCAACAAAGCTGAAAAGGGTCATGCTGCCAAGGCATCGACTGCAGCGAAGCGGTTTGTCCGCGAAATCCGCGGAGCGGAAATGATGAATCTGGAAGTCGGCAACGAAGTCAAGGTTGATCTGTTCGCAGCGGGTGAGATCGTCGATGTAACCGGCACCAGCAAGGGCCGCGGCTACAACGGTACGATCGTCAGAAACAACGCGACAATGGGTCCGAAGACACACGGCGGATCGAAAAATATGCGGCATATCGGTTCTCTGGCAACAACCGGACGAAACAACGGCCGGATTGAAAAAGGAACAGCCGGAGCGGGTCAGGAAGGTGGCTACACCACAACGACTCAGAATCTGGAAATCATCAAGGTTGATGTTGAAAACAACTACATGCTGGTCAAGGGCAACGTTCCGGGACCGAAGCGCGGACTGGTTGTTGTTAAGTCATCCGTCAAAGGAACAGCTGCTGTTTCGGCCAAAGATCTGATCAGCTATTCCGAAGAAACAAAAGAGGAGGAATAACAGATGCCAAAGTTAAATGTATATAACCTGGAAGCTAAAGAGATTCGTGAAATCGAACTGGCTGAGGCTGTATTCGGCATTGAACCTAATCAGCAGGTCATGTTTGACGCGCTCATCATGCAGCGCGCGAATATGCGTCAGGGTACGCATGACACCAAGAGCCGTCACGAAGTCAGCGGCGGCGGCAAGAAGCCTTGGCGTCAGAAGGGCACAGGCCGTGCCCGTCAGGGTTCCATCCGTGCTCCGCAGTGGAGAGGCGGCGGCATCGCTTTCGGTCCTACACCGCGCAGCTATGCTTACCGTCTGAACCGTAAGGTTCGCCGGCTGGCTCTGAGATCGCTGCTTTCTGAAAAGGTCATTGAAAACAACTTGGTTGTTGTCGATGCGCTGAAGTTTGACGCGATCAAAACAAAGGAATTTGTCAAAGTGATGGACGCATTCAAGTTTGAAGGCAAGACGCTGTTTGTAGCGGATATCGCCGAGGACTTCGACAATGCCTTCATGTCGCTGCGCAATATTCCAAACGCTGCCTTATTGACAGTTGAAGAACTGAACGCCTTCGACATTGCCAACGCTGCGAAGCTGGTCATGACGGAAGCGGCTGCCAACAAAGCTGGGGAGGTATTCGCATAATGAGTAACGCTAGAGATATCATTATCCGCCCGATCATCACAGAAAAGACGATGAAGCTGATGGACACCGACAACAAGATCACGTTTGAGGTTGCTAAAGGCACAAATAAGACACAGGTTCGTCTGGCTGTTGAAGAAATCTTCGGTGTTAAGGTTGAACAGGTCAACATCCTGAACTGCAAGCCGAAGACAAAGAGAATGGGCAAATACGTCGGCAAGACGAGCGCTGTCCGCAAAGCAGTTGTCAAACTGCCGGAAGGACAGGATATCAACTTATTCTCTGAATAAGCTGAAAAACATATCGGAAGAACACGCTATTTCCGGAAAAATGCGTAAGGAGGACTAAATCCAATGGCGATTAAGAAATATAAACCGACGACTCCAGGCCGTCGTGGTATGTCAAGCCTGAGCTTTGAAGAAATCACATCGACTTCTCCAGAACGCTCACTGCTTGAACCGCTGTCCAAAAAGGGCGGCCGCAACAACACCGGTCGGATCACAACCCGTCATCAGGGCGGCGGACACAAACGTCAGTATCGTGTCATCGACTTCAAGCGGAATAAAGACAACATTCCGGCTAAGGTCGCAACGATCGAGTACGATCCGAACCGTTCCGCCAACATCGCGCTGCTGAACTATGCAGACGGCGAAAAGCGTTACATCCTGGCTCCGAAGGGGCTGCAGGTTGGACAGACCATCGTTTCCGGCGAAGCCGTCGATATCAAAGTCGGCAACGCTATGGAACTGCGCAACATCCCTGAAGGTACTTTCGTTCACAACGTTGAACTGAAGCCGGGCAAGGGCGGCCAGCTGGCTCGCTCCGCGGGTGTTTCCGCACAGATTCTGGGCTCTGAAGGCCGCTACACAATCCTGCGTTTGGCTTCCGGCGAAGTCCGCAAGGTTCTGAGCAACTGCCGCGCAACCATCGGCACAGTCGGCAATGAAGATCACAGCCTGGTCAACTTAGGTAAGGCTGGACGTTCCCGCTGGCTGGGCATTCGTCCGACAGTCCGCGGTTCTGTTATGAACCCGAATGATCACCCGCATGGCGGTGGTGAAGGCAGAACTCCGGTTGGCCGTAAATCACCAATGACTCCATGGGGCAAGAAAGCTATGGGCGTCAAGACCCGCAAAGCCAAAAAGGCGTCTACTAAATTGATCACTCGCCGCCGCAACGGTAAGTAAACGAAAGGAAGGAAGCTAAAATGAGTCGTAGTTTGAAAAAAGGACCGTTCTGTGATGACCATTTAATGAAAAAAGTGGAAAAGCTGAACGCGTCAGGCAAGAAAGAAGTCATCAAAACATGGTCTCGCCGTTCCACTATTTTCCCGCAGTTCGTTGAACATACGTTCGCGGTTTACAACGGTAAGGAACATGTCCCTGTCTATGTCACAGAAGATATGGTCGGCCATAAACTTGGCGAATTCGTCCCAACCCGCAAATTTGGCGGTCATGGTGACGACAAGAAAGCGTAGGAGGTGCCACAATGGAAGTCAAAGCAACAGCGAAAACTGTCCGCATCGCCCCTCGCAAAGTCAGACTTGTTCTGGATTTAGTCAGAGGCAAAGATGCAAAAGAAGCAGAAGCAATCCTGAAGTTCACACCAAACCACGCTGCCGATGCAGTTGGAAAAGTGCTGAAATCAGCCGTTGCCAATGCGGTCAACAATCATCAGCTGGATGAATCGAAATTGTATGTCAAAGCGTGCTATGCCGATGAGGGAATCACGATGAAGCGATTCATGCCTCGGGCAAAGGGCAACGCCGCTCAGATTTTAAAGCGCACCAGCCACATTACTGTTGTGGTTGAAGAACGGTAGGAGGTACTCTCATGGGTCAGAAAGTTAGTCCAATTGGAATGCGTGTCGGCGTCATCCGCGACTGGGAATCCAGATGGTATGCTGAAAAAGATTACGGCACCCTGTTGATGGAAGACGTTAAAATCCGTGAATTCCTGTTTAAGGAACTGCATGCGGCTTACGTTTCCAGAATCGAAATCGAACGCTCTAAGAACCGTGTTGAGATCATCATCCGTGCCGCGCGCCCGGGCGTGATCATCGGCAGCAACGGTGAGAGCATTGAAATCTTAAAGAAGAAGCTGCAGAAAATGTGCAACGGCAAGCAGATCCACATCAAAGTGGTTGAAGTTGCCAATCCGGATCTGGATGCACATCTGGTTGCCCGCGCTATCGCTGAGCAGCTGGAACAGCGTGCTTCGTTCAGAACTTGCCAGAAGCGTCAGATTCAGAAGACGATGCGGGCAGGCGCTAAGGGTATCCGTACCCTGGTTTCCGGCCGTTTAGGCGGCGCGGATATCGCGCGCAGCGAAGGTTATTCTGAGGGCGTTGTTCCTCTGCATACCCTGCGTTCGGACATCGACTTTGCGATTGTTGAAGCGATGACCACTTACGGCAAACTGGGCGTTAAAGTCTGGATCTGCCGCGGTGAGGTTCTGCCGGGCCAGATGGTTCAGGAACCAGAAGCACCAAAAATGCCTCAGGGCCGCGATCGCCGGCGTGGCGGACGGAATGACCGCCGCGGCAACCGCAACAATAACAACAACCGCAATGCCGAAGCCAGAGATGCTAAAGCAGCTGCACCTAAGGCTGAAGGAACCGTTGAAGGAGGTAATTAATCATGTTAATGCCTAATAGAACAAAATACAGAAGACCTCATCGTCAGAGTTATGAAGGTCGCTCTAAGGCCGGACGTGAAATCGTATTCGGTGAGTATGGATTAATTGCTTACTCCGGCGCATACGTCAGCAACCGTCAGATTGAAGCGGCACGTATCGCCATGACTCGTTACATGAAGCGTGGCGGCCAGGTTTGGATCAAAATCTTCCCGCATCTGGCAATTACGAAGAAACCGCTGGAAGTCCGAATGGGTTCCGGTAAAGGCGCACCTGAAGGATGGGTAGCCGTAGTTCAGCCAGGCCGTGTCCTGTTTGAAGTCGGCGGCGTCGATGAAGAAACCGCGCGTGAAGCTCTGCGCTTGGCAGCTCATAAGCTGCCGGTCAAGTGCAAGTTTGTGCGCCGAGGCGAGGAGGAATAGGAAATGAACGTTAAGGAAATTCGTGATAAGAGCAATACTGAATTACTTCAGGAAATTGAATCTTTAAAAGAAGAGCTGTTCAACCTGCGTTTCCAGCAAGCTACCGGCCAGCTGGAGAATCCTTCCCGCATGAAGGAAATTCGCAAGACGATCGCTCGCATCAAGACTGTCATCACTGAGCGCGAACTCAGTGAGGCGAAATAAGGAGGATAACTGGTCATGGAAAGATCAAACCGTAAAGTATTACGCGGAAAAGTCGTTTCTGATAAGATGGACAAGACCATTACGGTTGAGGTAGCAACCAGCAAGAGTCATCCGCTTTATTCGAAGCGTATTAAATATTCAAAGAAATTCAAAGCACATGATGAAAACAATGAGGCGAAGATCGGTGATATCGTAGAGATCATGGAAACCCGCCCGTTATCCGCAACCAAGCGTTTCCGCCTGGTTAAGATCGTCGAAAAGGCTGTAATTCTTTAATAGCACAAGGAGGAACTGACAATGATTACGAATGAAAGTAGATTAAATGTCGCGGACAACACCGGTGCTAAGGAATTATTAGTCATCCGTTGCCTGGGCGGCAGCAAGCGCAAAAGAGCGAACATCGGCGATATCATCGTCTGCTCGGTCAAGACAGCAGCTCCTGGCGGAACTGTAAAGAAGGGCGACGTCGTTAAGGCGGTCATCGTCCGGACACGTTACGGCATCCGTCGTGAAAACGGCAGCTACATCAAGTTTGATGACAATGCAGCGGTTATCATTAAGGACGACAACACACCAAGAGGAACCCGTATTTTCGGACCTGTTGCAAGAGAACTGCGTGACAAAGACTTCATGAAGATTGTTTCTTTGGCACCAGAAGTTTTATAGGAGGTGGCTTGAGATGAAAATTAAAAAAGGCGATAAAGTAAAAGTCATCACTGGACATTACAAGGGAACGATCGGCGAAGTTCTGGCCGTTATGCCGAAAGAGAACAAAGTCATCGTTGAGGGTGTCAATCTGATGAAGAAGCACCTGAAGCCGACTCAGGCTAACCCGGACGGAGGGATCATCGAAAAGGAAGCTCCGATTCATGTATCCAATGTCATGGCGTATGATTCCAAAGCCAAAACAGCCAGCCGGATCGGCTTTCAGGTCGAAAAGGGCGAAAAGGTTCGCGTATTCAAGAAATCCGGCAACGTCGTCAAGGGAGGTAAGAAATAATGAACCGTCTTGTTGAAAAATACCAGAAGACAGTCATTGAATCTCTGATGAAGCAGTTCAATTACAGCTCTGTCATGCAGTGCCCGAAGATCGAAAAAGTCGTCATCAACATGGGTGTTGGCGATGCGATCGCTAACCCGAAGGCACTGGATGAAGCTGTTGCCGAACTGACTCAGCTGGCAGGCCAGAAGCCGGTCATCACCAAAGCAAAGAAGTCAATTGCGAACTTCAAGCTGCGTGAAGGCATGCCGATTGGCTGCAAGGTCACCCTGCGCGGTGAACACATGTATGAATTCCTGGACAAACTGTTCAACATTTCCCTGCCGCGTGTCCGCGACTTCCGCGGCGTCAGCACAACGGCGTTCGACGGTCGTGGCAACTACACGCTGGGCGTGAAAGAACAGATTATTTTCCCGGAAATCAACTTTGATAAAGTAAGCAAAGTACGCGGTATGGATATCGTTATCGTAACGACAGCCAATACTGATGAAGAAGCAAAGGCATTGCTGGCAGGTATGGGCATGCCGTTTGCGAAATAAGGAGGACAACAACCATGGCAAAGACATCAATGAAAATTAAGCAGCAGCGTCCTCAGAAGTACAAAGTCAGAGAATATACGCGCTGCGAACGTTGTGGACGTCCGCACTCGGTCTTAAGCAAGTACAAAGTCTGCCGCATCTGCTTCCGCGAATTAGCCTATAAGGGTCAGATTCCGGGAGTCAAGAAGGCAAGCTGGTAAGGATACGGAAGGAGGAAAAAGCAATGATGAATATGACTGATCCTATCGCAGATATGCTGACAAGAATCCGTAATGGTATTCAGGCACGTCACGAAGCCGTTGAAATTCCGGCAAGCAAGCAGAAGGTTGAAATTGCGAAGATCCTGAAGAATGAAGGATTTATCCTGAATTATGCAGTCACAGGTGAAACCGCTGCAGAAAAGAAGATTACAGTCACTTTGAAATACGGCCCGAATAACGAAAAAGTTATCAGCGGCATCAAGCGTATCTCGAAGCCGGGCTTACGCGTCTATGCCAAGAGCGGCTCGATCCCTCGTGTCCTGAATGGTTTAGGCATCGCGATCATCTCGACCTCGCAGGGGATGATGACGGATAAAGAAGCAAGAGCGAAGCATACGGGCGGCGAAGTCATCGCCTACGTATGGTAAGCGTGTTAGAGAAAGGAATAGAAAACAATGTCACGTATCGGTAATAAAACGATTACCATTCCAGCCGGTGTTGAAATCACGGTTGCGGCTGGCAATGAGGTGACGGTCAAAGGACCTAAGGGTACTTTAACACGTCAGTTTAACGAAAACATGCAGATCGATGTCAACGGCAATGAAATCAAAGTCGTTCGTCCGAACGATATCAAGCAGATCAAACAGCTGCACGGGACAACCCGCGCGCTGCTGCACAACATGGTCGTCGGCGTTTCTGAGGGCTTCACCCGTGAACTGGAAGTTGTCGGTATCGGCTTCCGTGCCGCTGTCAGCGGCAACAAGCTGACATTGAACGTCGGCTTCTCTCATCCGGTTGAATTCGAGATTGAGGAAGGCCTGAAAGTTGAATGTCCGTCCGCAACGGAAATTAAAGTTTCCGGCATTGACAAGCAGCGCGTCGGCGAATTCGCTGCGGTTGTCCGTGCTACAAAGAAACCTGAACCTTACAAGGGTAAAGGTATTCGCTATAAAGGCGAACATGTCCGTCGTAAAGAAGGCAAGACGGCTGGTAAGAAATAGTGGGAAAGGAGAGAGTGAACAATGCTTAAGAAAGTATCTAAAAATGATGAAAGAATTCGTCGTCACATTCGTGTCCGTACAAAGATCAGCGGAACTCCGGAACGCCCACGCCTGAACGTCTTCCGTTCTAACAGCCATATCCACTGCCAGATCATCGACGATGTCAACGGCACAACGTTGGTGGCTTGCAGCAGCGTGGATCTGAAGCTGGAAAACGGCGGAAACATCGAAGCCGCAAAGACAGTCGGAACCGAACTGGCGAAGCGTGCTTTAGCTAAGAACATTACAGAAGTTGTATTTGACCGTGGAGGTTATGTTTATCACGGACGTGTCCAGGCCCTGGCCGATGCTGCCAGAGAGGCCGGACTGAAATTCTAGGAGGGCTCGCTGAATGGAACGTAAACCAAGAAGAGTTGAACGCGATAAAGAATTTGAAGAACGCGTTGTTGTCATCAACCGAGTAACCAAGGTTGTTAAAGGTGGACGTCGTTTCCGCTTTGCCGCCCTGGTCGTCATTGGTGACAAAAAAGGCCGCGTAGGCTATGGCACAGGAAAGGCTAACGAAGTTCCTGATGCAATTAAGAAGGCCAGTGAAAATGCCAAGAAGAATCTGTTCAGAGTTCCTCTGGTAAACAATGGCTCCACGATCCCACATGCTGTCACAGGCGTTTATGGCGCAGGTGAAGTGTTCCTGAAACCGGCTGCAGAAGGTACCGGCGTTATCGCCGGCGGCGCTGTCCGTGCGGTTCTGGAACTGGCAGGCGTCAGCGACGTTCTGTCCAAGTGCATCGGTTCCCGGACTCCGATCAACATGGTTCATGCCACCGTTGCCGGTCTGAAAGAACTGAAAACGATCGAAAGCGTTAGCAAACTGCGTGAGAAGAAGCCGCAGGAAATTCGCTAAGTTAGACGGGAGGCAGCTTATATGAAATTACATGAACTGAAATACACAGAAGGTGCACGTCGTAACTCGAAGAGAATCGGCCGCGGCCATGGCTCTGGATGGGGCAAAACCGCAGGCAAGGGTTCCAAGGGCCAGAACGCTCGTTCCGGCGGCGGAGTCGCACTGGGCTTTGAAGGCGGTCAGACACCGATCTGGCGTCGTCTGCCGAAGCGTGGATTCACAAACTTTACTCGTAAGGAATTCTCGATTGTCAACATCGAACTGCTGAACCGGTTTGAAGACGGCACTGAGGTGACTCCTGAACTGCTGAAGCAGGCAGGTTTAGTTCGTAAAGAACTGGACGGCGTAAAGATTCTGGGCGTTGGCGAACTGGAAAAGAAGCTGACGGTCAAAGCCAATAAATTCTCCAAATCAGCTGTAGAAGCAATTGAAAAAGCAGGCGGAAAAGTAGAGGTGATCTAACATGATCCAGACCTTTACCAGTCTGTTCAAGAATAAAGAAATCCGGACTAAGATCTTCTTTACTCTGGCCATGCTGTTCATCTACCGTCTGGGTTCCGGCATTCCGGTTCCCGGGGTGGATGCGACAGCGCTGACCGCCGGCATTGCTGACAATTCCATCTTAGGAATGATGAACTTGCTGGGCGGCGGCGCCTTACAACGTCTGTCGGTATTCGCCTTAGGCGTTACACCGTACATCACCGCTTCGATCATCATCCAGCTGATGTCGATGGATGTCATTCCGGCGTTGACGGAAATGGCGAAATCGGGTCAGCAGGGGCGTATGAAAATGGATAAGATCACACGGTATATGGGTGTGGTCTTAGCGTTTATTCAAGCCTTTACGATGGTCTATGCCTTTGACAAGAGCTACGGCATTCTGTCCGGCGCCGGCGTTTCTACTTATTTGTATGTAGCGACGGTTCTGACGGCAGGCACGATGTTCCTGTTATGGGTCGGTGATCAAATCTCGGCGAAGGGGATCGGAAACGGCGTTTCCATCATCATCTTTGCGGGGATCGTTGCCAACATTCCGTTCCAGTTCATTCAGGTCTTCAATACGTTGGTAGACACGACGAACAACACGGCGATGTTCAATGGGATCCTGACATTTATGCTGTATGTGTTAATGTACTTGCTGATCATCGTGCTGGTTGTCTTTATGCAGCTGGCAACCCGAAAGATCCCGGTACAGTACACATCCAGCTCCATGACCAAGGGCCGCAATGATATGACATATCTGCCGCTCAAAATCAACTCTGCCAGCGTCATTCCGGTCATCTTCGCTTCGGCGATTATGACGGCGCCGCTGACGATCATGAGTTTCTTTGAGGCCAACAGTTTCACAACCACTCTGAATAATATCCTGTCGCTGCAGAAGCCGTTAGGCCTTTGCATCTATGCGGTGCTGATTGTTCTGTTTACCTTCTTCTACACTAATTTACAGGTGGATCCGGAGAAGATTGCAGAAAATCTCGGCAAATCCGGAACCTATATTCCGGGTATTCGTCCGGGTACGGAAACAAAGGAATACTTATCCAAGGTTCTCAACCGGATCACAGTTCTGGGCGCGATCTTCTTAGTGTTTATCGCTCTGCTTCCGTATGTCCTGCCGATGGTGACAAATCTGCCTTCCTCCGTTTCGATGGGCGGAACCGGAATTATCATCGTCGTCGGCGTGGCTATGGAAACGATGAGTCAGCTCAAAGGGCAGATGACCCAGAAATCCTACCGCGGTTTTATTCAAAAATAAGAGGTGAGTGAGAATGAACATTCTGATCATGGGACCCGCCGGAAGCGGCAAGGGGACAATGTCGGCAAAGATTCTTGAAAACTTCAAAGTCCCGCATATCTCAACTGGAGATATGTTCCGCGCCAACATCAAAGAAGGCACGGAATTAGGAAAAAAAGCTCAGGAGTACATGAATGCCGGCAAGCTCGTACCGGATGAAATTACGGTCGCAATGGTCGCAGATCGGCTGAAAGAGCCGGACTGTCAAGTCGGTTATCTGTTGGATGGCTATCCAAGAACCCTGATTCAGGCAAAATCTTTTGAAAATTTGTCAAAAGAAATTGCCAAACCAGTGGAAATTGTTATAAACTTAGTAGTGGAGTTTGAAACTCTGGCCGATCGCATCACAGGCCGCCGTATGTGCAAGAACTGCGGCGCGATCTATCATGTCCGCAACCACCCAAGTCAGGTGGAGGGGATTTGTGATGTCTGCGGTTCTCCGCTCATTCAGCGTGCTGATGATACAGAGGAACAACTTCGTGTTCGTCTCAACGAGCATGAAAAGAATACCAAGCCGGTTCTGGATTACTATCGTGAAAAGGGACTGGTCGTCGATATCAATGCCACCCGTTCAATTGATGAGGTGTGGAATGATGTCGCCGCGGCATTGGAGAACGTGAAATGATCTCTGCCAAGTCGCAGCGAGAAATCGCAACGATGAAGCAAGCCGGGAAAATTGTAGCCCTTGCCCGCGCGGCAGTGGCCGCTGCAATCGCACCGGGAGTCACTACTAAACAGCTGGACAGGATCGCTGAGAAAGTGATCCGAGAACAGGGAGCCTCACCGTCCTTTAAAGGGTACGGGGGCTTTCCTGCGTCTATCTGCACTTCGGTCAACTCAGTGCTGGTTCATGGAATTCCAGATCAGACTGTGCTGAAAGACGGAGATCTCATTTCCATTGACATCGGAGCTTGTTATAAAGGCTATCATGGGGACGCCGCGTGGACGTTTTCCGTCGGCCGCGTCAGCGAGGATGCGGTACGCTTGATGGAAGTTACACGTCAATCTCTATTTATAGGTTTAAAACAGGCAAAACCTGGGAATCGTTTAAGTGATATTTCGCACGCCATCGGATCTTTTGTTGAAGCGCACGGATATTCAGTGCCAATCGATTATACAGGTCATGGAATCGGCACGCACCTGCACGAAGAACCTGCGATCCCTAATTTCGGAACGCCGGGCAAAGGCATTCTTTTAAAAGAAGGCATGACGTTCGCGATCGAACCGATGGTTCACGCAGGCAAGCCGCACACACGGGTGTTGGCTGATGACTGGACAGTCGTTACCAAAGACGGCTCTCTGGCAGCACATTACGAACATACGATCGTCATTACGCATGACGGGTATGAAATTCTGACAATCAATCCAGATGAGGAGGAAGATTCAGTTTATGGGCAAACAGGATGTCATTGAAATTGATGGGATAGTAGAAGATACGCTTCCCAATGCAATGTTTAAGGTGAAGCTCGCCAACGGTCACACCATTTTAGCTCACGTTTCTGGTAAAATCCGTATGCATTACATTCGCATTTTACCGGGAGATCGGGTTACCGTTGAAATTTCACCGTATGATTTAACACGTGGGCGTATTACATTTAGACACAAATAGTCTACAGGAGGAAAAACGCATGAAAGTAAGACCATCTGTCAAACCAATATGCGATAAGTGCCGCATCATCAAGCGCAAAGGCCGCGTTATGGTTATTTGTGAAAACCCTAAGCACAAACAGCGTCAAGGAAACTAGGAGGAATTAGAGAGATATGGCTCGTATTGCAGGAATCGATATCCCACGCGACAAGCGCGTAGTGGTATCCTTAACTTATATCTACGGAATCGGCAGCTCCACAGCAAAAACGATCCTGAAGAAATGCGGAATCAGCGAAGATATCCGTGTTAAGGATCTGACTGACGATCAGGTCAACGCAATCCGTCAGGAAGTCGACCAGATCAAAGTTGAAGGCGATCTGCGCCGGGAAACCCAGCTGAACATCAAGCGTTTGATGGAAATCGGCTGCTACCGCGGTGTTCGTCATCGTAAAGGACTGCCTGTCCGCGGACAGCGCACCAAAACTAACGCTCGTACACGCAAAGGACCGCGTCGTACAGTAGCGAATAAGAAGAAATAAGCGGGAGGATAGTAGTCAATGGCAAAAGTGAAACAGACAAGCCGCAAGCGTCGTGTCCGCAAGAATGTCGCTCGGGGCGTTGCACATATTCATTCAACATTTAACAATACAATCGTTACGATTACCGATGAAAGCGGAAATGCCATCGCTTGGTCCAGCGCGGGTGCATTAGGCTTCAAGGGTTCTCGTAAATCTACACCGTTTGCCGCTCAGATGGCAGGCGAAGCTGCCGGCAAGGCTGCTGTCGATCACGGCATGAAGGTTGTCGAAGTCAACGTTAAGGGTCCAGGACCTGGACGTGAAGCGGCTGTTCGTTCTTTACAGACAGCAGGCTTAGAAATCACGGTCATCAACGACGTGACTCCGATTCCGCACAATGGATGCCGTCCACCGAAGCGGCCACGTGGTTAATAACCTAATTGAGGAGGGAAATGGTTATGCAAAAATTTGAACGCGCAAAGTTTGAAGTCAAAGAATATGTTGAATCTGACCATTATGGAAAATTCGTTGTAGAACCTCTTGAAAGAGGCTTCGGCACTACCCTTGGTAATGCTCTCAGACGTGTTTTACTCTCCTCGTTACCGGGAGCTGCGGTGTACTCGATTAAGGTCGAGGGTGTTTACCATGAGTTTACATCCATTCCTGGCGTTGAAGAAGACGTCACGATGATGATTCTGAACATCAAGAATCTGATCATGAAGATTGATGACGATGAATCCTATACCTTACGAATTGCCGCAAAAGGCCCAATGACCGTGACCGCGGGCGATATTATCTGCCCGACGGGTGTGGAAGTATTGAACAAAGATCTGGAAATCGCGCATCTGGAAGAAGGCGCTACGCTGGAAATGGAGCTGAAGGCCCGCAATGGCCGCGGCTACATCAGCGCTGATGGAAACAAAGCCTTATACCAGGGATCTTCTCAGGGTATCGGAACGGTGTATACCGATTCAATTTATACCCCGATCGATCGGATTTCGTATAATGTTGAACCGACGCGTGTCGGTCAGGATGCGAAGTACGACCGCTTGATTTTTGAAATCTGGACCAACGGTTCGATTACGCCGCAGATGTCGCTGGCGCTGGGCTCTAAGATTCTGATCGATCATCTCGATCTTCTGACCCATGTCAACGAGTCCGTTGCGGATATGGAATCCGTGATGAAGGATGTCAACGGGGAATCCCCGAAGAACATGCAGTCCATGGCGATCGAAGATCTGGATCTGTCCGTCCGTTCTTACAACTGTTTGAAACGGGCTGGCATCCAGACCGTCGAAGAGCTGACGCAGCGTTCTGAAGAAGAAATGATGCGAGTCCGGAATCTGGGTAAAAAATCATTAAAAGAAGTCAAAGACAAGATTTACGAATTGGGTCTGAGCTTCAAATCATACGACTAATCGCAAGTAAAGGAGGAACCCCCTATGTGGAATCGTAAATTAGGACGCACTGCTGACCACCGGAAAGCGATGCTTCGCAATATGGCTACCAGTCTGATCCTGAACGGCAAAATTGAAACAACCGAAATGAAGGCGAAAGAACTTCGCTCTGTTGTCGACGAACTGATTACGTTGGCTAAGCGCGGAGATCTGCATGCCCGTCGTCAGGCTGCTGCTTACATCCGCAATGTTGTTGCTGATGAAAAGACAGGCGAAACAGTCCTGAAGAAGCTGTTTGATGAAATCGGTCCGAAATATGCCGACCGCAACGGCGGATACACCCGTGTCTTAAAGACCGGCTTCCGTCGCGGTGACAGCGCTCCGATGGCGATCATCGAGCTGGTTTAATTGTTATGGAAAAGCATGGCTGCGGCTGTGCTTTTTTTGTGCTGTTTCAGCATCCCATTTTGAGAAACAAAGTGTCAGAAGTGCCTCGGGTGCGACATTTAAAATGGAAAAGGATTTCTGTCCCCTTTCTGCTGAAAACACGCCGAATAAGCCCAAAAACAGGGCGAGAGAAGGGAAAAATCAAGTTCATCCGTTTGATTGCAATTTTATGGATTGCGTGGGGTTGTAAACCTGAGTCAATCCACTATAATGAAAACTAAAGACTGACCAGGTCAGTCAGGAGGATTATCGATGAACGAGAAGTTCTATGAACTGCCCGCTGAAAAACAGCAGCGAATCATCAATGCGGGTCTGGAAGTCTTTGGGGCGTATGATTATCCGCAGGCGTCAACGGATGATATAGCGGCGAAAGCCGGGATTTCTAAAGGACTGTTGTTCTATTATTTTAAGAACAAGAAAGAATTTTATCTGTTCCTGTTTGACTATTGCTGCAATTTTTTTCATCAACAAATTTGTACTGAGAACTTCATTCAAATCACAGATTTCTTTGATCTTATGGAATATGCCGCCCGCATCAAATACAGTCTGATTCTGCAGTATCCGCATTTCATGAATTTTGTGATGAAAGCCTATTATTCCCGCCGTGAGGAAGTCAGCGAAGCGATGAAGGAACGAATTGGCTCTACCATTGGAGAGATTTATACTGTGTACTTCAAGAATATTGACTTTTCGCGCTTTAAGGAAGAAGTGGATCCGCAGAAATTGTTAAATATGCTGACATGGATGGCAGAAGGCTATATACAGGATAAGCTGCGGCAGTCTGAAACGTTAAATATCGATGAACTGATGCAGGATTTTCACGACTGGCAGGAAATGTTCCGCAAGATTGCCTATAAGGAGGTAAACGATGAAACCCATTCTCAGAGTTAAAAACATGACCAAGGATTACGGCCATCAGCGAGGTGTATTCGATCTGAGCTTCGGCGTGGAAAGCGGAGAAGTGATGGGTTTTCTCGGACCCAATGGGGCGGGAAAGACAACGACGATCCGCACTTTGATGGGATTCATTCAGCCTGATCATGGACGCGTCAGCATTAAAGGCCGCGACTGTTTCCGCTGTGCTGCTGAAATTCAGCAGGATGTCGGCTATCTGCCAGGAGAAATTGCTTTCATGGACGACATGGATGGCATGGAGTTCATTCGGTTTATCGCTGCGATGAAGAAAATGCCGAGTTTACAGCGAGCCCAGGAGCTGTTGAACTATTTTGAACTGGAACCCAAGGGACGGATCAAGAAAATGTCCAAAGGCATGAAGCAGAAAATCGGTCTGGTCTGTGCGTTGATGAATCAACCTGAGATCCTGATCCTGGATGAGCCAACCAGCGGCCTTGATCCTTTGATGCAGAAAAAGTTTGTAGATCTGATTCAGGAAGAAAAACGCAAAGGAACTACGATTTTGATGTCTTCGCATCTGTTTGAAGAAGTTGAACAAACCTGCGACCGGGTCGTCATCATCAAGGAAGGCCGACAGATCGCGGTGGAAAAAATGGACGAACTCAACAAAAATCATCAGCGTATCCTAATTCTGAAATTTCGTCGGGCTTCCGAGGCCGCAGAGTTTGCCGCACGTGTGCCCAATGCCCAGACCGATGGGAAACACGTTACATTGAAGACTGCCGGCAGCCTGGACGCCATTCTCAAACTGGCAGCCCATTATGAAGTTGAAGATCTGGAAACACATCGTCAAACTTTAGAAGATCTGTTTCTACACTATTACGGGAAGGAGAATCATGCATGAGTCTGCCGCTGCTGCGCCGCGAACTGCGCGCCAATTATAAAATGATTTTACTGTTTACAGCCGTGATCACGCTTTACAGCACAGTGATCATTGCGATGTACGATCCCAAATTAGGGGCAAGTCTGAATATGATGGCAGAAAGCATGCCGGAACTGTTCGCTGCCTTTGGCATGACCAATGCCGGGGCAACGATGCTTGAATTTATCATCAACTATCTGTATGGGTTTATTTTAGTTGTCATCCCCATGTTATGCCTTTTGTTGATTGCCGGCCGTCTAGTTGTTCGGTATGTGGATCAAGGATCTATGGCCTATCTGTTGGCAACACCCAATACCCGCGGTACAATTATCCGGACGCAGATCCTGTTTCTGGTTCTGTGCACGCTCTTTCTGGTGATTTACTCCAGCGGATTGGGGCTCATCGCCAGTGAAATGTTATTTCCTGGGGAATTGGATGTTTCTCACTATCTTCTGGTTAATGTGGGACTGTTGTGTCTGCATCTTTTCTTAGGCGGCATGTGTTTCTTCTTTTCCAGCGTGTTCTCCGAGCAGAAAAAAGCATATGGCTGTGCCGGAGGTTGTTTAGTAGCCTTTTTACTGATTCAGATGCTTTCACAGGTATCGAAACAGCTTGAAGGATTAGAATTGCTGACACCCCTCACTTTATTTCAAGCGAAAGAACTTGCGATGGAAAGCAGCGAGGCTCTGATGATGGCTGGATGCCTGGCTATTCTTGGTGTAATCCTCTATATCGCCGCAGCTCAAATTTTCCGCCGCCGCAATTTATCACTGTAGCAGTCATTGCGGTGGACATCAATGCTTAGCGATAGCAGATCCTCATTTCTTTTTCAGTTTGTTTTATCAACTAACCATAAATTCAGAGTTCTTTCAGTACATAAAATTTGTTAATCCCAGCCTCAACCTTTTTACTGCAAAAAATGTTAAGTTTAAAAAAGCCTTTTGTTAAGGGATAAAACAAAATCAAAGAAAAAAACTAAAAAAAAGTGAAAAAAAGACTTGCCAAAAGTAAAGATTCGGGATATACTAACTAAGCTGACTCGGTGAGAGTCAAGCGCGTCGATCTTTGAAAACTAAACAGGAAGAAAAGCACAAAATACAACGTCAATTCATAAAGAATCTGTCTTAGGACAGAGAAGATAAACGAGCTAAACAAACTCGAACAAATGGAGAGTTTGATCCTGGCTCAGGATGAACGCTGGCGGCGTGCCTAATACATGCAAGTCGAACGCTTTGTAAAGGAGCTTGCTTCTTTACGAGGAGTGGCGAACGGGTGAGTAATACATAAGCAATCTGCCCATCGGCCTGGGATAACAGTTGGAAACGACTGCTAATACCGGATAGGTTAGTTTCTGGCATCAGGGACTAATTAAAGTTGGGATACAACACGGATGGATGAGCTTATGGCGTATTAGCTAGTAGGTGAGGTAACGGCCCACCTAGGCGATGATACGTAGCCGACCTGAGAGGGTGACCGGCCACATTGGGACTGAGACACGGCCCAAACTCCTACGGGAGGCAGCAGTAGGGAATTTTCGGCAATGGGCGAAAGCCTGACCGAGCAACGCCGCGTGAGTGAAGAAGGCCTTCGGGTTGTAAAGCTCTGTTGTGAAGGAAGAACGGCTCATAGAGGGAATGCTATGGGAGTGACGGTACTTTACCAGAAAGCCACGGCTAACTACGTGCCAGCAGCCGCGGTAATACGTAGGTGGCGAGCGTTATCCGGAATTATTGGGCGTAAAGGGTGCGCAGGCGGTTTGAAAAGTTTAAGGTGAAAGCGTGGGGCTTAACCCCATACAGCCTTAGAAACTGTCAGACTAGAGTACAGGAGAGGGCAATGGAATTCCATGTGTAGCGGTAAAATGCGTAGATATATGGAGGAACACCAGTGGCGAAGGCGGTTGCCTGGCCTGTAACTGACGCTCATGCACGAAAGCGTGGGGAGCAAATAGGATTAGATACCCTAGTAGTCCACGCCGTAAACGATGAGAACTAAGTGTTGGGGAAACTCAGTGCTGCAGTTAACGCAATAAGTTCTCCGCCTGGGGAGTATGCACGCAAGTGTGAAACTCAAAGGAATTGACGGGGGCCCGCACAAGCGGTGGAGTATGTGGTTTAATTCGACGCAACGCGAAGAACCTTACCAGGTCTTGACATATCAGGCAAAGGCATAGAGATATGCTGGAGGTTATCCTGAATACAGGTGGTGCATGGTTGTCGTCAGCTCGTGTCGTGAGATGTTGGGTTAAGTCCCGCAACGAGCGCAACCCTTGTCTTTAGTTACTAACATTAAGTTGAGGACTCTAGAGAGACTGCCGGTGACAAACCGGAGGAAGGTGGGGATGACGTCAAATCATCATGCCCCTTATGACCTGGGCTACACACGTACTACAATGGCGGATACAACGAGAAGCAAGACAGCAATGTGGAGCAAACCTCAGAAAGTCCGTCTCAGTTCGGATTGAAGTCTGCAACCCGACTTCATGAAGCCGGAATCGCTAGTAATCGCGGATCAGCATGCCGCGGTGAATACGTTCTCGGGCCTTGTACACACCGCCCGTCAAACCATGAGAGTTGGCAATACCCGAAGCCGGTGGCCTAACCCTGCAAAGGGAGGGAGCCGTCGAAGGTAGGGCTGATGATTGGGGTTAAGTCGTAACAAGGTATCCCTACGGGAACGTGGGGATGGATCACCTCCTTTCTAAGGAGAAAGACGAGAAAAGTTGGATTTTGTGGAAAAGTAAGCCTGTTTAGTTTTGAGAGATCGAAAGATTTCTCAGTCCAGTGATTGTTCTTTGAAAACCGAATAACAGAAAACAGATAGAAAGACATGATCTTTCTGAAAAGTTGAAAAGATTTCAAAAATCAGAACAAGATATTTGAAGTTGAACGTTGAACAGTTCTTAAGAAAGAAAAGCGTAACTGGACGACTCGCAGTCAAGACAGGAACGCGTGATTAAATGAATAAGGGCGTATGGTGGATGCCTAGGCATGTAGAGCAGAAGAAGGACGCAGCTAACGGCGAAACGCGACGGGGAGTGGTAAGCACACATCGATCCGTCGGTGTCCGAATGGGGAAACCCAGCGCGAGTAATGTCGCGTTACCCATGAGTAAATACATAGCTCATGAGGAGAGAACCCAGGGAATTGAAACATCTTAGTACCTGGAGGAAAAGAAAATAAGAATGATTCCCTCAGTAGCGGCGAGCGAACGGGGAAGAGCCCAAACCAGCCTCAGGGCTGGGGTAGTAGGACCACAACGTGGTACGTTAACCGATAGAAGAAGGACATTGAAAGGTCCGCCAAAGAGGGTGCAAGCCCCGTAATCGAAATTGGAAGACGACCTAGTGGAATCCTGAGTACGGCGAGGCACGTGGAACCTTGTCGGAAGCATCCGGGACCATCCGGAAAGGCTAAATACTCCTACATGACCGATAGTGAACCAGTACCGTGAGGGAAAGGTGAAAAGAACCGCGGGAGCGGAGTGAAATAGAACCTGAAACCATATGCTTACAAGAAGACAGAGCCCGTTAAGGGGTGATGTCGTGCCTTTTGTAGAATGAACCGGCGAGTTATGTTATCGTGCAAGGTTAAGTGGAAGACACGGAGCCGAAGCGAAAGCGAGTCTGAAGAGGGCGAGAGTACGATGAGATAGACCCGAAGCCGTAGTGATCTAGCCATGACCAGGTTGAAGGTTGGGTGAAACCAACTGGAGGACCGAACCGACCCCCGTTGAAAAGTTGGCGGATGAGTTGTGGCTAGCGGAGAAATTCCAATCGAACACGGCGATAGCTGGTTCTCCCCGAAATAGCTTTAGGGCTAGCGTCGAAGTAAGGGTAGTGGAGGTAGAGCACTGAATTCATGATGGCGCCGTCAAGGTGTACTGAATGAAATCAAACTCCGAATGCCATTATGTCATCTTCGGCAGTCAGACTGTGGGTGATAAGGTCCATGGTCAAAAGGGAAACAGCCCAGATCATCAGTTAAGGTCCCAAAATTACTGCTAAGTGGAAAAGGATGTGGGGATGCACAGACAACTAGGAGGTTGGCTTAGAAGCAGCCACCCTTGAAAGAGTGCGTAACAGCTCACTAGTCGAGTGACCCTGCGCCGAAAATTAACCGGGGCTAAGCAGTATACCGAAACTATGGCAATGACTTCGGTCATTGGGTAGGGGAGCGTTCCATGGGCGTCGAAGCCGTACCGGAAGGAGCGGTGGAGCGCATGGAAGTGAGAATGCCGGTGTGAGTAGCGAGATGCAGGTGAGAATCCTGCACACCGATAGACCAAGGATTCCAGGGGAAGGTTCGTCCGCCCTGGGTAAGTCGGGACCTAAGGCGAGGCTGAAAAGCGTAGTCGATGGAAAACAGGTTGATATTCCTGTACCCGCGCATTGAGTGATGGAGTGACAAAGAAGGCTAACCGGACCGGTAAATGGATTCCGGATCAAGCGAGGTAGGAGGCAGTCAGGCAAATCCGGCTGTCAATCTGAAGGCGTGAAGAGGAGCGAACGGGCGACCCAGTAGCGAAGACGGCGATGCCAGCTTTCAAGAAAAGCTTCTAGCGCAAATCAATGAGCGGCCCGTACCAAAACCGACACAGGTGGTCAAGGCGAGAAGCCTAAGGTGAGCGAGAGAACTGTTGCCAAGGAACTCGGCAAAATAGCCCCGTACGTTCGCAAGAAGGGGCGCTCGAAAGAGCCGCAGTGAAGAGGCCCAAGCAACTGTTTAACTAAAACACAGCTCTCTGCAAAGTCGCAAGACGAAGTATAGGGGGTGACGCCTGCCCGGTGCTGGAAGGTTAAGAGGATGTGTTAGTGGCAACACGAAGCATTGAATTGAAGCCCCAGTGAACGGCGGCCGTAACTATAACGGTCCTAAGGTAGCGAAATTCCTTGTCAGGTAAGTTCTGACCCGCACGAAAGGCGTAATGATTTGGGCGCTGTCTCGGCAGCAGACTCGGTGAAATCTTAGTACCTGTGAAGATGCAGGTTACCCGCAACTAGACGGAAAGACCCCATGGAGCTTTACTGTAGCCTGATATTGAGTTTTGATCAAGTATGTACAGGATAGGTGGGAGACGAAGAAGTTGGGACGTCAGTTTCAATGGAGTCGACGTTGGGATACCACTCTTAGTTGATTGAAATTCTAACCTATATCCGTGAGCCGGGTAAGGGACAGTGTCAGGTGGGCAGTTTGACTGGGGCGGTCGCCTCCTAAAGAGTAACGGAGGCGCCCAAAGGTACCCTCAGATTGGTTGGAAATCAATCGACGAGCGCAAATGCAGAAGGGTGCTTGACTGCAAGACAGACAAGTCGAGCAGGGACGAAAGTCGGGATTAGTGATCCGGCGGTGCAGAATGGAATGGCCGTCGCTTAACGGATAAAAGCTACCCTGGGGATAACAGGCTGATCTCGCCCAAGAGTTCACATCGACGGCGAGGTTTGGCACCTCGATGTCGGCTCATCGCATCCTGGAGCTGAATTCGGTTCCAAGGGTTGGGCTGTCCGCCCATTAAAGCGGTACGCGAGCTGGGTTCAGAACGTCGTGAGACAGTTCGGTCCCTATCTGTTGTGGGCGTAGGAAATTTGAGGAGAGCTGTCCTTAGTACGAGAGGACCGGGATGGACCCACCGCTGGTGCACCAGTTGTATCGCCAGATGCATAGCTGGGTAGCTAAGTGGGGAACGGATAAACGCTGAAGGCATCTAAGCGTGAAACCGACTCCGAGATGAGATTTCCCATTTCCTAGAGAAAGTAAGACCCCTTGAAGACGACGAGGTAGATAGGTCAGAGATGGAAGCACAGTGATGTGTGGAGTTGACTGATACTAATCGGTCGAGGATTTAATCACATGAGGAAAAAACAAACGTTCATAACGAAGTAAGAAAGAGCAAGACTTTCTAGAAGCAACTGTTATTTGGTTTTCAGGGAATAATCCTGAAACGATCTGGTGACGATAGCGAAATGGTCACACCTGTTCCCATCCCGAACACAGAAGTTAAGCATTTCCGCGGCGAGAATAGCTATGCCTGCCATAGTGAAGGCAGCTCGTTGCCAGGTTCTTCGGTTCCCTTCCTAGGGAGCCTTTTTTCTTATTAGTTTTAACCATGAATAACGCATGTACTGACGTTTGGAAAAGGAGGAAAACGAATGCCTTCAATTGATGAACTGGAAGCCTACGCTCATGAAAATCATGTGCCGATTATGATGAAGACAGGGATTGAATTCATTCTGGAACTGATTCGCAACCAGGCCTATACCCGCATTTTAGAGTTGGGAACTGCGATTGGGTATTCCGCGATCCGCATGGCCAGGATTTCCCCTTTGATTCAGATCGACACGTTGGAAAACGATCCTGAACGGGCACAGGTGGCGATGAAGAACATCGCAGTGGAACACCTGGAATCTCAGATTCGGCTTCACGTCGTGGATATTGCCGAGTTTCAAACGGATCAGCAATACGATCTGATCTTTGTCGATGCGGCAAAGGCTCAGTATCCGCATTACATGCAGCAATTCCGTGCGAATCTGGCGGAAGGCGGCGTTTTTGTGTTTGATAATCTGAATTTCCATGGGATGGTAGAAGATCCGTCGCTGACGGAAAACAAAGGAACAAAACAGATGATCAAGAAGCTGCGGCGTTTCCGCGAAACCTTGATGACGGATCCGAATTGTCTGACGCAGTTCTATCCGGAAGTCGGCGATGGCGTTGCGGTTGTCGGCTTGTTAAGAAAATAGTTTAAAACCTGATGAAATATGATAGAATAGAGAAAAGGATCGGTGACAACGATGAAAAAAGGATTATTATTCGGTTTGCTGGCGACGGCCGCCGGCGCCGCCTATTTGTTAAGCAAAGCCGCCAATAAAAAAGAAGAAGAAAAAACGATTATTACGCTGAGCAGTGATGAGGAAGAACCACCAGTTCAGCCGATGAATGAAGATTCTGCAGAAACGCCTGAATCCGAGATGGCACAGGAAGAACCCGCTGAAGAAGAACCGCAGTATTCCCGTGAAGTCCAGGAAATCAATTTGATGTATCCGTATCTGAAGCCTGCCTTCATTTCAGCATCCCTGAAAGAACAGCTGGATTTTGATCAGAACTATCCGGAAGGCTCGCTGATTACCATTTATCACGACATCAGATTCCCAGCCGTGGAGGATCTGATTACTTTTGTGCGGATCATCAAGGAACATGACTATCAGATTAATGAAGCGGACGGCGATCAATCGCTGACGATCAGCAAAGATCTGATTGTGGAAAAAGGGAAAATCCTGAGCGATATCCTGAACGTTTCCAATCAGGTCTGCTGCCTGAACGGTCAATATCACGCTTATCGTCTGGAAGCCAAATAAAAGCAAACGAAAGTCTGGATGCGTCTGAGCGGCGTGACAGACTTTTCTTTTTTGACGTTCCTCAGCCTAAAAACAGTCGATTCTTTTAAGTAAGGGCTATCACAGAACGCCGATCCCAAAGTTCGTTCAAAATCCTGTTAATGTCTAAAAAATCCCTTTGCCGTAAGGGGTTCTTTCTTGTTTTAAAACGTGTGCATCTGTTGTATAATTAAAACACTTTGAGGTGAGAAGATGAAACAGCTGGAAGTCAAAAATCTAAGCTTTTCCTATGATGAATCGACGCATGCCGTGCGCAATGTGTCCTTCGCCATTGAGAAAGGCAGCTATACAACGATCATCGGTCATAACGGCAGCGGCAAGTCAACAATAGCCAAGCTGCTGATCGGTCTTTTGGAAAAAGATGAAGGGGAGATCCTGATTGACGATCTGCCTTTGAATGAGGAAAATCTGATGGAAATCCGCAGCCGTGTCGGGATCGTGTTCCAGAATCCGGATAATCAGTTTATCGGCTCGACGGTGCGTGACGATATCGCGTTTGGCTTGGAAAACCATTGTGTAGAACAATCCAAAATGGACGCTATCATTACGGAATTTGCGGAGAAAGTCAATATGACTGAGTATCTGGAAAGTGAACCGACACGCTTGTCCGGCGGTCAGAAACAGCGGGTTGCGATTGCCGGCGTTCTGGCAATGGCTCCGGAAATGATTATTTTTGATGAATCGACGAGCATGCTGGATCCCCAGGGCAAGGATGAGATCAACCGGGTGATCCGTCAGCTCCACGCACAAACGCAGCTGACCATCATTTCGATTACCCATGACATAGAAGAAGTTGCCAAGAGTGATCATGTGCTGGTGATGGATCAAGGGGAAATCAAGATGGAAGGCACACCGGAAGAAATCCTGCTGCGGGATAAAGAACTGATCCAGCTGCATCTGGATATTCCGTTCAGCATCAAGCTGCAGCAGCAGTTAAAGAAAAACGGTTTGACGATCAAGCCGGAAATTACGATTGAAGGGCTGGTGAATCAACTGTGTCAATTCGATTTGAAAAACTAAGCTATACCTATTCCAGCGGTACGCCGTTTGCCTATGCGGCACTCAAGGACGTCGATTTGGAAATTGAGGAAGGGAAAGTCACGGCGATCATCGGCAAGACAGGCAGCGGCAAGACCACGTTGGTGCAGCATTTAAACGCCTTGTTATTGCCGACTTCTGGGAAGCTGGAGATTCTCGGCCGGACGATCAGCGCCCAGGAGAAGCCGCAGCATTTAAAAAGTCTGCGCAAGGATGTGGGGCTTGTTTTCCAGTTCCCTGAATATCAGCTGTTTGAGGAAACGATTTTAAAAGATATTGCCTTCGGTCCGAAAAACTTTGGCGTCAGTGAGGAAGAAGCGGTGCGCCGGGCCAGAGAAGTGATCAAGGTCGTCGGCCTGGAGGAAGCGATGCTGGAGCGTTCGCCGCTGGATCTGTCAGGCGGGCAGAAACGCCGCGTTGCGATTGCTGGGATTCTGGCGATGGATCCGCAGGTGCTGGTGCTGGATGAACCGACAGCGGGATTAGATCCGCAGGGCGCCCAGTCGATGATGCAGCTGTTCATGAATCTCAACAAACAGATGCACAAGACCGTGCTGATCGTAACGCACGATATGGAACATGTCCTCAATTACTGTGATAACGTCGTTGTTGTCGATAACGGTGAAATCCTGCAGAAAACAACGGTTCAGGAGTTCTTCCGCAAAACCGATTTGCTGAAGCAGCTGAACATTCTGCCGCCGGCGATCATCCGGACGCGCGAGATGCTGAACCAGCGCGGCTTCCATTTATCTGAGGAGATCATGGACATTAAAACGTTGGCCAAGGCCATCCAGCGGGAGGTGAAGACGAAATGAATAATTTCGCATTAGGTAAATACCTGCCGCTGAATTCCCCGATTCATCGAATGGATCCGCGGGCAAAAATTATGGCAATGCTGATTGTGCTGATCGCGATCTTCTTCCCTGCCGGATTCTTAGGTTATGCGATCATCGCTGTCTGCACGATTGCAGTAGTGTTGATTGCCAAACTGAGCCTGAATTTCATTTGGCGTTCGATGAAACCGATGTTGTTCATGCTGCTGTTTTTGTTAATTGTCAATGTTCTTGTTCTGCGCACGGGCACGCCGTTAATCTCCGTGCTGGGCTTTACGATTTACAGTGACGCCGTATTTCAGACCCTGTATATTGCGATTCGTTTGATGCTGATGATCATCATTACCACGGTACTGACCGCGACGACCAAACCGCTGGATCTGACGCTGGGCATTGAAGATCTGCTTCAGCCGTTTCAGCGCTTCCATTTGCCATCGCATGAAATTGCGATGATGATTTCCATCGCCCTGCGCTTCATCCCGACTTTGATTGAGGAAACGCAGCGCATCATGCGGGCTCAGGCGAGCCGCGGCGTTGACTTGAAGGAAGGCAAGCTGAAAGAAAAGATTATGGCGGTTCTTTCATTAATCGTGCCGTTATTTGTATCCGCGTTTCAAAGAGCGGAAGAGCTGGCGAATGCGATGGAAGCCCGAGGCTACTGCCCAGGCCGCCCACGGACCCGTTATAAGGTCTTAAAAATGGAAGGCCGGGATTATCTGCTGCTGGCGGGTGCGGCCGCGTTATTGGGCGCTATGCTTGTTCTCTGGCTGGCATGAAGCAGCGCTTTAAGGCCGTTGTCAGCTATGACGGGTTTGATTATGCCGGATGGCAGATCCAGCCTGCGGATCGAGGCGCTACAATCCAGCAGACCATCCAGGATGTGATCAGCGCAATCTGTCAAACCCCCATCTCCATTACGGGTTCTGGGCGAACTGATGCCCAGGTTCATGCCTGGGGACAGGTTTTTCATTTCGACGTTGATTTTTCGCTCAGTGCTTTCCAATGGAAACGAGCGATGAATGGTCATCTGCCCAAGGATATCCATATTCGCTCAGTCGAAGCCGTGGATCCACATTTCCATGCGCGTTTTGATGCTATCGGAAAACGCTATGACTATCGAATCCAGCTGGGCGAGGCGAACGTCTTCACCCGTCGGTATGCTTTCCAGTCGCCCTGGTCGCTGGATGTGCTGACAATGCGTGAGGCTGCCGCTTATCTTGTGGGAGAACATGATTTTTCCTCTTTCTGTGCCAATACCCATGCAGAACTTCCAGATCAGGTCCGTACAATTACGCGCCTGGAACTGGTTGAAGAACCTGGGCAGCTGCGTTTGATCTATGAGGGCAATGGGTTTATGCGGTATATGGTCAGAATGATCACCGGCACATTGATCGAGGTTGGCCGCGGACGATTGGCTCCAGCCGAAGTCGGCCGAATGCTGGAAGCCAGAGACAAACAGATCTGTCATTTCAACGCTAAACCGCAAGGATTAACGTTGATGGAAGTGTATTATCCGCCTCAGCCCGAGGCAGGGTTGAAAGACAGCTTGAAAGAAAACGCTGACTCCGTGTTTCCTGGAATTTGACTTAAAATAAGATTGCCGCGAGGGCACGGAGCAGAGAATAAAAAAACTGATTCATGGACGAATCAGTTTTTTTGCGTTGCAGCCGGATCTTCAGATGGAAAAAACATGAATTACAAGATTACGATGGAACAGATAACGAAAGGATAAGGCCGAGGTTTGTTGCTAAACGATGTTTTCCAGCTTCGCTTTGATCTGTAAGAACATCGATTCTTCCTCACTGGCTTCGATCACGCTGATCATCGCCGGAAAATATTCACGCCGCAGCGGATTGACCAGCAGCATTTTCACATCGCAGAGCTGCTGCAGAGGCAGGGCCAGATCACAGGCTGAACCAAATAAAATAAAGCCGATCCCAGAGTTTTCCACAAACGGCGAGGCTTTCAGTGCTGTATAATGCAGCTGAGCCTGATTCAGGGCCGCTTCTGGGACTCCCGTTGGAATATGGGTAAATCCGATTTTTTTAATTTTCAGCAATTCCTCCATCAGGACAATCGGTTGTTCGCTGAAGTACAAAATATGTCTGTTCTCAGAAAGTTCCATTGTTATCACCTGATTTTAGTATGGTCCGGTCAATTCTGTTTATACTCTAGTTGACATATAATATTATACGACATATAATATTATACAAGGAGGAGATACCATGACATTTCAGATTGGATCGGTCCTGCTGGATGCCTGTGTTTTGGCAATCCTGGCCAAAGAGGATACCTATGGCTATCGTCTGACCCAGCAGATTAAAGAAACACTGGGGGTGTCGGAATCAACCTTGTATCCGGTACTGCGAAGACTTCAGAAAGAAGAATTGCTGGAAACCTATGATGTAGCGGTGATGGGCAGAAATCGGAGATATTATCGGCTGACCGAAGACGGGCTGGAGAAAAACACGGAATACAAACGGGAATGGGTGCATTTTTCCCAAAAAATAACGACAATTTTAGAGGGAGGAAATCTTGATGACTAGACAGATTTATCTGCATCGGCTGAAAGAAGCGCTGGAAGGCCTGCCGCGGGAGGAACAGGAAAGTGCGATGCGGTATTGTGAGGAATATTTTGATGAAGCGGGTGAGGATCAGTTTGAACAGGCAGTTCATGATCTGGGATCTCCGGAAGAATTTGCGAAGGGTATTCGCAGCAGCTATAACAGCCGGATGAATGCAGACCAGAAAGAACATAAGAGCTGGCCATGGCCGCTGATTCTGATTCTGGCGTTGGTGGCCTGTCCGATCTGGGTGCCGCTGGCGGCAGTGATCGTGATCCTGCTGATCATTTTCGGATTCCTGCTGTGTCTGCCATTTATGCTTATTCTGCTGCTTCTGTTCTTGTTTTTCGGACTGGCAGCTTCGCTGCTGATTACTGCAGTGAGAATGATATTTGTTTCTTGGGCTTCAGCCGGACTGGCTTTAGGCGGAATGTTAATCTGCGCAGCTCTGTTTCTGGTTTGCCTGTGCGGTTTGATTACCTTAATTAAAAAAGTTGTCCCTTGGGCAAAAGTGAAGGCGCAGGAAGGCTATGAATGGATTCAGGAAAGGAGGAGCCAGGCATGAAAACAGTATTAAAAATTGCGGCAGGCATGGGTGCAGCCGGATTAATTCTGATTCTTGTGATCTCGCTGATCAGCGGGAAGACTTCACTGACCTCTGAGGATTTGGGGATTAACGTGAATCAGCTGGAAAATGGAATCGGCATCAGCGTCGGCGATCATTGGATGGGAATGGGCCAGGGTTATAAGAACCGGCATCATCAGGACGATGAGGATGAAGTTCATTATCAGCACGGCATGGCTTACGGCGACGGGAATTTTCAGATCTATGAAGAAACGTTTTCCAATATCACAGGAATTGATGTGGAAAGTGATCTGGGCGATGTGACGCTGCTTCGCAACAGCGATACGGAAACGCGGGTGGAAGTGAGTTACCGAAATTGCCAGAGCGTTAAAACAAAAGTTGAAAATGGAATTTTGAAGGTCGAACTGGAGCATCTTGAACATACCCGGCTTTGCAATGTCGATCACGAACATAGCTGGATTGCAGTTTATGTCGGCAGCGGTGTGACGCTGACTAATTCCGAGGTGGAACTGGCGCTAGGAGATTTGTTTGTCGATGATCTGGATTTTGTGGATTCAGAATTTGAGATGGCACTGGGCGATGTGGATTTCAGCGGAACGCTGCATGGCCGCTGCAAATTTGATGTGGCCCTGGGCGATGTCGCGCTGACGCTTAATGGGAATCGCACTGACTATCAGATTGAAGCGGAAAATGCAATGGGCGATCTGGGAATCGGGACGGCTTATTACGATCAGAACCTTTCAAATTATTGGAAGGATACAAGCGGAACGCATCATCTGAAAATTGATAATGCCATGGGAGATACGAATATTCAGTTTCGCTGAAATGGTTTCGGATTAACAAGATAAATAAGTGTATCTGAGAAACGGCAGTTTGCCGTTTTTCGCTTTTTTCAGGGAAATGGCACACGGAGAGCTGTGGAAATCAGGTAAATGATGAAAAGAGTGAAAATAAACGGTAAAAAGCCTAAAAAACAGTTGACGAAAAGGGGCTGGGAGTTTAGAATAATACTCGGCAACTTATGCCAAATGTAGCCCCGGAAACTACACTTGGTTAGGAGGAATTAAATTATGCGCCAGACAACTATGGCAAAACCAAATGAAGTTGTACGTCAGTGGTACGTCGTTGACGGACAAGGATTAACACTGGGACGTCTTGCGAGTGAAGTCGCGACCGTTCTGCGTGGAAAGCACAAACCTACATTTACACCGAATGTTGACTGCGGTGATTATGTCATCGTCATCAATGCTGACAAGATCGAGATCACTGGAGATCAGGATAACAAGAAGAGCTATTTCAGCCACTCGATGCATCCAGGCGGACTGCGCGTTCGTACGACTCGTGTCATGCGTGAACAGTATACTGTTGAATGGGTCGAAAAGGCCATCAAGGGTATGTTGCCGCACACGAAGTTAGGCGATGTTATGCGTACACATCTGTTTGTTTACACAGGCAGCGAACATCCGCATCAGGCTCAGAAACCTGTTGAGCTGAAAATCAAGGGTTAGTAAGGAGAAAGACTAATGGCAGCGAAAAAGAAATCAAACGTAACGTATATCGGCACAGGCCGTCGTAAAACAGCTGTTGCCCGCGTCTTCATGACCCCGGGCACAGGTGCAATGAGCATCAATGGAAAGACTTTGGAGGAATACCTGCCGGAAGAAACACTGCGCATGGTTGTCCGTTCCCCGTTGGAACTGACAGAAACTCTGGGTCAGTTTGACATCAAGATCAATGTCTGTGGCGGTGGATTCACCGGCCAGGCAGGCGCTATGCGTCATGGTATCGCACGGGCATTGCTGGAAGCTTCCAGTGATTACCGTCCGAAGCTGAAGGCAGCGGGTTTCCTGACTCGTGACAGCCGCGCTAAGGAACGGAAGAAGTATGGCTTAAAGGCCGCTCGTCGTGCTCCGCAGTTCAGCAAGCGTTAATCTGCTGTACAAACTGTATCAAAAACAGATCAAAGAACCCCGAGAAATCAAAGACTTCCGGGGTTTTCTTATTTCTGACTGGAAGAGCTGATAGGGTTTGACATAGTTTGGCCAAATATGAATCATTGAATATGATTTTAATGCAAGCATTCAGTATAGATGATGACTGGGTGCTTTTTCTATTTCCAGAAGCAATCAACATAATTTAGAAATAAGGTGAAGTCTATGAACGCGCAAGTCATCGCCTGCTCAAACTAAAAAGATGGAACGGCGTTACGTCTTCACTCTGTTTTTTTTCAGTATCTTTGTGTTTCGCTTTCATATGCCAATAATAGAATCAGAAAAGAACTTATCGCAAAGGAAGTTCAGAATAGATGCGTACATTAGAAAAAGTTTTGGAGTTGGAAACAGAGCTGATTGGTAAAAAGTGAATTTGGATACATACAGAATTGTTTGTGGGAGATGAAGGAAAAATCTATAGTAGAGTATGTGATTGCCGCCAGCAAGGGAGATCTCTTTCCTATTCGCAGTTTTAGCAGGTCTGACAATATATAATCGAGAGAGAACCTACTAAATATGTCAACGGACAGAGTATTCGGAACACGGAGTATCAAAACTTGAAATGCCAAACTGGCTTTGCAAGTTTTGATCAGGAAGAAAAGAATTATGGTGGCCGTAGGACACTTCCTTATGCATTTACAGAACAGGGAATTTCTATGCTGGCCAGTGTGTTGCATAGCGAAGTAGCAGTTAAGGTAAGCTTTGGAATTACGTTGATTGAGGATGTTGGTGTTGTGAGGAACATTCTTCTGAGATTAGAGCTGGAAATAGAGGGGTAAATTACATCGGAATTTGTGATTAAGAAATAGGATGACCCATATACAAAGAGCCGAAAAAAGCCCGGAATACACAAGGAAAACGGTGTTCTGGGAATTGCAACATGGCTTAAAGGCCGCTCGTCGTGCTCCGCGGTTCAGCAGCGTTAATTACAAGACCTATCAGTTATGCGGAAACCCCTTTGCGAAGGGGTTTTTCTTTGTTGGAATGAGCTGGTAAATCGTCCTTGTTGGGAACAGGTTGGCAACACAGCACTTTTTCAGCAGGTATAGCCTGGAGAGATTTAAGATAAAGGCCATTATAGGATTTTTTTAGATTTTCCGTGAGTATACAGGCGATAGGATAGTTCTAACAAGGCAGCAAATCTGCGCTGAGGTTGTCGTCACGTTCAACGTAACATTAGACAAGGAGCCTGTTACAGCCTGATGCTGCATAGCTCAAAAAACTCTTGTTTTATATCGCCAGCTATGTTGTTTCACAAAAGATGTTGGCGATCCTTAGTCATACGTACAATCTATACTTTTTCACGATATTCTCCTCAATTATAACGAAGATATCGAGGATTCATAACACATAAAGCATACACTTCTTTGGAAAACTTGACAGGGATCAACGGATTTGCTATACTTCTTTTCAATTGGTCTGAAATCAGACTAATTGAAAAACTGATCTTTAAATAGAGTCATGATTTATTCAGAGTTTGAAAAGGTCAAAGAGAGGGGGAATGAAAATGAATGAACATCAGACATTGATGATGGAGTATTATGAGCTCTGGGGGAGAATGGATGACGTTTATGACCACTGGGCAAAAGCACGGGGTATTTCATATACAGAGCTGTTGTTTCTTTATACTTTGTGGGAAACAGATCGGCCCATAACCCAACGAGATCTGTGTCAGAGATGGCATCTGCCAAAACAAACGGTCAATTCAATTCTGCACGCCCTGGCGAAGCGGGAGATCGTTGTTTTCAAAGAATCCCCACAAGATCATAGGCGTAAGGAAATCCTTCTTACAACGCAGGGAACGGCGCTGGCGCAAACCGTGATCCGTGAGCTGCAGACTCACGAGCTTGAGGTGATCCAAACGATCGGAATTTCATCAATGCGGGCGATGTTAAAGGAAACGAAACGCTTTCTTGATGCGTTTGAGGAGGTGAAACCTTGACCAAAACATTTTTTAAGTATGTGATCCCTTCCATGCTCGCTTTTGCCCTGTCAGGAATCTACGCGATTGTCGATGGTTTCTTTGTCGGCAACAGTGTGGGTGATCAAGGGCTGGCCACAATCAATCTTGTTTATCCGCTGGTCGCTCTGATTCAGGCTGCAGGGACAGGGATCGGGATGGCCGGCGCCATTCACTTCGCCATTGCGGAGGGCGGGAATCGAATGAATGAACGGAATCGTTATTTCTGGATTACCTGCGGTCTGTTAGTTTTAGTCAGCGTGGTTCTGACTTTGGTGTATCTGCCCTTAGGCGGAACGCTGCTGCATCTATTGGGAGCACAGGGAGCATTGGAAAGTTATGGCCGGGAATACATCACGGTCATTATAATGGGAATCTTGTTTCAGGTGTTGGGTGTCGGTTTAGTACCCGTAATCCGCAATATGGGAAAATCGATTCAGGCAATGGCTGCGATGATCGCCGGTTTTCTTACCAATATCCTGCTGGATTATGTTTTTGTCTGGGTGCTGCCGTATGGTTTGGCTGGCGCGGCCGCTGCGACAGTGTTGGGACAGGCGGTCACGATGATTTGGTGCCTGGCCGTGCTGTATCCGCTGCGGAAAACGCTAAAGGCACAATGGGATAAAGGCTGGGAATATCAGACTACTCGGATTCTGAAACTGACGCCTTCACCTTTAGGTCTGACCTTTGTCCCCAATGTGACATTGATTTTGATCAACTGGAGCGCGATTCGGGTCGGAGGCGACAATGCCGTCAGCACCTACGCGATCATCAGCTATGTCTGCTGCGTCATGCTGCTTCTGCTGCAGGGAATCAGTGACGGCACGCAGCCGCTGTTCAGCCAATATTATGGCGAACAGAACCCGTCCAAAGTTCGCCATGTGCGGAAGCTGGCCTTTCAGTTTGGTCTGGCGATTGCCTTGCTCAGCATGATTCTGCTGTACAGCCAACGCTATGCCTCAGCGGTTTTGTTTGGGGCTTCAGTCCAGACAATAGACGCCGTGGGCAGAAGTCTGCCGGTCTTTATTCTAGGGTTTGCCTTTGTTGCTGTTTCGCGGATTGCGATTTCCTATTTCTATGCGACAGAGAAGAACAAATATGCCTATCTTTTGATTTATGGTGAACCGATCATTCTGGCATGTCTGCTGCTGTTCCTGCCGGCTCAGTTCGGCATCGTCGGTACCTGGGCGGCGGTTCCGATCTCTCAGGTCGTGATTGCGGTATTCAGTCTTGGATTGTTAAGAAAGGCAGAACATCAGGAATCCATTCTGCTCTGCAGTCAAAATAATCCAAGTTCGGGCGCAATGCAGGATTAGCGCGCGGAATCCGATGCCATTAGATTCTGCGGGAGAAACCCAAACGAATAAAAACCTGGCTCTTCGGCAGCAACTTAGAAGCTTTGCCGCAAAAGGCCAGGTTTTTTTCTGCCTGTGAATTACTCAGCAACAACACGGACCTGAAGCTGCGTGACATATTCATCATAACGCTGGGTTTCATGAATGTCGATCAGTAAGAATTCCAGGAACTGACCGACGGCTTTTAGTTTTCGTTTCTGAATTGCCTCCTGCAGGATTCGCAGATGCTCGTCATGCGTATCGTAGCGGCCGCTGTAAGTCAGGGTGAGATATTGGCCTTCTTCCAATGTAAAATCATAGGACTCATCTTCCGTACAAATGAAGACCGATGTGCATCGGACTGTGCCGTCCGCCTGAGGTTCCAGAATGGATCCGGTATCGACATTGCCGAGAATCGACAGCTGTTCCTCTAACCGTCCAGATAATTTTGTCAACAGATAATCGATATCCTCGTCATGTTCAATCTTCTCTTTTAAAAGCAGACATCTCCGTTTAGGAAATGTTCGTAAACGCACCTGATTCATCGGCTCGCTGAGCGCTTCCTCAAGGCTCTGACGGCGATTTTGCAAGTCCTGTAGGTCTTTCTTCATCTCCTCGATGCGCTGCCTCAGAATGGCTTCCTTTTCGTCCAGCAGGTGACGGGTGGTAGCCACGGAGCGGGAATCAAGATAGGTTTTGATCTGCTGCGTGCTGAAACCCAGCTTTAATAAGTCTCGGATCACGTTAAGCCGCCAAATATCGCTGAGGGAGTACAGCCGGTAATTTCCTTCACTGCGCTGCGGCTGAATCAAACCCATCTTTTCATAATACCGCAGCGAATCTGCACCAATATGATACAGCTGACAGATCTGGTGAATCTTATACTGATTTTTCATTCGATCACCCCTTGACTCTAGTATTATACCAAGGTTTATACTGGTTCAGGAAGGAGGAATTATGAGCTTAAAACGTAAATTTATACGCTTTGTCCTGCCATCCATGGCGTCGATGCTGGTTTTTAACCTGTATACGATGGTGGACGGGATCTTTATTGCCAATTATGCAGGAGAAACAGCCTTGGCTGCCGTCAATCTGGCGATGCCTTTTATCAACTTTATGTTTGCTTTTTCACTGCTGCTGTCGATCGGCGCGTCGACGTTGATTTCGATCCATCGAGGCGCGGGGCGAGAGGAGCGGGCTAATCAGCTGTTTACGATGAATACCGTTGTCCTGTCCACGCTGGCGCTGCTGATTTCGGTAAGCTGTGTGATCTTGGCTCAGCCGCTGGCTTTGTTTCTGGGAGCCGGCAGCGATACGCTGCAGTATGTAACGGAATATCTGCGGATCATCGGGGGATTTGGCTTTTTCTTTATTGTTTCTTATTCGTTTGAAGTGCTGATCAAGGCCGACGGCTTCCCGCAGCTGTCCACTTTCGGTGTTCTGCTGGGGGCGTTTACCAACGTTGTGCTGGATGCTTTGTTTGTCTTCGGCTTCCATTGGGGACTAGCCGGAGCTGCCTGGGCAACGGGAATTTCCCAGCTGCTGACCTTTCTTGTTTTCTTCAGCCACTTTCTGTTTAGCCGGAAAACGCACTTTCATTTTACCCGGTTTTCGCTGGATCTGTCTCAATACAAGCGGATTGTGCCGATCGGGATTGCCGACTGCATTACCGAGCTATCCGCCGGCGTCATCGTCTTTGCGTTCAATCATCAGATTTTATCCATTATCGGAACATCCGGCGTTGTCAGCTATACGGTTATGACATATGTCTACAATCTGGTGCTGATGGCGTTTGTAGGCATTGCCCAGGGCTGTCAGCCGTTAGTCAGCTATGCGGTGGGACAGCGGGACTCCGCGACGATCAAACTGGTGTATCGGTACGGACTGATTGCCGCTGCACTCACTTCGGCGCTCTGTTTTGGCGGTTGCATGATCCTGACGCCGCAGATCGTCTCAGTCTTTATCAAGCCGCAGGAAGCGGCGCTGTTTGCCAATACGATCACCGCTTTCCGAATTTATGCAATTTGTTTTCTGATCATGGGCTATAATGTATTAACATCCGGATTCTTTGTTGCGCTGGCAAAGCCAAAAGCAGCCCTGACGTTATCGTTAGCACGGGGAATCGTTGTGATCTTAGTTTGTTTATTGATTTTGTCCTCAGCTCTAGGGGCAGTGGGTATCTGGCTGACTCCGACCGTAAGCGAAGGTCTGTGTCTGATTTTAAGCTTGATCCTGATGCGGACAACGCATCCCTTTGCAGCGGCATAGCTCCGCTGCTTTTTTCATACAATAAAACGATGAAACGGTTAAAACGAAAATGTTGGGCAACAGGCAGTTTGATTGTTCTGTTGATCGCCGCTCTGGTG
This sequence comes from Holdemania massiliensis, assembly GCF_022440805.1. Taxonomy (NCBI): domain Bacteria; kingdom Bacillati; phylum Bacillota; class Erysipelotrichia; order Erysipelotrichales; family Erysipelotrichaceae; genus Holdemania; species Holdemania massiliensis. The sequence goes on along the minus strand of NZ_JAKNTK010000001.1, from coordinate 3,779,077 downwards.
ATGCGGGCATTCAGCCGTGCGATTACGGTCATGTCGGATACACGCTTAAACGGAATGACAATAGTGATTGATGCGGGCCATGGGGGAAAGGATCCGGGAGCGCGGAGTCAGGCGATCGACGAAGATGAGATTAATTTAAAAACAGCGAAGAAACTGCAGCGATTGTTGGAAGGGGCGGGTGCCGAAGTGATTATGATCCGGGAAGAGGACGTTGATCTGGCACCTTCGGAGGCTAAGAATGTGAAGCGGGAAGATCTGAAGAAACGAGTAGAGATTATGAATCAGCCCCAAGTGACATTATTTATCAGCATTCACTGCAATATCTCGCTGGACAAACGTGTTCATGGAGCCGAAGTTTATTATCAGCAGGGAAATGAGAATTCCCATCAGCTGGCCGCGGCGGTATTGGAACGGCTGCGGCCGGTAACGGAGTCGAAATTCCAACCCAAAACCGGGAATATCTATATTCTGAAACAGACGACTACGTTGGGGATTTTGGCTGAGATTGGATTCTTGTCCAACGGTCAGGATTTAGCTGCACTGCAGAAAGATGAACACCTGGATGAAATTGCTTATGCAATCTTTCAGGGGATTGATGATTTTGTTAAGATTCTGGAATAACAGGGAAAAACAGGCCGACTGAGAGGGCAGGATCATCGGCGATGCAAAAAATCGAAAAAACTTTAAAAAGTTGTTGACACTTTATTTTCTCCGTGGTATATTTATTAAGCATTCGATGGGAAACAGTTAATTGGGCCTGTAGCTCAGGTGGTTAGAGCGCACCCCTGATAAGGGTGAGGTCGTTGGTTCAAGTCCATTCAGGCCCACCATCGAATTTAAATATACATGGGGTATTAGCTCAGCTGGGAGAGCGCCTGCTTTGCACGCAGGAGGTCAACGGTTCGATCCCGTTATGCTCCACCATGATATGTTACTATTAGGATATCGCGATTTATAAAAGTCTATGTAAGGCTTTGAGCGATATCCTTTTTTTCTCCATAGTTGAGATAAAGTTGAATCAAAGATATCCTTGAATTTGATGGACTGTTCTTGGCTAAAAGCTCAGGTTCATTGATAAATGTGACGTAAATGCGGGGATATACCAAATTTAATATCAAATTTCAAAGATGAGAAAAGCACTTTAATAAATTTTCAACATAAACGGGAGCTGAATATGAGCAGTGTATTAATCATAGAAGATGACAAAGAAATATGTCAAATATTAACTGATTTTTTGTGCAATTATAATTATGAAACTGAATGTTGTTTTTCTGGACTTAACGCATTGTCTGTTTTTAACCAGAAGTTCTTTGACTTAGTTATCTTAGATTTAATGCTTCCTTATGTCAGCGGGGAAGAAATACTGTGCGGAATAAGAAAGGTTTCCGATGTACCGATTTTAGTTGTATCCGCAAAAGATTTAGTACGCACGAAAGTAGAATTACTGCGGCTTGGCGCGGATGACTATATAACCAAGCCTTTCAACTTAGAAGAGCTGTTGGCACGGATCGAACGCTGTTTAATCCGAAATCAGAAAACATTTCCGGGAATCCGGATTATCTGTGGAGAATTGGCGTTAGATACGCAGTCAAAATCAGTTTTTATTCAAGAGAATCCCATTTCACTGACAGCTAAAGAATATCAAATTTTAGAATTGTTAATGAAATATCCCAATAAGGTTTTCTCTAAGCAAAATCTTTATGAAACTGTATGGAATGATGTTTTTGCACGAGATAATGATGTAATGAATACGCACATCAGTAATATTAGAAAAAAGCTGGGCAGCGAAGGGTGGCGTATAGAAACTGTATGGGGATTGGGGTATCGTTTCATCAAGAGCTGAACTTTAGGGAGTCTTTAGCTTTCTCTTAAGCTTTCCTTGACCTTTCTCTGCGATAATGAAGGACAGAAAGGGATGATAGGATGAATGAAATCATTTTTCAAACGAAAGACATTGTAAAAAGATATAAACATGTCAATGTACTGGATCGGATTAATATGACGGTGAAGCGCGGTGACATTTACGGATTGATCGGTGAGAATGGAGCGGGGAAAACAACCTTAATCCGCTTATTAACCGGACTGGCAAATCCTTCGACCGGAGAGTTATTTCTGTTTGGACACCAAGGAAAGTCCATTGCAGGACAGCGTTCCCGAATGGGATGTATTATAGAAGGTCCGTCTTTGTATTCCGAGATGACGGCGATTGAAAATTTAGAAGTTCAGCGATTGCAGCGGGGAATTCCTGGTAAAGAGAATCTTGACCACGTTCTCGCTTTAGTTCATTTAGATCATGTCGGAAAGAAAAAAGTAAAGAATTTTTCTTTAGGAATGCGGCAGCGGCTTGCGTTGGCCATTGCCTTGTTAGGAACCCCTGAATTTCTGGTTTTGGATGAACCGATTAATGGATTAGATCCGGTCGGTATTTTAGAACTTAGAAATTTATTAAAAAGTTTGAATAAAGAAATGGGAATAACGATCTTGATTTCAAGTCATATTTTGTCAGAGCTGAATCAACTGGCAACGAAGTATGGTATTTTGAGTCATGGAGAATTAATGCAGGAAATTGATGCGAAGGAATTAGAAAAACAATGTCAGAAGCATCTGTACCTGAAAGTGAGCGATGTGTCGAAAGTGGCTTCTTTATTAGAATTAGAGCTGCATACCCATAATTATAGAGTTTTGCCTGACAATTCCATCTGTTTATATGATTATCTTGATGCGCCTGAACAAATTTCCGCGATGCTGGGAAGAAATGATATCACCTTATATCAGTTAACGTGCAAAGGCGAAGATTTAGAGAGCTACTATATGAAAATCATAGCGGGAGAAAAATCATGTTAAATTATTTAAAAGCGGAATTGTACCGGCTGGTGCATTCAAAATCATGGATCGGTTTTATTTTAGGTAGTGCGTTTATTTTGTTTTTATCCATGATTTTTGGTGAAATGACGATCATGGGATCAGGTGAAGGGATGCTTTTGGATATTGGCTTCCAAGCTAAAAGTTATTTATCTGCCGCAGAACCTACTTTTGAAACTGTTGCTCAGTCGTGTCTTGGATATACTGCTTTTTTCTGGCTAGTCAATGTTCTGTTTACGGCTACTTTTTTTAACAAAGAATATGAAGTGGGAACGATAAAATTGTCTGTTGCTTATGGAATTGACCGCCGGATTATTTATTTTTCAAAAGCGATGATCATCCTCGTTGTTTCGATATTTATGTATTTTGCATTCATCCTGGGCTTTTTCATCTTAGAAACAATGCAGTCAGGATATTTGATGAGTCTGGCAGAATTCATGCAGCTTCTACAATGGACTGTGATTAACGGCTTGGTTTTGTTGGCGATGAACTGCCTTGTCATCTTCTTATGCGGTTTAATCTCGAATATCAGCGTTGTAACAGGTGTCAGCTGTATTTATATATTCAGCGGCGCATGCGTTTATCTGATGTCTTGGGCAAGCATGGAAACTCTATTTCCGCTATTGAGAACTTATGTGTACGCAAACCCGATGTTTTACTGGATGAATATTTGCTCATCTAACATTACAAGAATTATAGATTATTTGCCTTGGTATTTATTAAGCAGCACATTACTGCTTATAATCGGTTGTATTCTTGTCAATCGGAAAGAAATTAAATAGAGGAAAAATCAATGTTCTGGATATTTATTTTAACACTTCTTTTTTTGATGATTTTTATTTTCAAGTTAGTTTGCTGGAAAAAACAGATTCGTAAAATAAATATTCAGCTGCAGGAAATTCTGAATGAGAAAACGCAAAAGTTTATAACGCTAACGTTGATGGATAAAGATCTGGAAAAGATGACAGTCATGATTAATGAGCTTGCTGAAAGTGAAAGAATAAGTATGGGGCAGGCACAGATAAAAGAGGAAAAACAGAAAGAGAATATAACATGTTTAACGCATGACTTGCGGACTCCATTAACTTCTATTAGAGGTTATTTAGAATTGATGCAAAATGCTTCGGATGAAAAGCGAGCGCAGTATATGGAAGCTTTGGTTGGAAAAGCGATACGTTTAGAACAGTTAATCAACGATTTTTATCAAATTTCATTGTTGGATGATAATGAAATTTCTTATAAAAAGGAAATGATTGAACTCAATAAACTGGTGACTGAGGTTATATTGGATAATCATTCTCTGTTTGAAAACAGAAAAATTATTCCGGAAATTCAGTTGGCAGAGGAAGACATTTTCTTGGATTCCGATAAAACGGCGCTGACGCGTATTTTTCAAAATCTTATTATTAATGCGATTCGCTCAACAACCGGGAAACTAAGTATCCGTTTAATTACAAATGATCGTGAATTGAAAGTCAGTATTCAAAATTCGATAAAGGAAGACTTTTGCCTGGATTCGACAAAAATATTTGATCGGTTTTATTCAGGAGATATTTCCAGAGGGAATGGTAATTCAGGCCAGGGATTATATATTGTTAAGAAATTATTGGCACAATTAGGCTGCGAAGAACCGCGTGTCAACATAACAAAAGAATCATTTGAAATTATCGTTAATCTATCAAGCATTCGAACGCCAAATAATAGTTGAGTTCATCTCGGGAACCAATTCATTAATTTCAAAGAAAAATAAATTAGCAGGCCACAATGCAACAGTCAATTTATTTTCTGATTTTACATATTAACTCCACTAAGCTCTAAAAACTCACGTTCTAATCAACATGAACTTTATCTTCAAAATAATTATATCTCTTTAATAAATACATTTAATTTCAACTTAAGCAAGTTATATATTAGGAATATTTTAAAATTCAGTAATCCTAATAATTTCTCAAAGAAATGATATATTACTATTAAGATATCGCTCAAAGTCTATGTAAAGCTTTAAGCGATATCCTTTTTGTTTTAGGAAACTGATAAATTAGATAGAACTTGTATAGAACCTCTAGGACGACTTAAGAATTGTGTATAATATTTAGTAATATGAAAATAATCAACTTATGATTCACAAAATGGCCTATGCTCACTAAAAGATTGTAACTTAGTCTTTTAAGTCACTTCTTGATAGTTTAATGAATCCTTCATCAGGATTATCGCGATAAAGTGGATAGAGATAAAGCCAATCTTGATAAAACTCAAACCGGTATAAACCGACTTCGCTAAATAATGAGGATTTAATATAAATTACATCATCAGATAATTGTTGAATGGAGATAATATCATAATTTTCTCCTTGAATGATTAATTCGTTTTCGTTCATATCAATAACAAACTCTAAATTTTTTTCGGGGATTGTCCATTGACCGTTAAGTTTATCATTAATAGTAGGGATGATTCGAGTATACTTTACTGTTTCATTAATAACAAGTTCAGTATCCGATAGTTTGTTGATACTAGAAAATGATGTAATATAAACTGGCTCAGCATAATAAAGGGATCGCTGTTTAACCTTTATTAACTCACAGTTACTGAAAAAATAGTTTCCTAGCCGGTAAGGATAGAAATATGAGTTTGCTTCACTTAACAAATTTTTTCCATACATGACCCATATTCCATTATCAAGAAAATATTGAGTGTACATTTCTGAAGATACTCCGTCTTTTTCGATCCAAGCACCGATGATATTGCTAGAGTCAAATTGACATTTGTCTATTGTATACTCATCACTAATCCATTGATTACTGTATTTATCTAAGGGAACAGAATATACAGCTTGTTCTGATTGAGTCGTACAAGCGCTTAGGGTAATAAGAACAACGAACAATTTTAATAATTTCATTTTGAGCCACCTCATATATAATAGTATAAAAGGAATTTCAAAAAGCAAACAAATATCAAAGAAAAATTATCGGTTCTTCTCTTTACACACCATTTGTAAAGGTGGAATTACTGAGCTGTATACCGTATGGTAATTCCATAATAGCTTAAAGACATGATAAATATAAACAGGACGCTGAACAGCGGCTTTTTTTGTGTTGAACAGAATAAAGGATTCGAGCACACTTTCATTCTTTGCCTAGATACTGAACAATTCGATTGACCTTTAAATATTTGCTCCGAATGGATAAAATGAAAAGCGAAGTGAAGATAATCAATCACTCAATCTGAACTTTTTTTTCAAATTTAGATTGAATTTGCGACATACATCGGCAATCAGGTTCAGAACTCTGCCAAAAGATTGAGCTTTGTTAAAAAGTTCAATATGATAGAGCCATCGTAAGGAGGATGACTTGTGTACAGCGAAGAAAAGTTTCCAAAAGATTTTTTATGGGGTGGTGCAATTGCGGCCAATCAAGCCGAAGGTGCATACCTGGAAGATGGGAAAGGATTGAGTATTGCCGATGGATTTCCGGATGGGTTCCGGGGCAGGTTTGATTATCCCTTGCAGGAGAATACCTATTATCCAAGCCATGAAGCGATAGATTTCTATCATCACTACAAAGAAGATCTTGCTTTAATGGAAGGCATGCATTTTAATGCATTTCGTACATCCATTGCCTGGTCGCGAATTTTCCCAAACGGGGATGAAACAGAACCCAATGAAAAAGGTTTGCAATTCTACGATGATCTGTTTGATGAGATGCTGAAACGAGGAATGGAACCTGTAATCACCCTGTCTCATTATGAAACGCCGATGCATTTGGCGATGGAATACGGGGGCTGGACCAATCGTAAGCTGATTGATTATTTTCTGAGATTTTGCCGGGTTGTATTTGAACGTTATGGTAAAAAAGTTAAGTATTGGATGACGTTTAACGAAATCAACAACATGCGGCGGACACCTAGAAATGCCGGAGCGGTCTTTGTTAAACCGGAAGAAAATCTTGATCAGGCGATATATCAGGCAAGTCATCACATGTTTGTTGCCAGCGCTCTGGCTGTGAAATTAGGACATGAGATGATGCCAGGGGCTAAGATCGGCGGAATGTTCTCTCTGAGCAACGTTTACCCTAATACATGTAACCCTCAGGATGTTTTTGAAACTCTAGAATTGCGCCGATCTTCCTTATTTTTCTCGGATGTCATGATGCGTGGAAAGTATCCGAAATACATTTACCGGATTTGGGATCAGAAAAACGTTAACGTTCAGATGGAAGAAGGAGACCTTGAAATTATTGCGCAGTACCCGTGCGATTATCTGGCTTTCAGCTATTATCGTTCAACGACGCATGTGTATGGGGAACCCTTCTGCGGACATACAGGCGGGGATCAAGGAACACCTAATCCTTATCTGCAAAGTACGCCATGGGGATGGCAAATTGATCCGCTTGGATTCCGATATACGCTCAATGAACTTTATGACCGTTATCAGAAACCGTTGTTTGTCGTGGAAAACGGTCTGGGACAAATTGATGAAATTGCGGAAGATGGAAAGATTCACGATGAATATCGCATCAATTATACAAGGGAGCATATCCGGGCAATGAAAGAAGCCATAAAAGATGGCGTAGAACTGATGGGCTACACATATTGGGGTCCAATTGATATTATTTCCGCCGGTACCGGTGAAATGAAGAAACGTTATGGTTTTATTTATGTTGACAAAGACAATGAAGGTCATGGAACATTAAAACGGATGAAAAAGGACAGCTATGACTGGTATGCCAAAGTTATTAAGTCCAATGGGGAAGATTTAGATTAGCCCGCAGGAGGGAGTAAAGTAAAATGAAAAAATTCTTCGACCGCTTTATGCAGATTTTAGAGAAATATGGCGGAAAACTACAGCAGATGACCTATCTGATCGCGATTAAGGATGCTTTTACAGATTTAATGCCGATCATCATTATCGGATCCTTTGCCACCTTGATCAGCAATGTAATCTGCAGCCCAAAAAACGGTCTGGCACAATTTGCCGGGTTTGGCTTCCTGGAACAGTTTACATCCATTTTCAGTACGATTAACTATGCAACGATGAGTTTTCTGGCCATTTATCTGGTTTATCGAATCGGGCACAAAATGGCGGAAATTCGTGGGACAGCCCCTGTTTTAAGCGGATTTGTAGCTTTAGCCTGTTATGTAACATTATTGCCAACTTCGGTGCAGACATCCGCCGGGGAAGAGTTGATTACCCTTTCCAATGTTGTTTCTGCCGGTTACACGAATTCGCAGGGAATGTTCATGGCGATCATTGTCGGGATTGCATCCGCAGAATTATTCAGTGCTTTGATCAAAAGCGGAAAACTGCAGATCAAAATGCCGGACAGTGTTCCTGCCGGAGTTTCACGTTCCTTCGAAGTTTTGTTTCCAGCAATGATCACAGCGCTGATCTTTGGTGTAATCGGTTTCTTGTTTGTCAAGGGTACAGGTTATTATATTCCGGACATGATTACAAAAACATTGCAGGCGCCAATGGAAAGCATTATGCAGCATCCAGCTGGAGTCATCGTCCTTGCGTTAGTCTGTCAGTTATTCTGGATGATCGGTATTCATGGATCGCAGATGATCGGCGTTGTCCGCAATACTATTGGCATGGCGGCCATTGCGGCGAATCTGGCGGCATACGAAGCAGGACTGCCGATGCCGAATATCTTCACCTATACTTTCTGGAACACCTATGTGACCATTGGCGGATGCGGCAATACGATCGGATTAGTGATTGCGATCTACCTTTTCTCCAAGCGAGAGGATAATCGTTCAATGGCAAAATTATCAACCATTCCAATGATTTTTGGAATCAATGAACCAATGATTTTCGGAATGCCGATTGTACTGAATCCGTTATTAGCAATTCCGTTCATCCTGGCGCCGATGGTCACCGCGGCCATTGGTTATGTAGCTACCGCCATTGGCTTTGCCGGAGCGGCATTCATCACTGTACCGTTTACAGTCCCACCGATTCTCAACGCTTATTTGACTACGGCGGGCAGTATCGGAGCTGTAATTACTCAGATTCTCTGTATTGTTGTTTCCGTTGTCATTTACATCCCTTTTGTCAAACTGCTGAATAAGCAGGGTGAAGAAGCTTAGTGAATAAATCAGGCTGATCTTGAGGGTCAGCCTTTCTTAAAGGGGGAGAATTCAATGAACAGTTTTACTGTGGCGGTGAATGCCATCATACCCATCACAGCAGTGATGATCCTGGGTTTTGCAGCGCGAAAGAAAGGAATTGTAAGCGAAACCTCTCTGAACGATTTTAACAAAGTTGTGTTCCGGTGTTGCCTGCCGTTATCTTTATTTGAAAGTATTATTCAGATTGATTCGTCCAGTATTGCGAATCCGTTATTAATTGGCTACTGCATGGTTTTTCTGTGTTTGATTATCGGCATGGGGATCTTGGTTCTGCACCGCTCATCCATGAGCAAAGCGAAAAAAGGGGTTTTTGTTCAGGCGCTGTTTCGAAGCAATTTCGTTATTTTAGGACTTCCGATAGTGGAAAGTATTTACGGCCGGGAAAATGTTGGGATAACCTCTGTCATGGTGGCGTTGCTTGTGCCGTTTTTGAATGTAGCGGCAGTCTTAATACTTCAAATTTATTCGGGTAAGAAGATTAATTTAAAAAGTACGTTGGAAGCACTGATAAAAAATCCCATGATTATTGGTGCCGTTCTGGGTCTGATAGGAGTATCCTGCGGGTTTTCCATGCCTTCTTTAGGTTCGGCTGTGCTGGCTTCCATTACCAAGATGACGACCCCGCTGGCGTTGTTTGTGCTTGGCGGAACCTTCCAGTTTCATACTCTGGCTGAAAATCGTTTTCTGTTAACAGGTTTGACGTTTCTGCGTTTGATTCTGATTCCTGCGCTGGGCTTGGCGGGAGCGGTTTTGCTTTCATTCCGCGGTGTGGAACTGATCAGCATGCTGGTACTGTTTGGCGGGCCTGTTGCCGTCGCTTCTTATCCCATGGCTCAGCAAATGGGATTAGACGGTGAATTCGCAGCCCAAGCTGTGTTAGTGACGACGCTTTTGGTCTTAGGCACTTTATTTATGTTTATCACGGGATTGGGAACTTTCAATCTGATATAGCCGTTGTTTTTAAAAAGAAAGGATTTCAGGCTCAACTTGTAAAAAGCGCGGGATAAATGGAATGCTGCATTCTTATGGAAGTTCTTTGCTTTCGATCAGAATTCTAGTACAATAAAGTCGATCAGAATTCCTGCATAGGGGGTGGGAAAGGTGATGATCATAGAACAGTTGAAACACAGCGAGCTATTCACAAAGGCGGAAAATGAAGTCGTTGAATTCATTCTGGAAAATCCGCGGCGGGTTACAGAAATGACCATTGATGAATTAGCAGGTCAAACCTTTTCTTCCAATTCCTCGATCGTAAGAATCTGTAAAAAAGTAGGGATGAAAGGCTTTTCCGAGTTTAAAATCAAGATTGCCAGCGAACTGAATACTTTTATCCTCACGCAAAGTCGTCTTGATCCGGATATCCCGATTTCGCCGGGATCCACCCGCGAGGAAATTGCCCGTGAAATCCTGAATCTGCAGTATCAAGCGCTGACCGATATTTATAATACGTTGGATTTCGATCAAGTCTGGAAAGCAGCCCAGCTCATCGATCAGAGTGATTTGGTTTTAATGTACGGTCGAGGAGAGAGCTTGCTTCCGCTGCGCTGCCTGCAGGCTGATTTGGTGCGGATTGGCAAACGCAGCAGCTGTGAGTCCATTATTGGGTTTGATGCTGTCTTTCCCTGCGATGATCAGATTAAGAAGTGCGCGGTTATCCTGACGCAGTATGGAGATAGCAAGCAGATCGGTGAGGCTTTTAATGAACTGCACCGGGAGAATATTCCAATTATTATGATTCATGGAAATCAGAAAAATATGCTTTCAAAAAGAGCGGCGGTTTCGATCAGTTTTGACAACATGGAAACTCATTCGAAATTTGCAGCGTGCGCCTCACGGGTAACGAAGTATTATATCTTGGATCTCATCTATTCTTTTTTATTTTCGATGCACTATAATAAAAATATAAAATCCGTGATGGAACATTCGGAACTGGTTTTTGAACGTCGGAAACGAATGAATAACCTTCAAGAGGAGGAAATTATTCACAAAGTCAAATGATCGCCTTCCGCACGGATTCATGCAGATAAAAGGATATTCCTGTGAAAATTCAATGATTCAGAGAAATATCCTTTTTCTTATTTTGTTAACTGATGAAATAAAACTTCAAAGTCTTTGACAGAAACTGTCATTCGTTTATTTTTCGGTAGACATCAATAAATTCCTGAGCCAGAATTCCAAAAGCTTCAGCACTCATCAGCTGATCCTCTGCGTGCATTAAGAGTAAAGCAAATTCAGATTTTTCACCGGATGCTTCTTTTTGGATTAATTCCGCATGGGCATGATGACCTTCAATAAAAACAGTCTGCCCTTCTTTCATCAAGGCCTCAGCTTCGTCAAACTTTCCGTTTTTTGCCAAATGAATGGCTTCGATATAGCAGGAACGGGCGGTTCCCACAGCGCTGATGATTTGAAAACTGATTAACTCTAATCCCTGCATAATAAACCTCTCTTTTTTAATGTTGTTAAGTCAATCCTCCAATGAGCTCTGCCACAAATGGAAAGACATAAATTTCTGAACTCTAGTCGTTTAATACTTTTTTAACCTGATCCAAAACTGCTTTACCGTTAACGGTACCGTAAGCTCGCATATCAATCACGGCAACCGGACAGCTGACCTGTTTTTTTATGCTTTCCTGATTAAACCGGATTTGCGGGCCAAGCAGTACGATATCGGCGTCTTTGGCACGGGAAGCCACTTCTGATACGGAATAGGCATCAATTTCGCACGCATAACCTTCTTCTTGAGCTGCCGCTTTCATTTTGTTGACTAAAATACTTGTACTGAATCCGCCTGCACAAAACAATGCAATTTTTCTCATGATGTAATCACTCCTTAGTTCATTTATAACTCTATTGTAAAGAATATCTTTGCAATAAGGAAGGGTAAAGAACAATTCTGGCAGGGAAGTTCAGAATAAAAGGATTGCTGGAACAAAAGCAGGTAATCGTTTTCAAAAATCAAATCAGAATGCCTTTTATTCGCAATAGTTGATTGAAGCGGGATCCATTTTAACCACGGTCTTTCCGTTCCTACAATATACCTTTGAATAAAAAGTTTAATTGTATTTAAAACGGTGGCTGTTTATCAAAATATCCTTTTGCTGGAAAGTTTATCCCAATAATAGAACGTCCAGTATTCTAAAGTTGCTTATCGCTAAACTTACAGGACTCAATATTTAAAAACTTGGAATTCTGTCTTTGAAAATATAAGTGTTGACAAGATTTAAAATATTCTGTAATTTGAGGGTAAGAAGAGTGCTGAGGTATAGATATGAAGTAATGCGTTAACGTTAATATAGTTTAACGATATCCGTTTTTAATCGATGAAGCTACGTAGCTTTAATCGTCATTTTACTCGTGACACGAACATGAGCTGTTGAATAGCTCGGGCTTTATAACTCATTGAATAGGGGTGATCTTCAGTGAAAAGATGTGTTTTGATTGTTGCAGGGATTTTGGCTTTTGCGGCTCTTATGTTTTACCTGGGCACAAACTATTTGAGCACATTGGAGAAAAATGAAAATGAGTTTTCTGCGGAGAAAATTCATCTCGAATCCGAAAATAACGAAGTTGGAAACTTGCTTCAAATTAACCATCGAATTAGAATAGACAAAACGCATCATGTTTTATTTAAGCTCTACATGCCGGAAGATTTTACGAGATGGGAAGACCAGGGAGAAATTTATCTGATCAAGAATCCTGACTTTGAAATAGAGGAAGGAAATCTTGCATTGGGTGTCAGCTATGTAACGTATAATAAAAAGGATAAACTGTATTATGTAGTTACTGATTTTGTTACCGATCAAGGAATCACAAGTTATTTTGTGGAATGTGTTTTACTCATGGATGCTGATGACTTAAGGGTTAGAATTGATCGGCTTAATATAGAACCTTCGAGAAAATAATAAAACTATGACGGAAAAAAGAAAACCGCTTTTGCGATAAGGGTATATCACAAAAGCGATCTTTTATTAAATTGAATAACTCCGCTGGTTTATTTCCAGCGAATGAACTGTTCATCTTCTATTTCCTCACCAAAGCGATAACAAGCGTAACCATTTTGAACGGTGAGAAGTTCCATGCGCTCGATATCTTCCAAATCAGCGTCTTCTTTTATAATAAAGTAAACCGCAAAAGTTCCACGTTTTCGTTCAGGATGATCACCAGAGGCATCGAAGGAAAGTGAAGCATAGGTCATATGAGTAGGATCTTCCTCTAGCGTAAACGTAACATCATCGGGCAAAGGTTCAACAATATAGAAATTGAAGTGACCGTTCAAAATTGTATAATGATTGTATTTCTTATCATCGATTTGTTTTTGTCCGACAAGATAATTTTTAACATCCTGTGAATTGACTAGATTAAGATGAATATTAGTTCGCTTTGTACATGCAGTTAAAGCGAATATGAGAATAAGACCCAAGCCGATAGAATAGAATTTCTTCATTTTTACTCCCTCCCCATTTAAAAAGCATTCCATTATTTAGTCCGATTTCCGCTTGTTCCAGACTTCCTGCTGTGTATTTACCGACCGTTCGGCTTTTTTGCCGGGAGCCTTTGCCGGATCGAGAACGGTGACTTCAATCACAGCCTGAACTTGCGGATTTTCTTCTGCATAGGCTGTGATGACTGCCATGCCAGTTTGAATGGCGGTGATGACGCCGGCTTCATCGACAGAAACCAGTGTTTCATCACTGCTGCTATAGATCCAGGTGAGCGGATTGGCGTTGTAGGGAATCGGCTCGATCCGGATCTGCCGGCTTTTCCCGCTGCGCAGTGACAGGCTTTGCATTGGTTTTTCAACCCCGGTGATCGGGATCCTGCGCGATTGAATATAGGCTCGTGCGATTTCATCAAGGCCGTTTCGCATGCGCCGAACTTCATTTTGGACAAGTTGTCGGTCAGAGGCACGGGCATATGTCGCACTGCCATATTGATTGATCTTCATCTTTGGACGCTTGAGCGACTGGACCAGCTGAGTGATGGCGGTGCTGGTTTCACTGGATAGGCTCTGGAGCCACTTGGCTTTGTTGATATCGCGAATTCCCTGCTTCAACATTTTGTAGCGCGGTGATTCGTAGAAAACTTCGCCCGCAGTATCCCGCTCAGCAGGGTAGATCAGCCATGGATCCCCCGGCTCAAAGGTTCGATACGAAACATCGGTCAGCGGATCCTCCACCCAGCCATCCCAGGACCAGCGCAGAAATCCATCGACGCCCTGCTTCATTGAATACCACATTGTCCAGGCGGTATCCGCCATATCTGAAATCGTATAGGCACTGGGATATTGACCGGTACAGGTGTAAATTGTCGTCAATAAACCCAGCTCACGGCGATGCTGCGCAAGCTTCTGCATGGCTTTTGACTTATCCTGAACGTGAATCAGGCTGACGGAAACATCGTCAATTCGATCCAGGAACGAATAATCATCACCGCTGGAATAATTCATCGCCGATGAAATTTTAAAACTTTTTCCGGTGTCGCTGCGCAACCTTTCAATTAAATCCACGCAGGGCTGCAGCACCTCCATCTCGCGCTCATCCATGGAAATGTAGGTGATATCAAACCAGCCCTTTTCAATTGTGTGCCGCATGAAATCTTCCAGAAATGCCGTCCAGGCTGCCGTCCATTCTTCGCTGCCCGGAACCAACGTTAAACGCAGATCCGTATCACTCAGTTCATCATACATCGTTACGATATTGCCCCAGGGTGCGATACTGTAAGCTTTGATCTGTCCGCGGTTGGCTGCTGGATCCAGCACGCCGGCCTGAATTGCCAGCTCGATCCACTGGTCAAAATCGGTATAATCAAAGCTGTACACACCCTCGGCAGTACGTGTCCAGCGAATCATCGACGGATCACTATCGTAGGACTGATGATTCCAGGCTTCTTCAACGATGGTGGCGATCACACCCCGGCCGCCCATCTGCGCGTATTCCTGCAGCTGCGCAAGCAGATCATTTTTATGTTCATCGCTGAAAGGCGTTGTTTGATAATATCGGGCTGTGGTATAAGGATGCTGCCAAAGCTCAATCTGCGTTTCACCATTCCAGCTGTCCGGGGCAGTCAGATCAAGGACCTCAAAGGTCAACGTCAGCGTGATGGTTTTGCTTCCCGCCGCACGGATTTGAAAGGTGCCGGTATAGGTTCCTGGAAACGCATCTTTGGGAATCGTCAGTGTGATCCAGGCGGATTTCAGCTGTCCTGCATCAAGCTGTGTGACACCACCCTGATGAATGACATCGGGATAAGCGATAACCGGAGCTTCAGGATCTGCGCTGCCAATGTTGGCCATCGTTTCATGCAGCCAGCGAATATCCGCATTTTCTGCCGCGATGCGATGAGTTCCATTGACAAAATCACCGGCTTGGATTTCCAGCTGATCAAGCGATTCCTCCCCCGCCCAGACAGTAATTTTCGCATCCAGCACATCATTTTGCCAGACGGTATCCGTCCATCGATCCTGGCTTGTGCGCCGCGCCTCTTCATAATCAGACTGCAAGGTGTGCTGATATGGATTGTCAAAATAAGCTCCCATTGTTATGGCTTGTTCCGCATTCGCTTTTTCCTGAATCCGCGGACGGAACGCTGCCGGCATTCCCTCTGCTTGAATCGGGGATGGAGGAAGCAATCCAAAAAGCAAAGCGATGAGGAAGAAATATTTCATGGTCTTGGACAAACGTTTTTTCATGGATTTCCTTTCTTCTGAATTTCCTGCGAACAGCAAGTATCATTTTTAACTAATTTCATTATATCAATAAATCACTTCTCTCCGCAGTTTAATTTATGAAGCTTCCCTTACAAGCTAAGCTTTGCTGTTTTAAATTGAAGTGATAAAAGTAAAATTCAGCGGATAGGAATAAGGAAATTCATACAGATTTGGTAGGATTGGGATTTTCCTTTTTTCCGATGTGCGGTACAATGAGAAAAAAGAAAGGGGTCAGTGAATGGAAGCCAAAGACAGACAATTTTATGTGCTGCTTTCAGCGTTATGCACAACTTATACGCAGTCGATTGATCAACAGATCGCAAACTGGATTAATCCTCATTATTTAAAGGTTCTTGAATATATACGGAAACATGAAGGTGTAAAACCAGGTGAATTGGCGGAAGTTTTTCGCATGTCAAAATCCAATGTCACAAAGATTGTCACCTATTTTGTGAACAATGATTTTGTGGAACGGGAGATCGAACAGAAGGACCGCCGCAGTCTGCATTTAAAGACGACCGCTTATGGCCGGAAGGTTTGCCGGGAAGCGGATGCGATCATCATGCATTTTGCTGCGTTGATGGCCGAGGCCTTTGCGGATGAGGAGCGGGAACCGTTTATGCAGCGGCTGATTCTGGCCATGCAGAAGATCAACGCGGAATCGCATGTCATGCTCAAAGACGGCGATGATTTCTCCGACACCCGTTTCTAAATTGATTTCTTCCTTCTTTCTGCGCCAATATGCAGGCATGCTTCTGCAAAACAAGAAGGCTGGAAAACTGTGGGAAATAAGATAATCTTGGTGCTTTTTTTGCACTATGGATTTCGTTACAATAAGCTTACCGGAAGTGAAAAGAAAGAGAGATCAGAGGATGATGAGTGAACAAGAAAAAATGCTGGCGGGGATGTTATATACCGCTCAGGATCCTGAACTTGTGGCGGCGCATCGGCGTGCTCTGCGTTTAACGCAGCGCTACAATGCAACAGGGGAAGACCAGGCTGAGGAGCGGGAAGCGCTGATCCAGGAGCTCTTGGGGAGTTTTGGCGAAGATGGGGTAATTATGCCGCCCTTTCGTTGCGATTACGGCAGCCAGATCGAAATCGGCGATCATTTCTTCGCTAATTATGACTGTCTGTTTCTGGATGTCTGCTCGATTACCATCGGCAATCATGTCATGCTGGGACCGCGGGTTTGTCTGTATACCGCAGCCCATCCGCTCAGCAGTGAAGTGCGGGATACCGGACTGGAATACGGCAAGCCGATCACGATCGGCAATTCTGTCTGGATCGGCGGCAATGTCATTGTGAATCCGGGAGTTACGATTGGCAATAATGTGGTGATCGGAGCCGGATCGGTCGTGACCCATGATCTGCCTGACGGCGTCATCGCAGCCGGCAATCCATGCCGGGTGCTGCGCAGGATCAGTGATGAAGACCGAAAGTTCTGGCTTGCGCGCCAACAGGAATGGCAGTCGCGCTGAGGGATCAAATACAACCGTACCCAAGGAAACAGAGCTGGGATAGGGAAGAACTTGGGTTTTTCCTTGACAAGCCGGCGGCAAAAGCGTAAACTAACTCAGGATCAGGATGAAGCGCGGATTGTAGCGTCATCTTGAAGAAAAAGGAATCAAAAAATCAGTGAGGCAAAACCACTCTAAAAAACACAGAGTGGTTTTTTATTTTGAAGGAGGACTTAGGAATGGAAAATAAAATGGGGACGATGCCGATGAAGAAACTGTTGGCGACGATGTCGCTGCCGATCATGCTTTCAATGTTGATCCAGGCTTGCTACAACATTGTCGACAGTATGTTTGTTGCACGCTATTCCCAAGAAGCGCTGGCGGCCGTGTCGCTGGCCTTTCCGATCCAGATGCTGATCATCGCAGTTTCCGTGGGCACAGCGGTCGGGGTCAATTCCCTGCTTTCCCGGCGTTTGGGAGAGGGCAGAATGGAGGAAGTCAATAAAGCGGCGCAGCATGGGATTCTGTTAGCCTTGATCAGTGCGGCGGTGTTTGCGGTCTTTGGTCTGAGTGCGGCCAGAGCCTTTGCGAATCTGTTTACGACATCTGCCGACATCGCTTCCCAAGCGGCCTTGTATATTGGAATCGTAACGGTATTCTGCTTCGGCGTGTTTGTGCAGATCGTCATGGAAAGAATTATGCAGGCAACGGGAAATGCGGTTTACAACATGGTCATGCAGGGAATCGGAGCCCTGGTCAACATCATTCTCGATCCGATCTTAATCTTCGGCTTCTTCGGCTTTCCTGCAATGGGAATTCTGGGGGCAGCGATCGCGACGGTAAGCGGACAGATCCTGGCAATGGTTCTGGGCGCGTGGATTATTCATAAACAGATTCCGTTTATTCATCTGGGAGTGAAAGGATTTTCGTTTTCCTGGGATATCTGCCGTCAGATTTATTCGGTGGGTTTTCCGGCGATCATCATGCAGTCGGTTGCCTCGGTGATGACGCTGGGGATGAACATGATTCTGCTGCCTTATTCAGAGCTGGCGATTTCGGTTTACAGCGTTTATGCCAAGCTGCAGCAGTTTATCTTCATGCCGGTCCTGGGCATGAACAGCGCACTGATCGCGATTGTGGGCTATAATTTTGGGGCGCAGAAAAAACAGCGGATCAATCAGGCTGCCCGATATTCTTTGATCGCTGCGGTCCTGATCATGGCCTTGGGAACGGTGCTGTTTCAGCTGGCGCCGAAATGGCTGTTAGGCATGTTTAATGCTTCCGAAGAAATGCTGGCGATCGGCATTCCGGCATTAAAAACAATTTCCCTCTCCTTTGTTTTTGCCGGGGTTTCGATTGTGCTCTGTTCGATTTTTCAGGCGCTGGATGACGGAATGCTTTCTCTGTGGGTTTCTCTGGGCCGCCAGCTGATCCTGGTGCTGCCGCTGGCCTGGCTGCTTTCTCGATGGGGCGGGCTGAATGTGCTGTGGCTAGCTTTTGTCATCTCCGAAGGGCTGTGCATGCTTTTTAGCATTGGCGCTTACCGCAGAGTAAAGCTGCGGCAGATTGATGTGCTGGCAGACTGAACACTTTATCCGCAGCGGATGTTTTACCGAGGGATCAGACAGGAAACCATTTCTGACCAAGAATAAACTAATTAACCCGATAAACAAAAAACGCTGACCGCCTTACAAGTCTGAGGATTCAGATCCGAGGCAGATCAACGTTTTTTTATGATGTCACTTTCTTCCAGAATTGGCTTCCGTGCCTTTTCGCCTTTCTACATTAAAATCAAGCTTCTGTTTATCAGGGCTGAGGCTGGGACGCAGGGGTGAGCGGTGAACTGGAAATGGGTGAATGCCAACTTAAATGAAGATCCGCGGCATCCGACCGCGCAGTAAACTCAAGGTTTCCGGGACAATCGTTCCAGTTCTGTCCGCAATTTCCAACGCTGAAATCGACTGGGTTCCCTGCGTTCCGATCACGATGACTTCCTCGCCGATCACTGCGGGCAGCGAACCGATATCGACGAAGCACTGATCCATGCACATCGCCCCGACCAGCGGACAGCGCTGACCGTGAATCAGGACTTCAACGCCCTGAAAGGATGAACTGCGAAGCAGCCCGTCGGAGTAACCGATGGAAAGAATTGCTGCCGTGGTATCCTGAGGGGCAGACCAGACATGATTGTATCCTGCGCCTTCCCCTTTTTTCAAGGAACGCAGCGCCGCGATGCGGGTGTGGACAGAAGCCACCGGCCGTAAGTCCAGCTTGGTTTGGGAGCGATGATCGGCAATGCAGCCAAACAAGGCGATGCCGCAGCGAACCAGATCGCAGCGCAGTTCAGGATAATTGAGGAAGCCGTAGCTGCCCTGCAGATGGACGCTCCCCGGATCAATACCCCGGTGTTTCAGGCCGTCGACAGCGGCAAAGAACCGCTCGATCTGTGCTTGAGTGTGAACTTGAGCCGCAGGGCTGAGGTTGTCAGCCTCATACAGATGGGAATACGTCCCGGTAATTTTGATATTGGGCAGCTGATAATACCGTGCCAGAGCATCCAGATCCTGCGCAGCTTCGCCCAAACGATGCATGCCGGTATCGACCGGCAGATGAGCTGTGATCGGATAGCCCGTTTGACTGAGCTGGCAGGCCTGCTGGTAGCTGGTCAAAGTCAGCGACAGTTTCAGCTCGGATACTTCCTTCGCGCGGCAGGCGGGAACATACCCCAGGATCAGAATTTCAGCATCCGGATTGAGATCGCGGATCACCTTAGCTTCCTCCATTGTCGCTACTGCGAAATGGTTTACACCCTGGCGGCTTAGAAACTGAGCGATAGGTGCCAGACCATGACCATACGCGTTGGCTTTCAGCACGGCCATGATTTTCTGTTTGTCTGTCATAGCTTTTTCCAGCGTGATGAGGTTATGCCGCAAAGCGGCGCTGTCAAGTTCTACCCAGGCTCGATCCTTGCCGATGGCCACAGGGGCGGGATCCAGTGCCTGAACGACCAGCCGCGTCGTTTCATCCAGCAGCGAACCGGCGGCTTCGTCATTGACGGTCGATGAAATAGACTGCGTCCACAAGGCCCAGTGCTGCTTTCCGTCAAAATAAGAATAAGGATGCGAAGGGGAACAAGTCCGAAGGAATTCGGCGTATTCCTCCAGTACCCAGTCCCTTTCGTTCATGATCTGCGCATGCAGAGGTCCGACATAACGATAGTGCCACGGTTCCTCGCTGATGCCGGTTATTTTTGTTTTATGCTTGGGATAACGCAGGATAAAGCCAAATCGGGCAGCGCAGGCGTGCATCTTCTCAGCCAGCGGACCAGAGAAGTCCGGACAGATCAGATCCTGATCCTTTCCGGCGATCCCCAGATCAATGGCCAATCCCGTATGGTGCTCGCTGGCGCGGACTTCGGCGACAAACTGATGGGCATAATACCAGCCCCGTTCAGCTTCTGTTTCCTTCATGATTGTGTGCTGTTGGGCATAACTGCGCCAGCCGCTGACGAAGGTCACTTCCTGCTCGCCGCCGCAGGCACTGATCCAGGCGTTTAACGCGCGGGCACAGACCGGCTGCAGCTGAGTCTGATGATCGATCCAAACCAACTCTTTAGTCCACAGCGACTCCTCGTGCGGAAGCCGATGTTCACGGTTAACCAACCTTACGCAGTCCATTTCGCAGACCTCCGCAAAGCCTCGCCGATGAGCGTGTCCAAAATCATTTCAAAGGTGATCCCTGCCTGTGCCATCATCCGCGGATAGCGGCTGGTCGCCGTCATGCCTGGCAGCGTGTTGATCTCGTTGAAGACAATGCGCTGATCACCGGTGAGGAAACAATCGACCCGCACTAAACCGTGGCAATGGTGAATCTCCCAGAGCCTGAGCGCCATGCGGCGCATTTGTTCCGAGATAAAATCCGGCAGCGGCGCGGGACATTCGACCTCGGCATGCGTATCGACGTATTTTTCTTCATAATCAAAGAAGTCACTGTTGAGATGAATGCGGTCGACAGCTCCTAAAACCAGCCCCTCTTCCGTTTCCAGCACGGAACAGCCGATTTCTTCGCCCACGACGGCTTCCTCGATCAAAATCCGTGAGTCATGCTTTGCGGCTGCGGCACAGGCGCTGTCCAGTTCTTCCCAGGTGGTAATTTTGGTGATGCCGATCGACGATCCGCCGCGCGCCGGCTTGACGAAGCAGGGCAGCTTCAGACGCTGAATCTGACTCCGTTTCTGATCCAATTCCGCGCTGTTGAAGACCTGAAACGGACTGACTTCGATCCCGTGCTGCTGAGCTAACTGGTGGCTGAGCGCTTTGTCCATGCCAAGCAAAGAAGCGTCCAGGCCGCAGCCGACAAACGGAATGTGAAAGAGCTCAAACATACCCTGCAGGCTGCCGTCTTCACCGTTGCGGCCGTGCAGCACCGGGAAAAAGACATCGACGTCAATCGGTTGGTTCGATGCTGTTTTTAACTCAAAGCGGCTGCGCGTCAAAGTCAGCTGCAGACGCTGGTTTTCAGGCTGATGCCATTGATCCGCTTCAATTTCTGCGGGGGAAGCCGAAGTTAAAAACCAGTCTCCCTGCCGATCAATTCCAATCTGAATCATTTCATAGCGCTGCGGATCCAGAGCCCGCAGGACGCCGGCCGCCGAATGCAGAGAAACGCTGTATTCATCACTGCAGCCGCCGAATAAGACTGCGACTTTTATTTTCTTTGTCATCCTTCATCCTCCTCGATGATTTCCGTGTCCGGACTCAGCGGATAATCGATCCGGCTGCGGCTGGTGTAGCACGCTTCCTGCCGGACAACCTCGCCGCTTTCAGCATCATAAAGCGTGCGGCTGATCTGCTGGGTGCGGAAGATCTTTCCCTTTTTGCGCGAGTAGACCAGCTCTGAACCTGAAACTTCATAGCGATACTGCGGCGGCTGTCCGCACAAAAATTGAGCGTGAACGGAAGCTTCCTCAAAATCCAGAATCAGCTGAAACGGCATGTCTGTATCGTTGCGGAATTTCAGATCGCTCCACCCCTCCTGAATCGTCGCATCAATCCCCGCCGGCATTTCAGCATTGGGATTGGCAGGCAGGGAAATGACGAGGTGCGGATGTTTTTCAATCACCGTCAGCGGCGTATGCAGAACCATCCAGTACAGCAGCTCGCTCATAAAGCACAGGCCTCCGCCATGCACCGGCACGATCTTGCCGTCATGCAGGCCTAAACCTGGTAGATAGGGATCATCATGATCCGCACCGCGGGCCAGCTGCCAGAAGGAAAACACTTCCCCCGGTTCAATGATCAGCTGCTGCATCCGCCGCGATACGACTTTCAGGTTGTGCGCTTTGTTGTATTGATATTGGATATCGTACCCGCTGTCAGGGTTGATTAAACCCTGAGTACATTCATATTGAAGATACGGCAGCCGGTTCTCGGCCTGATGACGGGCATAACGATGCCCATCATGCTTCATTTTCTGATAAAAACACCAAATCTTCTGCTTTCTGCGCAGCGGCAGCAGAAAGGGCAGAAATTCGGTTACACGACGTCGGCTCATACTTTCACTCTCCTTGAAGTTTCCCTTATTATGGCACTGTAAAATGACTCTTCTATGGGGTTTTGGGTGACTTGTTTGTCACTTTCAGTATAAAAGGAAAAAATCTTAAGTTCTTTACTTCCTGATGACGCTTTGTGAAGGTCTATGACACGTTTCTTAAGAAACGATGACATTCTGCCAGCGTGGGGATGATCGTCCTATTTCGCTCCTTGTTGTGGTACAATGAAGACAATCGAATTTGAAGGAGGAAGATTCATGAATTATCCGCAATGGAAAAAATCAAACTGGTCTGAAACACGTTTCGGCATCACGATGAAGGATGAGTATATCGGTTTGGAACAGCCGAAGGATCCGGAAGTGCTGAACTGGGTGGCTGAAGAAAATGCCCTGACCGATCAATTTTTCGCGGCTCTGCCCGGCTATGCTGAGAAAAAAGAACAGCTGCAGGCCCGCCCGTTTTATGCCAGCTATTCGGCGCTGACAGAAACCGAAGAAGGCTATTGGGCAACCCGTGCCAACAAGGATGGAACACGGACATTGGTCGTTCTGGATCAAAATTTCAAGGAAATCCGGGAGGTTGATCTCAGCCTGATTCCCGACACGATCACCGTGTTTACAGCGAATTCATCATTTGCGGATTCCAATCTGATTTATTATACCGGACTGGAAGACGGCGCCGGACGTCCGTGCGTGCTGGTCGTGGATCAGAAAGCGAACAAACTGATCCGCAAACTGGACGGAATTTTCTATTCGTTATGGGATAAAACAGGCCGGCGGATTTTGTATTCCGACGCGGATGCCGATCCGGAAAAAGGCCTGAATGTCAATCATGTCCGCTGCTATGACTGTGACAAGGATGAAATCCAGACGTGTTTTGATTATCATGAAAACGCCGTGCTGGTGCGTTTGGCCAGCTCTGCGGATGGGGAAACCGTGATTGCGGAAGTGATGGAAAACTATGCCGATACGGTCATCTTTGTGCAGCAGGATGACGGCGAATTTGTTTCGGTCAGCCAGGATTTAAAAGGAGCGTTTACCTATGTCGATACTCTGGGGGACGAGCTGATTTTCTTAACTCAGTCCGAAGCTCCGATGGGACGTTTGATCGCCGTGAAGCAAGGGCAGACGCTGGCGGAAGGTCGGACATTTGTCGCGGAATGCTCAATGAAGCTGGAAGATGCCGTTCGCCATGGCGAACAGCTGGTGCTGTTTTACCTCAACGATGCCGCTTCCTTAGTCCGCATTGTCGATAAGACGGGAGCCTTCTGTTGCGATCTGCCGCTGCCAAGTCCATGGGGCGCCTGCACGCTGGCGATGCAGAATGCCCGTGCTATCCGGAAAACGGAATCCCTGATTCTGGAATTTGAATCATTTGTCCATTCGCCGATGCTGCTGAAGCTGACCGGCGATCAGCTGGAAGTGCTGTATCAGCCGAATCCGCAGAGCACCGATGCGATTGAAGTCCAACAGATTTTCACCGAAGCTGCCGACGGTGAGCGCATTCCAGCGTTTGTCGTCATGCCGAAGGGGCTGCAAAAAACCGGCGAAACGCCGACCTTGATGTATGGGTACGGCGGTTATAACAACGCGATTCTGCCTTCCTATAATAATCCGTTTGTCGATCTGGACATTGTGGACTGGGTCAGCCAGGACCGGATTTATGTGAGCATCAACCTGCGCGGGGGCAGTGAATACGGCACGCGCTGGCATGAAGGCGGAAGTCTGGCGAACAAGAAAAACTGTTTTACGGATTTCATTGTCACAGCTGAGCGGATCCAGCAGGAAGGCTGGACTTGCCCGGCCAAAACCGCGATCTGCGGCGGCTCAAACGGCGGCTTACTGATGTGCGCATTAGTGACGATGCGTCCGGATCTGTGGGGCTGCGTCATCGCCTCGGTGCCGCATACCGATATGATCCGTTTCCGCAACGATGACCGCGGTCCGATGTATATCACGGAATACGGCGATCCAATGGATCCGAACCTGTTCCCACTCATGCTTTCGTATTCGCCTTATCACAACATCCAGCCGATTGCTTATCCGGCAATCTACATTCAGACCGGCGAGTGCGATAATAACGTTCCGCCGTATCATGGCAAGAAAATGGCGGCGAAGCTGCAGGAGAACAACCAGAGCGAACATCCGGTACTGCTGCGGGTTCTGGCGCTGGGCAGTCATGACCGCGGCAAGGGCGAAGCCCATCTGAAAACCATTGCGGAAATGCAGAGCTACATCGACTGGGCCTTGGGTGAGGTTTCACAATGATCACGGTCTATCTCGTCGGCCCCTTGTTTACCGAGGCTGATCAGCGCCAGCGGCGTTTGGAAGGAGAACGGCTGCGCCGTGAACTGACCGCCCGCGGCCTTGCATATCAGCTGATCAGTCCGATTGATCTGCCGCTTAATGAAGGCGGCGCTTCTACCCCAGAAGCTATTTTCCAGGCGGATTATCATTATCAGTGCGAAGCAACGCATGTGTTTTTCGATCTGGCTAATGAAGATACCGGCAGTCATATGGCACTGGGGATTCTGTTGGAGAAAAAACTGAGCGGCAAACCGATCCATTTATACCCGGTTTATTCCGACAGCCGGATCGGCCGGAATCAGGCGGCAGGCTTAGACTGTCCGATCGGCTACAACGCGTTTGTGATCGGCGGTTTAAAAGCGAATGCCATTCCCGTTTATTACAGCTTTGACTCAGCCTGCGATCAGTTCCTCAAGGATCTGGAAACGGAACGCTGATCTTTGACGACCATAAAACATGAAAGTCTTCAGATAAAATAAACGTATCGAACCCTGTAAAAAGCGCAGCTTTCACAGATTCAGCCGAATCCGCTGCGTTTTTTCTATGGGTCTGCAGAAGGAAGGATGAACTTCTTGAGAAAGTGTGATAAACTGATACCATTGATTTAAAAGAGGGAGGATCGGGGAATGAGAAAAAAATTATCAAAATTTATCGGTACTCGGCAGTTTTACAAGCTGGCGCTGGCTGTCGCTGTACCGTTGATGATGCAGCAGCTGATTACCAGCTCAGTCAATCTTGTCGATAATCTGATGGTAGGACAGCTGGGCGACGCCGCGTTGGGAGGCGTTGCGGCAGTCAATCGTTTCTATATTATAGCGACCTATGGAACTAACGGAGTTTTAGCGGCGGCGGCCATTTTTATCGCTCAGTTTTTTGGCGCTCAGGATCAGGAACGAATGAAACAATCATTTCGGTTTTCCATCCTGAGTGCTTATGCGATCATGATCCCGTTCTTTCTGCTGGGCTTTCTTGTGCCGGAGGGAATCGTCCGCTTCTTTACCAGTGATCCGGCGATCATTCAGCTGGGCGGGGCTTATATGCGGATCGCGGCGTTTACGTTTTTGCCTATGGCGTTGTCGCTTGGCATCTCCAGTGCAATGCGGGCGGTGGGGGAAACTAAGATTCCGCTGGTCATCAGTGCCGGCGCAGTCTTAATCAATACCTTTTTAAACTATTGCCTGATCTTTGGTAATTTCGGATTTCCACGGTTAGGCGTTGAGGGCGCGGCGATTGCCACGCTGATCGCGCGTCTGTTGGAAGCGGCTGTACTGTTGCTGGTTTTAGCAAAGCTGCCGTTTGCTTTCAAATCGAAGTTGTCGCAGATGTTTCATGTTTCCGGTCAGCTGGTTCGCAGTATTTTGATCAAAGCGGCTCCGCTGGCGTTGAATGAAGTCATGTGGTCTTTGGGAATGGCGACCTTGTTTAAGTTCTATGCTACCCGCGGACCAGAGGTCATGTCGGGATATTCGATTGCCAACACGATCGGCGATATTTTCTTCGTCCTCTTTGGCGGCATGGCGGCCGCAACGACAGTGATGGTGTCGCAGCCGCTGGGGGCGGATAAACTTGATGAAGCTCGCGATCATGGGTATCAGCTGCTGGGCTTCAGCGTGATCTTGTCGCTGTTGTTTGCCGTGCTGATGTTTGGTTCCTCCTTTGTGGTTCCGCACTTCTATCAAGTTTCACCAACCGCGAAGCAGGTCGCGGTCAACGTCCTGCGGATCATGTCAGTCATGTTCTGGATCTACATGGGCAACACACAGTGCTATTTCATTCTGCGGGCAGGCGGTGATACTCGATCCACCTTATTCATGGATTCGGGATATATGTGGACGGTCAACATTCCGCTGGTCTGCTGCTTCACCTATTTCACGGGCGTCAATATTCTGGTGCTTTATGTGATCGGTCAGATGACGGATATCCTCAAATTGGTGATCGCCTATTCTCTAGTGCGGAAAGAGAAATGGGTCGTCAACCTGACGCAATTCTGAAACAGAGGAAAGCTTGCCTTCACGGGCAGGCTTTTCTATTTTAAGGGAGTAAACAAAACTGTTAAAAACTGGGAATGAAAAAAAGCGAAAATTTGAAAAAAAGTGCTTGCATGCTCTTAGCGCTTATGATATTATAATTAAGCAAACGCCTAAATAGCTCAGTCGGTAGAGCAAACGGCTGTTAACCGTTAGGTCACAGGTTCGAGCCCTGTTTTAGGCGCCATTTTTTTTGGCTCGTTGGTGAAGTGGCTTAACACAGCGCCCTTTCACGGCGTCATTCACGAGTTCGAATCTCGTACGAGTCACCATTAAAAATGAAAAGTCCGCAAGGGCTTTTTTGTTTTGTGGCTTTTGCAATTCACTGAAATGAATGAACTTTATACTTTGCCTGTTCTTGCGCAGGCTTTTTTTATTCAACAAAAAAGGCGGCCAGACGTTTTGCCTGGGAGCCGCATTTCACTTTATTCTATTTTGATTGAGGGCTGCTGAAAGGTCAAAGACTCAAAAATGATTTTTCCGTCGCGAATGCGCTGTGTCAGTACGCCGCATTGCTTCATCACTTTGTTCTGAAAGCCAATGCAGCTTAGCTCGGCAACCGCTTCCTTGACGGTTATTTTTGAATCCGATGAGGTCAAAGCGTCAATTTCAGCCGCAGACTTACTCGTCAGACTCTGACAATATCGTTGAATGTCACTTTCACCCTGGAGCGGATGGGCGCAGCAGTTCGTCAGAATCACGGCGTCTTTGGCATAGTCATCGATCAGCCCTTCGATATCTTTATTCTTCAGTTTTTCCAGATGCTTTTCCGTGATGTTCATCACTTCAGAATTGTGAGGAAAAGGATGAGCTTTCACGCCAAGGGAAGGCATACTGATGGGTGTTTTGGCGTAACCGGTAACGTAGATAGCTTTTCCGTTTTCGACCATATAGGTAAAGGAAGCAAAGGAAGAGAAAGGCGGAAGCGAAGCAATTAAAGTGATGTAATGATCGGTACTCTGACGGTAAAGGAAATTCAGCTTCTCAACCGCGTGTTCGATATCCATGCCCAGCTTCATCGCAAAAGACAAAGAGCTGCGCATGACGCTGGTTAACGTATCATGTCCCATTGTACGCACGCGGCCATCCAAACGGGTAATGGCAATTAAATCTTCTGAGTAATCGGATAAGGCATCGTCCAGATTGGAATCCTTCTTCATGTTCATCATGGATTCGATATGATGAGTCATCAATTCTTCGGCAGTTCTTGACATTTCAGTACCTCCTGTCGGGAGTATAATTCCATTCGCAAAAGTCATCAGTTTTTCAAAAACACAGAAAATGGACTACATCAAACTGTTTTCCTCATTTCCAAGCAGAAAGCAGAATTTATTCTGTGAAGGCTTGTGTGAATTAATACTCTCGTGTATATTTAAGTTACCGCATGTTCGGTGTCGGTTCAATGACCAAATTTCTAAAAGAATGTAGTAATACTCATTTTGTTAACAGTGTGTAAAAAGGGGGAGAGCATGCAGAATCAGAAAGATCGCCGTTGTCTTCGATCAGAAAAGGCAATTAAAGCTGCTTTTCATGAGTGTCTGCTGAGCGTCGGTTTTGAGGCGATGACGGTGAAGGAGCTTGCTGAAAAAGCGGATATCAGCCGAAAAACGTTTTATCTGCATTATGATGATAAATATGATCTGTTGAAAGAAATTACGGAGGAAATGATCGGTGAGCTTGAAGTTCTTTGCGAAAAAAAGAAAGATCTGGGATTGGCAGAAGGAACGGTTCTTTGGTTTCGGTATTTTGATGAACGCAAAGCTTTTTTTACAGCCTTATTTACAGCGGATAACACAACCGCTTTTCGCAGTCGGTTAATGAATTTCATGATGGAACAGATAGATATCAAATTAATCGGTGTTTCTCAGGAAAAAAACACAAAGGTATTGCGTAAGTTTATGGCCATGGCGGTTTTAGGGGTGCTTGAGTCTTGTGTGCTTGGTCAATTAGACGGAAATGTCGATGAAACGGCAATGCAGGTGGGGGAGTTATTGGATGATATGATAAAACGTGCCTGCAGGAAATGAGCTGGGAAAAAGAAAACTAAAATTCAACAGGACAGTTCTGATTTTCTTGAAATTCCATTTGCAAGTTGCGGCCTGGAATTCGGTGTTAAATATTTTAAAAAAAGCTTGCATTTCTCAGAACGCTGGAATATAATATCAAAGCACGGCAAGAGAAAGCCCCTGAAAATTGTGTGGTTTTCAACAAAACATTGCATTCCGCCGCAAGGTGTGATAAGATGATTTTGCTAAAATCTTGCTGTTGATATATATGTCTTCTTAGCTCAGTTGGTAGAGCAACTGACTCTTAATCAGTGGGTCTAGGGTTCGAGTCCCTAAGAGGACACCATTTATAAGCAATGAGGTCGATTACATTTAAGTAGTCGGCCTTTTTTGCATTTTTGCAAACTATACAAAATCAGTTTGTTTGGAGTTAGGAGGTGAGTTTATGGATGAAAGACTGATAATACTCGGTAAAAACATACAAGAGGCACGTGAATCAAAAAAAATGTCACGATACGCATTAGGACAAGCCTTGGGCTATAAATCAACATGTTCAGTAAGAGTTAGAAAGATTGAGAATGCTGAATATTATGTAACAGTAAACACTTTGTTGATGATAGCTGACGTTCTGCAGTGTGATGTAAAAAAATTACTAAAGGGATGTGAGGGGAATCAAACTTATGGTAAATAAGATGCCAAAGATTCAACAATCACTCATTACTCGAATAAATCAAGAGAAAGGCAAGAAAAGTTATTCAAATTATAAATTAGCAGCCGTTTCTGGTGTTGCAGAAAGTACAGTGGGAAGAGTTTTAAAAGGTGAGGTATTGCCGACTATATCTACCTTAATTAAGCTGGCTGACGCCCTGCAAATTGATCTAAAAGATTTATTATAGTTTGAAAAAAGAAAAAGTGGGAGGCTCCCCACTCTTCAAGTTACTTAGAAATTCATTTTTAAAAGCTTGAGCGAAATTTTTAAATAGCGCCAACTGTTTAAAAATTTTATAGCTCATTTCACAGGGAGGAGTGTACCCTCGGAGATCGGAGATCAGAGATCAACCCTCATCACCCTCATCGCCCGCCAGCGCGCACTGCCTAGCCTTTGTACTATAGATTTTAACAAATATTTGATTTTAGATCAACTAGAAATATCTATAAAACTCAATTGAATATGAAGGAAGAAGCCAAAACAAATACGGGAACCGTAATTGTGTATTTATATATATGGTAAAGGAGGGCTTGAAATGCCTAATAAAGAAGAACTTAAGCGACTGTACGAACAGGGATGTAAGGACCGGTACCAATGGATTAAACTGGCTGAATCTGCAATTTCTAAAGGCGACTCAAAATTAGCTGATCAATGTTTGGCTGCAATTAATCAGTCCTTTTTAGATCGTGATGCCATTTTTGCAGAAGCGGATAAACTTGATGCCTTTGGATACGTGATTGGTTGGGATGAAGAGGGAAAAGGTGAGTATGAGAACGTTTTGTGATGAAACTGGAAGATTTCCGTGTTTTTTTAAGCAGCAACCTGTTTATGATTTAGATCAGATCCAGCTGCGGATTGCCCAATATGATGTGCTAGCAACCAATAGTCCCCTAAGCCTAGATGGACTATTTGCGGAACTCAGAATAGTTGAAAGTAAGAAAGAACGTCATTATAAACCTGACTCTGGACGAAAAACACGGTACGGATCACATATTATTGGTCTGTTACCACATGGTAACTGGTCAAAATCCAAGAAGCAAAAAATCATCAAAACTTTTGCTGAAGCGGTGATCGGTGAGGAGAAATTATTATATTTTGCCTGGGAAGAGGTAATTGGCATAGCAAGATATTTGCATGTGTACTTTACCGATCGGGAATGGCTGCCGTATAGAGCTTTACATTATAAGCGAGACGTATGGCAAAATGCTAACGGTCAATTATGCACTAAGCAGACGCCAGGAGCTAGATTAATTCGTAAGAAAGGCGAAGTAAAGGATTACATTTCAGCCGGTTTCTCGATAACTAAATCAAGAATCTTCTGTTATAAAGATCTGGAAGATTTCAAAAAACGTTTTGAAGACTTTTGGATTCTTGCCTTACAAAAGATGAAAACCATTGCCCAGGGTACTTTTCTTATGGCGCGGAAAAAGTTACATTTTGAAATGGCAAGATATTTGAAGAGAGTGTATATCCACCAGAATCATCTGATGACCTATATTGAAAATATATTAAATCTTCTTTATGAGCCTTTGTATCCTGATAATTATGAAGTTTATCGGAATGGTGGAAGTCCAGGGGAATCTCTAAAATCAAAAAATCACGTCGCTTTAGAGGAGATATACAATCACTATCGTTCCCGTTTTAAACATAATAAATTTCATTATAAAGATGAGGTGTTTTTCCTTAATGGAAGAGCCGATTTAGCAGATGCAAACATCGAATATCTAAAGCAGATATTTCAAAACGAAATTCTAGAAAAATTCCCTGAAAAATTTTCTACGGGTTTAGTCTAGGAAAAATAAAATATGAAGTGTCTGATAATTTAAAGTGAAAGGGAGAAGAAAGACTATGCAAGAATTAGAGAATTTGCATGAGAATATCGATCGGTTATTGGTATCACAGGAAAAATATTTAAAAGAATTGGGGTATACAGGCCAAGAAACAATGTTTGTTGATTATAGTCATTTTGAATTTGGACAAAAAGTAGATTATCTTTCAAAGCTAATTGATATTTATGCCCAAGAGTTGCAAATCAAGCAGAGACTGCTAACCATTAAACACGCATTTTTTAGAATTGGCGCGGATTATTATTCAACAAAATTTAATGTAAGTCAGCGAGAGGTTTATGCTTATTTTGAAAACTATGATAATTTGAATGAGCGTTTAAGCTGGTGTAGGTTAAAATTTTTGCCAAAAGATGCATTTATAATCACTTTAACCTTGGATGATATACAGCATCAAGAGAATTTTGGGAAATGCCATTTAAAAGATCTGTTGAAGCTCATGGTTAAGGACAGAATAAAAAAACAGGATTACATACTAGGCTATGCTGCAGTGGTAAAAGCTAATGAACTGTATGATGAAGAAGAACTGAGGCTTTAGATTATGGTTGAACTGTTAATAACTTGGAGATTCGTCAATCAGAATTGTATTCAACTGTGCTTCTGCAAAACTGAAGAAGAATTCTATTCCTTAACGACACAAAGATATCGTGTGGATCGGAGTCAACTCGTTATTATCAAATCTGAATTTTATCTTATTGAATGAATTGCTATAACATTTAAATTTGAACAAGAAAAAATGGGGCATTTTGCCCCGCAGAAAAGGAGAAAAATTTATGGAAGTCATTACAATTGTGAATTTTAAGGGGGGCACAGGGAAATCTGAAACGACAAGAAACTTAGCAAAGGGAAATGCTGAAAAAGGAAAGCGGGTACTTGTCATAGGAAACGATCCACAGGGGGATATAACAAAGGCCTTATCTCCTACTACATCTTCGATTTCTAAGATTGATTTAAGTGCGGTTGTTTCAGAAAACGAATTAATTCACGCAATCCTAAATCACATTAATTATGAAGTAGAATTAAGCGATCTCTATTTGCAACCGAAAAAAATCAAAGAAGCGATAATTCATACCGATATTGAAAACTTGGATATTATACCAAGTACATTGAATCTGAGCAATTCTGAGATCAAGATCAGAAGCGATGCGACAATGCCTCAGCACAATCGAATCAGCATGATGCTTCGGGAAGTTAAAAATGATTACGATCTAGTTTTGATTGATTGCGCGCCAGCACTGAATTTGTTGACCATCAATGCCATTTGTGCAACAACCAGTAAGATATTAATTCCTCTGAAAATTGATGAAGGAGGATTATCAGGATGGGCTTTAACCGTGCAGCTTATTCATAAGATATGCGAGGGTTACGGCTTAGATATAGATTATGTAGTTTTGTTCACAATGGTTCAAAAAACATCTCATGGCTGGCTAAAAGAATGCGATCAGATCATTAAAAGTTTTAGTCGAATTTTAGGGAAAAAGGTTTTTAAAACAGTGATTCGCAATCAAGCTAAAGGAGTTCTGTCAGCTGGTTTTAAAAAAGACTTTACGATTGATGGAAAATCCGGGGTTAGTGAGGATTATCGAAATCTGGTAGAAGAACTGGATAATTATATTGGAGGTTAATGTATGGGTCAGTTATTGACAGATGTATTAGTAGACATGTTGAATCCAGTAACACAAGAACAGGTCAACCTGGGGAAACTGATCTTTGTGGACATTGATCGGATAAAAAGAAATCCACTGAATACTGCACCGATTACAGCGATTGAGGAATTGAAGGAGAATATTTTAGAAGGTGGACTAAAGCAACCTCTGGTTGTGTATAAGAAAAACAACAGTTATATGATTCATACTGGCGAAAGGCGTTGGACTGCCCTAAAGCAACTTTTTGAAGAAGGGAAAGAAGTTAGTTTTATGGGTAAAGTGCTGTTAGATAAAGTGCCTGTATTCGTGGAGCAGACAGCAGAAGATGAACTTATGGAAGAGATTGATCTTATGCGTTCCAATTCACACCGATCCTGGTCAAAGGAACAGAGAGAAGCCATGATGACTCAAGCTCATGAGTGCTATCAAAAGTTATGTGACAGGGGATGCAAACCTAAAGGGAGAGAGCGAGAATGGATCACAGCTTTATTAGGATATAGCGATGGTAGCGTGAAAGATTTTCTAACTAAGCTAAATAAAGAAAATGAATTGGGGCAATTTGCCCCGGAAACAGCAGAAGAGGATCCTCAAAAAAAAGAAAAAAACACCGCAGAAAAAATATTGAAGAAGCTCAATAAAACAATTGATGAGCTATCAAATTTAGATTTTGAAAAGTTTAGCGATGATGAAACTGTTATTGTTAAAATTAAAATTAACGAACTCATAGGTATGTGCGAGCAGATTATACAATGATGTTTGGGGCAATTTGCCCCAAACAGATTTAATTAAAATAAAACATGGCCAAATAACCATGTTAGGGGGAGTTATGAGGCAATTAGATATAATCCATCATGCTATCTGGACACCAAAAGAAAAGATGATTGAAATGATCAAGTTGATGATGCAATATGCTGATATGTTGGGATCTTTCTATCTTGCAGGAGCGACCTTAAGATTTAATTTTTACGTTACTCACAATTATTATTTAGATACCATCAACTATAGTCATTCTATAATTCGTATACCTGCAAAATATAATAATAATAGAGATAAGGTATTCGACGTAATGGAAAGAGAATATATAGAGAGAAAATTCTTAGTATACTGGATAGGGAAGATTAATCAAATTTCAGACTCACTCGCTAGAAAAATTTTTGTAAAGAAATATATCTTGCCAACATCCATATCTCAAATTCAAAAGGATTTATCCATATCAAGTTCTAGGAAAGTTTATATTTTGTTACAACGTGCAGAATTGATAATGCAGCACTCTTGGGCGTTAGATTATTATGATATAGAGTGGGATAAAATAGATGGAGAACAAATTATGAAGGAAATTGATGAAATACTCGATTATGGACTGGAAAATCGATTTTTAGATGGGGCAGATGTTTGCCGACTGTCGGCGTTATTTTATGAACAAAAAAAGCGCTATAAAGTTCTGACAAATAGAATACATCGTATGGAGTTAGAACAGGAAGAAGATCGTAAAGAAATTTTTAAAGCTATTTTAGATACTCATCCGTTAAAGGTTGCTGACATATTAAATATTACTCCCGCAACTTTGCAAAAATGGCGGGATAAAAACAAATTTACGAAGGAACAAATCGATAAAGTGATACTTGGATTTCGTCAATCTACTAGGTGACAAATTTTCAAGAAATACGGTTATAAAAATATTTTTATATAACTTTTTGCTTGGTACATAAATCTTAAATCATTACAAATGCTTTTATAAAAGGGTAAAATGACTTTACTTGCACAAAAGCTAATACCTTGCACGCGTGGGCGGGAATAATTTGGCTAAAAACCGTGCTAAAATATTATCATCGGAAGATCAAGGGATATCCCCTCCCTCATCCATCCGATTTGCAGAGCTGCACATCCCTGGTGTTGCTCTTTTTTTTGTTCAGAAAGGAGTGGTTGTATGTGTATGAAAATTCCTTAACTAGAAAAAATTGCCAGTAGAAAGGAGGTGGACTGATGAAGGCGTTTTTTGAAGAATATGGCTTAATCAT
Organism: Holdemania massiliensis; assembly: GCF_022440805.1. NCBI lineage: Bacteria > Bacillati > Bacillota > Erysipelotrichia > Erysipelotrichales > Erysipelotrichaceae > Holdemania > Holdemania massiliensis. Next base: position 3,743,813 of record NZ_JAKNTK010000001.1, on the reverse strand, counting down.
CGTGGTTATTGCAATCTTTGGTTTATTTATCCTGTTTGCAAAACAGGATTTTATGAAGCAATTGACCGATGGTATTTTGGAAAATTTCAATAAATTGTTAGGCAGCAGAATTTTATTAAAAGTTTGGTTCTTAGGTTAATGTTAGATTAATGAGAGGATGATTAAAATGAGTGGTGCGATTGCTTACTATGGATTGGTGTTATTATCCTTGATACTGATCTTTACTGCTATTGATTTTAACAACAAGATAACAGCGGACGATGATGTACATAGTACAACGCGCACCACTCAGATATCCTCAATTACAGAGGCAGTAAATCTCGGAGATCTATTTTCAAGTGGTAAATTATCTATAGATCAAAGCCAGGCATTAGATTTATGGTTGTCAAATTTCCAAGAAAATAAGGATATCAACCTAAAATATCAAATTGATATTTTAGGTGTATCTGAAGAACCACCAGGCATTGCGGTAAGAGTAAGAGGATACAGTACCTATTTAATGCTGGATACTGATCTTATAGTTGATTATACAAATATTATTATTATTGACGATAAGGAAGGATGAATCTATGTTTAAAATTAAGCTGTTTGTTAAAAAGCATAAAGCAATCGTATCTATGGTGTTGATTGCTGGTATTGCAATAGCTTTTTATTTAAGCTATCAATCAGCAGTTACACATGCAAAACAGTTAATATCAGTACCAGTAACAAATAAATATATGTCTGCAGGTCAAATAATAAATGAAAGTGATATTACATATATGGAGTTGCCAGCTGCAGCTGTTATTGAGAATATTTATACGGAGCCTCAAGATATTATTGGGAAGGTAGTTAATTCATACGATTCTTTGGCTGAAAAATCGTTGTTTTATAAAGCTCTGATTAAACCTTCAGAAGAAATGAAAGATGTTAGCTTATATGATTTGAAAGCGGGAGAAATAGCAATTACCGTAAATACAGACATACAAAGTTCCTATGCGAATTCCATCCTACCGGGTCATCAGATTGATTTGTATTTTTCAGGAACGGGAATTGAACCTAATTCTGAAGATCAAAAGGAAAAAATCGTTTATGGTGAGCTTGTTGAAGCTGCAAGAGTTTTAGCTGTCTATGATGAGGCTGGTATCAAAATGGGACAATTGGGTGTTGGGGATGCTGCTACAATTGTTGTTGCGTTGTCCTACGAGGATGCTGATCTTGTAGGAAGAGCCAAACATTTTGGAGATGTGTTTCCGGTAATTAGTTTCGAATCTATGCACGGGATTACAGGTAACACCTTTTACGATAGGGCAAGGATGAAGGATGCTATTTATCAACGCACAATCGATCTGCAGCTGCGAATGCCGGCGGAGGAAAACCATGAGTAACATCTTTGAATATGTGGATCTGGGTCAACTAAAAGAATTAATGGACAATGATGATATACGAGATATTACATGCTTAAATGGAGTTATAACAGCTACCTCAAATACTAAAGGTACTTATCGTGCTAATTTATTGCTAAGCAATGAAGAAATTACAAAAATAGCTGTACAAGTAGCAAATAAGATGGAAAAAGAGTTTAATCCTAGTTCCCCTTTTTTAGAAGGGGAGATCGATGTTGATGATTATATTATTCGTATTTCTGCTTTCCATTCTTATGTCTCGCCTGCAGGCACAGCTCTCACTTTACGAAAGGTAACAAAAGAAAACATTCTGTCAGAAAACTACATGAAAACAAGCGGGTATGCTGAAGCATCAGTTTTAGAACGATTAAAAAAATATGTACAAGCAGGTTGCAACATTTTAGTGATTGGGGAAACGGGTAGTGGAAAGACACAGCTTGTTAAGTGGCTAGCCGGTTCTGTGCCGGGTCAGGAACGAATCATAACCGTTGAGGATAGTATGGAGTTTCAGCTACCTCTGCTCTATCCCGAAAAAAATATCCTTGAAGTGAGGGTTAGGGAAGATATGACATATTCAGAAATTATCGCTAAGTGTCTAAGACAAAATTTGCAATGGTTGTTTCTGCAGGAAGCGCGAGGCAGAGAGGTTGAAGATCTATTGGATGGCATGAGTAACGGATGCCATGTTATGACCACGATGCACACTGATGAATCCATCGGTGTAGTGTCCAGAATTTTGCAGATGCTAAAACTGCCCACAAGTGACTATGATTCATTGTCAAATCGTATTCATTCATTAATTGATGTTGTTGTCTCAGTTAGGAAAATTGAAACACAGCAAGGAATAAAACGTTTTATATCAAATATCACAGAATATGATTATTCAAATTTAATCCCATCAGATCATTTAATATGGAGTAAAGGCTCAAATAACCTTAATAAATCTTGCCCAAAAATTTCGTATAAAATGAAGGAAAGAGGAATCTTTTTATGAGATTGCTGTTTCCTTTTGTTTTACTTGCAACAGTTTTGATTTTATTTGCAATGTGGGTTCTTCCGATTCTGAATTGGAAGGATTTTAAAATAGTAGCTAAACTTAGAAGATATAGTTATTGGGGATTAGATTACAGTAAATATGGCACAACTTACAGCTTGCAAAAATATAGCCAACAAGCCTTAATAGTTGGATTCCTTTCCTTTGCGCTTTGTTACAGCAGCCTAGATAGCATGGTATATTCATTGATTATTACAGTATGCATTTTATTTATGTTGCCTTACTTCATTTTCCTTAATAGTGTAAGAGTCTATAATGATCATCTGCAGGAGCAAATTATTTCGTACATTCAATATGCCATCCTTTTCCTAAAAGAAAATCGTCAAGTCGTTAGTCTTTTGAAAGACTGTGCTGAAATTGCAGAAGAGCCACTTGCCGGCGATCTGAAATTGTTGTTAAAAGATATTTATGAAAATGCAGATCTACGTCTGGCTTTAAAGCATTTTGAGAAAAAATATCCGCAAGAAGAAATAAAAAAGCTGGACAATCTATTAATTTCAAAGTCACTAGATGGTGTTTACAATTTGAAACAATATGACTTAACATACAGCGCGATAGAAATGTATCAGGTTACCTTATCAAATTATCAGATCGGGCGAGAAGCGAAACGTAAAGGGTTCTACATGATTGTAGTCTTATCCATATTTGTTTCATATATGGTTCATGCGATGTTTACTGTGGATATGGGAGCAAATGTAACTAAGGTAAAGTTTTATTACTTTTTATTTTACATATTCCATGTTGTACTTGTTTTATTTTATGAGCACTGGTCAACGTTAAAGAACACTTTCAAATGAAAGGAGGAAATGAGTAGTGTTAATTGTATTAATCATAGGGTTAATCTTATTGTGGTATATCTGGTTTTATGATCCTGAAAAATGGTCAAAGGAAGATATACGCGAAGTACTGATTGAAAAAGATTATAAATTTCTGATCGAAAAAGTTTATAGCGTTAGTTGGGAAAAGAAATTTAAGGATCGAATATTATGGTCTTTGATTGTTGCTATGCTCACTCTTTTGTTGGGCGTGTCCAATGAATACACTTGTATTCTCTTTTTTTTAGCAGCTTATTATCTGCAATATAAAATTTTGCTAAATAAATATAAACGTAAATTAGCCATAGCTATTAAAGAATTTCCTTTTCTTTTAGACAAGATTGCGAGTTTAATCCAATTAAACTCAGTTCCGATTACGCTGCAGAAAGTCATCCCAGACGCCCCGGAACTATTTCAAACAGATTTAAAGATTTTAGTGGAGGAAATACATAACAGCGGATCCACTTTAGCACCATATCTTAATTTTGCATATAAATTTAAGCAAGTTCCAGATATTAACTCTGTAATGCGTACTTTGTTTACGTTAACAATATCCAGCAAAAATAGGGAAGACGTGATGATGTCTTTCTGCAATTTAGCAAATCAAAAACTAAATAAGCAGAAACAGATACAAGCCGAGGATGTTTTAGATAAGCACAACCTTTTTTCGTACGCATTATTTGGATCCATGGGTGCTTTGATATTGCTACTCTTTACAGCAATGGATTTCTTTAAGATTGGGGTGTGAGTGTAATGAGTAAAGCTATAGAAGGATATGGCATAATCTATCTGTTTTGTATGTTTGTACTTATTTTGTTTGGTATGCTTGGGTACTCTGTTTATTATAAACCTATATCAGATGCATCTGCTTTTGTTACAGACATCATTGAAGTGCATGAAGGTCTGACAGATGATGCACAAACTTTAATCAACCAGCTGGATCAGGATATGACAAAAGCAACAATTCAGATCAATCCTCAAGCTATAGGTGATTATAAAAGCTATCAAGTAAAAGTAATAACCTCATTACATTTACCAATACTAAACGTTGATATCCCTTTAACTTCATCCAAATCGACAAAACGATGTTTATATTAATATGACGAGGAGGGAAATGAATGGATCCATTAAAAAAATATAAAGATATGGGACTTAATGGTGAACAGCTTTATCAGATTGAATTAGGGAAAAAAAATAAAGTGAATGTTGACGTTTATGCTAACGCTCATTTTACCTGGACACAAATGGAACAAATACGACTAGGACTGGAAGCTGGCCTGGATGTAAGCATTTATGCTTTATCAAACATTCCGGCAGATGAAATGGAACATATAAAAGAAAAACTGTTATTTCAAAGAGATAATCCGGACTCGATTGAGAGAGTAGTCTATGTAGGCAATGGAGAATTACAGGTAACTCGAATTATCTCTTTTGTGGGATTAACCGATCGTTGCGGAGTTACAACATTGATATATTATTTGACAAAGCTTTTGAATGAATTAAGGCATGAAACAGTAGCTGTTGAATTAAACAATAAAGATCTTGTATCTTTTAACAACGAGTATTGCTTTAGCGTATCGAAGTCGAGAATTAAGGACTTCTTGCTAGATCATAAATCTGCGGAATTTATTTTATTGGATAATATACAATTTGAACAAGCAGACGAAACTTTTGTTATCTATGCTCATAATCCTATCCAAATAAATAAATGGCAAAAATATCATCGAAAGGAAGATCTCATCGGCAAAAAACTTATCTTGAATAAATCAATTTTCACAAAATCAGAAATTGAAAAAATAGAATTGGATATAGAACAACAGTTTAGTGCTGTAGTTCCATATTTCAATGAATTTTCCTATAAAAATGAAGTGCAAACAATTTTAAAACTTTTGGGAATAACAATGCCGGATCCAAAAATAAAAAGAAGGTGGTCTTTTGGTAAAAAATCTGATTAAAGCTTTGGTGATCTTATTGATCACTTTTTTATTATCTGCAGATATTATTCAGGCCGGCTGCATTACAGTTACCTACTACAGCAAAAAAGATTGGGTAACCTATTATAACTTTTATGATATACCATGGTCAGATGGTCAAGAAGCCATTGTAAACAGCCATGATAAAAGTAGTGTTGTGAATGCTCTTGGCACTTGGGCTTGGCCAGTACGAAAAGGGGCAGATGCTTTACTTGGTCAGCAGCCTTATTCCGTAACCAGACAAACAACTGATAAAGATCCTTATCTATTCCAAGCGAGTTTTAGTAATTTGCGCATTCAGCAATTTACTTATGATATAGACGCTTTTGATAAAAATGGTAATCCAGTACAAAAAACAGTACTTTTAAATGGTTATGCTGCGGATGTCGGCGGAGGAAACTTAGAATTTCGTGGGACTGTGCTGCAGAATACATCATCATCCGGCCGCCATACGGTTACAATCCCTGCAAATACCGATGTATCCAATATCATGATTATCTTTGATAATCAAAATGTTGGAAGTACATACATCTTAAACTATTTTCAAGTTGACACCTATCAAATTTATGAGCATGTATCATGGACAACATCGTATATAGAAGGTACAGAGACCCGCACGGAAACGATTTGCACTCAATCAGGCGTTTATTCACCGGATGGCACAAATGGCTGGCAAAGAAGCGCTTATACGACTTATTCGCCGGCTGTAACAACGGTTATTAATTATGATCCGAGCTTTATCACACGAGAATGGCTTAACTATGACTTCCACAAGGAATGGAGTTGGAACGCTTGGCAAGCACCAGATAACCGGTTTAATGTTTATATGGGTGGTTATGCAACACAAATTACAGGATGGGATTGGGATGGATCTCAGTTTTTATCTCGTGGCGCTGGCGGAACAGCCTATCCCTATATTAATACAGGTGACACAACTGGTATAAGATATATTGCAGTACCCATGTATTGGTCTACAAGCAATACCGGCGACTGGGTGGCGGATTCCACAGACCGTGGATGGTGTCAGGATACAACAGGGTCTACAGGTCATTGCTATAAATATAACGGACATACATCCAACGCTAGGCTAAATACATGGGATACATTTCTGCAGAGGTATAACAATACTGTACATCCGGATGATCGTTATGTAAGTAAGGTTGATTATTATTTATACAATGTAGATAATGGAGTAGAAATTTTCCTAAAAACATCCTCTGAAGAAATTGAAAAATTTACTTTTGAGCAAACAGGACGATGGAAAATTAAAGCTGTCGTCTATGACAAATTAGGACAAACAGGAGATGCCTGGTCGAAGGAATTTCTGATTGACCGAGACAAACCTTATGCATCATTTGATCCACAACCAACAGGAGTTTATTACGATGATTTAAAAGTCAAGATAACACCAGGTGATGATCATTCTGGAGTACAACGCTGGAAATATTCTGTGAGTACGGATGGAGGACAAACTTATAGTTTACCTTCGAACTGGTATACAACTGTTTCAGAAACTGTTACTTTTGGAATCTCCGGACAATTTGTGCTAAGAGTGGACATTGAGGATAAGGTTGGCAATGTAAACACGATTTATTCTGAGGCCTATACCGTCGACAAAGGCGATGTTGGAATCGGGAACTTATATGGCTTTAGCTATTCTCCTAACATACAGAATAATGTTTATGCTAATATCACTTGCAATAACTGCCAGATGAACACACCAGCAACGATAAAAGTTTACGAAAACGGAACTTTAAAGAAAACAGATTCAGTGACTTTAACAAATAAAAGCTATACATATACTTATCCTTACAGCAGCGCAGCGGATAGTTTACAGATCCGCATTCAAGTGTCTGCTGATGCAAATATGGATAAAGATAATGACACATTAGATCTCACTGTATTCAAGAAAACGATGGCTGAAAAGTCAACCTCTGGTGATACATTGGACTTTATAGCGACAACATGTAGCATTGTAGCAAATGGGGAACCACAAAAAAATATTGAAGAAGTTTTAAAATTAAAACTAGTGCAAGAAAAAACAGAATTTTTCGCAGGAGAAGGTATTCCGACAGCTGTACAGGTGCAGTATCAAAATAATTGCGAACGAGTGGAAAACTGGGCGTGTGTTGCAGGAGCAAACTATAACAGCGGATCTGCAGCTGCAGATTATATCCATGGGGCAGAACCGGTTAAATATGAATATGAAAAGGGTACAGAATATGAAGTGCCTTTGCAATACAACACAGACGCAAAAGCTTATCAGCTGCCACAGATGTATGCTGCTAAGCGATCTGGCAATATCTACAATAAGATATTAACGTTACCAGATGAGGAAGTGATACCTGCAGGACAGAAATGGTATACCGATCGACGATCAGTTTTAAAAACATATCAATATGATGTGAGAGGAAGAATGACAGCCTACAATGAATTCAGTTGGAATTTTATTGCGGACTATACAATAACGGAGAACTATTATGATCAGTATCGAGTGCGATTCGTAGATCCCAAAAATCCATTTCCTAATGGTGATTCAGATATCTGGCAATCTTATGAGTCTTGGTTTAACAATTTAGATCCGAATCATCCCATGAAATCATTTACCATAGAAAGCGAGTAGTATATGGAAAAGAAAATTACAATATCATTTACACAAAAACAAATGCGTGTATTCACATCTAAAGATGGAGCTGAGTTTATCTCTGTCATCTTACCTTATAATTCTAAATATCAAGGTTTTAGTTTTATCTTACCTGTCGAAGTTGTTTTTAAAGATGAGAATAAAGATAGCCTTTATTATGCGGAACTCGAGGACGATAAAAATATCAAAATATCAAAGGCTCATAATGAAGGAGGCGAATGGAAAAAAGAAAGTATTTGGTTGAAAGCGTCTCGGTTAAAAAAGGAATTAGATAGCTGGAAAAAATGCTGTTGTAAAAAACCAAAAGAAAGTAAGGAGTGATTGAATGACAATTTGTGCAAAACAACAAAGTGTTGGCAGCGTGTTTTTCTTTTTAGAAAATGCAATTAGAGGTGATCCAAATTGGGAACTTGAAGGAAGCGAAAAGCTGTCAGGCATTTTAAACGCTAAAATCCATTTCAAAAATCGTCAAATCTGGAATGACAATGAAACGATTTTATATATGGATCGATGCTGCGGATGCATTGATTTATCTGATCTACGGCGCGCAATTTCTGCTGCTCAAGATTTAAAAATCGATGAACTATCTTTTTCCGATAATGTTGTAAAAGTTAGAATAGGACAGGATCTGATTAGCTTAAATTATCCCAAAATTTTGCAGCATAGTATCAATCGTCCTTATGTTTTAGACTTAAAGAATGAAATAGAAAGGTATAGTAAATGAAGACGTTAGAACAAATTATTGATGAACTAGGTCTAGAAATTAACGATGAAGAACCAGGAGAAGATATCTTAGAGGAGGAATTTATTGATGTCTCAGAATTTGATGCAACATCGCCAAAAGATTGCTGATGTTATTGTTGCCCGAATGGAAGACGCAATAGAATGGAAAAAACCATGGATTACAGCTGTCGTTGCTCCCTACAATGAAATCTCTAAGAAAAAGTACAGAGGTTCTAATAATCTGTATCTATCTGTTTTAGCATGGGAAAAGGGCTATCAAGACCCACGTTGGATGACCTTTAAACAGCTTAAAGACAAAGGATATCATCTGCAAGCTGGATCAAAAGGGGCAGAAATAGGATATTATCGAGTCTATGACAAAGTTAAAAAAAGAGATCTGGATTTTGACTGGTGGAATACGTTAACATTAGAACAACAAGCAAATTACCGAGAAAATATCCAATTTGTATTTCGATCATCTGTTGTTTTCAATGGTAGTTGCATAGATGGGCTTGAGCCGTTTAAGGCACCTGCTAGAAATAACGATATTAAAATGCAAAAGTCCATATCTTATATTGCTGACAATATGGGGGTAGGGATCTACTCTGATGGAGGATCCCGCGCTTTTTACCGATCAGCGACGGATGATATCCACTTGCCTGAATCAAGTTGTTTTTGGGATCAAGCGATGTATGATGCAACAATGCTGCATGAATTAGCTCATGCGACTGGACATCCAACTCGTTTAAATCGTGATATGTCTGGCTTCTTTGGGAGTCCAGAATATGCAAAAGAAGAATTGAGAGCAGAGATCAGTTCTTTTTTTGTATCTCAAGAGCTTGGTTGTCCAATTACAACAGAGGTCACGGACAATCATATTGCATATCTGCAAAATTGGATTAACGCAATCAAATCAGATAACAGTATTTTGTTCGAGGTCATTAAAGAGTCTGATACCATTGCTGATTATATGATCTCAAAGAGTTATGAAATTTCAGCTGTTCAATATGATGAGGACGATTTAGAACTGTAGTTGGGGCAAATTGCCCCAATCAATTTTTAGTTTAAGATAAGGCGAAAGGAGTTTTTATGAGTAGTCAAAAAATCCTGTTTTTTTGGGAAACCACAGATATTGATGATGTTGATGAAAAGTGGTTTATATTGAAGTTTCCCTTTGACAGTTGCTATGAAGGATACAAATTTAAGATTCCAGTAGTGAAAGCGAAGATTGATCGAGATCAAGCCAACGCTTGGTACTTATATGGTGATAAGTACCAGAAATTCAAATGTTTTGATGATAAAGGGAAAAAAATAATTTTAACGCTGGATGAAATCGCCAGCGTTTTTTCAAAAGATTTTTAAACAAAAGAATAATAAAGGAGAAAATAAAATGAAAAATTTAGTTTATATGCTTGGTTTTGATGCAAGTGGTGCAATGTCTTTAGTTCAACAGTATACAACTCCATTGTTAACTTTTATGCTTTGGGGTGTCCCAATTGCCGCAGTGCTCATTGGTGTTGCGCAAGGTATCTCTTGGTTTATCGCCGACGAAGATAAAAAAGAACAGAAACCACTGCCAAGAACATTAAAGAAAACAGTAATGTACGCAGTGATAATTGAATGTATCCCTGTTATCGCTAAGCTCTTCGGTATTGCGTGAATTCTTATTGAATAATTTTGTTAGCGAAGGAATATGGTGAGAAAACTATATTCCTTTGCTAATTATTACATAGATTATAATGTAGAATGATTTAGTGATGTTTAAGATAATCAATAAAAATTAAATAATTACCTGTTTGTAAGTGGTTATATTATTTGTTATATTAAAACAAAAAAGGAGACATAAGATGAAAAAAACAGGGATTTTGATTCTAATGCTATTATTAATAAGTGGATGTTCAAATAAAAAGCTAGAAGCTGTATTGCCAGAAGATAAGCTTGTTGAATATGGGGATGATCTTGTAAACAGAGTCACTACAGAGACAGAGGGAGTTGAAGTTACAGCCGTAATTCAAGATTTGGAGGGGAATGAAAAACAATATACGCCAGATGAAATCGAATTGTATACAGATTATAAAATTATTTACACACTTACTAAAGGATCTAAAACGATCACAGAGGAAGAAACAATTCAATTCCAAGATACAACACCGCCAACAATTAAGTTTTTAGGGAAAAATAACAGAATAACACTGAAAGCGCCTCTACATGAAAATGAGAAGTGGGAAGAAATCAAATCTTATTTTGAATATAGCGATAACTACAAAATGCTATCGAATGGATCTCCTTTACGATTTGAGTGTGATGGCAGCGTTAGGGAAGGATCAACGATAGGTTGTGAAGTGTATGCTTTGGATGAATACTCCGATTCGGGATCAGAAAGATTAAATATAACTATTATCGCTTTAGAAAAAGAACAAGTTCCGGTGGAATTACCTGAAAATAAAATTGTTAAATTAGGAACGGATCTAAAGACAAGAGTCACCACGGTAGAAGGTGCTGAAGTGATGTATGTTCTCTACTATATGGATGGAAGTGTAGTTTATGAATTAATTGAAGGTGTTCAAGTCGACAAAGAATACAAAGTGAATTACTTAATTAATCATCCTGATTACAAATCAACAATGATTGATGAAATAATTAAGTTTGAAGAATAATAAAATATTTATTATTAAAGAAATAAAGCATGGCGTGAACTAGCCATGTTTTATTGTTTATGGAGGAAACAAACATGGATTTCATGAAAGTTTTTATGGATTTAGTCAGAACTTTTTTTTGGTTTCTGACGACAGCATTTTTGAGTTTTTTTGACATGATTTTTGAAGCAATACAAAACATTGCAACAATAGATATTAGTCAATTTGATTTTATATGGCAATGGTGGGGAGCATTATGTATGCTGCTCTATTTTTTTATCACTGTACGTATGATCGTGCGATTCTTGCGAACGTTAGTTGATGATGACATTTTAGAACGCTTTGATCCAGTTAAGATGATTGCCCGTATTGCGGCTGTAGCAATCATCATTGGTTTATTGCCCAATATATTGGGAGCATTATCTAATGTTAGTACAATTGCAATTCAAAATATTGATATCATGACGGGAAATGACGGAGCTAAAGCATCACAGATTATTGTCAATGGAGCACGACAAGATGGTGATAAAGATATTGCGGATTGGAAACAAATTGAGATCAATGATTATAAAAAAGATGAAAAAAAATACAATTACTTTAATGATACATGGCAAATTGTTTTCCTTCTAGCAAGCTCTGCTACTGGATGCGTAATTATGATTTTTATTGGACTGCAAATTGCTCAACGACTAGTAGGACTGGCGTTCAAAGTATTACTTTCTCCTTATGCTTTAAGTGGGATTGTTGATCCGGATGATCGAACTTGGAGTACATGGTGTAAATTAGTGCTTGGAGATCTACTTACAAATTTTTATCAAATGTTGCTTGTTCTCTTAGCTTTAACGCTAATTCCCGCGATACAAATATCGGGATTAGCGCATGTTATATTTTTGCTGGGTGCTTTGATGGCCGTGATGAATGCGCCATCAGGTGTTGCGCAAATTTTAGGTTCTGATATCGGGGTTGGTACAGCTTTACAGCAAATGCAAACATTAAATATGATGGGTCATGTTATGTCATCAGGAGCATCTTTAGTTGGCGCTGCAGCCACTACAACAGCTGCAGCTGGGATTTATGGTACAGGGCGTGTTTTAGGTGGTCAGTCGCTGCTGTCTACGATGGGACGATCTAACGCAGGATTTAATCAATCATCCGAAGGCTGGACAATGCGATCTGATGGAGATTCAGGGAGCACAGTTAGCGAGGAAGCCGGCTCTTATGCTGCAGGTAGTGCTGCAAGTGGATCAGGAGGTGGGAGCATACGTCGAAGCGCTGATCCTATGGTAAGAGCAGGATCCGTTTTAGATCGTATTGATCGCACCTGTGTGCGTAATTCAGGTGCCGACCGCGGCATGACACGATGTACTAAATCGCTTTATGCAAAGTCTGCAGAACGTTTAGCAAGACCGGTACAAATACGCACAGCGCGCGGAACAATGATGACAAGAGATAGCCGTTTTGTTCAGGCGTCACACGCCTATCATTCACTTAAAGGTGATGGACATCGCGGTGGGGAAGGGGAAGATAACGAATGACGTATTATACGCCAAAGAATTTTAAGCGAGGCAGACTTATTTTCAATCGTTTTAGACCGATCGATTTAATTGTTTTTGGAATTGGGACTGCGGTTAGTGTAATTAGTATTTTATTTTACTTAATGGGTTTTGACGGGAAAAACCCTTTTATTATTGGTGTGCTTTGCGTGCCAGCTACAGTTACATTAACGCTTGTACTACCATTTCAGGTTTACCACAACTTAATGGAGTTTACGTTGATGCTTTTTGTGTATTTCAAATCACAAAAAAAATTCATATGGGAAGGAGTCTACAAATATGAAGAAGAAAAAGCAGCCACCGATGACTAAGCTTGAAAAAAAGCAGGCTGCAAAATTAAAACAGAAGCAAAAAACTGCGAAGACACTTAAAAAGAAAGTGGCAACCACGTTGGACTGGTGTGATATTGATGCGGTGCTTGATGATCAAATACAAATTAAAAGAGGCAGCAAGACGATGAATATCAAGGGTATTAAAATTTCACCGCATAATATTTTCCTTGATGAACCGATTCAGCAGTCCAGATTGATTGAACGGCTGCGAATAGCACACAATAAAATTCGGGGTCAACTCTGGTATGGGTTTGTTTACACGCCGGTTAATTTAGATGATCATCTGGCTGAATTGTTACGGACTCAGCGGGAGGAAACAGATGAAGCAGTCAAAAAAATGATAACAGATGATTTTGACAAAGCTTACCAGTTTATGGCATCATATCGAGAATTGGAGTTCTTTATTATGGTACGTTCATCAGATCCAAAATCCTTAGATAATCAGTATATGGATTTGTATTCTGAATTTAATATAGCCGGCTTTAAACCGAAAAAATTAACCAAAAGAGATTTTCAAAATTACTTGGCATATCTTTTTGAAAATCCATTAATCAATGATTATTATTTTGGACAAGGTGATTTCAAATGTTTGCAGCAACGCTATAATTATGATGAAGAAAGTCAAGAATATAGGCTCATGGATGTGGATATGAGTGTTGCTTAAAATCGCTTGTGATATAATAGTGACAGTCAAATAGTGAGAAAGGATGTAAATATGGAAATCAATGAAGTAATTCAGTATTGGCAGAACCTGAATATTAATTCGTATGAGCAGCTGGAACTCGCACTTCAAAATTACAATGTGCTTTTTGCTTATAATTCAGGTAAAATTGAAAACGAGAAAATTACCTTCAACGACACACGTGAAATTTTTGGTAAAGGTAAAGTCATCAATTATACTGGTGATCTGCGAACCTTGTATGAAATTCAAAATCAAAAAAATTGCTCGAATTATTTATTGAAAAAAATAATAAAAAAAGAGCCAATTTCTATCGAATTCATAAAAAAAGTAAATAAACTATTATGCCAAGGTACAATTGATGAACGTCGATATATTATCAATGGGGAGCGAGCGGGGGAATTTAAAAAGCATGATTACGTAGTGGGTATTAACGAAGTAGGATCTTCCCCAGAAGATGTTATATCAGATTTAAAACATCTGATTGAAGAAGTGAATTTATATTCAGGTAATAATTATTTGACTGTGGCTGCCTATTTACACTGTAATTTTGAATATATTCATCCTTTTTCTGATGGCAATGGACGTACAGGAAGGACACTATTAAATTATTACTTAATGATTAATGATTTGCCTCCAACAATCATTTATGAAGAAGATAAGAAATCTTATTATGATGCTTTAAAAGCGTATGATGAGCAAGAAGACATTAGTATCATGAGGGATTTTATAGAGATTTCATTAATCAAAACGTGGCAAAAAACACTTGAAAAGACAGATGAGCATCGACATATGCCTGATTTAGAGATTTAAACCAAAAGTGTAATTAGCAAGGATTGACAGAAAGGATGATGAAGAACAATGTGGAAAGTATTTGTTGAAAAGCCTTTTAAAAATTGTGAAAGAATACATCCTTTACAGCAAAAAAAAGTAGCGAGAATGTTAGAAGATTTTAAACAAGACAATAATATCATTAAAGTTATTGTTTTTGGTTCGAGTGTTACGGTACAGTGTCATAATGATAGTGATTTAGATTTATACGTTGTCCTTGATCAAGAAAAAAAAGTAATCAAGAATTATTATGATTTTGTATATGATCTCTGGACGAATTTCAGCGTTGACACAAAATTGCTTAAAGAAATAGAACAGAAAGGAGTGATTGTTTATGAGCGCCAATGAAACGTTATTTGACAAAGCTCAACAAAATTTAAAAGTTGCGAAAAAAATTTATACATTAGCAGAGGAAGATGATGTTTATCTAAATTATGTTGCTTATCATTTACAGCAAGCTGTAGAAATGACATTAAAGTATTATCTTGAGGAGAATGGTATCAATTATCCTAAAACACACGATATTGATCAGTTAATTAGAATAATCCATAAAGATAATGTACCGTGTCCAATTACAGAGTATATTGATGAACACAGTGAAATGTTTTCTTTGTGGGAATCAAAAACAAGGTATGTTCTAAATTATCAAACTGAAAGAAGAAAAATTGAACGAGCCTTAGAAGAAGTAAATGTGTTTGTTATAGATGCTAAAAATAGTTTTCTTAAGACAAATGGATTTATTAATTGTCATCCAGATGAACTGAATAAAGACGAAAATGATCAAATAGATTTGGATGACAATGAATTAGGAATGTAGTCGGGGCAATTTGCCCCAACCTGAGAAAGAGAATCAATTTAAAGTAAACATGGCCAATTTGCCATGTTTTTTTGTGGAGGAAAAAATGAAAAATAATATCGAATTAGTTAAGCGATCAAAGTTAGTACCTACCAGCTTCCGAAGCAATATTGATTATTATATGATTGGAGATCTGTATATTACAAACCTATTGGTAATGCAGCTGCCTAGATCGTTTGGATTAGGAATGCTCTGTGAATATGTAAGTAATCCAAATATAAAGGTATTTATGCGTACTGAGCCACTAGATACAAATATTGCTGCATTGCTAAAAAAAGATTATCAAGAAAAAGAGCAAGAATACCAAAAAACAAAGGATCCATCTCTACAAAAACGAATAGCTGATGAACTAACATCACTTAACACTTATATTGAAGAGAATATCAAAAATAATGATTCAACTCATAATGTAGTTATTGTATTTTCTGTTCAGAGTGACGATCTCAAGGAAATGAAAGCTTCAGCTAAAGATTTAAAACTGAGACTATCTGCAGTAGGATTTAAAGTTCAGCGGGTTACAGGTATGCAAGAAATGCTTTTGAAGGAATTTACACCACTTTGGATAGACTCTAAATTACCAAAAACAATTTCAGATAATTTAGGAGTACCATTACCGTCTACAGGATTAGCTGGCATGTATCCATACGTGTTCGAAACGCTAAAAGATCCAAAAGGCTTTTTATTAGGACGAGAACTACAAAATTCAGGCGCAATCGTCTTTGATCCTTATTACTATATTCATAACAAGAAACAAGCTGCAGCTGCACAGCGAATGAATGGGAATGCGATCCTGTTAGGAAAATCTGGATCAGGAAAAACAACAACACTCAATCTAATTGTTCGTTTTTTGATTAAAAATAAGGTTCGTTTGGTTTGGATTGATCCAGAAAATAAAAACATTACACTTACTCGAAAGTATGGCGGAACCTTTGTTAACTGGGGGACGCGTAACGCTTGCATTAATGTCTTCGATTTAAAACCTATATCAAGCGAGGAAGAAGAACAGATTGATATGTGGGACACGGAGCTTGCAATTATTAATGTGATTGATGATGTAAAACAGGTTATTAAATATTTGTTTCCTGAAACATCAACACAAACGCTTTCCTGCATTGGAGATTTAGTCTTCAAAACATTTGAAAAGGTGGGCATTAAGAAGAATGATGATGGAACATTTGATTCATTTGAATCACTGACATCCACAGATATGCCTCGTTTTACGACTATGAATGAAGTATTGATGGAGCGAATCGGAGAAATTAAAAATGATGCTGCAGCTGCTCTGGAACTGCAGTACCTTAACGAGCTGAAATTAGACATGAAATCAATCTTAACTGAATGGAAAATGTACTTTGACAATTATACAACTATTCAGATCAACGAAACGGAGCACCAAATTATTTCTTTTGGAACTAAACAACTATACCAAAAACCTCAGAATCTTAGAGAAGCTTTAAATCATATTATGTATCAATATGCCTGGTCACTTTGCCTGGATGATCGGTATTTATCCGCATTTCTTTATGATGAAGCACATGTAGGAATTTTAGAAGGAAAGTCGGCTGAGTTGATTGCACAATTTACCCGGCGCAGCCGCAAGTATTACAATATAATGATCTTAGCGACGCAGGAACCTAAGGACTTTGCTGATGAAAAGGTTCTTACACATGGTAAAGCCATCTTTAATAATTCAGTTTATAAGATTATTATGAACCTGGACTTAGATTCTGTGTGCGAAGTATCAAAATTAGTTCGTCTTAATGATAGCGAGCAAGGTATTATACAAGAATTTTCTCAAGGTGAAGCATTGTTCATTTGTGGGGATCGGCGAATCCCGATTAGCGTACTTTGTACTGATGCTGAGCTACAGGAGTTTGGAGCATGATATGGATTTTCAGAAACTATTTAACAAGTTCGTAATTAAATTTGGCATAATGGTATCTGGAATAGCTTTGCTTTTTGTGATTTTAGCTTCTTTAGTAGCTCCTGTTGTCTGGGTGATGACTCTATTTAGTTGGGGGGATGGAGATTATAAAGCAGGCGATAATAACTTTGATGACTTTCGATATGTTATTGATAAAGCTATGGCGGATACTCATGTCATGATCCCTTATGATGAGATTTATGGCTGTACAATGTCACCGGCTGTGGCTGATAATTTAGCTCAATGCCTGCTTGTTTTTGATAATGATGGGCAGCTGATGGATGAGTTTAAAGACGAAATTAATACTACACTTGGGACTATATACAAAGAGTTCAATGTTAATCCAACATGGCATGAATACAGGGGTCAGATTCCATCATCTGCATTTCAGAATATTACACTGCCTGCTCTTTTTCGGTATCAGATCTGGAAAAAGAAAGTTGATATTACGCCAGGACGACCGGATTTAAATATACCTGAACAAGTAGATGTTTATTGGGTATACGACCATACGGATTATAATACTAAAATTAAAAATCACTGTGAAATGATCGAAGATGGTGACACACAATATCGCTGCGAGCAATATAGGGAAGAAATGTCAGTATATCCATTCCATATTCCAACTGAATCTGGTTACAGAATAACATCAAGGTTTGGCTATCGCACTAATCCCTTAAGAGTAAATGATGAGGATCCAATCATTACTTATCATAATGCTACGGATTATGCTAAAGCCAGAGGTGTTCCAATTAAGGCTGTGACAAATGGTGTTGTTATAAGCATAGGAAGTACAGCTGCAGGCAATCCTGTTGTTGTGCAGTCCACTTTAGGAGGATTTACTTTTTATGTGCGTTATACTCATATGGATTCCTTTAATGTTCAAGTAGGCCAGGAAATAGAATGGGAAGAAACAATTGGAAAAATGGGATCAACTGGTTATGCCACCGGCCCTCATTTACATCTGGCAACCTTTGTTATTGATTCAGAGGGTGTTGAACGATATTTTAATCCTATGATTATTATGGGATATGCTTCTGAACAAATCATCAATCATTAGTGATATAATTAGATCATAAAAATTATTGGTGCCTAAAAAAAATATAGTAAAAATAATGCTATATACTAATGATTTATGTGAGAGTATTAAGCAATTCTCTAGTGAAGGGGTAAGTATATGGGCAAAACTTTAGAAGAAATTAAAGAATATTGTAGAGAAAAAAATTCTTATGGAGCATTATTACTTACAGGAATTTGGGGGAGTGGAAAAACTTATTTCATTAAAAATATATTTTGCAAAGATCCATATATAGCAAGTAACTATATTCCTATTATTATTTCACTATTTGGTGAATGCTCTATTGAGAATGTACATATGCAAATTAAACTAGCTTATCTTAAAGAAAAATATTTGTGGCAAGATGCTAATCCTAATAAAATAAAAAAATTTTTTTCGAATATCAGTAGGGCAATTAATACGATAGATATAGTAAAAAAAATTATTGAACCCTTATGTAATTTAGATATTCTTGATTTATATGAAATAAATGATAAAAACAGCCAGTTTAAAAAAATAATTATTATTTTTGATGACCTAGAAAGAACAGAACTTAATATTTATGATGTTGTTGGTATTATCAATGACTATTGTGAGAATAAAAGATTAAAAGTTATTTTGGTTAGTAATGAAGCGTTTTTGATAGGAAAATTTAATGAAGAGTATAATGACTATAAGGAAAAAACTATAGATAGAACAATATATTTTGATGAGAATGCTCTAATTTTGAACGATATATTAGTTAACTACCCATCAGAGTCTAAATTATATAAGGAATATCTAACCAATAATAAATATAAAATTATTTCTGTACTTTCAGGAGAGCATATTAATTTCAGAAGATTGAAAATAGCTATCCATATGTTTCAACGTGTTTATGATATTTTAATTGAAATTGATCATCACGATGAATTATCATGTGACTGGTTTATAGAGTTTATTTTATACTATATTTATATAGGAAAAAAGGAAAAAAGTCCTCAAAAAGTCAGAGATATACCTATTAGCTTGAAGAAATATATTTCTATAGGAGAATTAAATTGTGATGATTTAAAATACGAAATAGATTGTAAATGGTCGAAGAATTTTATAAATGTAAATCCAATATTCAAAGAGCAGTATTATTTTTTTAATCATGAAAGGATAATATATGAATTTTATCTTGATGCTTTGGAAATTTTTAAAAAGGGTAAGTACAGTTTTTCTTTAAACGAATATGCTATATTTATCAAAAATTATAGCTTCATTCGAAATATAAAAGATAATATACCCAAACCTGATTTTGATCTTATAAATGATATTATATTATGTAAGATAAATAATGCTATAAATGCAGGGCTAGCAATAAAGGTATATTCACTAAATTTTAATCATTGGACTCATTCATTCCAAGAAATAACTGATGATCCCCTCGAAGGATTAACTGATTCTGAATTGGAGATCTATAGGATATTACAAGATGCATGTTGTAAAGAAATACAGCGATATATAATTAATCATTTTGCTTTTTATAATTTATGGCCATGTGATTTTATGTATGCTTTTGATCATAATTTACTAACTAGGATTATTACAATGTATAGTGAAATTAGTAAATCAAAAATGCATTCATGTATGTTAGATGGTAAAACATACTTTGAAAATCTTATAGATGATTTCTATAATGATGAAATATTATGTATTTCTCCTTTTATAGATGATGAGATGGAAATTCAGGGAAATTATTATATGATATATGAAGCTTTTAAAAATACCTGGATTAATCATAAGTGCAAAGTTGTTAATATTTTATTATCATTAAATAATTTTATAAGACTTAAATCATTTTTAGAAAATCTTATTGTGAAAGATAAGAAAGAAAAATTATTAATTAGAGCAACTATTTCCGAAATATTTATTAATACAATTGATGAAGTCATAGTTGATTTAGAAAACCGTAAATATTCTAATTCTGTTCAAATAAAGTCAAGTTATTTTCGAAGAATGTTGTTATGAAGAGTAAACGTTTTTAATAGTCATTTGCAGTTTGTAAATAAGATTTTTTTTGGGGGGGAAAGAGCATCAGATATTACAAAGAGTCAGGGCACTGTATTGTGCAAGGCGATAGGGATACGACATAAAGATAATAAAAAAGCTTCAGATTTTATAAGCTTAGAGCAAAAATGTGATGATTGGATTAATAATTTGAATATATATAAATATGATGAATTCGAACTTTGAACATGGCAATTTTGCCATGTTCTTTTAATAGGAGAAAATACGATGGAAAACGAAGAAAATAAACAGGCATCGTTACCAAGAGATGATAAAACTTTCTTTACCCTTAATGATAAGGGTTACTATGCAATTGCAAAATATGAAAATCATCCTGATCAAGAGTTTTTAGGAGTTGATGAAGAATTCATGAGAAAAATGAAGCAGCTTAATGAGCTGCTAGATCAAAAAGAAGAAGAGTTGGAGGATGGCGAATTAGAAATGTAAAAGAACTTGGAGATTGGTGTATAATAATATAAAGGAAGTGATAACATGGAAGAAAGAATGGACTTCGAACTTTATAAGAGTACAGTATGTCATAGAGTAAAGGACTTAGGTGATTTGCAGTTTATGATTAATGTTCTTGAAAATAATGAAATACGGGATCTATTTAATAAGAATTGGTATCCTGAATCACTTTACTTGCTTGCAATGATTGATTATCTATCACGGATTCACTCAATTCAACTTTGCACTGATTATGATGATATAAGAAATTGCAAATTAAAAAAACTAATTTATCCTGCCGGGGTGATGGTGTCATATTTTTTAACTAATGACCCGAGACGATTAGAAAAAAGTTTAAAAGATGCAATTCCAGAATTTTTGAGACATAACATTGTAGAAAGTGAGATTAGAAATGTCGCATGAAAAACCTATTACAAAAGAAAATTTAGATTTTTATCTTAAAGAATTGGCTAAAGAATATCGTAAACTTAATGGTAAGCTTATGCCTGCGGAGATAATTTTAGTTGGAGGTGCGGCAGCTCTTGCAAACTATGGTTTCCGAAATGTAACATATGATATTGATGTAATTATCAGAGCAAGCTCTGCAATGAAAGATGCTATAAATAATGTGGGAGACCGGTTTGATCTCCCTAATGGATGGATAAATACAGACTTTACAAAAACAGATTCTTATTCATCGAAACTTTTCCAATACAGCCAGTATTATAAGACTTTTTCAAATATAGTTAGTTTTCGTACAGTAACTGCGGAATATCTGATAGCAATGAAACTAAAATCTGGACGTGAATACAAAAATGATCTTAGTGATATTGTAGGTATTGTAAAAGCAGAGAAAGGACTTGGCAACCCTTTAACTTTTGAAAAAGTGGATAATGCGGTAAATCAATTATATGGATCGCGACAAGGAATTGATCAAGATTTAATAGAACGTTTAAAAAGTGTGCTTAATTTGAGCGTTGATAGACTAGAGGATTTGTATAAAACATTGCAGGAAAGAGAAAAAGAAAATAAAAAGATGCTTATTGAATTTGAAAAGAAATATC
This sequence comes from Holdemania massiliensis, assembly GCF_022440805.1. Taxonomy (NCBI): domain Bacteria; kingdom Bacillati; phylum Bacillota; class Erysipelotrichia; order Erysipelotrichales; family Erysipelotrichaceae; genus Holdemania; species Holdemania massiliensis. The sequence continues at coordinate 3,721,806 of NZ_JAKNTK010000001.1, read as the reverse complement.
CAAAAAAATTAAATAATAGCAATATAAAAGAGGTTTTAGCTTCGATGTACATACTTAATACGAATTCAAAAATCATAGAAGAGATTAACGAAAATCAAGTTGAAGAAGAGGATATAAATCTTGAAATATGAGTCTAAATAATTATAAAACCCATATTTTTTGTAGACCATGGCTGTGTGCCATGGTTTTCTTTCTAAGAAAATGAGTTTAAATGTATAAAGAAGATGAATATAAAAGATAGTTGGGGCAAATTGCCCCAATTGAAAAAAGAATTACTGAATGATTCTTTTCGGATTTAATATTAGATTTTTGAATGATTATCGTCAATTTTATTCACTCGGAAGTGAAAGCAGGATAAGGAGAAATGTAATACATTTCTCGGTGAGGAGAAGTGTGCAACGCGCACTTTCTCTTTTAAATTCAGGAGATTTTTGTATTACGTTAGTATTACATTCGATATTACCTTGAATATTCAATGGTAATGAATTTTCGATGAAATTATATTAATATATCGGAGGATGTTTCGGGATTATTTTCGGTGAGATTTTATCGGAAAAATTAGAAAAGATTTTAAAAGAATATTGGAAAGAAAGAGGGAAGTATATGGCTAAGCAAGTTACATCAATAAGACTCTCAAAAGAGAGTATAGATAAGATCAATGCATTAATAGTTTTAGAAGATCCAGAGGCAAATTTAAAATCAAATCAAAACAAATCGGCAGTCATTATAAAGGCTGTCGATTTCTATTATGCTGCTAAAATGGATGATGCTGTAGGGGACGAATATCTTCAACGTATGGCCACCTATATTAATGATGCGATAAAGCAGAATTTAAATGCTATAGCAAGATCATGTAATGCGACGAGATTTATAACAGAAGTTAATAAAGAATTAATTAAAATTTTATTACTTACTTATGATTTGCCACAAGAATCTGATAAAGCCTTAAAACTTTTAAAGCAGCCATCAATATATGAAGAACTTATATCAAAACAAATGCTGAAAGCCTTGCAGGAAGGAAGTGGAGATCATGAAAATTGAAGAAATGATTGAAGAGATAAAGACTTTAATTAGTGGTGAAGAACCAATAGTTATAAATATCTACTGGAGAGACGAAAATGTTAAATAATGTTTTTACTTCGGTAGGGATACGAATGGTAAAAGAAAAAGATTATTATTTGAGCCACCCAATAAGTTCTCCTAAAGAAGCGATTCGATTTGTAATTAAAAATTTCGGGGATTTCGATAGAGAGGTATTTATTGTCGTTAACCTTAGCACTAATAATATCCCTGTAAATTTATCTGTTGTATCTATGGGATCGTTAGATGCAGCTCTTGTTTCAACACGTGAAATATATAAGACAGCCATTTTATCAAATGCAAGAGCTATTTTATTACTGCATAATCATCCCTCAGGGAACTTAAAACCTTCAAAGGCAGATTTAGATATAACCAAGAAAATAGTGGCTTGCGGAAAATTACTTGATGTCACAGTTTTAGATCACATCATTTTTAATGATCGAACGTTTCTGAGCCTGAGGGAAAAAGATCCTTCCTGTCTTTATCTTGGTGACTCTTTATGTATATCATCCAATCCTGAACTTGATGGAGAGTTTGAAATATAATGCCTGACATTATTGTTAAAAGTCGCTTTTTGGAAATAGGAAAACAAGCGCCAAAGAGGTCAAGGTTTAAAGGGATAATTACACAAAAGTCAATTATTGGATGGTCAAAGTATACAGGGAGATCTTCTGCAAAGACTCAACAGGATTTAGGTGATCGATTATCTTGCCATGAAGACGGTTTTTTAGGATATACATCTCGATCCAATGCAACTAGTGGTACCTATAGCTATCTTGGCTGGATTAATAAAGATAACCGTAAAACGCTAATTCAAGATTTATATAAAGCGACAGATCATGATGGAGCAATCTTATATGATACAGTGATTTCGTTAAAAAACTACGAGCTTGCAGATAAGGCGCATCTGAAAAATCACAGTGATTACGCTAATATTTGCAAAAAAATCCTACCTCAATTTTTAAAAAAAATGGGATTAGATCCGGATAATGTAATTTGGTGGGAAGATCAGCATACGAATACAATGCATCCTCACATGCATCTGTGTTTTATTGAAAAAAACCAAACAAGGACACGTGGTAAATTAACACAAAAGCAGCTTGATCAGTTTCAGCTGCTTTTTGCAAAAGAAATAAATTCTAGATTATCGAATAAAGAAAGTAAAGATTATCTACAAAGTAAAGACAAAGCTTTTACTGATTTATTATTTCAGATAACATCTGATACGATACTAAATCTCAATACAGTTCATGATACAGTACTACAACTTTATCAAAAACTACCAACTGCAGGGCGATTACAATACGGTTCATCCGCTATGATGCCTTACCGTGAGGAGATAGATGAGATAACAACAGCAATATTAAGCAGTCAGCCTTTAAAAACCGCATATGATGATTATATGCAAAAGGTTGATGATTTAGAAAAGGAAATGCAAAAAGCCACCGGTAAAACTGGAAATATAAGAACTGCAGAGACAAAAAAATTGATGAAACAATGTGGGAATTTGATTTTGCAGCAATTTAAAAATCCTGAATTTATTAATGAAATAAATAATTTGGAAAGACCTCTTCAAAAGAATAAATCGGATGCAGAGCTTATAGAAAAAGACGAAGATCTAATTGATAATTTGTTGGATGAAGACTCACATTTTATTAGTCATTCAGCAAAGACATGTAATACGATTTGGGATTATTTTAATAAAGATTATCAGTATGCAAAAAAGTTAATGTTTGGCACTGACGAAATAAAACAAAATTTAAATGAGGCATTAAAATGGTTAAAACAAGAAGCAGATAAAGGGAATCCCCTAGCTATGAGCGATATTGGAAATGTTTTAAAAAGTAAAAAGATATCAGTTACAGGAACATCAGAGGAGTGGTATAAACGTTCACTAGAAAGATTTATCCAAATCAACAATCAAAAAGAAAACGAATATTGCCGTTACAGAATAGGCAAGATGTATCAATATGGATTGGGTGTAGATCAAGATTTTGACAGAGCAATGAATAATTATCAGGTTTCTCAAAATTATAAATTTTCGCAATTTGCTTTAGGAACACTATATCAATATGGAAATGGCGTAGAAAAGGATTGTGCTACAGCTTATGCTTGGTATTTAAAATCATATCATAACGGAAATCCAATGGGAGCGTATAAAGCTGCAGAACTCATTAGATCTTGTGATGTAACTGAGTCCAGAACGAAAATGCAAGAACTTTATCAGAGTGCATATCAATCACTTATTAATCAGAGTATATCTGGAGCGGATGAAAGAATTGAATATATCCTGGGAAAAATGAAAGAAAATGGATTAGGGACTGAAAAAAGCAGTGTGGATGCTTTTCAACATTATCATAAGGCTGCACAAAATGGAAATGCTGATGCAGCTTACAAAGCTGCAGAGTTGATTCAAAGAGGAAAAATAAAAGTGCATGGAGATGAACAGGAACATTTATACAAGTTGGCACTAGATGCATATCTCAAAGAATTTGAATCCAATAAAAGTGATAAAATTGCCTACAGACTTGCTGTTTTATATTATTATGGTAAAGGTACTCATATAAAGTTGGAAGAAGCTGTTAAGTATGCTTCTGTAGCTGCAGCGCGAAATAATGCGCCAGCAATGTTTTTGCTAAGTAAAATATATTTGTCACTAAACAAGATTTCAGAGAGCTTATATTACTTGAAATTATCTGCAGATAAGGGCAATGATTTTGCTCAATATAGATATGGAATGTATTTGATGCGAGGCCAATATATTGATAAAAATCCTGCTTTAGCTATCGAATATCTCAAGAAAGCTGCCGCGTCAAATAATATCTTCGCACTAAGATATCTTGATAAAACACAAAACACAATTAAGCCTATTAAAAAACTAGGAAAATTTGTAAATGGTGGTGTGCGAAGCTATCTAGCAAAGAGATCTGCAGAGATTGAAAGAGACATCGAAAAATATCTTTATGGAGATGCAACGAAGGAGTAAACATGAAAAAGTTAATGGTTGTGATTGCTGGTTTTATTTTTATTTTCTTGTCAATATATTGGTTTGGCATACTTGCTGTTTCTATTTTTAAATACCAATCAATTTCTATAGCTGGAATGTTTAATTATAAATCGCTTTTTTTTGATGAACACCATATATACTTTTATTTTTTAACATTTATTGCGTTGGGACTTTGGCTGGACGTGGTGTATACAACCTACTTTAGTAAAAAACAGAGGGATAAGCGCAAAAAGAAAAGAAAATTATCTCACAATGAACAGGTGTCTATAACACATCTGGCAACAAAGCATGAAGCAAAGAAAGGGTTGCTAAGGCTGGAGATTAATAAAGGAGGGGAAATCAAACACAATACGATTTTAGATTATGTGGATGCTGCTTTTGATCCGCTGAAGAGATTTTATAATCTTATTGTAGGAAGTAATGTTTGCAGAAAATTGTTTAAAACAACAGATATTAATAAACTAAATATCCGACATACTTATATTGTTGGGGAAAAGAAAAATAAAAGAGGTGGCTTACCAATCATCACCAAGAAAAATAAACTTTATGTGGATCCGACAGATAGCCATACAATGATTATTGGTACAACAAATTCGGGCAAAACTTACTCCGTTATACACATTTTAATATCCACATGTGCTATGGCTGGGGAGTCAATGATTATTAATGATATTAAAGGTGAACTCTATCGAATGCATGGCAAAGAACTTGAGGAAAAGGGATATCAAATTATAAATATCAATTTTGTTAATCCTAAGGCTTCATCGTCGTGGAACCCACTAGGAATCATCATTAACAAGTGGCGTCAAGCTGAGATGGAGGCAAGTTGTAGTGGAGCCGAACCTAATTACTCGGAGGCTTTAGAACTACTGAAAGATATAGCAAATACATTAACCTATGAAAAATCTGCCAAGGATCCATTTTGGAATGCCCAGGCAGGTATCCTTTTTGAAGGGTTGGTTTGTTTTTTGCTTGAAGAAAAAGTGATGGATCCAGAAACAGGAGAAATGATTCCCTTGCCGGATGAAATGATCAATTCAAAGTCCATTCGAATGTTGCATCAACAAGGGAATACGCTGGTGAGTAAAGATGAAACATTACTAATGAGATACGTTAAACAGTATAGAAAACCAGATGATCAATCGAGAGCTAAATTAACAGATTATTTCAATAGCCCGAAGAACACCAAAGGCTCCATTGACAGTGTTTTTGCAAATAAGATGGATTTGTTAACACTGAATCAAGATATCATGGCTATGACTTCGATATCAGAGTTTAAAATGCAGGATATCGTTAAACAAAAAACAGCTGTTTTCATAATGGTTCAAGATGAAAAAAAGACGTATCATCCATTTGTTGATATATTTATTACGCAACTGTATGAAGAAGTAATAAAAGTAGCTAGAAAAGAAAAGAATCTACGCTTAAAATATCCACTCAATATTATTTATGACGAATTTGGTATCTCTAAATTGAAGAATATTGATGACATTATGGCTGCTGGAAGGTCACGCGGAGTGAGAATGTTTATGGCAATCCAGGACTTCGCGCAGATAGAAGAAAATTACAATGAGAAGGTAGCTAAAGCAATCAGTAACAATGTAACTAATTTTGTTTACTTACTTGGCGGGGATCCGGAAACGTTGAAGGATGTATCTAAACGAGCCGGTGATCAGTTAAGATGGGATAAAGAACGCGAAACATACCAAAGAGAGCCGCTGCTAACACCTGAAAAACTATCAAAGTTTGATATTGGTGATGCCCTATTTATCCGCCAGAGAAGAAATCCTTTTTTGACTCGTTTATTGCCGTTTAATAAATATTGTTTTTACCAAACGATGAATAAAGATTGTATACAGCAAGAAAAAGAATTAAGACCCGTTCTTTGGTTCAATATAGAAGATGTATATAAAAGGAAAATAAGAATGTACGAGAATGTTGCATCGAATGAGGTTAATGGAAATGAGGTTAATGTAGAGGAATCTACTGGAAAATTTGCAAGAAAAAATTTAAACACAATTTTAAATGTAACGGAGGCGGCTGAATGAAATTTATAGAAGAACAGCAATTAAGAAATGCTTTCTGGAAGGTATATTCTCGGCGATCAAATATTTTGAGATATCAATTTGAATGCCAGGCAAGACATGGAGGCATTGACTTGGTAACTGTGGAACAAGTTATTATAAAAGATAAAAATATCATTCAATTTTGCTCTTACGAGTTTAAATTGGATGATATAAAGAAGGCTTTAGCACAGGCTGAAATGAATCTGCAATTTTGTCACAAAAGTTATATCGTTATACCTGCAGATAAGGAAAAAATAATCAATGAGCGATATGCAGAATGGATAAAAAGCAAGAAATATATTGGAGTTATTTGTGTAGCTCTGGATGGACGCTGGAATATAATAATAAAACCATGGACGCAGTTAGATCATAAGATCGTGTTAAACCAAGAAATTCTGAGGCTATGCTGCAATAAACTATAAACTTTAAGCGATAGATCAAAAGATAGTGTAAAAGAGAAATGTGATTAAGAAGCTTCTTACTGTAAAGATAATAATATTATTTTCCTAAAATCTGTAATAAGTCTAGTTAAGGATTAGATTTTGAATTACTAAAATAAAATCTTACCTTATTGATTGAAGTTATTAAGATTGATAATATATAACATGGACTATGTTTGGAGGAAGTATGGGAATAAAAGATTTTGCATATATACGTTGTTCTACCACAAAACAAGTTAAAGATGGCAATACGATAGAAGTACAACTAAAAGGGATTCAGGATTATATCACTAAAAATAACATCGAAATACCTCATGGAAATTGGTATATTGATGGTGCGCAATCTGCTAAAAATTTAAATCGTAGAGAGTTTAAAAAGTTAGAGAATATTGTCAAGAATGGTGATGCTGAACGTATTTTCATCTATAAAAGGGATCGACTTATTCGTGATGTTCAAGATCTTTATACAATACAAAATAACTTTGTTGTTGATAAAAGAGTTAAGGTGATCAGTGTTAAAGACGGGGAGATTGCCTGGCATAATGCAAATGAGGAATTTATGCAAGTTGTCTACAGTGCCAAAGATAAGCTGGAAATTACCCAAGCATCAGAACGGACTCTGGATAATCTTTATATGTCTGCTCTTAAAGGTAATTATACTATTGCTTCGATACCCATTGGTGCCAGACGCTGTAAAAGAGGTGATGCAAAAAAAGCTATTGAATTCCCTGATGAAAATGTTAAAGATATAGTTTTTGTATTTGATTATATCGCTGATGTCAAATGCAGTTTGCAGGAACGTGTTGATTATTTGAATTCTATACAGCACATGGCAATAAAATGGACAACTCATAATTTGACTCGTATGATAACAAATCCAATTTATTCAGGTGATTTTGTCACAAAAAGATATAAAATAGAAAATCATACTCCAGGAGTTATAACGAAAGAAAAGCAAAACAGGGCAATAAAAAATCTATATTATAAAGGGCAAAGAAATACATATCAGTATGTTTTCAAAGACATAATACACTGTGATACATGTGATACAATTTTAGATCAGCAAAGTACTAAAAAACGCAAAAGAAATGGTAAAGGTAAAATTTATTTGTATTATTATTGTCCTGCCTGTGGATATCGTGTTTCTGAAAGCACTGTTTTAAGCGAATTGGAAGGGCGTTTAGATCGTAGATTTATGCTCCAAGAACACGGAAAATTTTTAAAGGAAGCGGTAGAACGGAAAACTCGAATAAAGAGATTAATAAATTTTTATAATCAAATGTACGTATCTGGAAAATTAGAATTTGAGTTAGCTGTAGGAGAAATTGAAAAACTCAAGCAAGATTATAAGGAGTTAAAAATATGGACGGATAAATATTATAAAGATAATGATGTTATTGTTTTTTCGCGTATGAGCTATAGAGCGAAGCGTATTTATTTAGAATCTCATGTTAAGTATATAAAATATAACGCTAAAAACTTAAAATTTGACATAATATATAAATAAAAGCATTGCTATCTTTGTTGATATAGGTTAATATTATAATATACTTAGATTTAATCGATCTGTTTATAGCGCTTAGTTAGTAGTTTTGATAGTTTGTGTTATATAACTATTAAGACACCATCTATTAAACAAATTTGGATGTGCAACTTCTAAAAGAAGTTTAAGCGCATCCAAATTTTTTTGTTTATATCTTATTTTCTAAAGTGAGAAACTCATTGTAGACATAGAACACAGTACTGAAAATCTGTTTACGAGCTCTATGTTTTCGATAGATGTGGAAAGTCATAATCAGAAGAACAAAACGTTATAAAAAGAACAGTAGGGTCATCAGGCAGTCAAACTGCATAAACGCTGCTGTTCTCTTTTTAGACAGTAATTTGCTCGATTCAAGTCAGATTCCAGCTTAAGCGGCTGGTTCAGTACTTGTGTTATTTTTCTTAACTTTCATCGCAGCCTTATTCTGATACATGGCGTCATCCGCACGTTTAAAGACATTGGAGAAAACAAGATCAATATCACTATTGTAAATCGCGATTCCCCGGGCAATAGAAAGCTGACTGTCTGCATCACTGCTGGCATTGTAATCATCAATAGCTAGCTGGAAGTTTTCTAAAAGTTCTTTGTAATTGACATAATCTGCATTTTCCAGAATGACCACGAATTCATCACCGCCAATACGATAAACTGGACTGTGTAAGAAAGTCTTACAAATCAATTTGCACGCAGAGATAATCATCATATCGCCGAAGTCGTGTCCAAAGTGATCGTTAACATGCTTTAAATCGTTGATATCCAGAACGACCACCGCAAATTCCGGCCAGCCCTTGTGCATTTGTTCCTCTAAGCGCTTTTCCGTTTCCTGATAAGCAGCTTTATTTTTTACACCGGTTAAGGCATCGCGATAAGCCATACTGTTAATATACTCAATATATTTCTGTAAATGATTGACTGTTTTTTGAAAACTATCGGCCAATGTTCCCACTTCATCCTTTGTTTGTTTGGTTAAGGCAATGCTTAAATCGCCCTCAGCGATTTTTTGAGCAGCGGTGTTCAGTTCTTTTAACGGCTTGATCATCTTTCGGGTGATCATGATCGTGACCATAATCGCCAACGGAGTAATGATTAATAAAGCTAACAGAATCTGAAGGATTAACTGATTTTTATGACTGTCAATTTCGGAAAGCGGTGCGGTCAAAGCCAGCCGCATGCCGTTGCGCAGTGTCCGGAAAGCCATTTTCTTCTTAACGCCGTTGGCTTGATAGGAAAATAAATTACCGCCGCTGGTACCATTTCCTAATTCAGTCATTAATGGGATCAGACTGGAATCCACGCTCTCGATTGAAATCCCGAACGGGTAAGTCTTATGAAACATAATGTTTGCTTTATCATCGGTTAAAAAGGCATATCCACTTGTATAAATGCGGACTTCATCGACCAGTTCTTTGATTACATTGAAATCAATATCCATTCCAACAACCCCGACGGTTTGATTGTTTTTGTATAATGGAATAACATACGAAATCATCTGCACATTGATATTTTCGTTGGAATAAGGTGGGATCCAGGTTGCTTTTCCATTGCTTACGGGGATGTAATACCAGCCTACATGTTCTATATCCGATGGATTATACTTTGAAAAATCAGTGGGCGTCAGCTGCTGAAAAGTTCCGTTAAGCGCGGTTTTGCTCCAGAATAAACCGGAGGTCGGTGGTGTAAAATCGGGATTGAAACGCACATAAACCGCCACGGCCCCTTCCGTATTATTAGCGGCATTGACCGCAACGGACTGCAGCTGTTCGGTAAATTCCTGACGATAATCATCATCATTTTTCAGCCGATCCACGCTTTCCAAATGCTCATCAGTATAAGCGCTCAGTGTTTTGACAGATTGTTCAATACGTGAAAGAAGTGCATCAATATCACTGGTCAATTCACTGCAGCGATAATTCATCATCAAAGCGGTATCCGCATCGACAGCACGCTGAGCATTGATAATGCCTGCTCCGCCGATCACTGTGGAACAAATGAAAATACAGCTTAGGATTAGCAGAATAAACTTTGTTTGTATGGATTTCATGATTTACCTCACCCGTTCTGCGTTGACTTTGTTTTCTTCATTATAAACCCAATGAGTAAACAAATATAGAATAAACTTGAAGCGAAATCCAAGTTTCTTACAATCAAGTTCGCTGCTAAGCTTGTTCTGTCTGATTAGCAGGATATAATTATTGTTTATACTAGCTTGTGTTTGACAATTTACACAAGTCCTTTTGAGAACTCTAATACAATTATTTTCAAATCATCTATGTTTCCAATTCTTTGAAATTCAATTTTAAAGGCTTTAATTATTTATGAATATCTAGTATCCTGTAATCAGGAATCATAGGCAGAATCTTAAGGATGACTGTATTGATCAGCCGGAATAATAAAAGAAGAGGGAGAAATGAAAATGAAGAAATATTTTGTAGTTTTACTGAATTTGATGCTGATTGTTGGATGCTCTCAAAAAAATAATAATGTGGAATCGAGAATTTCACAACAGCCGGTATTCACAGCCGAGCCAACTGCAGAATCAACAAAGACACCAGAAGCCGCGCCGTCAGCACCAGCCAGATCAGGATATAAGACTGAATCACTTTTCAATGGAAGTTTTAAATATTCAATAAAAGATCCATTACCGGAATGCATAGTTGTTGAAAATGAGGAAACAGAGTATGGAATTGCAATTAATCTTAGTTATGAAAGAAGCGATAGCAGTCTTGAGTTGATTACGACATATTATATTCAGGATAACCTTAACGGATACTCCAGTGAAGGCTTGCCAATGGAACGCTCGGAAAGTGAAGCTATAATAAAAAAAGACGGTTATTATGTTTTCGTATATCCGGGAAATCCTTATGATGAAGGGATTGATTTCTCTCAATATAAAGATGTTATCGTTTTTGAATAAAAGAAACCATATTTTAAAAACTGAATTATGGATAAGCTCCCTTAAGAACTTTGTAGTCAGGTCTTTATTTTAGAACAGGAATACAAAGGAGGATCAGAATGAAATTATTTGTATTGAAGGGATTATTCTTGTTGCTCTCCCTAACTCTATTCAGCGGCTGCCATGTACTGGATTCGCAGCCTGAATACTCAGCCGTTCATGGGCAGACAGAGACAAAGCAGGAACTGGTTTCAGTTTATGATCAATTAAAAACAATAAATCTGAAAGATGAGAAGCGTTTTGCCAAAGCCTATGAGAACGGACAATATGGTGTGATTGACAGAACGGGAAAACTTGTTGTTCCCGCAGAATATGATCAGGTGCTTATTCTTAATGACGGCCGGGTATTAGGAATAAAGGATGAACAATATACTTTGTACAATACAGAGTGGATACCGATGAATTTGACTGAAGTGAATCATCAAGTGCAGAAATGGGATTCTGTTCACTTTGATCTGACTTTGAATTTATTTGAAGTTGAGAAAGAAGGAAAATTTACACTGATGGATTTGAATGGAGTTTTGCTTACGGAGCGATTCTATGATGTTATTCAGTCCGTTTCCTGTTTAACTCCTTCTGAGGGTCAGATTTCGCCTGTCTTTCTAGCCGCAAACCGGAAGAATCAGGAATACAATGTTGATGTTTATAACTTATCAGGACAATTAATTACACCTGAAAGCTATAGACAAGCTGCTGAAGACGGATATTTTGATGTAGTTTACAGTCAGATTAAATCAGGAGAATACATGGTCTCTATTAAAAATGATAATGTGTATGATGGCTATGATTTAGAGGGCAAACGGTTATTTAATGATGCCTCTGATGTGTCATTCGAATACTCCATCCATACTGTGATTGCTGAAAAAAACGGTAAATATGCAATTTTAGATAAGCTAACAGAAGCTGCGGATTTTGAGTATGATAACATTCAATTTTATGATGAGAAGTCAGTGATTGTAACGCAAAATGGAAAGTCTGGGATTTTAGATGCGGATGGAAACTTTATTCTGCCTCTAAAATACGATGAAGTTCTCTATTTATATGGTTTGCCTGAATTAACAGAATTTAATGTCAAAATGGACGGTCAACGTCAGGTAATTGATTCAAATGGGAAAGTTCTTTTTGAACACAACTGCGATGAATTGTTTAAAGAGGGCGACTACTATGAAATGCGGAGAATCGGGGGAACAATGGACAATCAAGGGAATGTCATTTCACCGAACATTATTTTATATAGATATAATGGATTTGATCGCTATACAGGAATATGTTCTGGTGCTCCTTGTCTTTTAGATGAAAAAATGGAAATCATCAAACGATTTCCGTCTTTGGATTGGATTTCAACATCTTGTTATGGAACTCAATGCAGCAAGAATTATTTTCCATTTTTAAAAGAAAGTATCCATTATGGAATCATGGACAGTCAAGGTGAAATTCTAGCTGAAAATATTGAGATTGAACAATGGGGATGGATCACGATTATAAAAACTGAGGATAAAGTGATTTGTGCTACGGACGCTAAAACAATCGAACTGCCGTCTGAGAAGGCATCAGATGTGTATCCGGCAAAAATTCAAGGACAGTTTGGCATTTTTATCGGAGAAGCAAATAAACTGGTTTTTTACAATGATGAGTTTGAGCTGCAGTTTGAAGCGGCAGCGGATCGAATCGTCGGTGAACATGATGCTTTTGAGGCTGAGGATGGAACTATTTTTAGAATGTTTGTCGTGGAAAGAGACGACAAAAAAGGAATTATGTTGGAAACGGGAGAGATGATTCTGGAACCCATTTATGAGGATATCCTGTATTTTAACCATACCGAATACGGTTTGGCGAAAATGCAGGGAAAAGGTGCAGTTTTCAATTTCCGAGGAGATTGGATCAGCGATTTTGTTTATTCTTGGGATGAGAATTTTGAAATACAGGAGAATCGAATTCTGGGGAACTGGTATTCATGCAGCGTTGATGGAGATCCGCTTGTTTATCAAAGAAATCAAGCGATCTCCGGATGCAAATGGGATTTTTAAATATTGAAGTGCAGGTCTGATCAAGATGAAGATTCAGACCTGTTGATGATGGAAAAGAATTTTCAAGCTTTGATATCCAATCCTGGATATTTCAGAACCTCATATAAACTATGAATGACAGAGATATCTTTGCGTACACAATGACCCTTGCGATCCAAAAGCAAGGCAGGGATTCCTGCTTTTTGTGCGCCAAAATAATCATTCTCTAACGAATCTCCGATCATCAACGTTTCGTTTGGGGAAAGATTGAGATGATCCAGCACATATAGAAAATAAGAAAGAGATGGCTTAGCCAGGCCGATTTCCGAGGAAATAAAGAACTTTAAATCCTGACCCAGGAAATTCAAACATTTTAATTTAGTTCTTTGACCATCGCTGGGGCCATTCGTAAGAATGGCGATTTCCTTGTTGTTTTTGAGAAGGGTCGTCAGAACAGGTTCAACGTCTTTAAAAAGCTGAACATTTTCGTTCGCATAACCCATATACAAGGTGTTGATATGCTGAATATCCTCAGCATTCAAGCCTTCAAAGCGAAATCGGGCGCTGCGATAGTCAGATAAACTGATTTTATCAGCAGTATATTGCTGAAACAACTTTTCATTTCTTTGATGAAATACTTCCCAGAATGCATCGGGATCTATCTTTTTCTCATTCAGAAAGACGCTGATGATTTTCTTAGCTTCTTCCTGCGCCTCTTTGTAATCGCCCAGCGTATCATCAAAATCAAACAGTACTGATCGAATCATAAAACAAACCACCTCTTGTCCTTGTTTCTTTGCTTACATTAAGTATAACAGAAACGGTTTGCGGAGATGAAAAAGAAAAGGCCTCAGATTCTTATTCCTATTTTTAAGTTGAGCTGAAACTGAGAATTGACGTGAATCCGAATTCATAGTATATTCTAAATAGAACATATCTATATAGATATAAAGGAGAGGAAGTAGGCTATGGAGAAGGACTGGGAATTTCATACTTCAGACAAACCGACCAAACTGTTAATTTCAGATTTAGACGGAACCTTGTATCCGCGCAAAGAATCCGCCAATCCGCACCAGCGGGAAGATAATTTTAAGGCGGTGAAGCGTTGGGTTGAGCAGGGAAATAAATTTGCGGTTGCTACAGCCCGGGGACTGCATCATTATCCTGTGATCGCAGAAGCCCTTGGCTTTGATATCAATTTCATTGGCGGCAATGGCGCAGCGGTACGTTTGGAAACCGGGGAGACGATCATCAAGCAGCTGCCGTGCAGCGTTTATATCGACCTCTGCCGCAAGGTAATTGAACAGGATCTGAATATCAGTGTGACCACGGGGTTCAATAACCAATGGATTTGGTCAAGAACGGATCGTTATCCACGCGGTGTTCCAGCATATGATTCCGTGTGGGATTCTGTGATTCAGGCAGATTTGGAAACGATTGATCCGACTGCTGGGGTGGAGCGGATTCAGATCTTTGTCCCACCTCCGCAAAGGGATGAATTGAGAGCCTTTATTCAAAAACAGAACTATCCGGGTCTCATCACGACCAGCGATCAGGATATGATTGATATTGGGCCACTGAACAGCTCAAAAGGAATTTCCATTCTTGAATTGTGCGAACGCTTCAAGCTTGACCGTGACCATCTGATTGTTGTCGGCGATTCCGAAAATGACATTCCGATGTTTGAAATTACAAGACACAGCTATTGCATCGACCTGGCAGAAGCGCATGTAGCCGCAAGAGCCGCGCATACCGTTGCCTCCGTGGCAGAGATGATCCATCTGCTGTTGGATGAATGAAACTAGGCCAACAATAAAAAAAATGAGAGCTTTTGCACCCTCATTCGAAGCTTCATTGATACTCATACAGGATACCCTGCCGGCCTCTGTTCTGCGATCCGATCCAGGGCATACTCGACTTTAGCGGAGGTCAGAGGCTTTTGGCAGAAATAAGGCAGACATAGCCGATAAGCCTGAAGGCTGAAATCCAAATCAGAAAACCAAAGAATCTTATGCATTAAAGCCAGCGCGTTGGTAACGAGATCCAGTCCGGCTACACCGTTGTTAGCGATAATTAATAAATCCGGTTTGCGGCATTTGATTTTTTCTGCCAAATCTGACCAGTTTTCGCAAAATTCGATCAGCGCGGGCTGGGCCCGCTTTTCGCACCATTGCTGGACATCTTTAATCAGCTGCTTTCGTTCCTGCTGCTCATCATCACAGATCATTATTCTGATCATCAAGATTCCCCTCTCCCTTTGCTTTGTCATCTCTAACATAATCGAAATGGAAACGATGGACAAGCGGTTGGCGGCATCCGGCAGTTTTTGGCGGCAAATCGTATTGTATCCCCTTCCTTTTAAAGTTAAAATGATATTAAGTCTTAGCGGATGGGCAGTCAGGGGGGATCGAGATGAAGTGCGCAATTCTTGATGATCAGCAGGAATGCCGGTCTGAAATCTGCGAATCACTGCGGCGGTATGCGAAGCACCGCATGCCGGCAGAAACGCTGCGGCTGGATGAATACGCCAGCGGCGAAACGTTTTTAAAGACTTTCAGGAAAGAGAGCTATGATCTTCTGTTTCTCGATCAATATATGAACGGACTTTCCGGTCTGGCAACCGCTCAGGAAATCCGCCGCCAAGATCCGTTGGTTCCGCTTGTATTTGTCACAACCAGCCGTGATCATGCGGTGGACAGCTATGGTGTACGGGCTTGTGGATATCTCGTTAAACCGTATACGCAGGAGGCTTTTGACCGGATGCTGGATAATGTCGGAATGGAAAAGATCCGCAGGGCGCAGTGCCTTTGCCTTGAACAGGATAAACTGCTGCTGCGGGAAATTCTGTGGTGCGATGTCAGCGGACATTATTGCCAAATCCATACCGATGACGGGAGATTGTTCCGTTATCGCATGCCCTTTGCTCAGCTGCTGGATCAGCTGTCAGCGTATCCGCAGTTTCTGATGTGTTATAAGGGCTGTCTTGTCAATATGCAGCGGGTCGACGTGATGGATGTGCTGGACTTTGTGATGGACACGGGGGATCGGATACCGTTTTCCAAACGGGAGCGCAGGAAAATCGAAGCGCAGTATCATGCCTATTTATTTGACCAGGCCCGGCGGGAGGTTCTGTTATGAAAGGTATCGATCTGATAATGGTACTGCTTTTCCCGGTTTTGGATTTTCTGCCGTTCAGCCTGCCGCGATACTGGCTGTTTAAGGATAAGCTGCGGATTCCCTTTCCTCAGGTTGTACTGCTTCAATTGCTTTTGATATCTCTCAATTGTGCGGTCTTTTATGCAATCAATCAGGCCGGCCTTGAAACGGCGGCGCAATGGACAACCCTTGTTCGTTACGGCTTCATGCTGGTATTCTTGGCGCTGAGCTTCCTGTTAATTCGGGAATCGTTTCCCAAACAGATGTTTACCTATCTTTTGTTTCTGGCCTGGATGTTTTTTGTCCTGGGCAATGCCAACTACATTGAATCGCGTTTTTTCTGGACCTTCTCTGATGAACATCCGTATCTGATCTACAATGTGGCGCGGAGTGTCCTCTATTTGATAACCTGTCCGTTCCTCATTCATTTTTTCTATCACACGGTTGGCGACGCGCTGAAAATGGAAGATCCTGAAATGTGGCGTTCCTTATGGATTATTCCTTTGTTTTCAGCCTTGTTCGGCATGCTTTACTGCACGACGCAGGATGTCTATGCTTATGCTTCATGGCAGTTTTTGGTTTCCCGCTATTTAATGCTGTTTGGTGCCTGTTATGCATCCGGCGCGGCTTTAAAAATCCTGCAGACTTCGCGGGCCCGGGCGCAGATGGAAGAAGCGCTGAAATATGCTGGGCGCAGTCTTCAAATGCAGAAAAAACAGTATGATGCACTGGCGGCGACGATGGCAGAAACCCGTAAGGCCCGCCACGATCTGCGGCAGCACTTGACTGTGATGCATTCATTCATAGAAAAGGATGATAAGCAGGGTTTACAGGAATATCTGGTTTTGGTTCAGAATGAACTGCCGCCGGAGAAGGTGGAGCTGTTTTCCTGCAACGAAGTTGTGAATGCTGTGATCGGATATTATGCTGCCCAAGCCCGCAGCCATAAAATCCGGTTTGAAGTCAAAGTGGATTATCCTCAGGCTTGTCCGATCTCCGCGACGGAAATCACGGTGCTGTTAGGAAATTTACTGGAAAATGCGGTGGAAGGGTGTTTGAGAGATCCGGCAGAGGCTCGCTGGATCCAGCTGCGGATTCAGCCGCAGGGACACCATGCGTTATTGATCTTAACCGATAATTCCTGCACCCAGTCTATTCGCTTTTCCAATTCCCTGCCGTTGTCATCCAAACGGGAAGGCATGGGGATCGGCGTGGCGTCAATTCAGGACATTGCTGCGGCTTACCGCGGTTATGCCAGTTTTGAAAAGAAAGAAGATGTTTTTTCCGCTTCTGTCTATCTGCGGCTTCCCGACTGATCCGCACCACGTCTTCGGTGAGTGAACTGTTGGTTAGTAGGTTGGGGAAACGGTATGAAACAGACGAGCTATCAGAATGTTGTGTTACGTTTGTCAAGCGGAAAACAGCTGAATTTGCCAATGGAAAACAGACTGCTATTCCCGCATGCCCAGACCAAAACGGCAGGCGGCTTAAACGAGAAAAGGAGGGGATCCGAGTGATTGAAGCAGAAGCGCTATTTCAATTAAAAAAACCGGTACCGGAGCGTTTGATCGCCTATGGATTTCAAACGAAAGAGGCTGGTTATACGCTGAAACTGCCGCTTAAGGAAGGTCAGTTTTTGCTTCAGTTGGATGTGGATGCTTCCGGTGTGCTGTCCTATGCTGTGATCGACGAGGTCACCGGGGAAGAATATACGCTGATCCATTCAGTGCATGCCCAGGGAAATTTTATCGCGGAGCTGCGCGAGGAGATCGGCAAGAAGCTGAAGGAAATCGCCTCGGCCTGTTTTATAGCCGATGAATTTCGCACAGAACAAGCGGGACGGATCATCCAAATGATCGAGCAAAACTATGGGGTGAAGCCAGAATATCTCTGGGAAGGCTCGCCCACTTCGGCAGCCCTGCGCCATCAGGAAACACAGAAATGGTTCGGTGTGCTGATGTGCATTGATTATCGAAAGCTGGATCCGCAAAAGACGGGGCAAGTTGAAATTCTAGTTTTAAAAACTCAGCCGGAACAGATTGCCGAACAAATGAGTCATCCGGGTTTCTACATGGCGTTTCACATGAACAAAAAACATTGGATCACTGTGGTTCTCGATGGAACGCTAGAGGATGAGGTCATTCAGGAAGTGATCAGTCAGAGTTTTGCTTTGACAGCGAAGACTGAAGGCAAGCGGCGTCAGCCCCAAAAATAAAGGCAGAACAAAACGACCTGCGCCGATGCAGCGGATTGAATTCTTTGACTGGATGCCTAGTTACTGAACTGAAAAAGCAAAGAATTTCAGGTGATCCGAGCTGTGTGAATGCAGAATCCAGCCAGTTTTGGCAGAAAGGATTTTATTTATGAATGCAGAAATGAATCAACATCTGGAAGCCCTGGCCGATTTACAGAGCGAGGCTTTTCTGGCAGACTTGTCCCCTTCTTTAACAGGACTGGCCAGTTACCGTGGGAAAATGATGAAGCTGGATTATACAGCCGCAATTCAGCTGTTTCAATGTCTGTTTGCTTCCGAGGCCTGTTACCAAGCGCGCTCCCAGCGTGTTGTTTCAGTAAAGGAAAGCACAGAAGAATTCGGTGTGATCGCCCTTTCTTTGCCCACGATTACCCCCTTCTGCAGTTATGTCTGCCGTCAGGAAGCCGGAAAAATCACGGCCTTCACCCTGGTGCTCAGCGATTTACAGATCAGGCTTCCGCTGTTTGCAGGTGGGCAGATCATTCCGGATTCCCCGAGTGCGAAAAAGAAGTTTTATCATCATGCGTTGATGATGGGATCGCTGAATGCCCGGATTATCGCCCGCGATTATGCTGCCGATGCGGTTGTCGTCACCAATATGGCGGAATCCGTCTGCCATGGACAGGCTGAAATCATTCAGTTTTGTACCCGTCTGATGAAGCAGGTGGGCAGCATCCTGAAGCGCTTCAAGCTGCATGGAGCGCCGGGCATCCGGTGGAAAATAGGTACAGCCGAAGCAGGCATGTTGTTGTTTGTCGGGGAAGCCTGCGGTCTGAATACGGTGATGACGGAAACCTATTGGATAAGCCAAGACAAAATTCAGTTTGAGTCCTCCATTGTGGATGGGGAAATGCTGCAGATTGTAAAAGCGGTCCTAAAGCCGCAGAAAGGAGAAGAAAACAATGATTCGAAATCCTGAACAGACAATCGGAAAAATGGTGGATAATGTCCGCTATGGAATTGGCAGTTTTATTGATGAACAGGGTTATCCGGAAACCCAGGTGATGCCGCAGCCTTTCCGACGGGAGGGCATTCGTGAATTCTGGTTTGAGATCGATCCAGCTGCCGGCTGCTTTGGTGCTGACTTTGCGGCGCGTCCGGCAAGTCTTTATTTTATGGATCAGCGGTTTTACCGTGGGGTTTGCCTGAAAGGGTTCTTTCAGAGGGAAGCGTCCTCAGACATCAATCAGTTGGAATCCTTGCAGGAAAGTCAGGAAACGGAAGACACAGTCAAGCTGATTTTAAAATTCACAGCGAAGAGCGGGCGGTATTACAGTCATTTTCAATCTTCCGATTTCACGGTTGATTAGAAACGGTAACCGGATATTTTCTCAGAATTTAAATCCAAAGACGGAACAGGAAAAGGGACGGCAGTGAAAAAGGATACAATCCGAATGCACGGCAGTCCCTTTCTTGTTATAATAAATAAGACTTGTAAATCAGAGGGGGATTCAAATAAGATGATCAAAGCAATCATGTGTGATGTGGATGGAACATTGTTGAACAGCCAGGGAGTTGTTTCGCCCTATACGATCGAACAGATAAAAAAAGTCAAGGCGCAGGGAATGTTGTTCGGTTTGGCTACCGGCCGGGATGTGCATAGTGTTAAGGAACAGCTAAGCCGATGGGGAATCGAAGGATTGGTCGACGCGATTGTTGGAACCGGCGGCGCGGAAATTGCGGATTTCCAGCTGAATGTGGAAAAAAGCAGTTATCCGCTGGAGGGAAATGTTATCCGCCAGGTCATCGAACATTATCAGGATCTGGACGTGAATTTTGCGATTCCTTGGCAAGGAGAACTGTATACGCCGAAGGATGATGAACATATCCGAAAGCTGTCTGAAGCCGATCACATTCCTTATCACGTCGTTGACTATCATGAATTTCTGAACGAACCGCGGCCGAAGGTCATGATCGTCTGTGACCCGGCGATGATGGATACCGTGATTGCCCGCAGTCATACCTTTACGGTACCGAAAACCAAGTCTGCCGGATTGATTACAGCGAGCATCTTATTTGAATATATGGATCCGCGGGTATCGAAGTCGGAAGGACTGAAGGAATTCATGACCTTGCATGGTTTTACGATGGATGAACTTTGTACCTTTGGCGATGCAGATAATGATTATGATATGACGGTGAATGCTAAGATTGGCGTGGTGATGGCCAACGGCAGTGAAAAAACCAAAAGTGCCGCAGATTATATTACGGACGATCATGATCATGACGGAATCGGTCGGTTTATTGCCGAACATTTCTTAAATCAAAGCTGAAACAAAACAGCCCGGAATGCTTCGATGCAAGTCCAGGCTGTTTTAACTGTGTGCCAGGCATGACATATATCTAACTGGTGAAAGTCCAGTCACGGGTAGTTGCCGCCAAGTGTAGTGAACCACAAGCCGTTGGTAGTGATACCATGGGTGAAGGAAGTGGTGTAGCGAATCTTTCGAGCTTACGAAAAGAAACTTGATGAGGCTAAATGGTGGATAAGGTTGCAGTACAAACCAAAGTCCAAAAGGTAAACGTAAAACCAAGACAGTAAATCAAGAGGTTGTGAAGAGAAAGATATATGTCTTACCCTGGGAGATCTTGCGAACAAGGAAGTCCAATAAACTTTAAAATCAGTGATGGTACCCATGGTCGAAAAAGGTTTATCGCAAGAAGTCAGATGAAGTCATAGTAGGTAGAAATACCGAAGGACTGAAACGTTTATAGAGTGCGAATCGCTATAAGCAATGTTTGGATAGTCCGAAAATGAGGATAGCCTAGAACTGTGAATCGTAAGCACAGATGGTGAAAGTAGTGGGGATGTTTCCAAATCGATTTACAAGTAGAAGGAGGAGCAGCAAATGAAATTAATGGAAAAGATTTTAAGTGAAGAGAATTTGCAAAAGGCAATCAAAAAGGTCAAACAAAACAAGGGAGCACCTGGAATGGATAAGATGACAGTGCAAGAAGTCGAACAAGGGTTTGGACAATATCAAGAAGAAATTGTTTCCTTGATAATGAACAAGCAATATCGACCCATGCCAGTGAAAAGAGTCTATATTCCAAAACCAAATGGAAAACAAAGACCATTAGGAATACCAACCGTTGTTGACCGAGTTATCCAACAAGCTATTCTACAAGAACTCACAAAAATCTATGAGCCTATATTCAGTGAACATAGTTTTGGATTTCGACCAAGGCGAAGTGCACATATGGCAATGGAAGAAGTGTTAAATAACTTAAATGATGAATACGAATGGATAGTTGATTTGGATATTGAAAAATTCTTTGATACCGTAAATCATGACAAATTAATTTCAATCTTAAGAGAGAATGTCAATGACGCAACAACATTACATTTGATAAGAGCCTATCTAAGAGCAGGTGTGTTAGAGGATGGACTCGTCAAAAGTACTACGGTTGGCACACCTCAAGGAGGACCAATTAGCGTTATTTTATCAAATATCTATTTAGATAAATTGGATAAAGAGCTAGAGTCTAGAAACCTTAAATTTGTAAGATACGCCGATGACTGTATGATCTTCGTCAAAAGCGAAATGAGTGCGAACCGTGTAATGAAGTCAGTGACATCATGGCTAGAGAGAAAACTATTCTTGAAAGTGAGTGCAACAAAGACAAAAGTCGTCCGCCCAACGAAAGGGCAATTCCTAGGATTTACCTTTTATAAGAATGGACAAGATTGGAAATGCGTACCTACGAAAGATAGAAAGAAACGACTGTATTCTAAGATTAAAACATTGATGAAGAGAAAACATGCCATATCAAGACCGCTGGCAGTTACATTTGCGAAAGTAAATCAAACTGTAAGAGGTTGGATAAACTATTTTAAGATAGGTAGCATTAAAATGTTTCTTGATGAATTTGGGCAATGGCTACGCCATAAGGTACGATGTATCATCATCAAGCAATGGAAGAAACCAAAGACGATATATAGAAATCTAATGAAGCTAAATATAGTGAGCAAATGTAAGTTTAGCGAAGAAGATATCTATAAGTGTGCTAACACGAGATTAGGGTGGTATAAAAGAAGTGGGATGAATATCGTAAACTTTACATTATCACCAAAAGTTTTAGGCATAAAGAAAGGGGACAGACCAGGTTTAGTCAATCCCCTAGAATACTATCTTAAGAGTTTGTGATTCGATATAAATGTAGAGCCGTATACGAGACCCGTACGTACGGTTCAATGAGAGGGGCGAAAGTTAAAACTTTCCCTCTACTCTATTATTATGAGTTGTAAGCAAGGGTATCCGGTTTCTTTAAGCCGGCAGCTGACGGGATGCTTTGGATGCCTGAAAAGTTAAGGTTAAAGCCCAGACTTCATCTTGATCCGAAAACGTACCCGGATTGAAGAACTGATCCAGTTCGACAGAATTGTGTTGTTTATCTGTTGAAATTTGCTGAAGGAGAACCGGAATTTCCTGTGTGAATTCCAATGGGATTTCTTTGTTTAAGGAAGTGTGAGAAAATGCGGCTTCTTCCGGCAGCGTAAAGTCAGGATTGTCAACTTGCAGCTGATCTTTAACGCAGATATTATCACACTGCATGATGATCGTATATCCGGAAGGCAAAGCATCGGAATAAACGGCGATCCGTCCGCGAGCTCCGGATAAAGTCTGATCTGCGGTCCATTGAACTTCCCATTGTCCCTGATTCAGCTTGTAAACCGTATAATGCAATGATTGGATCGCAGTGTCGGCCGCAAACTGAAAGATCTGCGGATCCGCAGTATAACCAAACTGTTTGGCAATCGCTGTGTCTTCCTGGTTGTAGGCCGCGGGTTTCAGACTGGATTGGGGCTGGGAATCAACATTTTGTGAACAGCCTGTTACGATTCCGAGAAAAAGCATGGCAAGGCAGAGGATTTTATTGATGTGTTTCATCTTTTGCTCCTTTCCTGATTATCAGAATGGCAAACATCTGGAAACCGAAGAATCAGTTTCCAGAGGGCTGAAGGGGCTCTGTCTGAATTAAACCATCTTCTGCTTTCTATTGCAATCCATTTACTTAAAGAACGGGGAAGACCCTGATCATCATTTCTCATTTTTCTCGTCTTTATAAGAGTAGGGATTAGGAAAGAAAGCCGAATTTTATTGCAGCGTGGTATAATAAAAGAACATCAATTGAAATAAGGAAAAGACGATGAAAAATCAAGAAAACTCCATACAATTTGAACAACTGAAAGCTCAGCTGCTGCACTGCCGTATTTGTCCAAGGCAGCAGGAAGAGGGATGGCATCCGATCTTTCAGGGTGATCTCAGATCAAAAATTTTTCAGATCAGCCAGGCGCCTTCACGACGCGTAATGGAAACTGGACTGCCGTTCAATGATGCCAGTGGCCGCAAACTGAAACAGGAATGGTATCAGATCAGCGACGCTCAGTTCTATGATCCGCAGCTGTTTTACATTGCTTCCATTGCCCGTTGTTTTCCTGGAAAAGCGAAAGGCAGCGGTGATCAGCGTCCGCCTGTAAGGTGTGCGGAGCTGTATCTGAGGCAGGAACTGGAACTTGTACAGCCGCAGTTATACATCGTAATCGGCAGTTATGCAGCACAATGGTTATTCCCAGAAATTCCGCTGGAAACATTAATTTTCAGCACCCAGAGTTTTCAGGGAAAACCTGTTTATACGCTTCCGCACCCTTCCCCCTTAAACCGCAAATGGCTGAAAGATCATCCTGTTTTTGAAACGAGACGGATGCCGGAGATTCGTGCTCATCTGCATTCGATTTTATTCGATGAATAAAAGATTTGATTCTGCATCCCTGTAACTGGAGCTAACAACATGATCAGGGAATCATAACATCGCTGATCAGCCGAACTTTGATTTCTCTGTTCTGCTTAAGAATATGAGATATATATGATATCCGATGATTTTAGGAGGTTGGATATGCAAACCTTTTTTTTAACCAGTGCTTTTCCCAACGGCTTTCCTGAAGCTTTTGTTCAGGAATTAAAAGCTGCGATTCCCCAGCTTAATAATTTTGTTTTTGTCGCGTCGGCGTTTGATGAAGCCGAAAAAACTGAGAAGTATGCTAAAGCTATATTAACCCTGTTCCATGAAGCAGACCTCGACTTTAAAACACTGACACTGCTGGATGATCGTTTATCGGAAAGTCAGATAGATCAATGCTTAAAGCAGGTGGATGTCATTTGGCTGGCTGGCGGCGACACGCTGCGTCAGCATGCTTCATTTGAACGGATAGGTCTGCGGGAAAAATTAAAAACCACGAATGCGGTCATCATTGGAATGAGCGCCGGTGCAATCAACATGGGTGATCATGTTGTTTTAGCAAAACAGGAAAGTGATCATATTCCGCAGCTGAGCGAATACCGGGGACTGGGTCTGACCAAGATTAATTTAGAGCCGCATTATGATGCATCCAATATAGAACATAAGGAAGAAATTCGCCAGGCCAGCCGCATCGCCCCGATTCTCGCTTTGTGCGATAACGCCTTCGTGAAAGTCAAGGGTCAGCAGATTCAGATCTATGGCGAATATACGGTGTTTGATCCTATGGAGAAGTAAAAGAAAATAACCTCTTTTCTATTCATTGCTTATAGGAAACGAAATATTCAAACGTAAAAAAGAATGATTATAATTATCTAAGCAGCAGGAGCCAGGAAAATTAGAATGCATCTCTTCCGGAAAAAGGGATGCATTTGCTTTTGTAATTTGCATTTTCGGAATAGGTATTACAAATTCATAACAAATAGATTATAAGCTGTAAAAAGTGATAATATGTATTTATATATCCACAAAAAGTGGTTTAGGAGGTAAGTATGGATGATTGCTGCGGAATTATATTTGATTTAGATGAAACTTTGCTGCATAAAGATAAAAGCATATCTTCAAATACAGTAGGAATTTTAAAACAAATACATTTGAATAAGAATCTCTTTTTTGCTTCAGGAAGATCGGTAATGCGCATGAAAAAATACAGCGACTTAGTCTTACCGGATGGCCTTATTTCACTAAATGGAGCGTTAAATTTCTATCAAGGAAAGCTAATTTCTTCTTATTTTATAGAACCGGATATTATTGAAAAAACGGTTAGATATTTGATTGATAAACCGAACGTAAACATCGCGCTTACTTATGCCGAAAGAATTTTAACAAACGATCCTGAAATATGCGAAATTGATCCTACTTATATTTTCAGTGATTTTAAAAATTATGATTCATCCAATGTTCTAAAGATTTCTCTGGACTTAGAAGATGAGAAATTATTGGATCAGCTTGATTTGGATGTGGATAAAGTTAAAATTATTGCTAATTCACATACGCCGGGTTATTTTGTCATCGTGAATATCCTTGCAACTAAGTATCGCGGATTAAAGGATATTTGTGATCAGTTATCCATGGAGGTGAAAAAATTTATTTACTTTGGAGATGATTATAACGACGAAGAAATCATGCAGCAAGTTGGAATTGGGATTGCTGTAGAAAATGCAACTTCAGAAATAAAGAAAATTGCTTATGATGTTTGTGCAAGTAATGATCAAGACGGACCAGCAGAATGGATTAAAAAGAATCTTCTTTAAATCAAGATAAAATAATGTTATAACAGAAAAGAATTCTAAATAAGCTTGGATTGGATGGAAAACGGATCAGTTTGATACTTATGTCTTTTTGATGAATAATAAAAAAATGGGCTCAGCCCACAGGAGGAAAAATGAATTCCAAACAAATTGAAAATTGTCAGAAATTCTACGCGATTGCCCAAACCAGCTTAGCCAGCGATACCAGTGGACACAGTCTGGATCACATACTTCGTGTTGTCAACAATGCAGTTTTGATTGCCAGTGATGAAACACCCTGCGATCTGTATTTGATCGTGGCAGCCGCGCTGCTTCATGATGTGATTGATGATAAGCTGACTGCGAATCCCAAGCAGGAACATGACCGTCTGGCAGAAGCGCTGGAAGCGATTGATCCGGCTGTCAAAGAGCCGGTTTTTGCGATTATTGATCATTTATCCTTTTCCAAGAATTTAGATCAGAGTCAGACGCTGTCCAAAGAAGGTCAGATCGTACAGGATGCTGACCGGCTGGATGCGATTGGCGCAATTGGAATTGCCCGTACCTTTTATTATGGGGGACATGTCGGCAATGCAATGTATGATCCCAAACTTCCCCCGCGCGCCCAGATGGACGCCGTGAGTTATCGTAAGGAACGCAGCACTGTGATCAACCACTTTTATGAAAAACTGCTGCTGTTGGAGGGAAAGATGAACACCGAAACTGGCAGGCGTTTAGCACGGCACCGCACGGCCTTCATGGAAGAGTATCTGCAGGAATTCTTCGCTGAATGGAATGGACAGCGATAATCATCCAAGTAACCAATGTAAAAGCACGATTCTGAGGAACCGTGTTTTTTGTTTGTGATGAGTTTTGCAAATAGGCAGCAAGATTCAGCACCCTTAATGCTTGTTCTTCCTTGCCGCTGCGGCTTTTGCCCATTGCAGGCGAACCCGGGAATCAGGAATGCGCAGTTTCTGTCGATACTTGACAACCGTCCGCCGTGAGATCGGACAGCCTTGAGCTTTTAGCCAGTCGCTGAGCTGCTGATCGCTGAAGGGATGGGCCGAATCTTCCTGATCAATCCGCTTTTTTAATTCCCGCAGCACCTGATCCTGGCTGAGATCCGCCTGTACCTGTGTTGGGAAAAAGAAGGAAAAGGGGTAAAGCTGACCCTGAAACTGTAACCCTTTGCCGGAAAGCGAACGGGAAATGGTGGAAGGATGCAGCCCCAGCTGTTCCGCAATTCTTTGTCGGGTCAACGGCACTAACGGCTGTCCGCTGAGAAAGAAGGCTTTCTGATTCAGACAAACTGCCTGAGTAATGGAAACCAGCGTCTGATTGCGTTTCTGAATCGCCAGAAGCAGATTTTTCGCTTCTGATGTTTTTTGCTTTAAATAATCCTGAACCGATGGATCATCCAGCGGCATGGGATGGAAGACTAGTTCGCTGAAGCTGTGGGTCAGCGTGATCTTAAACTGCTCTTCTTCGATTTCCACCTGGACTTCGCAGACTAACGGTGCGGCCGGTGTTCCCTGACTGCGGCCCGGCTTGGGATCGCAGCTGCGCAGCAAAGCCAGTGCTTCATGAAGCGCGGCTTCACTACAGTGAAGTGTTCGGCATAAGGCGCTCATGCTTCCGCGGGCTAAGGCTTCCAGATGATCGGTCAAACGCTGTGCCAGTTCATTTTCCGGATGATTTTCCATAAGCTGATAAAGCAGACACTCCCGC
Organism: Holdemania massiliensis; assembly: GCF_022440805.1. Taxonomy (NCBI): domain Bacteria; kingdom Bacillati; phylum Bacillota; class Erysipelotrichia; order Erysipelotrichales; family Erysipelotrichaceae; genus Holdemania; species Holdemania massiliensis. Next base: position 3,694,041 of record NZ_JAKNTK010000001.1, on the reverse strand, counting down.
AGATCATGAGCAAAGAGCCCGGCCGGTTTCAGATTTTTTAACTGTGTCAGGATCCGATTCAGCCGACCTTCGCCGATTTTCAATATTCGGCATAACTCGGCAGGATCTTCCCGCAGATAACCATCGTCATCCAACAAGCTGATCAACACGTCCGCAATCTGCTGATCCTGCGGATCCAGGATCATCGCCGCTTGATGCTGCAGCTGCTGCTTCAAAGAGATATCATCAGCGACAAATTGTTCCGCTTTGGTGTAAAGATCTTCACTTTTTGCCAAGCGCTGATCGTTCCATTCCAGCAGCGGATTGCTCAGCATCTGTTCATTCAGGTAGGCAGACAGCGCATCCGAGCTCATATGCAGGATATTCAACGATTGAAACATCGCCGGTTTCAGTTTGGTTTTCGTCTGAACCTTCGGCTTCAATGAGAACGTATTGTTCATGCGGTCGGCCTCCTTTTGTTTTATTGTAGCACAACCCGGCACCGATGACAGCGCTCACAAAATTAATTCACGTTTGATTGACAAAGTCGAATTCCGAACCTATTCTTAAATTGTAATCTTTTTGCACACGAATTAAAAAGAAAAAATCAAAGGAGGGGGAAATGATGGAAAGTCCGGCAAAGAAAAAAATTCTGGATGCATTGGGGGAGACTACCCGCCATTTTGCCTGGAATGATCTGTCTGATTTGAGTGCTCAGAGCCTAGCGGAACACTTCGGACTCAGCCGCAATCTTATTTCACAATATCTCAATGAAGCACACAACGAGGGATTGGTAATTAAGATCAATACACGTCCTGTTTATTTTTTGAGCAAAGCTGAACTGTGTGAGCGGATGAAGGCGGAAGATCTGAAATCGGTTTATGATTCGGTCGAGGAATTAATGAAAGACGGTGCGGCCCGGAAAGAGAAAATTGTTTCTTTCCGCAAGCTGGTCGGACATCAGGAAAGTCTGAAACAATGCGTAGAACAATGCAAAGCTGCGATCACCTATCCCGGCATCGGTCTGCCGATACTTTTGCAGGGACAGACGGGAACCGGCAAAAGCTACATCGCCCAGCTGACTTATGAGTACAGTGTGGAAAAAGGAATCATTGGCAAAAAGGGCAATTTCGTGACGGTCAACTGCGCTGAATATGCCAACAATCCTGAACTGTTTCTGACCAATTTGTTCGGCTATAAAAAAGGCTCCTACACTGGAGCTGAGAAAGACAAGGCCGGCTTGCTGGCACTGGCGGACGGCGGAGTCCTGTTTCTCGATGAAATCCATGCGCTCAAGCCGGAATGTCAGGAAAAAATCTTTCTGTTTATGGACAAAGGCATCTATCACATGGTGGGCGATAACGAAACCTGGCATTCCGCGCAGGTGCGGCTGATTTTCGCCACGACGGAAGATCCGCAGAAGGTTCTGTTGAAAACCTTGTTAAGACGCATTCCGATTGTGGTTCAGGTACCGTCGCTGATCGACCGTTCTCTGCAGGAAAAACGCGAGCTTGTGCATGAAATTGTAACGACGGAAAGCGCCAAGATCACCCGGCAGGTGGTGTTCAGCGAACTGGCCTATCAAACCCTGGTCAATCATGCCTATCCCGGCAATGTTGGAGAACTGGTCAACACCATCCGCGCCAGTGTAGCCAAAGCCTATTTGCGCGATCCGGCTGCCGATCCGGTTGAACTGCATCTGTATGATCTGCCCAGCTTTCTGCTGCAAAGTGGAACCGCAAACGGTGAATTGATGGAATATGACGACGGCAAGATCATCGACACCCGGCAGATGATGAAGCAGAAATATTTTGATACGATGCTGTACACGTTCAACAAAGGACTGATTGATCAGTATTTAACTCCTCTGCCGATGCCGGAATTTATCGAAAAAGCCTATATTCTGTTAGAAGGCTATACGGATTATCTGTTTTTCAACAATCCCGCGGGGAAAACACCGAAGGATGATCTGACGGCCAGTCTGGTTGAGAATATCTATCGGATTACAGCGCAGAAATACAATCTGGAAAAACTGAGCAATTCCGAGGTAGTGACGATGACGCGCTTCATTCTGGATTTTGCCAGTCACAATGCCTCCTGCCTGCCGCTGGATAAGAAATACCATAAGGAAATTCAGGACTGCATTGAATCCATTCAGCATCTGTTTCCGATCAATGCCACGGCGATCCGCAATGTCGCCCGGCTGATTCAGGACAGCCTGAACATCAAACTGGAAGGGATCGGCTATCTCGATCTGCTGATCTACATGATGTATTTCAACCGCGAGATGGAAACCTCGCAGATCCCAGTGCTGATCATCGCGCATGGCTTCAATATTGCCAGCAGTATTGCCGAGGTGGCCAATCAGCTGCTGCGGCGCAAGATCTTTGACGCAATCGACATGCCGATTGAATGCGGTGTGGATGTCATCATCCGCAAGGTCTCCAATTATTTGAAGCATCTGGAAGGGTGCAAGGAAGTGCTTCTGATGGTGGATATGGGATCGCTGGAGGAAATCTACAAGTACACAGAAAATCTTAAAAACATCGACATCGGGATCATCAATAACGTCACGACTAAGCTGGCTCTGGATATCGGCTGCATGATCATGGAAGGCGAAGGAATTGAAACGATCCTGGAGGAAGCCGCCAACCGCAATCAGCATCGGTATCTGATCGTGCGCAACCGTCAGCGCCCCAATGCGATTCTCTCAATTTGTCAAAGCGGCTTCGGCACGGCGGAGAAAATCAAAAAGCTGCTGGAGAAAAGTTTGCCGCCAAATCAGAATATTCCAGTGCTTTCCTATGAATATGACAGCATAGAAACGATGGGTTCCCAGGCTCCGGTCTTTGATAAATACAATATTCTGTTTGTCGTCGGCACGATGGATCCGAAGATCAAAGGTGTGGAATTTATCTCGCTGGAGGAGCTAATCGAACAGAAAAACATTGAAAAGATCTCGGAGCTGCTCAACGGCCTGCTGAATGAGGAAGAAATCCAACAATTCAATGACAATCTGCTGCGCAACTTTCCGATGGAAAATCTGCTGAACTATCTGACGATTCTCAATCCGGAAATCATCCTGGGCAATGTTGAAACAATCATCCGCTCGATTGAAGCGCAGCTGGGTCTGCGGATTACAAGCAATGTCAAGGTCGGATTGTATCTGCATATCAGCTGTCTGATCGAACGGCTGATTATTAACAAGACAGTGGCGCCCTACGACAAGCTGGAACAGCTGCAGCGGGATCACCAGGATTTCATCGCGGTGATCCGCAAAAGTTTTGCCGAGGTGGAACGGATTTATAATGTGTCGATTCCTTTATCGGAAATTGGCTATTTATATGAATACATCACCCTCGGCAGTGTCGAAAAAGAAGAAAATAGTGTCGAAGATGAAACAGGATACTTTGAATAGAAAGGTCTGTCAGGTCAGAACTGAGGCTGAAATTTCAGAAAAATTTCTTGAATTTCAGCTTTTTTTCTATACTTAAGAGCCATTTGTTAAAAAAATGGGTGAATTGGCATACTAATTGCTTATATTTGAGCGTAAGTAGAGAAGGGAGGACAGCCCGTGAGAAAGATAATTTTGGCTTCTCATGGATCCATGGCTGAAGGGGTGCTCAGCGCCGCCCGGATGATCATGGGGGATTGTGAAGAAATTCAGGCTCTGGGATTGGATCATTATGAATCCCCGACGGAAATTGCCCGTCAGATTGAGCGGCAGGTTGCAGCAGAACCCGCCTGCGACTTCATTATTTTCTGCGATATCCATGGCGGCAGTGTTCACAATCAGCTGACAGAGTTATGCCGATATCCAAATGTGTATCTGGTTGGCGGCGTGACGTTGTCGATGATTCTGGAATGTCACTTGAACGTTCAGGACATCGAAACCATGGAATTGGTGGAAAACGCCGTGCAGTCGGCTAAAAACACGATTACCGTGTTGTCGCACAAGCAGGCGGTGGAACAAATTGAGAAGGGAATGGAGGATGATGTTTTATGGTAGAGCTGTGCCGAGTCGATGATCGGATGCTTCATGGACAGGTCGCGGTGACCTGGGTCAATCAAGTTGCCCCTGATGCGATTTTGATTGCCAATGACGAAGCGGCGACCAACGAGATGAGCAAGCTGGCGTTCAAAATGGCCAAACCGGCCGGGGTGAAGCTGGCGATCAAAACGGTGAAGGATGCGGCGGTGCTGCTGAATGATCCGCGCACGAAGAAAACCCGGATTTTCCTGATTGTCAGAACGGTTCAGGACGCCTTGGAACTCGTTAAGGCAACAGGAGGCCAAATAAAAAGTGTCAACATCGGAGGAGTCAAGAAAAAGGAGGGAAGCAGACAGGTGGCGGCCAACGTCCATATGAACGATGACGATTTAACGGCACTCAGAGAACTAAACTCTCTGGTTTACGTTGAATTGCGAATGGTTCCTAGCGAATCAAAAACAGATGTCAGTAAATTAATTTAGAGGAGGAAACAATTATGACACAAGCTTTGTTAGTAGGATTAGCAGTCATTTTCTGCGATTTCGTAGAAACGTGGTTTTCTTATCCTATGACAACCAGACCGTTGATTGTAGGTACAGTCATCGGTATCGTATTAGGGGACATTACAACCGGTATCGTAGTTGGAGCTAGCCTGGAATTAGTGTTCATGGGCGTCATGGCTATTGGCGGTACGGTACCGCCGGATGCAGTTGCCGGAACTGCAGTGGGAACTGCCTACGCGATCATTTTAGGTCAAGGCGTAGAAACTGCTTTCGCTTTAGCCATTCCAGCTTCAATGCTCTGTCAGATGATGTTTGTCCCATTTACAGCACTACGATCTCTCTGGAGCCCTGCAATTGATAAATGGGTAGAAAAAGGCGATTATAAAACGTTGGAAAGAATCATGCCGTTAGTATCTTTAACGACATTCATTCCGCGTGGCGTCGTATGCGCCTGCGCGATTGCCTTGGGATCCACAGCTGTTGAAAGTTTCATCGCCGTTTTGCCAACCGTATTATTGGATGGTATGGGCGTTGCAGCAGGTATGCTGGGAGCCGTTGGATTTGCGCTATTGTTAAAGATGATGTGGACGAAGAAACTCGCGGTTTACTTCTTCGTTGGATTCATTCTTTCATCCTATTTGGGTTTACCTTTAATGGCGGTTGCTATTTTAGGAATTCTGTACGTTATTATTCTCTTTGTGGAACAAAATCACAACGGTAAATCAACGAGTGCCGTGGAAGAAGAGGAGGAATTATTCAATGATTAAGGAAAAATTCAATTTAACTGAAGAAGAAAATAAGATGTGTCGTCAGATCGCTATGCGATCCTGCACTATGAGTGCTCCATATTGTTGGGAAAAAATGCAAGCCCTAGCCTTCTTGTATACGATGATCCCGGTTATCAACAAATACTATCCGGACAAGGAAGACCGGATTGAAGGCTACAAGCGGCATTGGGAACTGTTCAACACGACGCCAAGCGTTTCCGGTTTCATCACGGGATTGGCGGCTTCCATGGAAAAACAGGGAGCCGAAGATCCGAATTTCGATAAATCTTCGATTTCCGCGGTCAAGTCTTCTCTGATGGGCCCGTTTGCGGGGATCGGCGATTCAATTTTCCAGAGTACACTGCGCGTTATCGCTATGGGTATCGGCTTAAGCTTTGCTGTTAATGGAAGTATTTTAGGACCGATCATCTTCTTGTTAGTCTATAACATCCCGGCAACATTTGTTCGTTATATCGGTCCATTTGTTGGTTATAGCTTAGGCGCGAAGTTTATGAGCGATGCCGCTGAGAATGGGATTATGGGTACGATTACAAAGGCGGCAAGTACCGTCGGTCTGATGACCGTTGGCGCGATGACGGCGACGATGGTTTCCTGCAATATCGGCTTTGTATTTGAAATGAATGGTGCTGAACAGTCGATTCAGGCGATGCTGGATACGATTTTCCCGAACCTGCTTCCACTGCTTCTGACCTTATTCTGTTTTAAACTATTGAAAAATAAAGTGAATCCAACGATTTTAATCTTCGGTCTGATGATCTTCGCGATCCTGGGCATCTGGATTGGAATTTTCTAAACCGAGGATATCGGTTCAACCAATAAAACGCTACAATAAAAGAAAGAAGAAACAGGATCAGGCAGGGTTTTCTCTGCCTGATCGGATTCTGCCCATTTGAAGGAGGAAAAGAAATGGTTACTTTACTGGACTGCATCTACCGCGTCCCGGCAGTGATTGAAAGCATTGTCGAGCATCGCGAAGCCACGTTTGCGCCGCTGTTGGAAGCGGTGAAGGATCGTCTGGATGATCTGAATGAAATCCTATTTGTCGGCTCCGGCACAAGCAATACGTGTTCAGTTACCGCTTACCGCTTTGTTGAAAAAGCAAGTCAGCTGTCAACCAGCACGATGATTCCGAATGAATTTTTAGCTAAAACAGTTTACAATCCCAAAGCACTGTATGTCTTTGTTTCCCAATCCGGGACTTCAACTCTGACCCAGAAGGCGCTAAAGAAAGTCAAGGCGCTGGGCTGTCTGACCGCGGCTATCACAGAAGCACCGACGACTCCGCTGGCTCAGGCTGCCGATGTGCATATCGACATGGGCTGCGGTTATGAAGAATACGGCATGCGGACGATCGGATACTGTGCAAGTATTTTAACGGAAATGTTGATGGGCGTCGCGCTCGGACAGGCTCGCGGCGTTGTCAGTGATGCAGAAGCTGCCGCTTACATTGAAGATGCGCTGGCCGTGACGAAGGATCATAAGGAAATCTGCGACCGTACGCTGACCTGGTTTGACCACAACAAGGAAGCGCTGATGGATGTCGATGCGTTTGTTCTGTATGGTCCAGGCAGTTTGTATGGTGTGGCCTTGGAAGGCGCACTCAAAATTCTGGAAATTGCCAAACGCTTCATGTGCGTCGGTTATGAGATGGATGATGGTCTGCACGGTCCGACCATGGGCTTTACAAAACGGCACGCGGTCATCGTTCTTAACGACGGCGGCAAGGATAATCCACTCGCGATGGGCATTGCTCAATATATGAAAAATGATGTCGGTCATGCCTATGTGATCGGCGCCAATCCGATTGATGAGGACGATCTCGGCTTCACACCAGCATCCAAAGATTTTGCCTGCCTGGAATATGCACCAGTTGTAGAAATTCTGGCTTACCGGCTGGCAGTGGACTACGGCATTGAATTGAAGGATATCAAAACCCAGGATCCGCTCCCGGAAATGAAGTATTTCAATACCCACGATGAATAAAGCGGAGAGGAAGCACGGGAACGTGCTTTTTCTCATCCCTCAGCAGCGCGTTCTGTTAAAAGCAATCCTGCTGATGGCGATACCAGTAGCGCTGCAGACGATCATTTCCGTCGGCATCAACATGGTAGACACGATGATGGTCGGCGCGTTGGGAGAAACGCAGCTGACAGCCGTTTCTCAAGCCAGTCAGCTGTTCTTCATCTTTCAGCTGACTTTGTTTGGAACGACCGGCGGAGCGAATGTGCTGATCGCCCAATACTGGGGAAAACAGGATCGCGAAGCCATCCGGTCTGTCATCGGCTATACGTTTCGGATCATGCTGGGGACGGCGGTGATTTTGATTGGAATTGCCGCTGTATTTCCCCATCAGGTCATGACGCTGCTGTCCAACAATCCAGCGGTGATCGAAACCGGAACACAGTATCTGCGCATCGTTAGTCTGTCGTATCTGTTTTTTGGGATTACGACGGTCATCGGCAATACGCTGCGCGCAGTCGGGGATGTCAATGTCGCCATGGGAGCCTCGCTGGTATCCATTGCCGCAAGCGTATTGTTTAACCGGATATTGGTGTTTGGCTGCTGGGCAGTTCCAGCCCTGGGGGTTGTGGGCAGCGCCCTGGCAAATATTCTGGCGCGGATTCTGGAATGTCTGATTCTGGTTGTGTATCTGGCTTGGTTTGAGAAAAAGATTCGTTTTCGTTTAAGCAGTTTGTTTCATTCGCAGAAAGCGCTGTGGCCTTCATTTGTCAAAAACTGTGCGCCGGTGGTGGCCAACGAGCTGACCTGGGTGCTGGGCAGCTCTGTGCTGACCATGATCTCCGGACACATGGTTTTTGCGTTTGCCACGGCCTATGCGATTTTCAATGTTGTAGCTCAGATTTCCTGTGCTCTTTCCCAGGGCATTGCCGCGGCGGCCGCCGTCGTTGTCGGAAATTTGATCGGAGAAGGAAAACGGGATGAACTGGATCGGCCGATTCGTCTGCTTCAGCACATCGGCGCGCTCAGCGGGACTGTGGCTTGTCTGTTTATTCTGGCGATCATTCCGCTGATGCCGAAGATCTACAACATCACGCCGGAAACGTTTTCCGTGCTGATTCAGATCATGATTGTCGGCGGATTCATCGAAATTTTCCGCTGTATGGGCTTTGTCAACAATGTGGGCATCCTGCGCGGAGGCGGTGACGCCCGGTTTGTTTTCTTCAATGACGTGTTTTACTTATGGACGTTCTGTATTCCGTTAGGCTGGTGGTGCTGCCAGCAGGCTGGAATTCCGTTATTCCTTGTTTTCTTTATCCTGCGCTGCGACGATGTGATCAAAGCCTTCGTCGGGAACTGGCGAATTCATCAGGGACACTGGGTTCATCAGGTAACCGTTCAGCCGGAAGGGAGTCCACGATGATCCAGACGATGATTTGGGACTGTGACGGAACTTTGGTGGACAGCCGGGCAATGATTGACCTGTTTTATGACGGCTATCACCGTTTGTATCCGGACCGTCCGCGCAAGGATCGAGTAGAATTTGTTCCTTGTCATGGCAATCCTGATGAAGTGAATTTCAGAATGCTGAATATCCTGCCCCAGCATCAAGCTTCTTTCTTTGAATTCTGCCTGAACGGTTCTTCCATTGCCGATCATTTCCACGCTTTCCCGGAAATCAATCAGGTCTTATTTCAACTGAAAGCCAGAGGCATTCGGCTGGGAATCAATACTTCACGAACCCAGAAAACAATCAGAGAGGCTCAGCTGCAGCTGAAAGAAGCTTATGATTTGTTTGATTTTGTAGTGACTTCCGATCAAGTTTCCCATCCTAAGCCAGCACCCGATTCGCTGCTTTTATGTCAGCAGAAGGCGGGATGCAGGAAGGAAGAAATGCTCTATATCGGCGATCAGCCTGTCGATCAGCAATGTGCCGAGCAGGCGGGAATTCAGTTTGTCTTGGCACAATGGGGTATAAGCACACCACAGCCATTTCATGAATGTTTGAAATTAGATCATCCGGCAGCGATCTTTGAGCTGATTAAAAATCGTTTAAAAGATCTATAATATGAAAAATTTAATTATAGTTGAAATCTTTCTTTATATCTTGGATTGACAGGAGGTCCGATAGAGTATATGATATAAAACCAAATGGGAGGACATAAAGATGAAGAAGGTAGTTTGTTTAATTTGTGTTTTAATCTTTATTTCTGCTTGTTCCACTGAGTCGCAACAAACAACCCCGAAGCCAACTATCGAACCGACACAAGCTGCCGTTGATATAACTGCGATCGGCGCTGCCAATATTGCGGCGGGTTTGGCCGTACAGAATGGGAATCAATTAGTTAAAGTTCTTACTTTTGGTGAAAGTAACACTAATATTGACTTTGATTCCACCTACGAAAATATGTTAGGGGAGTACGAAACATTCAAGGAACTTGATCAGTCTTTTATAAACGTTGATGATATTAAATATGACGAAGCTAAAAAGGAATTAGATGTTATTCTCAACGGTTATGCTGATATTAAAGCGTGGATCGAAAATTTTGATGATTTAGACAAGGTAAAAGAAAACGGCGTTGATGAAGAATATGATTTACAGGACATGATTTATTTCTTTATCGATACGGTTGGTAATTTCCCCGAAACATTGGCTGGGATATAATACTGATATTTGTTATTCGTTGATAACGTTACAAAAGACAAAGGCTGTCAAATCATTCCTTTTTAAAATAAGAATTGATTGATTATTACAAAATAAAGGCCAGCATTCAATTCATTGACATAAGTAGAGCAGATTCATTTACAATAGTGTAAGAGAAAGAAAGTTCCTTATAAAATAGTGTTCGCTTCCCGATTAGCGAGTTAACCATGTTAGGGATTAAAATGCTTATAACGCTCTGTTGAAAGACAGAGCGTTACTTTTAGGGTAAGGAAAATGCAACGAAAGAGTTTTCGTTGCATTTTGCGTTGCAATGATGCAACGCATAAAATTTAAGCTTAACAAAAAATATAGGAATCAATGAAATTAATTTTTCTCAATCCTTATATAAAATATGATGATATATCAGTCAAAAAATATGATTGTACTTTTAACTGAATACAAGCATTCTTTTGCTTCTTTTAAAATTAAAAAACTGTAAAACACTGCAATTATTTCTTGTTTAACGCTCTATGTAATGCGGTAATTGTCTCTGAAATAATCTGTTTCTCTTCTGAATTGCATTCGCTGAGAATCCTTTCTATTTCCTGAACCGTAACATGTTCAGCATAATCCAAGCTTTCGTAGAGTAAATAATCAACAGATGTTTGAAGGCAATTTGCTATTTCAACTAACGTTGGTAAACTGACTTTCGTTTTTCCATTTTCAATATTACTGACAGTATTATTAGCGAGGTTAGCGTAAGTAGCTACATTTTCTTGAGTTAACCCTAACTTAGTTCTTTGTTCTCTGATTCTTTTTCCAAGGCTGTAATAATCAATCATATTTTCCTCACTCAATCTCTATGAGAATATTGTAATCTGTATAACATGTGATTATAATAATCCATATGGGAATATATTCCTTTGAAATGGTGGTGAATATAATTGAATGATATCGTATTGAATTCAAATTTTGAACAAGTATCACAGAAACCTATAGATTCCAGGTTAATGTCCGATGAATCTGCTTCAAAGGTTCTTCACTCAGTATCTTCTAATAACTCTGCTTTAATTCAGCAAAAATTATATTTGTGCAATGGTAGTTACAAACATGTTAAGACTGAAATAAGGCTGGAAAATTTACCTTCTATTTTGGTCAATTACCGATTAAGCAAAGGTTACAATCTAAAATTTGTTTCTAATCGTACCGATATTTCTGAGAAGATTTTATGTGATATAGAATCAGGAAATTTAGATTATCCAATTGATATATTTTGTAATCTATTTCTATTTTATGATAAAGATTTTTTCGTGAAATTCACATTTGTGAAGTAAACTTTTCAAGAAGAATAAGTGCTTAGTCTTTAATAAAGCTCAAAGAAATGAATATATTGTTGCGATGCTCCCTACGCATCTGTGATTTTGACAAAAATGCAACGCAAACTCTTTCGTTGCATTTTGCGTTGCAACGATGCAACGCATAGAATGCCGATGAACAAAAAAGCGGAATGAAGAATTCGTCAGTTCCGTTTTGTTCCTGTTATGATCAGAAAAAAACTGTACAAACAAGGTGTCTGCGCAGGACTGATTTCATCTATTTTAATAAGGTTTTTATTTGTTCAACAGACAATACCTTTCCATAGGATACGACTTTTCCGTTTACAACAAGCGCGGGTGTAGACATAACGCCATAGCTTGCAATCGCGGCAAAATCAGTCACATGTTCAAGCTCTAAATCGAATTCCAGTTCTTTAAGCGCGATCCGGACAGCTTTTTCTAAAGCCTGACATTTTGCACAGCCAGAGCCTAGGATTTTAATACCTGTATTTGATTTTGTGTTTTCAGCTTTTGCCATGGCTTCGGAGGTATAGTTTCCGCTGCAGCAAGTTTTCTTTCCAAATAATTTCATTCGATTTTCCTCCTATTTTAGATTAAGAATCCATGGAACAGATTAAACAGATAGCCTACAAGGATAATTCCAGTGGTGCAAATCAGGATAAACAAAGTCAGTAATTTGGGTTTTACGGCTTTCTTTAACAAGATCAAAGACGGCAGACTCAGCGTCGTGACGGCCATCATCAAAGAAAGAACAGTTCCCAACTGAGCCCCTTTGGCAAGCAAAGCCTCCGCAATCGGAATGGTACCAAAGATATCAGCGTACATGGGAATACCCACCAAAGCAGCTAAAACGACATTGAACGGATTTCCGCTGCCTAAGACAGTTTCGATCCAGCTTTGCGGTATCCAATTATGAATAACCGCTCCAATCCCCACGCCAATCAAAATATAAGGAAAGACCTTTTTCAATGTTTCTGTCATTTGTTCTTGAGCGTATTGGATGCGGTCCCTTTTTGTCAACGTTGGCGAACTGAACTCCGTTGCGGCTGCCTTTTTAACAAAATCCTCGACTTCTTTTTCCATCTGCATTTTCTCAATCAGCGTACCGCCGATCACCGCAATCACTAAACCGAGAATGACGTAAGCGATCGCAATTTTAGTACCCAATATGCTCATGAGTAAGACCAGACTGCCTAAATCGACCATGGGAGAAGAAATGAGAAAGGAAAAGGTAACGCCTATAGGTAATCCAGCACTTGTAAACCCAATAAATAACGGAATGGATGAACAAGAACAGAAAGGAGTAACCGTTCCAAGCAGGGCGGACATAATGTTGGCTTTGATACCATGAAACCGTCCGAGGATCTTCCTGCTTCTTTCCGGTGGAAAATAGCTTTGGAGATAGGCAATCACGAAAATCAGTAAACATAACAGAAAGGTGATCTTGATGATATCGTAAATAAAAAACTGAAGGCTGGAGCCGAAACGGCTTTGGATATCGAGTCCCAATCCAGATAAGAGAGTTCCAATCAGACTGTTCAACCATTTCATGCCCAAGATTTGATCCTGAAAAAACAGTCCGATCGATTTGAAGATTTCCAATAGAATTCCTCCTTTTCATATCAAAATTTTTTGATGCGATAGAGCGATATAAAAGTCATCCGAAGATGACTTCCAACGTTTACAATTGGGTTTCACTACCCGCTTCATGGGGGGCTGTCAGCTCTAAAAGACGCTTTGCGGCATATTCACTTCCGCTTGCATTCAGCCTGTAGTGAGTCCATTTTCCCTCTTGCCGGCTGACTACAATCTGGGACTCACAAAGAATCTTCATATGATAAGACAAGGCTGATTGTCCAATATGCAAGCGATCAATTAAAACACAGGCGCATTTCTCACCACTTTTTAATTGATCTAAGATTGCCAGGCGTTTTTCATCACACAAGGCCTTGAATATTTTGGCGTCCCTTGAAAAATCTGACATAGACTCACTCCTTATATCAAAATAATTTGATATGAATATCATAACTTCTCTCCGGTATTTTGTCAATTATCAAATCAAAAAAAATTGATATGATATGCGTGATCAATAATTTCTTCCAATTTCATCACGTAAGCATAAAGGAAAAGATTGAAGGAAATGAAGGTGTTAGAAAGCAGATCCGGGTTCCGGTGAAGGCCGGATTTTCTCCGTTGGCAGGTCTGCGCTTGTTTTTCAGGGGGATCTGTGTTCTAATTGTATCCATAGAAAGAATTAAAGGGGGATCACAGATGAAAATAGGAAAATATTCGCTGGCACTGTTGTTAGTGATGGCTGGCTGCACGGCGCAGCCTGCGGTTTCACCCAGTACGGAGCCGACCGTGGAAACCGGAAATCTGACACAGACGGCAGATCAGCTGGCCAACGCGTTGGTTACGCAGTTGGGGGCAACTAGTGTTCAATATGCCTTAATGGATAACGGCGAAGTGATTGTATCCGGACAGGCTGGTGTTTTTGCGAAAGAATCGGATCAGGCGCTGAGCGCCCAGGATCAGTATGCCATTGGCTCCGTGTCCAAGATGTTCACCGCTGCTGCGGTAATGAAGCTTCAGGATGAAGGAAAATTAGATCTGGATCAGCCGGTCGCGGAGCTGCTTCCGGAATTCACGATGGCAGATGAGCGGTATTCCGAGATTACTGTGCGGATGCTGCTGAATCACAGTTCAGGACTGCCGGGTTCCAGTTTCAGCGAAGGCTTTATGTTTGTGCCGGACACCACAGCTCATGACACTTTTTTGGAGAATCTGAAGACGCTGCATCTGCAGGCCGATCCGGGAGCGTATTCAGTCTATTCCAATGACAGCTTCATGCTGGCTGAACTGGTGGTTGAAAAAGTCAGCGGTCAGGATTTTACAAGTTATCTGCGCACGCAGTTTATAGAGCCGCTGGGGATGACGCGCACACAGACATCGGTAGGAAATGTCGATTTTAATGCCATGCCGAAGGTCTATTCAGCGACTCAGCCGCAGCGTGCGCTGCCGGCCGACATTGTTTCTGTAATCGGTACCGGCGGAATATATTCAACCGCGGAGGATTTGTGCCGCTGGGGACTGGCTTTCATGCCGTCCTCCGCGATCTTGAGTGCGGATGCGCTGAGTGCGATGTCTGTCAATGAAGCGAAAAAAGGCATCTGGCCGACCGAACAGGCGAACAGCATTGGCTATGGATTAGGCTGGGACAGCGTTGAACTGTCACCGTTTGCCCAGGCTGGAATCCAGGCGCTGAGCAAAGGCGGCGATACGATGTATTCCCATACAGCCTTTGTCGTTCTTCCTCAACAGGGCCTGACTTGTGCTGTATTAAGCTCAGGCGGACTCAGCTCTTACAATCAGATGATGGCTTCTACACTGCTGGAACAGGCCTTGATGGAAAAAGGCGTGATCAGCGAAGCACTGCCGCATTATCAGCTGCCGACGGCGCCGGAAACGGTACCGGCCATCCCGGAAGAAGTCCAGGCCTATGCTGGTCTGTATGCGGATTCCACTTCCTTGTATCGGATTGATTTTACCGATGAAGGAATATTGAATTTTACAATCGAACAGATGCCGGACACGCCGACGCCGCTGACGCATGTCGGTGACGGTCAGTTCCTGCTGCCTTCCCCGATGACAAACCAGCTGTTCAGCTTTGAAGAAAACGGCGGCCACACCTATTTGAAAGTCGAAGCCGTTACGGAAATTCCGGGCTTAGGCTATTCTGCCACGACGGTCTATTATGCGATGAAGGTGGAGGAAAATCCGTTGCCTGATGCGGTGGAGTCAGCTTGGCAGACGCGCAGTACAAAGACTTATTTATTGATCAGTGAAGATCTGCATTCTCAGATCTATGAGATGATTCTGCCTATTGCTCCAGTACCGCTGAGCAGCTTTGCCGAAGGATATGTCAATGCCCATCAGATCGTAGATGAAAACCGTGCCGCGGCGATCGTGCAGATTCCGGGCAGCGGCAGCCGGGACCAGTTTGACTATACATTCTTCACTCAGGATGGTGTTGAGTATCTTCAAGCAGCTGGGGATCTATATGCCAGCCAAGACAGCGCGGTGAAAGCCGAAGTCGGAACAATGAATGTAACGCTGAATGATCAGGGCCATACGCAGTGGCTGACACTGGATCCGGCACTGGAAGGAAAAACGCTGACGGTCAGCAGTGATTCTCAGGGTGTCTTTGTCTACGATGCGACCATGATTTGTCTCTATAATCGTGTCACCGATGGAGAAAAGACGATAACACTGCCGTCCGGCGGGACACTCGGCCTGGCAGGAGAAGCAGGAACGGTCTTTACGCTTACGATTGAGTAAGTCAGAAGTTCACTCTTGATGATTGAATCAGTTCAGCATTCAGCTGTTGGAAAGTCAGATTCCTTCCAACAGCTTTTTGTTTGTCATTCCGTGTGCGCTGCGCAAACAACCATCGCTTTGACAAACGGTTTGTGGTACACTGAAAACAGAAAAGGACAGGTGAAAAAAATGAATAATTTTATTTATGATATTCCGACTAAGGTGTATTTTGGCGAAGGCCAGATTGCCCATCTGCCGGAATTGATCCGCACATGCGGAAAGCGAGTTTTGTTGGTCTATGGCGGAGGAAGCATAAAAAAGAGCGGACTGTATGACACGATTATAGGCTTGCTGAAGGAAAACGGCATTGAAAGCCAGGAGTTGTCCGGCGTTCAGTCCAATCCGAAAATTGAATCCGTGCGCCAAGGCATCCAAATTGTCCGCGAACATCAGCTGGACTGTGTCCTGGCAGTTGGCGGCGGCAGCACGCTGGACTGTGCAAAAGCGATTTGCGCCGGGGTTAAGTATGATGGTGATCCCTGGGAACTGGTGCTGGATCGAACGAAAGTTAAAACGTGTCTGCCGCTCATAACGATCTTGACGATGGCGGCCACCGGATCAGAGATGGACAATATTGCAGTCATTTCCAATCCTGAAACCCAGGACAAGAAAGGCTTTAGCAGCTATGGTATGTATCCGAAGTTCAGCATTCTGGACCCGACTTATACTTACAGTGTCCCGGCTTTGCAGACAGCGGCGGGAACAGCCGATATCATGTCGCATATAATGGAGTCTTATTTTGATCAGGTACGCGATGCCTCCGTTCAGGACGGCATTTCCGAGGCGTTGTTAAAAACATGCATTGAATCCGCGCCGATTGCCTTAAAGAAACCGGATGATTATCAAGCGCGTGCGAATCTGATGTGGGCGGCTTCGCTAGCGATCAATGGACTGAACTCTTTAGGGAAAAACCGTGCCTGGACTTGCCATCCGCTGGAGCATGTCTTGAGCGCTTATTACGATATTACCCATGGTATTGGGTTAGCGATCTTAACTCCGCGCTGGATGAAGCATGTTCTCAACGAACAGACGGTTGACGTCTTTGCCCGCTTTGCCCTGCATGTCTGGAAAGTAGATCCGCAGTTGGATTGCTGGGCCGCGGCCGAGGCAGGCATTGCACGGCTTTCCGAGTTCTTCGTTTCGATGGGACTGCCGATGACGCTGCACGAAGTTGGAATTGATGAAAGTCGGTTGGAGGAAATGGCAGAGAAAGCAGCCGAGAGTGATTTCAGCCGTTCGTTCCAGCCGCTGACCCGAGAGGATATTCTGGAAATTTACCGCGCCTGCCTGTAAGAAATCAGCATTTTATGCTATAGTTATAAAAGTAAAGTCGAGGGAAAATCATGAATAAAATCATTCAGTTTGTTCTGATTCTGGCGGTCGGTCTGATTCTGTATTTTCTGTTAAATCGGATGATGCAGAAGCTGATGGTCGAATTATCGGAGATCTTGTATAAGGAAGTCAATCCGGAGAAATATCTTCAGGTACTCAACGGTTGGAAAGGGAAGATGTTCTTTTCCAAAAAGACACGTTCATTAATGGCGATCGACGCTTTGTTAATGCAGAATGAAACGACAAAGATTGAAGAAATCTTTGAACAGCTGGATGCGGTGAAGATGAATCCGGGCAACAAGCTGGGATTGACACAGAAGGAAGTTTCCTTCTATATCGATACGAAGCAGTTTGATAAGGCGTTAAAAGCGTATGATACGCTGAAGGAGATTGCGGCGAAGTTCAATAACCCGCAGGTCGAAAGCATTCTTAAGGAATGTACGTTCTTAGTTGAAATCTATATTCATCACAATACGGAAATTCTGGATGAACTGTTGGATCTGGCGGGGAAAATGTCCAATCCGTTCTACCAGGGAATCTTTCTTTATCGGGCGGCAAAGCTGTATTATTTTAAACAGGATGAAGAAAACTGCCGCAAGCTGTTGGAACAAGCCAAAGAAAAGCTGCAGGGCACCGCTTGGGAAGTGATGATCCGGCAGATGCTGGAAGAAAATCTCGCCTTGGTGGCAGAACGTTAAGAGGTGCGCAATAAGTATTCCGCAAATCAGGATTGGATTATCATGTAGAAGTGCAGAAAGCGCAGTCAACCTTGTTTTTGTAGGAATGAGAGCTATTGTTAAAATCTTTCCAGGAATTTATTTTAAAGAATATTAGTGATTACGAGTACCATCCAAGAGTCCAATGGCTAGCTTTAGCTTGATATTGAGAATTGTTATTCTGTTATGAAAAAAATAGACAGGAGGCCTGCAGTCTCTTGTCTATTTTTTGACATGGCAGATTTATAGAATACTAACACTATTTATCTGTGTACCTAAATGTCCTCAATGCTAAAAGTAAAGCCACGATAAGTAGAACAAGCAATAATCCGATACTTATTAAATATCCATTAACATCTAAGCTTAAAGCATTACGCAATCCATTGATAAACCATTGAAATGGATTAAAGCGGCTTATCATTTGTAAAAATGCCGGTGCATTGTCCAGTGAATAAAAAGCGTCACTGCAAAACAACATTGGCATAGCTATAAGATTAGTAATCATGCTCATATGTGACTCTGTACGGACAAGGCTTGAAATAAAGAAACTGAAAAATACAAATCCAACCGCCGCTATCAATATGACCGGGATAATCGCCGCTATAGATGATATTGAAATAGCCAGCTTGAAAATCGGGACACATACGATTATAACGAGTATACCGCAAAACGCGGCAATCAATGTCCATGCACTTGATACGCTAAAAACATATTTCCATAATTGCATGGGGGTTACTCGAAGTAAGCTGTACACACCTCGTTTGCGCTGTCCCATAATTGTATATGCGGTAGTTATAAAAGTGTAAAATAAAACACTCGCCGCCATCATGCTAATTACAATCCGCTGTGGATATTCGGGGGACTTGATAAAAAATCCAAGAGCGATACTGCCTCCGATTGGGATGATAAGTGACCAAAGCAGTAAAAACAAATCACGGGTTGCCGATTTTATAGTAAGTCCGAATATTGTTTTCATTCTCTTAATTCCTTTCTAAACTGGTATCGGTCAAAGTCAGGTACAATTCCTCTAAGTTTTTTACCTCATGCTCATTTAGTAAATGTTCGGGGGTTCCCTCCGCTATTATCCGACCAGCTTCCAATAAAACCACACGGTCAGCAGTTTTAGAAACTTCCTCCATGTCGTGAGAAGAAAACAAAACCGTAACGCCTGTTTGTTGTAATTCTTTTATCATTTGCCTGATTTCGTGACGAGCACGGGGGTCAAGGCCGGAAGTCGGTTCATCAAGTATAATTATGTCGGGATAGTGGACAGTCGTTACCGCGATTGCCAAACGCTTTTGTTGACCAAGTGACAATCGTACAGCAGGTGTTTTCTCTGCCGCACCTAAACCGCAATCATTCAATTTATTGTGTAACTGCTCTTTGTCTAATTTCACATTGTAGAGAGCAGAAAAAAACATAAGGTTTTCCACGGCAGTATAACCCTCAAAAAAAGGCGTGGATTGAAGCTGTGCACCAATATGTGATTTATAGTCTTTGCACCAGTATTGGACACTTCCCGCGTTCGGATTGATTATTCCAAGCAACATGGATATTAAGGTAGTTTTTCCGGCTCCATTTGGGCCTATAAGGGCAAGTACCTCACCACTACGGATTTCAAGGTCAATTCCTTTTACAACCTCGTGCCCATTGTAAGTTTTTGATAAATTTTTTGCTTCGATTAGAGTATGCAAAATATATGCCTCCTTTAGTTAACGTTGTTTATTCAATGTTGAATAAATAGTTATTTTTTTTCCCTCTTATAGAGGGAGAGTTTTTAGCTTGCACTATTATTTCAGTGCATCTAATAATTTGTCAATGAATTGTTGCTGTTGTCGGATAATTGAAAACATATTGTCAAATGTAATTTTTGAAAACTGTGGAACATCATTTTGCATAGCTGTTTCTTTTTCTTTTAATCCTTGTTCAAGTGCGCGATATTCCTCGTCAAGTCGCTGTTTTTGTTCTTCCAACGCTTGCCGGGCATTTTCCCGTGGGATTTTTTCGATAAAAGTCAATCCGCTATATAGTGTCGTAGGATATAAGACAGATGATGTTCGTAAAGAGTCAATCACTAAAGATTTTAAGTGTTCTCTCCCTTGTTGTGTTATCTGGTATACCGCTTTTTGCCTGTGTCCTGTCTGCTCTACGCTCGTAATCTCTATGTGATGTTCCTGTTCCAACTTTTTAAGCGCATGGTATATCGAGCCAACCAAAACACCGCCCCACCGTTCAGCGTCCATCATGCCTATCATTTGTTGAATATCATAGCCGGACATTGGTTGAGCGTCTAATAATCCAAGCACAAGCAATCTTGTCAAAATATATTCACCTCGCTTTACTCAATGTTGAGTATACGGCGTAAATTTTATTTTGTCAAGGCGGCCCGAAGTTTATCATCGGCAATCTGTTTTTCCGTTAGTGGCGCGTCATACACAAGGTATCTCCATGCCTTAAACTGGCCCTGTTCCACAAACTCCCGTCTGTCAAAATTAACGTGCCGTAAAGGGCCGTTTTCTGGTTTAAGGATTGTGCCAATATCCACCGGCCTTTCCGTAAAAATCACTCGTTTTCATCTATGACAGAGAGAGCTTTTTGATTGTTGGGAATATCCTAAACCCACACCAAACTGGAAGTTATCGCTTTGTTTCCAGCTCGACATTTTTATAACTAATTGTGATATGGCACGGAACAAAGATAACAGCAGCCACTATTAGAGGTATATATCGACTCAATATTCCGCTCGCCAAAAAAATCACTGACGGAATGATTGATAATGCCAGTGCTCTGAAAATGCTGTTTCTCTTAAAGCAAATAATCCAGATCAAACAGTATGCTGTTAATAACACAACGTTAACTGTTAAATAAAAGAAAAAACTCTCATCTGACGAAAAGCCAAATCCACATCCTGGAATTGTTAGAACCATAAAACCAAAACAACCTATTCTTCCAATCTGCTCCAAAGCTTCAATAATCTTATTTTTCCAGAGATTTTGGAATCCCTCTTTATTTTTGATAGCAAAAATCACATTTGGAATCATTATGACAAGCATAAAGATGAGCCCATAAAAGTTTATCCAATTCATATCTTTATTCCTTACAAATTCAAAATTGTCGCTTTGTATAGAAATATTATAGCACCCTGCATAAATTTTTCTATTACATTCCTCATTTGTACGAGATAGCAGAGCCATCCACACTTGTCAACGGTCGAGATGAACGGGTCTCGCCCGCCGCTGACAAGTGCGTCTGTCCCTGCTTATGTGACAGACAAGAGAGCGAAAGCACTCGTTGCTTTCGCTTTTGCATAGTATATTTTTTCTTATTCTGTCTGAATCGTATTATATCGTCACAAGAAATTTGGTCACCATTTGGTCACCAAAGCGTCAAAAATCATTGTTCTTTTGTATGCTTCAATGTGTAAAAAAGTCAGTATTTACATGGTTTTCACAGCTCACAACTTCTCGATAGCAAAAAAACAAATACTATTTTCTATTGAAAATTTCTTCTATATACCTAGGAGCATCTTGACCATAATAAATACGAATTTTTGTAGTATCGGTTAATCCTTCTAAATTAGGAATTTCTACACCAACATTATAGATAAAAAGACCAACACCGAATCCATCATCCGTGCGTACGTTTAAATAACAATGTTCATTATCTGCGTGGATAACATCTAATAATTTCCTTTTAATATCTTCTTTATCCAGAATTGTTATCTTTCCTTCTGAATTGATATATTCACCAGCAATCGAAGAAAAATCTCCGGCGATTATTTCCTCAGGATTCAATTCAGTCTCATTTTCTGAATCCACAACAGGCTTTGCGCAGCCCGCTAACAAGGCTAATACCAAGAAACTAAACAAAAATTTTTTCATTTCTTCCTCCCTGGCCAGATCAATCTGTTTCTATTCCCTTTGTATGGAAATGCTCAGCAAAGTGTTCAGTTTTCATTTTTGCCAGGAATCCTTCGTCAGAGCTTTTTGACCATCGTCACATGCGGACAGTATTCATCCATGTGCGTTTCACCGGTTGAGGTAAAGCCGAGCTTTTCATAGAAACCGGCAGCCCGGCACTGCGCGGAAAGCTCCACTACCTGTACACCTCGTTTTGCCAGCTCACTCAGCATGGCCTTCATGACGGCTTCACCCTGGTGCTGACCGCGGTAATTCAGACTGACGGCAACCCGGCCGATGATCCAACGTCCGGATTCTCCCGGTTTTTCAAAAGCTCGGCAGGTGGCGACGGGCTGAGCGTCATCCGAGATAATGCAGTGCAGACAGGTTTCATCAATTTCGTCAAATTCATTATGAAATCCCTGTTCTTCAACAAAGACAGCCTGACGGATAGCGGCTGCCTGCTCAAAGCCGGCCTGCTTCCCGGTAAAGAAATGCAGTTCCATGAAAATACCTCCTCTGTCTTGTTTTATCCTAACTTGATTTGCAGCGCTTGTCAATCCTGGCTGCCGCTCTTTCTAAAGCCGGCGGATCATGCTATAATGTTCACCATGAGGTGAAGTTTTATGGAAATCGCGATTGTTATCGTCAATCTGATTTTGTTATTCTATTTTACACGGATGGCCATACATTCCCGACAGGTTCAAGTCGCGGGCAAGCTGGGACCGACGTGGATCATTACGGTGTTTTTTATTGTCATCGGAATCATTCGTCTGTTTCAGGATCATTCGGTATTCTCAATCGTCCAGACTGTGCTGATCGTACTGTTAGGTGTACTGTACAGTCAGATGCGCAGCGGATTCAGCGACAGGGGGATTGTCTTGCTTGGCAATCTTTATACCTGGGACAGAATTACACAGGCCGATGTCATTGACGCGGAAGAAACTCAAGAAATCAAGGTTGAATTTACTGTGAAAAAGGTCAGCCGTTTCATTTATTTTTCGACAGCCCAGCGAGATGATGTGGAAGCCATGCTGACACGGTACGAGCAGGAACGGGCAGAGATTGAGCTGAAAGCAAAAAACGAAACAAAATAAAAATCTGAAGTGTCTGCCGGAGCTTTCCGACAAGCCTTCAGATTTTTTCTGTTTTATGAGATCTGATTCATCCTTCTGACTGTTTAGAATCCAATTGAAGTCCTTGGAATAAGCTGAATCCGGTGTCTGAGCAAAGCTAAGAGGAGGAAGGGAAGGAGGAACCAAAGGATCCGCCATGTTCCCCGCCTTTGCCATGGGCTCGTTTGTAAATCGTTCGTTCCACAACCAGTCCGCCGGGCCTGAGATATTCCGAATTGAGAAATTCCAGATAAGTGCCGGGCGTGACGATGCCGCTGATCGGAACCAGGTTCAGTTCTTTGCAATGCAGCAGCTCATCGGCTAATAAAACACAGTTGGTGCTGAAGACAAAATAAGTTTTAAACTTGCCGTTGGCGAATTTGTACATGTGAGCCTGGGTTGCATTCCAAACCCGTGAGGCATAATCCTTCGCTTCGCCCTCGATCGGTTCCCCTTCCGCAAGCAGCTGGGCATCCGGACGCCATGTGTACGCGCGCTCCATCATCGCATCGATCCGCTGCCGCAGACGTTTCTTTTGCTCTTCATTCAAGGTTAAACCATAACTGATGATGGTTTTGTCTTCGGATTTTAATGCATGTTTCAGAAAAGCTTCCCGGTCCGAGACCACCAGAACGCCGTCTCCCAATGTGCCAAACAGGCCGCGGTGATGCGGATCATGACAACCATAGGAATAAATTTTATCCTGAAAACTGATATCGACATGGCCCAAGGATTCTGGGCCGGATTCTTTCAAATAGATAAACACTTCCAGATCTGTGCTGGCCTGCGGCGCCACGTGGGCATCCGGGTTCAGCTTATTAGTTTTGATCAGGGCATTGATCGACAGGAAGAACCGCTGCGGAATGATCGCTGAGATCAAAACCGGAATGGAAATTCGCAGATGTTCGCGGATTTTAAGACTCATGCCGACGCTTAACAGATCTTTAGCCGCCTCAAAAACCATCACGCCGCCGTAAAAAATCAGATAAGCTCCGGCAATGTAGGCGACGATCCACAGCTTGTTGATCGGTCTCAGCATCAACATGGCCGCGAAGATCAGATCGACCAGACCTTTCAGAAAGATAAAATACGTGCCTTTCAGGCAGTCGCGGCGATAGACGTAAAAGTTGATAAACTGGATGAGCGAGTTCAATAGCGCCCACCAGCCGATGACATAATGAATGAATCGGAAAAACAGTCCGGGGTTGAAAAACGTATAAATGGCCAGCCCGATACACAACAGGCTGGTCAGAACCGTGGACAGATTCAGATGAGCTTTCTTTTTGTCGGTCAGCGTCCGCAGGATCTGATTGACTCCGATCCACACAAACCCAATCATAAACAGGATATAGATCAATGTCCATATGCCGGTGTATTCTGTAAAAAACAGAGCACCCAGAAAAATAAAAAACAAACCGGTCAACAAGGATGAAGCACTGCTGAATTTATTTGTAAGCATCGTCATCCTCCTTTCCCCTGCGCTGAATTCCTACCTATTATAAAACAAAATGGGAGTGAAAGAAAGCAAATCCCCCTCCAATTGACAAAAGCCTGAAAATGACTATCGTTGAAATTTTACAGCCGGGTATAATAAAGGAAAAGAAAGAAGGATAAGGCATGGCAGTGATCTATAAAAACGGCACAATTATCACGATGGCAGACAATTCCACCGCCGAAGCGTTGATTGAAAAAGACGGGCGGATCGTCTTTGTCGGAAGCTTAAAACAAGCTCAGGCCTGGCAGCTTGAGCACAGCGCGGAAGGGATGGAGGAAAGGGATCTGGCAGGACATACACTGCTGCCGGGATTCATTGATTCACACAGTCATATCAGCTCTTATTCAGCGACGATCAATCTTGTTCACTTTGACGACGTTGTTTCGATTGCCCAGCTGCAGGAAAAAATCAGAACGTTTATCCAACAGCGTCAAGTTCCGGAAGGAACCTGGGTCATTGGATTTGGCTATGATCACAATTTCATGCAGGAAAAGCGGCATCCGACCCGACAGGAGCTGGATGCGGTCAGTACCGCGCATCCGATCATGATTTCGCATGCTTCCGGACACATGGGCGTTGTGAATACCGCCGGATTGGAAGCGATGAACATCACAGAAGAAACCGCGGATCCGGAAGGCGGACGTATCGGACGGGAAGCCAACAGCCGTCAGCCGGACGGCTATCTTGAAGAAACGGCCTTTACGATGAGCGCCCGGGTCATGGGCGCGCCGGATCCCGATCAAATTCTGCGCCAGATGGAACAGGCTCAGGATGTCTATTTGTCCTACGGCATCACGACGGTACAGGACGGTATTACTAAGAGTGCGGAATGGAAGATGCTGAGCACGATGGCCAAGCAGCAGCGGCTAAAGGTGGATGTCGTCAGTTATGTGGATATGAAGGATCACCTGTTTTTAATCAAGGAGAATCCAGCCTATACTCAAGATTATCAGAATCATCTGCGGATCGGCGGCGTTAAGATTTTCCTCGATGGCTCCCCGCAGGGACGAACGGCCTGGATGAGCGAACCTTATCTGGGAGAAGATCCGCGGTATTGCGGATATCCGGTCTATACTGATGCCCAGGTGGAGGCCTTTGTCAGTGAAGCGATGCAAAACGGATGGCAGCTGCTGGCGCACTGCAACGGCGATGCTGCTGCCCAGCAGTACATCGACGCCATTGCAAGCCAGAAACAGAAATGCGGAGTATCCGGCGACTGGCGGCCGGTGATGATCCATGCCCAGCTGGTGCGCAAAGATCAGCTGAAAGCGATGGCGCCGCTGAACCTGACTGCTTCCTTTTTCACAGCTCACAGCTGGTATTGGGGAGATATCCACCTAAAGAACTTCGGCCGGGCCCGGGCGGAAAACATCAGCCCTGCCCGCTGGGCCTTGGAGGAAGGCGTCAATTTTACCTTCCATCAGGATACACCGGTCCTTCTTCCGGATATGCTGGAAACTCTGCAGTGTGCCTGTCAGCGCATCACCCGCAGCGGCGTTCTGTTGAATCAGGATCAATGTTTGTCTGTGGAACAGGCACTGAAGGCGATCACGATCAACGCCGCCTGGCAGTACCATGAGGAAGACCACAAAGGCTCCTTGGAAGTTGGAAAGTTGGCGGATTTGGTAATTCTTGACCGCAGTCCTCTGACCTGCCCGGTTGATCAGCTGAAAACCATTCAGGTATTGGAAACGATCAAGGAAGGCACGACTGTATACCGCCATCCTTAAATCCTATGGCCAAAATGCTGGATCTATGCCAAATCTAAAGTCCGCAGCCTCTTGCATAAAAAGGAAAGAACCGGTATCCTGAATAAAAGGAGATCAAGATATGAATGAAATAAACAAGGCTCTATCCGAACTGTGGCTGTCGGATGCGGAATGCGATGTGTGCGCCCGGCTGCGGCAGATACAACGGCATGAAAATCCCAATTTTGTTGCGGAACTCTCCACGGGGTATGTCGTTTTGGGCGATGATCAATACATCCGCGGCTATACGTTGTTTCTGTGCAAGCAGCATGCCACCGAGCTGTTTGAGCTGGATCCGCAGTTTCAGGCCCAATTTCTGAAGGAAATGGTTCTGACCGCAAAAGCGACAGCAGCGGTTTTCCATGCGGAAAAAATGAACTATGAATTATTGGGGATCGGCAAAAGCCTGCACATGCATTGGCATCTGTTCCCCCGTCATGCCCACGACACGCCGGTTCCCGGCCCTGTCTGGCGGACGCCGAAGGAAGTTCTGCATGGTCCGCAGGCCCAGATTTCCCCAGCCCAGCGCCAGGCATGGATTATGCAGCTGCGTGAGGAAATAGAGCGGCTGCTGACCGAAAGCAAATAAACCGGGCAATCAAAGAAAACAAAACTAATCATAGGAAAGAAACAAGAAAAACCAGCCGCGGCTGGTTTTTCTGTTGTAAGTTTCTGCTTATTGGATTGTTTCATCGTTGGAATCCGAGTAGAGATAAAATTGATTCTTGCCCTGCTGCTTGGCAACGTACATCGCCTGATCTGCACGGCTGAATAAGCTTGGATAGGTATCGTCAGGCAGGCTGAGGGCGGCGCCGATGCTGAGCGTCACGGCGGCGTTGATCTGTTGGCGGTGCAGAAGCTGCGGCAAGGTCTGCATGATCTGGGTCACTTTCTGATGAATGACATCGTGATCGGTAGAGCGCAGGAAGACGACAAATTCATCACCGCCGATCCGGCCGATCAAATCGCTCTGCCGGAAACAGGTTCTTAACAGAGCGCCGATCGTGGTCAAAACCTGATCCCCGACAAAATGACCCAGCTCGTCGTTAATTACCTTAAAATCATCCAGATCAATCATAAACAGACAGCCGCTCATGCCTTCGCCAAGCTCTTGGGAAATCTGCAGCTCAGCGGCTTTTTTGTTGAGGACAGAAGTCAGTCCGTCGTAATTGGACTTTTCAATCAGCTGCCGTTCGCGGTATTTCTGTTCCTGAATGTCGGTCAGCTTGCCGATAATCATAACGGGATCCCGATGGAACCGTTCATAGACAGCCTGGAATTGACAGGTAAACCAATGATAGCTCTCGTCGCGGGTCTTGATTCGCAGCTGAACCGTACCGAATTCCTGAAACCGATGCACGGTTTTGAATGCTTCCTCCAGCTTATAAAAATCTTCCGCGTGAATATACAACGACAATCCATGGTTCTTTTTCACATTGCTGAAGGATCGGGCTTTGATCGGCAGGATTTTTTCAGCGTTGCTGGTCAGCTCCAGCGTATCTTTGAGAACATCATATTCAAAGATTAAGGTATCGGAAAACCGCGACAGAAAAGCATAACGGCGTTGTTCCAGATTGATCTGGCGGCGCTGATGACTCAATAAAGCATAGAACAGATAGGCGATGCCGGCGGTGATCAGAATCAGAAATAAACCAATCCGCATCGTGAAAAGCAGAATCATCTGTGAGCTTTCCGAAGCTTCGTTGGCATGGATAAAATTGACCAGTGTCCAATTGTTAAAACCTAATGGTGTTAGTGAAACATAAAGCATGCCTGCTTTGCGTGTCTGAACACGGAAGGTACCCGAAGTCTGCGCCTGCAGGCAGTTGCGGATCTGCTTTTGCGTGGCTTCCGGATTGTGATTACCTTCCAACAGGGCATAGAAGTTGGAGTAATCGCTGGTGCTCGGAGAGGTGGTGTAGATAAACGAGCCCTCCGGCAGAATGATCCAGCTGTTTAAGGGAGCGCTGACCCGGTCCGACTGACTTTTGGACAGCAGCTGGGTAATATCCACCTGTGCCTGCAATACAGCTTCTAACTGAGCTTGGCGCATTAACGGCGCAAGGACTTGGAAAAAAGCTTTGCCGGAAGGATGATTCTCAATTGCGGTAATGAGTGTTCCGGATTGAATCAGCTGGGCTTGCTGCGCCGCATCCAGTCCGGCTTCCGATAACGTCAGCACATGAATTTCAAAATGCGTGTTCTGCAGCGTCAAATCTGCCAGCAGGGGATTTAACGTATCCGCATCCCAATCCTGATTGTTCGCAGGGATCAGCGCCGCCAGCGTTGCCAGCGTATCCTGAATATCGACGACGGCACCCGAAAACTGAGCGCCTTCGCTCTCAATGTAAGCGGTATAATTTTCCATGACCTGCTGCTCAAACTTGACGTTCAGCCAGTTTTGATAATAGCTGAATAATATAAAAATGATGCCCGCAAATATCAAAGTACCAAGAATCAGCAGCGAGCTGGTTTTTCTGCTTTTTCTCTGCATGTTGTTCACATCCGTTCTGATGATGGAAAGCGAGAAGATCGGATCGATAAGAAGAAATGACAGGTTTGTGACTTTACTATGAAAATTATATTCAACAAATTGAAAAAATACAACATGAATTACGAAAATCAGGCTTGATTCCGGATTGTTTCATCAATTTTCATTCAAATTAAGGTTAAATCTAAGCGCTTTCGCTTGGCATTCGATTTTGATCATGGTAAACTATAAGGCGGAGTTGAGAAAGATGATACAATTTAAAGAGCTTATTGTAAAAGGCGGCGAAGTCGCGGTCCTGTTTTTTGAACTGCTGGCCTTAATTATGATTATTTATGCCGGATGCAAAGGGGCAATTTCCCTGTTCAAAAAAGATGACAACGTAGCCCTGGATCTGTTAAAAGGATTCTCGACGGGTCTTTCCTTTTTGTTAGGCGCCGAGATCCTGAAAACAATCGCCCTGGAGGAAGTCAGCGAGCTGATGATGGTCGGCGGCGTAATTGCGATGCGGGTGGCGTTATCGATCCTGATCCATTGGGAAATGAAGCAGGAACAGCACGAACGGGAAATGGAACTGATCGAAAAACAGAAGGATTAATCCTTCCGCCTGAAGGGGAAAACTCAGCCGCGGACTTCTCAGACAACGAGGACTCCGGCGGTGCAGGCAAATATGAAAAGAAACGAAAGCGCAGTGAGAGCTGCGCTTTTGTCATGAAAAAAGCTTCGTTTTGCCCGCTTACAACAACAGCTTAGCCAAACGAAGCGAAGGGAAAATGGAAGAACAGATTATTCTTCCGGATGGGGCAAAGGCAGATATTTTGCTTCATAGTCGGATACCGGAATCGGCCTGGAGAACAGGAAGCCCTGAGCGATTTCCACATGGCACTGATCAAGGATACTCAGCTGTTCTTCAGTTTCAACACCTTCGGCCACCAGTTTAATTTTCATTTTCTGACAGACGTCGCTCATCGCTTCGATCAGGGCGCGGGCTTTGGCATTGGAGGCGATGTCCTGAATCAAGCTGCGGTCCAGCTTGAGAATGTCGAAGTCAGCTCCGGAAAATAACGAGAGATTTGAAAATTCTACGCCGAAGTCGTCAATCGACACGCTGAATCCAGCCCGCCGCACGGTATCAATCGTATGCCGCAGATCTTCTTCCTGCACGTCCAGCGCGTTTTCCGTAATTTCAATTTCCAACAGGCCGCGGTCGATGTGATAATGATCGCTCAGTTCAATACAACGCTGACAGAAGGTCTCTTCCAGCACGGTATACCGCGAAAAGTTGACGGATACCGGCGTGATTCGGCGTCCCTCACGGATCCATTTCTGCAGCCGCAGACAGACAAATTCAAAGACGAAGAAGTCGATCTGACTGATCGTTTGTGTTTCTTCCAGCAGCGGGATGAAGGCGTTCGGGGCAAGGATCAGATTCTGATCCAGCTGATACCGCACCAGTGCTTCCGCTCCAACCAGCTGTCCGGTTTCAATGGCGATCTTCGGCTGGAAATAGACGAGGAAGCGGCTTTCGTTAATCTTTTGCCGCAGGACGTTCAGATTGGCCAACGGCAGGACCTCATCGGTATGATGCCGGTAACGGCCAGGCTGGGTCGCATGGTAGTAATACGCTTTCTTATCCTTATACATTTTTTCATCGGCAGCCTTGATGGCCGAAGGCAGCAGCGAGCCGCAGGAAGCCCAGTCGGTCCCCAGGGCCAGGTGCAGCCTGGCGGAGTTCTGCAGCCGCAGCCGCAGATGATGGACCTGATCAAAAAACTCTTCCTCGTTCAGATCATGCGTCAGGACGACGAACTCATCACCGCCGATCCGATAACACGAATCCGCCGCGAAGCAGGCGCGCAGATGATCGGCGCAGCTTTTCAGCGCCTGGTCTCCGCAGTCGTGACCAAACTGATCGTTGATTTCCTTAAGCCCGTTGAGATCGACAAACAAAACCCCGGCCGCTTCCGGACTCTGCATCTTCTTATCCAGATCCTGAATATAGCGGTTGCGGTTGAACAGGCCGGTCAGGCTGTCGGTATAGCTGAGCTGAGCCAGTTTGATTTTATCCGCTGCACGATGCCGCGCGAGAAGCAGGAAATAGCGCAGCGTCTGCAGGACGACGATGGAATTCTGCAGCTTGTCCGGAGCTGGATTATGAATGCAGATGCAGTCGGTGACTTCGCCGCGGACTTCCAGGGCCAGCAGAATCAGCCGCGCGATGCCCAGGGAATGAAGCAAAGCATATTCTTCAGGGGAGGAAGTCTTCAATTCCTCGATATTTTCCACAACATAAGACTGATTCTTTTGCAGCTGTTTCAGCCAGCGGCCGATCAGCGGCTTGACGCGGGCATCGGAAAATAATCGGGTCGGATCCTGCGGATCGCTGGACCAGCGTGAAGTGACGGTAAAATGAACCGGATTTAATGAACACAGCGTGATCCGGTCAGCTTCCATAAACTTACCTAATCGCCGCAGCATTTCAGGGATGGCGGATTCCAGCATTTCATCCTCGTACAGCTCACGCACGCAGTCTACAATCAGTTTTTCATTCTCCAGCATCCGCTTCAGCCGCTGCTTTTCCGCTTCGCTTTGGGTTGTGTCGAAAGCAATTTCCAGCCGCGCCCGCCGTCCGTTCCAGGTAATCAGGCGGTCTTTAAGCAGATAGTGGCAATGCGTCAGGGGATTATCCATCTCTTGGGTGTACGTTTCATTTTCCTTTAAAATAGCATTGGTACAGAACGGACAAGGATGATCCAGACCCTGCAGCACGTTATAGCATTTCCGGCCTTCGATCGAGTCGACATGGAAGGCCTGACGTCCGCTTTCGTTGATGAATAACAGTTCATAGGTTTCAGGATCGGAGATATAAATGAGTTCGCTGATCTCGTTCATCGGCGCCTGCAGCTCACGGTTCAGCTGATCCAGTTCCGCCTGTTTTCTGCGGGTCTCAATTTCTTTCTCTTCCAGCAGCTTCTGTCGTTTGTGCTGGATGTGGCTGAAATAAAGCAGCGCCAGCGTAAGCAGAAGAAAAAAGACATTGACGAAAAGCAAAGAAGTCTGAGCGCGGTGAACGCTGGCTTCAGAATAGGTTTCCGCGAAACTTACCGCATCGTTGGCCAGATCAAAATAGATCTCGCTTAACTGGTAGAGATTCTCGGCAGAACCTCCGCCGCGGTAATCAACAATCGCAGCTTTCAGCTGGATCCACGCCTCCTGCAGCCGCTGGACCTGGCTTTGAAATTGTTCGTCATCCAATCGGATCAGCGCATCCGGACCTTCGCCGGTTTCCAGTTCGTTTAATAACAGATCAATTTTCCCGATCATCGCATCGTCAGCCTGATGATTCAGTTCCTGCTTGACCAGACGCTGGGTTGCCCCGCGGACAATGCCGGTATAATTGATCACCCGGGCGTTGCCTTGTAAATTC
The DNA here is from genome assembly GCF_022440805.1 of Holdemania massiliensis. NCBI lineage: Bacteria > Bacillati > Bacillota > Erysipelotrichia > Erysipelotrichales > Erysipelotrichaceae > Holdemania > Holdemania massiliensis. Next base: position 3,662,243 of record NZ_JAKNTK010000001.1, on the reverse strand, counting down.
CGGATCGCAAATAATGAAAGAACCCCGGTGAGAACCAGGGATAAGCTTAAAGGAACGAGTAAAAAACGCGTGGAGTAGACATTTTTATTGTTTTTCATAACGATACAGCTTTCTTCAATCCTGCACGGACATTCCGCGGGAAACTGGGCCGGCTCCAGGGGGCGGACAGGGAGCTTGTTACTTCCATTATACTGCTTTTTATGGGGAATAAAAGACTAATTCGCTAATCCGCCTGCTCAAATTCGTTGTTTTGAGAAAGGTCGGAAAATGATCAATCTTAAAACAAGGTCAGAAACGGATAAGCTTGTACAAAGTAGTCCGTTTTGATACCATTTAATAATTGAAAAAACTGGACGGAACGTCCAGTCACAGGATAAACAAAAATCCGCTGATCTTTTTTAGAATTCTTTTTAGCGTACAGAAATCCAAAGAAGATCTCAACAAGAAAGAAATCAGGCCGCTTCTCTGCGGAAGCCGGTGATGCCCATCGCCCCTTTGCCGCCATGCACAGTCATGACCGCGCCCAATTCAAATACCAGTACCTCCTGGAAACCATCGTTCAGCACACGCTGACGCAGTTTTTCCAGCAGATCCGGATCGGCGCCTTTGGCATAGATGATCAGCGCTAAAGTGCGGTCCAGCGGTTCTTCGCTGAGGAAATCCTCAACCAGCTGGGAAGCCGCTTTTTTCATCGTGCCGTAATATTTTTTCGTATTGATCAGCTCGCCCTTGAGAATGTCAATCCGCGGCTTGATCCTTAACAGAGAAGCCCCCAGTGCTGCGGCATTGCTGACACGGCCGCCGGCTGCCAGGAAATCCAGCTTTTCCGGAATGAACAAGGTTTTAATCCGCGGCACCCACTTGCGGATTTCATCTGCCAGCTCTGCGGCGCTCCATTGCGGATTGCGGGTATGCAGTTCCACGGCTTTCAGTGTCAGTAAACCGAAACCGCCGGAAACATTCAGACAGTCGATCAGATGGATGCGCTTTTCATCGCAGTCCTGCAAACTGATCGTCGCATTCTGAAACGAGCAGGAACACGCTGAGGAATACCCGATATGGACGATTTCCACTTCCGGATCTTCCAGCAGCCGGTTAAAAAACTGACTGTATTGATAAGGACTGATCGCGCAGGTCTTTGGGATCTGCCGCGTGGAATCGTAGAAATCATAAATTTCCTGAATTGGAAGCTCGCCGTCAAGCACAGTCCGATCTGGGAAATTGACGCTGAAAGGTACCATTGGAACATTTAATTTTTCCAGCATGGAAACCGGGATGTCAGAACAGCTCTCAGTTGTAATGATTGTTTTCATCAAAAAGCCCCCCACTTATTATCAACTCTGATTCTTCTGGTTTACAAAGTTAGAACATCTAATTAAGGAAAACCAGACACCTATAATGTACCGTGAACCGCGTGTCAAGTAAAGTCTTCTTTTGGAAAAAAACAAAAAGAATTTCATCGAGAAAAGAAAAGACCACACATTTTTTAAAATGTGTAGTCTAAGAATGTGAACAACTTATGAAAATTTTCTAAGCGTCTAAACCACGATGCGAAATTCTCTGTGGTTTTTACGCTCACGCTTCGGCAGGCTGAAGGTTCAGCTTTGTTTTCATCAGTTTGCGGTAAGCGTAAATAAAGCAGAGAAGATGAACCGCAAAGGTCAGAATCCAGGAGATTGGATAGGAAATATACAGACTGAACAAAGTATGCTCGATCTGGAAAACGGTGAAGATCCACAATACGCGGAAGGCACAGGCACCGGTCAGGGAGACCAGCATCGGCATGATGGAATAGCCCAGACCGCGGATGCTTCCGCAGCAGACGTCCATCAGACCGCAGAAAAAATAGGAAGCACTGACAATCGAAAGCCGAACCAAGCCGAAATCCACAACCGCCGGATCGGAAGAATAGATCGAAAGCAGCGGCCGGCCGAGCAGGTAGGCGCCTTGACCCAAAACCAGACCGATCACCGTGACAATGCCCAGACAGTAAAACAAGATTTTCTTGATCCGTGTGGTATTGCCGGCGCCCAGGTTTTGGCTGGTGAAGCTGAGCGAGGTCTGATAGATCGCATTCATCGCCGTATAGACAAAGCCTTCGATGTTGCTGGCAGCCGTGTTGCCGGCCATCACGACAGAACCAAAGGAATTGATGGAAGACTGGATCAGGACGTTGGAAATGCTGAAAACAATTCCCTGCAGTCCGGCCGGAATCCCGATCCGCAGCATTTCCTTCACCTTGTCGGCATGCAGCCGAATCTTGTTTTTATGCAGCTGGCACATCCCATCCATTTTTAACAGGCACATCAAGATCAGCACCGCTGAAATCACCTGAGAAATGACAGTGGCGACGGCGACCCCAGCTACGCCCATGTTGAAGACAATGACAAAGAACAAATTGAAAATCACGTTGACCACACCGGCAACGGTCAAAAAATACAGCGGCCGTTTGGTATCGCCGATTGCCCGCAGGATGGCTGCGCCGAAGTTGTAGATCATAAACGCCGGCATGCCAAGGAAATAAATCCGCATATACAGAACGGAATGCGTGATGACGTCGGCCGGAGTACCCATCAGTTCCAACAACGGCTTGGCAAACAATACGCCGACAAAAATCATCAAAATTCCGCCGATGATTGAAATGGCAATGGATGTATGAACTGTGTCTTCGCAGTTCTGCCAGTCCCGGGCTCCGCAATACCGAGCGACCATGACGTTGGTGCCGATCGAAATTCCGATAAACAGATTGACTAATAGATTGATCAGAGCGCTGGTAGAGCCCACAGCTGCCAAGGCATGGCTGCCGGTAAACTTTCCAACAACGACGATATCTGCGGCATTAAACAGAAGCTGCAGCACCCCTGATAAAATCAGCGGAAAGGCGTAGATGAGGATGCGGCTGAACAGCGGACCGTTGACCATATCCACGGCATAAGATTTTTTCACAGTAAAAAGTTCCCCCTTAAGTCTCGAAAGTATTATACGCCCCTGTCCGGGAATTTCAAGCAAAGAAAAACGGCAGCCTGCCTTCTGCTTTATTTCCTGGGAAATTCCGACATACAGGTTCAGTTCACCGATTTTTGCACCCCTGATTTTTCAGATTGAGATGGAAAATCGAAACCGATGTCAGGAAGCTGGAAAATGGCAGGAAACTTTCATGAGGAGCGTGAAGGATTTCTCTTTTGTTATGATATAATCTTGTTAAAGAAGACGCTTATTGAAATGAGAAGCTCAAGCTTGACCAATAAGGAGGAGAAAAATGAGAAGGAAGATCTTGTACGGAATCGTAGTACTCGTTCTGCTTGCCTTGACAGGCTGCACTGCGGCTCCATCCAATAAACCTGAATCTGAAGATCCGGTAAAGAAGGTTGACTTAATCCCGATGGTGATGATTAACGATCGAATTTATCTGGATACAGGCCGTGAGAGTGAGGCGGAGCTGCGCTGCGGAACGATGGATGGAACGATTACATCCGAAGTTGACCGCAGTGAAAAACCGACTCAGAACAATCAGTCTAATTTTGGAATCGGATATGGTTATCAAACAACCGGATCCGAGGACACCATTGAGATCGAAATCGAGGGAAAGTGGTTTGTCTTTGAGGCGGAAGCCACGGCGGATTAACCTAGCTTTTCCTGGAACGCGCAGCGGGTCCCGGCTCAGTTTGGGATAAGCTGTGTTCATGGGTAAACCAGCATAGAATAGGATTCTCATTTCAGATTTATTCAGATTCAGTTTATTTCTGATCAAGGAGGGACAGGATGCTTAAAATTATTCATGCACGAGGAATCAGTGACCGCGGGATTGAGGAAGAAAAGACGGTGTTCATAGATCAGGGCAAGTTTGTCGCACCCAATGAGGAAACAACGGAATGTGAAATCATCGATGCTCACGGCGCTTATCTCTGCCCCGGTTTCATTGATATTCACACCCATGGAATGATGGGCTATGATTTTATGGACTGCACGGAGGAAGCGATTGACAACATCGCGCGGGCCCATTTGATGCAGGGAGCGACGACGATCATTCCGACATCGCTGGCGGGAAGCCGCGAAGCCACGCTGAAATTTCTGCAGGTGTACAGCGAAACTGAGAAATGTCAGGAAGGCCGTGCGGATATGCCGTGTGTTCATCTTGAGGGACCTTATTTTGCGGCATCGCAGAAAGGCGCGCAGCCGGAAAAATATCTGCGCACTCCGGATCCGGAGGAATATGGCGAAATTTTGGAGAAATACGGCAGTTTGATCGGCCGCTGGAGCGCAGCCAGCGAACTGGAAGGGATGGAAGCCTTTGCCCGTGAGTGCCGACGGCACCAGATTTTGGTTGCTTATGCGCACAGCGACGCCGATGCGCAGCAGGCAATGGAAGCCAACCGCTGGGGATTCAGCCATTATACGCACCTGTATTCCTGCATGAGCAGTGTCCATCGCCGGCAGGGGCGGCGGTATGGCGGATTAGTCGAGTCGGCCTACCTGATGGAAGACACGACCGCAGAGCTGATCACAGACGGCATGCATCTGCCGCCGGAGCTGGCTGAACTGGCTTATCGCTGCAAGGGCGCGGATAAGGTCTGTCTGATTACGGATTCGATGCGGGCTGCCGGACTGCCTGAAGGGGAATACGTATTAGGAGCCAAGGAAAGTGATCATAAGGTAATCGTGCGCGGCGGCGTGGCCTGGATGCCGGACTTTGAATCATTTGCGGGCAGTGTCAGTTCGATGAGCCAAGTCGTTCGGATTGCGGTGCAGCGCTGCAATATTCCCTTGCGCGACGCAGTGAAAATGGCGACCAAAACACCGGCTGAAATTATGGGATTAACGAATAAAGGCAGAATTGAGCCGGGGTATGATGCGGATTGTCTATTGCTCAACGACGATCTGCGGCCGATTCTGATCCTAAAAAACGGAAAGCTTGTTCTGGATAAGCGGGAGGATTAATATGCGGACTATAAAAAAAGAAGAACTTACGGTTAAGATTTTTGAAACACGTCAGGAATTAGGCCGTCAGGCCGCCTCGGAGGTTGCCGCGGCAATACGAAGTTTATTGCAGATCAAGCCGGAGATCAGCCTTGTTTTTGCCTCCGCCCCCTCGCAGAATGAGTTTCTCGCTTCTTTAGGACAGGAAGCGATTGACTGGGGCAGAATTACCGCGTTCAATATGGATGAATACGTCGGCATCGATCCCGCTGCCCCGCAGAGTTTCGGCGCTTTTCTCAAGCGCTCGCTGTATGACCGCGTGCCTTTGAAACAGGTACATTTGTTTGACAGCCAAGCCGCTGATCCGCAGCAGGAATGCCTGCGTTATGGAACCCTGCTGGAAGCGGCGAAGCCGGATATCTGCATTTATGGAATTGGAGAGAACGGGCATCTGGCGTTCAACGATCCGCCGGTCGCGGATTTTGCGGATCCCAAAATTGTCAAACTGGTCGAGCTGGATGCCATCTGCCGACAGCAACAGGTCAACGACGGCTGTTTTGCGGCGCTGGATGAAGTTCCGAAGCAGGCGTTTACGCTCACCATTCCGGTCTTGATGCGGATCCCGCAGCTGTTTGGCATGGTGCCGGGAGAAACCAAGATCGCCGCAATTGACAAGACGATCAACGGTCCGGTGACCACTGCCTGTCCTGCCAGCATTCTGCGTACGCATCCGCACGCTGTTTTGTATCTGGATGAGATCAGCGCGCAGAAGATTCATTGAAGCTCCAATCAAAAAAACGATCCTTTCGTCAGCTTTTGACGAGGGATCGTTTTTGCGTATTGATTCAACAGGACAGAGCCAGATGAACTTCCATCCTTCCGTTTATCTGTTTGGGAAGGAAAGGGATGCACGGAGGATCAACACTCCCAATCAGAAGGGTTGCCCGTTTTCAGCTCCATAGATGCAGATTTGATCACGGCCCCGTTGTTTTGCCTGATACAGCGCCTGATCGCTGCGCTGCATTAACTGATCCACGGAAAGCTGCGGATCATCCGTTTGGGCAATGCCGATGCTGGCGGTTAAGTGCGGCAGTTCTGAATGCGAGCGGAATTGTTCGCTCATTTCTCTGAGGAAAATCTCGGATCGTTGCTTCAGGTCATTCAATTCCCAATCCCCCAGATATAAAATCAGAAACTCATCGCCGCCTAGCCGTGTCAGCACAGCGTCCGGGAAACATTGCTTTAATAAATCCGAGGTCAAGATCAGCGCTTCATCGCCGGCCTGATGTCCCTGGGTGTCATTGAGCAGCTTGAAATAATCCAGATCCACATAGATCAGACTGACCCGCTGATCCCCTCGTTCCTTAGCCAGAATCTCATAGAAATGCCGGCGGTTGAACAATCCGGTGAGAAAATCAGTGTTGGAATTAAAGAGAATCTGCTGCTCCATCTGACGCTGAGTTGTGATATCACGGAAGATATACAGCTGTCCGGCCAGATTCATGAATATATCGTAGATCGGTTCTTTGCGGATTTCCAACAGCCGTTCGCCTTTTTCATCCTGGATAGTCGCTTCCCGAAATTCTGAAGCTTCCGCGCCGTGCAGATGGGGAAGGACCTGAGCCTGCCATTGACTGTAATTTTGGCCGAGGATTTCCTCAGCCTGAACTGAGAAGTAATCCTCAAAGCGTTCATTGACATTGATGATCACATTGTCGCTGTTGACGACCAGAATGGAAAAAGGCATGCTGCGCAGAAGGATCGCCATTTCGGTTCCCATGTTTTCTAAATCGGTGACGTCATGTGCGATGCCGACGGTTCCCATCGGTTCTCCATTTTCGTCCAGGATCGGGGTTTTGTAGGTCTTGAACTGACGCAGCCCATGTTTGCTTTTGACTTTTTCATCAAACAGACAGGTTTTGCGCGCCTTCAGCACCATTTCTTCCGTTTCCAGACAGACATATTCGCCTTTCTCATATTCTTCCTGTTTCAGATCCCAGATATAATAATGACCCCGTCCGATGACATCCGCTTTCGTCTTGCCGACGGCATGGCAGAAAGCATCGTTGACGTTGACATGAACGCCGCGGATATCCTTGAACCAGACAAGATCCGGAATACTGTTGATCGTTGATTCCAGATAATTGTTCGTCAGCCACAGCTCTTTTTTGGTTTTCAGCGCATCCAGCCAGCGTTGAAAAGCCTGAGTGATCAACGGCTGGGGCATCGGTTTGCGCCAGATATCATCACAAAGCGGACACAGTGTTGTCCAGATTGGAGCCTGTGCAGAGGCTTCGGTGCAGACGATCAGCAGCGTTTGGCTGCCGCAGCGCTCGCGCAATTCAGGCAGATCTTCCTGATTTGGTTCATCCAGGATCAGCATGTCGATCTTTGCCAGCGGCCGATCCGCAAGCTCAGGACAGGTTTTAATTTCTATTTCAAAACGTTGGGGCGGCAGGGCCAGAGACATCGCGCGTTCCCAGGCAGAGCTTGAACTGATGATCAGAACCTGTAATTTACAATGAAACATCGCGGGATCCTCCTTGCTGCGCCGCAGCATCCATACCGGACAGAGCCAGCTGATCAAAGCCGGCAGGTTTACAGAAATAGAAACCCTGAGAATATTGAATGTCGTAATCCAGAATGTGATCCTGGATGGCTTTGTTTTCCACAAACTCAGCGACGATCTTCATGTTGAATTCACGGCCGAGAACGGTGATTGCCCGCAGCAGTTTGCGGTGGGTTTCACTTTGATGCAGATGGCGGATGATCTCACCGTCGATTTTAAGATAATCCGGATTGAGTTCCATCAGCTGCAGGAAATTGGAATACCCGGAGCCGAAGTCATCAATCGCAATCTGAACACCATATTGACGGATTTTATGGATGAAGCGGCGGAGTGTTTCCACATCGCGGAAAGGCTCATCCTCCAGAATTTCCAGAATGAAGTGTTCCGGATGAGCGGCTTTTTCCAGCTGCTCAAAAATCAGCTGCTGCATTTTCTGGGAATTGATATCGTAAGCGGAAAAGTTCAGTGAAACACTTTCACCGCGTCCGGCAAACAGTGAGAATACCCGTTCATACATCCGTTCGCTGAGATAGGAATACAGATGATATTTTTTCGCTGTATCCATAAAGAACGCCGGTGCATAAACCGTGCCATCCACATCGATGATCCGCATCAAGGCTTCATAATGGCTGATCGACTGGGTTTGATTATCCCAGATTCCCTGAAAGTAAGGGACGACACCGTCATTTTCCAGAGCCCGGGTCAGGACGTCGATGATTTTGAACTCTTCAATGCTGCTGAGCGGTTCATCGGCTTCGTGATCACAGATCAGAAAGGAAGTCTGACGATGCCGGTTGGCATGAAGTGTATTTAAGGCCCGTTCCACCATGTCCTGCTGATGGAGCACGACGACAAAACGACAGAGAACTGTTTTTTGGATAGCCTGAATTTTGATAAACTGAAACTTGTCAAAGAGCGCATGAACAAGGCTCAGAAACTGATCTTCACTCATGGCCGGCCCGGCCGCGGCAAACAGCGTTTCTTCGTTAAGCAGATAGCTGGTTAGTCCCGGCTCCTGCACGATGGAGCGCAGAAACGTCTGAATCTGATCGGCAGCCTGTCCCAGCAGCGCTAAATACTGATCCTGACCCAGCTGCGAGCGAATCGCTTCCGCGTTTTCAATTTGAATCATGACCAGCTTGTCATACGGCCGCCGTTTGTTTTCTTCTTTATATTTAATGTAGTTGCCCAGTCCGGTATGGATGTCCACCGTCAGCTTTTCCTGAAAGCCCTGCTGCTTTTTCAGCAGTTCTCCCATCAGGTATTCATTTTTCCGCGTCACAGCCTCACGTTGTTTTTTCAGAACATAATTCAACAGATCCTGCGTGTCATCCGCAATTTCGCCCAAATCATCGAAGACGCGGCTGTCCGGTCTCAGATAAACCTGGTTTTCCGCGGTGCCGACAAGGCAGCAGGCGCCGTTGAGAAATTCGTTGACGCCGTTAAGGTTGGAGATTTCACCGAGGATGAAAGCGCCGCAGACTCCGTAACCCCGGAAGGGACTGAGCTCCCATTCCGCGCAGTTGTGCAGGTAAAGACGGCGGAACAGGCAGTCGTAAACAAACAGGTTTTCAATCGGGATATCACTGATCGTGGAACAGATTTCATAACAGCGCTGAATGCAGGCGGTGGGACTGGTATAGCCGATGCGGAATTCGGTGTTAACCGGAATCCGACTGAAATACTGGCTGATTCGTCCCGCTGATGCATCATATTTCAACATCCGGCTGGCTCCGTGATGGTTTTCCAGGATCATCGGGAAGCGAACGATTTCATCATTTTCAGCAATTTCCTGCCAGCTGCTGTAACCGGCAGCCTGTTCAATGCCGAGCTGTTCACGCAGCCAAGCTTCAGCAGGAATTCCGTCGACGCTGTCCCAATAGGAACCATCACAGCCAGTCAGTGTATATTTTTCACTGACCGGTTCATGCGAGATGTTGACCTCATTGTAAACTGTCAGCGCACTGCCGCCGATGGCTGCCGCGGCAATCGCCTGATCCAGAACACCGCTGCCGTTAAAAACATAGGAAGTGACATTCAGCGGCAGGATGTCGCCGGCAATTCCTCCGACCAGCTTGGTTGTGGAATTGAAATGGTTAAATGCTTCAATGCAGGCATGAATATCGTAATAATGATCAGAACAAAGCACATGCATGAGCTTGGCTTGGGTGCGGTTGGCGAACGCCGCCAGTTCGCGTCCGACTTCGGCCGCCGATTTATTTTTCCACGTGAAAAACGCCGTCTGAAAATGCGACTTTTCATAGTCATCGATAAGGACTAAAGTTTGATCTGAATATTGCTGATCCCGGAAAATGATTCCGCTGGCGCTGCAGCCGATGATCTGGGCCTGCGGAAACTGAGTCTGCAGTGTTCGGGCCAGCGAAGCGGCTTCTTTGCGGCTGGCAATCGCAGTATAAATTCGGATCAGATAAGGCACAGTGCAGTCCAGCGCCTGTTTCTCAATCAGCGCTTTTAAAGAATCTTCGTCTTCGTATAAAAAGCTGACAGTTCGCATCGACCATGCCTTCTTTCTTTTTCAGGATTAGAAATTTGGATGTTAAAATGTTCATTTCTAAACTAAATACTAGCACACTCAGGGCTAAAAAACAAATCCCAAGCCGGCTGAATGCAAGCTTCTTATCCCGGTTTTCCTGGTTTATTCCAAAGGCCTGACCGTCAGTTCGCAATTCCTGAAAAAACAAGCTGCATTTGACGCCAATCCTTACGGATACAGAGATCCCATCTTCCTTGACAATATTACTATATAGGAATATCCTTTGAAGTAAGGAGAGAAATCATGAAAACATACGGAGGATTTCTGATATCGCAGATTCGTCAGCTCAGCAGCCGTACCTTTGAAAAAATATTAAAGGAAAAAAGCATCGACGCCTTTAACGGGCCGCAGGGCAGAATTTTGTATGTGCTGTGGGAACACGGAGAGTTGTCGATATCCGATATCGCCCGTTTGACTTCGCTGGCCAATACGACGCTGACGGGAATGCTGGATCGGATGGAGGCACAGGGATTGGTTGTTCGGATTCCTGATCAGCATAACCGCCGGCGGATTCTGATTCAGCTGACGCCCAAAGCCAGACAGCTGCAGGAGGCTTATGATGAGGTATCGGAAAGAAACAATGCAATCTTCTATGCCGGCTTTACCGAATTAGAGATTCAGCAATTTGAAACGATGTTAAAACGAATTCTGCAAAACTATGAGGAGGAAAATGATCATGAATGAAACGCTGAAAACACTGCAGTCCCTGCGCTCAATCCATTGGCAGTTTAACGAAAAACCGGTTTCCCATGAGGATGTTGAAACGATTGTTGAGCACAGCCTGCACGCGGCCAACAGTGATAATCTGACCGATTATTCCGTGATTGCCGTGACAGATCCTAAAATCCTCAGCCAGCTTACAGAAGGGGAGTCCGGCGGCCAGGCCCTGACCTGTCTGGTGTATGCCATCGATCAGACGCGGATCATCAAATGCGCCAAAGCGTTAGGTTACGATGAGTATCAGCCCTGGCACCGGCTGTATAATTTCTTCATCATGATGGCGGATGTCTGCGCGGCTGCCCAAACAGCGGTCATTGCGGCCAAATCAATGGGCATCGATTCATTGATGACCAATTTTTCGCATCGGCATAAGCCGCAGGAAATTATGAAGCTGCTGAATATGCCGCAGGAATACTGCTTTCCTGTAATTCAGGTCGTGCTGGGCTATACCGACAAGGATCCTCAACAGACCCGCGGTCGGCTGGCGGTGAAGCATGTCTTGCATTATGACCGCTATGAACCTGCCTCGGAAGCGGAAGTCCAGGAAATGATTGCGGAGATGGATCAGGTTTATCCGGAATATATCAGTGATCAATACAAGCATGCCCTGGATTGGTATTTTAACGAATGGTTTATCGAGTGGTACGATGAACAAGTCTATCAGGATTTATGTGATTGTTTGATCCGCTCCAAACTGCTGGGTGAGCGGCCGGGGTTCAGCGCCGAGGGCTTGATTCAGAAATAATATCCGTTGGTTAATATCAACAAGAGATACAGAAACGAGCTTTATTAAACCGTTGTTTTTATGATAAACAAGTCATCCATTCATCCCCCATTGCCGGGAAGACCGGATGACTTTTTAAATCACTGCTGGAAGTCAGAATGATATCGATTCACGATGATTTTAACAAAGATATTTTGGATTATGCGGTGGCAGCAGGTGTTTCGGCGAGGGTCATTAAAATGATGGATCCGAAAGAACAGAAAGAATAAATGCAGCGTGATTGAAAAACAAAATGCTGGAGTAAGGGGCTGACCGATGCTGACCTTATTTTGCTTGATCATATAAGAAAGCTGCGTTTAGCAAAACACATCAGAAACTGTTGGATAAAAGGGATAAGGATTTTTCAGGAAATTTGTTCGAGGGTACAAAACTTTACCTTTTATTAACCATCCGTCCGATAAAATAAAAAGGATGGAGGTCGTATGTTATGAAAATTTTAATCATTGAAGATGAATATGATCTGACAGAAGCGCTTATCGAAGGATTCCGCAGCTGCGGTTATATCGCCGAATATGCGCTCGATGGAGAACAAGGTCTGGAAATGGCCCTGGTCAATGAATATGATCTGATTATTTTGGACTTAAATCTGCCCAAGCTGGATGGTTTGAAAGTATTAGAAGAACTGCGCCGTCACAGCCAGGATCAGCGGATACTCATTCTATCCGCCCGATCATCCGTTGCCGAGCGGGTGGAAGGCCTGAATCTGGGGGCCAATGACTATCTGCCGAAACCCTTTGCCTTCGCTGAACTGGAAGCTCGGGTGCGGTCACTGCTCCGTCGGTCCTATATTCAAAAAGACTCCGTTTTGACTTGTCATGGAATCCGATTGGACACCAATACGCGGGAAGTGTCGGTCAACGGCAAGCCGTTGGCTTTATCCCCCAAAGAATATGCGATTCTGGAATATTTGTTGTTAAATAGGGATAAGACAATCAGTGCCGAAACGTTGATTGAACATGTCTGGTACAGCGATACCGACTATTTTTCGGCTTCGGTTAAAGTTCATCTCAGTACCCTGAGAAGAAAGTTAATGAGTGCCTGCGGCAAAGAAATCATCACCACTGTACGGGGCAGCGGCTATTTGATCCGCTCGGAGGATTGATATGAAATTGCCTTTAAGAATGAGAATCACGCTTACCACAGCGGGAGTTCTCTCCATTTTCTGCATTCTTCTGACTTTATCTTCTGTGCATAACGCGAATCAGATGATTGTATCCAAAGCGATCGATCAGACGGGCAACCAAGATTTTTTCCCCTCTGAGCCCTTCAAGACGGAAGGACCTCAAGTCACCGATATTGCTCGCGATACGCAAGTCATCGAAGGCGCCAAAAGCTTTACGAATACAAGTTTTCTTTTTATGGGACTGGCCGTTTTGACCGGAACACTGATCGTCTACTTCATGTCAGATTATGCCTTGAAACCTATCCATCAGCTCAGTGAACAGATAGAACAGATTAATGAACGCGATTTATCGTTCCGAGTTCATAAATTCACGGCTGATCAAGAGCTGCAGTCGCTGGCCGTCGCCTTCAACCAGATGCTTTCCCGGCTGGAAACTGCTTTCCAGCGGGAAAAACGCTTTTCTTCCAGCGCCGCCCATGAACTGAAAACACCGCTGACAGTCATCCGGACGCGGCTGGAAGTTTTGGAATTGACCTCTGATCCCACTGTTCCGCAAGTGGAAAAGGCACTTCATGTCATTCGAAATCAAACCGAACGGATGATCTCTCTGGTTGACGATTTATTTTCACTTTCCTCCAATTCCGGATGTCCGATGAATGAGGACGTGGAAGTGAGCGGCGTGATTCGGGAAATTGTGCAGGAACTGAGACCCGCGATGGAGCAGAAGCAGCTTCAGGTCGATGTTTCCTTGGAAATGGCGCAGATCCGGGGCAATGCGGTGGTCATCAAACATGCGTTATCCAATGTGATTGAAAATGCCGTGAAATACAATTCCTTTCAGGGACGGCTCAGGATATCCCTGAACGCGGAGGCGAAAACCTGCCGGATCCGGATTCAGGATTGGGGTCCGGGTATTCTGCAGGAACACATCGAACATATTTTTGAGCCATTTTATCGGGTGGATTCTTCACGATCCCGCTCCATTGCCGGAGCGGGGCTGGGGTTAGCTCTGGCGAAAGAAATGATTGAGCTGCATCAGGGAACTATCCAGGCCGAAACACCAACCGAGGGCGGCAGCCTGTTTACAATAACGCTGCCTGTCCATCAACATTCTACAGAGTGAATGTGAATCGGAGTGACTGCAAAGACGGTCACTTTTTCTTTACCCATTCTTAACCTTGGACCCTTTATACTGACGAAGAAATCAGGAAAGAGAGGTCATGTATGAAAAAAGGATTAAGCTGGTATTTCCAACAGCCGCAATCGAAAAAAAGGAAAATGCTGCTTATTTCTGGCTGTGCCGTGCTGCTTATCGGTGCTATCGCAGTCAGCCTGATGAACAGTCGGAAATCAGAACCGGTCTTCCGGCAGCGCGAATATACGGTGACCCGCGGCACCATTACCGTCGGGGTGGAAGGCAGCGGTAAAATCGAGACAACCCGTCTGCCGTTGAGCTTTCCGGAAAATTTGACCTTTGAACGCTATTGGGTCCAGCCGGGGGATGAGGTTCAGGAAGGTCAGCCTTTGGCCGAAATATCCAAAGAAGCCCTGGAGGCGCTGATCCGTGAGCGGCAGACTGCTTACAACAATGCTAAGGCTGCTTTGCAGTCGGCAGAAAACGCAAAGACCGCTTTTACGCTTGAAGCTGAAAAAAATGCCCGGCAAATTACCGAAGCGAGCAAAGCGGCGTTTGAGGAACGCATGAAACCCATCCTCAATCAAATTGAACAGTTGGAAAAGAAACTGAAAGAACTGGAAGCGGCAGCGGCGGAAGCGGCGAAGCTTCAGAGCGAGATCCAAGCCGCACAGCAGGAATATGAAACAGCACAGTCGGCCTGGCAGCACGCTGCAGAAACGCTGTCAACATATTCCGGAAGCGATGAACAGGAGCGGGCGCAGTTAAAGCTCAATGAAGAAAAAGCGAAAGCAGAGATGGAGCGTCTGACCGCGCTGCTTTCCCAGCTGAAAAACAGGCAGGCCCAGGCCAGTGAAATCTTGAACTCCGAAGAAACGATCGAAAGCCTTCAACTTCAGCTGAAAACCGCCATGCAGGAACGGGATTCCCTGAATGACGCCCGAGCGGCGGAGATCCAGCGTGAGAATGAAAATGCAGCGCTTCAGAATCAGCTGAATCAGCTGCAGCTGGAGAATCTTCAGGCCGCGATAGACAAGGCCAAGGGTGAACTGGAAAGAGCCAAAGAAGAATTGAAGACAGCTCAGGACTTATCCCAATCGGTCATTCTCTATGCGCCGCAAAACGGCATCGTGATTACTACGGGTTACAGCAAAGGCGAAAAAACAGTTCCCGAGAAACCGGTGATCGAGCTGGGAGACCGCGATCAGTTATGTCTGACTTTAGAAGTGGAAGCCGCAGAGATCAATGAGGTGCAGACGGGGCAGGAAGTTTCCATTCTCGTTGATGTTTTTCCTGATCAGCCAGTGAAAGGCCGCGTTGTTTTCCGCAAGCTTGTCGCGGCGGAGGGAAAATATACCGTTGTCGTTGAACTGGACCGCGGAGATCTGGAGATCCAGGAAGGAATGACTGCGGGCGCGACGATCATCGCTAAAGAGAAATCAGACATTCTGATCTTATCGAACAAGGCGATTTTCTTAAAGGATGGAAAGCAGAAAGTAAAGCTGAAAAGTGAAGACGGCACGATCAGTGAAGTAGAGATTGTTACTGGATTTTCCGACGGGCAAGTCAGCGAAATTGTGAGCGGCCTTTCGGAAAATGATGTTGTCATTGTGGAGAACTGACGATGCGGCTGACGGAATTACTGCGGCTGGTCTGGATTCATGTCCGCCAGAATCGGCTGAAGGTCCTGCTGAACTCGTTAGGAATTATCGTGGGTACGATTACGATTGTCCTGGTGATTGCCATCGGTCAGGGCGCTGAACAGGAGGCGGCCAGGCAGTACTCCAGTCTGTCCGCGGATACCTTGTATCTCAAAGTCGATTACGGAGCGGCGATGAGAGCCAAGCAGATCCGCGTGGAACCGCTGACCCCGGAGCTGCTTCAGCATATTCTCGATGAATCTTCGGTCTTGACCGGAATGTATCTGCGGCAAAGCACGATGAAACAAGTGAAATTTGGAAAAGAAAAGGCTGATCTTACCATCGTCGGCGTGACAGAGGGCTATTCGGAAATCTCCAATCTTGCACTGACAGCGGGATTCGATTTTTCAGAAGCTCATTATGAACAGGGCGCCAACGCTGTTATTTTGGGCTATAACGTCGCTAAAACCTATTTCAAAAATGAAGAAGAAGCGGTGGGAAAGACGCTGACAATTCAGCAGAAGCGATATCAAGTCATCGGCGTGCTTCAGCGCAGCGGTGACGGCCTGCAGGGTATCAGCACCGACGATGCTTTATTTATTCCTTATGCTAACTATCAGGCAAAGGGATTCTCGAATGAATATGACTTTCCGGAAGCGGTCGGGAAAGCCTCGAGTGTGAAAAAGATCAAACTTGCGATTCAGGAGATTCGCAGCACACTGGATTATTATCTGCAGCACGGTGAGCTGTATGACATTGAAGATGCCGGAAGCCGAATTGAAGCGGCTACCGCCTCAGCCAGAACAATGAATGCTTTGTTAATCTCGATGGCAGCCATTGTCTTTGTCGTCAGCGGTATCGGAATCATGAATGTTCTGTTTGTCACGATCCGGGAAAGAACCTGTGAAATCGGTATTCTCAAAGCCCTGGGAACCCGTCGGAAAGATATTCTAGTTCAGTTTTTGCTGGAGTCTTCAGCCATTGGTGTTTTCGGCGGATGCGTGGGCGTACTTTTGAGCTTTATCGCTCTGCCCTTGCTGGAGCGTTCAGCCAATATTCCGATTGTCCCGGTTCCTCAGGGAATGATCATAGCGCTGATCTTCGCTGTCGGAACGGGAACATTATTCGGATTTTATCCTGCTTACTGCGCTTCTAAACTGATCCCGGTAAACGCACTCAACGTTGAATAACGCAGTGGTGTTTATATATAGAAAAAAAGGAGAAAAACGATGAAAACTTTATTGAAACTTACGCTCTGCATGATTACGGTCTTATCCCTTGCCGCCTGCGGCACAAACAATCAGAAAAAAACACCGGTGAATGAACCTTCCTCGGTAACGCCCACCCATAATCCGCAGGCGCCGGCCGCGGACAGCCAGACGCTGTACTTCGGCACCGTTAAGAGTATCGCCGGGAATGAAGTGGAACTGAGTCTGGCTGAAATTCCTGAGTTTCTGAAGGAACGTGAAAATGAAAAGGATGGAAAAGAAAACGGTCCAGCAGGGGGAACCAAGCCAGGCGAAGGTTCTGGCGGAGTCACGGATATTCCGGAAGGGGCGGACCGGTCAGACACAGCGGCGGATACCAGCAGCGACGGCTCAGCTGCGTCTTTATCCTCGGTGCTGGAATATACTGGCGAAACCAAAGTCTTTACACTGCCGGCCGGGATAGAAATTAAAGATAATACCGGAGGTAAAGGCGGATTGTCCAGCATTCACAAAATGAGTGTGCTGAAAATTGTGACCGATCAGGAAGGTCAGGTCAGTCTGTGTGAGATCTGGGAATAAATGCTGAAACTCTGCCATATCAACAAAGCCTATCCGATGGGAGAAAGTCAGCTTCCGGTGCTTAAAGAAGTTTCCCTTTCCGTATCCAAGGGTGAATTCATCACAATTTTAGGAGCCTCCGGTTCCGGCAAAAGTACACTGATGCATATCATCGGCTGCATGGATAAGGCTGACAGCGGCACTTATGAACTGGATGGAGTCCGCATTGACAGCTGCGATGAGGATGAGCTGGCGGTGATCCGCAATCAGAAGATCGGTTTTATTTTTCAGAAGTATCATCTGATTTCGCAGTATGATGTCCTGATGAATGTCATGCTTCCGCTGCTGATTCGCGGACAAACGCGGGCTTCCGCGCTGCCTGAAGCTGAAGAAACGATTCGGAAGGTAGGTCTTTGGGATCGGCGCACGCACCTGCCGAAGGAATTATCGGGTGGTCAGCAGCAGCGAGCGGCCATCGCGCGGGCACTGATCACCAAACCGGCTGTCTTGTTGGCCGATGAGCCGACCGGAGCGCTGGATTCAAAAACCGGCCAGGAAATCCTATCCCTGTTTCAACAGCTCAATGAAGCAGGAAATACGATCATTCAGATTAGCCATGACCTGAATGTCGCCAACGCCGGACGCCGAATTCTGTATCTTCAGGATGGAATTTTAAGTTCGTGAAGAGGAGGGTCTGCCTAGAAATGAGGATCTGTTTTGCTTCTTTAACCCTCGTTTTGACTTTTCATTGATAATCCCGGGACTGCTCTGTGGGCAGCCGGGATTTTTACTTTTTAGCAGAAGGCAAGACCTGTGTTTTAAGGATATTGAGAGTTTTTGCGCAGTTTCCCATTTTATTTAAAAGGTATTGTTGTATAAAAAAAGCTATAACCTTTTTCCACGTTATAGCTTTTATCTTACCAATTTGGTGCGCGTGAAGGGACTCGAACCCCCATGGATGAACCGCCAGATCCTAAGTCTGGTGCGTCTACCAATTTCGCCACACGCGCATGCTCAAATATTATAACAAGACTTCTGGATTTTGACAAGAATACGCAAAGCGATTTTAGTCATCATTTCGGTATGTTGTAATTGGTAGTCTATCAGAAAAAACATTGAGAAACACAGGATAAAAGATGTGATTATATACTCGGACAAATGTTGCGGACTGAAAAATATCAAAAAGTAACTTACTCTTAGTCTAACAGTGTATTCAGATGCATAATTCCATTTTTGGCAGTTTCTGCTAATTCATTCCAATCAAGATTTCCGGATTCCCTTAATCCGAGAACTTCCAGTATCAAACCTAAATTCATGCCGCTGATAATATGTATATGTTCGTTCATCAGAGTTGCTGCCAAGTTGCAGGGTGTTCCCCCTAAAAGATCGGCTAAAATCAATACCCCTTCACCCGTATCATTCTGGACGATCTGTGCTTTTAATCGTTCTAAAAAATCATCCGGAGTATCTTCTAACTGCAGACTGACAGCTGCCATCTGCTCAATTTTGTCTCCAAAAAACAGAGTTGCGGAATTTATGATTCCCTCTGCCATTTTGCCGTGACTGACTAATATGATTCCAATCATGATCATTCCCTCTTTTCTGGATTATTCTATCTCAGAACAATTATCAGTTCTATGCAAAAAAATTGTATGAGAATACTAAAAACAATCGCATAAAGATGAAGCCGGGGTCAAATATGATAAAAGACAAGGGAGCGGGGGAATTCGCAATGAATCGTTTTTTTCTTAGAAATTATATTGAACTCTGTCATCTGATTGTCAATGGAGAAACGGATGTTTCGAGTTTTCAGGCTTTTTTTGATCTGAGTAACTATGAAATGACTATGGACCTAAATAATCTGAGGGAAATCGCCGCTGACTTTGGGATTTCACTGATTGTCAATACCCGCAAGATCACTTTCGAAATAATTGATCAATCTCGATTCGACATGAAATTTCGGTATTGCCGAGCTTTTTATTATCGACATCGTCATAGTTTTCAATCAAATAAGGATATCCTGCTTCAGGCTTGTATCGGAAAACTGTTGCTTTGGTCCAGAAATTCAATCAGTGTCGAAACCTTAGCAGATACAATTGGATATTCACGATCCAGTATTCGCAATGCTGTCCGGGGAGCACGGGAATTTGTCAGAACTTTCGATATTTGGGTAGAGAATGTACCTTATTATGGCCTGAAAGTCCGCGGTAATGAATTTGATATTCGACGTTGTTTCATTTCTTTGTATTCTCTGTTCGATATTAATATTATTCCTAGTCCGGACAATCCGAATATTCTGTGGGGTTATCAGACCGAAACTTATGAAACAATTATTCGAATGATTGAAACTGTCTTGGATCAAAATTCTTATCCTATTCTCAATATTGAAAAGCGTAGGCTGACTAGTTATCTCATTATCCAGAATGCAAGAATTCGGGCGGGATTTCCGTTAACCAAGTTTGAGCACTGCCATGAGAAGCTGTTAAGGCAGGTTTGGAATTTACCTGTGTATTCAATTGCGGAAACATTATTAGAAAAGCTAACACGTGAACTGAATTTAGGCCCGTATGATCAAACTGAGATCTGTTCTGCAGCGATTTTACTTCTCGTTGCAAATCCAAATATTGATGAAAACGTCGATTTGGTTCGGCATTTTTTTCCTGAATCACTGGCGGATTTAACTGAACAAATTTGTAATTATTTTGCTGATAATTTCAATTTGAATTTAATCCAGGAACCGCTGGTAGATCGCTATCTAAGCTATGCATTAAGTCAAATCATATTAAAGTATCAGTTCAATATGCTCATGAATAAAGCTACTAATTTAGGTGGCCGTGATTCGCTGACGACCGAGTACCCGTTGTTAAGCTGGCTAACACGAGAAGTAACTCATCTGCTTGAAGATTTTTTTCAATGTCCGGTAGCTTCCAGTCAAGCGTCATCGCTGGCTGAAATCTTATCGTTCAGCATCCAACTGACGTCTTTAAAATATCATCGGCAGAAAATTGCGATCATATCCAGAACCAGCCGCATGGAACCAACATTCATCAAAAAATTGATCGAAAAAGAAGTGGATCATGACTATTACAGCGATCTGAATTGTCTGGGCTACAACGAAATTGTTAACTGGCAGAGTCAACAATATGATCTGATCATAAGTGATACAGTGACTCAGAAATTCAACTGTAAGGTATTTCCGCACGATGTATTACCTTATCATCTGAACAATTTGAATGACTTCATTCGAAAGAACCGAGATTTATGTGAGGACGTGCTTCACGAGATTGTATCACTCCCTTTAGATCTCAACAATCGTGACAGTGTTGAACGGTTGTTTAACAGGATTAGACAGCAGCTGCCGCCTTTAGCTTTATCAGTCAAAGATGAATTTGTTGCTTCCGAGAATTATAATGGCAGAATTGTGACAATACTCCATCATTCTCAAATTATGCGGAATCAGCTCATCGTTGGCAATATCAGCCGAAAAGTTCTTCGGGGAGGAGTACGCTGTTTTTCTTATATCTTTTTAATAGCTCGTCTGGATTCAGAAAATATGCGCTTTTTTAATGTGCTGCTGCATGAATTAGTCTGCGAAAATACTTTCCTTAAACGGCTGATCAATGAACCGAGTCAGCAGATTGTCAACGAACAGATGAATTTGATTTTAAAATGAATGCGAGGTGGAAACTACATATAGATAAGAGAGCTGTAAATATCAAATATTAACTTTTCTTGGACGAGATTAATTTTCATGCGAATTTTTTAAATAGAGAATAAAAAAGCACGAACTGGAAGTAGGCAGTTGACTACTTATAATGAAATCAGAAAGCGCTAACATTCCGTATCTCTGCTGTCCGGCCGGGGTATGAGTCATGGAATTTTAGGGGACTTAAGAAAGGAGGAACTCATGCATGATCTTACAGTTGAGACTAGATGAAAGATTGATTCACGGCCAGGTAGTAACCGCTTGGTCCCGTGCATTGAATGCTGATACATTGATGGTTGCCAATGATGAGGTTATCAAAGATCAGCTGAAAGTAAAGATGTTGTTAATGACAGCGCCTGCGGGTAAAAAGGTTCATGTTCGTGGCGTTGATGAATCGATTCGTTTGTTAAAAGACCCACGGGCAGACAAAATGCGTATCTTATTGATTGTGGATAATCCTGCAGATGCAATTCGTTTGGTTGAGGCTCTGCCTATTCACGAAGTGAATGTGGCTAACTATCGAAAGAAGAAGTCACGGGATAAAACTGTGATTCATGCCTATTGCAGTGCAGATCCGGAAGACTTTGAGTTGTTTAAGAAATTGAATTCTATATCAGAATCTATTTTCTGCCAGATGCTTCCCTCTGTGCCCAAGGAGAATTTTTCAGAATTATTAGTTAAAGCAAAACCAGAAAACAAGTAAGAAGGCATCTCTGTTTAACTAAAGGAGGAATAGGTTATGATTCAAGCTCTTCTCATTGCTCTGACTTATTATATTTGTCAGTGCATCGATGGCTTTGTTGGTTTCCAAACTGCAACTCGGCCGATTATTTTAGGTTCTGTAACTGGATTAGTCTGCGGAGATCTTAAAACAGGTGTAATTATGGGAGCTGAACTGGAGGCAATTTACATGGGAATTTCCGGTATTGGCGGAGTTGTGGCTGCCGATTATCGTACCAGTACAGCAGTAGGTGTTGGTCTTACCATTTTATCAGGAATTAGTATTGAACAGGGACTTGCCATTGCTGTTCCTATCGGTGCCCTGATGAATTCAGTGAATCCGATTACGCAGGCGATTTCTAACTCCATCCAGCCAATTTCTACACGATTGGCAAATGCTGGGGAGGTTCAGAAATTTCGATGGGTTATGATTTTGGAGATGTTGTTTGTTCGGTTTACTCTGCCGGCAATTATTATTTTCCTTTGCTGCTTCTATGGCTCGGAAGCTGTTGAGATTATGTTCCAAGTAGTACCTGCCTGGCTTCTTAACGGTCTCAGCGCTGCCGGTGGAATGTTGGTGGTCGTTGGATTGTGTCTTACTACTCAGGCTATTTTTTCTCAGTCTACACCGTTCTATGTGCTGCTCGGTTTTATTCTCGCTAAATATCTGGGATTAAGCACTTTGCCAATCGCTATTCTGGCGCTTATTCTGGCTTACGTAGGCTTTACTCGAAATTATAAAATGCAGGAAATAGAAAAGAAAATATCAACAGGCGGAGGAGATGATTTCTATGGCTAAATATGTATTGTCCAAAGAAGAAAAAAGAATGCTTAATCGCTGTTATTACTACTCTTTGAATACGTTTATGGCCTTCAATCAAGTTGTTATGCAGGGTAAAGCTTTCGGCATGTCAGTCTGGCCGGCTATTGATTCTTTTTATCAGGATCCTGAAGAGAAAAAGAAAGCGTTTGCCAGAAATGCGAATGAATTCTTTAATACTCATCAAGTAATGCATGGATTGATTACTGGGATTGTCGCGGCGATGGAAAAAGAGCGAGCTGAAAAAGGAACGTTGGATGAAGGCGCCATTTCCGGCCTGAAAGCTTCATTGATGGGCCCATTAGCTGGTGTAGGTGATTCCTTTTTCTTCAATTGCATCCGCGTTATAATTGCCGGTATTTGTATTGGATTGGCAGCTGACGGCAGTATTCTAGCCCCACTCCTGTTTCTTATTTTATACGGCGGGGGATTGCTGCTGGCTAAATACTTCTTCCTAATTGAAGGCTATAAAAATGGCGTCAGTTTGGTTAACGTTGCCTTCGAAAAAGGAATTGTGCCGTTGATTATGGAAGCCTGCGGTGTTTTAGGTTCAGTAATGATAGGCACATTAATAGCCACAAGCGTAAAAGTGAATATTGTTCTGGAACCAGTTATTAATGGTGCAAGCTTTTCTGTCCAATCAATATTGGATGGAGTGATGCCGGGCCTATTAAGCCTGATCTTGTGGTGGGGTGTTTTCAAGGCCTTGCAAAAAGGGATGACGCCGACAAAGCTTGTTTTCCTGATCATGGGAGTTTGTGTTGTTTTAGCTTTCTTTGGTATATTTTAAGTTTTGATCTTAATGGTGAGAAAAAGCCATTGTGAAAAAAGGCAGAATAGTTCCAGACGTTAAAAAGAAAATCTTTTCTTGTTTAAGTCTGGACAATGACAGCCTGCTCGTTTATAACTGAAGATAGAGGAGGACTTAATGTGAAATTGCTTGTTCAGTCTGACGACTATGGCTTTACGCGTGGAATTACGTTAGGAATCCTAGATGCGGTGGAGCGAGGAATAGTTACCTGCACGGGTCTGTTTGTCAATATGCCGGAAAGTGCGTATGCTGCTTCTCGTATTCAAGACTATCCAGAAACATGTTTTGGCATTGATTTTAACATTGTCTCAGGTCCCTGCGTCGCGGATCCAAAACAGATTCCCCATTTAGTGGATGCAGATGGAATCTTTATTCGATCCACTGTTAAATATGCGGATCCGAATTTTGGTCAGGCAGAGCTATGGCCTTACGAAGAAGTATTGGTAGAAATTCGGGCGCAGCTTCAACGATATCGCGATTTGACCGGGAGAAATCCAGAATATCTGCATGGCCATTCAATCAGTCGGGTATCACCAGCTTATATCAAGGCAATTGAAGCTTTATCTGTGGAAAGCGGAATTCCTTACTCGCAAAAGATTTTAAACCAATTTAATGTAGGGAGAATGAAAGGAAGCTGGAATATTAAGCCTTTTTCCCTGGAAAATCAAATGAAAACGAGTGCCTTGGAATACGTTAAAGCGCATGCAGACGAATTGCTTGACTATGAATATGCTATGATCGGAGGGCATGCAGGTTTCATCGATGCTGACATTTTCCGTTGGAGTACATACAGCTTAATTCGCTGCAAGGATCATGAAATGATGACTTCGGATTTTATGAAAGAATGGATTGATAAACATCATATTCAGCTGATATCTTATCGAGATCTGAAGGATACTTCTGATAAAGACTATAGGATTTAACTGACGGTTTCCGTATAGCCGAAGGAGAACGGAAGGAGGGCAGGCAGGGCTGTCGGAAACCTCAGGCGATTTTTGATTTTGGATCGGGCCAAAATTTGAATAGGATTTGGATTTTGACGACAGAGCTGATTAGAGAAGGAGAAATTGGAATGATTATTTACTCTGAACGTGTTTGTCTTCCAGATGGAATCCGACCTGCTTATCTGATTGAGGAAAACGGCAGAATTAAAGCCATTGCCGGCAAGGAAGCGGGATTGAAAGCCGATGTTGATTATGGGAATCAGCGGATTATTCCGGGAATTATTGATACGCATAATCATGGAGCTGCCGGTTATCGCTTTGATGATGCGAATGAAGAAGAACTGAAACAGCTGCTGAAAGCTCAGGCAGCGCATGGCGTAACGGCGATTCTGCCAACGACGACAATCGTAACTCAGTTTCCGATTTTAGCTAAACTAGCAGAGGAAACGTTGGATGGGGCACGAATCGCGGGTATTCATTCAGAAGGTCCTTGGGGTGCCCGAGTCGGAGAAAAAGGGATTAATACCGGTTATCCGCCTGTAGATCTTGACCATGCGAAAAAGATGATCGAAGAAGCCCATGGTAAATTGGTGCTTGTGGATATCGCACCGGAAGTGCCGGGTGCCTTAGAAGCGATCGATTATTTTGTTTCTCAAGGTGTTACGGTAGCCGCTTATCATACCAATGCGAACTATGCGGAAGCGAATCGCGGCATCGATCATGGCATTACGGTAGCGACACATCTGGGCAATGTCATGACAGGCCTGCATCATCGGGATATCGGTACAATGGGAGCGTGCATCCTGCGGGATGAGGTGGACTGCGAATTGATCTGTGACGGTCTGCATGTCTGTCTGCCGATGATTCAGCTGGTCATGAAAATGAAAGACCATGACCGGATTATGTTAGTTTCGGATAATGGGGCTTTCTTAGGCGCACCGGTAGGCCATTACAAGGGCGGCAAAAAGAATGAAAACAGTGACCGTGCAGTGCTGGAAGTCACCCCGGAAGGGTTTGTGCTGAGTCAGACGGGACGGTTGACCGGTTCCAGCATGCCGGTTTTGTATGGCATTGGCAATTTGGTGGAGAAACTGCATATGCCGATGGAAGAAGTCGTGCGGATGAGCAGCGCAAATCCAGCCCGCAAATATAACCTCAAAAACAAAGGTGAACTGGCTGTGGACAAAGATCTGGATCTGGTCGTCATCGATGAGGATTATAACGTTGTAGCCACGTATGTTGAAGGACGCAAGGTCTTTGACCGGGCCGTAGAAAAGAGTCCGTTCAATGAGAGCTTTTTGCAGGAGTATAAGATCGACTGATTGATGAGCTAAGACGATCAAAAAGCGGAACGATGAAAACAAGACGAGTGAAAGGAGAAGTTCTCACATACCCTGCTCGTCTTTTTTCTTGTGGGAATGAAAGAAAACAGGCAAGCCTAAGAATAATTCCATGTCGGGCCGCTGACCGAAAAGGATTAAAAAAGCCGTTTCATCAACGGCAAAATTTTTAATTTAATCGAGTTTGGCTAAAATATGCTTTTCCACGAAATCAGCCCAGCCCTCATCTTCCACTGATTTTTCAGTAATGAGATCCGCGGCAGCTTTGGTGTCTTCTGAACCATTCAGCATACAAACACCGACGCCAGCCACTTGAAGCATGCTGATATCGTTGGTCATATCGCCGAAAGCCCAGACTGATTCAGTATCGATGTGATGATCCTGACAGAATTTCAGAAGCAGTGCTCCCTTGGAAGCTTTGGCATTGCAGAACTCAAACATGGTGTTCTCCGTTTTAAATCCGACAAACCCCGACATCGGATATTCCGCAACCCGCTTTTCAATGGCTTCCATATCTTCTGCCCGAACCCGAAAGCCGATCTTAGCGGCGGGCTGCTGCCAGAATTCAGAATCATCTTTGACCACATGCGGAAGAACTTTGTTTTTCACAAAGGCTGATGAAGAAGAAACGTTCTGATCCAGACTTCGGACATAAGCGACGCCGTTTCTGCCCAGCGTGGGATTGCAGGGAAAAGGCGCCATGATTTCCAGACACTGACGGATCCATTCTGGTTCCATGGAATACAGACTTTCTGTAGTTCCGGCTATTCCATCATAGATCTCTGAACCGTTCAGACCGATGAGGATTTCGCATTGTATATTCCACATTTCTTCTAAGATGTGGAGCTGATCAATGGAGCGGCCGGAGGCCAGGCCAAATCCAATGCCTTTTTTCTTAAGCTGATTGATGCAGGTTTGGGCCCGCGGGGTGACATTGTGATGCTTGGGAACTAACGTATTGTCGATATCACAGATTACAAGCTGAATTGGTTTCATAAAATTCTCATCCCCTATTAATAATATAGTGTATCAGATTCGCGGAATTATGGAGCGGTTGAAATGCATTTTAATGAGGAATTTTTTGAAATTTTAACATGGGAATGAAATGGATTATCGAAAATCAACCGCGATGAAAGTGGCGGAACAGAGGGTTTTCATTCTTATATTTCCTTAAGGAAGCAAGTCCTTTGACGGACTTTGGGCATTTTCATTAAAAGATGGGGAAAAACTTTTTAAAAGCAGGATGAAGTGAAAAGATTATGCTTTTTCGTCACCGCAGGATTCCTGAATTATTTCGGAAATCAAACAAATTGCCTGATCTTCCAGTTGCCGGAGGATATCACTGAGATTGTTTTTTAATTTCTGGCATTGTTTGCCGATAAAGCGCAGTTCACTGCGTTTGTCGATTTCCGGAATTCCGGTAAAATCCACGCGGTACAAACGAAGCGGAGCGGGAAGCAAGGCTTTCTGATTCAATTGATGGACGGCGCGGCGGTATTGTTGATCGTGCTGCAAAAATTCAGGGAGCAATGAAAGAACCGGAGTCAGATTTACAGCCTTGTTGGTAATGGCGGCTTGATTGGGAACGCGGATCAGTTCCACAAAGCATTCGTTAAGTGCTTGATCCAATCCTTCTAAAGCTTCATAATAGCGTTCAGTAGCGATGGCAAAATGCAGAATCTCAGCGATATTCTGACCTGAGAGAGTAGGATCTTTATGCATTAGGCGATCCCACTGATCCGCTAGAGATCGCAACGACGGGAGGACAGAACGTGAGATTTCCTCTTTCAGGGAGGTCAGCTGCGCCTGCAGAACCTCTCGTTTTTGCATCAGCGACTTCTTTTTCTTAGATTGAAATGGGCCGGAAGCATGATCAATTTCATAATCCAAAGCCAGGATATCGGTCTGCCTTGTTTCAAGTTCAGCCTGAAGGGTGAAAAATTGTTTGCGGCGATGGAGTTCATCTAATATCCGAGATATGTCGTTTTTCATCTTTATTCACCTCTTATCATCATTATAATCAAAAGCATGCCGAGATGGAAAAAAGATTCAGAAATTTAACAAAACTGAAACTATTTTCATGAAAAGAACTTGTAAAAATGAAAAAATGTGTTGTAATCGTGAAATGGCAGCGCTATAATAAAGCCACTATTACCTTTTGTATTGCAGGTTTTAGAAAGAAATGGGAGATGAAATGATGAAAACAATGAAGAAAGTATTCATGGGCGCTGCTGCTCTGATGATGGCAGTTTCCATGGCTGGATGCGGGAATTCCGGTTCAGGAAATGGTTCAGCAACAACCCCGGATGCTGGGGGCAGCACAGGATCAGATGCAGCGGGGGCTGTGAAGATCGGTCTGCATTATGAACTGACGGGCGAAGTCGCAGATTATGGCAAAGCTGAGTTGAATGGCTCGCTGCTGGCCATCAAACAGGCGAATGCCGCTGCCGGCAGTGAAAAATATGGTTATGTTAAATATGATAATAAGTCCGATCCTACTGAAGCCGTCACTTTGGCAGCTCAGCTGGCCTCGGATGGAGTAGCCGGCGTAGTCGGCCCGGCCACATCGGGTGCAAGCGCTGCTTCGTATCAGATTTTAAACGATGCGAAAATTCCTGTCTTATCACCATCCGCGACACAGAACAATGTAACGCTGACAGATCCGGATAAGATTGACAGCGCTCCATACGATTATGTCTATCGTGTCTGCTTTGAAGATTCATATCAGGGCGCGGCCATGGCGCAGTATGCTTACGATACATTGGGCAAGACCAAAGCGGTGATCTATGGCGATTCCACAACCGATTATGCCAAGGGTCTGACGGAAGCCTTTGAAAAGCAGTTTACCAAGCTGGGCGGCACGATTGTTGCAAAAGAAAATTATGTAAGCAAGGATACGGATTTCTCCTCTGTCTTAACGAAGATCAAGGGTTTGGATTTTGATGTCCTGTATATCCCTGGCTATTATAATGAAGCTGGCCTGATCATCAAGCAGGCGCGGGATATGGGGATTGATCAGGCGGTTGTTGGTTCTGACGGCTTTGATTCCGTTACCCTGGTTGAGCTGGGCGGCGCTGAGAATCTGAATGATGTTTACTTCACGACGGCGTACACAACGGTTGGCGCTTCGGCGGAGCTGCAGGCCTTCATCGATGCTTACAAAGCAGAATACAATGAAGAACCGAATATGTTTGCGGCTTTGGCTTACGATGCAACTAACGTTTTGATTCAGGCGATTGAAGAAGCCGGTTCGTCAGAGGGCGCAGCGGTTCAGGCGGCTTTGGCCAAGATCAGCTTCAACGGTGTTACGGGTTCATTTACCTTTGATGCGACGCATACGCCGATCAAGCCGGTGCTGGTCGTCAATCTGGTTGATGGTGTCCAGACGGATGCGGTTGCGGTCACTCCGCAGCTGGACTAACGCACGCAAAGCAAAACAAAAGAAAAATAGGGGAAGCCGTTCTCCTATTTTTTCCCATTGAGAAGAGGAGGAAACACTATGACCCAGTTTTTGCAGCAGCTGATCAACGGATTGTCGCTGGGGAGCATCTATGCCCTGATCGCGCTGGGATACACGATGGTGTACGGCATCATCAAACTGATCAACTTTGCCCATGGGGATATTTATATGCTGGGGGCGTATATTGGATTTATCTGTACTGCACAGTTAGGCATGGGCTTTTTTTCCGCGCTGATCACAGCGATGGCCCTGTGTGCTTTGATCGGCGTTGTGATTGAGCGGATCGCGTATAAGCCGCTGCGCAATGCCACCCGGATCACCGCGCTGATCACGGCGATCGGCGTCAGCTATTTCTTAGAAGCCAGTACCCAGAAAGTCATGGGAACCGGCGTCAAAACCTTTCCGCAGGTGCTGGCGAATCAGAAAATCATGCTTGGCGGCGTCATGATCACAACCCAACAGATCGCGATCTTTGTGATTACGATTGTCTTGATGCTTTTGCTTCAATATATTGTCCGCAAGACCAAGGTCGGCCGGGCAATGCGGGCGGTCTCGGTCGATGCCGATGCGGCGCGCTTAATGGGCGTCAATGTCGATATGACGATCTCCTATACGTTTGCGATCGGCTCCGCGTTAGCTGGTGCGGCCGGGGTCTTAGTCGGCCTGTATTATAATTCCATCAACCCGCTGATGGGCATGCTTCCAGGCGTAAAGGCGTTTATCGCTGCGGTTTTCGGCGGCATCGGGATTATTCCCGGCGCAATGTTCGGCGGCTTCTTCATCGGCATCGTCGAAACACTGGTCAGCGGCTATGGCAGTTCGCTGTATAAGGACGCTGTCGTTTACATCATTCTGATCATCATTCTGGTGGTTAAACCGGCAGGCTTGCTGGGGAAAAACGTAAAGGAAAAGGTGTAGGCGCATGAAGAATCTGTTGAATAAAAAGAATGCCTGCTGGCTGCTTCTGATTGCGGGCAGCTATGGTTTGATCTCCTTGTTAATCAGTGCCGGTGTGGTCAATAATGTCTATCTGACCGTGCTGATGACCATCGGCATCAACATCATTCTGGCAATCAGTCTGAATTTAATCATCGGGGTGACCG
This sequence comes from Holdemania massiliensis, assembly GCF_022440805.1. Taxonomy (NCBI): domain Bacteria; kingdom Bacillati; phylum Bacillota; class Erysipelotrichia; order Erysipelotrichales; family Erysipelotrichaceae; genus Holdemania; species Holdemania massiliensis. The sequence goes on along the minus strand of NZ_JAKNTK010000001.1, from coordinate 3,632,131 downwards.
GTCAGTTTTCGCTGGGGCATGCTGGATTTATGATCATCGGGGCCTACTGCGCCGGGGTTGCCGTGAAACAAATCTCCGCGAGTTTAGGCGGAATTTTCATCGGCATGCTGATCGGAATCGTGATCAGCGGACTGGTCGCGCTCATCGTGGCAATTCCAACGCTGCGGCTGCGCGGGGATTATCTGGCCATCGCAACGCTCGGTTTTGGCGAGATTATCCGAATTGTAATTCTGAATATGAAAATCACCAACGGCGCGGCCGGCTTGATTCTGCCGAAGCTGGTCGACTGGCGAATCATTTTTGCGGCAGTCGTCATCTGTACGGTGATTATTATCAATTTTTGCCGGTCAGCTCAGGGGCGAGCCTGCATCTCCGTGCGTGAAGATGAAATCGCCGCCGAAGCGATGGGCATCAATACGACTAAGTATAAAATCATGGCGTTTGTCTTAGGGGCGATGATTGCCAGCGTAGCCGGAGCGTTGTATGCCGGTGCGTTCTATGTCATTAAGCCGGAGATGTTTACGTTTAATAAATCCATTGATATCCTTGTCCTGGTCGTCTTTGGCGGCATGGGCAGCTTTACCGGCTCCTTTATCGCTGCTGGGGTGATCGGCGTGCTGAACACAGTCCTGCAGCAGTTTTCCGATATTCGGATGATCCTGTATGGCTTAATGCTGGTCGGAATTATGATTTTCCGTCCAAGCGGCTTGTTGGGAACGAAGGAATTCACCTTTTCCGCTCTGTTTAACCGGTTCAGCCGGCGAAAGGAGGTGCGCGAATGACCGTATTAAAGGTAAGCAGTCTGACAAAAAACTTCGGTGGTCTGGCCGCGGTCTCCAACGTCAATTTGGAAATTGAGGAACGCGAACTGATCGGGCTGATCGGGCCGAACGGTGCGGGCAAAACGACGCTGTTTAATCTGTTGACCGGCGTGTACGAGCCCAGCGAGGGCAAAATCGAACTGAACGTAGACGGTCAGATGAAAAGCATCGGCGGATTGAAGCCGTATGTGATCACTGGCTTGGGGCTGGCACGGACATTCCAGAATATTCGGTTGTTTAAGAATATGACGGTGCTGGACAATGTCAAACTGGCGATGAACAAATCGGTCCGGTATTCCGCACTGGCGGCGGTGCTGCGGCTGCCTTCGTATTACCGCGAAGAACAGCGCATTCTGAATGAAGCCATGGAACTGTTGGAAGTGGTCGGCCTGGCTGAGAAAAAGCAGGTGCTGGCTAAAAATCTGCCGTATGGACAGCAGCGCAAGCTGGAAATTGCCCGGGCTTTGGCCGCCAAACCGAAGATTTTATTCCTCGATGAACCGGCAGCCGGCATGAATCCGCAGGAAACTACCGAACTGACCGAGCTGATCCATCAGATTAAGGAACAATTCAATTTAACTGTGGTTTTGATTGAACATGATATGTCGCTAGTTATGAAGATCTGCGAGCGGATTTACGTCCTGGATTATGGGAAGTGCATTGCGCATGGAACACCGGAAGCAATCAAAAATAATCGCCGTGTCATCGAAGCGTATCTGGGGGAGGATTAAGATGCTGAAAATAACCGATTTAAGTGTCCATTACGGTGTTATTCAAGCCTTAAAAGGCGTATCCCTGGAAGTGCAGGAAAAGGAAATCGTTGCGCTGATCGGCGCCAATGGAGCTGGGAAAACAACGCTGCTGCATGCGATCAGCGGCCTGCTGAAAAAAAGCGGCGGCGAGATTGAATTTCTGGGGCAGCCGATGACAAAGAAAAATGCCCGGGATATCGTAAAAGCCGGGATTACACAGGTACCGGAAGGAAGAAGAATTTTCCCGGATATGAGTGTTGCCGAAAACCTGCAGATGGGGGCGTATCTGCGCAAGGATAAAGCCGAAATTGAAAGGGATCTGGAAAGTGTGTATCAGCGCTTTCCGCGGCTGGCAGAGCGCAAGAAACAGCTGGCCGGGACGTTGTCCGGCGGTGAGCAGCAGATGTTGGCGATGGGCCGGGCTTTGATGGCCAAACCGAAGCTGCTGCTTCTGGATGAGCCGAGCATGGGCCTGTCCCCGCTTCTGGTCAAGGAAATCTTTTCGATCATTCAGGATATCAATGCCCAGGGAACGACGGTACTGCTGGTTGAACAAAACGCGAAGATGGCGCTGGGGATTGCCGATCGGGCTTATGTGCTGGAGACCGGCAGTGTTGTGTTAAGCGGCACCGGAGCGGAACTGGCAGCCAGTGAAGACATTAAGAAAGCCTATTTAGGAGGATAAGAGTATGTTGGTGAAAGATCGCATGACCGCGAATCCTTACTGCATCAGTAAGGATACCTCAATCAGTGCGGCACTGGATTTGATGGCGGAACGGGATTTCCATCGAATTCCGGTGGTTGCCGGACAAAATCTGGTCGGATTGGTAACCGAAGGCACGATTGCCGAGAACACACCGAGCAAGGCCACCAGTCTTTCGGTGTACGAGCTTAATTATCTGTTAGCCAAGAGCACCGTGGAATCGGTCATGATCAAGGACGTCGTAACGATTCATCCCGATGCCTTGCTGGAAGAAGCGGCGGTGCTGATGCGTCAGCATGATATCGGATGTCTGGTTGTCACGGAAGGGTCCAAAGTTGTCGGCATTATCACACAGAATGATATCTTTGAAGCTTTTATTGATCTTTTAGGCTATTATGAAGAAGGCAGCCGATATGTGATTCCTGTCGAAGATAAGCCGGGAATTCTGGCGGATCTGACAGGGCTGTTCTTCGGTGAAAAAGCTCAGATTACCAATCTGGCGGTTTATCGAAAAGCAGAACAGACCGATGTTGTCATCCGAGCCCGCGGTGTTGAGCCGCAGGTGATGCAGAAGTTATTGAAGGATCATGGCTATACCGTGGCTTCTCTGATTACGCGTGCAGACTGAAAATTTGACGGTGAGGCAGTCGAGATCCAGGCTGCCTTTTCTTTTGTTCATCGAAGAATGTCTGAAGCAGAGTAAAATTGAAATCCTGGATTGGCTTTGCTTTGGTGCGGGAAGAAAGATTTCTGGTATAATAAAAGAAAGAAAAAGGAAAGGTGGCAAAGCGGCTGCCATGAGGATCGATCAGATGAAACAACGCTGTCGTTGGGCTGAATGCGGATCGCTGCAGCTGAAGGCCTATCATGATGAAGAATGGGGAAAACCGATTCGCGGGGATCGGGAATTGTTTGAATTATTGATTCTGGAATCTTTCCATACCGGATTGTCCTGGCAGATTGTGCTGCATAAACGGGAGGCGTTTCGATCCGCGATGGATCATTTCGATCCGAATTTAATAGCGAACTATGATGCTGCAAAGGTAGATTCGCTCATGCAGAATCCGCAGCTGATCCGTCATCGCGGAAAGATCCAGGCCGCGATTGTCAATGCCCGCAGCTTTCTTGCCATCCAGCAGGAATACGGATCATTTTTGGCTTTCATTCAAACGGTTATGCCGCAGGAAGTAGTGAAGCTGCAGGACATTCCCCGGGCCACGACTGTCTGGTCGGATGATCTGGCTCGAAAACTGAAACAAAAAGGGATGCGTTTCCTCGGCTCGGTCACAGTCGAAGCCTTTCTGGAAGCCGCCGGTTTTCTTGATGGTCATGAGCCGGCTTGTTTCTGTGCAGCTCAAGTTCAGTCTCAAAGGTAGGAAGGAGGCATAAGCAGTGAGCGGAAAAATAGATAATCCAAGTACCGTCGGCCGTGTCTATCAACAGATTATCGTTCTCGGCATGCTTGTGCACATGCTTTATATTGCCCTAGGCGGCTGGCTGCAGGTCACGCTGTTAGTTTATTATAATGTTTTCAGCACCGTCTTTTATATGATCATGTCGCTGTTAGTCTACTATAGCCGCTATCGGTTAGCGGTTACATTGATTCATCTGGAAGTCGGAGTGTTTGTAACAGTCAGTACGGTCACGTTGGGCTGGGAAGCCGGAATGCCGATGTATTTGATCGCCATGGCCTCTCTGGTGTATATCCGGCCATATCGCCGCAGTGCGGTTCCCTATCTGTTTTCTATCCTGGAGATCATTCTGTTTTTCAGTTTGAAATTGGGAGGCAGCTGGGTTGAGGCAAGCGTGGAGCTTCCTGCCATTGTAATCAACAGTATCTATCTGTTCAACTCCCTAGCTAGTTTTCTGATCATTTTGATTTCTTCAGCGATTTTCAACGTTTCCTCTTCTTTAATTCAGGGACGGCTGCAGCGCCGCAATGAAGAGCTGCAGGAAGCTGCTTCCGTGGATGGTTTAACCGGTGCGCTCAGCCGTTACGGGCTGAACGATCAGTTAGCTTCACTCCAGGGAAGATCAATCTGCGTTGCCCTAGGAGATTTGGATGATTTTAAACTGGTCAACGATACATATGGACATATCTGCGGGGATTACGTGCTGGCAACGGCATCCCGACTGATGCGGGAAAGTGAAGAAACACTGGTCTGCCGCTGGGGCGGGGAAGAATTTCTGCTTGTGTTTGCGGATGACAACCTGACGCAGGCTCAGCAAAAGCTTCAGGTCATCGCCGAAAGCATCCGCAGCTATCCGTTTTCCTATGACGGCTATCAGATCCACGTTACGATGACGTTTGGCTTAACCTGCGGTCTGTTGGATAAGGACATTGAGAATCTGGTCAAACTGGCAGACGAACGAATGTACCGCGGCAAACGGCAGGGAAAAGATCAGATCGTTGCGGAATAGAACTGAAGTTGAATAAAATTCAAACTGAGGCGCTGAAATGGATAAAAATGATGTATAATAAGCACAGGAGGCGATGATCATGGAACAGAAATCCTTGTTTGACGATCGCGATCTGAACAGTCCCCTGGCCAGCCGGCTGCGGCCGAAGGTGCTGGAAGAAGTTGCCGGACAAAAACATTTGTTGGGCGAAGGGAAAATTCTGCGGCAGCTGATCGAACAGGACCAGGTGTCCTCAATGATCTTCTGGGGTCCACCCGGGGTCGGCAAGACGACATTGGCGCGCATTATCGCCGAACGCACGCAGTCGCATTTTGTGGATTTCAGTGCGGTGACCAGCGGAATCAAAGAAATTAAAGAAGTCATGAATAAAGCAGAGCTGAACCGTCAGATGGGGGAGAAAACGATTCTGTTCGTCGATGAAATCCATCGCTTTAACAAGGCTCAGCAGGATGCGTTTCTGCCATTTGTGGAAAAGGGCAGCATCATTCTGATCGGCGCGACCACGGAAAATCCATCATTTGAGATCAACGCGGCGCTGCTTTCACGCTGTAAGGTCTTTGTGCTGCAGGCTTTATCTACCGAAGACTTAATGGAACTGCTGAGCCGGGCATTAAAGGACCCGCGGGGTTTTGGCAATTATCAGGTCGATCTCAACGATGATCTGTTGTGGATGATCGCCAACTTTGCCAACGGCGATGCCCGAACGGCACTGAATACGCTGGAAATGGTCGTGCTCAACGGTGAGAAGAACGGTGAGGAAATTCATGTAACAAAGGAACATCTGGAACAGTGCATCAACCGCAAATCCTTGTTATATGACAAAAAGGGCGAGGAACATTACAATTTGATCTCCGCGCTGCACAAGTCGATGCGCAACAGCGATGTCCAGGCTTCTATCTACTGGCTGGCACGGATGCTGGAAGCAGGCGAGGATCCGCTGTATGTGGCGCGCCGGGTTGTGCGGTTTGCCAGCGAGGATATCGGAATGGCGGACAGCCGGGCGATGGAGGTCGCGGTTGCGGCTTATCAGGCCTGTCATTTTAACGGTATGCCGGAGTGCAGCGTCAATCTGACGCAGGCCGTGGTGTATATGGCGCTTTCGCCCAAGTCCAATGCTTTGTATATGGCATATGAAGCGGCCAAGAAGGACGCGCTGGAGCATTTGGCGGAGCCGGTGCCGCTGGCGATCCGCAATGCCCCGACATCGTTGATGAAGGAGCTGCATTATGGCGAAGGGTATCAATATGCCCACGATACGGAAGAAAAACTGACAACCTTGCAGTGTCTTCCGGACGCATTGCTGGATCGGAAATATTATGTGCCGACCCGACAGGGACGGGAAAGCCGGATTGAAGAGCGCATGGAACAGATCGAAGCGTGGCAGAAGCAGCACCGTAAGAAATAAGAAAACAGCAAACAAGGAGGGACGCCATGTTGATCATGATCGGTGCCGGTTCTGGGCATCGCAAAAAAGCTTATTTGGGAGTTCGGATTTGTCCGCACTGCGGGAAATTAAGTCACTTTTACCTGATGGAACAAGCACAGCAGGTTTCATTGTTTTTTGTCCCAGTTGTGCGCTGGGGCAAACATTGGGGAATCGCCTGTTCACGCTGCAAAGCAGGTTTTGAAATCGAAGAAACGGAAAAGGATTTTTGTCTGAAGCAGGCGCAGTGGATGCCGAGCGAAAAGCAGATGAACGAAATGATCGAATACATCGGCGTACAGCTTCAGGCAAGCGGAGCGTTGGATGACGAAACGCTGCGCGAGCGGGTCCGTCTGCGCTTTGATTTTCATGTCGATGATCGTTCTTTTGAGGAAATCGTCAAGGCCTTAAGGCAGGCAGCCCAGCGGGAAAATCAGTTCCGGCAGTTTTATTAATCGTGTATTCCTAGTTAGAATTGAACTCAGTCAATGCCGTTTTCCGTTTCGTGGAAGTACGGTATTTTTTATTGATAAGTGCTTTTCCCAATTTATTCTAAAAGTTAGATCAGCGCTTAATTGTGCATTTTGTAATAATTTTGGTATGATAAAAGAAAAGCGGTTAAAGGATCGTTATCTCCAGTGGTGTTTCCAATTTTACTCGTTTTCGCAGAAAGTTGTTTATTCCCTAAATCATCACATCTTTTATTCTGCCACAGCCTTTCTTAAATCAGATTGTCGTCAAGGCAAACGCAGAGGTAAATACAAAATATAATCGCTTTCTTTTCTCTCTTTACCTACAATATTGAAAGATAGAAATTTCCGACTTTTTATCGTCTTCTTTTCTATCTTTTTTCCTTTTTACCAACCTAATAAATTAGATTATCATTGTCTTATTAAGGCTACATGAACAAAATTATTTAATAAGGGTATTGGATGCTCTTATTAATTTTAATCATTTGTTTAATGAATATTTATGGTGTAGACTAAATTTAAATTATTATGAAAATTCTTCAAAAGCCGACAATTTCTAATTCATAATCAGAACTATAATATTTTGATGTTATGAAGAATGTAAAAGACTTTGTAATTTCATTTAAATAATGTCCTTCTTCATCAAGTTCAACTTGCATTATCCTTAGATAAAATCCATATTTATTTACTTTGCTAAATGTAAATGTTTTTTGTTTCCTTTTATCTTCGTCATATTGAGTGAAAGTGACTTGCCTTATACTATTTCTTATAATATCTGAATGTACATTGAGATCAAAAATTATTGGTATTTCAACATAAAGATCAGTATCATTTATATATTTATAAAATTCAGTTATTCCTATAGGTATATCTTCCAATCCTGTGTTTCCTAATTTTACTAAATAAATATCTAAGTTAGAGTCTGGTAAAGCTTGCAAATAGCTTCCATAGCTTAACTTTTGATCATCTTTTATTTTGTAACAGTTTCCCCATGATTTACCTATTCCAAAAACTTCTTCTATGGAATCTTCACAGCCTTCTTTGTTGACAACAATAGCTGGATACATATCATTGTGATTACTCTGAAATACTCCTTCTCGTTTATACACTTTGAATTCAGGCAAGTCCATATAGCCATTTATGCTTATTTTGCGATTTGAGCAACTTATTAATAAAGTTGTAATTAGAAGCAATTTTAATAAATTTTTAATAGTCATAATGATTTTCCCTAATCTTTTCCCAACTAACGGATCCATTAATTATCTCTTACAATACATACATCCCATTCGAAGCCGCGGATCACATTCTGGATGCTCACCTCTTTCGCAATCATGTGTACATCTAATTCCTGTCTTTTCATCGTATCCACATTTATTATCATGAACATGCGGACAGTTTGTTTCAGCACTTACTGATGTAATTCCTCCCATTAGCATTGTGATGATAGTCAAGGTTAAAAATATTTTTTTCATTAAAAATATCCTCCTCTTTTATTTAAATTATAACTTATAGGATTTAAGAAGTATACTAGCCTGTGTAAACGTACACCATCATATTCTAACTTGAAAGAAACAGATGTGTAATTAAAAATTAAGAACAGGATCATCAATAATCATAACTATCATAGACTGTAATCATATCATTTTTTATATCATATCCTGACGTGAATTCTTTACCATAAGATTCCTTAGTTATTAAATGTGTTACATCAAGCGAATTAAACAACGCTCTTCTATTTTTCTCTCTGTTATAAAATGAAAGAATGCTTATAACAGAACTTTTCAATTTCCAGTGTTTTCTTCATTACCTATAGTTGTTGCTTCATAATTATAGGTATAAATTATGTTTAATGCAGTATTATTAAATAGGTTTTTAGTTTTGAGCTAACCCATAATTCCATAAAAATAAGTTTTGCAAGAGCTGATAATTTGGATGCTATACTTTTTGCTTTAAAATTTATAAAAAGAACATGGAAAAAAGATCTTAATCTTCTTATAATGAAAGCAGAAATGATCCTGCGGCAGGTAGGGTAAAGGAGGAAAAACATGCCACTAAGAAAGGATTTTTTATGGGGCGGTGCAACGGCGGCGAACCAATGCGAAGGGGCTTATAATGAAGGTGGGCGCGGACTGGCCAACGTCGATGTCATTCCCCATGGCAGTGAACGCTGGGCTGTTGTTTCCGGCAATCGACGCATGCTTGATTTTGAAGAAGGCTATTATTATCCGGCCAAACAAGCCATTGACTTTTATCATCATTACAAAGAAGATATTCGGCTGTTCGGGGAGATGGGATTTAAGACCTATCGCATGAGCATCGCCTGGAGCCGGATTTATCCGCAGGGAGATGAAGAACAGCCCAATGAAGAAGGGCTGCGTTTCTATGAAGAGGTCTTCCGCGAATGTCACCGTTATGGCATTGAACCGTTAGTCACAATTACCCACTTTGATTGTCCAATGCATTTGATTAAGGCTTACGGCGGATGGCGGAATCCCAAGCTGGTAACCTTTTACAAGCGCTTGGTCACCACGTTATTTACGCGGTATAAAGGGTTGGTTCATTACTGGCTGACATTTAACGAGATTAACGTGCTGCTTCATGGTTCGTTTATGGGTGCCGGCATCTGTTTTGAATCTGATGAGGATCGATTTAAAACGCTCTATACTGCGGCGCATCATGAACTGGTCGCGAGTGCCTGGGCTGTGAAGATCGGACATGAAATTGATCCGGAAAACAAGCTGGGCTGCATGTTGGCGGCAGGCAGTTATTATCCTTATTCCTGTAAGCCAGAAGATGTGTTCGCTGCGCAGCAGGAAAATCATAAAAACTATTTTTTCATTGACGTTCAGAGCCGTGGAGCCTATCCTGCTTACGCCTTAAAAGAATTTGAACGGCACCATTTTGAATTGCCGATGAGTGAGGAAGAGAAGAAACTGCTGAAAGAAAATACGGTCGATTTCATTTCCTTCAGCTACTATTCTTCCCGTGTTGCCAGCAGTGATCCGCAGCTCCAAGGGGAAGGCAATATGATGAAAGGAGTTAAAAACCCCTATCTGGAAGCTTCGCAATGGGGCTGGCAGATCGATCCGCTGGGCTTACGGATCACCATGAATGAGTTATATGACCGCTATCAGAAACCGCTGTTCATTGTGGAAAACGGTTTAGGGGCCATGGATGTTCCGGATGAAACCGGTGAGATTCAAGATGACTATCGAATTGAATATTTGCGTGCGCATATTCAGGCGATGAAGGATGCGGTTGAACAGGATGGAATTGATTTATTAGGCTATACGACCTGGGGGCCGATTGATCTGGTATCCGCCGGAACGGGTGAAATGTCCAAACGTTATGGATTCATTTATGTCGATCGCGATGATTTCGGTCAGGGGACATTTCAGCGGTCTAAAAAGAAATCTTTTGCCTGGTATAAAAAGGTTATTGCCTCCAACGGCGAAGACTTAGACTGAATTTTCGGATTAAGAAAACCATGCCTTCAAAGGGAGCATTCAACTTCACAGCGAAGACATGGTTTCTTTCTTTTTTTATGTTTTATTTCGTTATTAACAATTTCAGTGAAACGACTTTTTGTATTATTCATCTTTTGTATATTAGTTTTTATTAATGCATTTATTCTTCGCTTTTGAAATGTGTTGAAATTTCTTATTAAATTATTATTAGTTATTGATAGTTCTTATAAACAGTTTGTGCAACTCTAGTGATGGTTACTAAAGTGCGTTCCGACTTATCTAGCAAGTAGGGGACAATGACGAACATAGCATTAAAAAAGGAGCTTTTATGGGGAATACCGGCAGTGAATTAAGAGAAAACTCAGCGAAAAATGTTGAGGGAACACCTGCGAGTCGAAGGGAAAACCAAAATCCCGTCTCAAGATCAATAGTCAAACTATTGGTGTTGGATGTGCCAAGTCTTAAAAACGATATTTGGGACTGCAGGCAAGTATGGAAGGCACTCAGCTAAGGAGAAGAGGCATTCTTCACTTCCTAACCGACTTGTTCAACGATTAAATATTATACAATGCATCATCGTTAATCTCTGTATAAAAATCAGTTGCAAATTTAATTCCTGCTTTAAAATAGAAAAGTCCATTTTCATCGACCAGTTGATTTATGCATTCGTCTAGTTTGAACAATAAATTTTCTATTTCCACATTGTCCTTAGTGTGCTTAATTTCGTTCATTATTTCTTCCAGTTCTTCTTTTATTCTACAGATTTGTTCTGTCTGGGATTGGGCTGTATGAAAGGGCCTAAAATTTCCAAGATAAAGTTCTCTTATGAGTTCTTTTTCCATACTATATTTCTTCCTGAGTTCCGAATTCATCTAGTGCCATCTGATGATGAATTTTATAGGCTAACATAAAACCTAGCTCGAACACATATTTTTTTTCTAAGTCTGTAACATTGGCTTCTGCCGCTTCATAGTTGCGGAATAAATCTAAAGCTTCTTGATCTGGCATTACTTTTTGTAAATAATCAACAATTTCTTCACTGAGTTTAGACGTTTCCGTTACGGCATCATTATATTCTGTTGACTTGGGCACAGCCTCGGATGGGCGTAGGTCTCCATAATAAAGAAGATCAAATATATTTTTCATCCACTTTCCATTTTCGTTTCCAGTTTTTTTATTGCTTTCTGTGATCTGTGCAAATAATTCTTTTATTTCCATTGCATTATCCCTCCTAATATATAAGCTTTTTTGTTATTCACATAGAATGATCATGTTATTTATAATTTTAAAGTCCGAGATAAATGTTCGCTCGGTATTGCAAGCTAGTTTAAACAGGTTATATTCAAAACAGAAAAACGCGATTTTTAAAAAGTCTGTTTGTGTAAAGAAATTGCTTAGAGTCCAAGGGAGAGCATGATAGAAAGCGGGACTGATGACGGATGACGGATGACTTAAATTTTATCAGAGATCGCTTAACTTCAAGATTAAATAAGAAAGCAAATGAATGCCCAGGGAGTTAAGATTTAGGTCATTATCGGGGTTATGATTGTTTTTTTTGATTCCCCCCAAGTCAAAATTTCTCATTGGACAGTAATCTTGCTTATCCATAGACTGCTATAACTAAATTCAAAAATGATCGAATGAAGATTAATACATTGTTGAAAAATCATTGCCCGATTCAACAGAAAGAATACTGATTAGCTGTTAATATAATTTTCTGCAAAGTGTAAGGCTTTTTTATACTGACGAGTTCTTTTATAAAAACTAATTAGCTGCGTATAAAGAAAGGCCTTTGCTTCGTAATCCCCTTCTACACTAATATAGTTTTCCATCTGAAGCAGGTGATCTTCAATAACTTTGCTGTTCCCTTTAGAATTTAATAATTTGACAAAGGTCAGGCAATCCCATATATACTTATCATTAACTTGTTGTTTAGATACATCTTTTAAGAATTCATCTAATTCTTGATTTCTTTTAAGATGATATAAACTCCATGCTTTGTTAAAATAATATTCTGATGGGTTATTATTCAGTTCTGTAACATGCTCTATATATTTTAATGCTTTTTTATAATCCTTAGAACAAATCGCATTCCAACTAGCGTTGCAATATACGATGTTTTTTTCAAGACTAGAAACAGCTAATATCTTTGTCATTTTGATGGCTTCTTGAAACTTTTTATCCGCTTCTTTATAATTTTTCTCATACGTCTGGATCGAGGCCATAGCGGATAATACTTGAAATATCCTGCGAATATTTCCGGTATTTTCAAATAGAGTTAAGGCTTGCTTATTGCAGAAATAACTCTGGCTTAAGTTATTTAATCGTGTTTCAATTTGTCCTAGCTGATAATATATCATTGGAATTATTGTTTCTTGCGATCCTTTTTGTAACAAATCATATAACATAATTTTGGATTTAGTAAGTTGATTTTCATTTTTATAATAAACCGCAACATAATAAATATAGAAGTTTTGCTGTTCTGCCGTCATTCTATCTTGGACACGATCTAAAAAATTCATGATTTTTTTGCATTCGTCGCTTTTATAACTTGTTGAATTATAGGCTAATTTCGCAATTAAATAATCGAGGATTAAGATAGAGCTAACCAATTTTTCCTCATCGTGGATCATCTTCTCATATAGTTTATTCCTATGTTCTATGTCGTAATCATAAATAGATTGGTGCAACATTTTGATTTCTTTGATTTTCTTGTTCAGCCATTTTTCGTCATTATTAAACTCGATCTGCAATATATCATATATTGCAGATAAAACTAAGGGATCGGCATGAACATGTCCATTTTCTATATGACTAAAATAGGGTGCAGATATATTGGCTTTTTTGGCTACATACAAAGACTTTAAATCAAGGTCATTCCTTTTGTTTCTAATGATCAAGCCGATAAGTTCTTTATTATTCATATATTACCTCTTTTGAAATTTGTTCTTACATCCTTAGCTTAAAACTATTCTCTGGCACCTATTTTGTGCAACCATAAGTCATTGTTAATTAGAGAATACGTTAATATAATCAAATCATACAAGCGCTTGTTAAAAAGGAGGTACAGATGAGAAAAACATTTTTGATTGTTTTAACCGCGATTTTCTTAACAGGGACTCCGTTAAATCCTGTTATGATGTACGGTCATACAGTCTACATGCCTAACTAATAAAAAATTAAAGAGGCCTCTTTCTATAAATTTCAATCAAGCTAGAACCTAGAGCTTTAAGTATAGTATTTAATTCATTAATTCCTGGATCGGCTTCGCCCTTTATGATGCTTCTTAGCTTTTCTTGAGAGTAACCCGTTATGATCTCTAATTTCGTATAAGACATTTTTCTTTGATTAAACAAATATTTCAATTTTATTTTTAATTCTTCCTCCTCAAGATGGGAATCTATTTGTTTATCATTTATTGCTTGCATAATAAGTTCCTCACTTTTATTCTAGTATATTCGTTCGAATGAAGTAAGTCAATTTTTAGAAATGCTAGTCTATTTATATTTTCCGAGGATTATATAATGCCTTTAAAGGGTAAGTAGGGAAATGTGATATGAAAATAAATGACGCCGTTAGATATAGAATAAAAGAAATTTGTGAGGAGTTTAATATATCACTGCATGCTCTTGCTCAAAATGCAGGTGTTCCAGACCCTACGATTAGGCAGTTTATGCAGGGGATTCATGATGATATAAAGATTAAAATCTTATTTAAAATATGCAAAGGCATGAACATGTCTATGATTGAATTTTTCGATTCGAAAATTTTTGATGATGTCGATGATGATTAAGATCCATATAATATAAAAAGCTATAAAAAGAAATATTGAGATGGAATTTCCAGATTAAAAAACCATGCCTTTAGCTATACAGCGAAGACATGGTTTCTTTCTTTTCTTTATTCACCATTGAATGATCTGCAAGCAAGTCATTCTGACAATTTAATTAAGGAAGCGGTTGAGAAAGGCGGTAACAGAATTCCAGTACAATTCAGGATCAACATCCGCGCTGGCTGCATGGGCGGCGCCTTCAACGACTAATAATTCTTTTTCAGTAGGACAGGCTTCATATACCTGATAAACCATGTCTGTCGGCACATAGGTATCGTTGCTTCCGTGGATAAACATCATTGGAACGGATGCTTTTTTCAGCTGCTCAAGAGCGGAGGCTTCCTTGAAATGATAACCTGCACGAATTCCGGTCATGACATCGGCTGTGGCTAAAAACGGAAATTCCGGAAGGCCGAAGCGATAGTCTAACTGATTTTTAAACATATCATAGACAGAGGTGTAGCCGCAGTCTTCAATCACAGCTTTGACGTTGTCCGGCAATTCTTCACCTGCCGTCATCATGACGGTTGCGCCGCCCATGGAAACCCCATATAAGATGATTTCAGCCTGAGAATCCTGATTCACGATCTGTTGAATCCAAAGCAGCAGATCCTTGCGGTCGAGCCAGCCCATGCCGATATACGAACCGTCGCTTTCACCATGCGCACGATTGTCCGGCGTGATCACAGTATAGCCCAGTTCGGAAAAGTGCCGTGCTTCAGTCTGCATCGCTTCTTTGTTGGACGTGTAGCCATGAATGACCAGGGCATAACGATGAGCGGACGGATCAGCGGTATACTGCAGGGCACGCAGAGTCAGTCCGTCTTCACTGACAATCTCCGTTTTTTCGATACTGACAGTTTCCAGCCAAGCATCAGTCAAGGCCTGTTCCTGAGCTTTGTTGGCTTCTTCGTTTCCATACGTTTCTCCAACCGGAGCTTTGCCGTCATGGGCAGACTCCGGCGCCTGATCTGTCCGATAGAGAGCATAGTCCACTAAATAGTTGCCGGCCCAAAAGCTGCCGGCTGTCAGAATTGCGGCCGCCAGAACCAGAACGGATATTAAAATTTTTGTTTTTTTCTTCATGATGATTCATCCTCTTTTCAGGTTGGTTCACAAGGAACCTGAACGAGGAAACAGTATATCAGAAAATAATTTGTATGTCAAAATAAAATTCGGGTGTTCGCCGTGACACAATTGGATACAAGTTTAAGGGAAGAAATAACGTTTGTTAGGAAAGACAGGGGAAAGTAAAAGGAAACGCATTGATATCCAAAGGAATTTGCGAGGACTCTGCCTGAACGGATCTCGGCTGAATTGTCCAGCGGAGAGTAAAGACGGATTAAAAACAAAAAAGCTGCCCGCTCACTGCGTTCAGCTGAATGATCTATATGGTGCGGTAGGTGGGACTTGAACCCACATGGTTTTACCCACACGCCCCTGAAACGTGCGCGTCTGCCGATTTCGCCACTACCGCATGTATATTAAACAGCCGATTTTCCGACTGCTTTTATATACTACACTAAAATCTAATGTTTTGCAAGCTTTTTTTGATGCTAATAATCAAAAAAATGTCAGATTTTCAACTTTCTTAATTCCTATATAAAAACGAGCTGCTAGTGCGCTCGTTTTTATAAAAATTTTGTTTGTTACTTAATAGCTAGCGGACTGTTGATTGCTTTTAAATGATTTTGATATTCACTTGTTCCATATAAAGCATCACGATGGTTGATCAACTCAATTTGATTTTCTATAATCCAGTCTTTAATTTCCTGAGAACAAAGAGCTTTTAAATCAGCGACGCGATGGACATGGCAAGTAGACTCTGACAAAATATAATCATCAAGATATCCTGGGTGTCCTCCACGAAGCCAGATTCTATCCGTTTGGGTTAAATCAATGGATTTCATGACGGCTGCCGGATTATAATCTTTAAATTTGCTCATTTCAAAAGAGAGATCATCCCGGTCATGAATAGGAACTTCATAAATTTTTAAAGGCTTCCATTCTTCATCCGGTTCACTTAAATAAGGTTTGCGGCGGCCAGCACCATATGTTGTATTCATTTTAATATTAAATTCTTCGCAGACCTTGCGCTTTGCACGTTCTATCGGTCCATTGCCGCGAACACTGGTCATATCTGGGGCACGGCCAAGAATCCGGATACATTTTTCGATTTGAGCTCGTAATTCTATCAAAGCTTCTTCATATTTTACAGTATTCATCAAAGAACTGTCTTTGCGGAATTTAAACTTTCCTTCAGCGTTAATCATAGAAGGAACTAAAGCTGGATCAGCTACCGGGCGGCCCCATAAATGCATGTGCCAGCCAACGGAAATCCATGGCATTTCTCGTAGCTTCTGCAGCATCCAATCGGAATTCAGCGTATCCATCATCACATCTGCGCTGGTTACAACACCATCGGTCATCGACTTCAGCGCACCTTCATCAAAAGTTTTTGTATAGCCCATGTCCGCACCGCGGACAATCAATTTAATACCCATTGCTCATTTCTCCTTCTTTTATATTAATAAATAAATCACTTCCGATAGCTTGTAAATGATTTTGATATTCATGTGTTCCATATAGTAAATCCCGACAGTTAACTAGTTCAACACGATGCTCAATGATCCAGTGGCGAAGGGCAGGGTCACACATTGCCTGACAGTCACGAACTCGTGCAAGCTGACAACTGGATTCGCTTAGAATAATATCGTCTAAAAATCCAGGATGACAGGCGCCGATAAAACTGGAATTTATATGTTTTTCAACATCAATATTCATTATTTTTTTGGCTGGATCATAACAATCCCAGAAATATTCCATATCGTATATTGTACCGCCTTTCTGCGCCCCTTTGAGCTGCTGAATATTGTACTTTTTGTAACGTTCTTCAATCGGCATGGCCTTTCCAGTTTGACGCTCAGTCATACCGTCAGCGAAATTGTAGCAAATATGATATTCATCACAGACCTGTTTTTTCGCTCTTTCGAAATTGCCCTGGTTGCGGATATTTGCGGTATCCGGAATGCGTCCGGTAATGCTCATCATTTTTTGAAGTTGAGCACG
Organism: Holdemania massiliensis; assembly: GCF_022440805.1. Classification (NCBI taxonomy): domain Bacteria; kingdom Bacillati; phylum Bacillota; class Erysipelotrichia; order Erysipelotrichales; family Erysipelotrichaceae; genus Holdemania; species Holdemania massiliensis. The sequence goes on along the minus strand of NZ_JAKNTK010000001.1, from coordinate 3,615,173 downwards.
GAATTCAGCCACCGTTTCATCATAATCAACGCTGAGTCGGAGAGATTGATCTTTCCGGAACTTGAATTTACCTTCCTCATTGACCATCGAAGGAACAAGGGCTGGATCCAGTACAGGCCGCCCCCAAAAGTGAGTGTGCCATCCGATGCTGATCCAAGGATAATCTTTGATTCTTACCATTGCATCTTCGGCTCCCGGTGTATCCAGCATAATATCCACATGGGTGATGATGCCTTGTTCAATTGCTTTAAATACCCCGTCGTTAAATGGCACTGTGTAGCCAAAATCGTCTGCTCTATAACAAAGCTTCATTAAATCACCCTTTCTTTTGAATCCCTCTTGTAAGTAAATCAGCCAGCGGCACAGCTGGATTTTCAGGTATTGTCTGACATTCGCAGCGCAATGGCAGCGCCATGATCTTTTTTACTTTCTCAATTTCAATTTCATCTAGGAAGATATCAGCGGAATAAGCCTGGCGGGTAAGGCCCGGATTTGATGGCGCCATGCGTCCATAATTGCCGATGTTTAAATAAGTAACGTCTGGAACACGCGTGGCGATTGTATAGAGATCATCCCAGTTGCCGACGATAACAAAGATTTTCTTCGTTTCACAGCGCGGATCATTCAAAATCTGAATTGCCTGATCTACGGTTTTAACTACGGTTTTATTGTTGCGCGGTGCCGCAGCCAATAAGGTTTGCTTAGAGAGGGGATTGGAAGCGGCTTTGTCATTGACCACAACAACAGTGTCCGTTCCCATTCGGCTGGCCCAGGCGACACCGATCTGGCCATGGATTAAACGTTCATCCAGTCTTACGATCGTAATCATGAAGTGACCTCCTCATTAAATATATCTTCATCAGCGATTTCGGTTTGAAAATCTGTTGTGGAAACATAACGGAACATCATTTTGCTTTCTTCAATTAATGCAAGCAGCTTTTCCAAGGTTATGTTTATTTGTGGATTAACACAAAGTTCTAATAAAAACGCAAGATTAAAGCCGCTGATCAGAAAGGTATTGTGTCTTGTGATATAGGCTGTCAGCTGATTGTGAACGCTGCCGCCGTAAAGATCGGTGATCAAGAGGGCGACATCCTCCTCTGTACAGGTAAGGAAAAACTGATTCAGCTCTTCCTCAAGATTTCTATTATCCACATAAGCATCAAAAGTTGTAATATGCTGGGTTGTTCCAATCAGTAAATCTAAAGAAGATTTTACACCACTGGCCATGTGACCATGCGTTGCCAAAAAGATTTGGTTCATGGTTTTATCCTCCTTAAATGATATGGATCGCTGCGAGTAAAATACAAATGCCAATGATCCACAAACATAGACTCATCACGGATACTTTGTTTTTCACTAATTTCATGACAACTAAGGTAATAATTACAGAAAGCAACCCTGGAAAAATACTATCGAGAACTGCCTGAACATCGACAGATACCGTGCCGGCATTAATAATCCATGCCAAGTCTGCTTTGACCGTGGTTGAAGTCATACATCCCATCATCATCAAACCAAGAATAGAGGCAGCACTGGTCAACTGTTTTACCAGACCAGAACCAAACAGTTTTTCCAAAGCTTTGTCACCTAGTGTATAACCTAAACGGATACCGAAATATTTGCCAAAGAATTGAGTACCGCCGTAAATCAGGAAAAACACGATAGGCCCTAAGAGTGAACCTGTTGCTGCCAGCGACATACCTATGCCAGCAGCGATAACACGAATTACGGTCATATAGATTGGATCCAAAATGCCAGCCAGTGGACCCATGAGAGAAAGCTTGACATCTTGTACGGCAGAGCCTGGAATCTTGCCTGCAGCATGCTGTTTTTCAAGTCCATAGGCCATGCCGATCAAGAATACAGTACCTGTTTGTTGGCAATTAAAATATTGTGTATGCCGGACATAGGCGGCAATCCGTTCTTCATCGTTATCCTTGTATAGTTCATCGAGTACTGGAGCTAAAGACATTAAGAAGACGTTGCCTTGTGACTGAGCCTGGGTACCGACAGCATTGATAAAACGTGACCGGGAAAGGATTTTATTCAGTGTTTTCTTTTCCTCTTTCGACATGGAAGACTTAACGTCCAGAATTCCGCTCATTGAAATATATCCTCCTCTTCATCAATTGCGGCACCTGTTTTTGCCGCTTTAGCTATCGCAACAGAAATAAAGTAATAGATGATCGCAATTGCGGCGCCCATAACTGCAATTTGAATCTGTGTCATACCAACGGCTTTGCTTAATAAAAATCCGATAAAGAAGAACATTCCTAGCTCTTTGCTCCAAATCATCGATAAAGTAAGTCCCAAGCCGACAGCGACTAGAATGTTTCCTGCAGTACTCAGTCCGGTCATGATGAAGGCCGGCAGCGCCGCCATAACGGCATCCAGAGAATTAACGCCTAAAAAGATACATAGGAATAAAATCAAAGATGTATCTAAGCCGAAGACACCCAGGACGCCCAGCCAGTTTACAAATTCGAAATGTTTCCGGTCACCTTTGGCAGCATAGCCTTGAAGTAGCGGCGCCAGAAAATTCTTAATTGGCTTTAACAAGTTGGTAATATTTTTGATTAAGGTTGCAACAGGTACGGCTAAAACCAAGGCTGCTTCCATATCGGCACCTGTCAGAATGACAAAGGCTACGCAGATACAGGTTCCGATATTCTGATCGGCAGGTTTCTGACCTCCGATCGCATTGACGCCCATGAAAATGGCTTCCAACGTTCCACCTAGGATAATACCCGTTTTTACATCGCCTAGAAGCAGGCCGATCAGCGGACCGACTAATATCGGTCGAGTAATATTGCCGGAAGTCCAGGTAAGTGCTTCAAGCCGGATGGTAAGCCAGTGGCCGAATGTCACCAGCAGGGCAGGTACAAGCATGTTCATGATCTATCCCTCCTAACTTGCTTGTCATAGATTAAGACAGGAAAGCTATTGTCTGCTTTCTGATCAGAAAATTAACTTTCCTCTGCTCTCTGATTTCATTGTAGAGGATTCTGAAGGGATGTAAATCTCGGCAGTTTCACACTTTACAGCGTAATCAGATGAGCTTCACAATTTGAAGTGAACTGAGATGGAAGTGAACTCGCATAGGGATATTTATATAGAAGTTTTACGATGTATATCAGTAGTTTGTTTTAAGAAAAAGCTTGGCATAAAGAAAAAAGCCGATGATGGAGCGATCAGCTTAATTTAGGTAAAGAATAATAAAGAAAGGAGAAATATTATAAAATTACGATGAATGAAAAGAGTATTCTGGCATCTTCGTGTAAAAAGGCCGGATAATATAAAAACTCATACCCAATATCAGAGTTGCAATTGAATGAGGTTTTAGCAATAGAGATATTTAATTATCCTTTTCAGGACAGTGGAATGAAATTAACTCAAACATTTGAATCAGATCAATGTTTTTCTCTTGCTTCTGCATGATTTCGTCGATTAGTACGGGGGCTGATGCTAATTCGTTAAAGAGCAAATGCATGAATTTCAGTTTTATTAGATTCCCGGCAGGATTGTAAGACAGGTAAAGAACATATTTAACGGTGTATTCATACCATTTATAACTATTATCAAATTGAACAAAAACGATACTTTCATTCGCATCAGCTTCCATATCAAAGATAAATAAGACTTCATTCATCGGATTGTATTTTTTTATTTTATCTTTGATTGCGAACCTTTGAATTTTTTGCTGCAAAGCGTCCCAGGAATCAGTAACAGCATAGAAAATCTGACTAATTAAGAGTTGCTTGTTCGTATAATGATAATTCCGGAGATATTGCGCAGACAGCTTTATTTCAAGGTTTTTAAAGGCTTTCATTTTCTGCATTTTTACCAGCGTTGGAATAATTTCAGCCAGATAACTAAAATTTTCTTCTGCAAAAAAAGGAATTTTAAAGGTTGGAATATTGGACTTAATTGCTGAGGGACTGGCAGTGGTCAGAACAAGATCATATTGTTGGAAGTTTTGATTGCGGACATCAAAGGAATGAATGAAATCAATTCGCGCGAACATCGTTGGAAAGTTCCGTTGAAGATAAGTGAGGATTCCTTCACCATAGACCATGCCTTCACCAACTAACAGGGCGGCGTTTAATGGTTGACTGCAGGGAATTAAAGTAATCACAGTTTCAAACATTTGAGCAAGCAGTGTGGTGGTAAAAGACCACATTTTTTTATTGCTAGTTATCAGCGTGACCTGCTGGGCATAGCGAGCGAGTTCGCAGATCACCGGATCCTGAATTACACGCGGATAATAACCACGAAGTCCTACCGGCTGGACAGAAATTTTTTCCAAGCCAAATTCAAAGTAAAAGACCAATCGGAGTAAGACGTTGAGCATGACTGATTCTGAGTGCTTAACGGAAGTGAAAGCGAAATTAAAATCTTTTTTCAGACTAGTGTTGATACTGTGCAAAAAATGTTTTGCTTTGTCTGTATATTCGCCGTAAATCATTAATTCTTCTAGTGTGTAGTTCTTCTCGTTATATAACAACAAAAGAACGGTCAAACCCAAAATTTCACTAAAGAGGATAGGCTCCGGCTGACTTGCGAAAAAATGCCGGCCAATCTTGGCTGCCGCGTGATATTCAGGTGTTGCTTTCAGTGTTGCTGAACAGATGTCTAAGCGGCAGAATTGACCTTTGCTTATGCGATTTTGAGCAAGCAGAAGATAACAAACAAGCCAGGCGGCAGAGTAGTCAGAGATTGCGAAAGTTTCAAATTCTAACTGTGTGATCAGAAAATTTCTGATTTCTTCCGCTTGCGGATCATTAAACAATATATCCAGATCATGGACCGCACTGACAGTTAAATTGGTGTATTCAAGCTTGATCGTCGTATGAATTACATAAAATCTTTTGTAAAATTCTTCACCTTCCAGCTCGATACCTCTTTTTGGAAGGGTAACCAGCTTTAAGTTAAAACGAGAAAATGTATTGTTTTCACGGAATGTTTTTAAGTAAGAAAAAATTACATTTGGTGTGACATGGATGATTTCAGATAGAGCATTGACGCTGAGCGGTGAATCTTGTAAAGCCAGCGCTGCGCGTAATTGTCTTTTCCGGTAATCCATATCGGATTCAAGATTGAGTGAGCGCTGTTCCATTCCGTTGCTATTTAAAAAAAGTTCCAGCTTTGCTTTGTCCAGAATGATACCTTGATAGCCTTTCCGGCGCATGGATATAATTTTAATTCCGGTTTCATGCATACTTAAGTTACAGGCTTGGATATCTTTGATTAGTGTGCGCCTAGAAATTCGAAGCTTCGCAGCCAGGATTTCACCGGAAACAGGATCGGCACATTCTTTTAATAGACGAATCAGTTCTAAAATGCGATCATTTTCCATTTCATTATTCCTCCTTTTGTTGCTTTTCCACTTTTTATTTGGTTGAGTTTTATGGTAATAAATGCTTTTGTTAAAGCGTTTGTAATTATTTTAATTATAAATATTGCGAGCTGATAAGTCTACTTTAACCTTGTTTGGATGTTTGCTGTGGCAATGAGAAAAATGTTTTCATGGATACGATGAAGATCAAATTCTAAAGCTGATAGAATTAACGTAAATTGACAATTTCCCCAGTTTGTAGGAAACATGAAAAACACTCTTGCATTTTATAGAGAGTGGAGTATAATCTGTTCACATAGTTAAATATTAAGGTGCTTAACTATTTAGACAAAAGAGGTGATCGACGTGAATGAACAGGAAATCGCTCAGAAGATTCTGCGGCTGGCTTATGTCTTTCGTCAGCGCAGCGAACCCCGCGGCCGGAAGAAACTGACGATGAACCCCCGCGACATGATGATTCTGCATGGCATTATCCATCTCAATCCCGAAGGGATGATCAAGATGAGTCAGATCAAGGATTATTTTCATGTCAGTCCAGCCGCCGTTTCCCAGGGCATCCGCTCCTTTGAGCAGCAAGGCTGGGTGGAACGAGTCATTCTTGACAGCGACCGGCGCAGCGTCTACATTCAGATTACAGAAAAGGGACGTCAGCTGATGCAGCAGCGGGAACAGGAGTTCTGCGAACAGATCGGAGCGTATTTCCGCTATCTGGGCGAAGCCGACAGTCTGGCTTTGGTCCGAATTCTGGAGCGGACGGTCGATTATTGTCAAAACCCTGCGAACTGCGGTTCTAAGGAAATGTGAGAAAGGAGTAACCTATGGTCAAATATCTTAAGCCGTTCGCGTTATCCATCGCGGCGGTCATTGTGCTGTTGTTTGCCCAAGCTCAGTGTGAACTGGCGTTGCCGGATTACATGGCCGATATCGTCGATGTCGGAATTCAAAGCAGCGGGATCAGCAGCGCGGTTCCGGAAGTCATCCGGGAAAGCGAAGCGGAAAAGCTGTTTCTGTTTATGAATGAAGAAGACCGACAGCTGTTTCAGTCTAGCTATACTTTAGTTGAGGCAGGTCAAGCCAGTGCTCAGCAGATCAAGAAAGCCCCGACGGCCGAACAGGAGCCGGTTTATTTCCTGAATTCGCTGGAGGAGGAGCAGCGCAGCCAGCTGAGCGCGGCACTGTCGCCAGCGGAAATGATTGTTCTGACAATTCCGAGCCTTAAAGAAACCGAGGCCTTTCAGGAATTGAATCTGCCGGAGGACGTAGATCTGTTTTCCCTGCTTTCGCAGATGCCGCAGGAACAATTCGACGCGGTTATGACGCAGATCAACGCCGGCATTCAGGATGCGGCTGAGAATGCTTCAACGGTAGCGTCGGCTCAATTTGTCAAAATGGAATATCGGGCGATCGGCATCAATACTGATTCCATTCAGCTCAACTATATTTTCAGCAGCGGTCTGCGCATGCTGGGGGTTGCTTTGTTCGGCACGATCTGCGCGATCGTCGTCACCTTCCTGGCATCAAGGATTGCCGCCGGCGTCTCACGCAACCTGCGCTTAGCGGTTTTCAGCAAGGTTGAGAACTTTTCTTCGGCGGAGTTCAACCAGTTCTCCACCGGCACGCTGATCACCCGAACGACCAATGATGTCCAGCAGATTCAGCAGGTTCTGGTCATGTTTATGCGGATTGTCGTCTACGCGCCGATCATCGGCATCGGAGCGATTATCAAGGTGCTCAATACGAATGCGTCGATGACCTGGATTATTGCTTTGGTCGTCGTAATTATCATGGCGATCATGGGCATTGCCTTTGCGGTTGTTCTGCCGAAGTTCTCGATCATCCAGAAGCTGCTTGATAAGATGAACGCGGTTCTGCGTGAGTTCCTGGACGGTCTGCCGGTTATCCGGGCTTTCAATACCCAGGCACATGAAGAAAAGCGCTTCGACAAGGTCAATAACGAAGTCACCAAGACCAATCTCTTTGTCCAGCGGACCTTGGCTTTATTGATGCCGATGATGATGCTGGTGATGAACTGCGTCGGCATTCTGATCGTCTGGGTTGGCGGTCATCAGATTGATATGGGAACGCTGCAGGTTGGCAACATGATGGCGTTCATCCAATACAGCATGCAGATTATCATGGCGTTCTTGATGATTACGATGGTTTCCGTTATGCTGCCGCGGGCAGCGGTTTCGATCAAGCGGGTCATGGAAGTGCTCAACTGTGATCTTTCCATCAAAGATCCGAAACAGCCGAAGGCTTTCGATCCTGCTCAGCATGGCTATGTGGAATTTAAGGATGTAGCCTTCCGCTATCCGGGTGCTGAAGAAAATGTCGTAGAAAACATTTCCTTCTTAGCTCGTCCGGGACAGACAACGGCCTTTATCGGCTCGACCGGTTCCGGCAAGTCAACGATCGTGAACCTGGTGCCGCGCTTCTTTGATGTCACGGCCGGCTCGATTGAGGTTGACGGCGTGGATATCCGGGAAGTCAGTCAGCAGGAACTGCGGCATAAAATCGGTTATGTTCCGCAGAAGGGCATGCTGTTTTCCGGAACAATTGAATCCAATCTACGCTATGCCGATGAAAATGCCGACTGGACGCAGCTGAAGAACGCGGCGGAAATTGCTCAGGCCAGTGAATTTATTGATTCCAAGCCGGAAGGTTATGATTCCCCGATCGCTCAGGGCGGCACCAATGTGTCCGGCGGTCAGAAGCAGCGGCTGTCAATTGCCCGTGCGTTAGTCCGCAATCCGGAAATCTATATCTTTGACGATTCGTTCTCGGCGCTGGACTTCAAGACCGATGCCGCGCTGCGCAAGGCTTTGAATGAATTGTGTGAGAAGACCGGCAGTACTGTACTGTTGGTCGCTCAGCGGATTTCATCGATCATGCATGCGGATCAGATCGTGGTCATGGATAAAGGCCACATCGCCGGCATCGGCACGCATGATGAGCTGATGAAAACCTGCGAAGTCTATCAGGAAATTGCGTATTCGCAGCTGTCAAAGGAGGAATTGGGTCATGACGAACACTAAACATAATCCGAAACCGACAATGCGCCGCGGTCCGATGGGCGGGGGTCATGGAATGCGCGGCACAGGCGAAAAAGCCAAAGATTTCAATGGGACAATGAAACAGCTTCTGCGCTATATCAAGCCTTATTCGCTGTCGATGTTCTTTGGCATTCTGTTTGCGGCGGTGGCCACGGTGATGACCGTTGTCGGACCGAAGATACTCGGCAAAGCGACGACGGAGCTGGCTGTTGGACTGCATGCCAAAGCGGTTGGTACAGGGGGAATCAACTTCGGCCGGATCGCTGAAATTCTGATTTTCTTACTGTGTCTGTACGGCTTATCCGCCTTGTTTAATTATTTCCAGCACTGGCTGATGGCCGGCGTCGCGCAGAAAGCTTCCTATGATCTGCGTAAAGCGCTGGCGGAAAAGATTGACCGGCTGCCGTTTAAATACTTCGACGGTCATTCCCATGGTGATCTTCTGTCTAGGGCGACCAACGACGTCGATACGGTATCGCAGACGTTAAATCAATCTTTGGCTAATATTATTACCGCTATGGTTCAGCTCATCGGCTTTACGATCATCATGTTGTCGATCAGTTGGGAAATGACCTTGATGGCCTTCTGTGTCCTGCCGCTTTCGGCAATTCTGGTTCTGCAGATCGTCAAGCGTTCGCAGCGTTTCTTCGCTCGTCAGCAGGCGGCTTTGGGCGCGGTAAACGGACATATTGAAGAAATGTATTCCGGGCATATCGTCATGAAAGCCTTCAACGGTGAAGCCCGTTCAATTGAAGAATTCAGCGAGCACAACCAGAAGCTGTATGATTCAGCCTGGAAATCTCAGTTTCTAAGCGGCATGATGCAGCCGCTGACCACCTTGATCGGCAATATCGGGTATGTCGGCGTTTGTATCTTGGGCGGCTGGCTGACGATTAAGGGCGCTATTGAAATCGGTGATATTCAGGCGTTCATCCAGTATGTCCGCAACTTTAACCAGCCGATCAATCAGCTGTCGCAGGCAGTAAATGTGCTGCAGTCCACCGCCGCGGCAGCGGAACGTGTCTTTGAATTCTTAAATGAAGAAGAAGAAATAGCAGAAACCGAAAATCCGGTTCCGGTTCGCGACCGGCATGGAAAATCGCTGATTCAGGGACAGGTTACTTTTGAAAATGTCCATTTCGGCTACAATCCGGATAAGATCATCATCAATGATTTCTCAATGTTCATCAATGCCGGCAAGCGTGTGGCGATCGTCGGTCCGACAGGCGCCGGCAAGACGACGATAGTTAAGCTGCTGATGCGCTTCTATGAGCTGAACAGTGGTACGATCTATGTGGATGGTCAGGATATCCGCAATTACCGGCGGTCTGATCTGCGTTCGTTGTTTGGCATGGTGCTTCAGGATGCCTGGCTGTTTAACGGAACGGTGATGGAGAACCTTCGTTACGGACGGCTGGATGCGACGGATCAGGAAGTCATCGCGGCGGCGAAGGCAGCGCATGTCGATCACTTCATCCGGACGCTGGATCACGGCTATCAGACGATGATCGACGGCGATTCCGGCAATATTTCTCAGGGTCAGAAGCAGCTGTTGACAATCGCGCGGGCCTTCCTTGCGGATCCGAAGATTCTGATTCTTGACGAAGCGACTTCCTCTGTAGACACCCGGACCGAAGTTCTGATTCAGAAGGGAATGGAAACCTTGATGAAAGGCCGGACAAGCTTCATCATTGCCCACCGTCTGTCAACGATTCGGGATGCCGATCTGATTCTGGTTATGAAAGAAGGCGACATCGTCGAAGCCGGAACGCATGATTCTCTGATGACGGACAATGGGTTCTACGCTTCCCTGTATAATTCACAGTTTGAAGATTGTGAATAATCATCACTCAGTTTCATTGAAGACTTGGTCTGACGGCCAGGTCTTTTCTTATTGCGGAACAAACGCTTGACATCAATAATTCAAATGAATATCATGAAGCTAGATAAGGCTGAAGCCAGCCCAGCAAGGAGGGGGAAAGATGATTTATATTACAGGCGATACGCATGGCCGGTTTGAGCGCGTCGAGCAGTTTTGTAAAAGTCAGAAGACAAAACCTCAGGACATTTTAATCATTCTCGGCGACGCTGGAATTAACTTCAGCGGAGGACTGCGGGATCAGGAAAAGAAGCAATTTCTCAGTTCTCTTCCGATCACGCTTTTCTGCATCCATGGCAACCATGAGAAACGGCCTCAGACCATCGCAGGCTATCAACTTCAAGAATGGCACGGTGGTCAGGTTTACGTGGAAGCGGAGTATCCTCATCTCTGTTTTGCCAAAGATGGCGAGCTCTTTGATCTGGATGGAAAACGAACGCTGGTCATCGGCGGAGCCTACAGTGTGGATAAGTGGACTCGGTTAATGTATGGATTCGGCTGGTGGCCGGACGAACAGCCAACCGATGCGATCAAGGCGGATGTCCAGCGGCAATTAGAACAACAAAATTGGAATGTCGATGTCGTCCTGAGTCATACTGTGCCGTTAAAATATGAGCCAACAGAAATGTTTTTGGAGGGCGTTGATCAAAGTCAGGTCGATAAATCGACGGAACAGTGGCTGGATCAGATTGAAAGCCGACTCACTTATAGAAAATGGTATGCCGGACATTATCATACCGAAAAAGAAATAGATCAATTAGAAATCATGTTCGAAAACATTAAAGAATTCAGCCTGTGATTTCGTTCTTGTCAGCCCGCAAATTGAGTTCTGCGGGTTTTTCTATGAATTCAAAGTGAAAGATGCAGGATTAAAAATTTCAAAAAACGAATGAGAGTCTTACATTTCCATGACTTTGCGCCGGCGCAGCATCCAACCGAAAAAATACCGTGTATAATAAAATTAGGAAAGAACTCTGAACCTATTCTGCAAAGACTGATGAACGAAATGATCCTCGAAAGCAGAAATCATAAAATAGAATCATAGAACTTTAGGATCTCTGCTGAAAGGAACAATCAGCACTTTTTCGGTATTTTCTCAAGGTTGAGCGTCATGTTCGTCAGTACAGGATGAATCACATCTCAGGTGTTTTCCGAATAACTTGAATGCAAAGGAGGGATATCATGAAAAAGAAAAGAGGGCATTCGATTTTGATCGCAGGATTGTCGCTGGGCATGTTCTTCGCGCTGCAGCCTGTTGCAGCTCAAACGCCGTCCATGGAACAGAAGGATCAGGCTTCAATTCGTTTTGCGGATCCGGTTCATTTGAATTGGAATACGAATCTCGATCTTTCAAAGAAACAAACCTCTCAAACTAACGGTGAGGTGATTATCGCTTCCTTTGACCCTTTGCCGCCTGCTGTAGCAAAACAGAGCGTAGCTGTCGGTACACCGGAGAATAAGCTGAATTTGCCAAAGACTTTGACCGGTCTGGAGTCACTTGAAGACTTGGCAGTGAAGATTGAGGTAACGTGGAAAAGCAAAGGCGATGCTTATGATCCTTCCAAGGTTCAAGATTATACGTTCGTTGCCGAATTAAGCGCGGGATATCGTCTTGGCGAAACGGCCAGTCTGCCGGAAATCACTGTGACAGTGACCAATTTCCAGCCAACGACACTGCCGGAAAACTATGTGCGGCTGACGATGCAGCCCGGCGAGCTGGAAGAGAGAATCCAAAAAGAACAGGTAAAACCGGAGAAGATTGAAGCGTTGTTCATTGAAGGCAAAATGAATGATACCGATATCCAGTATCTTCGTGCAAACCTGACAAATTTGAAGACGCTGGACTTGAAAGAGACATCTCTGAGCAAGCTTTCAGCCCAGGCGTTTCAGGGGATGACAAAGCTGGAAACCGTTGTTTTGCCAGATACGTTAACGAAGATTGAGGCCCAAGCTTTTGCCGGATGCACCCAATTAAAATCCTTGAATTTGTCCAAGGTCACGTCCATCGGCGAGAGTGCTTTTGCGGACTGTGCCGCTTTAGGGGCTGTGGATCTTTCCCAGGTACAAGCGCTGGGAAAGAAAGCTTTTGCCGGCTGCACACAGCTGACGTTGGCGGCCAATACGCAATTCAACGAAGCGCTGAAGCAGATCAGTGAATCCGCTTTTGAAGGCTGTAAAAATTTATCAGAAATCAACCTGTCTCAGGTTGCGGAGATCGGTGCCAGTGCGTTTAAGAACTGCGAAAAGCTGACATTAAAAGCCGGAACCGGATTGAATGAAAATTATACAACAATTAATGATTCGACCTTCTATGGCTGCAGCAGTCTGACCACTGTAGATTTATCGCATGTCACCTCCATTGGAGCCAGCGCTTTCGATCAGTGCGGCAAGCTTGGCGAAGTCGATTTATCCCAGGTCACGACCCTGGGGGATTCCGCTTTTGAAGGCTGCGGTTCGTTGAAGCTGAAAGCGCAGACGAACTTGAATCCAGATTTAAGCGCAATCGGCAAGCGGACCTTCGCTCAATGCTCATCCTTGAGTCTGATTGATTTGTCCAAGGTCCAAACGATCGGTGAGGGAGCTTTTGTGGGCTGCACGTCGATCAGCGAAGTCAATTTGCTTAAGCTGACAGAACTGGGCGCGAAAGCCTTGAAAGACTGCACGGGACTCAAAGTTCTGGCCCTGCCGCAGAACAAGCCGAATTGGAGTGCAGATTCCTTTGAAAATGTTCCGGCGGTTCTGTTGATGTTTGAAAACGGCAAGGCGTATTCAGATTTGTCCGGTCTGCCAAACGGTTCGGCAGCTCCGGTCATTGAAGGTAAGGATATTCAGGCTGGTGAAACGCTGGAGCTGACGGTTAAGCTTCCAGTCAGCATCAATGTGACGTATCAATGGAGTTTTAACGGGACCGCGATGACCTCTCAAACCAATTCAACACTAAAAATTGATCAGGCTCAAGTCAGCCATGGCGGAACCTATCAATGTGATGTCACTTGGGGAACCTGGGTTCAGCGGGCGGAAAAGGCTGTTAAGGTAACTCCGAAACCGACCCCATCTCCAACCCCAACGCCAACCCCGACGCCAACGCCAACCCCTCAGCCGGCACATGAACATGATTACGGGCCGATGCAGTCCGATCCGACGTGGCATTACCGCGAATGTGTGGACGGCGACGGGGCGAAGGCCGAAATCGCGGAGCATACGCCGAGCGATTGGATTATTATTGAAAAGGCGACGGCGACCAAGGCTGGAAGTAAAAAGAAAGTCTGCACCGTCTGCGGAAGACAGCTGGAATGGCAGGCCATCCCGGCAACAGGTCCGGAATACACATTCAAAACGCTGAAATCTAAGGAAGCTCAGCTTGAGATCCGCGGTGATTTTTCTGCCAATGCCAGTCTGGCGACAACCGCTGATTTACCGCATAAAGAAGGAACCTGCGATGCCTGCGACGCGATCCGTGAACAACAAAAAGCTGCCGGCTGGCTCACGGGTCATCGTCTGCAGCTTAAAGCCGGAAAGTACAAAGGCGATCTGACCGTCGAAATCACAACGGATAAAAAAGACGGAACCGAAGTGGAACTGTGGATCTGCCAGGATAAAACGTTGGTGAAGGAAACGAAGAAGGTCAAGTCAGGAACAGTTTCGATCACTTTGAAAACCTGGCCGGATTATATTGGACTTTCGGAAGTGCCGGTGAAGATCAGCGGTCTGCCGGGTTCGCTGTCATTAACGGTTGGTGAACAAACTACGTTAAAACCTGTCCCATCGGGCGGAACCTGGGAATATGACCACTCCATTCTGGAAGTAACACAGAACGATGACAGCTTCACGGTAAAAGCTCTGCAGGTAGGAGAAACAACATGCACCTATTCGGCAGAAGGCGATCAGTACAGTCTGAAAGCACAGGTGAAGGAAAAAGCCGCAGACCCGGCACCGGAGACGAAAAAAACCGGAAGCATCGTTCCGTTTGCGATTGGGATTCTGGTCTTTGCGGCCGCCGTTCTGATCGTCGGAGCCGTGTTCCTGAAGCGTCAGATTGACAAATCGCAAGGCTGATCTGAAAGCATCATCAATTCAATTTTAATTCTCATCAACGCAGCTGGACAAACGGCTGCGCTGATTTTTTAATAGGAAAACGTAAGATTCAAAACTGTAAGAGCACTTCAAGAAGCCAAGATAAAGCGTTATTTTTAAAGCAGTCCTTGGATGGGCGCGCAGAGGCTTCTTTTATCATGTGACTTACTGTTCAATTTCTATGTTGTTTTGTTATAATGTTCTCAGTTCGGTTATGAAGACAGGGGGAATTGGTTATGGATAATCTGATCATTGCCAACATTGCGCTGGATCTTTTCTGTTTGATCTTATCTTTGATTCCGATTATATACCTAGTGAATGACCGGCGTTATCAATACAAGCTAAATCGTTACTTTTTAGGGATCAGTATTGCCAACGGCACAATGATCATAGGCGATTTGGCAGATTGGTGTATTCGAGATGTCACAACACAGAATCTGAGCAGGATTCTCGCTTTGCTTTCTCTGTTGTTTTACGTTAGTTCTGCCTTTGTCCTGTATTTTTTTGCCCGATATATTGCCGAATATCTAAAGCTGACAACCAAAACAAGGAGAAATTTTTTGACTGTTGTTACATTGTTGTGCGCAGTCCAGATATTTTTTGCGGTACTCAGTCCATGGACCGGCGCTTTTTTCCATATTACCGAAAATGGATATCAACGGGGCTCGCTGTTTGTGATTTCCCAATTGGTACCGTTATTCTGTTACCTCTCCTTTACTTTTCTGGTCATTTTGTGTCGGAAAAAACTGACGTACCGGGAATTAATTTTCTTTCTGCTGTATATTTTTATACCTTTGGGAGCCGGTGCTCTGCAGATGTTTTTTCGGGGAATTGCGGTTGTCAACGTTGGCGTTACGCTGGCGCTGTTGTTTATTTTTGTCAACATTCAGTCAGAGCGGGATCTGTTGATTAAGCAGCAGGAAAAAGAATTAATGGAATCCCGAATTGAAATCATGCTTTCTCAGATTCAGCCGCATTTTCTGTATAATGCCTTAACTACGATTCGTCAGCTTTGCGATGCAGATCCCAAACAAGCGAAGGCGGCTATTCATGATTTTTCCTGCTTTCTGCGGGGAAATATGGATGCGTTAAAAAGTAAGGCACCGATTCCTTTTGAACAAGAGCTTTATCATGCGGAAAACTATTTAGCACTTGAACAGCAGCGGTTCCAGGATCGTCTTTGCGTCGTTTATGAGATTACCGCCCGGGATTTTTCCATCCCTTCCCTGACGCTGCAGCCGATTGTGGAAAATGCCGTGCGCCATGGTGTTTTAAAACGGGAGGAAGGCGGACAAATTATCATTCATACAGAGGAAACAGCGGAAGCTTTTCTTGTTCAGGTTACTGATGATGGACCGGGAATTTCGGATGACAGCATGGCGGGGGATTCGCATTCCCACATCGGTATTGAAAATGTACGGAATCGATTGGCAATTCTCTGCCGGGGAACATTGACCTTGCAAAGCAGGGAGGGCGTAGGAACTGTCGTCACGATCACGATTCCCAAAGAGGGGGTGATCGAATGAATTTGATTGCGGTTGATGATGAACCTTTCGTATTAAAAGATCTTGAAGAAGCCCTGAAGGAAGCTGTTCCTCAAGGAACGCTGCATTGTTTTACTGCCCCCAGCAAAGCCTTAGCCTATATCCGCAGCACCTCGATTGATGTGGCCTTTCTGGATATTGAGCTGGGCAGTATGAATGGACTTGTTCTGGCAAAGATAATAAAAGATATCTGTCCCCAAGCGCATATCATTTTTGTAACCAGTCATGAACAATATGCTTTGGGTGCTATTCAGATGCATGCCACCGGGTATTTGATGAAACCCGTTACGGTGGAGGATCTGCAACGGGAACTGACCTTTATTTACGGCGATGTTTCACCGCACCGGCAGATAAGGGTGCAGACATTCGGCGGCTTCGATATCTTTGTGGATGAAAATCCAGTTCTATTCAAACGGGCCAAATCCAAAGAGCTGCTTGCTTATTTGATCGACCGGCGCGGGATCAGTGTGACAGCGGCGGAAGCCTGTGCGGTATTGTGGGGAGATGCTTCCATCGATTCACGCAAGAAAGGGTATTTCCGCATTGTGGTGAAAGGCTTGCGGGAAGCCCTGCGGACGGCTGGGATTGAAGACATTCTGCTTCGTTCCTGGAACAGCCTTGCGATTATCCCCGATCAGCTGGACTGCGACAGCTATCATTTTCTGGAGGGCGATCCTCAATTTGTAAACAGCTATCGCAATGACTATTTATGCTGCTACGAATGGGCCGAGTTCAGCCTGGGTTCAGTCTTATACAAGAACGAGTGAGAACTTCTAAGCGGAAGTTCTTTTTCATTGGCTCCTATTTGTAACGGGTTTGTAACGGGCGATATGCTAAGATAAAAAACAAAGGTGGTGAGATCAATGCCGATTTTAATGATGGACAGGCGAGGGGAGTCCCCAGACAATCATGACTTGGGAATACAACTTCATTTAAAAGCTGGACTGACCTCGATCCACATTCCCAAGCAGATTCAATCCTGATGAAAAAGTGACAAGGTATTCGCTTTTTTAGCTCTGAATGACAGGGCATCGGATTTAAAAGAATGCGATGGATCGGGATCATCAAGCAGACTATGGACTCACTTAAAGCGATGTCTAAGAATAAAGCATCTGTGAATTTCTCATCCCTTTATGAATACGAAAAAAATTGAAGTTGGCAGATTCATCAGCTTCGTTTCGTGAATTAGAAAGCCTGAATCTGCAACTTAACGCCAATTTCTTGAAAAAGAGTCGAAATTCTACTATAGTTTATTTCAGTTATAATCAATGCGGATTTTGGTTATATGGAAAAGAAGTCCTGCAGAAAAAAGGTTAGCTGGTTGTTAGCTGAAAACAACGAAGTACGGAATTGTTCTTGAATGATGGCGATGATCCGCAAAAATTACTATATCTGAGATATTCTTTCAGAAAATCCAATCGCGAAGGGATGAAATAAGGATTAAACTAGTAGGGGCTGATTTTGGATGTAATCCTCAGACGGAAGATTGAATCACTATCCAAAATAGTCTGGAAACGGTTCTTTATGATTAGAAGTCGGTTAGTGTTTATTAAGCTGTCAATTAAAGCTTACTTTTTATGACAGCGCGGATAGTTCGTGTTTCCTATTGAATCAGAATCAAAAAGACGGATAAATTCCGCCGATCTTAAGCTAAAACTGAAATTTTTATTTAACACAAAAAGTAATCTTTTTAAGACAGAAGGAAGGGGGGAAGTTATGAGGAAGCGAAAATGGGGAGCGGCGGTATTTGCCATTCTGGGAATAAGTGTGGGTGCTGCTCTGTTCTTGAAACCGCAGTCCCAAAATATCGAGTCACCTTCACACCGCAAAGGCATGTTTGAATGGAAGGAAGAACGGATCGAACAGCTTGAAAATGTAAGCGAGCTTATCGATCAATTTCAAATCACGGACTGGTATCAGGAATTGGGCCTTCCGATAGAACCTAAAAAGACAGCTAAATTTGTAAAACAACTGCACGGACAAAATGTGAACGTCTATGCGCTGGTTGGGGAAACAGACTGGGGTTTTGAGTCAGAGGGTCAGTCATTGATTCAATATTTAGAAGAACTGGTGCAGTACAACAAACAGAGAATGCCGGCCGAACGATTTGACGGAGTGATGGTTGACGTTGAACCGTATACCCGTTCCCGCTGGAAACAAGATCCGGAAGAGAATATGAAAACTTATGTTTCCGGAATGATCGCGGCCTATCGATTTGCGCAGGAGCATGATTTGATCTTCATCGCCTGCATTCCCCGTCATTATGACGATCAGGGTTTGACAGAGCAGCTGGAAGTTTTGATTCGGGATGGCTGCGATGAGGTTGCGGTGATGGATTATGAATGCGGAGCGGAAGCTGAGAAAATCGAAACGGAAGCTCAATTGGCAGCGAAGTATGATAAAGTTCTGCACTGCATCCTGGAATTTCAGGAAGTTGGAAAACATGGGCTGACCGAAGATAAGACGTATCGGAATAAAGGCTTAACGGCTGCCGAAGCGGCTTGGGAACAAGTCGATCAAACGTTTCCGGAAATGCGGATTGTCCATGATTATCATTGGTCGATGCCGTTAATCGAAATGATGAGGGAGGAAAGCGAATGAACGAAGTGCTCAGACAGGAGCGAAAATTCCTGATATCTTTGACCCAGCGGGCGCGTTTCGAGGGCCAGCTGGATGCTCTTCTCCATCAGGATCAGCATAATATAGATCTGCAGCAAGGCGGTTATCGAGTACGTTCCTTGTATTTTGATACCTTGAATGATCGGGATTTCCATGCCAAGATGGACGGCGTTGAACAACGGCGGAAGCTGCGTTTGCGCATCTATCACCCTGAGGATGAAATAGCTTATCTGGAGATGAAGCAGAAGCAGGGAGCCAACCAGCTGAAGCGCTCATTGCCGGTGAGCCGTGAGGATGCAGAACAGTTGATTCAAGGAAATTACAAACCGCTTTTGCATTATCATGAAGCTTTTGCGGCGGAGTGCTATGCGATCCTGAACCGCGAACATTACCGGCCCAAGACGGTGGTTGAATATCGGCGCAAAGCCTATGTGCTGCCGGAAAACAGCATCCGGATTACGCTGGACAGCGATATCCAGGCCAATGAATTCCGCTATGATATTTTTGATCCGACGCTGGCGATGGCGCCGGTGCTGGATCCATGGAAAACAATTCTTGAAGTCAAATATAACCGTTTTCTGCTCACCTATATCCGTGATATCATCCGCAGCTGCAACCAAAGTGAATTGTCCGCCAGCAAATACTGTATGGCGCGGCGAATCGGGTTGCGATATACCGAATTTTATTAAAAGGGGGAATTTTTGATGAGTTCTTATTTATCGAATTTATTGCAGCAAATTGAAGCGCTGAATGCGGGCCAGATTCTGGCTCAGATTTTCATTGCCATGGTGTTGGGCTTTGTCATCTATCTTTCCTATTATCTGGCGCATGCCGGCACGGTTTACAGCCGGAAGTTCAATGTCAGTCTGGTCGTTTTAACGCTGCTGACGACAATTGTCATGACGGCTATCGGCAATAATGTCGCCTTATCGTTAGGCATGGTCGGCGCGCTGTCCATCGTGCGTTTCCGGACAGCGATCAAAGATTCGCGGGATACGGTTTACATCTTCTGGGCCATTGTTACCGGTCTTTCGTGCGGTGTTGGAGATTACATGACGGCAGGGCTGGGCGCGGCCGGAGTCTTTCTGGTGCTTTTGCTTCTGGGCCGGATCAAAAATGAAAATCGGATGCTGCTGATCGTGCGCGGCGCCCGCAGTACGGAAGAACGGATTATGTCGGTGATTACACATTATTTTGAAGGCCGGCTGGATTTGCGGGTGAAGAATACGACGCGCGATACGATTGAGCTGATCTACGAAATACCGCGGAAAACTTATGAGAAGAATTTACGGAAGATGTCGGGGATTGATGAAGAATTATATCAGATTGAACATGTCCAGTATGTGAATATCGTCGCCCAAGACGATGATATCAGCAGTTAATGGGGGAAGACCATGCGTAAACGGACAGCAGCGTGGCTGACTCTGGCAGCCGCGGTTGTAGTCAGTACGGCAGCTCAGCTGACTTTGGGGAAAATCCAGACGCGAGTTCATCAGCATCGGGAAGCGAGTCTGGTTTACGATCCGGAAACAGCACTGGACTGTGTTCAGGAAACGGAAACTTCAAAATATCAATATGACGAGACCGTCGTGGATATTGAAAAGCTGAGTACCCATCTGCCGCTGGTTGTCATCGAAACAGATGAAGCAATACCAGGCGTTCCTTATTATACCGATGACCAGTCCCATCGTCAGATGACGCTGACTTCCACCGGAGAAGAATTTCTGATCGGCAACATGAAAATCATCAATCAGGATGACAAGCTGAATTCACCGCAGGATACGCCGTCCTTAAAGACCCAGATCCGGATCCGCGTGCGCGGCAATACTTCCCGCTGGTTTGACAAGCAATCCTTTGCGATCAAAACGATCCATCATAATGGTGAGAATAAAAAAGTTTCCATCATGGGCATGGAGGCCAATCACGACTGGGCGCTGCACGGTCCTTTTCTCGATAAAACTCTGATGCGGAATTATGTCGCGATGAATCTGGCGGGCGAGCTGATGGATTATGCCCCTGACGTGCGGTTTTGCGAAGTGATTGTCAATCATGAATATCGCGGTGTGTATGTGATGATGGAAACCGTCAGCCGCGGGGAAGGCCGGATCGAAATTAAAGAACCCAATAAAACCCGAAACGTTACCGGCTATCTTGTTGAACTGGACAATGACACCCAGCCGGATCCGCTGACTCAAATGAACAATTTTACAAAATACACGCAGATTCTGCGGAAAAATGCCTTCTTCGATATCCGCTATCCGCGCAATGAAGCGCTGACAGCACCGCTGAAGGATTATATCGAACGGGATCTCAGCCGATTTGAAAAGGCGTTATATTCTTTTGATTATGATACGCAGCGCTATGGATTTACGAATTTTATTGATGTCGATGAGTTTGTCGATTACTTTATTTTGATGGAGGTCTTTGTACAGCATGATACCGGCAATCTGTCGACGTTCTTTTACAAAGACGTCAACGGAAAATTTAAGCCCGTTGTCTGGGATTTCAATAACAGTCTGGGCAATGTTTCCGACAGCTCTGACGATGATTATCGAATCCGTCAATTTGTTTCGGTGCAGGCTCCTTGGTTTACCATGCTGATCAAGGATGAAGGATTCATCAATCAGGTGATTCATCGGTATCGGCAGCTGCGTCAGGGAATTTTGAGTGATGCGCAGGTCAGTGACTACATTCAGTCGGTTGTTGATTATCTGGGCCCGGCCGTCGATCGGAATTTTGCCGTCTGGGGCTACAGCTTTGATCCGGAAAATCTGGATAAACGCAACAAGCTATCGCCGGAAGAAAAAAATCCCCGTTCCTATGAAGAAGCAGTGCAGCAGTTCCATGATGCCTATCTTGAACGTCTGGCCTGGCTTGACGAAAATATTGACGTGCTAAAGCAATACTGTCATGAATCGGCAGTCAAAAAGTACAATCATTAAGCCGGAAGGAGGAGGGAACTCATGAAAAAATTTATACTTGTCTGCACGGCGATCGTGATGTTCGCTGCCGGCTGGCTGTTTCTGGCTTCCCGCATCGGCATGACCTTTCAGTGGGAAAGTCTGCAGAAAACATCGGTGGAAACGTTTACGACCGTAGAAGGCAAAACAATCCTGGTGGATCAGGGGCAGGGGATGGAACCGTTTGAGATTCGCGGCGTGAATCTCGGCAGCGGGATTCCTGGCCATTTCGCGACGGATTATGCGATTGATAAAGAAACCTATCTGCAGTGGTTTGATCAAATTCAGGCCATGGGGGCAAACTGCATCCGCGTTTATACCTTGCTTCAGGATGATTTCTACAATGCGTTTTGGGAATATAACAAAGATCGTGAACAACCTCTGTATTTGATCCATGGACTATGGGTGAATGATTATACGCTGTTTTCCCATCGGGATGCTTATGATCCAGATTTTATGAATACGATGATTCAGGACAGCCGGACGCTGGTGGACATCATTCATGGAAATAAACGCTTTTCCTTAGGGGAAGGTCTGGGCAGCGGTTCTTACAACCACGATATTTCACAATGGGTTTTGGGTTATATTTTGGGTGTGGAGTGGGAAGATACCACCGTGGCGTATACCGATCATATGCAGGATCAGAAAAATCAATATCATGGAAAGTACATGACCACCACGGAAGAAGCATCGCCGTTTGAAGCGATGCTGGCGCAGGTGGGAGATAAAATTATAGAATATGAAACTCAGACGTATAAATCCCAGCGGCTGATCTCCTTTGCCAACTGGCCGACCACGGATCCGTTGGAATGGGATTCACTGGTGGAGTATTATTTCCGTAAATTTGAACAGGTGAATGTTGAACATATCAAGGCGACGGATCGCTTTCTGTCCGGGCAGTTTGCGTCCTATCATGTCTATCCCTATTACCCGGACTATTATGGTTTCATGGATGTCATGGGGATTGAGGTTGAAAACAAGCGGCAGTTTACAAACAGCGAGGGGGTTTTCAATTCGTACAGAGCTTATCTGACCACGCTGAACCAGTATCATACGATGCCGGTGGTCATTGCGGAATTCGGAGTGCCGACCTCCCGCGGCCGGGCCCAGAGCGACCGCAATACAAACCGCGCGCAGGGCGGAATGTCGGAAGCGGATCAGGCTGATGCACTTAAGACCTGTTATGAAGATATCATGGCAGCCGAATGCGCAGGCTCCATCGTTTTTACGTGGCAGGACGAATGGTTTAAACGAACGTGGAACACGATGGCCTACACCGATCTGAATAAAACTCCTTACTGGAGTGATTATCAGACCAATGAACAATTCTTCGGCGTGCTGGCTTTTGATCCGGGCAAGGAGGAGAGTGTTTGTTATGTCGATGGGGATGTCCAGGAGTGGACACAGGCGGATCAGGTACAACAGACGGCAACTCCGTTTGGACAGCTGTCGCTCAGCTATAAGTATGATGAAAAGTTCTTCTATCTGTATATCAATAAAGAAAATTATAATCCTGAGGTGGATAAGCTCTGGATTCCGATCGATACGACGCCGAAAACAGGCAGTACCCGCTGTGACGGGATTGCCCGGTCGTTTGCGCACCCGGCGGATTTCGTGCTGATTTTAGACGGAACTGATCACAGTAAGCTGATCGTGCAGAAACGCTATGAAGCGCTGCGGGCGATGTATTCCCATCGCGTTTACTTCGAAGACGCGTATTTGAATGAGCCGGAAAAAGAGACTTCTGAATTTGTCGACATCAAGCTCATGCTTCAAATTCCGGATGATCCGCATGATGAGCTGGCCAATACCAAAGCCGATATCGCTCAGACCTACGATACGGGACATCTTCGTTATGGCAATGCCAATCCGGACAGTCCGGATTTTGATTCCCTGGCCGACTTTATGATTGACGGCGATCACATTGAAATCCGGCTGCCATGGTCGCTGCTGAATTTTCTGAATCCTTCGGAGATGATGATCCATGACGATTATTATGAACACTATGGAATTGAAGGCTTAAAAATTGATGAAATCTATGCCGGAGTGGGACTGGCCGCTGACGGTACAACGCCGATTCCCATGACCGCGATGCCGCTGCAGGGCTGGGGCCGTTATCCTACTTCACATCCGCGTCTGAAGCAGGGGTATTATGCCCTGCAGGATATCTGGGCAGGAAAGTGAGGCGGTACGGATGATCATTCGAATTGATTATTTGATTTATGTCTACATGACGCTGTGTCTGTGCATGCTGGGCTACAATCTGTTTTATCTGGGAAAAAACAAATGGATGCAGAAACGGACAGAAAAGCAGATCCGGGATCAGACACGCCGATTAAAGACCTTTCTGTTATTTCCTGAACGTTCATCGCCTAAGGTGGATGATGAAATTAAGAAAAAGCTGACGCATACGCATCAGCTGATCGTGCTGGAAGGCACTGTCGAAGCGCTCCATCAGAACCCGCTGACGACAAAACAGCTGCAGGACTGGCTGCCGACGCTGAAGCCGGCCTTTATTCAACTGATTGATGTTTATATGAAAAAAAGCGTCATGGAACGTTCGTATTTTGCTTATCTTGTCATGCGTTTTGGATTGTGCGGCGAGGGGGCGAATGATCCGCTGTCCACGATGATGATTCAGCTGACCGCCCTGTCTTCGATCTATTGCCGGGAGAATGCTTTGATGGCTTTGTACGCTCACGGCAGTGTTGATCATATCGTCAAAGCTTATCGTTTAATGGCCCGGCATGAAATTGAACACAGCCGCAAGCTGGTGAGTGACGGACTGTTGGAATTTCATGGAGATCGGGAACAGCTTGCCGGGGCTTTATGGCAGAACTGGACGGAGTTTACACCGCATTATCAAGTTGCCTTCATTGATTTTATCCGCATGATTTCCGGCAACTTCCGGGAAGTGCTCATGCCGCTTCTGACCCAACCGGAAACAGACCGGGAAGTCAAGTTTGCCGTGATGCGGTATTTTCGCAAGTACCCTTATGCCCCAGCCGGAATAATTCTGCGCCAAACCGTCAGCGATTGGGAGAAGCAGGATTGGGAATATGCGGCCATCGCCGCTGCTTCTCTGGAAAGCTATCCGGGGAAAGACACGCTGAAAGCCCTGTTGATCGGGATCCAAAGCGATAACTGGTATGTGCGGGACAATGCTTCCGATTCCTTGCTTCAGCTGGCAGCCCCTCAGGTTATTTTGGAAATCATTCATCAGCTGAAGGATTCCTATGGCCGCGAAATGCTTCGCTATAAGGCGGTGAGCGCCGGACTTTTGCGGGTGCGGGAAAATTCGGAAGAACTGGAAGTCGCCGTGGGGCATAAGCCGGTCGGGCAGGGAACGAAAACGCAGAACGAGTTTCTGAATGCGTTCACTTTCTCAGAGTCATCCGCGGAAGAACTGCCGCCGCTGCAGAAATGGGGGACTGAGTGATGGTAGAGGCTGTTAAACTTTTTCTGTTTGGTGTCGATGTTTTTTTCGTTGCCTATTTATTTGGCTACAGTACATTTCTGTTTCTGTCAGTGATTGTCGGCTCGGTGTATTTGTATCAGAAACGCCGCGATGATGAGCTGAAAAATAATTTGAAGCGCAAATTCTTCATTCCCATCAGTATTTTAGTGCCTGCGCATAATGAGGAAACAACGATTGTGGATACGGTTTGTACCTTGTTAAGACAGGACTATCCTTTATTTGAAATCATTGTGATCGACGATGGCTCTGAGGATGAAACGGCTCAGCGCATGATTGACTATTTTCAAATGCAGAAGATTGAACGGCCGATTCGCCGTCAGCTGCGCTGCAAAGCGGAAAAAGCGATCTATGAAACAAAATCCAACAAGATTCAGCTGACCCTGATCATGAAAGAGAACGGCGGCAAGGGCGATACGCTGAATATGGGGATTAACGCTTCCCGTTTTCCCTATTTCATCTGCATGGATGCCGATTCCATGCTTCAGAAAGATTCCCTTTTCGAGATTGCCAAACCGGTTTTGGAAAATGATAAAGTGGTGGCCTGCGGTGGTCAGGTGCGCATCTCCAACGGCATTGAAATGGTCGATGGCGAGGTCACAAAATATTCGCTGCCGAAGCGGATGATTGTCGCGATGCAGGTTTTGGAATATGACCGCTCCTTTTTGGCCTCTCGGATTTTCATGGATCATTTCAACGGGAATTTGATTATTTCCGGTGCGTTTGGCCTGTTTCAGAAAAAGATGGTGATCCTGGCCGGCGGCTACGATCCTTCAACGATGGGTGAAGATATGGAACTGGTGGTGAAGCTGCACGTTTTCTGCCGGGCCAACCATCTGGATTACAGCATTCGTTATGCGCCGGACGCCATCTGTTGGTCACAGGGACCAGGAAATCTGCTTGATCTGATGAAGCAGCGCCGGCGCTGGCATATCGGTTTGTTTGAAAGTCTTACGCATTACCGCTATGCGATCGGGAAGAAAGAATACGGATTGATGGGAACCATTTCCTTCCTGTACTTCTGGCTGTATGAACTGATGTCGCCGTATATTGAAGTATTCGGCTTGTTTACGATTGTTTTGTCGTATTTCTTCAATCTCATCAATGTTCCGTTTATGCTTCTATTCTTTGCGGTGTATGCCGGATTCGGCTGTCTTCTGACCGTCATCGCGTTTTTCACGCAGATTCATACCCGGCATATCCGGCTGACGCTGCTTGACGTGATCCGCACAATTCTGTTAAGTGGTTTTGAGCTGGTCGGTCTGCGGTTTATCTTAATGCTTGTACGAATGAATGCTTTGATCGGTTACCGCCGAAAGAAAAATGTTTGGGGCGATCTGCAGCGCTATACTCATAACCGCAAGGAAACCCAGGAAAGAGAGGCATGAGGATGAGAAATACAGATCAACAGGAACGCCGCAAGTTAATTCTGGGCACGCTGCTCGGTTTGCTTTTGATTGTGTTTGTTTTGTTCTTTGCGGTGATCAGCCGGCAAAGCTATACGAGCAAAGAACGAAACGGAACGCTGAAAACCATGGCTGAGGAAAATACGGTCACCTTGGTGGAAAGCGGCCGGACAGTCTGGCGGTATTGGGACGCAGGTGAAATGCCGGCAGAGACGGATCCGCTGCAGTGGACCCTGCCGGATTATGATGATTCAGCCTGGAAATCGGGGATGGGAACGTTCGGGTCAGAATACGGCAGACTGGAAAAAATGGTCAACCGGAAAGCCCCGCGGAATCTGTTGAATTATTATCTGCCGGATCAAAAGGCGATTCCAGTGTATTATTTCCGCACGGAATTTGATGTCAGTGATCTCGGCAACGTTCGGTGTTTAACGGGTAAAATTCATTACGATGACGCGGTCATGATGTATTTGAACGGTGAGCTAGTCTATGCCTCCAACGTTCCTGACGGCGGGTATACGCCGCAGAATCAATACGGTTCCGCAGCCCGTGTCAATGAAGCGGAAAGCGATGCGTTTGTCATCAGCAATCTCCATGCCTTAAAACCGGGCCGCAATGTTCTGGCAATCGAGCTGCATCAGCGGGACGATTCCAGTTCAGATATTTATTTTGACCTGGAAACCTTGGAAACGTCCAGTGAATCATCCCGGACGCAGTCGTTGGATCTGAACGGCTTGATTCTGGAACAGGGCAGCGAATCCGGGCAGGTCATCGTCAACTGGCTGACGGATAAAAAAGGAACCTATGAATTAATCTGGGCTTCAGGCAAGGATAAAAATGCTTTGCTTTCCCCATCAGGCCGAAAATTAATGGGCGGTCAGAAAACGGGAGTTGGCGGAACATTTAGCTATCATGGTAGCTTAAGGGATCTGTCCGGCGGGCAGTCGTTTGTCTATCAGATTGTCGATTTGCAGCATGATCTGCGTTCAGAAGCTGTTGCCTTTACAATTCAGCCTGAACAGCCGCTGACTTTCGGATTTGTCGGTGATGTCCAGATTCGGACGGAGCATTTAGAGGAAAATCAAGCAAATTGGCAGAAAGCCGTGGAGACTTTAATCCAGCTGCGCCCAGATATGAGTTTCATTCTGACCGCCGGCGATCAGGTCAACAGCAGCAAGGATGAAAAAGCGTTGCAGGAATACCAGGCTTTTCGCAGCCCGGCCGCGTTAAAGCAGCTTCCGATTACCGTGAATATCGGCAATCACGAGGGCAATGAAGAACTGCTTGCCAGTCAGTTCCAACGGCTGAATAAAGGGGCAGATTATTATTATGAATACGGCGATACACTGTTTTATGCGCTGAACTGCATGGATGAGGATACGCAGGCTCATCTGGATAAGCTCAGTCAGGTGATCGCCCGTTCTGAACCGCGCTGGATCATTGTCACGATGCATTATTCCCTGTTCGGCAGAAAAGATCGTTCTGAGGATGAAAAAGTCATCGCTGCCCGGGAAGCCTACGCACAGGCTTTCTCTGATCTCAATGTGGATGTTGTTCTGTCCGGTCACGATCATGTTTACTGCCGCTCATGGCTGATGAAAGGGGCCGAAGCGACAGAGCGGGCAGAAGGGCTGAAGCGCCGAGGGGAAACGCTGTATGTTTCCGGAGGAACGCCGTCAGGAAGTAAATTTTATGAACTTCAGGGGGAAGCCCCGGATTGGATTGCTTATAGTATTCCTGAGCAGCAGGCAACGGTGTCGCTGATTACAATTTCCAAAAATCAGCTGATTCTGGAAACCTATTCGCAAGCGACTCAGGAACTGATCGACCGCTGTGAAATCCGGAAATAGCCGCAAAAAGAATTTTGAATGAGTCCAATGCAGCTTCGCTGCGCTCAAAGAGAAACCGGATTTATTCTTTAAATTCTGATTAAGCCATAAGAAAACCCGCCTGATAAAGCGGGTTTTTTTGTGGGAGCATGAAGCAAAGCGGTCAGGCGACAATCAGGATTTTGGTGAAGTAACAGATTGCCGCTAAGCCGAAAATCAAGATTAAGATTTGCGTTGACGTCAGCTTCTTCTTTTTAATCAGCCATAATAAAGCAGAAACCAGGATGATTGGAACAAGGTAAGGGGCGATATTATCAAACATTTCCTGCACCCGGAATACTTTATCCGCCTGCTGACCTTCAAGCGATATTGCGCTTGTATATTCCAAGCCAATCTGGATTCCGGATAACATGGAAGGAATAAAGCCGCCAAGAATAACGGCGCCAAACATGGTTACCAGTTCAATCCCGGAGGTAACCAAACTGTTTTTGGTCGTACTTTCAATCGCTTCCACACCTTTTGTATAACCGAAATCAAACAGCTTGGACTGGATGACGATCCAGGCGATCCGAACAAACAGGATTAAGCCTAACGAAAGCAGCCAATTGCCGGTTAACGCGAATTGACAGGCAATTAAGGTGGTGACCGGATTGATAATGACCCCGGCCAGCGTATCCCCCACCCCTGCCAGCGGTCCCATCATCGCCGTCTTGATATTCTGTCCGATTTCTTCCTGGCCCGCTTCCATCATAGCCAAATGAACACCGGTAATGAGCGGCGAGAAAATCGCGCTGGTGTTAAAAAATTGAATATTCTCGATACAGGCATGGCGTAATCCTTCCGGATCCTCGCGATAGATCTGTTCGATTCCAGGAAGCATCGCCCAGCAATACCCGGAACCCATCATTCGATCATAGGACCAGGTCTGCTGAATGCCGAATATATGCCGGATTTTAATTTTGCGCAGCAGTTCTTTAGTCAATTTCATCACCGACAACCTCCTCATTCTGTTTCATCGTTTCCTTTTTCAGCATCGCATAGACAGCACAAATCGAGGCTGCGGCAAAGGTCAGGCCGATAATCGTCGATGAAGTATAAGCGATCAGAAAATAGCCTGCCAATAAGAACGGCCAGTAACGCTTGATGTTGATCATGGACATCAGCAGCGCAAATCCCATGAGCGGAAGCAAACCGCCGGCTAAATCAAAGATTCCTAAAAGTACGGAAGGAATCATGTTGATCAGCGAAACTAATTGATTGCCGAACAGAATTCCGATAAAAACCGGGATTGCCATATGCGGTCCATTGGTAAGCAGGCAGTTGATCCAGAAGGAACGATTGATTTTCTGAAGATTGCCTTCTTCTGCCCCTTTAACCATGATCTGAACTAAGGCAGTACATAAAATTGTCGAAATGGATCCCAAAGCAATGCCGATCATCGAAGCCGGAATCGCTACCGTGGAAATGGCGATGTTGATGGCCTCTGAGGAAGCCAGTGCAGGATTGGAACGCATCATCAGAATGGCGACGGCGGTGCCCAGCACGGAACCCAGAAAATAATTGGGGATGGCAGCCCCGCCAAACGTGTACATGCCTAACGACATTAAGGTCAGAACCGTTCCGATGTAGAGCCCGAGCTGAATATCACCCAGGACAAGACCGGCGACAATGCCGCCTAGTATAGGTGGGTTGGATCCAATGGTCATGGTACTGACCAGCATTTGTTCAAAATACACGAAGACAGCCAGTATCAATGCAGCGAAGAATAAATTTTGCATCATGTTACCCCTTTCATTTGCGCCTTCATTTCACCATGATTTGAAGGAAGCGACAAGAGCCTTCAACGTTTTTTGACATTTTCACACATTGTCAAGAGTTGCTGAAAAAGCCTTTATCCAAGCCGGAATTCAATGTTTTCTTGGGTTTTTTGTGATGGGGAACAACTCGAAAAAAAACCAAAAATCGATATAATAAACTTGAAAAGAGGATGGCGTATGACATATAAAATTGCGGTCGTTGAAGATGAACTGATGATGAATCATCTGATATGTTTTGTTTTGAATAATGCAGGCTTTCAAACCGTTTCCTATCCATCCAAACGAATGGCGGAACAAGGCTTAAGTCAGCATTTTGATCTGTGGCTGCTGGATATTATGCTGGAAAGTCCGACAGCCGGTTTTGATCTGATGAAGGCAATCCGTGAAAAAAATCCGAATCAGGCGATCTGCTTTTTGTCTGCGCGGGATGATGAGCTGGATAAAATTACCGGCTTGGAAATCGGCTGCGATGATTATATCACCAAGCCTTTTTCCAAGAAGGAACTTGTGCTGCGGATTACCAACATCCTACGGCGCACGGCTTGTCCTCCGCCAGTTAAAATGAGTCCGGAAATTCTGCAGCGGGAACGACTGCGGGCTGATTTGCGCTCCCGGGAGCTGTGGTTTGATGATCAGCTCATCAATTTAACGGCCAAGGAATTCGATCTGATTTTAATGCTGATCCAAAATGATGGCCGGACGATGGACCGCAACACTATTTTACGAATCGTCTGGGACACCAATTATTATGGCAGCGGACGGGTGCTGGATGATACAATCCGCCGCATCCGGAAAAAACTGCCGGATCTGAAGATCGAAACTGTGTATGGGGAAGGCTATCGGGTCTGCGGTTTATGAGAAGTTCGATTCATGATCTCAACTTACTCCTGTTGATCTCACTGATTCTCTGTGTGTTCATGCTTTGTCATCCTCTGCCGCTGCCCGCTGTGGCTTTGACTCTTCTGATCATTCTGCTCAACAGTATGATTCTCTGCTGGATTGTCTTTCTGCAGATGGATATCCGCAAGATGCTGCTTTTTTGCCAGAAGGTCCGGGCCGGAAACTATGAACAGAAACCTGTTGTTCTTTCCCGTAACGATGAAATAGCGGATTTAAATCAGGAAATTGCAACGATGAAAGACTATCTGCAAAGCATGCACAGCGCCAAAAGTCAGATGATCCAGAATATTTCGCATAATCTGAAAACACCCCTGTCTGTGATTATGCTTTCCTGTGAAATGTTATTGGACGGTGATGTGGAACCCACTCAAGTTCAGCCCTATTATCGTCAAATTTATCAGGTTTCGGAGAAGATGCTGACGGAGATCCAGCGGCTGCTGGATCTGAATCGGATCAATCATTTGATTACGCTGAATGAACCGTGTACCCAGGAAACTCAAATGAAGGAGCTCATTGAAAATCGCGTTGAGGCCTTCGCACCCTTTATTGAAAAACGCAAGCTCCAAATCGAGCTCGCCTTGTATCCAGTGACTTTTAAGGGGAAGGCGGAGCATTGGGAAACGGTGATTGATAATCTGTTGGAGAATGCTGTCCGCTATGCTGAAACAACGATCAAAATTCGCTGTTATCCGCAATCTTTAGCCATATATAACGACGGCATCCGACTTTCTTCATCTATGATCCACAAAATTTTTGACCCTTATGTGAAGGGGGAAAAAGGCAAATCCGGTTTGGGATTAGCGATCGTTCAGTCCATTGCCGATCTCTATGATTACCGTGTCATCGCTGAAAATAAAACCTATGGCGTTGAATTTAAAATCATTGGAAAAGGAGCAGTAAAATGAAAAAGCAGGTTTGTCGTTGGATTGAGGGAAACCAAGAATGGGATAAAAGTGTTGAATGGAACCAAGGAAAAATCATATCCGTTGAACCCACAACAAAACAGCCGGACTTCATTGCGATGCCGGCTTTGATAGATCTTCATACCCATGGCTTTCGGGGATGGAGCAGTGAAGAATCGGCAGAAGATCTGCGACGATTGGCATTGGCCTATGCCGAACGCGGAATCGGCGGCTTTTGTGCTACGCTGGGACCGCGGCCCTTATCCTACTATCTTGAAGTGATACACGAGTACCGGAAAGCTTTTTCGACGCCGTATCCAGGAGCGCGGTTTCTGGGACTGCATTTAGAAGGTCCCTATCTGAATCCTGAAAAAGCGGGAGCGATTGATCCGGATACCATGCTGAAAATAGATTTGCCAAAACTGGAATCCTTTCTGATTCAAAGCGCCGGCATCGTTAAGATTATGACGATCGCTCCGGAGCTTCCCAACGCTTTGCCTGCGATCCGGCTGCTGAAGCAATATGGCGTGATCGCTTCGGCAGGACATACCGCAGCCAGCTATGAGCAATGTGAAACAGCGGTTTCCTTCGGACTGACTCAGGTTACGCATACATTTAACGCAATGGAAAGCCTGCATCATCGCAATCCGGGATTGATTACTTCCGCTTTAATCAATCCCAAACTGGACTGTGAGATGATCAGCGACGGCTACCATCTGCAGCTGCCGATCATGAAACTGCTGACACAGACGAAAGGAACTGAGCATATTCTCTGTGTTTCCGACAGCGGGCAGGACTCGGGCTTTGCCTATCCTGAGGGAACGGTGCTGTCTGATGGCTGTGTTCTTCATGGCGGAGCGATGGTGCAGCCCAACGGAGTCATTGCCGGAAGTACCTGTGATTTAAGTGATGCCTTGAAAATGTTCGTTTTGAAGTTAGGCATTTCATTACCCGAAGCTGCCAGAATGCTTTCTTTAAATGCCGCCCAAAAGCTCTGCTTAAAGGATTGGGGATCAACCCGAATCGGCAGTTCTATCGCCTGGAGCCTTTATAATCGGGATCTGGAATTTGTTGAAACGCTTATGGATGAACAGCTTTGTCTTCTAAAATAAAAAAGGGTATGGACAGGAATTTGAATTCAGACTGCAAAGTGGGCTGTTTGACATTTCTTCACGTTGATATTAGAATGGGAAAAACGAAGTCAGGCTGTCTGCTTTTAGCTCAAAAAAGCATAGTTAGATCAATGGAATAGGGGTCGTATATGATAGAAATTAGATATTTGCAAAATTCTGATAAGCAGTTTTGGTATCGTCTTGATAAACATTTAGCTGAAGCTGAATTTGTAAACAAGGTTCGTTCCCAAAGAGGCTATGTTATTTTAATCGATGATCAACCGATAGGACTGCTGAGATATAATCTATTTTGGGATAATACTCCGTTTTGTACAATGCTTATAATAGATGAAATTCATCGTGGAAAAGGTTATGGCAAACAATTAATAGAATATTGGGAATATGATATGAAAACAAAGGGATATGGAATGTTATTAGTATCAACACAAGTGAATGAAACATCACAGAACTTTTATCGTAAATTGGGTTATAAGGATTGTGGCAGCTTGGTGATTGATATTCCTGTTTATGCTCAGCCCATGGAAATGTTCTTAATCAAAGCAATTTAACATATTCGGATTTACGGAGGTGATTTTATGCCGCAAATGAATAAAGGCGGGAAGTTTATTTTTGGAAAGTCGATCATCAAAATTGATGGTACAGTTCAGTTTCCTGCTCAAGCAATAAGTGAATATCATATTACCGATGAGGGTAAAGTTTATTTATTTACGGGAAGCAAGATCACTGGCGGATTTTGTGTGACGCGAAAAGGTTTGCTGCAAGCATCAAAACTTGGACATATTCTGTTAGAAACACCAGAACTACTAAATTATACTGCAATGCAGGGTGCGTTTATTAAGTACAAAGGTCGTTCGTATTGCTGGGTAGATATTTCGAAAACAGGGGAAATAGTCTTGACAGAAGAAATGATGAAATTTTTGAATATTAAACCGAATATGCCATTATTATCAATCCGTAGTAGCGATATTGCTTTTACTATGGGAGCAAAAGGACCCCTGTTAGAAAAAGCGGAAAATTATGAAGGGGGTATTCCTTTATTCTAAGAGCTGTAACTTCACGTTTGCCAAGAATTTGTGGAGCATAAAATAATAATTGCGGACATTCACAAGATGGAATTTTCTCTTAGTCCTACGAATGATGAACTGGTAATCACTTTGGAGCAAGGATTTAATTGAGAAAGGGAAAAGAACTAGGCCTTTCAATCAAATTCATATTCCTATGAGGATCAGGGCCGAAACAGGACTTTTTGATAACGATCCGGTAAATCCGCTGAAAGAATACAGAAAGAATAGGATAGTCTATTTGAGTGATTTTTAGAAGATAAGGTATGGAAAGATCTTATTCAAATCAAACGAATAGGGACTTGCTTGGTTAGATTATTAATAAAGGGCATGGATACCCAATAAGACTTCATTCTTTGGTGAAATTCCTGAAGTTCCAACAAATGCAAGGCATTAGGATTTTCAATCAATGGAACAATAAATTAGAATGTCTATTTTCTGTTAGCCTCAAGTATTGCAGCAATCATCTCGGGTGATTCCTGCATTCCCCGCTCTATCCACTGTTCAATCCAGCCATAAGTACCATATGCAACATAGGCAACTGAATAGGCAGAAATATTGTCGCATTTCTTCAAATCTCCGAAGAGTGCAATGATTGATTTCAAAACTAAATGAAAGAGATTTCTTTCTTTGAGAAGCTGATAGAAATCCTTGTGATCACTTAAATGCTGAAACAGGCATTGATAAAATTCTGTACCCGAATCTTTATGAGTGCCATTATATCCTGTCTCAAATTCTTTCATGAGCATTATTGCATATTGATATACGATATCTTCTTTTGTAGTATAGTTTCTGTAAAATGTATTACGGCTTACCTGAGCTTCACTTGCAATCTGACCAATGGTTAGTTCCTCTAAGGGATGTTCTTTTAGTAAATTAAGAGTGATAACGGTTATTTGATTTTTGGCATATGTGTTCTTCTCTTCATTATTCATGATGGTACAAAGCCTCCTATTTGTACCATTTTTTTCATATCGTTGACTTTAGATATTTAGGATGGTACATTTGTACTGACAAGACGAATGTACCATCACTTCGACGCAATGTCAATATTATTTTGATTTGGAGGGAATCAGCATGGAAAATTTTTTCACACATAAAAGAATCATTATTTTGCTATTCATCATTTTACTTGGAATTGTATTAGGACGCCTGGCAGTTCGTGTGGTACTTAATGCAATGCTGGGCGGAACTTTGTTTGGAGGAGATTTTCTGTGATAAAGAATGAAAAGAGAGGAAAGAAAAACGGAATGTTTGTTTTGCTTTGTATCTTGGTCTTTGTGATCAGTTTTGTAGGATCAGCTTTATTTAAAATGAACTATAAGCCGGCTGCTATGAAGAGGTATTCGGTTGACTGGAATAAAAGTGTTGGGGAAGGATATATTGATCTCTCTTATGGCGATCAGGATGCAAATAAGTTTGATTTGTATGTACCAGCAGATCAATCTAAGAGTAATTATAATCTTGTGGTATACCTTCACGCAGGTGGTTTTACTTCCGGTGATAAAACCGATGATAAAGAGATGCTGCAATGGCTCTGCTCCAAGGGATATGTCGCTGTTGGAATTAATTACACGCTAAGAGATGATGGGCATCCAGACGCAAGTGTATATTCGCAGTCGATGGAAATCAAGGAAGCAATGCCTAAGGTTATTGAGGCCGCAAAAGAAAAAGGATACAACATCGATTCTATGGCCATTGCTGGAGGTTCTGCTGGCGGAGCTCTTGCAATGATCTATGCATATCGTGATGCGAACACTTCCCCTGTACCCGTAACCATGCTATTTGAAGCGGTTGGACCATCAAGCTTTTATCCAGAAGACTGGAAATGTTATGGATTTGACAAGGAAGAAAATAAGGAGAATGCAGCTTCTCTCTTTGGTGTTATGCTGGGAAAAACGATTCCATCAAGTATATTTGGAACTGATGAGTATGATGAGCAGATGAAAGACATTTCTTCATTATTGTGGGTAGATGAAAATACAGTTCCTTCGGTGCTTGCTTATGGACAATATGATAAGGTACAGCCCTTTGACAGTTCTGTGAGACTTGATCAGAAATTAACGGCTTGTGGTGTACCGCACCAATATATTGTCTTTGAACACTCTGGACATGGATTACAAAATGATACAAAAATGTATATAGAGTATATGAACAAAGTGGAAGAATATTTGGATTTATATTTGCCTGTAAAGTGAGGCAGGAAGATAGAAAAAGTTTTGTAAAGAATTAGAATACGGTTGCAATCATAATTTTAATACCTATTTATTAGTTGAGCTAGTGGATACTTCATCTGCCAATGTGACTTCTAAGAACTATTCAAAAGAAGTTAAAATAGGCAGACAGAGTGAAAAAACGTATCTGACAAAGGGAGAGTATCAGGTTCAAATTATAAAAGGCAGTTCTATCGCAGTGTGCCTCTATAATCGGGATTTGAATTGAATTCAGGCCGCAAAGCCGGCGGTTTGACATTTCTGCACGTTGATATTAGAATGGAAAAAAGAAGTCAGGTTAATCGGCCGTTAGCTAAAAAAGGCGTATTAGATTATTCGAGGTTGAGGAGGGAATAAGAGATGTGGATCTGTCCCCAATGCGGAAGAGCGTTTAAAAGAAAAAATCAGGGACATTATTGCGGAAAAGCCCCTGAAACAGTATTAGAATATATCAATTCGCAGCCCCTGGAAACCCATTCTCATTTAATGGAAATGATGATTACGCTGAAGAATAGTGTTCCCTGCATCCATGAGCGGATTTTATGGAGTATGCCGTATTATGAAAAAGATGGAAAATCCATTTCTTTTTCTGCTTGTAAAAAACATATTAGTTTTTATGCAGGTATTGAAGTGATAGAAGAATTTGCAGATGAGTTAAATGAATTTGTTATTAAGAAAAATGCAATCTATTTTCCTTATGATAAAGCATTGCCAACCCAATTGATTTCAGATATTGCAAAATGGTGTCTAAGCTGATTTGACAGCTTTTGGTTTATCGAACTTGTACACTTTATGAAAACAAAATTTGGGAGAGGAACGCTATATGAAATTAGAAAAAGTAGAAAACAAACAGATTGAAAAAATTGTGAGTATGTCAAAAAGAGCATTTGAAACTGATGTTGAAGTTGGCGGCTCTTTCGATGGCTATCCGCCCGAATACGATTCAGTAATCTGGCATGAACAAATGTTAAAGGAAGATCATTTATATCAGGCTGTGGAGGGGAATAAGGTTGTCGGGGGCACAATTCTCTTTTTGAACGAAAATAATAATAATTTATATATCGGAAGAATTTTCATAGATAGTGTATATCACAGAAAGGGTTATGGTATCTCTCTGATGGAATGTATAGAAAACTTCTATCCTGATGTAAAGGAGATAAATCTTGATACTCCTCTTTGGAACATAAGAACAAACTCCTTTTATAAGAAGTTAGGCTATATTGAAGTAAAACGAGAGGATGGCTTTGTATTCTATCAGAAAAAGCTGAAATGACAAATTTCAGCTTTTCGTATCGGAAAATCGGTATTTGTGGAGGTAAATGATGAAAAAAATATTAGTCGTTGTTGGTGGTGGACGTCCAAATGGAAATACCAATCAATTAGTGAATGCATTTATTAGAGGGGCTCTTGATGCTGGTCATGAAGTAGAGAAAGTATCGTTGAATAAATTTGAAGTGAAAGGGTGTATTGGATGTAATGCTTGCCGTTACGGCAAACCCTGTGTTCAAAAAGATGCGTTTAATGATTTCGTTCATAAAATTATATCGGCGGATTGCATTGTATTTGCATCTCCGCTTCTCTTTTGGACAATATCCTCAAAACTAAAAGCATTTATTGAACGGTTTTATTGTATTGCAGAAGAAGATAGTAATCCATCATATGGACGATATGAAAAATACCCAGTAAAAGATGCAGCATTACTAATGACATCGGCAGATAACTTCTTCTGGACATATGAACAGGCGGTATCTTATTATAAGTTTACAATTATAAATTATATTGGTTTCAATGATAAAGGAATGGTGTTAGCTGGTGGCTGCGGTGACACAAATGGAAGACCACAGATAGATAAAACAGAGCATTTAACAGAAGCTTATGAGTTTGGAAAATCCATTTATTAAGAATAATGTAAATTTAAATTTGTGGGAAAGAAAATGAAACTAATTCAGGAATGACTGCTGTGAGATATTGGGCTCTGAAAGAATTCTAATTACTTCAAAAAATAGAGAAAAAGGATCGTATCCATACTATGGTGTTAATAGGTTGCAAGATTATATAGAAATTTGCGAGCTTTGTCAAAGTAGATGTTAAGGAGGACACAAGATGAGCGAAACAATGAAATTTGCCAACAGAGAAGAATTTCGTGAATGGCTCTGTAAACATTGTTTATCAGAGGACGGTATTTGGCTTTTGTTCGGCAAGTCGGGTGGACCCAAAACTATTAAAGCAGCAGAAGCGTTGGAAGAGGCTCTCTGTTTTGGTTGGATTGACGGACAGATGGAGAAGATTGATGATAAGACATATAAGAAATATTTTTCTCTGCGCAGAAAGAACAGCAAATGGTCAGAGAAGAATAAGGCATTGGTGAAAAAACTTGAAGAAGAAGGGCTGATGACGGATTTGGGCAGGAAGAAAATAGATGAGGCTAAAAAGAACGGCCAGTGGGAAGCTTCTAACCCTCTGGCCATCATTACAGAAGAGGAAATAGCCTGTCTGTCCGCACTGTTGGAGAAGCATGAACTCGCTCACACAAATTTTCAAGCCATGTCTCTATCCGTCAAGAAAACTTATACACGGGCATATCTTGATGCAAAAACAGATGCTGGACGGGAAAAGCGCATTGCTTGGATGGTAGATCGGCTTAATAAAAATCTAAAACCCATGTGATCATTTTGAAAGATTTATCATGATGGAAGAATTAAAAATGTTGAGATTTATGAGGTGGATATATATGAAAAGGTGTTTAGTGTTCACTTTAGCATTGGCCTGCGTAATAGGTATTGTAGGTTGTAGCAGTCGAACTATGAATTATATCATAGAAAATGAGCCAAGTATTACTGGAATTGTAGAAAAAGTACAAGATAACTTTATTGTCATCTATATCAATACAGAGGGTTATCCTAATGGGTCGAGCTGTAAAGTTTCATTAAATGTGGAAAACAAAGACAGTTATACAGATGTTTCTGTTGGAGATGAAATTACTGTGTATTACAATGGTGAAATAGCAGAAAGTGCTCCACTTCAAATAAATACTGTGTATGGTATTACACTGAAAACTCCAGCAAATCAAGATGTTAAATAAATTTATATTTATCATGTTCTTTCACAACTGATCCAGCTTTGGGGATTGAATATGCAGACGGACGTCCAGTCTAAAAAAAACTTCGCTCAACTGATCGAGAAATGACAACTCCCTTGTTTCTGCTGTGATGCGTACAGCTTGGACTTTCTATTCGCAGCTTGGACTTACTCACAATTGGTACGGTCAACGATATGTATGCAGAGATCAGAAATGATGATTACAGGTACAGAGAGGTCACAACATGTAAGAGCTTCGACAGATTTTAATGAATGATTGCATACTTCAAAAATGTATTGCTATTGTACTGACAAGTGAATATACTATAAATAGAAGAAAAAATATACGTTTTTGGAAGGAGCGATTACGATGGCAGCAAAATCAGCAAATCTCTATGCCAGAATTGAACCAGAGGTAAAGGAGCAGGCAGAGGGAATTCTCTCCGCACTTGGCATTCCTGCATCCAATGCAATCAATATGTTCTATAAGCAGATTATCCTTCACAGAGGATTGCCTTTTGAGGTCAAGATACCTTCTGCAAGATCATTAGATATGAGCATTTTATCAGAGGAACAGATAAATGAAGAATTAGAGAAAGGTTATGCAGACATGAAGGCTGGCCGTACAAAGCCAGCAAGTAAGGTATTTTCAGATATTCGCAAGGATTATAATTTATGATCTTTGAAATTGAGATCTTAGATCAGACAGAGATCTTAGAAATATTTATGAATATATTGCATTTGAACTCCAGTCCCCAGAAAATGCGGCAGGCCAGCTTGACCGACAGGAAGAAAGTATCATGGAACTTGACTAGATGCCAGAGCGTTTTCGTGCATACGAGAATGAGCCGTGGCACAGCCGAGGGCTGCGTATCATGCCTGTAGACAATTACTGCGTGCTTTACATTCCAGATCCAAAGGATGCTGTCGTTACGATAATCCGTGTGATGTATGGAGGTAGGGATATTGATATACAGTTAAGAAAGTATACAAAGCAGTAAGCTAAACAATTCCAGTTTATCGTGAGTGATAAACTGATTGCAAAATCAGTGTTTAATGGAGAAAAATTTGTGGGAACAGGAATAATTGTATGCGGCCTAAATGGGGCTGGAAAGAGTACGTTGGGAAAAGTCTTAGCAGAGAAATTAAATTTTCATTTTATTGATAACGAAAGACTGTATTTTCCTGCGGCGGATCTTCATGGTATTTATGCATATCCGCGCACCCGCGAAGAAGCTGCAAAGCTCCTTTTCAATGAAATTAAAATGTATGAAAATTTTGTTCTTGCTTCCGTAAAAGGGGATTACGGAGAATGGTTCTATCCCTATTTTCAGTATGTCATTTTGCTTGATGTTCCGAAAGCTGTTCGGATACAACGCGTTAAAAATCGTTCTTTTCAGAAATTTGGTAATAGAATGCTGCCGGGCGGAGATTTACATGATCAGGAAAATAACTTCTTTCATCTTGTTCAACTTAGAGCTGAAAATGAAGTTGAAGAATGGCTGCAATCTTTAAACTGTCCTATTATACGAGTGGATGGAACAAAGTCCGTAGGCGAAAACACAAAACTTATTATTGAGCAAATAAGACTCTAAATTCACGCTTAACGAGAAGTTGCTGAGTATAAAATGGGGAGATGGTTATGGTAATGAAATTGTTTTTTAGGGCAATTAAAAAGTTTATATTTGGAATATTCCTTGTGGGTTTATTGCTTTTCTTACCTGCTTGGTATGAGAAAGAAGCAACTATGCAAACTTGGAGCGTAAGAACTTTACAGCGTAATATTTCGTCCCAATATTACTATCGTATGCTTCAGACACAGAAGCAGGAACTTGTTGAGAACGAAATGAAGGAGCTGACCGCAGATTATCAAAATGATAAATTGGAAGTTATTTATCAACAACTACATTACCATCGCTATCAAGCAAAGGCGTAATTGACGAACCTCCAACACCTACTGTCATAATATAATTAACACCAGTTATTGTATCAACTATAACCCTAATCGCTCCGAAAGTATAGTTATCTTCTTCCTTTAGACTAAATCTTTTCTCCTT
Source organism: Holdemania massiliensis (assembly GCF_022440805.1). Taxonomy (NCBI): domain Bacteria; kingdom Bacillati; phylum Bacillota; class Erysipelotrichia; order Erysipelotrichales; family Erysipelotrichaceae; genus Holdemania; species Holdemania massiliensis. The sequence continues at coordinate 3,573,814 of NZ_JAKNTK010000001.1, read as the reverse complement.
TTTCTCAAACATAGCAATTCCTCCCTTTCAAGTTATAGTTTGCTGAGTACGCCTTTTCCTCCTATAGCGTATTCGCTCCGCGTTTTTTCAATTCTAATGTTTCAGCGCGTATCTTTCGAATTAAATCTTATATTGCTTTAGCGGTTCTTGCAAGACACCATTTTCTTTTGGGCACCCAATAGGACACTTTTGTTCCATTAAGTCCATAGTCCGCTTCTCATGCTTTAGGTAACTATGCGTACTTGCGGCTGTTTAGGCTGTCTTTACCAGCTGGTAACAACACTATTTTTTATTGAAAATTTCTTCTATATACCTAGGAGCATCTTGACCATAATAAATACGAATTTTTGTAGTATTGGTTAATCCTTCTAAATTAGAATTTGATAAGGGGATAGTTATGACAATAACAATCCGCTTATTGAGTTGGTTTCTATGCGGCTTATTGGATTAGGCCCTAGGTGTAGGATGGAAATAATGGAACTGGAGTGTCAGGGACACTGCAGTTTTTTAATCTTGTCTTTTCCGCATTTGAATTCGAATGAGATTGTTGTTGATCCAAAATGGCAGAAAGAAGTAAATAAGGATAAAAATCACAAAAAGGTAGACGATCAGGCCGGTGAAAAAATGCAGACCTGCAAGAGATAGTGCCAGAATGGCGATCAAAATGCAAACCGGCCATGTCAAGGAAAGGCGATACCGGCTGTGACAATGCGGACATTCGATTCGCTGGAATAAGAATGATAGAGGCCTAAGCGGCAGAGTGTGGCCGCAGTGCGGGCAGGTGATTTTATTCTTCATGATCGGTTCCTCCTTGAATTCCAGAAAGCAGAACAAACAATGACTTTAAACAACAGATGGACATCAATAAAAAGAGGCTGAAATTAAGCGGGTCGTGAAAAAAGGTCAGCGTAATCCAGCGCAGAAAAGCCAGATAAAGCCAAGAAGTTTGGCTAACAACGTAAAATTGAGTATACCAGGCGCTCCATGCGTAAAGTGCGACAGCCAGCCAGTAAATCAAATCTAAGATCAGCCATCGGTTCCGCGTTTTCCAAAACCGATAAACAAGAAAAAGAAAAAAGCAGGAAAACAAAAAGGCATAATCATAGACATGGATGTCTGTGCAGTAAGGCGTGACCAGATCTATACTTTGACAAGACAGTCCATTTTGAATGGGACAGAGGCTTACGGGAACTGGCCAGCACCGCTTTTCGTTCCAGGACAATCCCAGCTGGATAACCAGAAAGAGGAGAATCATCCCATCAGGATTAAGAAATAACTTCCAGCTTCGTGTTTTCATAAATGCCTTTCTTTTATTAACACATGAGGCCTGTTTCTGCTTTTATTATAAAGCTAAAATTGAAAAAAAGACAGAGTGGGGAAGGACAGAAAGTCGGTTAGACGAGAGAAGCGCTGCATCAAGATCTTGAGAAACAACAAGATTCGAAAGCGAAGAAAAATTTAAGCGGAGAAGAAAAAGAATTCAATCAATTCTTTGTTAAAAATATTGACAATCTAACAAATTGGAAATACACTAAAAACAGTGGCTGAAGCTGGACTTCGGCAAAAGAGGGAGGTGGAACGAATGGATAACCCGGGCGGTAGTAGTTGCAGGCAAGGCATCAATAAAACGGGAAATTCATTCTTTCCGCTTCTGGAGGGCGAGTCTGCCCAAAAATAAAGCTCCAGGACGTTTTATTCATGCTTTGCGAACTTGAAGAACAAACTTGAAGGAGGGCAAAGTATGACAGTCAAAACCATCACCGAGCTTTTATATGCAAAAAAATACGCTCAGATCAAAAAAGAACTCAATGAGATGAACAGCGTGGACCTGGCGGAATTGCTTGAACAATTTCCCCAGGAAAGCATGGTCATCCTTTTCCGTCTGATCGCCAAGGAAACGGCGGCGGAGGTGTTCACCAACATGAACACGGAGATGCAGCAGGCGCTGATCAGCACGTTTACGGAAAAAGAACTGAAAGATATCTTTGAGGATATGTTTATGGATGATACCGTCGATATCCTGGAAGAAATGCCGGCGAATGTTGTGGAACGGATTTTGGATGTTACCGATAAGGAAACCCGTTCGCGTATCAATGAGCTGCTTCAGTATCCGCAGGACAGCGCCGGCAGCATCATGACGACCGAGTATGTTGATTTGAAAAAGACGATGACCGTGCGGGAAGCGATTGCGAAAATCAAGCGCGTTGGCATTGATCAGGAAACGATTTACACATGTTATGTCATTGAAAATAAAAAACTGCTGGGGATCGTCACAGCGAAAAGCCTGCTTTTAAACGATGAGAATGTCCGGATCGGCGATCTGATGGAAACCCATGTGATTTCCGTGCGGACGCATTATGATCAGGAAGAAGTATCCAAACTGTTCCAAAAGTACCGGCTGATTTCCATTCCGGTCGTCGATACTGAGAACTGCATGGTCGGCATCGTTACCTTTGACGATGCGATGGAGGTCTATCAGGAAGAAATGGCCGAGGATATCGCCTTGATGGCGGCGGTTCAGCCCAGCGATGACTCCTACTTCGGCACTTCCGTTTTCAATCATGCCAAACATCGGATTTTGTGGCTGTTGTTTTTAATGCTTTCAGCTACGATTACCGGGACGATCATTTCCCGTTATGAAGAAACGATTTCGGCGATCCCGCTTTTGGTTTCATTTATCCCGATGCTGATGGATACTGGGGGAAACTGCGGTACACAAAGCTCAACCCTGGTCATTCGCGGGATTGCGACTGATGAAATTCGCTTCGGCGATCTGTTTAAAGTCGCGTTTAAGGAAAGCCGGATTGCCCTGATTGTCGGCGCAGCGCTGGCTCTGGTCAACGGTCTGCGGATCATCTTGATGTATCAGGATCCGCGGCTGGCGGTCTTGCTGGGAGTTTCCTTAATGTGTACGGTTTATCTGGCGGAGCTGATCGGCTGCATGCTTCCGCTGCTGGCTAAGAAAGTCCATTTGGATCCAGCCATCATGGCGGCGCCGCTGATCACAACCATTGTGGATACTTGTTCCATCATGATCTATTTTGCGATCGCTACGCATCTGTTTGCTTTGTAAGCTGTAACCGACAACGGTGTAGAAAAATTCAATTCCATCTCCAATTTCAAGACATTCACAAAAAAGTGAGTGTCTTTTTGTTTTCCATCACGGCTATCTCCCCAACTCCTGGCCCGTCTGCACAATATTATACAGTGGGTCAACGAAAGTTTGACCGGAAAGGAGAATGTCAAATGGGAAACGTAGAAAGAGCGCTCCGGATTCCGCGCAGCTGGATGGAATCCGACGCGGATTTCGCAGCGGAATGTGATCGTCCGCATCGTCCAACTCCGCCGTGCAGACCTCAATGTCCAAACGGAAGTCATGATTTCCGCACTCGCTTTGACGAAGTGAATTTTTTGGAGGATGAAATCGAGGAGGCTGTCAGTTCTTCAGCCGGCTGCGGCTGCCATCCGAAGCCTCCAGTTTGTCCGCCGAGCTGCGGCTGTGACTGTGACTGCGATTGTGACTGCGATGAAGAACCGGATGACTGTGGCTGCGGTCATCATGACTGTGGCTGCCCGGATGAGGACTGCGGCTGCGGCCACCATCACGATGACGACTGCGGCTGTGACGAGGATACCGGGGATCAGGAAGACTGCGGCTGCGGTCATGACTGCGGTTGTCAAGAGGATCCAGATCCGGACTGCGGACATCAGAATGACTGCCGGAACGGGAGTCTGGCTATGCCGTATGTCATTCGTCAGCGCTGGACCGGAAAGCGGGAAATCTACAATCGTCCGCGCGCTTTATTAAGAGGCACGCTGTTTGTCGAACTGGACAAGCCGTTTACGGGGAAGGGAGGCAGCCGGGATGAATAAGAAGGAATTGCTGCGCGAGCTGCAGGAACTGGATTTTGCGATTCAGGAAGCGGTTTTATTTTTGGACACCCATCCTCACAATGAAGTCGCATTGAGCTATTATCGCTATGTCACCGGTCTGCGCCGCAAGGCTGCGGACGAATACAACCGTGTCTGCGGTCCGCTGACCAGCCGGGACAGCCGCGGACGCCGCTGGGATTGGGTCAATAGTCCATGGCCGTGGGAAAGAGAGGGATAAATCCATGTGGATCTATGAGAAAAAACTGCAGTATCCTGTGAATATCCAGAAGCCGGACCCGGCAATGGCAAAGCTGATCATTTCGCAGCTGGGCGGCTCGGATGGAGAAAAGGGAGCTTCTGACCGTTATCTGAACCAGCGTTACGCGATGCCGTATCCTGAAGTTCGGGCACTGTTGACGGACATCGGCACCGAAGAGATGGCGCATGAAGAGATGATCGCTACGATGGTTTATCAGCTGTTAAAAGGCTGTTCCGCTCAGCAGATCAAAGCTGCCAATGCCGCCGATTACTATGTCGATCATACAGCCGGCGTGTATCCGCAGGGAGCTAACGGCGTTCCTTATACTACCGCCTATATTCAGTCGAAGGGGGATCCGATTACGGATCTGTCAGAAGATCTGGCAGCCGAACAGAAAGCCCGCACGACGTATGAAAATCTGATGCGGCTGGCAAAAGATCCGGAAGTTTACGGACCGCTGCTGTTTTTGCGGGAACGTGAGATTGTTCATTTCCAGCGTTTTGGCGAAGCCCTTGACTTTGTCCGCAAGGATTTGGACTGCCGCAACTACTATCGCTACAATCCGGCTTTTGATCGCTGATTGAAGGCCGTGGACGGGAGGATTCCCGTCCTTACATCACATCGTGGGGAATCAGAAAGGAAACAGCGTCGGAGATGGGGAAAGAATTTTTGTAACTGTGCACTAAATATGGAAAATTTCAGAGAAACTTTGTACAGTGGAATGCGGAACTTTCCTTTTCCCTTTCCTTTTTTCTGCTTTTTTGGTTAGGTAATAACGTTTCATATTACTGTAAAATCATGGTAATTTGAATATGAAACTACTATAATGTTGAATATATAGAAAAGGTGCAGAATATGAAAAGACAAACTAAATTTGGGATGATCGTGATGGCGGCAATGCTCATGATGCAGGGCTGCGGAGCGAAAAAGGAAAACTATGACCGTTTGCTGGATCCAAACAAGCCAGTTACGCTGGAAATCTGGACTTATTATAACGGGACGCAGAAAGCAGCTTTCGACGGATTGGTGACTGAATTTAACGAAACGATTGGGGCTGAAAAGGGGATTGTGGTCGAAGCGTACAGTCAGGGCAATGTCAACGATTTGATCAAGAAGGTTGAAGAATCGGCGGAAAAGAAGGTCGGAGCCGGGGAAATTCCGGATATCTTTGCGGCTTATGCCGATACCGCGTTTAAGGTTGACAAGCTGGGGCTGGTCGCTTCAATTGATCAGTATATGAGCGAAGAAGACCTGGCATCCTATCGGGATGAGTATTTGAGCGAAGGTCGGATCGGTGAGGACGACAGTCTGAAAATATTCCCGATTGCCAAATCCACGGAATTGATGATGCTGAACAAGACGGATTGGGATCGGTTTGCGGACGAGACCGGTGCCACCTTGGATGAGTTAAATACATTGGAGGGCGTGACGAAGGTAGCCCGGGAATACTATGAGTGGACGGACAGTCTGACACCGCAGCCCAATGACGGCAAGGCTTTCTTTGGCCGGGATGCGATGGCGAATTATATGATTATCGGCAGCCGTCAGCTGGGGAAGGAAATTTTTGCAGTTGAAGGGGATCAGGTGACACTGAATCTGGATCGTGAGATCTTTAAGAAATTGTGGGATAATTATTATATTCCTTATATTCGCGGCTATTTTACAGCCCAGGGACGCTTCCGTTCGGATGATGCGAAAACCGGCGATCTGATCGCCTTAGTCGGATCGAGCAGCGGAGCAGCTTATTTCCCGAAGGAAGTGGCGGTCAGTGATGTTGAAAGCTATCCGATCGAATCTGTTCTGGCAGCCGCGCCGATGTTTGCGGACGGGGATAAAATCGCGGTTCAGCAGGGCGCCGGCATGGTTGTGTCCCGCTCGGATGCCGCGCATGAATATGCTTCGGTTGTATTCTTAAAATGGTTTACGGAAGAAGAACGAAACATTGAATTTTCACTGGCTTCAGGTTATTTGCCGGTAAAAAAAGCTGCAAATGATTTTGAAGCGATAAAAAAAGTCATGGACAGTCATGAAGAACTGGCTTCCGCTGAGATGATCGATGTGGTTGAAGTCGCGGAAAAGCAGCTGAATGAAGTTGAACTGTATACGACAAAAGCCTTTGAAGGCGGCAATGATGCCCGCTCTTTATTGGACACGTCGATGCAGGATCTGGCGAAAGCGGATCGCGAACAGGTCAAGGCGAAGCTGGCACAGGGGATGAGCCTGGATGAGGCGGCCGCTGAATTTGAGACCGAAGCTTATTTTGACGCTTGGTTTACGTCGCTGACGCAGCAAATGCAGGAAATTGTAAAGAAATAACGTTTGTAGAAAAGGAGTAACCGGAATATGCTGAAAAAAAGAAGTGTTTTCAATCGTATTCTGATCCCTTTGATCATCGTTCAAATTTTTCAGATCAGTTTGTTTGGGATGTTGGTATTTAACGGCGGCGTGATTACCAAGCTTGATCGAAATGCTGAGGAAATCCTGAACGAACGGGTCATCAATCGGAAGAATTATCTGGAAAATGAAATGATCCAGCGCTGGAGTAATTTTTCGATCTACCAGACGAAAATTGAAGAGGAAATCGAGCAGCAGTTAGCTGAAGCTGAGATGACGGTTTCGGATCTGGTGCCGGGAGCCAAACTGACCAGCAATATCTTAAAAACCATCGGTCCGGATCTGGTCGCTTTAATGCGCCGAAACACCGTGACCGGTGTTTTTCTGGTCTTTGAAGGAACGCCGGTGGAAATCGGCGAAGGGGAGTCGGCTGAGAAAAGCGGGCTGTACCTGCGCGACTTGGATCCGATCAACAATCCTTATGATAATTCTGATCTTCTGATGGAACGCTCACCGACAGATGTGGCGCAGGCTTTAGGCATTGCGATGGACGTCGGCTGGAGCCCGCGGTTTAAAATTACAGCGGAAAGTTACTTCTACAACAATCCTGTCCAGGCAATTCGGTCCGTTCCGGAGCTGGAACGGGAGGATGCCGGGTATTGGGGTTATGGATCAACGTTAAATGAAGCAATGATCAAAACGCTGACCTATTCCCAACCATTAGTCGCCAGTGACGGCACGGTGCTGGGCGTCCTTGGAATTTCATTGGCGGACGATTATCTGAAGACGATGCTGCCGGCCAAGGAACTGCTTTCCGATCAGTCCGGTTCATATATGCTGGCGATTCTCGATGAATCCCAGGCGGCAGCGGAGGGCTTAACCTTGCAGAAGGTGACGCACAGCGGCGGTGTGTTCATCGCAATGTTTGGCGAAGCGGAAGAGCTGGTCTTTCAGATGGATCAGGAAATATCCGGTTCCGGAGCGCTGATTCATACCGAAGCGTTAAAGCTGAAGCAGCGGATTTACGGCAGTCTGCAGCCGTTGGATCTGTATAATACCAATGCTCCGTTTTCCCATCAGCGCTGGGTCTTAGTCGGTCTGGAGTCCCGGGATGCATTGTATGGATTCTCGCGGAAAATCCAGAATACAATTCTGACCTTTATGATTCTGTCGATGCTGGTGGGACTGACTGCGACCATCTATGCCAGTTACCGGCCTTCCCGACAGATCGGCGCCTTGGCCCGCAAAGTCCGCAATTCCGATCCGAACCGGCCGATTCATCTGGATCCGATCCGCATCACGGAAATTGATCAGCTCAGTCAGGCCATTGAAGAACTGAGCAAGAGCGTTGCTGAAAACAGCTCGCGGCTGTCGCAGATTATCGGCATGCTTTCAATCCAGATCGGTGCGTTTGAAATCGATCCGGCAAAAAATTCTGTCTTCTGCACCTCCGGGTTCTTTGACGCGCTGCAGCCGCAGCAGAGTCATGAGGATCAGATGCTGACCCTGGATCAGTTCAGCGATCACCTGCATCAGCTGAATCTGGATCTCGGGGATTTAGGCCGGCAGCGTGAGAAACTGATCAAACTGGAGCCACAGAGCGGTGGAGCCCGCTGGTTGCGTTTGAAAACTGCGGCATTGGGGCAGACGATCCTGGGTGTGATTCAGGATGTAACGGCGGAAATGGTGGAACGTCACCGCATTGAATATGAACGGGATTATGATGTTCTGACCAATTTGTTAAACCGGCGGGCGTTCCAGCGGTTTGCCCAGGAGCGTTTTGAGCATCCGGAACGGCTGAAAATTACAGCCTTTATGATGATGGATCTCGATAACCTGAAGTATATTAACGATACGTACGGACATGACTGCGGCGACGGCTATATTCGCAGTGCGGCTGATGTTCTGCGCAGCAATGCCGGCTCGCATGAAATTGCGGCGCGGATGTCCGGCGACGAGTTCTACGTTTTGTTCTATGGCTATGATACGGACTTCCAGATTCGTCAGAAGATCGAACAGATCCGCAAGGCTATGGCGGCTTATGAGATGGATCTGCCGGATGGCAAACGCATTCGGATCCGTGCTTCTTTTGGTGTTTCGTGGTATCCAAAGGACAGCCGGAATCTGGAAGAATTAATCAAATACGCTGATTTTGCGATGTATGAAATCAAGAATTCCGTGAAGGGCGGAATCAAGGATTTTGAAATTGAAAGCTATCAGAAGGATTCGTTTATGCTGCACAGCAGTGAAGATCTCAACCGGCTGATTGAAAATGAACTGATTGACTTTGTATTCCAGCCGATCATTGATGTTGCGTCGCAAACGGTCTATGGCTATGAAATGCTGATGCGGCCAAAGATGGAAAAATTACCGACACCTTCGGCAGTGCTGCGGATTGCCCGGGCCCAGTCACGGCTGTATCAGATTGAACATCTGACTTGGTTCAAAGCGATGGAAACGATTGATCGCTATCATGAACATCTGAAAGGGAAGAAACTGTTCATCAATTCCATTTCCAGTCTGCGGCTGACGCCGGAGGATCTGGCGGAACTGGATCGGCGCTTTGGTCAATACAATTCCCAGGTTGTCATCGAACTGACAGAAAGTGAGAAGATGGGTGAACAGGCCACGCTGCATAAACGGAAACGCTGCGTTGAGCAGCATCAGGAAATAGCCTTGGATGATTATGGAACGGGCTATAATGGGGAAGCCACGCTGCTCGACTTGATGCCAAACTACGTGAAGATCGACATGAGCATTATCCGTGGGATTGATCAGGATCTTAACCGCCGCGAGTTCTATGAGGGGCTGGTTGTCTATTTCCGCAGCCGTCATATCAAAATTCTGGCGGAAGGTGTAGAAACCCGGGCAGAAATGGAAGTGCTGATCGAATGCGGTACGGATTACATGCAGGGATTCTATTTCCGCAAAGGCGAACTGACTCCGCCGCAGCCGGATCCGGAAGCGATGGAAGAACTGCGCAAAGCGGTAAAGAAAAAAGCGAAAAAAGAACAGCCGTCTAAGGAATAAAAAAATAGGATATTTCACCTCATTCGTGAAGTATCCTTTTCTTCGGGTTCAGTAAAAATCTCAGTCTGTGTAGGTTGAGCGGATAAACAGGAACATTGAATAAAAAAAACTCCATCTTTGGGATTTTTCAGTGTATAATACAAAATAAAAGACAGGAACGTTTGTTCCTGTCTGATCGTGAAATCTGGTGGAGCCGACGAGGATCGAACTCGCGACCTTTGCATTGCGAACGCAACGCTCTCCCAGCTGAGCTACGGCCCCAGACACGATATTAATTTTATCACCAATTAAGGAATTGTCAAGATGATTGAGGAGGAAGTTATGCAGGATAGTTTACAACAGGCCCGGGAAATGATTAATGAAATTGACGCCCAGATGGCAGAATTATTTGAAAAGCGAATGACAGCGGTCAGACAGGTTCTGGCTTATAAGCGGGAACATCAGCTGCCGATTCTCGATGCATCCCGCGAACAGATTGTGATTGAAAAGGGCTGTGCCCTGATCCAAGATCCGGAATTAAAGCCCTATTATGAAGAATTGCTGATCAAACAGATGGAGCTGTCGCGAAGATATCAAAAAGTTCTGTTGGAAACAGAATAACGAACGCAGACAGGCGCTGGATAACAAAAAGAGGAAGATTGCAGACGGGTCACATCCCCGTCCGCGTCATTCCTCTTTTCTCATGTTGATGTGTTTGTCTATGTTGAGCCCAGCGCTGTCCCCAAGCCAGTAACAAGGCACAGCCCGCAAGCACAGCCGAACCCAAGGTCAGCCAGTAAGCGGGATATCCGCCCAGGCGCAGGATCTCCTGTAAAAAGCCAATGTCCGGGACTTCCCGAAGAAACATGTAATTCTGTCCCCAAATCCAGTCCACAGCGAAGGCGCACAGGGCACTGAGGCTCAGAATCACCGTGACGGAAGGCAGCTGTCTAAACGTTGGGGAGTAACCATCGCACAGAAACATTAAGATGGGAACTAAAATCAGAAGCAGATGCAGGGCAAAGCTTTGGAATGTCTGAAAGTGGAAAAAGGGATAAGTACCGACAATCCCGGCCGGATAAACGATAGCCGTGATTCCGCCGAGAATGGAAGTGGCCCACACATAACTGCGCAGGGCTTCTGAGCGGGTAAAGACGGCAAGCGGAATAAACAAGACCTGCAGCCCGCACAGATGCAGCGGAAGCAGCTTGACCCAATACCCTTCACCTAACAGAAACAGCCAGACAATCCGTGTCAGTTCCAGACATGGGACAGCGATGGCCAATCCGTGGAGTAATTTTCTGGCCGCTTGCCGCGAATGGGTTTGCGTCCAATGTAGAAGCAGTCCCAGACTTAAGGGAATGAACAGAATTTCCAGCATGTGCGGCAGACTTAAGAAACCATAGGCTGTTCCAGGCAGCACCTCATCCCAGAAACAGAAGAATTGTGAGATAGTAAAACCTCCTTAGAATCAATGTTCAAATTGCATGCGGTATAAATGGGCATAAGCACCGTCGGCTGCCATCAGCGCCGCATGATCGCCCTGTTCCAAAATACCCTCATCTGACAAAACGACAATCCGCCGGGCGTTGCGGATCGTGGATAAGCGATGCGCGATGACAAACGTTGTGCGGTTGCGGGCCAGGCGTTCCAGAGAATCCTGAACCACCTTTTCGCTTTCATTATCCAAAGCGCTGGTCGCTTCGTCAAAAATCAGGATCGGCGGATTTTTTAAGAAGACCCGGGCGATGGATAAGCGCTGCTTTTGACCGCCGGACAGTTTCACGCCCCGCTGCCCGATATCTGTATTATACCCATCCGGCAGCTCCATGATGAAATCATGCGCATTGGCGGCTTTGGCCGCGGCAATGACTTCTTCTTCCGTGGCATCGGGCCGTCCATAGCGAATGTTTTCCATGACATTGCCCGCAAACAGATAAACATCCTGCTGAACAATGCCGATGCAGCTGCGCAGCGATTTCATCGTGACATCGCGGATATCCTGACCATCGACTAAAATCCGGCCCTCGCTGACTTCATAGAAACGCGGAATTAACGAACACAGCGTGGTCTTGCCGGCCCCCGAGGAACCCACTAACGCCAGATATTCACCCGGTTCCACATGCAGATTGATATGTTTCAGCACGTAATCGGAAGCGGAAGCATACTGGAACCCTACGTCTTCAAAGTCCACTGCGCCCTTGACCTGAGCCAGCGTCCGAGCATGCGGCTTATCCTGAATATCCGGCTCGACTTCCATAATTTCCATAAAGCGCTGGAAACCGGTGATTCCCTCCTGGAACTGTTCTGTGAAGTTGATCAGCTTTTTCACGGGTTCCGTCAGATTGTTGATATAAAGCAGATAAGTTAACAGATCCCCCAACAGGATCCATTTCATCGAGATGAACGTAGACCCAGCCAGAATGACAACGACGGTGATCATTGTGGTAAACGCGTTCAGCCCAGAGTGATAATAGGCCATGATCCGATAACTGTTCTTGCGGGATTTGACATAGCGGTTGTTCTCCACATCAAATTTTTCCATTTCACTGCCTTCGCTGGTAAACGATTTGACGACACGGATTCCGGATAAGTTATCCTCAATCCGGGCATTGATATCTCCAACGCGTTCTTTGTTCTGCTTAAAGGCTTTGCCCATCTTCTTGTTGAAGTACAGCGCAAAGAGAAGCATGACCGGCAGGATGGAGAAAATGATCAGCGTCAGCGGAACATTGATTGAAAGCAGAATAAAGAAAGCACCGAAGAACTTGATGATCGAAATCACCACATCTTCCGGTCCATGGTGGTAAAGTTCAGTTAATGAAAACAGATCGTTGGTCAGCCGCGACATCAGCTGGCCGGTCTTCTGTTCATCATAAAAACTGAACGACAGCTTTTGATAATGGCTGAACAGCTCATTGCGCATATCGTGTTCCATCATGACGCCCATATAATGACCTTTATAAGTAATGAAGAAATTACAGAGCAGTTCAATGAGAATTAACGCGACCATGACTAAGCCGATACGGAAAATCAGATCCAGCTGCACGGACTGCGAACCGACTAACACAGTATTGGTGATGTAGCGTGTCAGCAGCGGAAAGATCAGTGAAATCGCCGCCACGATGAAGGCACAGACCATATCGGCGATAAACAGCCTCAGATAAGGCCGATAGTACGAAAGAAATTTTTTACCTCGGGCATTAAGCAACACAATTCCCCCTTTTAGTTAGACATAAGTGTAGCCCAAATTCGCGGAAACTTCAATCTTTCCGAACCGTTCCGACCGCTTTTTGATGATTTTGCATCATCAAAGCCGCAAAGCCTTGCGATGCTGCTCGCCCCTTGATAAGATAAAGAAAAAGCATAGGAAGGCATCGTCCGGATGCAGAACACGAAGGAGGATTCTATGGCTAAACGAAAATACAGTCAGGAAGAAGGGAATCAGCCAATGAGCGGTCGGATTTATATCAACCGTGAGGATGCTCGTATCTTTGTCAGAAAAAGAGGTTTATACGCTTGGACGATGAATTTAGGAAATCCCTGGTCATGGGTTATTATGGGGCTGGAATTGCTCGTCGTCTTGCTGATCACGGGGATTTTCTTGAACTAAAGAGTTCGGATTGAAGAATGGGAATTCGCTGTATGTACTGCTTAGACAAATCGGTAACAAAAAACAGATTGAGAACTTCTGATCAACAGCGATCAAAGAAGCGAATGAAAGGAAAAGCACCGCGGGCCCAGTTGTGGGCAGCGGTGCTTTGTCCTTGTGGATACGGTTAAAGTTATTTGTAGCAGTCCTGGAATAAACTGGCCAGCTTCGCCTGCAGCGCCTGCTCAAATTTTGCTGCCGCTTCCATGGTACTCTGCACTGTTTCATTGACCTCGATCAGCTTATCAATCGTAATGCATTCCATGGAAACTGCACACTGCAGTTTTTCCCCTTCGGCATTGAGGATGTGCGCAAGCGCGGCTTCCTCCAAAGCAATCGACTGCAGAATATCGGTAATCGCTTGTGAACGGGTGACGTTACTACTTTTAATTTCAGGCATTCCCATAAGTTAATTCCTCCTTACACTGACATCGTATTCCATCCGGGCAAAAGGACCCGGGCCAACGACCCGAGGTTATGGAAAAGTTCCGGGCATCATACACTGATCAGGGGGGATGATCATGAAAATTGTTATCGTTGGTTATGGTACGATGGGCCATTTGTTGTTAAGCCAGATAGAAGAAAAGGAAGATCTGCAGTGTGTTGGGTTGATCGCCTCCTCGTATTATCGGGAGATTGCTGAACTGCCGCAGCATCCCGAGGTGATCATCGATGTCAGCCATCCGGATAATTTCGTCAAGATTGAGCGGGCGATGCAGACCCAGCGAATTCCTCTGGTTCTGGCAACCACCGGGTACAGCGAAGCGCAGAAGCAGAAAATTGAAGTCTGGGCGAAAAGTGTACCGGTAGTCATGGCCAGTAACTTTTCGATTGGCATGACGATCGTCAATAAGATGCTGAAATGCTGTCAGAAGGAAATTGCTCAGTATTTTGACTGTGATATTCTTGAAATTCATCATGAACAGAAAAAGGATAAGCCCAGCGGCAGTGCTCTAATGCTCAAGAAAACGCTGCAGGGACTCTCAACGGACCGCTATGGCTATCAAAAACCGATTTCTGTAACATCGCTGAGGCATCGGCAGATTGCAGGAGAACACACGGTGATCTTGTGCGGGGATCACGAACAGATCACGATTACCCATACCGCAGACAGCCGTGAAATCTTTATCCGCGGCATATTGGAAGCGGTGGAGGCCATTCCGATGCTGGGTGCCGGTCTGTATTCTATGGAAGATTTACTGACACAGCGGCTTGGACTTCGCCGCTGAAGAAACAAGCAAAACACCGTTCAATCCGTCAGGGACAACACCCTGACTTTTCTGCTTCTTCTCGTTCTTGGCGAGTCAGAAATCGAAAGATGCGCAATAAAGGATGCTTGAGGTTGCCAGGGCGATCTGATAAAATAAAGTCATTGTCAGAGGTTTACTGGACGAAAGTCTTCTGATTCTGTGGGAGGAAATAAAGTGGAACGCTATTTTATTAAACTTTGGGGAGTTCCAACACTGCAGGAAAACGGTCAGTCCCGCGCACTCAGCGAAATTTTAGGGAAACAGCTGACCGAGCTGCTTTGTTATTTCCTTATTCATCGCGGAGAGTTAGTCAGTCATGAACGGTTAATTGAACTGTTCTGGCCGGAATCCGTCAATCCTCAAAATGCCCTGAAATTTGCGATTCATCGTCTACGTAAATGTACTCAGGCTTATGCTGAAACAAAAGATCAGGAGTGGATCGTGACCGGCAGCCGCGGATATTTATTTTCGCTGCAGGCGCCGGTGGATTCTGATTTGCATCAGCTCGATATACTGAAGCCGGAAACGTTGGCTGAAAAGCCGGAATGGATTGAAATGCTGGTCCGCGGTGAGCTGATGGCCGGTTATTCTTCTCTGTGGATTCTTCCGCTGCGTGAATTCTGGAAAGAAAAAGTGAAGAACTTAGTTCAGGATACGGCGGCGCTGTTAGAACAAAACGGGAAGTCAGAAGCAGTTTTGCGGATCACACAGTGGGCGCTGGCGCTGGATCCGTATTCAGATGATCTCAATTACCGATATTTATCTGGACTGGTTAAAGCCAAGGAGTATAATCGGGCCTTAAAACATTTTGATCAGATTTCCGAACGGTTTTATCACGAATTCGGCGTAGAGTTTGAAGGCCGGTCCAAGTCCTTGATTTACTTCCTCAGCTCAGAACGGGAGCCGACGCACACCATTCAGGAGCTGATTGAGGAAATGAATACTCAGGAAGACGGCACCGCTTTTTTCTGCGAGCAGCCGGTTTTCCGCAAGCTGTATCAGGCACGGATGCGCGAAAGCCGAAGATTGGACATCAATTCTTATTTGTTAGTTCTGGATGTCCAGGGTGTTTCGGCAGAGCTTGGCAATCAGGCCACGGATGCTTTGATTCGGATTGTGAAGAATCAGCTGCGCTCCTGTGATATTTTCACCCGAACAGCGGCCTGCCAGTTAGCGGTGATGTTGATGCTGAGCGCGGAACAAGATGTGCATAAGGTGGTCAAACGGCTCAGTCAGCGGCTGAATCACAAATATCCGACAACGCAGGTCAGAATTTATTATCATGCGCAGAAAATCGAACAATCCTCCTCAACTTCAGCAGTCTGATCAGTCTTTGGTCTGCGGCGCATGGAGGTTTGTTGGCAAGGCTGTTGAAACCCAGCTCAAAAACGGGGTATAATAAATAAAAAGACGGAAAGAAGGATGATTTTATGGGAGTATTATTAACGACATTAAGAAAAGATAAGATGCAGGCCCTGAAAGAAAAAGATACCGTGAAAAATGGTGTCTGCAGTTTATTGATCTCCGCGATTGCCCTAGCGGAAAAGGAAGCAGGAAAACCTTTAAGTGAAGAAGAAGAGCTGACGTACGTACAGAAGGAATTGAAGCAGACCAAGGATTCGCTGGCCCAGACATCGGCTTCCCGGCCGGATCTGATTGCCGAAACTCAGCGCAAAATTGAGATCATCGAAGCCTATCTGCCGGCGCAGATGAGCGAAGAGGAACTGAATGAAGCGGTATATGCTTTGATGGCTGAGCTGCAGCTGGAGCCGATTGTGAAAAACAAAGGGACGCTGATTAAAGAAATGATGGCCCGATATCAGGGAAAAACGGATGGCAAATCGGTCAATGCCGCGATCAGCCGTATTCTGAAATAACAAAGACTTCAAATCAGGACTTGCCTAGGGCAGGTTCTTTTTTCTGTTTCAAAAAGCCTTGGAAGAAAGGTTTCTAATTGGTCATAGCCAAAGGAAAAGGGTCAAATGAGGACAAAAAAGTATGAAAAAACCGTCTCCTTTTCGGAAAACGGTTTTATTTGTTAGCGTACGGTGACGCATTGTTCCTCACTGTGTAAGCCGGTGCTGTAAACATAGTAGCCGCAGACTTTAACGCTGCCGCCGCCTTCAACCCAGTCATAGTAAGTGGGCTGATCGGAGCTGACTTCATGATACAGGTTGCCGTTGAGATAGACTTTGGCGTAGTAGTACGGATTGCCGAGAATCCAGTTCCAGTCAAATAGCTTTTGTCCGACAGCGTAAACGTAAATGTCACCCTGCGATAAGCTGATTTCCTTTTGATTGGCCGGAAGATCGCCGCGATAGCCGCCCCAGTTGATCGTCAGTCCGCCCCATTCATCGATGTAGCCGCTGACGGTGCTTTCCAGCTTCTGTTCAGAATTGCCCCATGGCGAAACAAGATTGTTGTATTCCTTCTTGATCAGACCGGTTGTCGACAGACTTGGATCGACACCATCCAGTGAAGCATATGGGAAAGTTCCGATAATGTGAGTGATGTTCTCCACCCCATCCGGACGGGTCAGCGCTTTCGGCGGATCGGCTTCATCATAATTGGCATCCAGAAGCAGTTCGCAGATTTGACCTGGAATGTTCAGCTTGCTTTTCGCGTTGTCGAAATAGGTGCTTTCACCCTTCACGCCTTTATCATAGCCTACCCACACCACATTGGTCGTCTGGCTGGTCGAAGCGATCATCCATTTATCTTTAGCCGCGCCTTCCGGGATTCCGAACCGCAGGCCGTCTTTGCCCCAGTCTGTCGTTCCGGTTTTGGCATAGACCGGATAACTGCGCTTTAAAACCTGCATGTAATTGAAATAAGGACCTTCAACGCAGTACTGCATGAGCGTGCTGGACATGTAGGCCGCTTCTTCACTGATCACCTGTTTGCCGCTGTGATCGGCGACGTAATCCGCGGTACCGTCATTGAATTCAATGCGGGATACGGTGTGCGGCTGGACATAACGTCCGCCGTTGACCATGGCGGCATGCGCGCTGGCCATTTCTGTCGCGCTGGCCTGGAAGCTGGAACCGCCGATGGCATAGCCGGTATCAAAGTTGTCGCTGTTGACCTGCGAGAAGCCTAAGCTCTGCAGATAATCGACGACCTTGGAACGTCCAATCGTATCGATGACCTCCTGCAAGGTCTGAATTGCCGGTGTGTTCAGCGACTGACCCACAGCCTGCTGCAGCGTTACGTCGCCGCGGTACTGTCCGTCAAAGTTATTGATGACCTTTTTGGTTCCGCGGTATACAATCGGCCGGTCGGTAATCACATGATCGGTGGCCCATCCCAGATGTTCAAAGGCCAATGCATAGGACAGGAACGGTTTTACCGCTGAGCCCGGCTGTTTAAACTGACTGATCGCCCGGTTTAACAGACGCGCTCCGGAATAATTCCGTCCGCCGCCTAAGCCGCGGATCTCACCGGTCTGATTGTTCATCGATACGATCGCGATCTGCATCAGCTCGTCCGGATATTCAATATTTTCGCCTTTCTGGATCGCGTCGATCTGTTCCTGAACGGTACGGTCCATGTTGGTGTAAACTTTCATTGGCGTCAGGGCCGGATCTTTGCCGGTGATCTGCTTGACTTCTTCAATCACCGCGTCGACATAAGCCTGGTAAGGTCCGCCGCTTTCCGAAATGGTGTAGTCCTCACCAACTAACAGATCTTCTACGCGAATGGATTTGGCCAGATCGGCCTCCATTTCAGTGATGTAGCCATGATAAACCATCATATCCAGCACCGTATTGCGCCGGTTGGTGGCATAATCGAGATTTTCATACGGATTATAGGCGTTAGGCCGGTTAATAATCCCTGCCAAAAGCGCGCTTTCACCCAAGCTCAGATCTTTTGCGTCCTTGCCAAAATAATACTGCGCCGCTTTCTGCACGCCGCGGATATTGCCGCCGAAGTTCAGCTTGTTCAAATACAGCTGAAAGATCTGCTTCTTATCAATCTGTTTTTCCAGCTTCAGCGCTGTCCAGATTTCCTGGACCTTACGATCAACGGACTTTTCCGCAATTGTGGAGTTTTCCAGATCATCCACCTGGAAGTAGGTGTTTTTTACAAGCTGCATCGTAAAGGTGGAACCGCCCTGACCGAAGCTCTTGGATTTTAAATTTTCCAGCGCCGCTTTCGCAAACCGCGGTACATCGAAGCCGGGATGCTCGAAATAGCGTGAGTCCTCAATCGCGACAAACGCGTCAACTAACGAATTGGGCATATCTTCATAAGTGATATTTTCACGCAGATACGCGCCCAGCTCGGTAATCAAAATTCCATCCTGATCATAGATCTGGGATGACTCCAATCCTTCAAAATCGTTTAAACTGATTTCAGGCGCATCCTTGATCATTTCAGAAGCGATATATAAGCCGCCTCCGCCAACCGCCAGACCGGCAATCAGAAGAAAATAAACGAAGAAGATCGCAATTTTCTTCCCTAATGAACCTCTGCGCTTTTTTTTCTTCGGTTTATTTTGGGATTCTTGAGGATCCATAGATTTGTTTTGTTCTGACATTCGCTTTGATTCTCCTTACTCTGTGGGGGACTTCCGCAGAAATCCATTTTGATGAATCATTCTTTATTTTACCACAATCTTATAGATTGGCAAAAAAGAGAGAAGGAAAAGTGGTAAAAAGCGCCATTTTCTTGGGAAAAAAGCTGAAAAAGCAGAAAAAACCAGGAATATCCGGGTAAAAATCCCATTGACTTTTCCTTTCTGACGTGTAGAATGAAGATAAACCAGTGATGGGGAGATCAAGCACAGACAGGCGCTTCAAGAGAGTTTGGGTAAGGTGGAAGCCAGACAGAGATGCCGCTGGGTAAATGGACCTCAGAGGGCCAAGTGAAAGAGAAATCGAGTAGCTGCGGACGTGAGCCGACGTTAAAAGGCAGAAAATGTGTTGGCATTTTTGGTGAGTGGAGAAAAGACTGTGTGAACGTCTTTTTTCAAACAAGGTGGTACCGCAGGAAATTCAGCCTGCCCTTGATGGAAAGTTTTATACTTTTCCGCGAGGGCAGGCTTTTTTATTGATCCGGGATCCTCTCGCTTAAAAGCCAGAAGAACAGGAGGCGATGAGGATGGATAACATCCGCATGTGGAGTGAGGGACGGGCTGAAAAAGCCGTCTGTAAACAAACATCAGTATTTTGAGAAAAAAAGGATGAAAACCGGAGGAGAAAGAATATGAAAAAAACAGGAAAATTGATGATGGTGTTAGCGTTAGGAATCTTGATGAGCTTAACCGGATGTTCGAAAAAGACCGTGGAGGGTCCGCGGATCGGCATCATTCAGCTGATGGAGCATACCTCGCTGAATATGATTTACGACAGCTTCAAAGAGGAACTGGAAGCTTTGGGCTATAAGGATGGGGAAAACTGCACGCTTGTGTTTAAAAATGCCCAGGGGGAACAAAGCAATATCGGCTCGATCGTTTCGTCATTCCAATCGGAAAAGCTGGACGTTGTCGTGGCCATCGCCACGCCGACAGCCCAGTCTGCGGCGAAGCTGGCGGAAACGACGCCGGTGATCTTCTCGGCGGTGACCGATCCGATGGAGGCCGGACTGACTACGAGCCTGGAACATCCGGATCAGAACATTACTGGGACCAGCGATGAAGTGGCAGTGGAACAGATTCTGGATCTGGCACTGCAGCTGCAGCCGGATTTAAAGACCTTGGGGATGGTTTATAACGTCGGTGAGGTCAATTCCCAAACCAATATCGCCAAGGCCAAGGCCGCTGCCGAAAAACGGGGACTGACGGTGATGGAAGCGCCGGTCGCCAACACCTCTGAGGTGGCGCAGGCGGTGCAGGTGCTGAGTGAAAAATGCGACGCTTTGTTTTCGCCGAATGACAACACAGTCGCAACGGCGATGAGCACCGTTACCCAGATTACTCGTTCAGCGCAGATTCCTGTGTATGTCGGCGCCGATTCGATGGTGATGGATGGCGGAACGGCGACCATTGGCATCAATTATGTGGATCTGGGCAAGGAAACGGCACGGATGGTGGATCAGGTGCTTCAGGGGACGGAGGTCAGCGCAATTCCAGTGAAGGTATTTAACCAGAATCTCAGTATTTACGTCAATGCGGATGCTTTAGAAGAGCTGCAGCTGACGCTGCCGGACAGCGTGGCCGCGGATCCGCAGTTAGTCTTGTTAAACGATCCGCAGTAAAGAGAAAGGGAAGGAGGCGCTAAAACATGTCGCTGGACACATTTTTTTCCACATTGCAGCTGGGACTGGTTTATTCTGTGCTGGCATTGGGTTTGTTTCTGTCTTTTCGGATCTTGAATACGCCGGATCTGACCGTGGACGGCAGTTTTGTGACCGGAATGGCAATCAGCGCTGTTTTGGCACTGGCAGGCCATCCGCTGCTGGGGCTGGCAGCTGCCTTTGTAGGCGGCATCCTGGCCGGCGGGATTACCGGACTTTTGCATACCCGTTTAAAAATCCAGCCGATTCTGGCGGGGATTCTGACGATGACGGGCTTGTATTCGGTCAACTTGAGAATTATGAGCGGCAAGCCGAATTTATCGCTGTATAAAAAGACCACGTTGTTTTCCTTGTTTGAAGGGAAATTTCCGCAGGCGACGACCGGGATTCTGATTTTGATCGTCGTCGTGCTGGTGATCCTGTTGACGGTGTTTTTGAAAACCCAGCTGGGACTGTCGTTACGGGCCACGGGGGACAATGAGGAAATGGTGCGGGCTTCCTCGATCAACACGGATTCCATGAAAATCCTTGGCCTGGCGCTGGCCAACGGCTTGGTTGCTTTATCAGGCGGCCTGTTGGCGCAGCAGCAGCAGTTTGCGGACAACAACGGCGGCCTGGGCATGTTGGTGCTGGGATTGGCGTCAATCATTATCGGAGAAACACTGTTTGGCAGGGGCGGCTTGGTTCATCATCTGACGTCGATTTGCGCTGGGACGATCGTTTATCGGTTCGTGCTGACGTTCGCTCTTTCTCTGGGATTGGCGGCCAGCGATCTGAAATTATTTTCTTCCGCGTTAGTCGTCTTGGCCTTGGCGGTGCCGCAGATCCAGGGAAAAATGAAAACAAGGAGGAAACGCCATGCTTGAAGTACGGGAAGCCACGGTGGTCTTTAATGCCGGAACGGTAAATGAAAAAATTGCGCTTGATCATGTCAGCCTGACCTTAGAAGCCGGAGATTTCGCCACGGTGATCGGTTCCAACGGCGCCGGCAAAAGCACCCTTTTAGGCGGGATTGCCGGAAGTCTGCCGCTAAGCGAAGGACAGGTCATGCTGGACGGGCAGGATCTGACCCGGATGAAGGAACATCGCCGTTCGCATGCGATCGGACGGCTGTTTCAGGATCCGCTCAAGGGAACAGCGCCTTCGATGACGATTGAAGAAAATCTGGGACTGGCATACAGTCGAGGAAAGCGAAGGTCTTTGCAGCTGGGCGTCAGCCGTAAAGATGAGCAGTTCTTTTACGATCTGCTGAAATCCTTAAATCTCGGATTGGAAACGCGGATGAAAACACCGGCGGGTCACCTGTCGGGCGGTCAGCGTCAGGCGCTGACATTATTGATGGCGACTGTGGTCACGCCGAAACTTCTGCTTTTGGATGAACACACCGCGGCTCTGGATCCGCGAACAGCGGAGTCGATTATGGCCCTGACCCAGCAAATCATCGAACGGGATCATATCACGACACTGATGATTACGCATAACATCGAAAATGCACTTGCTTATGGCAATAAAACGATTGTGATGAATGAAGGCAAGATTCTGCATATCTATCAAGGTGAAGAACGCCGCCGGCTGACGGTGAAGGACGTCATGGCGCTGTATGCCAGTGAACACGCGGCCTTATCGGACCGAACGATTTTGGGAAGGTAATTCGTTTAAATTAAAAATACCGGCTTCAACATGATTGGTGTCCAGGGGGACTTGATCAAAAGAAAGCCGGTTTTTTAATTTACTCAGCAAGGAATACGAGCTGAGCTTAGAGGACAATGAAATCAAAGTGTTGAGGCAGGGGTGTTGATCGAACGAAACGGAACGAGAACCCGACCATAAAACAGATGCTCGCTGTGTTTTTTCAGCGCAATATAATGATCAAAAGTCACGGTGCCGCAGACTTCATATTGATGCTCATCAAGATACTGGAAGACCGGTTCCATGTAGCGGATAAAAGGAACAGTCATTGCTTTTTGCCGATGGAACACATAACTGATGCAGCGGGCAGGAGGCAGTTCCATGACGCGTTCATCGCAGATCAGATTAAATTCCTCAGCAATTTTTTTCTCGACGATCAGTCCGCTGTATTCCTGTTCAAGCTGACTGCGGAAATCAGATTCCAAAAAATACGGCGTCATCGACACCAGCGGAAAACGTTCCATCCAGTCAGAGAGTATATCATAGTTCTCTTTTTTCTGAATCAAAGCGGTTTGTCCGCCGTTTCGCTGACGGTAGCCGATCAGGCAGCAGGCCTTCCTTTCGATTACCTGCAGCGTTCCTAACTGATGATCCAGCGCTTCAATAAACTGTCTTTTCGCTTGGACAATTCGCTGCTTTTCCGTCAGAAAACGAATCTGGCGGGCAATGTCCTGTTCATCTTCGCTTAGAACCTGATCAATTTCATCCAGATTCAAATCATAAATGCACTGCTGGGCCTGTTTCTGATTCAGACCATACGAACGATAGAGCTTATAGTGCATCAGGTTATGCATGTCCACTTCGTTAAACACCCGGTATCCGCTGTGATTATTTTTATGGGAATCGACAATGCCCATCTTATCATAGTAACGAATTGTCGTTTCCGGGATATTCAGCAGTTTGGATAATTCTCCGATTTTAAATTTAGCCATGGTCTTTCCTCACTTATGTTCAAGTTTATCGTTAAAACGGTAGAAGTCAAGCGCAGGAAAGATCATGGTCAGAGAAATCAAAAGAAAAGGCACGAAAATGGAATTTCCGTACCTGTGTGAATTATTTCAGCAGAGCATCGATGCTTTCGGCCGCAATTTTTCCCGAAGTGGCGCTCCAGCTTAGATAAGCGCTGGATGCATCGCCCTGGACGTTGCCGACGACTTCGCCGGCGGCATACAGGCCTTCAATTGCTTCGTCTTTCTCCGTTAGAACCTGACAGTCAGGATTGATATCCAGACCGCCCAGACTGGTCGCAAAGCGCAGGTTCTGTTTGACGATGTAAATCGGACCGTCCATCTTGAATTCGGCAGTCAGTGTCCGTCCAAATTCATCATTTCCGGTTTGATAACCCTGATTGTAGGCGTTTAGCGTCTCGGTCAGCTGATCGGCGTCAATCCCGGCCTGCTGTGCGGCATCGGCAAGGGTTTCACCCTGAACAAAGATAGTGGTCCCAGTCCCTTTTTCGCTGATCCACGATGCAGCTTCAGCCTCCGAAAACAGGTGCTTGTCGATGGCGGTAGCATAGAAAACGTCATAAGCAGCCTGATCCATCACGGTATACATAGCCCAGTCATTCTGCTGCTTATAAATTTCCACCAGATCCTGTTCGCTGCTGGTTTCATTAATCAGGCGCTGCCCTGCATCGTTAACCAGAATTCCGGCTGAAGCTTTCCACATCGCATTGTTTGCCGGCTGAGTGTATTTTCCTACTCCGGCACTGATTTCCAAGCCATTGGGCTTAACGCCTAAATATTGAAGGTTTGTAACCTTTGCGCCGATTTTCTGTGCCATTTCCAAGCCTTCACCGTTCGAGGACACCGGACCGTAATAGATAACCCGTCCGGCATCTGCGCTTTGTATCAGCTGTTGATTGTTGCCATAGCCCCCAGTGGCTAACAGCACCGCTTTGGCCGGAATGGTGTAATGATTTCCCTGATCATCCTTCGCTTCTACGCCGGTAACTTTTCCGTTTTCATAGATCAGAGCCGTGGCCTGTGTGTTGAGCTGGATCTCAATTCCGCGGTTCAGGGCAGCATCGTGCAAGGTCTGCATCAGGCCTGCACCGCCGCCAACGGCAGTGAAATCCCGGGCAATTCCTTTTTCACTTGGCTGCGGGATATTAAACTGGGCACCGATGTCATCGATCAGCCAGTCGATCGCGGCTGCGGAATTTTCAGCATGCAGCCGTGTCAGTTCAATATCATTGAGATTGTGGCCTTTTTTCAGCAGTTCTTCAACCATCAGTTCTGGTGAATCTTCGATGCCTGCTTCGGCTTGGTATTTTGATCCAGACGCTAAAAAACCGCCGCCGCAGGTGGCAGAAGCACCACCGGTATAAGCCATCTTTTCCAGAACGAGAATACTTTCCTGTCCCAGTTCATTTAACCGCAGAGCTGCGCTTAATCCCGCTGCCCCGGCTCCGATGATGACTACGTCTGCCGGCAGGTTAATTTCTTCTCCGGTCTTCGCGGTCTGCGCTTTTTCAAACTGAGCAAGATCTGCGCCGGCTTGAGTCAGACAGTCTTTAACAGAATTAAAAATGGCGTTGGATGTATACGTGGCTCCGCTGATGCCATCTACGGCTAAGCTTTGGGCATCGACAATCTGCTTGGGCAGCTGTTCAATCGCCATCCCGCCCACACTCGGTGTTTCGTGATTGTCTCCAATCTCTACGGAAAGGATCTTCTCTTCATCCACCGTGACAGTCACTTCCAGATCACCGGCATAACCGCTGGCTTTTGCGGTGTAGGTTCCGGCTTTCATCAGCGCCGCGGATGTATTTTGCTGAGGTTTGGGCGTGCAGCCGCCCAGGATCAGCAGTCCTGCTGACATCGTTAAAAGCATTTTTTTAAAGTTGTTCATTCTTCTTCCTCCCATGCGTTTATTAAAAACCCGACAGCAGCTGTCGAGTCAATAAGAAAATGAAAACAATCACAAACTGAATTCAACAATGAAGTACCCCACAGATTTGGCAGAGATACAAACTGGTCCGCCTTCTTTGAATTGTTCGGCACTTTCAAAATTTCCTGACAATTATTGGTATCAGAGAATTGAGAAATGATTTCAGGTTCAACGTTATCGCAAAGGCGGCTTGTTTGCTGGAGGTAAGCGATAATTTAATCCGTACAGTTTAGCGGAAAGCATCTGCAGACAGACTTAGACACTTCTTTGATTAAGGATTAAATCGCGCAATCCGGCTGCTTCAGTAATGTATTTATAACCCGAATGAAGACTGTAGAAATTGAATTAATTAACCAATTCCTATGGTAATCTTGATTCGAGTTTGCTATGATAAGGCTGAAAAGAGGAGAAGAAATTATGATATTGGACGATTATCAGAAGCGTGTCGATCAACTGTTTGAACAAATCAAAACAACACAGCGGGAAAACATCATCACAGCGGGCAAAATGATTGCGGAAACCATTGACGCCGGCGGCAATATCTATCTCAGCGGCATTTGTCATTCCATCGAAATGGATCTGTTTAACCGCGGCGGCGGACCGGCTTTTTACCGGACATTTCATTATAAATTAGATGTTCAGTCGGATGCCCGTGAACGTGACCGCAGCGATCTGGACACGGATATGGAAGGTTTGGGCGCGTATATCTTAAAAGCCTCCACGATCCGTCCGGGTGATATTTTATTTGTCGGTTCGGTTTCCGGCCGGACAAAAGGGGTTGTGGATCTAGCTTGGGAAGCCAAGAAGATGGGCATCAAGGTGATTGCAATGAGCTCCATGAGTTATGCTCAAACGGTTGATGCGGTTCATTCTTCAGGAAAGAAACTGTATGAATTTGTCGATCTGACATTGGATAACTGCGCCCCGGCAGCAGAAGCCATGTTGGAAGTGGATGGCATCGAAGCGAATTTTGCCGCAGCCAGCGGTATTGCGAGTTCTTATATTCTCTGGTCTGTCACGGCTGTAGTATTGGAAGAAATGCAAAAAAGCGGGAAAACACCGCTGTTGTTAAAGAGTGCTAATTTCCCAGGCGGAACCGAGTACAACAACGCCGAAGTTTATCCACACTATAAGGAATTCGGCTGGTAAGGACGGAATCCAAAAAGTTTAAGAGAAGAGAATGAATTCCTGAAAGTTCAAGGGGGAATTCTTCTCTTTTTGTTTGATGTGTTCTATAATGAAATTAAGGTAATCTTTGTTGTGTATAGCATTAAATAAGGAAGATCATTCTGTGCGGGAGAGGAGGCTGGAGCATGCGGAAAAACAAACTTCTAGGCGTTATTTATCTACTGTATTTATTAGCGGTTATTGGATTGTCGCTTGCTGACTATTTTCTGGTGCTGGGAATCCGAAAATTTTTCGGCAGTGCTGCTTTTGTAATTTTGGCGCTGTATTTCTTTTCCAAAGTTCCGCTGGCGTATACGATGAATTCTATGCCAGTAAAGTTTGCTCAGGAGCAGGCGAAGGAACAAAGTAAATATAATTGGATTTCCCTGAAAGGGTTTCTGTTGATCATTCTGCCTCTGGCTCTGGCTTATTTTTCATGTTTTCTTTAAGGACTTCGCGTCCTTTTTTTGTTAGATTAATATGATTAATGCTGAAATTGGATATATGGCATAAATTTACTTTGCGGAAATTGGATGTGCTCATGTTGATATAAAAATGAAATGAGATTACAGTGATCCCTCTGTGGATTTTTGTCAGAATCCTGCTAAAGATAAAGTGAATTTTCTTATGTTAAGTTTCATTAAAAATATGGTTGCTGAAAGACAAATGGCAACAAGAAAGGGCAGCTTCGATGAAACTGCCCTCAACAGTTTAATTATACCTCAAAAAATTTTTAAAAAACAGACTGTTTCCTTATTTTATATATTGTATTATATGGGTGTAGAAAGAGATGAGGATCAAGTAGTAAGATCCCGTGGTCTCAAAAGGAGGTTCTCATGAAGAAGGTACTTCTCGAATATTAAGCCGTTCCCTTCTTTGTTACCAGAACAAGGAGAGGGAACTGAATCTCAAATTGCGAAAACAAAGAATTAAAAATAGAAAGTGAGTCTGGAGAGGACAGACCAATGGACAAGAAAAAATAGATTTTCATAACTTGAATTTCAAAAGAAGGTGATAAGCTAGATTTTGAAGATCATAGGAATGAAAAGAATCAGTTTCTAAAAGAAATAACAGATTCAGAAAATGAAGTTAGAATTTCACTTTAAGTTATGTCCGCTGTCCAAGGAAAAGCTTAGAGAAATTAGAAACGAAAAGTTAAATGATGAAAGAGAATGGCGATCTGAAGCTGTTCTCTTTTTTCGTTGATGAATTTGCTTTGGATTCCGGAAGTTCCGGTCTATAATGAAGGAAAAAGGGAGGGATTAGTTATGTTTGATATTCTTATTCGCGGCGGATTGATCGTCGATGGAACAGGAAAGCCAGGCAGAATTGGTGATGTGGGGATAGTTGGGGATCGGATCTGTGCGATTGGAGATCTGAGCCAGGAGTCCGCAAAGCAGGAAATTCTGGCAGAAGGCAAAGTGATCACACCGGGTTTTATTGATCCGCATTCTCATTCTGATTTATCTGTTTTATTTCAGCCGTCGATGACGAATTATCTGATGCAGGGCGTGACGACCGTGGTGGGAGGCAACTGCGGACATTCGTATGGTCCGGTGGGGGATGAGCTGTACCGCAGCGCGATTATTGATCCTAAGGTGGCTTTTCAGGCAGAACCTTCCTATTTTACAATGACAGCGCTGCTTTTGCCGAAGGAAAAAGCAGTGAAGGCCTTAAAAGAACAATACGGCATTGAGATGGACTGGCATTCATTCAAAGAGTATCTGGATAAATGTGATCAGCAGCCGCTGGACGGCAATATTGCTTCCCTGGCAGGTTACAGTGCGATTCGCGGAACGGTAATGGGTATGGACTGCTGCCGGGAAGCCACGGAAGAAGAAATCGTAAAAATGGAAGAATTAACTCGTCAATGTTTGGAAGACGGAGCTTTCGGCTTGTCAACAGGAACGGATCCGCAATATGTCCCAGGACCGTTTGCGACATTTGATGAAACGGTCAGAATGCTGAAAATAGTCAAGGAATATGACGGGATATTTGCTTCGCACACCCGCAACACTGACAGTGAGGGCAAACCTGACCGCATGGGAGGTTATGAGGATATGCTGAAACAGGCCATGGCTGCCGGCGTGCGCGCCAATGTTTCGCATGTGCATACGCTGGGCATGGGTGTTGATGAAAAGACAAATGCAGAAGCGGCGCGGAAAACACTGGCTTATTTTGAAGAAATGGAAAAGCAGGGCTGTGACCTCAGCTATGATGTGATTCCTTCTCCTTACAGCATGGATATGACTGTACCCTATTTTGCGACATTTCTGCGTCCGTTTGTCTTAATGAGCGGCAGCCGTCAGCATCTGGCAGAAAATTTCAAAGTTCCGGATTTCCGCAAAATGATCCACACCGTGGTGGAAGCCGGTCTTTATCCGTTTTTGGATCATCGGAATCTGATGAGCAGTATATACCCGATCCTGACGATTTCTCGGCATGAAAACGCTGCGCATATTGGTAAAAATCTTTATGCCTATGCCGAAGAACGTAAGCAGAATCCGCTGGATCTGGTGATGGATTTGTTTGCGGAAGACTGCGATATGGGCGCGGAGATGGCGATGCCGGGAGCTGTCGAATCCAATGATATCCTGTGCATGCACCGTCTTGCGATGCCTTGCTCAGATGGCTTTACCGGAGATAAAACCATGAATTTTGGTTTAAATGAAGATATTCAGATGACCCCGAATCCGATGAATTTCAGCTTTATCATCCGGTATTTGACACGCTATCAAAAGCAGCTGCCGCTGGAAGAACTGATTCACAGAATCACCCAGAAACCAGCCGAACGCTTTGGAATTGAAAAGCGGGGCGTGCTTGAAACTGGCGCTTATGCGGATATCGTGATTCTGGATCGGGAACAGCTGCACAGCTATGATCGGGATACAGACGTCTTTCAATACCCGGAAGGCATTGATTATGTCCTGGTGAATGGCGTTGTGACGATTGATCATAAGCACCATACGCAGGCGGCGGCTGGACGGATGTTAAGGAAAAACCGACAATAAAAGGCAGCCTGCTTCGCTGCCCTCAACACTTTATTTATACAGGAAAAAAATTAAAAAAAATAGACTGTTTTCTAATTCATAATCATTATGATATAGACAAAGAAAGAGATGAAGATCAAGCAGAAAGATCCGATCAATCTCACAGGAGGTTCTCATGAAAAAGGTGCTGCTCGAATTTTAAGCCGTTTCCTCCTTCATTACCTGAACGGGAGAGAAAACTGAAAAGAAGATACTTGAATTGAATCATGAATAGAAAGTGAGTCTGGAGGACATACCCATGGACAAGGATAATTCAGATATGTTAAAACGGGTACTTTGGATACTATTGCTAATTTTATTAACAGGATGTGAAAAGCCTGCTGAAATACAACCCTCTATTTCAGCTGAACCTAGTATTACTCCTATGCCCTCAATTTCTGATAAAACTCCATATGATTTCCCAAAGGGTGATATCATTTTTAAAGACATAATTCCCAATAATGTTGTGGGACTTACTTTGCAACAAAGTGATATTGGATCTCATGTCTTTGTGATCCTTAATAAGCAAGCAGCAATGCAATTTATAAAGTTAATTCAAAATCAAGAAATGAGTACGGATTATGAAATTGTTCATGGTGCCGGAGGCTTTAGTACTATTATGACGATTACTAATGACGAAAATGAACAATACTTTTATAAAGAAGTTACGAGTAGTTGTACGATTGAAATGAAAGTAAACGGTGATTCTATTTTGTATGGTTATCTTTCAAGTCAAGAATCAATTATAGGATCCACTATGAATCAGTATTTTGACGGAGTATTAGTTACATTTAAGAATAACAGTGGTGTTTTTAGCCTAGTGCCACTACTTATTGTGAATGAAAATTATACAATAACAGGAGAATATTATGATGGGTGGATACCACCCTATGATTCTATAAAGGATTATGACTTTATTTCAGAGGGTTTTACTGCCTATGAGAATGGCCAAGAAATAGAGCGTTTTCCAAATGAAATAGGTGAACATTATATCATCTTTGAAAATGAAATTGGGAAATATCAGCTGAAATATTTTGTACAATAAATAAGGGCGTTCTCAATTATTTCGGTGTATCACATAATTGAGAACAAATTAGAAGTGTGGATTACGACTCAAAATCAGTTTGAGGAATGAAAATGACCGGCGATGTAGGTGCAGTGGGGAAAGAGAAGCGGCTTCTCTTCCTCCTAAGCTCTAGGATGATAAAACATGCAGCTTAAAGACCTGCAATCAAAAAAGCATCCATTCCATGAGTTGAATACAAAGCGAATGGATGCCGATGAAAAACCCATTTCTGTTTCTTGGTTGTAATCAAAGCAGAATACTTAAAAGAGAGTATTCTGTCTGTTTAAAGATGATGTAAATAAGATTTTCTTTGCCCTCAACACTTTAATTATACAGGAAAAAAATTTAAAAAAACAGACTGTTTTCTGATTTATAATCGTTTATGATATAGATATAGAAAGAGATGAGGATCAAGCAGAAAGATCCGATCGATCTCACAGGAGGTTCTCATGAAAAAGGTGTTGCTCGAATTTTAAGCCGTTTCCTTCTTCGTTACCAGAACGGGGAGAGGAAACTGAAAAGAAAACTCTTGAATTGAATCATGAATAGAAAGTGAGTCTGGAGAGGGCATACCAATGGACAAGGATGAAGAAGGTCTAAGTGAATAAATCAGGTCTTTGGTTTTTATTCCTATATCAAAGAGAGAAGAAAGCGAGGCTTCCAATTTAGGTTTAATCTGAATTGATAACGCTGAATTCTCAGCCAATGAAATAAATAGAAAAGACGAAGCAAGTCCATTTGGGCAAAACACTTCGTCTTTTATTTCAGATTTTCAAATCATTTTAAATATCACTGCAGGTTTTATAGAAACAGAGGATGAATTTTATGAGAAAAGCAATTGTTTTGGCCACAGTTTGCCTGTTTCTAATCAGCTGCACCGCGGTGAAGAAATCCAGTCTGGGCGCTGAGATCAGCCGTTCGCCACAGATGCAGACGATTACTGAGGATGAACTGGAAAGTTTGATGGATACCGAGGAGACCTATTTTATTTTGTACTGCAGTGCTAAAGACATCACCTGTCAGGCAATTATTCAGGATACGCAAAAGCTGAAACTTCATCAAGCCAGCGCCTACTATTTTCTGGATACCGAAACGCTGATGAACGCGTCAGCAAAACAGGAACAGGCCGCATTGGATTTTATTGCGTTTATGGAACGGTATTCCATCACAAAATTCCCGTCCGTTCATTATAAACAGGGAGCGAAAATCATCAAGACGCATAGAATCGAAGATCGGGACAGCTCAAAGGTGTTAACTGAAACCGAAGAACAGGAGCGGATCAGCGGATTCAGGCTGTGGATGAACAGCGTGGAATGAAGGTAGGGCTTTGTTGAATGCGTAATTTATATATTGGTCATTAGATGCCTCCAATGCTTTCCAAATTGACTAAAACGGTTTAAAGTCTTGCAGAAATAAGTGACGATTTTAACTATGTTGCTTTGAATTTGACTTTTAGGAGGCCTACCTTTAGAATGAAAATAATTCACCTTAGGCAAAGAAAGTGGAGTTGGTGATTTTCTGGTAAAAGAGATATTCCATGAACGTGTCTTAACCGAATTGCACAAGGAGGTTGGCTTAGACAAGGAGGAGAGTATTGATGATTCGACAATTAAGCGGTTTTCTTGAAAAGCCGCAATTATATGCTTCCAGTACTGGAGAGTTCTGGAATGACGCGCATATATCCAAAGGGATGCTGGCGGCACATCTTAATCCGCAGGAGGATGCGGCAACTCGAAAGCATGAATTTCTTGATCGATCGGTTCAATGGATTGCTAAAATTGCACCGCCAGCCCAATATAAGTCCTTATTGGATTTGGGTTGTGGTCCCGGCCTTTATGCACAGCGGTTTCATGCGGCCGGATATTGCGTTACGGGCGTAGATTTTTCCAGACGTTCGATTGCCTATGCAAAAGAACAGGCGATGCAGCAAAACAGTACTATTGAGTACCATTATCAAAATTATCTGACGATTGATTACAAAAATCAATTTGATGTCGTTACATTGATCTACTGCGATTATGCCGCGTTGCCGATAGCGGACAGACTTCTTTTATTAAAGAAGATTTATAAGGCGTTAAAACAAAACGGGAAGTTTATTGTTGATGTTTTTACACCAAAAATGAGAAAAAACGAAAGCCGTTCCTGGCAATGCTGCGAGGAAGGTGGTTTCTGGTGTGAAAAGCCGCATATTTGTTTGGAGTCTGTATACCAGTATGATGATGAGGATGCCACAGAGCTTCGTCAATGTGTTGTTTTGACCGATGAAGTGATAAATTGCTACAATATATGGGATCATTTCTTTTCCAAAGAAAAGCTGTTATCAGAAATTCAAACCGTAGGCTTCAGCAGTTTTGAATTCTATGGTGATGTAGCAGGAAAGTCCTTGTCGGACAATGACGAAACGATTTGTGGTGTTTTTACAAAGTAGGTTTCACTAGGTTTTATTGGTATTGGACGCACTATGCTGCCTAGTTGTTTTCAACCCAAACGGTTTGACGTTTGAAAAGATATTAAAGGTCGTATGTTCCATTACAAACCCTTTTCAGCCGAACCTGCAACTCATCATTAGCTTCTCGCGGATTGATTTTCAGAGGAAGATGCGGTTTAATAGGCCTGTCAGCAAGCTGGACAAGGACTTGCTGAATTTGCCTTTTTACAGCCCGGCTGTATAAGCACACGTACCCGTTTTTAGGGTATATATTCAAATTTTGATTTTATATGAGTTTGCGGAACGCTCCCGCAAAAACTTGCATAGTCTTTAAGCAGTTGTTTCGCTTTCAGACAATAAAAAATGAAACGCAGACCGGAAACAGACAATGCTGTTGGATCTGCGTTTTTTGTTTTTATCAGGAAAGAGCGTTATTGATCCTCATCGGGATCGGGAAGCAGGGTTTTTAGTTCTTTTAACGGACGGTGAGGCTCCAAATTTCTTTGTTCCTGCAGGCGATGTTGATGACGCAGCTGATTGACCTGTGCTTCCAGTTCACGGGAACTGAGCCGCATTGCGCCCTGCCCCAGAATGATCAGCTGTTCCATACCGTCGGACGTCGCTACAGTCACTTCAAATTGATCGGCAAGCTGATGCGTTGCTTTTTCGATGTAGGAATCCGCGGTCTGAGACGTTTTCGTATAGACAACATAAAGATTATGCAGCTTTTGAATGGAGCCGGGATTGTCTTTAACCTGATAGGCATCAAAGACGATGATCAGGATTCCCGTTCGAGTTCTCTGGAAGCTGGATAAGCGCTGGATCAGCTGTTCGCGGGCTGCCGAAAGATCTGCCTCAGCCAGGGGAATGAGTTCACTCCAGGAATGAATCATGTTGTAGCCGTCCACTAACAGACATTTTGTCTTGGGCTGCTGCTGCAGAATTTCAACATGCTCCGGCATTTCCTTGCGCCGGACTGGTGAGTGAACGGCAGCTTTTTCTTTCGGCTTGTGCGTTCGCTCCATGACCCGTTTCAGTTCGGCGTCATCCACTGTATAACGGTTATGATGATAACCGGAATCGCTGCTGAGAGGGGTCTGCGGATGCCACTGGGCTTCCAGATGCATGTGTTCGCTGACTTCATCATATCGAACAAGGAAGCCGGCGCCATGGCTGCAGAAAATCGAATCGGCAGGAAAATCCAGATCGCCGTCGCAGTCATAACCGATGGCTTCAATTACAGCCTCCTGATCAGCGCAGGGCTGATAACCATCAAAGGTACAGGTTAAGCGGCCTAAGCCATGGGTGTACGCGGTCAGTTCCGCCTGGTAATTGCGCATTTTGGCAACTGGAGACGTTCCTTCAAGAATAACGGTTTCTTCCCGCGTTTGCGTGATGGACGACTGGGCCTGCATTCTTTCCAAATCAAACATCGCCCGGCTAAGCTGTCCCGAAGGCAGTTCCATTCGAAATTGATAGATGGGCTCCAGCAGCTGACAGGAAACGGAGCGCAGTCCCTGACGCAGAGCACGCAGGGTTGCCTGTCGGAAATCGCCGCCTTCAGTATGTTTGATATGAGCTTTGCCGGCGATCAAGGTGATTTTGATATCGGTGATCGGCGATCCGGTTAAAACCCCCGGCACTTCCATTTCATCAAGACAGTTGAGAACCATTTTCTGCCATGGCAGAGCTAAGAAGTCAACCGGGCAATCCGAAGTAATCTGAATCCCGGAGCCAGGCGGCAGCGGTTCTAACAACAGATGAACTTCCGCATAATGGCGCAGCGGTTCATAATGACCAACGCCTTCCACCGGCTCCAGAATCGTTTCTTTATAGTTGATCTTGCCTTCATCCAGCTCTACATCCAGATGGAAGCGATCGCTGATCAGCTGTTTTAGAATTTCAATCTGGACATTACCCATCATTTGAATGCGAATTTCCTGAGTAGGGGCATGAAATTGCAGGTGCAGCTGGGGATCCTCTTCCTCCAGCTGTTTCAGCTGGCGGTACAGGGCAAAGGGATCGCAGCCCTGCGGCGGAATCAGACTGTAGCTCAGACAGGCCGAAAGAATCGGGGAACGGGCGGGCTGCTCAAAACCCAGGCCATCATGAATTCCCAGCTTCATCGGACCTTTCAGACAACAGACATGACCGGCTGACACTTCATTGACCATGGTAAACTGTTCACCCGAATACAGCCGCAGCTGATCAACCTTTTCCCCGTTGTCCAGCACCTGCTTGGCTTTGAGGGTGCCGCCGGTGATTTTGACATGGGTTAACCGCGTACCCTGACGGTCACGGGATACCTTAAAGACACGGGCTCCAAAGGCTTCGGGATAAATTTTTTCCTGTGTGTAGGCATCAAGTCCATCCAACAAGGCTTCAATGCCCTCGTCTTTAAGCGCCGAACCAAAATAACACGGAAACAGGGAGCGGTCGGCAACGGCGCTCTGGATCTGTTCGACGGATAACGTTCCGTTTTCCAGGTAGCTTTCCAGCAGATCATCCCGCTGCATCGCGATGTTTTCCATCTGTTCTTCTGCATGCGTAAAATCCAGGATCCGCGGATCCAGCTGTTTCTGCAGTGCTGCCATGACTGAAGCAGCATCCGTGTAGGCGATATCCATCTTGTTGACAAACACAAACGCTGGAACATGATACGTTTCCAAGAGCTTCCAGATCGTGTGCGTGTGCGCCTGAACACCGTCGATGCCGCTGATCAGAACGACAGCGTAATCAAGCACCTGCAGCGTGCGCTCCATTTCCGCACTGAAGTCAATATGACCGGGCGTATCCAGGAGTGTGAATTCGGTCTCTTTCCAGGGGAAAATGGCCTGCTTTAAAAAGATCGTAATACCTCGGCTGCGTTCCTGACTGTCATAATCCAGAACGGTATCCTGATGATCCACACGGCCGCGCTTACGAATTTGGTTGGATAAATAAAGAAGACTTTCCGACAAAGTGGTCTTGCCGGCGTCGACGTGCGCCAGAGCGCCAAGAATAATCGATTTCATAGAAAAATTGTATTTCACTTTCAGAGATTGTTCAAGTCTTTTGCCAGAGTTTCCTGCAGCTTTCAGCGGACAGCGGTTCCCTCGGGTATTTGTTGAAGGCGATAGTACAGAAGTATTGCTTTACATACGGCCTATCCTATCTTCCTGCAGTCAGATTGAAGAGGAATTTTCAGTGCGGGATTTTAAAGCCATTGACGACCATGTTTTGGGCAGGCATAACAGCAGCAGTGGATAAAATTCCAGCCGTCCTGCCAGCATGACCAGGCTGAGTACAAATTTAGAAAAGGCTGGGAAAGCAGCATAACTGCCCAGCGGGCCAACCGCGTTTAATCCGGTGCCGGAATTGTTCATACAGGTTAAAACTGCGCTGCCGGCCGTTTCCAGATCACTGCCCATCGCCGCTAGGAAAACCCAGCCGACAATCAGCACCGTCAGATAAATCAAAATAAACGTTAACGTACGCTGAATCGTAACCTCAGGAACGGGTTTTCTGTCCAGCATCACGGATTTGACAAGCTGCGGCTGACGGCTGCGGTGCAGTTCACGTTTCATCGTTTTGACAGCCAGGATGACCCGGCTGATCTTTAATCCGCCTCCGCTGGATCCCACGCACGCTCCCAACATCGTCAGCAGCGGAAGCAAGAGCCGGCATAACTGCGGCCAACCGTTAAAATCGGCATTGGCGAATCCGGTCGTACTGACCGCGCTGGAAGTCTGGAAAAAGGCGAGACCCAACGCATCCAATAAAGCCTTTCCATCCAAGATCAGACTGCTTGCAACCAACAGCCAGGATCCCAGAAAGATAAGGATATACCAGCGCAGTTCCTCATTTTTGAAAGCTTGCGCGGCTTTGCCGATCAAAATCAGCCAGATCAGCTTGAGATTAGCTCCGAAAAGCAACATGAAAACAGCGATGAGGGTGTCCACGGCGGGAGACTGGAAGGCGGCAATGCCCAGATTGCGGGTTGAAAAGCCGCCGGTACCGGCCGTGGCCAAAGCATGACAGACACTTTCCCACAGCGGCATGCCGGCTAAGCATAAACCGATCATTTCCAGCACGGTAAGCCCGCAGTACACCAGGCACAGCAGGGCGGCATTCTGACGAAAGCGCGGAAATAATTTCTCGGCAGCCGGACTGGCTTCTGCCTCCGCTAAATTCATTGTACTGCCTTGAGAAGCGGGCACGGCCATCACCATAAAGACGACAAACCCGATGCCGCCGATCCACTGCGTCAGCGCGCGCCATAACAAAAGCGAACGGGGCAGAGCTTCAACATCAACCAAAACCGTGGCTCCCGTCGTTGTATATCCAGAAATGATTTCAAACCAGGCGTCGATGGCGGAAATCTGGCCGTGAAGCAGCAGCGGAAGCATGCCGGTCAGCGACAGGATCAGCCAGCATAAAGCGATGCTCAGCAACCCTTCCCGGGCGGAAAGGATCCGCTGGCCATAACAACGGCGGACAAGCAGGAACCCCGGCAAAGCACAAAGCAGAATCGGGATTAAAAAGATACCTGGACGTTCTTTCTGCAAAAGCGCGAAAAGCAGCGGAAAAACCATCGCCGCAGCTGATCCCAACAGCGATCCGCCGGCGATCCAGCCGGCAAATTTCCGGTTCATAACAGCCGCGGCGAATCCTCAAGCAGATCCGCTAGCCGGCGAACCTGGCCGGAAGGCGCTAAAACAATGATAAAATCACCGGTTTGAAGCTGATCCTGGCCCGTGGGAATGAGGATCTGGGCAGATCTCAGAATCGCAGTGATCAGGATGTTTTTCTTTAACGGCAGATCCATCAGCCGGGCGGCGATGATCCGTTTGGCATCCGGGCCAATTTCAAATTCCAGAGCCTCGATTTGATTGTCAGCCAGAGCGTGCAGGGTGACAATTGGGTTGTCATCCCGACTGTCAATCGAACGGACATAACCCAGAATCTGTTCAGTAGCTAAATCTTTTGGCAGCACGGTGCGGACTTTGGCCTGATGCAGAATCGGCAGATAAGAATGGGTGTTCTGCCGGCAGAACACTAAGCGGATTTTCCGTGCCTTTGCATACAGAGCGAGCATGGCGTTGACTTCATCGCTGCCGGTTACAGCGATCAGAGCATCCATTGCGTCAAAGCCTAGGGTCTGTAAAAACGGATGATTGGTAATATCGCCCTGACAAACATCCATGTCCGGGAACCACTGGCTGATCAAGGCAC
This sequence comes from Holdemania massiliensis, assembly GCF_022440805.1. Classification (NCBI taxonomy): domain Bacteria; kingdom Bacillati; phylum Bacillota; class Erysipelotrichia; order Erysipelotrichales; family Erysipelotrichaceae; genus Holdemania; species Holdemania massiliensis. The sequence continues at coordinate 3,535,712 of NZ_JAKNTK010000001.1, read as the reverse complement.
AGCGTGCCGGATCCTTTTCCACCAGCGTGATCTGAAGACTCTGTCCGGCAAGCTGCTGACAGACTGACAGTCCCAGATCGCCTCCGCCTAGGATCATAATCCGGCGAATTTTAGTTGTCTGCAGTTTCAGCCGACTGAAAAAGCCCAACGCCTGACTGCGCGAGGCACTCAGCGTTAAATGATCCTGAGCCTGAATGATAAAATTACCGCGGGGAATGGAAGCTACGCCGCGGCGCACGCACAGGCTGAACAAATAACGGCCGGGATAGGCTTGGCGAACCTCGATCAGATTTTTGCCGATCAACGGTGAATCGTCATCAATTTCAAATTCCATCAGTTCAATGCGGCCTGCGGAAAAACTGTCCACATTGACGGATGCCGGAAATTCCAGAATTCTGACAATATCCCGGGCTGCCAGTTCGTCAGGATTGAGTGACAGCGACAATTTCAGATCCTGACTCAGCAGGGATAAAGATTTCAGTCCGGTTGATTCCTGGAGCCGAATCAGCGCGATGCGGCAGCCTAAATGCCGGGCCATTAAGGCGCTGAGAATGTTGGCTTTCTCATCCCGGGTGACCGCAATAAACAAATAAGCCGAGGCTGCTCCGGCTTCGTTTAAAACATCCAGATCCATGCCGGATCCCTGCAGGCACAGCACATCCAGCTGACGGCTGACCCGCTGGCAGACTTCGGCATCAGCGTCGATCACGGTGACGCTGTGACCCTCTTTCATTAAGGTACGCGCCAGATGATAGCCGACGTTGCCGCAGCCGGAAATAATGATATTCATAAGTATTCCCCCAGTCAGAAAAACGGAAGGCTTCCCGCGGGGATAACAGGCCGACTGTTCCTTGCGGGTTATTCATAATTTTATTATACCACGGCGGCGGTTCACTGCCAAAACCGCTTTTCGCGGGAACGTAAAATCTTGCATCTTCCGTCAAAAATCGATGAATCGCCATATCGGGTTGTAGCGGCTGTCTGTGCTGAGAACGGCGTAAAGCGGGCTGGTCAGGATTCCTCTCAACCGGATTTTGCCCAGAGAAAAGGTTCGGAAATTTCCGAACCTGGGGGGTTATTCATCATTCTGACAGTCTTATAAGCACCGATCCAGAATCGCCAGCACTTCTTCAATCTTGGCCTCCGCCTGTTCCGGCTGTTCCTGCATCGCTTCTTTAACGCAGCCGTGAATGTGGGCGCTTAGGATCTCCTGGTTGACCTTGGCTAAAATCGCAGAAGCAGCCTGGATCTGGTTGGAAATGTCGATGCAGTAGCGGTCGTCTTCGACCATCCGGATAACTCCGTCAATCTGACCCCGGGCTGTTTTTAACAGCTGCAGGGTGCGTGCAGCATCAGCTTTCATCTACGCAACGGAAACGACTTCGTAGCCGGCATCCGTGACCGCTTGAATCAGTGCGCTGTCTTCGACAGGCTGACTGCAGGAAACGACGGCTTTCTTTTCTTCCAAAGTTACTTCCGCATTGTCGACACCGGCCACCGCTTTCAGTGCGGCTTCGACGCGGGCCTTGCAGTGGGCGCAGGCCATTCCGTTGATGATCATTGTTTTTGTCATGTTCTTTTCTCCTTTTGTTATCGATTCGATTTTTGTGACGGTCGTCTGCAGAGCAGGCGCCGATGTGGCTTCACTCGGTTCATTTGGCCGTGGGCTGGAGAACAATTTCAGCCGCAGGGCATTGGAAACGACGCTGACGGAGCTTAAGCTCATCGCGGCGGCGCCAAACATCGGATTCAGCTTCCAGCCTAACATCGGAATGAAGACGCCGGCGGCCAGCGGAATGCCGATGCTGTTGTAGATCAAAGCCCAGAACAGATTCTGCTTGATATTGCGCAGAACCGCTTTGGACAGCTTGATCGCCGTGACCGCATCCCACAGATCGCTTTTCATCAAGACGATATCCGCGGATTCAATTGCGACGTCGGTTCCTGCGCCGATCGCAATTCCAACATCGGCCTGTGCCAGTGCCGGAGCATCGTTGATGCCGTCGCCGATCATTGCAACCTTGCGGCCCTCGGCCTGAACCTGACTGACGACCTGCTGCTTATCGGAAGGCAGGACTTCAGCGATCACCTTGTCAATTCCAGCCTGTTGGGCAATCGCCTGAGCGACCTGCGGATTATCGCCGGTTAACAACACGACGTCGATCCCCATGCGTTTCAGTTCCGCTACGGCTGCCCGGCTGGTTGGTTTAATGGTATCCGCAACCGCGATCATGCCCAGAATTGCACCGTTTTGGACAATGAACAAAGGCGTTCGGCCCTGACTGGCGGCTTGGTGATGCAGTTCTTCGATCTGCGTATCGGCCAGCCCCATTGCCTGCATCATTTTAAGATTGCCGGCGGCGCAGGGCTGATTGTCAATCGCAGCTGAAATCCCCTGTCCGGCGATATTCTCAAACTGTTCGATTGGTTTGGCAGAGGCATTTTGCTGCTTCGCATAACGAACGATGGCTTCCGCCAGCGGATGCTCAGAAACAATTTCCAGGGACAGCGCAGTGTTCAGTAAGGCACTCTCGCTTTCACCTAAGACGACGACCTCGACAACTTCCGGCTTACCGGTCGTGACCGTACCGGTTTTGTCCAGGATCACGGTCTGAAGGGAATGGGCGGTTTCCAGCGCTTCGCCGGATTTGATCAAAATTCCATTCTCTGCCCCTTTGCCCGTTCCCACCATAATCGCCGTCGGCGTGGCTAAGCCCAAAGCACAAGGACAAGAAATCACCAGCACAGCGATCCCGATTGAAACCGCAAAACTGATTGATTCTCCCAAAACCAGCCAGATCACAGCGGCCGCGATCGCAATTGTGATGACGACCGGCACAAAGACGCCGCTGACTTTATCCGCCAGCTTGGCAATCGGTGCTTTGGAAGAGGACGCTTCTTCAACTAAACGAATGATCTGCGATAAGGTCGTATCTTCCCCGACTAACGTGGCTTCCATCTCCACGACACCGCTTTTATTGACGATGGCGCCGATGATTTTTTCACCGACCGTGCGCTCAACCGGAATGCTTTCCCCAGTGATGGCAGATTCATCAAAGGACGCGCTGCCCTTTACGATCACGCCGTCTACCGGCACGCTTTGTCCGGGTTTGACACGGATATGGTCCCCTGGCCGAACCTCTTCGACCGGAATTTCCGTGAAGTCTTCACCACGAAGAACCCAGGCGGTCTTCGGCGCTAAATCCATCAGCTTGGCAATCGCTTCTGAGGTCTTGCCTTTGGAACGGGTCTCCAGATATTTGCCCAACGTGATCAAAGTCAGAATCATCGCGGACGTTTCAAAGTACATATCCATCGCCCAGCTGTGAACTTTGGTCATATCCATTGTCCCCAGGCCCATGCCGATTTCATACAGAGCGATGATGCCGTAGATAATCGCTGCGGCGGAGCCAATGGCGATCAGCGAATCCATGTTCGGCGAACGCCGCCATAAATTTTTAAAACCATGGGTAAAATAATGCCCGTTCACGATCACGATCGGCAGGCATAACAAGAACTGCGTCAGCGCAAAGTTCATCGTATTCGCATGACCGAGGAAGAAGGACGGCAGCGGCCATCCCATCATGTGACCCATCGACAGGTAAAACAGGGGAAGCATAAAGATAACCGAGATGATCAGATGGTTCTTCATCGTTTTCATCTGTTTTTCCATCGGATTCTCTGCTGCTGGTTTTGCGGAAGCGGTCGGAGCGCCATGTTCTTCCGCGTGATATCCCGCCTGTTCCACAGTCTGCATAATTGTTTCACTGCTGAGCTGATTTTCATCAAAGCTGACGGTCATCTTATTGGCTAATAAATTAACATCGCATTGTTCTAACCCATCCAGCTTGCGTACACTGCGCTCAATAGCGGCGCTGCAGGCGGAACAGCTCATCCCTGTCACATCGTAGGTTTTTTTCATTCCATCACCTCTCATACCCCACCCCTAGGGGGTGTGCAGCTTTAGAATATCGCACATCGCTTTTTCTGTCAATGATGATGCCTTCTCTTTTTTGGGCGCTTTTCCATAAAGCTCTTTATTAGGATGAAACGAAACGGATAATTCATTCAGTCGTTTTATAAAAGTAAATCAGCATTGTCGCTTAATGTTTGCGATAGTGAAGCAATAGCGCTTCCTGCGGTTTGCGCGGGCGGGGTTCAGGGTGTTCTGCCGGATAACCCAGAGCGATGGCGGAGACTAGCTGTAGTTCTGGATAGCCGATCAATTCTGTGATTTCCTTCTCAGTATATTCTGTATCCCGAATCCATAACGAACCCAGACCCAGGTTCACCGCCTCCAATCCGATATGTTCAATCGCTGCGCCGATGGATAACAAATCACCGGTTGTCCACAGTTCATCCGCTTCTCTTAAGACTAGGATTAACACTGGAGCTGTTTTGATGATTTCGGCTGTGTATCGAGAGCTGTTGACATAGCCCGGCAGTTTCTCATCATGGGATTCAAATAATTGAAGCATGATGTCCGCAATCTGATCTTTGATTTCAGCTTTTAAAATCATGAACTGCCATGGCTGACGATTCTTGGCGGATGGACATAGCCTTGCGGCTTCAATTAACTTTTCCAGTTTTGCTTCTTCAATGGGTGTTGATTTAAATTTGCGAATGCTTCTGCGCTGTCGGATCACTTCTTCTAATTCCATCACTGAACCCTCCTGCTTATTTGTAAGCCTGATTTTATTGTAAGGGATTTGGCAGAGAAAAACATGAAATTCTTAGGATAAATCATGCTGATGCCGAGGAAATTTAAAAAATTTTCAATAATTTAAAAAACTTGCGGGGCTTTTTTCAATTTTGCGCAATATTAATAACAGAGGGACGATTCAGTCATTTCTGATTTTCGGCATTCTGCCTTTGATACCTCCTGGAATGAATCGCCTCTCTTCTGTTTTTTCCTACAAAAGTATTCCACCATAAGAAAAACCGCATAGGCAACCAGAAATCAACGGATAAGTGCGCAATAAGTGGTGGACGCTACTTCAATCCTTCTTTACAATAAAGCCAGAAATCTTTGAAAGGAGAAGGAAGATGACGATTTATAAAGCAGCGGCACTTTTGTATGTTGGGTTTTTGATTGCGGCGTCAGCCGTAGCCCTTTATTTGCTTGTCTTAATTATTAAAGCCTTGAAGAAATATATTCATTCCAAGGATGTTCGTGAAGAAAAAAGCGCGATGAAAAAAACTTTAGGCGAGGAGCTTAAGGAAAATCGACTTCGCTGTAAGATGACTCAGGAATTTGTTTCAGAAACTCTGGGCGTCAGCCGGCAGGCGGTGTCCAAATGGGAAAACGGCATCGTTGACCCCAGCACCTCCAATTTATTGGCGCTTGCCAAGCTGTATGGAATATCCGCGGAAGAACTGCTGAAAAATGTCAGTACCGGAGGTGGAAAAAATGTCGGGGATTAAACTGAACAGCCACAGGTGGCAGATTTTAGACGTGACGACATTGAAGCTGATTGCCGCGGGATTGATGCTGATCGATCATATTCATCAGATGTTCGCCGCTGCCGGCGCTCCTCTGTGGATGACGATGTTGGGCCGGCCGGTATTTCCTTTATTCTTATTTGCCGCTGCCGAGAGTTTTCATTATACCCGCAGTAAGAAGAAGTATTTGCAGCGGCTTCTGGTTGCGAGCTGGGCAATGACGCTTTTTACACTTGTGCTGCAAAGAATCGTTCCCAATGAAAATGTTGTATTGATGAATAACGCATTCAGCACTTTCTTTGTCGCAGGACTCTATATGTTATTTTGGGATTGGTTTAAGGAAGGCGTTCAGAAAAAATCCCCTGGAAAAATCGCAAAGGCTGTTCTGTGCTGTTTCATTCCGATTTTGTGCGCGCTTCCGATTTACTTTGTTGCCTTGTTGTCGTTCAATCAACACATTCCGGCTTCAACCATTCAGCTTCTTTCAGCTATCGCTTTGCTTATCCCCAATATTCTGACGGTTGAAGGTGGATTTTCACTTGTTGTTTTAGGCCTGGTTTTCTACATTTTCAGAGAGCATAGGATTATACAGATTCTTTGTCTGCTGCTTTTATCTTTCGTTGTAGGTATTGCCGGCGGCAGAATTCAATGTCTGATGGCTTTGGCTGCGATTGGGATGGCGATGTATAATGGTGAGCGCGGAAAAGGAATGAAGAATTTCTTCTATCTATTCTATCCCGTTCATTTAGGCCTTCTCTATCTCATCTCTGCCTGGGTTTTATAAAGCTGCAAAACAGCCAATAATTATAGCACAATATACCGAAAAAAATTGAAAATGAAAGATAAATCTAAATTTCACAGTTTACGGGTGCTTTTTAATAAAATCGTTCAAAAATCAGCTTTGAAAATGACTGATATTATATCATGATTATGACAGGGTAAACTGAAAATGAATGATTAACTGAAAATTCACCCTTTTTCAACGATTTTTGAAGAAATCATTCAAGAAAGCACAGGAACAGATATTCAGAAATTCTGTCATTCAAAATCTTATATGAAAAGAAAACGCCGAGATTATTCCCGGCGTTTAACAATGTTCAGCTGGTACAGTTCAGGATGCAGATACAGTTCATCGAAGTCAAAAATTTGTCCGCTTTTCATGTAAACAGTATTGGCAATTTTGATGATCGGCATCTTCGGATCGCAGCGCAGGATTTCCGCAATGTATTCAGGGGGAAAGATCGCTGAGATATTCTGGTAGTCACAGTCGATATCGTAACCTTTTTTTTCAGCATAGTCATATTTTGAGGATTCCAGAATCTTAATCGACATATCCGGATGCAGATCGACAGCCATATAAGTGCGCTCAAACATAATCGGAACATCGTCTGCCATACGTGTGCGTTCAATATAATAAATTCGGTCTTCCGGCCGGATGCCCAGAATCCGCGCTACGGTTTTGCCTGCCGTAGTGACAGAAAAGGTATTGACAATGGAACTTGGAATTTTGCCCATATCCCGCATATCATCACTGAAGCTTTTGATCAGCGGGGTACGCTGAATGACGTTGGGTTTGGCGACGAAGGAACCGCTGCCTTGGTTGCGGTAAATATAACCTTTCGTAGTCAGATTGCCTAAAGCCTGACGGACGGTAACGCGTGATACGTTGTATTCTTTGGATAATTCGGCTTCGGTGGGAAGCAGATCATCAGTGACGTAAACACCACTGTTGATTTTATCAATTAAATCGTTCTCAATTTGTTTGTAACGTGGGATGCGTGTTTGTTTTGCAGCTGCCATGAATTTCACCTTCTGGGCCAATCATAGCATATTTGTATTACTATATCAAGAAAGAAAGGGGTTTAATATAATACAAATTTACAAAATATGCATTATTTTTCCAAAAAACGCAAAATTTGTATTGATAAGTTAAGATAATGATAATACAATGATAATGGCAATAAACCTGAAGAGGTTTATGAGAAATAGGGAGGAAAAACTTATGTCTTTAATTCAGGCACTTCTGATAGGCATCTTTGCTTATCTCGGCCGAAACCAGGTACCGTGGCTGTTTGGCACGACTGGCGGATTCTACTGTGTTGGCAGACCCCTGGTGGCTGGCGCCATCGTCGGTTTGATTTTGGGGGACGTCACCACCGGCGTATTGTGCGGCGTTGCCGTTCAGGCTATGTATCTGGGTCAGATTGTTGCCGGCGGTGCGATGCCATCGGATGTCAACTATGCGGCGTTCATCGGTATTCCGTTAGCGATGGTGGCCGGCGGCGGTGCGGAAGCGGCGATTGCCCTGGCGATTCCATTAGGCGCTTTGGGAACCGCAATGCATAACTTCACGATGACTGTCAACTCGTACTGGGTACACCAGGGCGACAAGTGTGCGGAACAGGGCAACGTTTCGGGTATTGCCCGCAACAATCTGTGCGGTACAATTCTGCATTTGGTTGAACGGGTTACCGTTGTCACCATTGCCTGCTACTTCGGCGCTCCGGCTGCGGAAGCAATCTTACATGCTCTGCCGCCAATCGTTCTGCAATTCCTGCAGGTTGCCGGCAAGATGCTTCCGGCTCTGGGCTTCGCGCTGCTGCTGAAGCAGATCGTTGCCGAAAAGTGGATGATCGTTCTGTTCTTAATGGGCTGGATCATTACCCAGGCTACAGGCATGACCACAACGGCACTGACCATCATGGCTGTCGGCGTTGCGCTGCTGTTTGTTATGGCTAAATATAACGGAGCCAGTGCTGGCGCTTCCACAGATGAAGGAGGAGATTACGATGAGTAAGAAACTGGACCGCAAGGACGTTAAGAACGCCGCATGGACGTGGATGTTCTTCCACCACTGCGCGCAGAACTTTGAACGTATGCAGGGTTTGGCCTTCTGCCATACGATGTCGAAACCTTTGGAAAAATTATATGGAGATAATCCGGAAGAATTAAAAGCCGCATTGACTCGGCATATGCAGTTCTTCAACACAGAACCGCAGTTAGGCAGCGTTATTCCAGGCATCACCATCGCCTTGGAAGAAGCCAGAGCCAATGGCGGAGAAGTCGATGCTGAACTGATCATGGGTACTAAAAATGCCTTGATGGGTCCGTTTGCCGGTATCGGCGATTCGATCTTAATGGGGACGTACAGCCCGATCCTGCTTTCGATCGCAATTGGTCTGTCAACCGGCGGTTCCCCGATCGGTGCAATCTTCTTTGTCATTGCTTGGCTGGGTACGGTCATTCCATTAAAATATTTCATGTTCATGAAGGGTTATGACTTAGGTATGGATGCCGTCAAGCTGTTAATGAATAAGGAAATCAAAGATAAGATTACGACTGCTCTGACCATGGTTGGTCTGATCGTTATCGGCGGCGTCGCTTCCACAACGGTTGCGGCTCCGATTAAATTTGTCTTCACCGCGGGCGAAATGACCGTTTCCATTCAGGAAATCCTGAACAAGATCATGCCGACACTGGTACCGATGCTGGTCACCGTGGGCTGCTGGCTGATGGCTGACCGCAAGGGCTGGAACAGCAACAAGCTGATTCTGGGCATCCTGGGTCTGGCTGCCGTCATGGTTCTGTTAGGCATTATGTAATTCAAAAACAGTCAGGCGTGAATACGCCTGTCTGTTTCATCAGAAAATGACGGTTCATTCTCTGATGAAACAGAAGTAAAATAAAAGCGATACGAAAAAACGGGAGGAAAAAACGCATGGCTTATAAGATTCTTTGGACGGATATGCACAGCAACATTCATCATGAACAGATGAACGAATTGCCGCAGTGGTTTGATCAGGTACAAAAGACAATGGATTTCTGGCCGATTGCCTATTATCCTTATACAATGCGTAAGGATGAAACCGGCTTGGGTGTAGAAGATCGATATCCGCTGGATGTGATTGAAAAGGACTGGGAAATTCTGCGTCAATTTACTGATCAGGTCAATGCCGAAGGTTTCCCGATGTTTATGGGATATGAATGGCAGGGAGCTGGTCAGGATGGCGATCACAATGTCTTCTGCAAGGACAACCTGCAGAAAATGGAATATCCGCTGCGCTATGCGGATTTAGTGAAAGCGTATGCCGGCAAGGACGTCATTGGCATTCCGCATCATCTGGCTTATCAGTTAGAGAATCGCGGCAAGAACTGGGCAACGCATGACGAAAGCTTCTCGCCGTTTGTGGAAATCTATTCTTCCCATGGCAGCAGTGAAAACGACAATGGGCCGATTGAAATGACCCGCCATGTCCACATGGGCCCGCGGACGGGAGAAACCTGTGTTGAACGCGGTTGGGAAAAGGGTTACAAATTTGGTGTTATCGCTTCCGGCGACAATCATTCTGCCCCATGTGTCTACGGTTTCGGCTACATGGCTTGTCTGGCTGAGGACAACACCAAGGAAGCGATTTGGGACGCGATGCAGAAACGTCATACCTATGGCGTATCTAAGGATAAGATTGAGATTCGGATGCAGGTTGACGGCCGGATGATGGGTGATGTGATCGAACCGAATCAGGAAGCCAAGCTTTCTCTGGATGTGATCGGCAGCGATGCGATTGACCGCATCGAAGTGATCGAAGACAATCAGGTCGTGGAAATGATTCCGCACACCTCGACCTGGGAACGGCTGCCGCTGGGCGATACGATCCGCTTTAAGTTCAAAGTGGAATTCGGCTGGGGCCCTGACCGCCGGATTTTCCCGGATATCGCTTCCCGTCAATGGCAGGGAGCGTTGGAAGTGCCGCAAGGCAAGCTGCTGAGCATTGAAAAGTGCTGGAGCAACTTTGGCCAGGATCTGCATGATGTGACGGACAACCGCTGCGAATTTGATTTAACAACCTACAAGACAACGGCGACCGGCAAGTGGATGGGTCCTTCGGCAGTCACGACGGAAGGCTTTATCTTTGAAGTCGAAACGCAAAAGGACGGAATGGTCATTCTGACTGTCGACGGCGTGGAATATCCGTTAGCCGTGGCAGATCTGCTTAAGACTTCGCGGGTTGTCGAACTGGAAGAAGAAGCCCGTCAGTTGGTTAAAGATCGCTTCCAGTTCACAGACTATTATCGAACCGACCCATGGTGGCATAACGCGTATAAATTCAAAATCGGTCAGGCTGTACCGGAAAGCGGCTACCATGTGCAGCTGGAAAGAACACTGGATTTGAGCGAGGTCCAGAATCTGCGCTTACGGATCTGGGAAAGAAACGGAGGATGCGCCTGGACAAGCCCGGTCTTTGTTGAAAAGAAGGGAGAATAGGCATGAATATTCTGTATATCCATACGCATGACAGCGGACGGATGTTAAGTCCTTATGGGGCTGCGGCGCCGACGGACAACTTACTGGCCTTTGCGAAGGAGGCGGCGGTGTTCACGCAGGCCTACTGCGCCGGGCCGACCTGTTCGCCAAGCCGGGCAGCCTTGCTGACGGGCACCTATCCGCACCAAAACGGGATGCTGGGCCTGGCGCAGCGGGGCTTTGGATTAAATGATTACCAACGTCATCTGGCGCAGTTTCTGGGCCGGAACGGCTATCACACCGTCCTGTGCGGGATTCAGCATGAATCCGGCTGGTATCTGGATGGGGAAGCGCCGGGGAAACTGGGCTATCATGAAGTGCTGACCGCGTCCGCGGATGCCTATAAAAAAGAAGACCTGCATCGGTGGGACGGGGAAAATGCGGATCGCGTATGCCAATGGCTGAAACAGGCCAATCCGGAGGAACCGTTCTTCCTAAGCTATGGCATGCACAGCACGCATCGGCCGTATCCGCTTGAGATTTGTGAGGTGGTGGATGAACGCTATGTGCGCCCGCCGTTTCCCATTGATGACAATGAGGAAACACGGCATGATCAGGCGCAGTTTCTGACTTCTGCCTATTACATGGATCAGAATTTCGGCAAGGTGATTGCCCAGTTAAAGGCAAGCGGCTTACTGGAAAAGACGATTGTGCTGTTTACGACGGATCATGGCGTCGCGCTGCCGTTTAATAAATGCAATCTGACGGACAGCGGCATCGGGGTTTCGCTGATCATGCGTGTCCCTCACGCTGTGGCGAATGGACAAGTGATCGACGCTCTGGTTTCGCACGTCGATGTACTGCCGACCTTATGCGATCTGTTAAAGTTGGAAAAACCGGACTATCTGGAAGGCACCTCGTTTGCGGAAGTGTTTGATGATGTGAGTGCTGAGCCGATTTCTGAGATTTTTGCCGAAGTGAATTTTCACACCAGCTATGAGCCGATCCGCTGCGTGCGTACACGCCGGTATAAATACATTCGGTACTATGATGAAAGCTGGACAAAGCTGAATCTGTCGAACATGGATTCTTCCCTTTCCAAGGATTTCTATATGCGTCACGATTTAGCTCAGCAGCAGAAGCCGATGGAAGCCCTGTATGACTGTTACTATGATCCCGATGAACGACAGAATCTGGCGCAGGACTTGCGGTATCAGGAAATTCTGGAAGAAATGCGCAAAAAACTTCGGGAATTCCAGCTTCGGACACACGATCCCATTTTGGATGGAGAACTGGAAATGAAGCCGACGTATAAGGTCAATAAAAAGGAATGCATCAATGCTTCAAGCAAAGAGCCGCAGGATTACGATCCGCGCGGACGGTGGCAGTAAACGGACAGAAAAATCTTTAAATTGAAATCCATCTCTCTTAAGTACGCAGCGGTAAATCGCTGTTGGAAAAGGGGAGATTTTTTCAATGTAGAAGAAAAATTTTGAAAAGTGGTCAGTTTAGGATGAAAATATAATTGAAAAGTCATACGTTAACCGGCTTAAAATCATTGAAAAGTCATGAAATTGATTCTATGCTTATCTGGAAACACAGAATATTCAATGCGTTCGAGATATTCAGTCTGAGATCCATGGATCTTATGCTGCGGATGAAGCGGATCTTTTGATTCCATGATTTCAGAGTTTTGGTTACAAATAAAGAAATGCCGGAAAAAGTATGAATCAGATCAGATTAAGTATGAATTCCAAATGAATTCCAGGGAGAGCAGACATGCAAGTTGAATTAAAATTAGCCAAGCAAACAGAGGCCGCTGAAATTTTGGCCCTGCAGAAAATCGCTTTCAGTGGTATGCTTCAACGTTATCAGGATTATGATACCAGTCCGGCCAATCAAACGTTGGAACAAATGCAGCAGCGATGTTCACAGAAGGATCGCAAGTATTATTTTATTGATGTCAACGGCATTCACGTGGGCGTCCTCAGCGTGACAGACAGGAAAGACGGAAGTCTGAAACGGTTGTCGCCGATTTTTGTTTTGCCTGAGTTTCAGGGACATGGATATGCTCAGGAAGCAATTCGACAGATTGAAAAGATCTATGGCGAACAGGGTTGGGAATTGGATACCATTTTACAGGAAGCGAAGCTTGCCTATCTTTATGAAAAAATGGGATACAAGAAAACCGGAAAAACACGGGTGGTCAATTCGCGTATGACCTTGGTTTTCTATGAGAAATGATCCGCAGAAATACTATTTGTGTAAACATCAATCGATCAAGAAGCAAGCGCTTATTCATCGCTCAATTCAGCTGTAAAAAAGCCATCCGGTTTTAAACCTGGATGGCTTTTTGCAGGGCTATCGCTTTATAACAGGGAACAATCCTTGACGGGAGAACGAGTTTCCAATTCATCACGGAGATGGATGAGGTTAGTGACTGCCGGGTTCAAGGGTGAAGGAAACCGTATAGGATTGATTCTGTTGGATCTGGTATTGTTTTAAGGGTTCAGCGCCCCAGCTGCCATTCCCCAATCCCCGCTGAACGGCATCCAGATGAAGCAGCGGCTGGGTTAACGCTTTGGCATCCTTGAGATGAGCGGCTTGGGACAGTGACAGTTCATCCCAGGTCAGAATGTTCATGCCCACTGGTTCGCTGAACGTGAGCTTCAATGTATCTTTTTCACCAAGCAGAGTCAGACTGCGGACATCCGTGCGGTTGCCGCTGTCCTGCGGCTTTAACAATTGATCATTATAGAAGTCCGTAATCTTTTGTGTCCATTGACCCAGACGGGAACCCGTGTTTCGGTCAACGTAGTTTTCCTCCGGGCCTTTTCCAACATAACGAATCTGTTCGACAGAAGAATCCAGGTTTAAGGTCAGACCTGCGCGGGCGACAGGACCGATCTTTTTCTCGGAAGGGACTTTCATCGTCATGGATACGCAGATTGTTCCGTTTCCATCAATCACGATTTTCGTTTCCACTAGGGTATCAAACTCGTTGATCGTGCCTTCAGCTGTGAGCGTAAGCTGGCTCACTGCCCCGTTTTCTTCCGTTTTCTGGATCGTGGGTGTCTTGTAAACGACGGCTTTGCCCGCCTGCCTTACCGCTTCAGAAAACTGCGGATCCCCGGAAGTTACAGCCCGGTAGAACGAAGGCTGCGGACCGCCTGTGAGAAAGGACTTTTGATCAAGGCGGTAGGATTCGATTTCCATCGCGGCAGGATTCAGAAAAATTTCAAAGCTCTGATTCTGATCGCTTTGTCCTTTGAGGACAAGTTTATCATTTTCTTCCGTTATGCTTAAAGCTGAGGTGGAAGCAGGGGAAGCCAGCGGCTTCGCTTTCTGCAGAACCCATTGCTCAAAGGCTAAACTATCACCCTGCCGGCCGCCGTAAGCATTCGCCCAAAGCTGATCCTGTTGGTACTTGACAAGAACTTCCAATACAATTTCGGCGTTTTCATCCCATTTTGGAAGCTCAACCTTCAATGTTTTGGAGTCAGCCGGGGCAATTTTCTTTTGTGCATCGCTTAGCAGCGCCTGATGAAACAGCTGGCCATTTTGATAAAAGTTCAGTTCCACGATGAATTCATCGAGATTCGTTGCCAAAAAATCATTGATGAGCGTTAACTGAGAAGTGGAAGCCTCATAGAGAAACCGCACGTCCTGCTGGACTTTCTTGACTTCCTGCAGCTCGGCGCTCGGCGTACGGTCCGCGTTTACCAGCCCATTGCCGCAGAAATCTCCGTCGTTCAGCGGTGTTTGCCAATCGCTGCCGTAACCGTAGAAAAACTGGCCTGTCGCTGGATCGCCGGTCAGGATGGTCTGATCGATGAAATCCCAGATAAAGCCACCCTGCAGGTGCGGATAAGTACGGAATACTTCAAAGTATTCCTCCAGGTTGGCGACGCCGTTGCCCATCGCGTGGATGTATTCGGACTGGAAAAAAGCGTTCTTGTTTTTCCGGGCGTAATCCTTGAGCTGATCCAGTGTCCAGTATTGACTGCTGGCGACGTCAACCATCGACGTTTCGCGGGTCTGGCCAATCCGGTTATCGCGCTCATAAACTCGCAGCCGACTCGGATCCCGCTGCAAAATCCACATCGAGGTGTTGTAGAACGGATAGTTTTCATTCATTTCATATTCCTTGTAGGTGGACTCGTTGCCCAGCGACCAGAACAGCACGCTGGCATGATTTTTATCTCGTTCCACCATACTGACAGTCCGATCCATAATCAAACCGTTATACAGCGGATTGTTGCCCGGAACACCCAGTTCTTTCTCGCCGATGTGGGATTCAATGTTGGCTTCATCGACGACGATCAGTCCCAGTTCATCCGCTATGTCATAGGTCAGCGGATGATTCGGATAATGGGAAGTGCGGAAAGCATTGATGTTGTAAGCTTTCATCAATTTCAGATCCGCTGCGATCTCCTGCGCGCTCAATGCCCGGCCCTTGACCGGATCGGTTTCATGGCGGTTGACGCCTTTCAGCATGAGTGATTTTCCATTCAGCAGAATCTGTTGAACCCCATCCTGGGTTTCAATCTGAATCTTGCGGAAGCCGATCCGCTGACAGACACTTTCCACTATTTCACCTTCGGGATTTTTCAGCGTGGCGATCAGCTGAAACAGCTGCGGCTTATCCGGTGACCACAATTTCGGATCATCGACGCTGAAGCTTGCCGAAAGCCGGGTTCCGGTTTGATTCTCTGTGGTTTCCAACACGGATAAATCCGGACTGTTTACAACCAGCGGCTGATCCAGGATGGACGTTCCCTGATCCAGCAGGTTGAGCTCCAGCGTCCAGCCGGATTGGATCTCGGCTGACAGATTGCGCAGATCGACGTCGACCTGCACCTGCGCCTGATCGTAATTCTCAGACAGCTCGCTCTGGACAAAAAGATCGCGGATTTCCACATCCTCCCGGCCGATCAGCGTCACATCGCGGAAAATGCCGGACAAGCGGATAAAATCCTGATTTTCAAAATAACTGCCGTCCGACCAGCGGTAAACCTCAACTGCGATCGTATTGGTTCCCTCTTTTAAATAGGGTGTAACGTTAAATTCTGCCGGTGTATAGCTGTCCTCGCTGTAACCGATCTGTTGGCCGTTGATATAGACATAAAACGCCGACTCCACGCCTTCAAAACGCAGAAAGATATGTTTGTTCCGCAGGCCTTCATCGAGGGTGAATTCCCGTTTGTAATGACCGACGCTGTTGAAGGCGGTGGCGGCGACCGGCTGCCCCTGCGCTCCATATTGGATGGCTTCATAGTTCAGCCATGGGTAGATCTGATTGACATAGATCGGTGGTTCATAACGAAACTGACCATTTTCATCCCACTGCGTCTGAATATTGGACGGGACTTCCATTGTATCCCAATCCGAAGTATCCCAGTCTTCCCAATACCATTGGGCATCGTAGCCGGCAAGATTTTTTAAGCGGTCGGTCGGTTTGGCGGCATAATAGAATGCCCAGGTTCCGTTGAGCGACTGAATCCGCTCAGAAGTGGAAGCGTCCAGCTCATCCAGGGCACTGATTTCCGCTGATAGCGCCTGTTGAGCTGTAGGATAAGGCGTCAGTGAAGCGCGGGCAGGTTCACGGTGAAGCTGCCAGATTTCCATCTGATCGTACCATTCTTCCCCGGCAAAGGAAGTATCTGTCGGCAACGGCTCAATACTTGGCCGCGGTGTCCCTTCCGGTTCTGTAAACTGATCAATTTTTGACGAACAGCCGCCCAGAATCAGACAGCTGAATAATAAAACAGCGATGATTTTTTTCATGAAAACCTCCTGAAGCTTATCCTCACTATATCATAATTCACACGCCGAGAAAACGGCAGGGCTGGCCAAAGCTCTAAAAACGGACTTTCTCCTATAGGGAAACTTTTGTAAAAAGCAGAAGTTGACAGCGGGCAGGCTGCATTTTTCCAGCTTTTGAGCTACAATAAGGATCATTGAGGAGAGTGGATATGAAAGAAACATTAGTACAGCTTCGGCAGGTGATGGAACAGAAACAAGTCGATCTCGTCTTGATTCCGTCATCCGATTTTCATGGCAGTGAATACATTGGCGATTATTTTAAAGCCCGGGCCTGGATGTCTGGTTTTACCGGTTCAGCGGGGACTTTAGTCGTGACACGCGATCAGGCTGGGTTGTGGACCGACGGCCGTTACTTTATTCAGGCAGAGCGGCAGTTGGATGGATCCGGGATTACCTTATATAAAATGGGACAGGAAGGCGTTATCGATTTTCCTCAGTTCATCGTGGATCAAATGCCGCAGGGCGGCTGTCTGGCTTACGATGGCCGCATGGTCAGCGCGACAATGGGGCGTGAACTGGAAGCGGCCTTGGCAAAGAAACAGGCGCGGATTATTAATGAGGATCTAGTGGATCTGATCTGGAAAGATCGTCCAGCACTGTCAGAGGCTCAAGCCGTGCTTTTAGATGAGCGTTACAGTGGACAGTCAACAACGGATAAGTTAACAGAAATCCGCGCGATCATGAAAGCGGAAGGAGCACAGGTCTTGTTGATCTCGGCCTTGGATGACATTGCCTGGCTGTTTAATCTGCGCGGCACAGATGTGCAGTATAATCCTGTCGTTCTGGCCTACGGCTGGCTGACGCAGGATCAGGCCGTGCTGTATCTTGACACCCGCAAGTTGTCGGATCCGGATAAGCTGCAGCTGCAGAAGCAGAACATTGAAATCCGCGCGTATGAGACTTTTTATTTGGATGTGGCTGAGCTGAAGGATCAAAACGTATGGGCCGATCCGCAGAAGCTCAATGATGCGATTATCCGGGCTATTCCTCAATCCTGCACCCGGATTGAAAAGACCAGCCCGATCAGTCTGAAAAAAGCGATTAAGAATTCAATTGAAATAGAAAATCTGCGCGCTTCACATCTAAAAGACGGAATCGCGGTGACCAAGCTGATGTACTGGCTGAAGACCCGTGTCGGCAAGGAAGCGATGAGCGAATGTTCAATTCAGGAAAAGCTGCATCAGCTGCGCGCTCAGCAGGAGGGCTTTTTAGAAGAAAGCTTCGGCACGATCTGCGCTTACAAGGCCAATGCCGCGATGATGCATTACAGTGCTGATCCTGAGCAGGATGTGCCGGTGGACGCCGACGGTCTGCTTTTGATCGACTCCGGTGGTCAGTATTGGGAAGGAACGACCGACATCACCCGAACTTTTGCGCTGGGGCCGATTTCTTCGGAAATCAAGAAAGTGTATACGACGGTACTGCAGGGGATGCTGAACCTGTCGGAAGCCCGGTTTTTATACGGCTGCAGCGGCATCAATCTGGATATTCTGGCACGGGGGCCAGTGTGGCAGCTGAATCTGGATTATCAATGCGGCACCGGCCATGGCGTAGGCTATCTGCTCAACGTGCACGAAGGGCCACATGGCATTCGCTGGAAGCGGACAGCGGCCTTAAGCGAGATGCAGCAGCTGGAAGCCGGAATGGTCGTCACGGATGAACCGGGTGTTTATGTTGAAGGACAATACGGTATTCGGATAGAAAACGAGCTGATCGTCAAATTGGGTGAGAAGAATTTCTATGGCCAGTTTATGGAATTTGAAACGACGACGCTGGCGCCGATTGATCTGGACGCCGTCGATCCAGAGATTCTGACGCCTTCTGCACGGGAAGCCCTGAACCGGTATCACCAACGGGTACGCAAGGCTCTGACACCCTATTTGACAACCGAGGAAGCCGCATGGCTGAAAGACGCTGCGCGGTCGATTTAAGCAGGGAGAGCGTTCAGCCTCAGCCGGTGGCGATGGTTTGTCTGGATCTGGATGGAACTTTATTCAACCGCAGCAAGCAGATCGGCCAGCTGAGCCGCCGCCAGATCCAACGGTGTCTGGATCAGGGAATTGAGGTGGCTGTTGTGTCTGGCCGGGCCTTTCAATTTGCCTACAAGACAGCTCAGCTGATTGACCCGCGGGTCGCAGTGATCGGCTTTGTCGGTGCTTACCGTCATTTCCGCGGCCAGTCGGAGGGGGAAGCGATTCCCCAAGGGGCCTTGATGATGCTGCTGAAGCGGCTGAAAGCGGAGAACTGCTGCACCTTCATGAAGCAGCTGAACACGATTTGGTGCAGTCATGCCGATCAGCTGACCACGGATTATGTCGCCTATACGGCAGATCTGCCTGCGGAACACCGGCTGAGTTATTATCCGAGCCAGGACCTGGAAGCCGTCGCTGCCCAGAATCCAAAGCCTGTCTATAAACTGCTGATTCGGGCTCAAGGCAAAACAGAGCGGATTGCCGACCAGCTGCGCAATGTTGAAGGCGTGCGGCTGTTTGTCTACCCTTATGGCGATATCGAAGTGATCAGCGCCAAGGCGGATAAAGGGATGGCTATTCGGCAGGCAGCGAAGCAGCTTGGGATGGATCCGGCACGGATTTTAGGCATTGGTGACAGCATCAATGATCTGCCGATGTTTGAAGGCTGTGGTCTGCGCGTTGCGATGGCGAATGCCGCCGATCAGGTGAAAGCACAGGCTGATTATATTACGCTGAGCAATGAGGAGGACGGTGTAGGCGAAGCTCTGCGCCGGTTGGTTTTGTAACCGCTCTGTTTCTTGCAAAGAATCAAATGAATAGAAAGAACAGAAAGGAGAACCGCGATGAAAGTCGATCGTCTGGATTGTTTTGTGCAGGTTGCCAAGACGCTGAATTTTTCTAAAAGTGCCGAGGTCTTACATTTATCACAGCCCTCGATCAGCCGGATTATTCACCTGTTGGAACAGGAGCTGGGCTTTGATCTGTTTGAACGCAATCGAAATCAGGTCGTGCTGACGAAAGCCGGGGAGATCTTTTATTCTCATGCCCGTCAGCTTTTATGTGAATACCAGGCAGCGGTTGAGGAAGCCCGCAAGGCCAGTCAGGCTGGACTTGCGCTCAAAGTTGGCGTCATTGGTTTTGCGGAGGCCCGGCTGATGAAGGCGCTGGAACAGCTGACTCGGGATGAGGCTTCAGTTAGGCTGGAAATGATTCCGGTGGATTTTGTTTCGGAACTGAATCAGGTGGAAACTGGGGAAATTGACTGCTGCATGATGTGGCCGCAGGATGTCAATCCGGAACGGCTGGAATATCTGGAAATGTTCTGCGGAGAAACCCAGGCTTATCTGCATGTTCATCATCCTTTGGCTAAACGGGAAAGCGTCACTTTTGATGAATTGGCTGCACTGCCGCAGATCCTCTTTGCCCGTCGCAATCCATTGCGGTATGCCGCCTATCTGGAAAAGTTCAGTCCGGCGCTGCGGGAGAACATTGTTTTAACACCGGTCAAGGATGTTCCGGCATCCCGACGGCTGCTGGAGTTAAACCAGGGCGTCATCTTGGCACCGGAGGGTGGAATCCTGGCGGATAGTCCGCTGATCAAAGCGGTACCGATCCAAGCCGATCAGCCGGAGCTGATCCGTCTGGGTTTAGTCTATCGCCGGGATTCTCAGAACATCGCGTTAAAGAAGCTGCTTCGATATTTGAAATGAGCATAAGCCCATCCGTTAATGAAATAAGCAGAAGCTTTCTTTTCTTTTATAATGTGATTGTGTGGATTTACACAAACAGGAGGGAAGAAAGATGAAGAAAACTGGAATTTCAAGACGGGAGTTCCTGAAGGGCAGTGCGGCCGGTGCTGTATCGCTGGCGGCCATGGGCTTGTTAAGCGCTTGTGGGGATACCGGAAGCACGCCGACAACGACGGAACCAACCCCAGATGCAGGCTCATCCGCGCAGGATTGGCTTGGTCAGCAGCCGCAGATCCAGGACAGCGAGATCAAAGAAACCTGGAATACCGGCGTTCTGATTGTCGGAGCCGGCAACGGCGGCATGATGGCCGCGGTGAAGGCCGCCGATGCGGGTCTGGATTTTCGGATTATTGAGCAGAACACGTTTGTCTGCGACACACGGAACTGGTATGCAGCAGCGGATTCCGTCGACGCTTTAGCGGCGGGAAAACCGATTGACCGCCAACGCGCCATGAGCGAATTATCGCGTTATGCATCGGGCAAACTGGATCAGAGTGTCGTCAAGGTCTGGCTGGATGAATCAGCGGCAATGCATGATTATGTCAAAGCGATCATGGATTCCTATGGCTACGATTGTTACTTTGAAGCGGATACCGGCATGGCGGAAGAGGGCACCGATTACTATCATGCCCCGACGCAGCACAATTACAATGCCCGTCCGGACAGCGAATGGAAGGACACGCCGCGCAACAAGCTGTTTGTCGATTATATCGAGAAAAAAGGCTATCATGTTGATTTTGAACATACTTTAG
Organism: Holdemania massiliensis; assembly: GCF_022440805.1. Lineage (NCBI taxonomy): Bacteria > Bacillati > Bacillota > Erysipelotrichia > Erysipelotrichales > Erysipelotrichaceae > Holdemania > Holdemania massiliensis. The sequence continues at coordinate 3,514,729 of NZ_JAKNTK010000001.1, read as the reverse complement.
TCGAGCTGATTCGTGAAGAAGGCGCGGTCAAAGGCGCGATTGTTCAGAATGGCGCTGGTGATTACATCAAAGTTTTAGCACCACAAGGCGTGATTATCGCGACTGGCGGTTATGAAGGCAATGCCGAGATGATGGAAGCCCTCTCGCCGCTGGCAGTTTCCTGTACGACCGCAAGCAGCTACTTTGCCACAAACCATGGCGATGGCATTAAAGCCGGACTGTGGATTGGTGCCGATATGGACAAGGAAGCGGCACCGATGTTATTTGACCGCGGCGCGGTAGCCCCGGGCGTGGATGCCGGCTATGTCGTCGCTTCCAATGGCGCAAAGCACTTCCCGGGAACGATCTCGCAATGGAATCCAGGGACGCAGCCGTTCATGAAAGTTAACCGCGACGGCATTCGTTTTGCGAATGAAGGATGTCCATATAACGACATTGTTTTTGCGGCTGCCAATCAGAAAGGCGGAGTCTACTGCCAGGTTTATGATGCGGATTTTAAAGAAGACTGGCAGAAGTTCCACACGTTAGGCTGTTCATCACTGACTCGTGTTTTGCCGGATATGATGGCGGAGCAGATGGAAAAAAATGTCGCCGACGGCATCATCATGAAAGCCGATACGCTGGAAGAACTGGCGGATAAGCTGGGTTTTGAAGGATCTGCGAAAGAGGCGTTTCTGGCTCAGTGCGACCGGTATAACGCGATCTATGACAAAGGGGAAGATGATGAATTCTTCAAGTCCAGTCATTATTTATCGCAGCTGCGGAAAGCCCCGTTCTATGGCGTATGGCTGGGCGCAAGCTTGTTGTGCACCGGAGATGGCTTAAAGATCAACAACAAAATGCAGGTGTTGGACAAAGAGAAACAGGTTATTCCGGGGCTGTATGCGATCGGCAACGCTTCCGGCAGCTTCTTTGCGAATAACTATCCTGAACTGTTCCCAGGTCTGGCCTGCGGACGGACGCTGACCTTTGCGATCAAGGCTGTTAAGGTCATTGCGGGCGAGGAATAAAAGCTTAATCATACAAAACGTATCAACAGAAAACACAGCTGGTTTGGAAGCTGTGTTTTCTTCTGCGCATTGTCAATAAGGAAGCTTTCAAAAGATGAGTAAGCTTTGTGTCATTACTCATTATCTATTTCAGTGTCAAGATCGGCGAATAATTCATGAGCAGAAGAATAACTTTTAGCAGAAATATCACCATTTATGATATTTCTTGCTTCTTGTATAGCTGCTTCTGTCACAAGATTATAGCGCGGCTGTTTCATTTCGATGATTGATTCATGTAATACGGTGTTGATTGTTTTGGCCATGCTACGCACCTCCCGTAATTTCTGCTTCTCTATTATATAACTTAGTGTGATACATTTGTCAGCATCTTAGGTCTAATCACATATCATCTTTCAGTTTAGATTCAATCAAATCAGTAGATTATTTTGTCGAAATCTGGTTAAATGAAAGCAGAAAAAACGAGGTGCTTTATGAAATTGATATCATGGAATGTAAATGGGCTTCGTGCCTGCTTGCAGAAGGGATTTTTAGATTTTTTTAATGAACAGGACGCCGATATATTCGCGCTGCAGGAAACCAAGCTGCAGCCCCACCAGATTGAACTGGAGCTGCCGGGCTATCATCAATTTTGGAACAGCGCTGAACGCAAGGGTTATTCCGGTACAGCTGTTTTTACCAAACAGGAACCGCTGTCAGTTCAATATGATTTTGATGAGGCGGAAGGGGAACATCCGAAGGAAGGCCGTGTGATTACGCTGGAATTTGAAAAGTTCTATTTTGTGACCGCGTATGTGCCAAACTCCAAGGAAGAATTAGCCCGTCTGGATTACCGGATGACGTGGGAGGATGCGATGCAGCGACATCTGACGAAGCTGAATCAAAGCAAACCGGTGATTTATACCGGTGATCTGAATGTCGCGGTGGAGGAGATTGACTTGAAGAATCCCAAAACCAATCATTTCAATCCGGGCTTTTCCGATCAGGAACGACAGAAGATGCGGGATTTGTTAGGCTTGGGATTTGCGGATACTTTCCGCACCTTATATCCTGAAAAGGTTGAATATTCCTGGTGGTCTTATCGCTTTCAAGCGCGGACTAAGAATGTCGGGTGGCGGATCGACTACTTCATCGTTTCTCAAGCGTTGATGAATCAGGTGAAAGACAGTGTGATCTACGGTGATATTTTGGGTTCTGACCATTGCCCGGTCGGAATAGAAGTCAGTCTTTAATTAAACCCAATCGGCTGCAGCGAAAAGTTTAATTTCCGCTGCGGCTTTGTTTCTTTCTGGCAGGCTGAAACACTTACTTTATTGGCATAGACGATCAGATCAGAAGAAACTGCGGGTGTAGCGAATAAATTCTTCCATGATCGGCGTAACCGGAGCGTTTTTATGCGTGATGATCAGGAATTCATAATCCAAATCAAGATCGTCAATCGGCCGCTTGACAATGGAGGATGGCAGGGGAATCGAATCACTGCCAAAAAAGCTGACGCAGTGCGTGCTTTCAATCAGCTTAAAAACCAAGCTCATTTCGGCTGGAGATAAGATAATCGTCGGTTTTAAGCCATGTTTCTGACAAACCTGTTCCATGTGTGTGTTCAAGGCATTCTCAGTATTCAGACCGATCAATTTCTGTCCGCGAAAATCCGCAAGCGACAGAGACGGTTTGGCGGCCAGCGGATGATCCTTGCTTAAAACCGCAAAAACGGGATGCCGGTAGTGATACTGTACCTGCACCATCGGGGCATTGTAAAGCATCGTGCAGAAATAGATATCCATTTCACTGGACTGCAATGAACGATTGTAGGAATCATCCGGCGCACTGTAGATCTGAAAATCAACGTCCGGGTGCGCAGTGATGAAACGGGTCAGAAAATCATCGGGGAAGTTGATTAACAAGCCCGTCGGATAGCCCAATGACAGGGTTTTGGGACTTTCGTTTTTCATTGCCTGCAGATCAGAAATGATGTTGTCATGCATCTGCAGATAAGGAAAGGCAGACTGCCGCAGCGCTTCGCCATAGCGGGTCAGCTGCAGTCCGGCAACACCGCGGATGAATAACGGTACGTCCAGCTCCTCTTCCAGCTTGTCGATGGTTTTGCTTAAGGCCTGTTGGGACAGGTAAAGTTTTTTTGCCGCTTTGGAAAAACTGCCTTCTTGGGCAGCAGTGATGAAGCAGTGCAGTTGTTTCGGATTCATGCGCAAGGGTCTCCTTTTGTTGATTTCAGCTTAGCATAAACTGATAGGGGATACAATAAAAAGTTGTATCCCCTAACTTTTATCTGTTTGTCAATTCACAAACAAGCCTTTTATAATGGAAAAAGAAATGACAAACAGGAGGGAAAGTATGTCAAATTCAAACAAAATCAAAGGCATCAGCCGTCGTGATTTCCTCAGAGGAACCGCGGCTGGAGCATTGGGCGTTGCGGCTGCCGGATTGTTAGGCGGTTGTGCTTCCACACCGGAAAAACAGGAATGTCCGCCCTGTGATCCGGTTTCTTCTTCCACCAACAGTTGGCCGGCCGTTGAGGCGTTAGAGCCGAATGTTCCGATGGAAGGCGTTGTCGCCTTTGTCAAGGAACCGATTGCCGAGGGGGAAATCGTAAGAACGGAAAACGTCGACGTTGTCGTCTGCGGCATGGGGCCGGCTGGTTTTGCGGCGTCGATTGCCAGCGCTGAACAGGGATTGAAAACTGTTGTCCTGGAAAAAGGCCAGGTTGGGACTTACCGTTCGGCGACGATCGGCGGTCTGACGGATCGGATTCACAAAAAATACGGCGTTCAGTTTGATACTAAGGAATGGCTGGATGACGCGATGGTCAACTCGATGTTCTACGGCAATCAGGCAATTTATCAACGGTGGATCGATACCCAGGAAGAAGCGATCAACTGGTTTCTCGATCTGTTCGCGCTGCCGGATGACGATTTCAAGCTGACTTTTGCGGCTGGGGATTTCCCGGACTTCTATGATCCGTATGACAAAACCTCGCTGAGCCGTTCCTGGAATACATCGATCAACATTCCTATGGCACCGAATGAAATTGTGGAGCTGCTGACAAACAAAGTCAAGGAAGCGGGAGCGGAAGTGCTGATGGAAACTCCAGCCTGCCAGCTGATCAAAGAGGACGGCAAGGTCGCCGGCGTCATCGCCAAAACGGCAGAAGGCTACGTCAAGTATTTATGCGCTAAGGGGGTTGTCCTGGCGACCGGCGGTTATGAGTTTAATCCAACCAAGCTGAAGGAATGTTGCCGCCCACGGGATCTGGCTCTGAATCACTGGATGAACGGAACCGCCTCCAATACCGGTGACGGTCATGAAATGGGCAAGGCGATCGGAGCGATCGAAGATGAATATCCGCATCCGCTGATGCTCGATCCGGCTCAGTTAATGCCTTATCTGCGCGTCAATAAGCTGGGCAAGCGGTTCACGCCGGAATATGAACCATACAATCATCTGGCGCTGGCAATGCAGAATCAGCCAGGCGGCATCAACTGGTACATTACCGACGGCGATGCGGCCAATGCCATCAATAAGATGTGGACACCGTCTTCCTCCTGTTATGGACCGAAGGAAGTCTGGGTCGGAGCGGCAACCAGTGAGAATGCCTTAAAAGCGGATACTCTAGAAGAACTGGCGGGTTTGATGGGCGTACCGGCGGAAGCCTTTGTCGAAACGATTGAGCATTGGAATGCAATGTGCGAAGCCGGTGAGGACAGCGATTTCCACATGGTGCCGAGCATGATGCATCCGATTAAAACCGCGCCGTTCTATGCCAACCTTGAAGGGGCAGCCGCTTTGTGTACGGCCGGCGGTCTGCAGGTGACACCGAACTCCGAAGTGCTGGATACGGAATTCAACGTCATTGAAGGTCTGTATGCGATCGGTAATGTTTCCGGTTCAATGTTCCACGGGACTTATCCGCATAATCTGAATTGTATCTCTCACAGCCGCTGCATCACCTTCGGCTACAACGTAGCGAAAACCTTAGCTTCAAAATAGAAATCTCTATTGGATCAACGATTCGTTGGTTTCTGATCAAATCGGAAACTGCGGATCGTTTTCTTTCGGATTTCTGCCAAATCTTGGGATTGCATCCATTCCCAAAGCGGAATCTGATATAATAAAGGTAACAGAATTTCCCGACTGATGGGAAGCGAGGAGGAATACGGATGAAACATAAATTATGGGCTGTCATCGCGGCCTGTGTTCTATTCACGGGCTGTGCCCAAACCCCGGCTGAGTCCGCCGTGGTCCCTTCCGCAAGTCCTGAAACCGAACGTCTTGCGGGAACAAAATTGACGAATGCGGCGATGTTTGAGATGTTTCAGCGATTGGATAAGGCCGCTATTTTTACGGATGATCAAGGCCTAGCCAAGCCCTTTGAATTATGGCGCAACGTCAAAAATCAGATTGTTCTCTACCTAGAGAATCGCGATCATCCGTTTTTAATCTGGGATCCGGTTAACGATACGGTGGAGGTGAATTATACTCACCAACAACTCGTGGAATATCAGGAAGATGGGGTAACAAAACAGGCTTATCTGGAACTGATCTGCGATGGTTTTCAAGCTTCGTGCACCGCTGCGGTAACGACTTCAACCAAAACAACACGCTGGCCGGTGGAGGCTCCGGATGAGCGCGTCAGCCCCGCTTTAGCAAAAGCCGTCCAGCAAGCCGCCAAGCTGCAGCAGGATCAGATTGAACAAGCACGCCAACAAGCCGACAAAGCATTATTTGAGCTGCGAACAGTCTATCTGAATACACAGGATTACGAATATGCTGAACAGAAAACCTATTCGCAGGCGTCAAACGGATTTAAAGAAGAATCCTCCGCGACAACGTATACGCTTTATACCGGTGAGTTGAATCCAACTCTGCCACCTGATGAGGTTGCTTTTTACTTCGCGGCTCTGTTAGGCAAGGAATTTAGCGATCCAGCTCAGATAGAGGCTGATGTGTCCGTCATGTTAACGCTGATGGCCGCGGTGAAGACCTATGTCTGTGAGGGATCTTCCCCGACTTTAAGCTGCATGGCTGCAACCTCCGGGAATGCGACGATCTCACTTAATCTTCCCCAGGCCGCAGCGGATGATCTGTTGGCGGTGATCCAGATCACGGATCTGGAGGAGGCTTCCCAAGCGCTGTTGGGTCGAACGCTGCCCTTGAATTCTTTTGATCAGGATGGCATTCGCTATGATGCAGATACACTAGAGGGTTATGTGCTGATCCGCGGAGCCTATGGGATAGAGGAAGAACAAGCGCCGTACGAGGCACCGATGACGTTAGTTCTTAATGAGCGCACCGAAGGCCAGCGTCAGATCCGACAATATGTCCAAGTGACTGAAATTGAAAATTCAGCCTTTGTCCGCGATGATCAAGGCAATGAATATTACCTGCCGATGATCCAGGAAACGCTGCAGGCGGAAGACTGTCCTTTGGTGATTTGGGAAACCGCCTGTGAGCCCAATGCCGACGCTTCCCAGCTCTATCGGCTGATCTATCAAAAGCCACTGCGTTGAACTGATTTGATCTGCAGCATAAAAGTTTAACATTTTTCCGCAAGCTGACAATAGCTGGGAAACGGAACAGGCAGACAGGGTGACTTAAGGGAAGCAGGAGGAAGAAATGAATACACCAACACTTGAAACAGAACGGTTAAGATTAAGAAAGTTTACCGCCGATGACATGGAAGCGATATACCAGATTTACAGTGATGAGGTAGTCAATCAATTCCTTCCCTGCTTTCCGTTAAAAAGCAGGGAGGAAGCCCGCGCCTTCTTTGAGAAACGGTATGCGTCCAAGTATGCTTTGCCGCAAGCTTATGCCTATGCTGTCTGCCTGAAACGGGATAATTATCCGATCGGTTATCTGTGCGTGGATATGGATGAGCCTCATGATCTGGGTTATGGACTGCGGCAGGAATTCTGGCATCAGGGGATTATGACGGAAGCCGGGAAAGCTGTGATCGAACAAGTGAAAAGAGAGGGCATTCCGTATATTACGGCAACTCATGACCGCAACAATCCGCGAAGCGGCGGCGTGATGCGAAATATCGGAATGAAATATCAATATTCCTATGAAGAACAATGGCAGCCGAAGGACCTATGTGTTACTTTTCGGATGTATCAGATCAATCTTGATGGACAAAACGACAGAGTTTACAGGAAATACTGGGATCATTCTGAGATTCATTTTGTCGAAGAAGACGTCTGATTTTCATTGCTGCACCGAGATACAGCGTAATCCTTTGGGCAGGAACTAGGCTGAACTCTCTTCCATGGGACTAAGGCTTTTCCAGATCAAAGCTTTGACATTGGCGAAAGTGGGAAAACGTGCTAAACTAAAAAACAGAAAACAGGAGGAAAGGAACTCATGGATATCAAGGAACGGGTAAAAAGTTATGAAGAAGCGATGCTGAAGGATTTGGCAGTGCTGGTTTCTTATAATTCAGTTCAGGGCGAAGCCAAGCCGAATGCGCCGTTTGGCGAAGTGCCGGCAGCCTGTCTGGATAAAGCGCTGGAAATCGCAGAAGGGTATGGCTTTAAAACAAAAAATGTGGATCATTATGCCGGTTATGCTGAGATTGGTGAAGGTGAATCAGTGATCGGTGTTCTGGCACATCTGGATGTTGTTCCAGCCGGTGAGGGCTGGAATACCGATCCCTTTGTCTTGACTCGGGATCAAGATCGGGTTTATGGCCGCGGAACCAGCGATGATAAGGGTGCTGTGGTTGCTTCGATGATTGCGATGAAAGTTTTAAAGGATATGGAGATTCCGCTGAACAAGCGAATTCGTCTAATCATGGGAACCAATGAAGAAAACGGTTCTAAGTGTTTAGCTCATTATGTGGAAAAAGAAGGCCACATTGACATGGGCTTTACGCCTGACGGCACGTTCCCTGGCGTTCATGGAGAAAAAGGCGCGCTGGGGCTGGACTTTGAAAGTACGCAGACGGCCATCAAGGATATTCATGGAGGTGTTGCTTCCAATGTCGTCTGCAACCACTGCACGTTAACCGTCAGTCAAAGTACGGTTTCGGAAACGGCGCTGCGCTCAGCTTTGGAAAAGCATCCGGTAACTTTTGAAGTGAAGCAGGATCAGGACAATCTGATCGTGGATGTCTATGGTACAGCGGCTCACGCCAGCACACCGAAGCTGGGCGTCAATGCGATTGGTGAGCTGATGGCGGCTTTGGCTGAAGCTGGAATGCAGGATGATTTCGTTGAATTCTACAATCGCCGGATTGGCACAAGCTGTGATGGCGCAGGGTGCGGCTGCAAGGTGAGTGATGAGTATGGCCCGCTGACTTTCAGCAATGGCATAATTCAGATGGATCACGGCGTAATTCGCGGAACAATCGATATTCGTTTTCCAGTGACGATGAAATCCCAACAGATTATTGAAAGGATTGAAAAGGCGCTAACCTCTGAAACTCAGGGTAAAATTACGGTTCGCAGTCACATGGAACCACTGTTTTTCCCGATTGATTCCCCGCTGGTTTCCCGGCTCTTAGAAGCCTATCAGGAAGTAACGGGCGATGTTCAGTCCAAGCCAATTACGATGGGCGGAGGTACGTATGCCAAAGGAATCCACAACTGCATCGCTTTCGGCTGCGAGTTTGAAGGCGAAGACTGCCACATTCACGATGCCAATGAATTCGTGCGGATCGACTGTCTGCTTCAGCAGGCTGAGATCTACGTGCATGCGCTGATGAAGTTGTTGGAAGCTTAATTTTTAGAATGAGAATAGAAACCTGATTTCACATAGGGGATCAGGTTTTTTTCTCCTTTTTGGATGAATTTAAAATTCTTTTTTAGCTTACTAAATCATGAATTATTTTCTGTTTTTTCACGACTTCTGCCTTCTTAAATTATCTCGAATTGTAACATATAATTTTTCTTAAAACAGTATTTTTTGTCAATTCAAAGGTCAATTTTGGCATTTTAAGTGCACAGAATGCAAAAGAAGTGAAACGTATATCTTTTTTTCCCCTAATAAGTACAATTATTGTCAGAAGAGAATCATTGTAAAATTTCGGGGAGGAATGAATTATGATGAAACCAAAAGATGAGATTTGGGAAGCTAGTTTATGGCATCAGGGGAAGCGCCGAATTACCGCCTTGCTGCTTTCTTTAAGCTTAATCATGAATCTTCTGCCGACACCTGTGTTTGCGGAAGAGACCGGAAATCCACCAAAGCCGGAAGAAACTCCGGCCGAAATCGTGAATGAAACAGAAGATGAGGAAAAGCCAATCGAGACCAGTCCAGCGCCTACCGAAGCGCCTGTGGCCAGCGCTGATCCTGAACCTTCGCTTTCTCCATCGCTAACACCGAGCGAAGAACCAAGCGAGAATCAATGCCTTTGTGATCCGCAGATAGAAGGCGAAGGGGAACATACTAACCCAGACTGTCCATTTTATGTGCAGCCGCAGATTTCAGCTTTAGAGGCTATCATTCAGCTTTTTAAAGCGCTGCCAAGTCTAGAAGAAATCAAGACTTACGATGAGGCTCAAATTGAAGCCCTTTTCACGCAGTTTGAAGAAGCCCAAAGCGCTTTTGAAGCTTTGCCAGACGATCAATTCCAGCAGTTCACAGAAGAACACAGCGATTTGTTAGTCAAACTGATGAGCATCTCTGAAGCCTTGCTGGGTGATCGTCCAACAACGCTGGAAGCTCCCACTGTGAATGAGTTTTCAGGATCATCATTTGAGGAGCTGAATAGTTTCATTAGCAAAGCACCGTCGGGATCCACAGTTAAACTAATTGTCGATCTAAATAATACAGGTGCAAATTCAATTGATATCAAAAATAAACAAACAATCATTCTTGATCTTAATGGTCATGCAATCAATTCCAGCTGGAATTTAGCTACGATTAAAGTGTGGAGTGATTCAACATTAACCCTGATCGATTCCAGTACTGAACAAACCGGTACAGTCAACAATACAGGGTATAAGGGGACGATGGAAAATAATGGTATAATGAATATCCAAGGAGGGATGATCCGGTCTGAATTGACCAACGGTGCAGGTATAGGAATAAAGAATAATAGCGGAGGAACTCTCACAATATCAGGGGGTAAGATCACGACAGATAAGCCAAAATATCATTCTATAAGTAACGAAGGAACCTTGACGGTGACTGGCGGAATCATCGAAGCTTTGAATGTGGACGTAGGATCTGGATGGCCAACAAATTATGCTATTCAAAATTATAATGAAGGGAAAGTGTTCATCAATGGTGGAAGCATTGTTACTAAGAGAGCCATTGGAGTTTATAACAGCAGCGGGACTTCGGGGACAGTAGAAATCAACAATGGAACGATAACCACTGAATTTTCCAATACAATTTATAACGAAGGAGCAGGGTCGATTAAGATCAGTGGTGGTGAACTAGCGATTACTACAGGACAAGCTATCATAAATAATTCATCGGGCATAATTAACGTAACCGGTGGAAAGATTAATTCGGCCCAGGCGGAAGGAATTAAAAATAGCAGTGCTGGAACCATTATTATCTCCGGTGGGACGATCCAATCAACGTCAGGCAATACAATTGAAAATTATAACTCTGGCACAATCAATATTTCAGGAACTGCGGATATTTCCAGCACTTCAGGGACTACGATATATAATTGGCAAACCGGAACAATCCGGATCCAGGGTGGGACAGTCCAGTCAACTACCACTGGCTCTGCAATTAAAAACGCTTCAACGGGAACGATTGAGGTCAGTGCTGGGACAGTCCAATCAACGACCGGCTCTGCGATTTATAACTCTTCAACAGGAACGATTGAGGTCAGCGCTGGGACAGTCCAATCAACGACCGGCTCTGCGATTTATAACGCTTCAACGGGAACAATTCAGGTTAGTGGTGACGCAAAGGTGACCAGTAATATTGCTGCCACTGAAAATAAAGGAACGATCACCCTCACAAAGCTGCCAGACCCAGCTGCAAACATTTTAGCGATCAAGGATAATGCTCAGGTGACCAATACGGCAGATCCAGAAGGCTATTCTGTCTATTTTAGAACGACTGTGCTAAATCTCAATGACCTAGATAGTTATTATTCAGCATCTCCAACCGCAAAAGTGGGCCGAGTTTATCCTGAGGAGGTTGCTCGAATTGAACGTAATGGTACTGTGTTTGGAAGGTATATGTCACTTTCAGATGCTATTTCTGCCACTCAAAATGGCGATCTAGTGAAGTTGATGAGTCCAGTAACGATAAATAAAGGTGAAACAATAAATAATCTTTCGATTACGTTAGATTTAAATGGGAAGACAATGACTTCGATAGCAACATCGGATTACTTTACATTAAAAGGAACAGCTTCTTTGACAATCCAAGACACCAGTACAGCACAAATGGGGAAAATCAGTTCGTCTTCACCTATTAACAATCAAGGTACAGGAACAGTTCGGATACTCTCCGGTACATTGGAGTCTACCCAAAATGTCATTGATAACATCGGGACGGGCGAGGTTATCATGACAGGCGGAATCGTGAAATCAACGGGTACTAGCTTTAATAATACTGCCATTAAAAGTTCACAAGGCAAGGTTACGATCCAAGGCGGAACTGTGGAAGGCGCTGGAAACTATGTGTTGGATACAATAGCTTCTGTCGAGGTTTCGGGCGGAACGATAAAAGCGACGAATACCAACGGAACTGCGATATACAACAAGTCGACAAATAACACGGGTTCGGTTTTGATAAGCGGCGAAGATACAACGATTGAAAGCATAAATTACGCTGTTAACATAGAAGGAGATAGCTCGGTATCGATCGAAAATGGCACGCTGAAAGCTCAGAAAATTGCTATTTTAGCCGTCAGCACTGGTTCCATAACGATTTCAGGAGGCTATCTTCAAGCTGGAAAAAGAGTTATTGAAAATATGAAGAGTGAAATTGTATTGATTACTGGTGGAAAATTAGAAGCGATTCGACCAGAGGGATCCTCTGAAAATGCCAATGTAATCTTTGATGCTATGAAGGCGGGTACAATTTCGATTTCAAACTGTACGATGAAATCGACAGATGACGTTATTCAAACGCTTTATGGAAAAACGCTTGATATTTCCCAAAGTCAGCTCACTTCGATCAATCAGTCGGTCATTTCCAGCACAATTACTGCTTTAGAAACTCAAGTTCATGGAGGTAAACTGCAAGGAAAAACCGGCGCCATTACCACCGCGGGAACGCTTGTCATTGATGGGGACGCACAGCTGAGCTCGGAGGCTAATACAATAGAGATTTCTTCTGGAGGAAAGCTGACAATGAGTGGTGGAACCATCCAAAGTTCAGCGGAACAAGGGGCAGCCATTTTAAGCAATACAACTCAATCGATGGTAATTAATGACGCTAAAATTCAAGCGACAGGAGCGAAGGGAATTGCAATTCAGCAGGATTCCAGTGGAAAAATAACGGTTGGCGGAACCTCGGTGATTTCCAGCCAGTATGCGGATGAAACGTCTGGAACAATTCGATTCAATGAAGCGAGCTCAACCGTTGTTCTTACACTTTCGGATACAGCCGAAGTCAAAAATACGACGGGGAATTATGCTGTCTATTTTGCTAAGGCCACACCGATGAACGTTAAACGCAATTATAGTGTGGTAGGTTCGGCCAAGGTAGGACGGGTTTATCCTGAAACTGGGGTTGAAATTTATCGGGGTGGTACGCTAGCTGATGCAAAAACAACCTTGGCGGAAGCTTATGCTGCTGCTCAAAGCGGAGACCTGTTAAAGCTTGTCCAGGACTTTAAGCAGGATACATCCGAGTTGAATGTCACTGATGGCATGGTTTTAACTTTGGACTTAAATGGTCATGAGGTTAACTATACAGGATCTTCTACCCCTTTAACCGTTTTCTATAATGGAGATTTGACGCTCCAGGATTCAAGTTTGGGTGCGAAGGGAACTTATTCTTTATCCATGGGGAGTGTACTTAATGTTGCAGAAGGGGGAAAGGCGACACTGGAAAGTGGTAATCTCTCTTCTCAAAATGAAGTTGTTTATAATCAGGGAGAAATAACGATATCAGGTGCAAAAATATTTTCAGAAACATCTTCGATTTTTAATGCTGATCAGGGAAAGCTAACAATTCTACAGGGAACTTTGATAACCAGTTCTCATAAGCAGTCCAAGAGCATTGATAATCAAGGAACGGCAGAGATTCTTGGCGGACTCGTTGAGGCAACGGGTTCCAGTAGTTCTGGTATTTCAAATAGAGGGACATTGACAATCGGTGGAAACGGGGTTGTCCAAGTTACGGGCTCAAGCGCTGTGGCGATTGACAATATTGTAGAAAAAAGTGTCGTTACTTTGAGTGAAAATGCGCTAGTATCCAGTGCGAACAGTGTTTCTACAAAGGGTACAATCTGGTTTAGAAATTCAGATGACCAAAACAAACCAAGCCTGATCATTCAAGATCAGGCACAGGTTATCAATACAGCTGCGGATGGCTATGCGGTTTATTATAGAGATAGTTCCATTACTCCGCGGAACGTAATGGATTATTATCAGATTGCGGATACGACGCAGGTCGGCAAGATTTATCCTGAACCGCAGCCAGTGATTTTGGAGCTTTATGACAGCAATAACATGAAGAAAGCGGATCATTATACACTGACAGAAGCGATTGAAGCGGCAGCTGATAACGATATTCTCAAGGTTATTCGTGACTTTAGTGTAGAGGAAAGCGGCGTAACAATCGAGGCTAAGAACTTAACGTTGGATCTCAATGGGAAAACAATATCCAAAAAGAGTGCCGGTTATGCGATAACGTTAACCGAAGATGCCACTTTGACTGTGGATGACAGGACTTCGGAAAAACTGGGAAAATTGGAAACTTATCAGGGAATCGAAAACCAGGGAAAGGGAGAAATTATTCTTAGTGGCGGACTGATTGAAGCGATCAATGAGACTGTTCCAACTAAATCAATCGCAATTTTAGGAAATGCCGGGAAGGTTCATTTGGATGGAGGAAAGATCAGCGCCAGACAATATGGGATTATAACGACTACGGGCGACATTACGATTTCCCAAGGCGAAATGCATACAACGGAACAAGCCAATGGCGGCATGATTAAAAGTAATACAGGAACTGTGACCGTTACGGGAGGGAAACTCCTTTCACACAATGTGGATCCGCTTATCCGGACGGATGGCTCAATCCTGATTTCCGGAGGAACGTTGGAGAAAAAAGGTTATACAGCCGCTATTATTATGCAAAGATCAGCCGATGCAACGACACGCATTGAGATCAGCGGGGAAACGACAGTCATTCGCGGAAATTACGATCTCATTGTGAGCGGTGGAAAAGCTCCGGTAACGATTTCAGGGGGAACTTTAGAATCTGACCGCACAGCGATAAGTTGTGATGTTAGTGGAGCCCCAGTTAACATTACTGGCGGAACGATTACGGCCAAAGAAAATGTAATTATTGGATCAAAGATTAAGATCTCCGGCGGTATGCTGATATCAGAAGAAGCCGAGGTATTTACAAATAATATATCGGCAGAGATTACAGGTGGAACATTAATATCAAATGCTGCCGATAAAGCGACTCTAATCAATAGTGTGAAGGGAACATTAAAGATCAGCGACGAAGCGCAGATTTCCAATACCAATGGAACCGCAGCGATTGATAATCAGGGAAACTTAGAGATTACCGGGGGTACGATATTTGCGGAATCTGAGTCAGGCATTGCCATTTTGGATCAGTCAGGAAAGAACCTGACAATTCAAAATGCTGAAATCAAAGCAACGGGAAATCAGGGTATTGCGCTTTCTGTCAATACTGAAGAAGCCGTTACGATCCAAGATAGCACGCTGAGCTCCTCAACAACAACCAAGGGGACGATCTACAGTACAGCGACAGGAAAACTGAATTTCAATGGAATGACTCATGTCAGCAATACCGCTGAAAATGGCTATGCACTCTATTTTGATAATGCGGCGATTACCGGGTCGAATGTCCGAGCACAGTATACAATTGAACGTTCTGCAAAAGTGGGCAAGATCTATCCCGTCTCCACACAGCCAGTCGTGAATGTACGCAGAGCCGGGCAGGTCATTGATTCCTATGTAAAACTGGAAGAGGCAGTACAGAATGCAAAATCCGGGGATACCTTGGAAATGCTCGAAGATGTATATTTGGAAGCTACGCAGGTGATACAGGCTAAAGACTTGACGCTGGATCTGAATGGAAAAGTTATCTACAAAGAAACCGTCGGCTATGCCATTACTTTACAGGATGGCGCTTCATTAACTATGGATGATTCCAGTACAGAACAGACGGGCTTAATCAGTGCGCAACAAGTCATCGAAAACCAAGGCCTGGGAACGATTACCTTGGTTGGAGGAACGATCGAGGCCAAGATGTATTTATTTGAAAGCAGTATAACTGCGATTTCAGGGAAGGCTGGCAAGGTTCATCTGAATGGTGGATCAATCATAACTGAGGTAAGAGCTATCGAGACAACTACGGGAGAGATTGTAATCAATAAGGGAAAAGTTGAGAATGTGGATAATGCAACTCAATTAATTGTTAGTGAAACAGGGACCTTGACGATTACGAACGGAACATTTATATCGCAAGTTCCATTCCCTTTAATTGAAACATCTGGGTCAATCTATATTTCAGGCGGAACATTTACACATACTCATTCCGCTGGATTTCCGACTATCAGCAGTCTTGCCACACAGGGAAATGTGAAGATTGAAATTGGCGGAGAGTTGACGAAGATGAATAACAGTGATGGCCCAGTCTTAGTGACCCTGGGATCTGCTTCAGTTATCATTGCCGGGGGAACACTTGAATCCACCAGTGATTTATTTGGTGTTGTTTTAAATGGCAATACGGCCGGGAATTTGATCGTTACTGGCGGAACAATCCTATCGCACGGTATCCAAGCTGCAATTCTAAATGATTCAGAAACAGGCAAGGTCATGATTCAAGGTGGAAAAATTACCGCGAAGAAGGCCGTTCTGGAAAGCAAAGGTAACGTTGAAATCTCTGGTGGTATATTGGAATCGGAAGAAGATGTCGTTTTGAAGAATACGAAAACGGCGATGATTAGCGGGGGTACCTTAAAATCCACGGCTGTCAATAAGCCGACGTTGGTCAATACGGACAAGGGCATGTTACAGATCAGCAAGAATGCGAAGATTCTCAATACCCAGGGAACCGCCGCAGTGGATAACCAGGGAAGTTTGGAAATCACCGGCGGGACAATGACGGCGGAAGCCGAAGCGGGAATTGCGGTATTGGATCAATCAGGAAAGAGTTTAACAATTCAAGACGCTGTGATTGAAGCTAAGGGAAGTCAGGGAGCAGCACTTTCTGTGAACACTGAAAAAGACGTTATGATTCAAGACAGTACGCTAACTTCTCCAACAACGACCAAGGGAACAATCTACAGTACTTCGACAGGCAAACTGATCTTGAACGGAACAACAACCGTCAACAATACTACGGAGAATGGGTATGCGCTTTATTTCCAAGACTCTGCCAATATTGACAGCGATCATGTCCGAGATTTTTATCAGATTGGTGAAAAGGCTGAAGTCGGGCTAATTTATCCAGAACCAGGATTATTGATTGTTAGTTTGGAACGAAATGGAACGGTAGTCAAACAATATACGCAGATGCAGGAAGCTATTCAGGCAGCGCAATCGGGTGACACGTTAAAAGTTTTGGAAGATTTCCAGCTCGCTAAATCGGGAGTTGAGATTCAATCCAAGAATCTGACGTTGGATTTGAATGGAAAAACGATTAGGAAAGAAAGCACAGGCTATGCGATAACCTTAAAGGATGCGGCATCATTGACGGTGAACGATGCCAGTGAAGCGCAGACGGGTTTAATCACCGCCAATCAAGGCATTGAAAATCAGGGCAAGGGAACGATTACTCTGACTGGAGGAACGATTGAGGCTAAGATGTATGGAACTGGCGGCGCAGTGATCGCAATTTCAGGGCAGGCGGGTAAGATTCATATCAATGGTGGATCGATCATCACTGAGTTGGAAGGGATCAAGACAACCACTGGGAATATCGAAATTTCTAAAGGAAGAATTGTAAATACAGAAGGTTATGGAGGTGCATTGATTGGTAGCGAAACGGGTACTGTATCGATCAAGGATGGTACATTTTTTGCCAACATTGCAGATCCTTTAATCAGAACTGCGGGCTCGATCTTCATCTCTGGCGGATTGTTTGAAAAAACGGACTCTAGGGGAAATCCAATCATTAAGAGTCTCGCGACAGATGCAAATGTAACGATTGAAATTGGTGGAGAATCCACGCGGATGTATATTAAAGATAGCGCTGTTATAATGAACATGGGAAAGGCTTCGGTAAGGATTACCGGTGGAATGCTTGAATCAAAGAGTGATTATACTGGTGTTATTCTTAATAATACGACAGCGGGAGATATCACGATTTCCGGGGGAACGATCCAATCCCGGGGTAGTCAAGCTGCAATTGTGAATAATTCAGAAACAGGCAAGGTCATCATTCAAGGTGGAAAGATCACGGCGAAGAAGGCTGTTGTGGAAAGCAAAGGTAACGTTGAGATCTCTGGTGGTACATTGGAATCGGAAGAAGATGTCGTTTTGAAGAATACGAAAACGGCGATGATTAGTGGCGGTATCTTGAAATCCTTAGCTGCCAATCAAGCAACGTTGGTCAATACAGAGCAGGGTACATTGAAGATCAGTGGGGATGCGCAGATTCTCAATCCTCATGGAACCGCATCAGTGGACAACCAAGGAAGTTTGGAAATAACAGGCGGCACACTGGTTGCCGAAGGTGAAACTGGAATCGCCTTGTATGATCATGCCGGGAAAGAGCTCAACATTGCCAATGCAACAATCCAAGCCTTAGGGAATCAAGGTCGAGCGATCTATACTAACACAACGAAACCAATTACGATTTCCAAGAGTTTCATTCAGGCGGAAAAGGAACAGGCGGTAGTGATTTACAGTGCCTCGACGGGAAAATTCAATATTCTTGCGGATACCGAGGTTATTCATCAATTAGAAAAGGGAACTGCACTTCAGTTCGCGTATTCAGCGATTACCGGATACAATGTTCGGTCTTACTATACGATCGATGAGAAAGCGAAAGTAGGAATCATCGTTCCTGAACCGGCACCGTTGGTGATCAGTCTGAAGCATCAGGGGCAGGAAACTGGGCAGTATACGACGCTGCAGGAAGCGATAGATCACGCTGTTTCTGGGGATACGTTAACCGTAATTGAGGACTTTACAACGTTGAAACAGTCGACTGTTTTAGCCAACAAACAGCTGACCCTAGATCTTCATGGAAAGACAATCACGAAAACTGAGGATGACTTTGTCCTGACATTATCGGAAGACGCGTCCTTGATCGTAGACGACCGCAGTGCTGCCAAGTTGGGGAAACTGGCAGCGGTTCGCGGCATTCAAAATACCTCGACAGGACAGATTACACTGAGTGGGGGGACGATTGAAACCGAGGACCTCAGAGGAAAATCTATTGCGATTGATGGTGGTGCTGGTAAGGTCCACCTCAGTGGTGGAACCATCGTGACTAAGGCAGTAGGCATTAAGACGACAACTGGGGAAATTGAAGTCAGTCAGGGAACGCTGAAGACCAGTGACAACGTCTTAGCGACGGGTGAGCTGCTGCGAAGCGATACGGGAACGATCAAGATCAGTGGAGGAATCCTGGAGTCCAGTGCTGATACTTATCCCATGATTAAAAACAGTGGTTCAATCTTAATTTCAGGAGGATCGATAGGAAATAACCAGGAAAAAGCTGTTGAAGTCATAAGCAATACTTCTCAAAATGAAAACGATCAGATCGTGATTCAAGGAAAGGATACCGTTATTAAAACCACAAGCAATAGATCTTTAATTTATAACCAGGGAAAGGCTTCAGTCACGATTGCGGGCGGAACCTTAGAAGCGTTGAATGGAATTTTGATCAATATCCGGTCTTATGGTGGATCCATTTTGATTTCTGATGGTCAATTGCGCAGTAAAAAAAGCGTGATTTCAAATAATTCAAAAGCAGGGATACAAATCACGGGTGGAACCCTGGAATCTTTGGAGGACTTCGCGATTGCAAACTATATGAAGGCGCCAATCAAGATTGCCGGTGCTGGACTCAGTGCGAAAAAAGAAGTGATTTGGACACAGGGAACACTGGAAATCACCGATGGCATGTTAACCTCAAAAGGGGATGTTGTGCTGAGAAATCAAAACACGATGACCATTACCGGCGGAACCGTTTATTCTCTGGCTGAAGGAAAATCCGCAATTGTCAATCCAGAAGGCAAGACGCTGACAATCGGCAAGGATGCCACGATCGTGAATACCGAAGAGGGTCATGCGATTGAAAATGCAGGCGAATTGGTGATCACTGGCGGACAGATCTATGCCGATGCTGCGGTGATCGAAAATGCTGAAACGGCAAAGCTTACGATGAGCGGCGGAAAGCTTTCGTCATCCGTGAGTGAAGTGCTGATCAATCAGGGCACCGCAGACATTTCCGGGGGGACACTGAAATCAGTGGATCAAACGAAACCTGCCATCGTCAATTTGGAAATGGGCAGCGTCTTGATCAGTAAGGACGCAGAAATCACAAAGCAGTCTGGGGCGGCAGCGATGGATAACCAGGGAAAGGTTTCGATGAGCGGCGGACATATAGTGACGGGATCGGGAACAGCGATTGAAAATCAGAGTAGCGGAACGGTGACGATTGCCGGCGGAAAAGTCGAAGCGACGGAAAGTAAGGGCGTGGCCTTGCGCAGTCATGGTTCAGGCAAGATCATGATTGAAAACAACGCTGTAGTTACGAGTAAGAATTCGAACTCTGCGGTTAATCCGGAAGGCACAATTGTTGTGGATCAACAGTCTCTGACCAGTCCAGAAGTCGTGTTCACGGTGAAAGACACAGCGGCAGTGATCAATACGGCCAATGGCTATGCGGCTGCCTTTGTCGATAAGGCCATGACTTCCTACGATGTTGCGCAGTATTATGCAATTGCGGAAAGCGCTCAGATGGGAAAGATTTATCCGCAGCCGAAAGTGGCTTATGTCCTGATTTTGGACGCTTCAGGAACAATGAAAAATCGCTATGAAACTTTGGCAGAGGCAATCGAAGCCGCGGAAAGTGGAGAAACAGTCAGCCTGGTCAAAGCGATTGATTTGAAGCAGGAAGGCATCACTTTTGATAAAAAGGCAATAACGCTGGATATCAATGGTTTAACCATCAGCGGGAATGGCACTGTGGCCTTGCTTACGGTGGGCAAGGAAGCCTCCTTAACGATTCAAGATAGTAAAACTCAAGGAAAAATTCAATCCATCCAGGCAGGCATTGCGTTAGAAAACTATGGCAAGCTCATCATCTTGAATGGAACGATGATCGCGGAACAAAAAGAGGTAATCCATAATCACGGCTTAGCCACTCTGACGATCGGCGGCGAGGCTAAAGTTTTGCATGATGGAAAGAAAACGATCGTCTTCAGCGAGATTTCAGCATTGACGCAAACCCTTCTGACCGTTAAAGATCAAGCTGTAATTGCCAATGCCAATCCAGAAGAGAAAAGCTATGCTCTCTACTTTGAAGGCGTGAAGCCGGCAGACTTAAAGACCTTATTACAGATTGACGATTCTGCTTCGGTCGGACGGATTTATCCGGCCGTGACGGTGGAAAAAGTGACAGTCAATCCTGCGAAGGTTTCAGTTCGCCGCGGAAAGACGCAGGTCTTTAAGGCACAGGTCAGCGGTGAATTTGAACCGGCTCAGACCGTGAACTGGAAACTGGAAGGTAATTTAAGTGAAGGCACAACCTTGGATGCTCAAGGCTTGTTAACCATCGGCCCTGAAGAAACAAGTACGACCTTAACGATCAATGCGACTTCAGCTGTTGATCAGACAAAAACGGCGAGCAGCTCAGTGACGGTCTTGCCGGCTTATGAACTTCGCGTTGTGAATGGGGAAGGATCTGATTTTTACCTCGAAGGAGAAAAAGTCACGATCTCAGCTCCGAAAGTGAAGACGAAGGAATTCATTGAATGGTCGAGTAATCAGTCTGTGACCTTGGCGAATCCGCAGGCTGCTGTGACAACTTTCATGATGCCAGCCCAGGCGGTGACGATTACAGCCGTTTATGAAGCCATTGATACGACGGATTTGGAACAAGCCATTCAACAGGCAAAAACAACAAAGGAGCCCATTTCAGTCAGTGACAGTCCGGCTTCATCCGTTGCGAAAGGCCGCAAATTTGTGAGCGCTGCTGAGATGAATACCTTGAATGAGAGCTTGCAGAAAGCGATTGACAGATTGGAAGATCCGGAGTCCAAAGCCGAAGTTTTAAAAGCTAAAGAAGCCTTGGAACAGGCTGTCAAAGACTTCATCGCAGCGATTAAAATTGGTACGTATGAAGTTGTGGAAGATCCGCTTCCAGAGGTCATTCCAAGTCCGACAGCCAAACCTGTACCGAGCCGCAAACCGACAGCTCCAACGGCATCCAAGGATGTCATTGTAACGGAAAAGCAAGTGGAAGAGGCACTCAAACAGGCGGTTAGCAAGGTCAGTGAAGAAGATCAGAAAGTGACCCTGCACTTGGGGGATAGCTCAGTCAAGACAGCATCCTTCAGCTTCAATCTGCCAAAGGCAACACAGGAATTGATTCTAGATCGTCAAATTCATACGACAGTGCTGGTGCTGGATCAAGTAGGAATGCAGCTGTCACTGGACTTGGCGGCCATTGAAGAAATTTACAAACAAGCGCAGAATGACGTCCAGATTACGGCTGTGAGTGTGGATTCTTCTAAATTGTCAAACCGCATCCAACAAGTCGTTCAGGATTTCCCGGTCTATGCACTGAGTGCCAGTTATGCTGATGGTCAGATCCTGGATTTAAAGGAAGGAACTCTCCAAGTAGCAATTCCTGTTCGATTATCGAAATCCGATCAGGCCGCTCATCTTATAGCCCTCAGTCTGAGGGAAGATCAGGCAACATCAGTCCTCTTCTCAGCCTATGATCAAGACGCTCAGGCAATGGTCATGGCGGTGGATCATTTTGGACAATACAGTCTGACTTTCGTTGAAAGTGATTCGTTGACCGCTGCCGGTCATTGGGCTCAGTCCGCACTGTATTTCGCCTACAACCGCGGCTTGCTGGGACTTATCGAAGAAGCTGAAATCAAACCGGACCAGGCAATAACGCGGATTCAGTTAGCGGCTGCCTTAGGCCAATTGGCTCATTTCCAGCCAGATTCTAGCGTGGAATCTTCCTATGAGGATGTTGAGGATCCGACGTTGGCTGGCTATGCCGCATGGGCAGTCAAGCAGGGGTTGATTACCTGTGAAGAAGAAAATCGCTTTGATCCGCAGGAAATGATTTCGCGGACGGAGCTGGCTTCGATTCTTGTCCAGTTTGCGAAACTGACAAAAACACCATTAGAAGACATTTATGAGATAAAGGACTTTACGGATCAGGATCAGCTTTCTGAAGCTTCCATCCAGGCGGTCAGGGTTTTGCAGCAGGCGGGTATTCTGTCAGCGAAGGATCAAGGTCAATTTGATCCGAACAGTCCGATCACGCAGGCTGAATTTGCGATGATTCTGCAGCGCTGGATTGAAAAAGTCCTGGGTTTACTGTCACCAGACGGTTGGTTTGTCAACGATGCTGGTCAGTCGATGTACTATATTGATGGAATTGCGGTGGTTGATCAAACACTGTCGATTCAAGGCAGGAGTTATACCTTTGACGCTTATGGGGTTTGTCAGAACAAAGCCTTGGAAGAAGCAGAAAAGCCAAGAAAAAGAGCCCAGCGGAATGAAGCAAAATGGACTCAGATCCAGACCGCGTTAAAAGCGTTTATTAAAAAATAAGCTGAAAGATCGCTGCACTCGAAAGGGTGCAGCTGTCTTTTTAAAGAAGCGTCTTATGCGAGCCGCTTGATTGCAGGGCGACCATGATTGATGTTTCCTTCACGCAAAAAGCAGAGAAAAATGCTACAATAGAAATAATGATGAAATGAGGGATTAAGTTTGAAGGCAACGAAACTAGCTCTGATGTACGATTTTGACAAGACCTTATCGCCGAAGGACATGCAGGAATTCAGTTTCATTCCATCCTTAGGCATTGAACCGGCCCAGTTTTGGAGTGAAGTCACCGCTTTGGCCGAGAGTCAGAAGATGGACGGAATTCTGACGTATATGTATATGATGCTGAACAAGGCGAATCTGATGGGACAACCCATTCGCCGGAGTGATTTTGTCGCTTTAGGCAAGAATGTGAAGTTGTATCCCGGTGTGGAAAAGTGGTTTGGGCGAATTAACGAATATGGCCGGCAGCATAATATTGAGGTTGAGCATTTTATCATTTCTTCCGGTTTGACTGAAATTATTGAAGGGACTTCGATTGCGAAGGAATTCAAGAAGATTTATGCCTGCAAGTATTGCTACAATGCCAGCGGTGTTGCAGTTTGGCCAGCTACAGTTGTCAATTACACGACGAAAACGCAGTATATCTTTCGCATCAACAAGGGCGTGCTGGATGAAAACAATGATAATGATCTTAACCGGTATACACCGGATCAGCTGCGTGATATTCCCTTTACCAATATGATTTATATTGGTGATGGATTAACCGATGTCCCGTGTATGAAGCTGGTGACGGTCAATGGCGGCAAGTCCATTGCGGTATTTGGCAAGGGCTCAGATAAGAAGAAAGCGACTGCGCAGCAGCTGGTAGCTGACCATCGAGCGGATTTTATTGCGCCGGCGGATTACAGCGAAAATCGGGAGCTGGATAAAATTGTGAAGAGCATTATTGATTACACGGAAGCTCGGATACAGATGGAGCGGCTGATGAAAAAAACACCGCAAAAAGAAAAATAGGAAAAGGGAAAGACAGCAGAAAAAATGAGCGTTTCTTAAGCTGCTCAAGGAAGGCGGAAACAGAAGTCCCGTCTTGAGGACTCAAGGCAAAACAGAGCTGGGCAAAGCGGGCGAGGAAACGGTGCTTCAAGGTTATAATTCAATGGTGAAAACCCAAAAACTTGTCCATGGGAGTAGTCAGGGGATTAAACAGAAGAATAGGCAGAGAAACAGTCAATGAGAGACAGTTTTGTTTTCGTTTGACTGTTTTTATTTTACGGATAGGGAGAGAAGGGATTGAATATCACTCTCAAATGAGTTAATATAAATTTGTAAAAGGATACTCAAGAAAGTTATTTCGCTTTTTCCCATTTTTTGTGGGGCTTTTTCTGATTTTCCGCAATATTAATCATGGGAGGGCTTAAATATGTCGGAAATATCCAATTATCCTCACAAACAAGTGCCAAAGCAAGATTCTGTTTCATTACTAACACCTGCCTCACCTCATCAGCGTCAGAATATCCTTGATTATCGTGATAATGATGTCTTTCGATACACCTTCGGCTCGGAAGATGAAAAATCGCGAAGAA
The DNA here is from genome assembly GCF_022440805.1 of Holdemania massiliensis. Classification (NCBI taxonomy): domain Bacteria; kingdom Bacillati; phylum Bacillota; class Erysipelotrichia; order Erysipelotrichales; family Erysipelotrichaceae; genus Holdemania; species Holdemania massiliensis. Next base: position 3,490,243 of record NZ_JAKNTK010000001.1, on the reverse strand, counting down.
TCAGGATTGCGTATCTGTCCGATCTGCTTCAGTGCCGGCTTATTCGAGCGGACATTAAGAATACGGAGCCGATGAAAGATCACAGTAATGAAAAAGGGGTTCGATTTGATTTGCTGCTCGAAACGGAAGACGATGAAGGAACGATTCAGCTGGTGAATCTGGAAATTCAGAATTATCAGATGAGTGATTCCCTGTCGCATCGCTCTCAGGGGTATCTGGCCAGAATGATTGTGGATCAGATGACCATAGGTGATCGGTATGATTTTGATCCGGTAGTTCAGATCATGATTACCAATCATATTTCGCAAGTAAAAAAGGGCTACGAGGGTTATCTTCATCCTCACCGATTTTTTCACGAAATCAGTGGGGAATGGATGTTAAAAGAACAAGGCAGGATTCTATGGGTGGAGATGGATAAACTGGTGAATTTGGAGAAAAAGCCGATAGAAGAATGGCGGATATCGGATAAAATTCACTACATGATTCGGTTTAGCCACGTGGAAAAGAAGCAGGAAATCATTCAGAAATTAATTGAAAAGGAGGAAATCATAGCGATGATGGAAGAGAAGAAAAGAGATTTTTTAAGGGATACGAGTTTAGCGATCGCCAGAATGCGGGCTAAATTTGACGAACTGGATGAACAAAGAGTCTACGAGAAAGGAATTGCTAAAGGAAAACTAGAAGGAAAGTTGGAAGGTCAGCGAGCCTTGATTCAATTAGTGTTAGGTCAGCGGATGAAACTCAGCGAGGCTGAAGCGCAACAGATTGACAGTTTAGAGTCAGAAGCTCTTGAAGATTTTATACTGCAGTTGGATAAGATCCAGACACCGGAGGATTTACAGCGGCAGATGGCTGCCATTAATCAGAAAGATCAGATAAATCAAGCTTTAACCTTTGTATCTCCACTGGATTAAAAGAAATCCTAAGTAAAAACACTATTCATAAGAGTTTATAAAAGAACCGCAAACAGTGATGCTTGCGGTTCTTTTATATCCTTTCTATGAGAGCTAGTTGAATACCCTGCTTATTAATAAGCTGGGAATTTTTTTACCTATAAATAACCTTCTATTCGTTTGTTAATTTGGAGGGTAAATTTAGAAAGCATTAATTTATCTTAACTTGAAAAATATTCTGCTTTGTGATTAACTAGAAGTAATAAAGATGAGGAATAAATTCATGGACTATACATTAACTCAGAAGCAAGCTTGTCAATTCTATGTGCAGTGGCAAGGATTGTCGGGACCTTATCGTTGGCATACTAAAGCTGATATTTTGATGTTGATTCATCAATTGGGCTGCCTCCAATTCGATCCGATTGATATCTGCGGACGTAATGCTGATTTGGTGCTGCAGGCCAGGGTTCGCGGATACCGTAAACAGCAGTTGGAAACGTTATTATACAAAGATTGTCAGCTAATTGATGCCCTCGATAAAAACATGGCGATTTATCCACAAAGGGATTATCCTAAATTTGCCCGAACACGTCGAAGAGCGATGGAATATCATCGTGTGACTGAACAAATTGAAACTGCGATTCAAGCTGTAAAAGCTTTTATGCAGACCCATCCGGTTATTTGTTCTCAAGATGTGAATTGGAACGAAAATCTGGTTTGGGTATGGGGAAGAACAGCTTCGCTGGCGGCTGTGGCTTTGGAAATGATGCTTTATCGGGGTGAGGTGGTGATTCACCATCGTCAGGGAACAATTCGATACTATCAGCTGACAGAAAAACGATTTCCCGGATTAGATCCACTATCCGATCCTTTTCCTGATGAAACAGAGTATTATGCTTGGCGGATTGAACGTCGGATTCGTGCCTTAGGCTTATGCTGGAACCGTCCTTCCGACGCCTGGCTGGGAATAGAGAAAATGAAAAGTGCTGAGCGGCAGAAAGCATTTGAGCTCTTATTGAGACAAGAACGGATCTTTCCGGTTAACGTTGAAGGATGGGATCAGACGCTTTATGCAGTAAGGGAAACACGCCCCTTTCTGGAAAATGCACGTGAGGAAACCTCGTATCGCAGACGTATGGAATTTCTGGGCCCGCTGGACAATGCCTTATGGGACCGTCGGCTGATCGAGCAGCTGTTTGGTTTCCAATATAAATGGGAAATTTATACACCGAAAGCGCAGCGAAAGTATGACAGTTATGTGCTGCCTGTTTTGTGGGGAGAACGCTTTGTCGGCCGAATTGCACTGGAAAGCAAACCGGCAGAGAAAAAATTGATTGTAAAGCAATTCTGGCGGGAGCCGCAGATCCGTGACAGTCAAGCGCTGCGGACAGCTTTAGATCGGACATTGGATCGATTTATGCGGTTTCATGAATGTGAGATAATCGAAAGAAATGAATAAAAAGTGCTGAAATCCTGATTAACAGGAACTCAGCACGTTAGGATAATCAAAAGACTGACAGGTGTTTCTTGGACTACGTTCTGTATCGCCGTCAACATTGGCGCTGAGATGAACCGACGACGTATTGCCGCGCTTTAATATCAATTCAACAATTTCTAAAATGACTGTTTAAAGCAACGCAGCAGCGATGGAAGAGCACTTGCAGATATTAATCAGCAGTCTATCGACAGCGGCGTCACCCTCGACCGACAGATTATCCAAAATTACACTGTAAATTCAAACAGCTCCTCTTTTTTCACTTTTGCGAAACTGGGTGATCTGAGAAATCAAGATTTATAATTGGCAAGGTGAATTATTATGTCTGATGAGAAGCGTATCAGCTCAGAGTTTGAATTTGTAGCCGATCCCCCATACGGTGATCAAATGCTGCGGAGAAGAAGGATCCTTCTCAATTTTATTCCTCAGCCGTTTAATATAAACCGTAATCGTATTATCATCGACAACATTATTATTCCATACCTGGAAATAAATCTGTTCTTTAGTGAATACCTGGTTGGGATGTTCCAGGAAAAGCCGCAAAACCTGAAGCTCCTTGGAGGTCAAATCAAGTTCCCGATCGTTTTGACGGATAATCATTTTCTGCGGATCATAGATGAAATCACCGCAGCTAAGCATAGCGGCAGGCTGTGCGTAAACGGTGCTTCTGCGAATCAGCGCCTTGATCTTGGATTTAAGCAGGCTGACAGAAAACGGTTTAGTCATATAATCATCGGCGCCAATTCCCAGTCCTGCGACTTTAAACGCTTCGTCATCTTTGCTGGAAAGACAGAGTACGGGCGTTGTTATTTTAAAATCCCGAATCGTTTGAAGCAGATCAAAACCATTCCCGTCCGGCAGCATGATATCCAACAAAATCAGATCAAACTGTGTTGAATTCAAAAGCTGGCGAGCCTGTTCAATACTGAAAGCACTGATCAGCTGAAAATCTTCATTTCGGCTGACGAGGTGTAAGGCGGTCTGTATTTCTTTGTCATCATCCACAACGAGTATACGATTCATGATTTCCCTTCACTTTTTCTAGTATATAATAATTAAATAACAAACCGGGAGAAATGGCAATGAAAAAGACGAATGGAAAAATCTATTGGATCCTTTTAATCGCGGTCCTGCTGATCATGACTTCTGCCATCACAGGACTGGCTGCTTATTTTGAAAAGATTATTGTGAACCAGGAAATGGACAAAATGATCATCATCGCCGAAAATAACATGGCCGCGATGAAATACTATTTCGAATCCAGGATGGAAGCGATGGATATGCTTTTTATGGATCAAGAATTGACGAGAGAAGAAGCAGATACCATTGCCAAGCAATACAGTTGTGAGCAGGAACAGATTACGATCCAGACTCAGACGGAAAGTCAATTAGGGCCGGCAGAGATTACCGGCTGGGATTTGACCGGCAGCGATTATCTGCTGAGAATTCAGAAACCGCTGATGGGAAAAACTGCCCAGATGAGCATCCGGCTTTCCTTGGTGTATGATCAAATTCTCAGGCCGGTGCAGTTGGGGAAAAATGGCTACTGTGCGATGAAGGATGAAAATGGGATTTTAATTATGCATCCCGCTCCTTCACAGATCGGTCTGGATTCTTTCAAAGGCCGGATACGCCAATATCCGCAGCTGGATCCGGATGATGTGGGACAGCTTTTGATCCACCAGTACAGTCAGCCCAATGGCTGCGATATCGTCACTTCTTATTGGTGGGATCGGCCGGAGGAAGGAAAAGCTAAGAAATTGATCAGCTATGCTTCTGTAACGATTGACGGTCATCGCTTCGTCGGAACCAATGTGATGGATTATCGTGAGGTAGTTCGGCCGATTCAGCTTCTGTTGCTTTATTCTTCGCTGTTGGCCGGTCTGATTGCTGTCAGTTTTGCCGCACTGATCTTCTTTTGGCAGCAGGAAAAACGGAAGAAGGAAAAGCTCGAATTGGTGCTGGAATACACGGAGGAATTTACCCGCATGAATGAGAAATTCCAGGCTCAGGAAATGCAGATACAAAAATATGACAAGCTGCAGACGCTGGGCGTCCTCAGCGGTACAATTGCCCACGAATTGAATAATTTGTTGACACCAGCGCTGCTGTACAGTGATGTATTGGTGGATGAGCTTGAAGATGAAACATCCCGTCAAATCGCTGTGCAGTTGAAACAAACACTGATCAACTGCGGCGAATTCTCTAATCAGCTTAAGGATTATGTCCGTCAGGAAAGTGTTCAAGATAGTCTGGAAATGATTGATTTTAATGAAGCTATTCAAGAAAATCTTCGTTTCCTGAAGCATTTGGTCCCCAAACGGATCGTACTATACACCGAAATAACCAATGAATTATGCTTGATCGAGGGCAATAAGCGTATGATCAGTCAGATTTTAATCAATCTGCTGAATAATGCTTTTCAAGCCATTACGGATCGCGGAGAGATTGTTGTTTCTTTATTTCGATTGGACAACGAGGCTGTTTTGCAGATTCAGGATAATGGGAAAGGCATGGATGAGGAAACGCTGGAAAAGATCTATACACCGTTTTTTACGACAAAGTCAGAACAGGAAGGGACCGGGCTTGGACTAACCGTTGTTTGGCGGCTTGTACAAAATCTAGGCGGAACACTTCAGTGTGAAAGTGCGCTCGGACAAGGGACGCGGTTTGTCATTCGGCTGCCGCTCTCGGGAATTATGAACAGACTTTAAGATTTGATTCACAATTTATTCAGAACTCGCTGTTACAATAATCAGTGTGATAGAATTCACAAATGGAGGGAAGAAATGAAGAAAGCGTGTTCAATGATTTTAGGCTTCTTGCTGATGCTGAGTTTGTTTGGCTGTCAGACACAGAAGCCGCAGACGTCAACAGGAATGCCTGCGGGAACTTACGAAGGCAAGGCCAACGGATACGGCGGGGAAATCAGTGCCGTCGTGACTTTGTCAGCTGAGAAAATCGAATCGATTGAAGTGAGTGCCGAGAAGGAAACACCGACGGTCGGTGGTTCTGCGATTGAGGTTCTGGTCGGCCGCATGCTGGAAGTTCAGTCTACTCAGGTCGATGGGATTTCCGGCGCTACCCGTTCATCGGAGGGGCTGATTCAGGCTGTGAATGCAGCTCTGCAGGCTGCCGGTGTAGATCCGACAGCCTTAACACCAAAACAAGTAGAGAAGGAAACATCCACAGTGGAAAAAACGACAGAAATTGTCGTTGTCGGTGCCGGCGGAGCCGGAATGAGCGCTGCCATTTCGATTGCCCAGGCTGGTCATCAGGTGATTCTGGTAGAAAAAGGTGCCGCAGTGGGAGGCAATACCTCACGGGCTACCGGCGGCATGAACGCTGCTGAAACGCATTATCAGAAGGAACAGGGAATTGAGGATTCGGTTGAAGTCTTCATTCAGGATACAATGGAAGGCGGACATCAGTTAAACAATCCGGAATTGGTCAAAACGCTGGCGGAGAATTCTGCAGCGGCGATCGATTGGCTGGATTCATTCGGAGCCAATCTGACCAGTATTAAATTTGCCGGTGGGGCAACCAATATGCGGTCTCATCGTCCGGTTGATGCGGAAGGCAAAGTCATTCCGGTTGGGACTTATCTGGTGGAAAAGTTCCAGGAACAGCTGAAAGCGTTAAATATTGAAGTGATTTACAATGCTGAAGTTGATACGCTCATCTTGGATAATGGAGTAGTAACCGGAGTTCAGGCTAAGGGTGAAAACACAGAGTATACCCTTCATGCGGATGCGGTGGTTGTCAGCACTGGCGGCTTCGGCGGAAATTTGGATCTGGTTACGCAGTACCGTCCGGATCTGGCTGGTTATGTATCTACTTGCTCTCCGACAGTGGAAGGGGATGCGATTGCATTCTTAACTGCCATTGGCGCTGATTTTGTGGATATGGATCAGATCCAGATTCATCCAACGGTCATTCAGGCTGACGGTTATCTGATTTCTGAAAGTCTGCGCGGCGATGGGGCAATTTTGGTCAATGCCGGCGGGAAGCGTTTTATCAACGAACTGCTGACACGCGATGTGGTTTCAGCCGGTGTCATTGCAGAAGAAGGCTCGTTCGCCTGGCTGATCGTGGATCAGGCAATGTATGATGATTCCAAGGTTGTGCAGGGATACGTGGAAAAGGGATATATGGTCAAAGGTGAAACTGCGGAAGAACTGGCAGCAGCGATGGAGGTCGATCCGGCAGCCCTTAGTGAGACACTTGCAAATTGGAGCACCTATGTTAAGAATGCTGAGGATTCGGATTTCCAGCGCGAAGGTCTGGATCAGACTCAATATGATCTGGCGGAAGGTCCGTATTATGCAGCGAAAATTGCGCCGGGAATCCATCATTGCATGGGTGGTGTCCGGATCAATCCGCAGGCCGAGGTCTTAAATGCTGAAGGACAGGCCATTCCGGGATTGTATGCAGCAGGAGAAGTAACTGGCGGCGTTCATGGTGGAAACCGTCTGGGCGGCAATGCAGTAACGGATGTTGTTGTCTTCGGTCGGATTGCTGCAGCTTCAGCTCTGGATTATATAGCTGGAAAATAAGGAAATATAAAGAAAGAACGGTAGACTGATTTCATTGTATACCGTTTTTTTTTGTGATATAGGAGGTCATGGAGAAATGTTAAAAATAATGCTACAATGAAAAGCAGGAAATGAGGGATGGTTTTTGAGAATAACGAACCGTGAAATCATTTGTGATTTTGATAGAACTCTATCACTTAAGGATATGCAGGAATTCAGTTTTATTCCATCCATGAATATTGAATCGGTACAGTTCTGAAATGAAGTCACTGTTTTGGCAGAAAGTCAGAAGAGGGACGGAATTCTGACGCATATGTACATGATGCTTAACAAGGCGAATCGAATGGAACTGATTCGCTGTAGTGATTTTGTCAATTCAGGCAAGAATGGAAAGCTGTATCCTGGCAGGGGAGGGAGTTTGGTGAGTTAGCGAATAGGGCTGGCAGCATATTGAAGCTGAGCATTTCATCATTTCTTCCGTTTCGGCTGAAATCATTGAAGGGATTTTGATTGCAAAGGAATTTAAGAAGATTTATGCATATCAGTATTGCTGCCTTGCCAATGGGGTTGCGGCAGGTCGGCTACAATTGATAATGACACGATAAAAATGCAATATCTTCTGCATCAACAAGGGAGTGAAAAAGGAAAATAACGACAATGTTCTTAACCGGCACACCCTTGGATTCAGATGGAAAGTTTGATAAAAAAACAGGTAAAGGAGAAATAGAAGATGAATATGCAAGGGAACTTTAGTTGTTCAGCACGAATTCAAATGGAAGACGGCACTCAAAGAGCAGCGTGTGATGTTCGAATAGGAGATCGGATTATGACTTTTTCGCAGGCTGCACGGATTCGTAATGTCATCACTTTTTATGAAAATCAAGGGATACAAATCGTACTGGAAACCGGAAACGTTCTGCAATGTACCTCGGGGCTGCCTGTTCAGCTGGCAGAAGGTAATTGGACTGCAGCGCTGAACATCAAACCCGGCGTTCGATTGATGCATTATGGAAGTCCAACTTCAGTTTGTGTTGTGCGTGTTCAACAAACAGATGTGGAATTAAAGTTCACGAATTTCTTATTGGAAGAAGGCGATTCCGTCATTGCCGAAGGACTCCATATCGGTGCTTGGGATAAACAGGTTGAGGTTGAGGAAGATTTTCTGAACTGTCGGAAAGAATCGGAGGACATCAACAAGAGAATTGCGGAACTGAAAGAACTATTATAGGCAATTTTTTTTAAAATAGGACTTGGAAAAACTCTGTATTGTGATTAACTGGAAGCAATAAAAGACGGAATTCTGGAATTACACTAATCGGAAAACAAATTTTATAATTCTTTGTATTGGGGCAGGAACTTTCAGGCCCCTATGTCGCTGGCATATTCAAGCTATGGTTTTTGCGATGATCTGGCAGCTGGGCCTGATGAATATCTGCGGACGTAATGCTGATTTAGCGCCGCAGACTAAGGTTTACGGATACTGTAAATAGCAGCTGGAAACATTATGCCAGAAAGTGTTTGAGCTCTTATTGGGACAAGAAGGGATTTTTCAGGTTAACATTGAAGAATGGAACCAAACGTTTTATGCAGTGAGGGAAATATGATACTTACTGGAAAGCGCACGTGTATTGGAAACGTATGGAATTTCAGGGCCGCTGAACAATGTCTTGTGGGATCGACGATTGATAGAGCAGCACTTTGTCGACCGGATTATGCTGGAAAACAAATTGACAGAGAAAAACTGATAGTAAAGCAATTCTGATGGGAGCTGCGGATCCGTGAGTGTCAGGTGCTGCGAGCAGTTTTAGACCGGACATTGGATCGATTTATGCGGTTTCATGAATGTGAGATAATCGAAAGAAATGAATAAAAAGTGCTGAAATCCTGATTAACAGGAACTCAGCACGTTAGGATAATCCTGACGGATGTTTCTTGGAAATAGAATAGCTTAAAGGTGATAAATGCGCTGTTTATATTGCTTTTCTATCTCCAGACTGCGTTCTGTACCACCGTCAACATTGGCGCTGAGGCGAACTGGCGGCGTATAGCCTCGCTTTAACATCAATTCAACAGCTTCCAAAATGGTTGCCTGAAGCAACGCGGCAGCAGCGATGGAAGAGGTACCGCAGATATTAACCGGCAGCCCATCGACAGCGACAGCGGCGTCACCCTCGACTGACAGATTATCTAGGATTACATCTGCGAATTCATATAACCGCTTTCCGCTGCTATGACGGCTGGTTAGTTTTTTGGAGGCATCCAGAGAAGTAACGACGATCAGTTTTGCGCCAACCGCCTTTACTTTCATTGCAATTTCAATCGGTAAAGGATTGCGGCCAGAATTGGAAATGATGATGACCACATCTTCAGGCAGGACTTCGACTTTCCGCATTAATATAGAACCTGAGCCTTCAAGAACTTCATAGATGCCCATCGCCGGATCTTTAATCACTTTTGCTGCAAATAATCCGCCGGCCCGGCCCGCAACCTCAATCGCTGCGGCATAAGAATGACCGCTGCCGAAGGATTGCAGGATTCCGCCGGCCATGATTGCATCGGCGATGAAAGCGGCAGCCTGATGAATGGATTCCCGCTGGCTGTTTTCTAATCGCTGCAGCAAATTTTCAATAGTTTCAAAGTAACGATTGCGTTCCATCATCCGATCACCTTCAGCGCAGAAAGGATAATTGCACCGATCATCACCACAAAGATGAGTTTTCCTGCCGTCATGCCTTTCACCTTGGAAAGCCGATAACACAGCACGACCAAGACGACCTGTGGTAAATAGGGCATAATTTTATCCAGATTTTCCTGTACGGATAACGTGACTTCGCCGGATTGGAAAGTATATGGAATTTTCAATTTGACAACCGAAGGGATTAAGGCGCCAACCACGATCAAACCTAGAATCGAAGCACCATTTGTTATGGCATTTAATTGATCTTTCATTGTAGTAATCAGCTTGGCGCCTTGAGCATAGCCCAGGTCGAAAAGCTTGGTTCTCATGAAGAGGACTGCGATATTCCAAGCCACCCAAATCCACATGCCTGCGGTACTGCCGGCAATGGCCATGTTGCCCGCGATGGCTCCGAAAATGGTTCCGGCAATGACGCCGAAGATGACATCGCCCACCCCGGCAAACGGACCCATTAAAGCCGTTTTCAGAGAAGTCGCTGTTTCCAGAGCGGCAATGCCTTCTTCCTCTTCAATGGCCAAATTCATGCCAATGATGATTTCAGACATTTGCGGAGTGGTGTTGTAAAATTGAATATGAGCCCGGCAGGCTCGGTCCAAGGCTTCGGGATCATCCCCATAGAATTTTTTAAGCGCTGGCAGGATCGCATAGAAGTAACCCATTCCCTGCATTCTTTCGTAGTTATGCCCCAACTGCAGACCAAACATGTGACGCAGATTAATCCGGCGAAGTTCTTTCTTGGTTAAACGTTTATTCATCCAGATCACCTCCATTTTTTGCGGCTGCCCATCGCTTATCAGCCTGCCGAGTATACATAAAATCCAATAAAGTAATGACGAGTCCGAAACCAGCAACACCAATCAGCGGAATTTTTAAATAAGCAGCCATCAGAAAACCAAGAATTAAGAATGGCAGTTTTGATCGTGTTGGGAGGTAATTGAGAAGGATACAGATACCCACTACCGGAATGACGCCGCCGGCTACTTGCAAACCAGTCATAAACCATTGCGGAATCCACCCCATGACGGCTTCAATGAAAGGCTGTCCGAAGCAGAGGACAAGAAAGACTGGAACGGCACGGGAAAGGCCGGGTGCAATCATGCCCAATACGTTTTGGAATGCAGCTTTATCATAACTGCGTTCTGAGATATAATGATCAGCCCGATGAAGAAAGAAGATATTAGCATAACGGGCTAAGATATCCAGCTGAATCATCAACAAAGCAACGGGAATCGCAATGCCCAACGCTAACTCTGGTGTGGAATTCAGGCTGAGCGCAGTGCCGACGATGGCGCCGACGGTTGTATTGGGAATTGAGGTGCCGCCGTAAGTATTGACACCCAGCGTCATCAGCTGAAGTGTGCCTCCCAACATTAATCCAGTCTGCGGGTTGCCTAGAAGCAAGCCGGTAAACCAGCCGGCAAGAATCGGCATACTTAAGCCGATGTTGAAGGAGCGGGTTTCGTTCGGCTGAATGAAAGCATACAATGTGATTAAAGCGATTTGCCAAGGTTGAATCATAACCTCTCCTTTCCGGTCCTCAGGGACCATGAACTAATTTCATAATAGACTATATGTATTATAAAATCAATACATTATGTAATTATTTTGTAATGTTTTTTGTTTTTGTGGAATGTTGTGCAAAACATGGTAAAATAATCCAAGAGGTGTTCTGTGTGGAAAAGCAAAGTAAATACAATGAAATTGTGAGGGCCATCATTCAGGATATTGATCAAGGCATACTGCAGGCACGTGACCGTTTGCCCTCAGAAAAGGAACTGCAGGATCGATTTGGTGTTTCACGGGTGACGGTACGCAAAGCCATCGATGTATTGATCGATGAAGGGTATGTGGTCCGCGATTACCGCAAAGGTACGTTCATCAGCGAGCGGATTACTTACAAGAAGATGAACGAGATCGTCAGCTTTACTAAATCGGCCTTACTGCGCGGCGATATCCCATCTACGATCGTTCACTCCATTGATGAGGTAAAACCAGATCCTTTTCTAATGAAATATCTTAGGATTGGCGCAGAGGAAAAACTAATTCAAATTCGGCGAACGCGATTGACTAATGGTTTTCCGCTAATTTACGAAGAATCGTATTGGATTGCTTCAATTGTGGGAACTTTAGATCAAGTTAAAGCTTCTGAGTCCTTGTTTGAATATTTAAAGAAAGAAAAAGGGATTATTCCGGTCTACAGTCTGCAGGAGTTGGATGCTATCGGCGCGGCCGGACAAATTGCTGAAGCGCTGCAGGTTCATGAACAATTCCCGCTGCTGCGTTCATTAATGGTCTTTTATGACGCTTCGGACAGACCTTATGAGCTGGCATTTAATTATTATCGAACGGATCGATGTAAATTGTCGATGGTCAGAACTCTTAATGAAGGGTAAATGAGAAAGGATGAATAAAGATGGAATTTCTACACTGCACAATGGATGAATTTGCCGTATTAGGAAAAGAGGGCAGCACACACACTTCCAACCCAGAATGGATTAAACAGCTTTGGACAGAAGCCAACAGTCATTTTAATGAGATTACGGAGCTGGCGCTGCGGGATGATCAGGGAAATTTGGCAGGTTTTTGGGGCGCTATGACCAGCTTGGATCGCACTTTTCAGCCTTGGGAAAATCATTTGTCCGTAGGCTTGTATCTGGCTGGAGTGCAGATTCCGGTTGAAACTGAAGCACCAAAAGGCTGGGTGAAATGGATTGTCCCAGCTTTTGATTATTTATACGGTCAGGTTGATGGCGATCCGCAGACTGCGGTTCAGCTGGGGTTGGAGGAAATTAAGCGGCAGGGATTAGCGTTAAGCGGAGCAATCCAGGAATATTATTGTCCCCAGGAAAATGGTGCGATGTATTTATTTTTTCCAATTAAACAGAACTGCAACGAAAAGTTGCGTAAGTGCATTCGGTGAGAGATAGACCGCTATCTATGTCTTTGTTAAGATAGGATTGGTAAAACCGAGGAGGAATAAGTTATGAATTTTGGCGAAAAATTGGTTCAATTGCGCAAAGGAAAGGGCATGTCGCAGGAAGATCTTGCAGTCCTGCTGAAAACAACGCGACAGGCTGTCAGCAAGTGGGAAAATAATCAGGGGTATCCCGAAACAGATAAAATTCTTTTACTCTCTCATATTTTTGAAGTGTCGACCGATGTCCTGCTGAAAGAAGAAAAAACTGTACAAAGAACGGAAGATGAAGGTTTGTATGTAAGTCGGGAAATGGCTAACGGCTTCCTTGATAATGAACGAAAAGTTAGCCGATATCTGGGACTGGGGTTTTTATGTGCTGCTTGGGCAGGAATTCCCTATGTTTTATTTGAGGCTGATCCACCAAAGCGGTGGTTGGGAATAGCCATATTTGGTATTCTAGGGATTTGCGTGTGGGTCATTGGCATGTTTTCAGATCAAGAACAATATAAGAAATTACGCGAAGAGCCCTTGATATTCGATTATGCATTTCTGAAGGAAATCTCCGCAGAATATGCAATCCGTAAAAAGAAATATAGAATCATTGCGCTTCCCAGCACAATTCTGTTTATTCTTGGGCTTTTGATATTAATTTTCACTGGGCAAAACGTTATCCCTTGGTCGATTTATCATATTTTCATTTTTCTGGTCTGGGGTGTTGGCTTGTTTGGTTTTGTTAGCAGTGCTGCAATGATGGAGGCTTATGAGCTTCTGACCGAAAATGAACAATTTTCAAAACGTTTTTTGTTTCAGTTGAAACGGAAAATCAAAGCGAAGCTGGATTTGAGATAATCGGAAATACCAGAGCGAGTTAATAAAAAGCACTTACAGTAGTGCTTTTTTTGATGTTCTCAATGATGAAGTAAAGAAGATCGTTAATTGTGCTACTCCGATGTTTCCAGCTGTTGGGTTATCGCTTTAAGAAACTGCTCAGCCGCTTTGGAAAAGACCTGATATCGTTTCCAAACTAAACGCATGCCGATTTCTTTTTTTGGCATTAAGGGACGGAAGCAGAGTGAACTGTTGCCAGTCATTGAGATCAACTTATCCAGCGTCAATGCATAACCTAAACCTTCATCAACCATCAGTGAGCCATTGTAAATCAAATTGTAAGTGGCAAAGATATTCAGATGTTCAGCCTGATCCCCCAGCAGTTTGATCAATTCTCCGCTGCAGCTTAGCTGTCGGGAAACGATCAGCGGCAAATCAAACAGATCTTCTAGGGTGAGGGTCTTTTTTTCAGCCAGAGGACTGTCGCAGCGCATTAATATACCCCAAGTATCCCGCATGGGCAGCGGGAGAGTATTGTATTTTGACAAGTCCACCTCCCCTAAGACTAGGGCAAAATCCAAAAGACCTTTGTCAAGATCCTCAAGGATATCGCAGGCATCGCCGCTGGATAAATGATAATGAATCTGCGGGAAATCCTGCTGCAGATTTTTAGCAGCCTGAACTAACAATCGCATGGAATCTGTTTCTCCGGCACCAATATAGATATCGCCGGAAATGATCTCCTCCGGCACAGTCAGCTCATTCTCGGTTTTAAGAACCAAGTCCACAATTTCCTGAGCTCGCTTGCGCAGAAGCATGCCTTCTTCTGTTAACGTAATCCTGCGGTTGCCGCGGATCATTAACGGCTTGCCGAGTTCCTCTTCCAGATCTTTGAGCTGTCGGGAAAGCGTTGGCTGGGAGAGATGAAGAGCTTCAGCGGCTGCGGAAATACTCTGTTCCCGTGCGACCGCAAGGAAGTATTGTAAAACACGAATTTCCATAAATAACCCTCCTGACGCTTTGACTATAACACAGTTTAAGTATAGTCTTCAAGCATGGAAGATGCTTAGATATAAAAGAATGCTATTGCTGAAAAAACAAAAAGCAGAACTAGAATATCGATCAATTCACATTTCGTATAGTTTTTAGGTATGGGACGGTATTAGACATAGGTATTTGATATTTGTGGAAGCGAGGACTAAACTGAAATCAGGATATGGAGGAAAGCAGATGAAAAAATTTATGATCAAAACAATGACGCTGGTTTTGATGTTGGGCTTGTTCACGGGATGTGCGTCAACATTGCCGCAGCCGGACACGGATCTGGATTTGCTGGATGAGATTCAACAGCGCGGGACACTGATCATTGGGACTGAGGGAACCTATTCCCCCAACAGCTACCATGATGAAAGCGGTGCGCTGGTCGGCTTTGATGTCGAAGTCGCGCAGGCGGTAGCTGCCAAACTCGGGGTGGAAGCTCAGTTTGTGGAAGCCGAATGGGACTCACTGTTTGCCGGGATGGATTCCGGGCGGATCGATGTGGTGATCAATGAAGTTGAATACTCCGAAGAACGGGCGCAGAAATATGATTTCTCTCAGCCCTACACCTATGTTCACGGCGCGCTGCTGGTCGCTGCGGACAAGGATGAAATTCAGGGCTTTGACGATCTGAAGGGTCGCCGCAGCGCCCAGAATCTGACGAGCAGCTGGGGTCTGCAGGCGGAAAGCTACGGCGCTGAACTAGTCAGCGTGGATACGCTGGCGCAATGCATTGATCTTTTAAATACCGGCCGAGCTGACGCTACCCTCAATGCCGAAACCGCATTTTACGACTATTTGAATCAACATCCGGAGGCACCAGTGAAAATTGTAGCCCTGAGCGATTCCACGACTTCTTCGCTAATTCCGGTTCGCAAGGGCAATGCGAAGCTGCTGGAAGCGATCGATAAAGCGCTGGATGAAATGAAAAGCAGCGGTGAGCTGACCGCCTTGTCAGAAAAATACTTTGGTTCAGATATAACCAATTCGCAGTAAACGAAAAAGGAGTGGGCAACCATGAGCGAACGACTGATTACGATCTTTATTCAATCCTTCTGGCAGATTCTTCTGCCAGGATTAACGATGACAATACCGCTGACCGTGATTTCCTTTGCGATTGCGTTAGTCATCGCACTGTTTACCGCAATTGTCCAAATTGCCGAGGTACCGATGCTTAAACCCTTAGCCCGGCTGTATATCTGGATCATCCGCGGCACACCGTTATTGGTTCAGCTGTTCGTCGTGTTCTATGGTCTGCCCAGTCTGGGGATTGTGCTGGATGCATTTCCTTCAGCGATCATCGTCTTTTCCATCAATACCGGGGCGTATGCGTCGGAAACAATCCGGGCTGCGATTGAAGCGGTGCCGCCAGGTCAAATGGAAGCCGGCTACTGTGTCGGTCTGACCTATGCCCAATGCATGCGCCGGATTATTCTGCCGCAGGCCTTGCGCACGGCCTTCCCGCCGTTAAGCAATTCACTGATCGGCTTGATTAAGGATACTTCACTAGCGGCCAACATCACGATCATGGAAATGTTCATGGCCGCGCAGCGGATTGCCGCCCGGACGTATGAGCCATTCGCCTTATATTGCGAGGTCGGACTGGTATATCTGCTTTTCTGTACAGTGCTGACCCGACTGCAGCGCACTTGGGAAGCGAAACTGAAACTGGATTAGGAGGGATGTTATGATGCTGGAAGTCCGCAATATCCATAAATCCTTTGCAGACCGGGAGGTCTTAAAAGGAGTGGATCTGAAAGTGAACAAGGGCGACGTTGTCACGATCCTGGGCCGCAGCGGTTCGGGGAAAACGACGCTCTTACGCTGTATTAATTTTTTGGAACAGGCCGATCAGGGAACGATGACCTTGGATCAGGAAACGTTTGAGCTGGCCCGTGTGAGCCGCCAGGATAAAATCCGAATTCGCCGGAAAACCGCGTTTGTATTTCAAAATTACAATTTATTCCGCAATAAGACGGCCTTGGAAAATGTGACGGAAGGACTGATTATCGCCCGCAAAACACCTGAAAGTCAAGCTGTTGACATCGCTTTGCAGGCATTGGAAAAGGTGGGGCTTCGGGATCGGGCGGCGGCCTATCCGCATCAGCTTTCCGGCGGTCAGCAGCAGCGGATTGGGATTGCCCGAGCGATCGCTACCCAACCTGAGCTGATCTTGTTTGACGAACCGACCTCAGCCCTGGATCCGGAGCTGATCGGCGAGGTCCTGCAGGTCATGAAGCAGTTAGCTCAGGAAGGCATGACGATGTTGATCGTAACGCATGAAATGAACTTTGCCCGGCAGGTATCCAGTCAGGTTCTGTTCATGGATGAAGGGGTGATCGTTGAGCAGAATCCGCCGGACTTGTTCTTCGACGCTCCCCAACAAGTCCAGACCCAACAGTTTTTGAAAACACTGCGGGAACACTGATTCATAAAGTGAGGTGAAAGAAAGTGGAAAAGGAAAACATGAATCCTGAAGTGATCCGAAATTTACAGGATGCCGGATGTGATGAAGAAACGATTTCCCAATTTCTTGCCTGCTGCCAAAGCGGCAGCGATCGCCAGTCAATGAAGCTGCTGAAGCAGCATCGACGATGTTTGCTGGAACAAATTCACGATGATGAACATCGTATTGACTGTCTGGATTATCTCGTCGATCAGCTGGAAAAAGCAAAAAACAAAATGAAATAACGGTCAGGTCAGCGGACCTGATCAGGAAGGAAGGAAAAAACAATGCGAAAAAAAGTTGTCGTCATCAGCTCCAGTCTGCGCTCAGGAAGTAATTCCGAAGTCTTGGCACAAGCATTTGTCCAAGGCGCGCAGGCGGCTGGAAATATCGTAGAAGAGATTTCTTTGAAAGAAAAGGACCTGCGCTTCTGCACAGGATGTCTGGCTTGTCAAAGCACTGCCCGCTGCTGGATGCAGGATGACAGCGCCGCGATCAATGCCAAATTGAAAGAAGCGGAAGTCGTTGTCTTTGCCACCCCGGTGTATTTTTACGCCATGAGCGGACAGCTTAAAATACTGCTGGATCGTACCAATCCGCTGTTTACGCAAAGCTGTGCTTTTCGCGATGTGTACTTGTTGATGAGCGCTGCTGAAGAAGATCCGCAGGCTTTGCAGCCCATTGTTCATGAGCTGGAAGGCTGGATTTCCTGCTTTGAACAAGCCCAACTGGCCGGGGTTGTTGCAGGGGGCGGACTGAGTGAACCTTCGGCTGTCAGTCCTGATACAAAAGCCTATCAGGAAGCCTATCAGCTGGGACTTCATTGCTGAGGGGAGGTGAACGTGAATTTTTATCGGGGATTCAGCGCTTTGACCCTACTGTGCATTCTGAGCGGCTGTACTTCCCCTTCGGCTGCATTTCCTTCCGCAACGCCCATTTCCACACTCGACCCCGTAAAGACAACAAACCCAATAAACAATTCGGAGGAACAGGAGGAAATCATGACAAAAATTCAAATTACTATCAACGGTCAGTCTTTCCCGGCAACGCTTAACAACAGCGCGGCGGCTCAGGCCCTGCTGTATCAGCTGCCGGTGACCTTCATGATGGAAGACTTAAACGGCAATGAAAAATACATTGATCTTGATGAGAAGCTGGCAACAAATTCCGTCGCCTTTGGTTCGGTGTCGGCTGGCGATCTGATGTTGTTCGGCAACCGCTGTCTGGTGCTGTTTTACAAGAGTTTTACGACGGATTATTCCTACACCGCGCTGGGCTCAATCAGCGAGGTTTCCGGGTTGGCGGAAGCGGTGGGGTCAGGTCAGGCTGAGGTGACAATTGAACGGGCGGAGTGATCTTGCTTCTGTGCAAGTTACAAGCTATAAAGTAAGTGGAGAATAAGGAGGGGACATGATGAATTTTGATCAAACATTGGACCGCCGGAATACCTTTTCGATGAAGTGGGATGTGCGTGAGGGCGAGCTGCCGATGGGATTGGCGGATATGGATTTTGAAACAGCGCCGGAAATCAAAGCCGCGATCCTGCAGCGCGCGCAGCATGGTGCCTATGGCTATACGGTTGTTCCGGAGGCCTGGGCGCAGGCGTATCAAAGCTGGTGGCAGCGGCGCCATCACTGGCAGATACAGAAAGACTGGCTGTTATTCTGTACCGGGGTGGTACCGGCCATTTCCAGCGTGATCCGCAAGTTGAGCACACCGGCGGAAAAGGTTCTGGTGATGACGCCGGTCTACAATATCTTCTTTAACTCCATTGTGAACAATGGCCGGCAGGTGCTGGAAAGTCCGTTAATCTATGATAAAGATCAGTATGCGATTGATTTTAAGGATCTGGAAACAAAGCTGTCTGATCCGCAGACAACGCTGATGATCCTGTGCAATCCGCACAATCCGATCGGCAGGCTGTGGAGCCGTGAAGAACTTTTACGAATCGGCGAGCTGTGCGCAAAATATCAGGTTACCGTGATCGCCGATGAGATCCATTGTGATCTGACCGATCCGCATGCGGAGTATATTCCGTTTGCTTCGGTTTCCTCCGCTTGCGAAAACCTGTCAGTCACCTGTCTGGCGCCGACCAAGACATTCAATTTGGCTGGGCTGCAGACGGCGGCGATCGTGGTTCCCAATCCCAATCTGCGCCACAAGGTATGGCGGGCGGTCAATACCGATGAAATTGCCGAACCGAATGTCTTTGCAGTGGAAGCCGCGATTGCGGCGTTTGATCAGGGGGAAGCCTGGCTGGAGGCCCTGCGGCTGCAGATTTATGCAAACAAGCAGCATTTAATCGAAGTGCTGCACAAAGCCCTGCCGCAGCTTAAGGTTATCCCTTCTAAGGCCACGTATTTGGTATGGCTCGACTGCCATGCGGTCAGTGATGACAGCGCAGGGCTGGCGAAATTTCTCCGCCAGGAAACAGGGCTGATCCTCAACGAAGGTTCCGAATATGGAAAAGCTGGCAAGGCGTTTCTGCGCATGAACGTCGCCGTTTCCCCAGCTCGTCTGAACGAGGGCTTGCAGCGTCTGATCCGCGGTATCCAGATCTTTTGTGAAAACAAGCAGGCATGAAGCCGTGCATTAACTAAATTTGCAGGGAAGTGACTTTTACCCCAATGAACGGCCATGATCATTACAAGCAAGAATATTGCGCCAGACCGGTCTTTCGTTAATGACACGGCAAGGAATTCCGAGTCAGATTCTTCAAAGGAAAACTTTCTTTTACAGACACACAAAAATCCGGCCCCCCTGCGCAGGTCTTCCCAATCCCACTGAATGACAAACAAAAGAAAGAAGGAATATAACCATGGAAAAAGTATCAGCCGGTTTTGAAGCTTTAGGTGAATTCGCTCCGCAGTTCGCTCACTACAATGATGATGTTTTGTTTGGCGAAGTCTGGGCCCGCGAAGCCCAGTTATCCCCGCGCGATCGTTCGCTGATCACAGTAACAGCTCTTTTATCCGGTGGAATTCTGGATTCATCTCTGGAATTTCATTTGCGCAAAGCGAAGGAGAACGGAGTTACCCAAACCGAAATTGTTGAAGTGCTGACCCAGCTAGGCTTTTACAGCGGATGGCCAAAGGCCTGGGCGGCATTTCGGATGGCAAAGGAAATCTGGAAGGAAGAAACGGTTTCCGCTGTGTTTAACCCGATGTTCGGACTAGGCAAAACCAACGATGCGTATGCACCGTATTTCATCGGCCAGAGCTTTCTGAATCCGGTGGTATCTCAGGGAATCGCGATGGCCAATGTTACTTTTGAGCCGGACTGCCGGAATCACTGGCATATCCATCAGGCTGAGCAGGGCGGAGGTCAGATTCTGATCTGTACCGATGGGCACGGCTGGTATCAGCAATGGGGTGAGCCGGCCAGAGCTTTAAAGCCGGGCGATATCGTCGAGATTCCCGCCGGCGTCAAGCATTGGCATGGCGCTGCCAAGGACAGCTGGTTTGCCCATCTAGCCTTCGAAGCACCAGGCACAAAAACTTCAACCCAATGGTGCGAGCCGGTGGACGAGGCCCATTATAAAGCCTTGCCGGATTCACTTGAAAACAAAGTCTGATGATGAAACAGCTTCTTTAACCTGCAACGAAAGACTCGAAATTCAACAAGGAAGGACAAAAGCCCAGGTCAAACCCGGGCTTTTTACTATCTTAGAGTGAACAGACAGGAGTGAGAATGTGGAAAAAGTAAATGTTGCCGTACTGGGAGCGACCGGCGCGGTCGGCCGGACGATGATCCGGGTCCTGCAGGAACGCCATTTCCCAATGCGGTCGTTAAAGCTGCTGGCCAGTCCCCACAGTGCCGGCAAGGTGATTGATTTGGGATCAAAAAGCGGTGTGGTTGAAGAATTTTCTGCCGCCGCCTTAAAAGATGTGGATTTGGTGTTCGGGGCGGTAGACAATGATTTAGCAACGGAATATGCTCCGCTGATTCGCCGCAGCGGCGCGTTGTTTGTCGATAACAGCAGTGCGTTTCGGCTGGATCCGGATGTCCCGCTGGTCATCCCTGAAATCAACGCCCGGGATATCCGCTGGCATCATGGAATCGTTGCCAATCCCAACTGCGCGACAATTCTGGCGATGATGGCCCTTTCGCCGATCTTGAAGCTGACGCCGATCACGCGGATGATCGTCAGCACCTATCAGGCTGTCAGCGGGGCAGGAATGAAGGGGATGGATGAGCTGGAACGGCAGATCCGCGATCCATCCGCCGCCCCGGAGGTCTTTCCGTTTCCGATCGCTTTTAACGTGATTCCGCAGATTGGTGAGTTCGATGAGGCAGGCATCAGCAGTGAGGAGTGGAAAATGCAGAACGAAGGCCGGCGGATCCTGCATGAAGCTTCGCTGCAGGTTTGCTGCACATGTGTGCGGGTGCCGGTATACCGCTGTCATTCTGAATCGATTTACGTCGAAACGCGTGATGCGGTGAGCTTGCAGACTATTCGTCAGGCTGCTGAAGACTGTTCTGGGATTGTCCTGAACGAAGCTCCCTACCCGACCCCGAAAGAATGCACCGACAGCGATATCGTCATGATCGGACGGCTGCGCCGGGATGGAGCTTGTGAAAAAGGACTGCATCTGTGGTGCTGCTGCGATCAGCTGCGCAAAGGCGCGGCGACCAATGCCGTGCAGATCGGAGAATGGGCGTGGCAGAATGGGTTATTGAAGAAAGGGGTGTAGCGTTTGATTCTCGAAAAGTATCAGGGGTGCGGCAATGATTTCCTGATCGTTGACGGTAGCCGAACTCCAGTTATGGACTGCGCACAAGTGGCTGCTTTGTGTGACCGCCATCGTGGGTTTGGGGCGGACGGACTGATCATTGCTCACCGTGATCCGTTAAGCATGGAGCTGTGGAATCAGGATGGGTCGCGCGCCAACATGTGCGGCAATGGTCTGCGCTGTTTTGTGCATTATGCTTACCGCAAGGGCTGGATCGATGCCGATCACACCTGGGTGATTGGAACGGGCGATGGGCTCAGACAAGCCTGGATTTGTTCAACCGAACCGTTTATCTGTAAGGTGGAGGCAGGGAAACCGGACTTTGATGCGCATCGGATTACACAGCAGCCGCTGCTTCCGGGCCTGCTTCACGCGCCGTTTTTATCTCAGCAGCAGTCCTGCAGCTTCTGGCTGGGGGTACCGCACACTGTTATTTTTACAGCGGATCCTGATCGGATCAGTGATGATCAAGCTCGTTCCATCGGAACGCATCCCTTCTTTTCGGAAGGCACCAACGTGGATTTTGTGCGCTGGCGGGAAAATGGTGAACTGCAGGTCAGAACGTGGGAGCGCGGTGTAGGCTGGACATTGGCCTGCGGCACCGGCGCCTGTGCCAGCGCAGTAGCGGCAGCCATCTTCGGCCTTTGTCCGCTGCCTGCGCAGGTGCGCTGTCCGGGCGGATTACTGAGTGTAGAACAAGCCGAGGATCAAGCTTGTCTTCTGAGCGGACCGTCGCAGTTTATAGGAAGGGTGGAAGGGAGAGATTGTGGATGAAGACTGAGGAATTGATTCAAAAACTGCACGATCATTCACGCAGTACAGAAGTGTTGTTGATGTTTAACGAGATCCAGCCGACCCATTGGCAGAAAGCGGCGGTGTATGGCGATCAGTTTAAGCTGGTGATTGGGGAATGGGAAATTCTGCGTTCACAGCTTGAGGATCAGCGCCGGCAGTTACGGGATCTGCGGATCGTTTGTCCGCAGCGTCAAAGCGCCTGGCCGCAGCTGGCGATTCAGGATCTGCCCTGCCGGATTGAACCGGGAGCCTGGATCCGGGATGAAGTCGAGATCGGAAAAAATGCTGTGATCCTAAGCGGAGCGGTGATCAATGTCGGAGCGAGCATCGGTGCTGAAACTATGATTGATATGAATGCCGTCGTGGGAGCGCGGGCGGAAATCGGAGCTCATTGTCATATCGGGGCTGGCGCGGTCATTGCCGGGGTGTTGGAGCCGGCCAGTGCTCAGCAGGTGATCATTGAAGAAGGAGTATTGATCGGCGCGAATGCGGTTGTTCTGGAAGGAATACGGATCGGCCGGGGAGCGGTGGTGGCCGCCGGATCGGTCGTGACGCAGGATGTTCCCGCCGGATGGCTGGCTGCAGGCGTTCCGGCACGGTTAATCAAGCAGAAAGATGAACAGACGATGAAAAAAACAAAAATTGTGGAAAAGCTAAGGGATAGTTCTCGGTGAAAACGGAAAACCTGATATAATAGAATCCATCAGGAGGTTTTTTTCATGGACAATGCCCAGCGGTTTCTCAACGCGTTCGCAATGATCGAAAAGCAGCTGAAACAAATCAGCGGTGTTACGCGGTATTCACGGTTTTATCAGCTGTTAAACCAAGCGTCCCGAACCAGTAAATTGGTTCGTAAATATGAAATGGAGCTGCAGGAATATGCCGACCTGCGCAATGCGATTGTGCATCAGCGGTCCGATGAAGGTCATATTATCGCGATCCCAATTGACGAGGTCGTCGAGGAAATTGAGGAGTTGGCCCGCAAGATCTGCGAACCGCCGAAAATCAGCGCGCATTTTCTCAAACCGGTAAAGATCTGCGATCCTCAGACGGAAATTCGTGAAGCGGTAACGATTATGGAAACGATGGGTTCATCCAAGCTTCCGGTTTACGCTCAGGGCGGGTTTCATGCTTTATTAACGATGGAAATGATTGCCCGCTGGACACTGCATCAAAGCCGAACCGACAAACCGCTGACTGGCTGTGTCAACGACTGTCTGTATTTTAAGGATAAGAAGGAACGCGTGCTGTTTCTGCCCCGGACCGCTGATGTCACGGAAGCTCAGGATTTATTTGAGGAAAGTCTGCACCGCGGCGTCAGCATTTCTGCGATTCTGATTACCGAGTCCGGCAACGCTCATCAGAAGCCGATTGGAATCATTACCGTGGCTGATTTGCCGCTGTTGTATGAACTGGAGAAATAAGGCAAAAAATGGGGAATACGAATTTCCCTTTTTTGATGCAAAAACTGCGGCAAAAGCACAAAAAAACTTGACAGAAGCACACAGTTTTTATAAACTATATTTACGCCGACTTAGCTCATCCGGTAGAGCAACGCACTCGTAACGCGTAGGTGGTAGGTTCAAGTCCTATAGTCGGCACCATGAGAAATTAACATTCCGCAGAGAGATCCGCGGAATTTTTTATTTTGATTCCCAAGAAAGCACAGGATTAACATGTTAATTTCTGGAAAGAAAATCAATTGGCAGCAGAAGGAAAGGATTCCCAACTTGAATCAGAGAAGCAATCAGGAACCCGCTCTGCTGCGCATCCATCCAGCTCTCGAAAGAGAAAATTTGCTGAAAAATAAAGGATATAAAATACTGCCAATTTAGTTCGCATCCGGAGCATTTGCATTTGTAAAAGTCTTGACAATCGTGACCGAATCCGGCAGAATAAACAGGCATATTATGCAGAAAGAAAAGAGGGAAAGAATGAACACATGGAAAAAGTTGGGGGCAGTTCTTCTGGCTTCCGTCCTGCTGCTGAGCGGCTGTGCCAAGGCACCGGCACCGCAGTCAGGAACGGGCAGCTATAAGGCTGGCTCATATACTGCTGAAGCTCAGGGCATGAACGGTGCAGTCAAAGTAACGGTAACGGTGGATCAGGACAAAATCGTCAGCGTTACGGTCGATGAGCATAATGAAACGCCGGGCATCAGTGACGGCGCGATTGAAAAGCTGCCGCAGATGATCGTTGATCAGCAGTCTTTGGCACTGGATGCGGTGAGCGGGGCTACCTTTACCAGCAAGGCCATTCTGGAGGCTGCAGAAAAAGCGCTGACCGAAGCCGGCGGGGATCTGGAAGCGCTGAAAGCCTCCACTGAAAAGGAAATTGCAGAAGGCGAAACAGAAACAACAGATGTTGTTATTGTCGGTGCCGGCATCTCCGGCATTATGGCTTCTTATGAGCTGACGCTGAATCATCCGGAAATCAAATTCATCCTTGTTGAAAAGCTGCCGACAGTCGGCGGTTCATTGCCGGCAACCGGCGGTGCAATCTTCGGTACGGATTCTTCCATTCATCAGGCCGATGGCGTTAAGAGTACAATTGATCAGATTGTGAATTTCTTTGAACAGACGTCTGGTTCCAAGCCGGCAAATGAACAGCTGGTCCGCAATGTGTATGAAAGCTCTGCGGATACACTGAACGTGCTGGAAAACCTGAATGCACCTTACACGGGCAAGACCGAAAAGGTAGATCCATCTAACGATGAACTGTTCTCGCTGCGGATGGAAAACAAGGGCAAGGGCTTCTATGATTTCATCAAGGCGGAAGTCGAAGATAAAATGCCGTTTGACTTGCGTCTGGAAACCACGGTGACAGAACTGATTGTAGAAAATGGTGAAGTTCAAGGCGTCAAGGTTGAAGATCAAAACAAACGATATACGATCGAAGCCAGCCAGGTCATCCTGGCTACCGGGGGATTCGGCAGCAATCCGGAACTGATGCAGAAACTGGCTCCGAACTATGCGGATGGGGTCATCGCAACCAATGCCGGAGCGACAGGCGATGGTATCCTGCTGACCGAACAGTTTGGAACCCAAGTCTTCGGAGATGGAACAATGGGTTCAGTCGTAAATCCGGATCGTTCCGATCTGTTGGCTTCAACGTTCATGGTCAGCAAAGCCGGCGTGCGGTTTACCAACGAAAAAGCTCCGAAATATGTTATTCAGCGTGCGGTTGCGGATCTGCCGGAACATCAGGCCTTTGTGATTGCGGATAGTACATACGCGGATGCGGAAGGACTGCAGAAGGCGTTGGATTCCAACATGGCCGTAGCGTATGATACGTTGGATGATCTGGCAGCGGCCGCTGGGATGGATGCCGAGGCATTAAAAGCTGAGGTTGCGGCATACAACAAAGCAATTGATGATCAGGTCAGCCCTGGCTTTGGTCTGAAAGCGGATCAGGCAAACAAGATTGAAACGGCACCGTTTTATCTGGAAACTGCAGTGGTCAGAACATTCGGAACAATTCCTGGTATTGAGGTTAATGACAAAGCTCAGGTGCTTAGTGGCGAAGGGCAGCCGGTATCCGGATTGTTTGCTTCAGGCGAACTGATCGCATCAAATGCTTTTGATTCCCGTTATCCGGGAGTAGGCATCGGGATTTCTTTTGCGGCCAATTCCGGGCGTCTGGCTGCGGCTCAGGCTGCGTCTTTGATTCAGAAATAAACAATACGATTTAAACTTAAGGCAGTGCTGCGGCGCTGTCTTTTTAAATACGCTGAATGCGATGAGCTGGGTTAGAAAATAAAATTAGCTGTCAGGTCAAACAGAATGAAGGAAGACGCGGCTTTCGAGCTTGCTGCAGTCTTTGATCAAATCATTAAACTGGAAGCGGCAGGATAAATCTTACTTATGAATAGATTTGCAAAGCATTGGAAAAGGTTTGTAAAATTCCAGTGCTTTTTCTGTATACTGTTGAAAATATAAAACTTTCACAAAAAGGGATTGACATAACTTTAGGAATCAATAAAATAGTAGAGGGTAGACGATCGTCTATCAAGGAGGAAAGAAGAAATGAAAAAATTAGTTGCCATCGTTCTTGCGGCGATGCTGCTGATGACAGGGTGCTCGACCAAAGCACCGGAAGCCACCGGCGGAATGAAAGCAGGAACCTATAAAGCAACGGCAGCGGGATTTCATGGCGATATTACGCTGGAAGTCACGGTTGACGCAGAAAAGATTACTGACATTCAAATTCTTGAACAGACCGAAACAGAAGGAATCGGCGCAGCCGCTTTACCAGAGTTGGTTACCAAGGTTTTGGATAATCAGACCCTTGGAATTGATGGAATTTCCGGTGCGACAGTCACTTCCAATGGTTTCAAAACAGCGATGGAAGATGCTTTAACCCAGGCAGGTGCAGATATGGATAAAATGACAAAACCTGTAGAATCTTCTTCTGCAACCAAAGAGGAAGTTACATTGGATGCGGATATCGTCGTTGTCGGCGGCGGAGCTGCAGGTCTGACCGCAGCCCTGTCTTCACAGCAGAACGGCAACAGTGTAATTCTGTTGGAAAAGACAGGCGTTGTCGGCGGTGCCAGTGCCATGGCCGGAGCCGGAACAATGGCCACTGGGAGCCAGTGGCAGAAGGAAGACGGTTATGAAGATTCTCCGGAACAGCTGAAAGCAGATATGCTGAAAAACGGACACAATAACAATGACGAAGCGACATTGGATATTTACGTTAATACAACCGGTGCGGCATTTGACTGGCTGGTATCGGAAGACGGTGCTAATGTTCCTTATCAGAGAGATGGCAAGCCAACCCGCAGTTATTCCGGCGAAGGCCGCGGTGCAGGCGTGGTTTCCAGCTTATCGGAAAGCTTTACAACGGGCGGAGGGACATTGATGACCAATACCCCGGCGACTGAGCTGATTGTTGAAGACGGCGTTGTTAAGGGCGTAAAAGCCAGTGATGAAACAAAGAATTATACGATCAATGCAAAAGCTGTAATTCTGGCAACCGGCGGATTTGGTGCAAATGATACGATGGTTCCAGAAGAATACAAACAGTTTGTTTATGCCGGACATGCTGGAGCTACGGGCGATGGCCTGAAGATGGCGGAAGCGGTTAACGCAGATACGTTCAATATGGAATTTGTCAATACGCAGCCAAACTCCATGATTCTGCCAAGTGGTTTAGGTCAGTATTGCAACCCGGGTGTCGGCGGAGCTTATGCGGCTTCCGGAGCATTCTTGGTCAATCAGGATGGAGTGCGGTTCTCGAATGAAAAGGGGAACGCATGGGATCTGATGCAGGATATGAAAAAGAATACAGCGCAGTATCTGATCATGGATCAGGCTTCCTTTGATGCTTTCAATAAAGGCATGACAGGCTCGAAGATTTATTCTGAAGAGGATGTCGAGAAGTGGCTGGCCAATGACGGCGAAGGCAATCCATTTATGGTTAAAGCAGATACGTTAGAAGATCTCGCAAAGAAGATGAATCTGCCGGAAGGTGTTTTAACCGAAACGGCAGCGAAGTATAATGAAACAGCAGCCGCGGGCGGAACTGATGAATTCGGCCGTGAACTGACTGCACCGTTGAGTGCGGAAGGTCCTTATTATGCTCTGCAGCAGTACATCCGTTACTATGCTACCTTGGGCGGTCTGCGTATCAATGACAGCATGCAGGTTCTGAATGCTGAAAAGCAGCCGGTTGAAGGTTTATATGCAGCGGGTGAAGTCGTCGGCGGTCTGGAAGGCGACGTCTACATGGGCGCGACGCTGTTCGGCTGGGCAGTAACCAGCGGTTATAACGCAGGCAACGCGGCTTCTGAAGCGATTGCGAAATAAGTACCAATTCAATTTGATGTAAAGTAAAAGTCATAAATGGAATTTTGATCCGATTGGATTAAAAGGAAGGTTATGGCTTTTTCTGTTAATTAATAAGGATTAGAACTGAATTTAAATTGGTATGTCGGATCTTTAATGATGGATTTAAAGTAGATCCATGGATATTCAAAAATTTTCTAAAGATAGTTGTATGATAGAGAAAGTAGAATTCTTGAAGTAATAATAATGATAGGAATACCGATGTTTCTAAGATTCTGATTATGGGGTATATTTTAACCATTCTGCAGTGAACACAGGAAAGCTTGATAAAATAGATAGAAAACTTCAGAAATGATTGCGGGGAGTAATGACCAGTTGACGACTAACCAAGGAATATCTAAGCTTTTGAAAGGTGTTATTTACTATGTTTTGACTGATGGATACGGAGTGAGATCATGGCTGTTGTAATGATTTGAAATGGTCTGAAAGGGTTGGCCGACACAGGCCAGGATATGATCAGTTAAGGATTTCGGATGTCATAACATCCGAAATAATTACAAGATGATCCAATGAGACCATGTTCCCATAACCCGTAATCCGAAAACAACCCACCAAATAATCGTTTTAAAAAAGATCGGATTAAATAGCTTATTTTTTGAAAATGAATAAATTAAAGACGTCGGCAGCTCTGAGAAAAACATAACTTGAAGTATGTCATTATGCTCCCAAAAACCCTCTAAGGGACGGGTATGCATCATTACTGTTGATATCCATGCGAAATAGAAATAGAAGATGAACTTGACCCAGCGATGGTTATAAAAATCGGGCATTATTTCGTTGATTATTAAGGTTGGAAATAATAAAAATGTGAAAAAGAGGAAAGTAGAAATAAAAAAACTATAAATTAAAAACACATAGGTATAATGAACAAATAAGAGACGATATTGGATATATTGGTAAATATTACTATCTGGTCGATAATAGATAAGAAAACCGCAGACAATAGCTAAAATATAAACAAGACACGTAATTTTAAAATCGCGATATACATAAGACTCCTTTATTTGGAATTTAATTCTTAACTTAATACATACGATATAAATTGGAATGAAAATAAATGCAAGATTGAAATAGGCTAATCCATCTTCGGAAAAATAAACTGCATCTTTAAGGTAAACTAAAATTATGAAAACGAAAGAAAAGAAGATCGCAAATAGATAATGCCCTTTTTTGATTTTAATAGCACGCAGCTTAAACAAGAAGAAAATAGATAAACAGAACATAAAGACATTGAAAAAATGTGTTCCTTCAATAATCGAGTAAGAAAAAAAATTATTGTATAAAGAAAGAAACAAAATTAAGCCTAGAAATTGTGCTGCCTTTTTCATTGTTTACTCCTGTTAAAATTGCGAAGCGTTGTATCAGTGAAATAGTTTGAAAGTAAGTTCGCCAAAAAACTGCTTAATTTGCAAAAATATAATAGTAAATTTGAAATAATTATATGCAATTAAAAATAGGTTGTCAAACGCTTTAAATCCATTAGATTCATAAAACTAAAGAATGTAATTATGTTATAATATTTTTATTAACTCATTATATAAGTGTCATGGAATGGATGATGACCTGTTTTCTAACCTGACCAGTTTAACTCTAATAAATGAAAGGTGTTCTAAATTATATGAATTCAATACTAGGATGTAAACTCTTATCTCTTATAATCATTTTTCATTTTAGTATAATGGCTGCGTTAAAGGGTAATATTTTACTAGTTAATCTCTTTATAGTTGGAAGTGCAGCAGCAATTTTATTTAAATTAAAAGACATAAAAATAAAAACTTTCTATTATATTTTTGATGCTATGATTTGTTTTCTGTTTTATTTGCTTATATGTTTACGTTTCATTTTTCCTACAAGATTATGCTATCCTTTTTATGTTTTTGCCCCTTTAATTCTATTTCCTGTTTTCCTAGCGTGCATTAAATTGAAAATTTCGCTTAAAGAAAAAGGGAGTAGGACTTTTTATAAATTCATCCCCCTAATATTAATAAGTTCATTTATTCTGAGTTCATTATGTACATTGGTTTTCTATGATTCTATGTCTCTGAAATATTTAATCATAAATATTGTCGAAAATCTTAGTCGGCATTTTTTTGAGTTTTTGTTATATAGTATTTTATTATCTTTTTTTACTACTGTGGTTTTTCTGATTTTCCCACTATATTACATAAAATACTTATTAGAATCTAGTTTTTGTAATAAATTTATCAATGTATTTCTATATTTATACTTTCCAACTATCATTCCTATATTGATGCATTGTATTCCATCCATTGGATATTCGCCTCATCTGGAGATTAATATATTCAGTAATTTAGTACTGACAGATGTGCACTTTTTTATTTTGTTTTCAGAAATTCCTTCTTCAATCATCTTTTTGAAAACAGAAAACAACTGGTTTCTATCCATATTATATAAAATTATATTTTGGTGGACTTTCTGGAATATAGTTAACGCTGGAGGCGGCTTTGATTGGTATATTATTTAGATGTATAAGATCGTGTAAAAATATTAGAAAACCAATAATTAAAATATATGGCCTGCTAAGCGAAAAGTTTATTTAGGAAAGTATGAATTATAAAATCAGAAATGTAATATTCACTGAAAAATTTCTTTGCTTAATAATTGATAGGTAATTTAAGCTTTACGCATGAAGTATTTTTCCACAGTATGAAACAATAACGAAAAAGAAGGAACTTCTTTTATTCTTCAACAATTTAGACTAAAAGAACGAATAAGTAAATAGATTATTTTGAAGAGCCTTTATTTACTGCTGTCGATTACTGAAATAGGAATCACGGGAACTTAAGCTTAAGTGTTTTATACTCTTTTCTCTATAAGCTCCGAATTCTTTCAAAATAGGTTCAATGATTGTATTATTGTCAACATAATCAAAGAAACAGTCTTTTGTATGAAAACGGCTAGGGAAAATCCTGATGATTCTTTCCATCATGATAATCTCATCTTTCTCATCAAACGTATCTTCAGGAACGACCAGGTTGATGAGATAAACCCCAGTTCTGTTTTTTTTGATATGTGTCGGCGAGATGTTTTTTTGCTCATCAGACTCACCAACTCGCTTTATAATACAGCCAATATCCGAGTAACCTCTCGTTATTTCCGAACAGTAAACATGGGAAAGGATTTCAGACTGAATGGGTATCATATTTTCCTGCGTGCATTCAATGGGAGTGTTTGACAGAAAATCAAATAAAGTCCACTTATGATGATGCGTGTAGAAATAACCAGGAATTTTACTTCTGTCGGTATTTGTGTCTTTTTCATACGAGCAAAGGGCAACAGGAAGAGCAGGATTGAAGTAACAATCAGAAGGTTCCTTGAAATAATAAAGGATGTTTTCAGACTTCCAGTACAAATAAGTCATATAAATGCGAGGAACAGAAAGAAACAGGTTAAAAAGCGACGAGAATACAATGAGAAGAATGCTAAAAAAGCGAAAAGAGCGATTGCGAAGAAACATGAGATCACCTCTAAAAATTTATAACAAAAAGGAAATGAATTCGGGTGATTTAGTGCTGTCGATTACTGAAATAGGAATCACGGGAACTTAAGCTTAAGTGTTTTATACTCTTTTCTCTATAAGCTCCGAATTCTTTCAAAATAGGTTCAATGATTGTATTATTGTCAACATAATCAAAGAAACAGGCTTTTGTATGAAAACGGCTAGGGAAAATCCTGATAATTCTTTCCATCATGATAATCTCATCTTTCTCATCAAACGTACCTTCATGAACAACGAGGTTGATTTGATAAACCCCAGTTTTATTTTTCTTGATGCGCGTTGGAGAGACATTTTTGGGCTCAGAAGAATCACCAAACCGTTCCAGATAACAGCCAATATCCGAGTAGCCTCTCGTTATTTCCGAACAGTAAACATGGGAAAGGATTTCAGTCTGAATGGAGATCATATTTTCCTGCGTACATTCAATGGGAGTGTTTGACAGAAAATCAAATAAAGTCCAGCTAGGATGATGCGTGTAGTTATAATCAGGAATTTTACTTATGTCGGTATTTGTGTCTTTTTCATATGAGCAAAGGGCAACAGGTAGAGCAGGATTGAAATAACAATCAGAAGGTTCCTTGAAATAATAAAGGATGTTTTCAGACTTCCAATACAAATAAATCATATAAATGCGAGGAGCAGAAAGAAACAGGTTAAAAAGCGACGAGAATACAATGAGAAGAATGCTAAAAAAGCGAAAAGAGCGATTACGAAGAAACATGAGATCACCTCGATAAGTATAAATAACGGTCTATAGAACAATTGGATTCTTTAATTTTTCCACATTATCTATATAACTTAAGGTCTACAATATTAGACTTCGCTTATACTATATCACGAAAGAATAAGTGATGGAAGGTCTAATCTCTAAAATCAAAGAGGAGAAGAATGAAAAATATGAAACAGAAGATAGAACGTCATTAGCTAAAAAATCTAGTTTTATATTAAGACTTTTTATTATTTATTTTAGTTTGACATCTTGGGTCTATAGATGTAGATTTAAAGTGTATCAGTGTCATTTTAATCATAAAGAAAGAGGAACCGAAGATGGATAAAAAGCGGAAAGTTTTAATGACAATGCAGAGGATGGGAGTTTCGCTGCTTGTTCTATATATGGCTTCAGGCTGTGTCTCGAAGGATGCAGATACACCTTTGCCAGAATCGAAAGTTAATGTAAAAACGGATAAAGAAACAGAGGAAGATAAAACAATACAAACGCCAATCCCGGCAGATCCTGAATTTGATCAGGTGAAGAATCCGAAGGAAGACCGTGTCATCATGTCGGAAGATGAAATCAACCGCATGGTCTCTAAATTTCCGGATGATGGTCTTTACTATGGCTCTGCCGACGGACGCTGGGGAGAAATTTCAGTAGCAGTAAAAATAGAGAACGGATTAATTACCAACATCGCTGTGGATCAGTATGAAACCAAGGGGATTGGGGATGTTGCCTGCGATGAAATTGGGAAACGAATGATTGAATCGCAGTCCACAGAAGTGGATATCTTAGGCGGTGCGACGATCAGTTCTAATGCCATGATTAACGCGGTTAACCAAGCGTTGTCGTTGGAGGGGAAATAAGCGAAGGGAGCTCATGAACATGAATCAATTTATTATCATTTCGGCAGTTTTGGGAATTCTGAGTTATATTCTGATGGATCCAAAGCTGGCTCAATCAGAATTTTTGCGTAGAAAAAGTTCCAGTCGGCTTTTAATTGGGGAAAGCACCTTCATTTTCCTCTGTTTTATCCCTTGTCTTTTCTGGCTGCCAATCTTTACTCTGTGGGTCATGGGAATCGCGGTATCCGTTGGTTTTTTCTTCCATGATAGACGGCTTGTGCATAGAATTAAAGCTGAAAGAATTGATCAGACATCTGTATACGCGACAAATTTGCCGACGGCGTTTGTGACCTGCGAAAAACAGCCTAAAATTGTTCTTCCAGCTGATCTTGAGGCAGTCCAGAAGCGCTGGATTCTTGCCCATGAACTCTACCATATCAGACACAATCACCATTACCTAAAATTAGCTTTCGGTCTTTTGAGAATGCTTTTCTGGTTTAATCCGGGAGCTTATCTGCTTTACAGCATTGGAACTGAAATTTTAGAGCAGCGCTGTAATGCGGCTGTGGAAAAGGAATTGACGGCTGCAGAAAGGATCAAGTATCAAAACCTGCAGCGCCAGCTCACTACATCAACAAACCTCTTTGTACTTGGCTTCAGCGATCAAAAGAAAAGACCTGATCTGAACTCTGATGAAAAACAGAAGAATCAAGCAAAATCTCAGCCGCAGACCGGAAAGAAGAAACTCATTTTAGCCGCAGGTATGGGATTTGCGGCTGCGGTGTTTTTGATCGGCATTCTGTTCTTTTGGATGTCTGCGTCAAACCGGTTTGGTCAGGATCAGGCAGCTCTGGAGAAACTGTTGGCGGAGAATCCGCGAAACAAAGACAATGAAATGGCCGTGCTTGCCCCGATGCCTCAAGGATTAGAAGACTATGAATGCTCGCTGATACCACTGAACAACACGCAGGAAATTCTTGTTTTTATCGATCGGGATGGTATTTCCGAAGCTCAGCTCGTATGGAATATCAAGCAGGATAAGCTCGTTAAAGCTTATCTTCCTGCGAAACAAACGACTTTGTCAGAAGAACGATGTCTGGAAGCCGCGCAGACCGCAGGCCGTTACTACAGGAATGAAGAAGAATTAAAACAGGCTCGGGAGAAGGCCATCGAGTATTCCGGCGGGGAACTGATCATCATTAACGAATGCGCAGCATTTCCGGAATTTGATCTGTTTCAGCTTCGGTTTGGCCCTGTTGACAATACGCAGTTTTATATTGAAATGGGCGCCCATTATAAACTGCTTTGGAATCGTCAAAATCATAAGCTGGATCGGATATCCGGCGGATTCTATCGGACCTCGATCAGCGAACAGCGGCTGGAGGAAATTGCGGCGCAGACGGCAGGGTTTTATGAACAATCGGTGGATCAGACCAAGCTTTGCTATATCGGAGAAGATCAAACAATCCTATGTCCGAATAATTATTATAAAATTCCTAAAGCGATTCCGTTTGTTTATCCGGCGGCGATGCCTCAAATACTCTCAGATTCTTTTGAGTACGGCGTACAGGGTCTGGATATCGCGAGCCAGTCCGGCAGTCTGGAAGTGCTGGCGGCAGCGGAGGGGCGGGTGGAAAAGATCGGTTATGATCAAGAATGGGGAGCCTATATGATATTGGATCATGGTCACCGCAAGACTTTTTATGGTGGATTGAGTGATCAAATCTGGATGGAAACCTGGAGTCAAGTGGAACAGGGACAAGTTATCGCAACCATGAGGGAGGAGAATACCCCTGCCCATGTTCATTTCGCAGTGCTGGAAAACAATCAGGCAGCTGCTGACAGCCGGAAATATCTTGAATATTCGCTGATTCGCGGCCGGCAGATTCAAGTTCCGGAACGTGTCCAGACCCAATATACTATTGATAAGACGCAATGGAAAGAAATTGTGCAGCTGGTCAAAGGCAGCACAGCCTTTGAAGAATATACCCCGAACTTTACGCCGAAGGTTGAACATAATTACGGTACTCCGATTTCTGAGATTATGGTGACAGCTCAGCCCAATGACTTCTCGACACTGACCCTTGTTCAAAATTCAGAAGATAATCAATTTGACATCAGCCGAAGCTACTTGTTTAAAGTTCTGAATACTGAAGTGCTTCCAGGGTGCTCAATGAATCTTGTCGTCAATGTGGTCGTCAAACAGAAAGCAGGCAAATCCTCAGCAGAGATTGCGGTTAACGTTGATCTCAATGATCATCAGTATTCGGCTGAGGGAATTTATGATCCGGAAAAACGAATCCTGATTCAAAATGATGTGCTTATGAGCTATATGGATGCGGATGCAGAAATCCGCAGCGCCGTTGTCGCGCGGATTGAGGAAATAATGGAAAAAGCCCAGCAGATTGATGAAAAGGCATTAGCGCTTAGCGATCAGATCCTGCAGATTATTACCGGTGGCCAACCGATATCTGTCGTCACGAGTTCACTGTATGAAGTGCTTGGACGATAAGCAAGGATAAGAAGGACTAGAGCTTTGGAAAAGAAAACGAAAATCACCGTCGTTGTGATGGTGTTGATTGCAGTATTTGAAAATCTGATTTTAATCGATCATTTCCTGCGGTTGGATTTCTCCCGGCCGCAGCGAATTGAACGACATATCCTGCGCTGTTTATCCCGCCAGTATCATCGGGAGTTTGTGATTCAGCAAATTCACTGCGATGCTGATTCCTGCGATGGCTATGCCGCGGAGGAAGCTTATCCGGATTATCCAATTTATTTCAGTTATCCGGACTTCTTTTATCGGGATTACTTCTTTGCCTATAAGGGAACTTTAGGCAATGTCTGTTCAGTCCGCGTGGGACGTGTGTTCGACGCTGAGCTTAAGAAACAGGGGTGGCTTGCGATTGAGCCAGCTTCTGTTAATCTGCAATGGGATCTATCTATATTGTCCATGTTGGAATCATTAGACCGGGATCCAACGATTGAGGAGCTGGGTGAAATTCCATTTACCGTTGTGATCCATACGTTGGATGGCAAAGAATTCCCGGCAGATCGGCAATTTCCCTGTATTGATCTGTGGATGGAAGAAAATCAACGGGAAATCCTGGCGGCACAGCTGCGTGAACAGTTCCCGAACTGGATGATTCAAGTCGTGCAAAGCAGTGAGACTTTGGATTGAAAGGCAGGGTTTCACAAATGGATATTCAAAGAAGGAAAACTTTGAATTCAAAAATCTTTCAAAATTGAGTATAGTAAAGATACTAAGAGGGAAAGATTATGAATTTACAAGATTATCAGTCGCTGATCGCCGTTGCGGAAGCCGGGAGTTTTTCTGCGGCGGCGAAAAAAATCTATGTCAGTCAGCCCAATATCTCCCATCACATTACCAATTTGGAAAAGGAACTGGGCGTCAAGCTGATCGAACGGACAACGCCGATTGTCCTTACGCCCGCAGGGGAACGCTGCTTAGTTCTGGCGAAAGAAATTCTGGCGCTTTGCGACAAGATGAAAGAAGTAGCCAGAGATGAGAATCAGCTCGCCGGAAAAAAACTGCGGCTGGGTTATGTCAATATGCGGACACGGGAAATTTTGATGGAAGAAGTCAGAAAATTTGAAAAAGCCTATCCGGACGCTCAGGTTCAGTTCGCCTTCTATGATTATGCCTCTGCCATTGAAGCGCTGCGAAGCAGGCAGACAGATCTGATTATTACCGGACAGCTGAGCATTACGGATCAGCCAGGAATAGAGAACCAATTAATCCAATCCGCAGGTTTGGTTGTGGTTGCACCCAAAAGGCATCCGCTGACCCTGCAGAAAGAACTAAAATTTTCTGACTTGCGAGGGTATCCGCTGATCATCCGCAAACGTGAGCGTTATCCTCAGGAATACGACCAGATGATTGAGGAATGCCGTAATCATCAGATTGCGGAGGCTGTCGTTCAGGAAGAAATGACGGCAGAAAACTATTTTGCGCAGATTGAGATGGGCAAAGTTTTGGGCATTGCCGGCGGCGGAATGCTTTTAAAATATTTTATGAAAGAACTGGTGGGGTTGCCATTAACGGACAGTCTGCCGCAGTATGGGGTTGTCCTGGCTTGGCGTCAGAATGATGACAATCCAGCAATTTCCAAATTTGTAAAACTGGCAGTGAAATAGCGGTTATTCAAAATTTGAATCAGAAATTACGATTATTCAATGTGTGAATTAATGAACAAGGTAATTTTCCGTTACACTGTTGGTCAGAGGAGGAAAGAAAACGATGAAAAAACTTGTTTCATTTATTCTGGTTTCACTGTTGGCGGCGACTTGCGTTACCGGCTGTTCGTCAGCCCCGACTCCATCGGCAGCGCCAGAATCCAACACGGCTTACAAAGCTGGAACGTATACTTCAACTCAGACGGGGATGGGCGGTCCGATTGAAGTTAAAACGACATTCAGCGATGCAGCGATCGAATCCATTGAGGTCGGCGATAAC
Organism: Holdemania massiliensis; assembly: GCF_022440805.1. Taxonomy (NCBI): domain Bacteria; kingdom Bacillati; phylum Bacillota; class Erysipelotrichia; order Erysipelotrichales; family Erysipelotrichaceae; genus Holdemania; species Holdemania massiliensis. The sequence continues at coordinate 3,452,459 of NZ_JAKNTK010000001.1, read as the reverse complement.
AACGAAACGTTGATGGTGGGAACCGAAGCAATCCGAATCCTATCGGAAAAGATCGTGGCCAATCAATCGTTGGGGGTGGATACCGTCAGCGGAGCTACCTATTCCAGCTTGGCTTTGATCAATGGGGTGAAGGACTGTGCTCAACAGGCCGGTGCGGATATTGAAGCACTCCAGGCCGTCAAGGTAGAGGAAGAAACGTATGCAGACCAGACCCATGAGGCCGAAATTCTGATTGTCGGCGGCGGCTTGTCCGGAATTACCGCGGCGTTGTCCGCGGCGCAGAACGGCGCACAGGTGATTCTGCTGGAACAAAAAGAATATCTTGGCGGCAATTCCGTTTTATCAACAGGAGACTTCCTGTTGGGCGGAACTTCGCTGCAGGCAGCGCAGGGAATTGAAGACAATGCCGACGATTTCTATCAATGGCAGATCGACGACAGCGAGGGTAAAAAAGATCCGAACCAATGCCGGATGATCGCTGACAACGGTCAGACGCTGATCGACTGGTTCGAAAGCATGGGCGTTCATTACAATACCACAAAGATCGACAAGACCGATGGTTCCGAGGTCGCCCGCGGTCATGCCGTTTCACCGAATATCGCAACCGCGGTTTCCACTTTGATCGGCGCAATGGAAAAAGCCGGCGTTGATATCCGCTATCAAACCCGGATTGATACACTGCTGGTCGATGATAACGGTCATGTCAATGGCGTTTCAGGAACGGATGCCGCGGGAAATCGGGTAGAGTATACCGGTGAGAACATTGTATTGGCCAGCGGCGGCTGGGGTGACAACAATGAAATGATCGTCAAATACTGGGGTGAAGACTATGACGGTCTGGTTTATGGCGGTTCCAAGGGCATGGATGGTGCGATGCTCAATGCCGCGCTTGAACTGGGCGCTGGTTTAATTGATATGGATGATAAACATGTCGATGCTACGCTGGAAGTCAACAAACACATCACAGTAACAACCAACATTGTCAGAAACTGCGGCGGTATTCTGATCCGTCAGTCAACAGGACAGCGCTTCTGCGATGAACAGGCCAGTCACAGCGAGGTGGCATCGAAGGTGATGCATGAACTGGGTGATCCGTATTATTATGAAATCTTCGACAGCCATGCGGTGGATTATAATGAATCGGTCGCATATAAAATCAACTCTTATCAGAATATGGGGCTGATGGTCGAATATGACTCGATTGAAGCGATGGCGAAGGCCTTGGAAGTGGATGAAGCCGTTCTGAAAGAAACGATTGATAAAGTTAATGCCACAGTCCGCGGTGAAACAGAGGATGAATTCGGCAGAGAACGCTTCTTCCAGGAACTGGAAGCTCCTTATTATGTCATGAAGGTTGCCAACGGCGTCGCCTGCACTACCGGCGGACTGCGGGTTAATGATTTGCTGCAGGTCGTCAAGGAGGACGGAACTCCGGTATCGGATAATCTGTATGCCATCGGTGAAATTGCGGGTGGTTATCTGGTTAAGTATATCGGCGGCAGCTCCTTATCGCATTCAGCGATCGGCGGAATGGTGCTGGGTAAGCAGTTAGCGGCACAGTAATTCAGAGATCCAAAGAGAATAGAAAACAGACAGTAATCCTAAAAAGATCAGTTTCTTGTCTTACAGACTGCCTGACCGCTTGGGAGGACGGTCTGTTTTTTTGTTCATCGCTGTTTTGATTTTACCTAAATCGTGCAGTGAATCAAAAGAAGCGAAAGGGAACGATGAAGCTTGATGTTTTTCAAAGCTGTTTATTGTTCATCCAGGACTACCTTGCTTCAAACTAAGCTCGGATAAGCAAGATTTAAGCTGATTTGAGGGAATAAACTGAATTTTAAATTCTGAATAAAGAAGGCTTGACAATTCGAGGCTACAATTGTAGACTTTAGGCAGATAGAGTTGGAAAGAGAGGAACAGGCATGAGATTAACATCTGCGGAATTTCGTTTTATGGATCTGTTGTGGGAAAGGGAGCCGGTCTCTTCCGGAGAGCTGGTCACGGTGTGTGATCAGAAGTTTGGCTGGAAGAAGTCGACAACGTACACTTTCATCAAAAGGCTTCAGGATAAAGGCGTCATCGCCAATGAAAAATCCATCGTCCGTGCCCTGTACAAACGGGACGAATGTGAAAGGGAGGAAAGCAGTGAAGTCGTAGATCAGGTGTTTAAAGGTTCTTTGCCGCAGTTTGTCACCGCTTTTTTGCAGGATCGCAAGTTGTCTGAAAAAGAAATCGACGAATTGAAAGACTTGTTGGATCGTCAGAAAAAGAAAAAATGAGGACACTGACAACGCTTTTTCAGACAATTTTAAATATGAGTGTGGCTGCCAGTATCGTCGCTGCAGCCATCATGGTCGTGCGGCTGCCGTTAAAGAAAGCCCCTAAAATTTTTTCTTACGCCCTGTGGGGATTCGTTTTAATCCGTCTGGTCATGCCGTTTTCCTTTACCAGTCGGGTCAGCGTTTTGTCTGTGGCCAGTCCTGAGGTTTCTGAAGGCCGCGTCCAGTTTGTCGTTCCTTCTGTAAATCAGTCCCAGAATCCAATCCCTGCACCGATTATGAATACCGGGGAAACCGCTGTGAACACTTCAGGATTCCAGACAAACGGCAGTGCTGCGAGTCAGAATAGCGATGGGCAGTCTGGAATGACGGTGGGGGCCAATAATCCTGCATCAGGCAATTCCTCTGAACCGCTGGATGAGCTAAGCGGCGGTGATGAGCTGGTTTCTCCGTTAACGCCAATTTCTCCGCTTCTGCAGCTGGCCAGCGTGATCTGGGTCGTGGGCATGATCGGCTATGCCGGGCTGCTGATCATCAACAGTTTAACTCTGCGTCACCGACTGCGTTATGCCATGCGTGTGAAACAGAATATTTATGAGTGTGAGGCGATCACTTCGCCGTTTATCTATGGTTTATTTCACCCCAAAATTTATCTGCCGATGGATTTGGATCTCCGCCAGCAAAAATATGTGTTAACGCATGAGCGGATTCATCTGCGGCGTTATGACTATGTATTTAAGATGATCGGTTCGCTGGTCTTGATGTTCCATTGGTTTAATCCGATCCTGTGGTATTCCTACATCCTGATGAGCAAGGATATGGAAATGGCCTGCGATGAAGCCGTCGTGCGCCGTTTAGGTCAAAACGGACGAATTAATTACGGCATGACACTGCTGCAGTTCGCGTCACGGCCGACGATCACGGCGCTGTCCTTCAGTGAAAGCAACACGAAGCTGCGGATCAGAAACATCCTGAATTATAAAAAACCGACATTTTGGGTGCTGGCTGCCGGAATCGCAGCATGCCTGCTTTTAGCGGTGCCGCTGCTCAGTAATCCAGCTTTTGGCAAGGATCAGCGGCAGATCAATGAACTGCTGAATCAAGCGGCAGAGGCTCAGATTGCCAGTGTGGATATGGTCGTCAACCTGAATGAACCGTATAATCAATATCAATGGTCGATCATCCCGATGATTGATCAGAATTTAGTCATTGTGAGCGGGGAGCAGAACCTGCAGCGCAGAGTGGCCATCGCTTATGATTTAAGCAAGGCGGAGGTTATCGCCGCCGACTTGAAATTGTCCGGATGGAAAGCCGAACAATGCGCAGACTTGGCTGATCTGCTTTATCAGCTCTATGTGGATAACTATGTGATATCCGAGGCTTTCAATAACGTCAATCTGGCGTTGGGAGATCATCTGACTTCAATTGATTACTGTACGGTATTTGAATCACTGGGACCGATACGGTTAAGCTATGGTTCTAATTCAGATCAGCTGGTGATTAAATTTACAAAGGTGGGTCAGACAGAAGGCGGTCAGCTTGCTTATGATAAGAATTTAGATCGGTTATTTGTAAACACGTCGGCGAATCAGCTGAATTTATCGGAAGACTTCTGGAAAGAATTTGCGGCGATGATACGGCTTTATGATGAACAGGAAGTCGTTCAAAAGTACACGTGTGCGATATTGGAAGATGGTCGTTTTAGTTGCCCAGATTACTTTGCTTCACTTCCGCAAAATGCATCCAGCGTCGCTCCGTTATTGGCTTGGAAGCAGGACTATGACATCAGTGAAGACTATGACGTCATCGGGTGGGATCTGACCGACGATGAAACTGCAGACCGCACTCGAATTCCAGTGCTTGCGATTGCACCGGGAACGATTAGTGAAGTAGGAGAAGATGAACAAGGCCGGCGGTATATTCGGATGGATCATCCGGATCTGGGGATCAGCACCTTCTATGGTGGCCTGAATGACAGAGTTTACCGACTAGCTGGAGAAAGTATCGGATATTATGGTCAATTATTAGGTTATTTGTCGACTGAGAATTTGCCGGAAGATCAGCGTCCAAGCCTACATTTTGCGGTATTGTCCGAGGGTCAAACGGTCAACGAACTGACGCCTTATCTGCAATATGCGATGGCATCAGCAATCCGGATGAACGTTTTTGAAATACAGGATTATACATTTGAAATCAATGAAGAGAAGCTCGCCCAGATTGATATGCTTGTGGCTGAGTCGAATGCATATGCTGAATACAACAGCCGTATGCCGCTTGTCGATCGTTACTATGCTCAGCAGTCAGCGGTTTCCGTTACGGCGCAGCCTACAGATTTCCCAACGTTAAATATTACGCAGGAGTTAGGAACAAACAAACTCTACATTGACCGCGATTACCGATTAGACGAAACTCAGCGAAATGTGATTCCTGGAGTTGACGGAAACTTTATGATTATGGTAAGTCTTGACCGCAGCCCGACATTGGGCGAGCATACGTCTTATGAATGCAATGCTTATTTTCCAGAACTCTCTGTTTGGCTGAATACCACATATAATCCACAGACTCAACAATATTCAACAGTGGATATGAATATTGAGGATGAGGCTTTGATCGAAGCCACCTATGCGATGTTTGATGAGCTTAACGACCGCATCCGCAGAACCGATGAGCGGGCTTTGGATCTGGCCGCTCAGATCATTCAGGTGATTACCGATGAGCAGCCAGCGGAATTTAATCTGGAACCTTTAGCTTCCATGTTTGCGCAATAGCTAAAATGTTGTAAAAAAGGGGTTTCTTACTTCTTGGTATAGCGTATTCTCGTATTGCTCAAAAAAGCTATTTTGGGATTGAAATTTGAAACAGAATGAATAGATTCAAGGTGTAGGGTCGCTGTGAAGCTGCCCGTCCGACGCTATTTCCTTATAAAAGGAAAGCGGAGGAGAGAGAAGTGCTGTGGTTCTTTGCAGAATAGGACAGCACTTTTTCTTTGATTTTGCTGCTCTTAAATAAAAAGAAGCTGGAAGAACGAATCAAGAATGCCTGTTCTTCATATTAGGATCTTGCGGTTTATTCTGAACGGATCAAGGACTATCATTTCATAACTATAAGCAGGATTTATAGATAACTAATTATAACTTATTTATTACAAATGATTATTGGACAAGATGAGAAAAAAGCAGTACCATTTCTTGTGTGGAAGCGCTATCAAGCGCAAAACAAGGAGAAAGAAACATGAAACTGAAAAAACTCTCTGCACTTCTGGCAGCTGGTTTACTCTGTTTGACGGCAGTTACCGGTTGCTCTCAGACACCGGCCGCTCCGGAAAATGAAGCGACGCCAACGCCGTCTTCTGACGTGACGACCATGCGCGTTGCAACTTGGAACATTGATTCCAAAGCGCACCCAGACATCAAAGAAATGTCCAACATTATCCACGAACGGGGAATTGAAATCATGGGCTTCCAGGAAATTGATATCCTGAATACCCGCAACGACTACGATATGGCTCAGGACTTTGTCAACGACAATTATCCATACGTTCACTTCGCCAAGGGACGGGATTTCGCTGACGGCTACTTCGGAGTCGGAACAACCTCTTCTTTAGAATTCCAGGAAATCAGCTCTGTTCCTATTGAGAGCACGGGCAGTAAAGCCACCAAAACTTTAGAACGCGTTGTGGTTGAAAAAGAAGGCAAACAAATCGCTTTCTATGTTACTCACACAAGCTGGGAAAACAACGACCTGCGCCGCCGGCAGTTCACTGAAATTATTGAACGTTTGGCTGCGGATCCAGTTCCGTACAAAATTCTGGTTGCGGACTTCAATGCCGACCAGAGTCTGTATGAGTACGATATCTTCAAAGACAACTACAACATCTCCAACGGAAAAGACGGTGTCTGGTTTGATTCATTCAACGGCACCGACGATTCAATGAAGGTCATGACTGTTGACAACATCATCACAACAAAGAATATCAACATTACCCATGTTGAAACCTATCATTCCGATATGGCCGACCATGACTTGATGTGGGCGGATATCGAACTGCTGGATGAAACGGCACCGATGATCGAACATGACCGGGCACTGGGACAGGATGTCACAGCGACCAGTACAGCTGAGGGCTCCCATCCATATAACATGGTTGACTGCGATGACAAGACAGTCTGGCAGTCGGGCGAAGGCGAGCAGGAAGTCATTCTGTCGCTGGATCGTCCATACATGGCTAAGGAACTGAACATCCAGTGGGGTGAAAAAGCACCGGAAGCTTTCCATGTTGAAACTTCAGTGAATGGCACAGACTATACGGCAGTGGCTGACGGGACGAAGGAAACAACGGAAGTCGCATTAAGCGGAGAAGTTAAATATGTGAAATTGACTTTGGACGCCGTAGAAGGCGGAAGCCAGATCGCGACATTAAGCCTGTTTGGCGAGTGGATCACACCGACGGTGGGCAGTGATGCTAATCTGTTGGTTAACGGTGATATGGAAAGCGAAGAAGGCTGGACATTAACCGATGCGACTACCGAAGGCAATGCAAAATTCGCATTGGCTTATGAAGAAGTAGAAGCTGGCAACAAAGCCGCAAAAATTGCGAAGACTGGTGAAGAGGCCGGCGATGCTTCGATTGAACAGACTGTAGAAGTGAAACCGAATGAACGCTATCAGCTGAGCTTCATGCACAAGACCGATACGCTGCATTCGGGCAACTTCTGCTACGAAATCAACCAGATGGATGCCGAAGGCAATACGATTTCGACGCATTTGGCAAAACTGACAGACAATCTGAACATGAGCGCAGAATTCAGAAAGTTTGATTACAACTTCATCACGGCTGCCAATGCCGCAAGTGTGAAGGTTGCACTGCATGTCGTTGGTGAAGGCGAAGGCAGTCTGTGGCTGGATCAAGTTTCCGTCAAAGAAGTTGTTCCGACAGAATGCGTTTACGTCAAGGCAGACAAAACAACCTTGAAAGTAGGCGAAACGGCAGCTCTGAGCGCTGATATTCTACCGAAGACCGCCAATGATATCCAGATGAATTGGGTATCGCTGGATGAAAATATCGCTTCAGTAGATGAAAACGGTACGGTAACCGCCAAGGCTGCAGGTAAAGTTTTGGTGGGCCTGTTAAGTGACAGCGATCTGTTGGCAGAAAGCTACGTTCTGATCACGATCGAATAAATTCAAGAGTCAAGCAAAAATGACGTTCTTCATGGAGCGTCATTTTTTTTGACAAAATTTTTGAAATAAAGAATAGACTGTAACATCGGACTGAAACAGGGATTGCCTCCGACTGTGTAACTGTACGAATTTTGTCGGAATTATGCTATGATGGTAGAAAAGAAATGAGGGATGAGCTATGTTGACGCTTCGCTTCCCGGATCAAAGTGAAATTCAGATTCCGAAGGGAATGACTATCGCTCAGCTGGCAGCCAGCCAGGATCATTCCGCTTTGCTGGCGGGTGGAATTTTAAATGGAAAAGTTCATGATTTAAACTACCGCTTAAACAAAAGCGGGGCTTTTGAATGGATTCGTCTGGACAGCTTGATCGGACAGATGATGACCGAACGGACATTGAGCTTTCTGTTGATTACCGCAGTGCGGCTGTGCTTGGATGGAACGGATGTCTTGATTGAACATTCGCTGGCAGGTGGACTCTATGGCTCCCTGATTCGCAGTGAGCCGATCACTCCTTCGGAGTTAGAACAGGTGCGGACAAAAATCCAGGACATGATTGATCATCATGAGCCGATACTGCGGCGGGTAGTTTCAAAAGCGGAAGCGGTCGCGCATTTTGAAGCGCTGGGAATGCAGGACAAAGCCAGCCTGCTGCGCCAGCGGACGTCAGCGAAGTGCAGTATCTATACATGCGCTGGAGTGGATGACTATTTCTACGGCGTGATGCTTCCGGATGCCTCCTGGATCAGACAGTTTACCTTGCAGGCGGTGCATCAGGGATTCTGGTTCAGCACGGAAAAAGTGTTCGTGGATCAGCCGAAATTGTTTGAAGTGTACCGTCAGTTTGAGCAGCGGGGGCGGGAAACCGGCATTTCCATGATCTCGCAGCTGAATGAAAAAATCCGGGAAGGTTATCTGCCGCAGATCATTGCCCAGAATGAAAAGCGCGTAGCGCAGGACTTGGGAAAGCTGGCGGATCAGATCGCAGCTCATCGGAATTTAAAGATCGTTTTGATCGCAGGCCCCAGCTCGGCTGGGAAAACGACGTTTTCCCGGCGTCTGGCACTGGCCTTGCGTGAGCGCGGCAAAGACCCGATTGCGATTTCCATGGATGATTTCTTTCTTAACCGCGAAGACAGTCCCCGTCTGCCCGATGGAACGCATGACTATGAGAATATCGAATGTCTGGATCTGAAATTGTTCAATGCCTCCATGGAAGCGCTGATCAGCGGTCAGCCGGTCGTGCTGCCGACGTATGATTTTAAGCTGGGTGAAAAACGCTTTATCCGTGAGCCGCTGACATTGAAAACAGATCAGATCCTGATCCTTGAGGGACTTCATGCCCTGAATCCGCGCAGTTCCGAGAAGATCGCGGAAACCGCAAAGTTCCGTGTTTATATCAATGCTCTGACGCACTTGAATTTAGACCGGCATAATCGGATTACGACAACCGATTATCGTTTAATCCGCCGGATGACGCGGGATTATCAATTCCGCGGCCGCAGCGTTCAGGATACGCTGCAGGGATGGGAACAGGTGAAGGCCGGCGAGGATCGGTATATCTATCCTTATCAAGAACAGGCTGATTTTCTGTTCAATACTTCCATGGATTATGAGCTGCCGATCTTAAAGACGATTCTGGCGCCGTTGTTGGATCAGGTGCCGGTGGATGTGCCGGAATATATCGAGGCCAACCGCATCCGCCGGCTGCTGGCCTACTTCGATGCCGGAGATCCTGCCTTTGTGCCGCATGATTCAATTTTGGCTGAGTTTATCGGCGGCAGTGTGTTTGAAGAATAGCAGGGAAACTGTTGGTTGAGTCACTCCTACTTCCGGTCGATTGCGGAATTCGCTGTGTTCAGGCTATGATGATATCCGAAAGCAAGGAGGAAGCTTATGAAACAATCAGGAAAGACGATGGGCATGTTAATCGCCAGTCTGCGCAAAGCTCAGGGAATGACGCAGGCTGAGTTAGCTGAGCGGATGCAGGTCACGGACAAAGCGGTGTCGAAATGGGAACGGGATTTATCCTGTCCGGATATTCAGTCGCTGCCCAAACTGGCAGAAGTGCTGCAGGTGTCCGCAGAGGAGCTGCTGCAGGGAGAGGTGCTGTCTGCCGCAGCAGCCGGAAAGTCTGTTTCATGGCTGGAAAAGATCAATTCCATTGTAGATCTGGTACTCAAGGCCATCGTGGTTGCCATGGGGATTGCGCTGATTGTTTGTTCAATCCTGAAAACCTTGGAACCTGCCAGTGGTTTTCAGCTGACGGGTTTGGGATTAGCCTGTGCTGGAATTTTATTTCTGCGTCAGGAAAAATAAGTTCGCACAAAATGAACAAGACAGAATCGCTGTGGAATCTTCACAGCGTTCTTTTGTGTTCAGGAAAATAAAAGGTAATTTTCACGTAGGATGAAAGGTAAATCCGCTTGCATCTCTATGCCCAATTTCTGCTTCAGATTTACCTTTCCCAAAAAAGTTGAAATATAAAAAAGCGAAGGAATTTGCCGCCTTCGCTTTTCTGACGTTCTAAGAATTATTTATACAGCGGGCCATAAGCAGCGCAGGCACGGTAGTCTGCACTCTCCAGATCCTTGGTGCCAAAGGCTGCCCAGCTGTGCGGACGGAACAGATCGCCGTCCTTTAAATTATGCATCGAAACCGGAATTCGCAGCATGCTGGCCAGGGTGATCAGATCCTTGCCGATGTGACCATAGGTGAAGGTACCGTGATTTGCACCCCAGTTGGCCATCACGGAGTACACATCTTTAAAGGCTGGATTCGTTTCATCCAGGCGCGGAACAAACCAGGTTGTCGGCCAGGTCGGATCGGTGCGCTGATCGAGAATCTTGTGCATATCCTCATCCAATACCACAGTCCAGCCTTCCGCGATCTGCATAACAGGGCCTACACCCTGAACCAGATTCATCCGTACCATGGTGACCGGCATTTCCGCATGAGTTCTGAAATGGGAGGAGAAGCCGCCGCCGCGGAAATAGCCAAGATCCGCCGGGCACCAATCAGTCGCTTTCAGACACGCATCAATATCCGCTTCGGTCATTTCCCACCAGGTTTTCATTACACCCTGGCCGTTTTCATCCTGGGCGCAGCCAGTGGCATCCAGCGCCGCCGCCCCGGAGTTGATCAGATGGATAAATCCATTCGCAGCCCGGACTTCCGGTTTGCGTCCGACTACCCGTTCCACCGCTTCCGGACTCCAGTATGTCCGCACATCGGCAAAGATGCTGGCACGATGGTTCAGCAGCTTTTCAAACAACATCGCAACTCCGTTGAGCGTATCGTTTTCCGTCGCTAAGATCAACGGTTCCTTTTTGCCATTCCAGTTAAAGGAGGAGTTGGTGATGGCTTCCGCAAAGTCACCGTTAGGCATATAATCCGTCCACATCCGCTGACCCTGGAAGCCGCCGGCGATGGCATTGCGTCCGATTGCTTCCTCATGCCGGCCGATTTCGTTCAGCTTGTCGTTGCCTAACATAATGTCGCGGATGATCATTGTCATTTTGGTCACAAACTGCCATTGTTTTTCCTTCTCTTCCGCGCTGTATGGCTTGACATTCTTATCAAACCCCTCCGGGCAATTCGCCTTCACCCAGGCATAAGCTCGTTCATATTCTTCATGATCGTAGATTTCCAGATTGACACGGCGGATAATTTCCGACATATCGACCCATTCAGCCCGGATGCCCAAATACTTCTGGAAGAAATCTGGGTCGCAGCAGCTGCCCATGATGCCCATCGCGATGGCGCCGATGTTGACATACGCTTTGTTGCGCATTTCGCCAACTGCCACCGCACAGCGCGCGAAGCGCAGAATCTTTTCCTGCACGTCAGCGGGAATCGAACTGTCCTGAGCATCCTGCACATCATGGCCATAAATCGAGAAGGCCGGCAGCCCCTTCTGGGCATGCGCCGCCATGACGGCAGCCAGATAGACCGCGCCTGGCCGTTCGGTGCCGTTAAAGCCCCAGACGGCCTTGACGGTTGTTGGATCGAGATCCATGGTTTCTGATCCATAGCACCAGCAAGGGGTGACGGACAGCGTGCCGCAGACATGTTCGCGGCTGAATTTATCCGCGCATAACGCCGCCTTCCGGCCCCCGCCAATCGTTGAATCCGCGATCACAACCTGAACCGGTGTGCCGTCGGAATACGTCAGATTGGCTTCGATCAAAGCTTTGGCCGCTTTGGCCATGCCCATCGTCTGCTCTTCCAATCCTTCACGAATGCCGCCCCAGCGGCCATCGATTGTCGGGCGAATACCAATCTTGCATTTACTTAATTCCATTCTGATTTCTTCTCCTTTTCTTGTTATTTCAGCGCCGGCTTTAAAGTTTATGCCTAAGTATAATCCCGCATCTGCGCCTGAATTTGTTTGAGCCGTTGGATCTGCGCTTCCATGGATTTCTCTGGCAGCGTCGTGATGATTTTTTCACTGTTTTGAATCAGTTCCGTGATTGCCGCATGATCGCTGACTAAACCTTCACGGATCAGCTGTACGGCGATATTGCCCAGCGCGGTCGCTTCCACCGGCCCGGCAACCACCCGCTTGCCGATGGCATCGGCGATCTTCTGCCGCAAGGTGGCGGACTGACAGCCGCCGCCGACCATATACAGCGTATCTGAAGGCTGCTGCGTCAGGGCTTCCAGCTCGTCAAACGCCAGCTTCATCTGGACGGCCAGGCTCTGGTAGACGCACCAGAACAGTTCGCCGGGCGTCTTGGGCAGCGGCTGCCCCGTTGCTTTCAGAGCATCATGAATCCGTTCAATTGTCTGTCCCCATTCCCGAAAGGTCGCGGCCTGGGTGTCGATCAAACCTTCATAGCTTTGAGCCTGATCCATCATCGCTTCAATTTCATCGTAGGAAAACGGCATGCCCTGCCGCTCCAGCTGGGCTTTGCATTGCTGGATAATCCACAGACCCGTACAGTTTCGTACCAGGCGGGTCTTGCCGCCAGGACTGCCTTCGTTGGAAACACCCAGTTTGGCGCTGGCCTCGGTGATGACTGGCTGATCCAGAATCTGTCCGAGTATCGCCCAGGTTCCGCAGCTTAAGAATAACGGATGCGGATCTTCCGTCGGCAGGGCATAAATAGCGCTGGCGGTATCATGCGCTCCGCACAGAACAACGTCCACCTGTCCCAAACCACATTCCTCAGCAATTTCCGCTTTTAAGGAACCCAGCACTTCGCCAGGATAGCGCAGTGGTACAAACAGCTGCGGACGCAGGCCTAAGCGTTGAAGCAGCGCTTCATGGATTCCGGTGCGTTGGGGATTAAGACATTGCGAAGTGGAGGCAATCGTAAACTCACAGGCCTGTCTGCCGGTTAGGAAATAACCGATCAGATCCGGCATAAATAATAATCGGTGCGCCCGCTCCAGCATTTCGGGCCGTTGTTTTTTAAGCGCTGTCAGCTGCATCAGCGTATTAATTTCATCCGGAGTGTTGCCGGTCTGGGCAAACAGTTCCGGCATGGAAAGCACAGAGGAAAGCTCCGTAAGAATTCCGCGGGTTCGCTCATCCCGATAACAGACCGGGTTCTCGATCAGCCTTCCGCTTTTGTCCAGCAATCCGAAATCCACGCCCCACGTATCGATCGCCAGCGATTTTACCTCATAATGCTGCCCCGCCAGCGTAAGACCTTTTTTGATCTGGTTGAATAAGTATAAAACATCCCAATACAACGAACCGCAGCAGCGCACTGGCTCGTTGGCAAAACGATGAATTTCATGACAGCGCAGCGTCTTTCCCTCGGTCAGGGCGGCGATCACGCGGCCGCTGCTGGCGCCTAAATCAATCGCAAGTACGCAAGGTTCCATCGCTATTTCCCGGAATATTTCTTATAGCCCGGATGTTTTCCGGTAACATGATAAGTCGTATCGCGCATCGTGATCAGGCGGTCGATGTTTTCCCGTGCGATATCTTTCACTCCGCCTAACAGCCGGGCATTGAGCATGATCTTGGCGGTCAGCTCCAACGTTTCCATGCGGTAATACGCCGTGATCAGATCACAGCCCACCGTTAACGCTCCATGATTTTCCAACAGGATAACGTCGTGCTCTTTCAAGTAAGGGGCAATGCCTTCCGGAACTTCATCGGTTGACGGCGTACCGTAAGGCGCAATCGGAACAGAACCGATCGCAATGACGGATTCGATCATCGCATAGTCGTCCATCGGGACATGCGCGCAGGCAAAACCGGTGGCTGTGGCAGGATGGGCGTGAACCACCGCTCCGACATCCTCCCGTTCTTGATAACAGCGCAGATGCATTTTAATTTCGCTGCTTGGCCGATAACCTTCTAAGGCTTCCAGCACCTCGCCCCGGCCATTGATTTTGATCAGCTTGTCCGGCGTGATAAAACTTTTGGAGATGCCGGTCGGCGTCGCTAAATAAAGATCCTCACCGATCTTGACGGACACATTGCCGTCATTGGCTGCGACCCAGCCCTGCTGCCACATCTTGTGGCACACATCGCAGATCTGTTCGCGAATTTCTTGTTCATTCATGATGTTTCATCCTCCCTTTAAGTTAATTGTGGCATAATCACAGGGCGCATGCAAGCCTAGAATGAAACCGCTATCACGCAGAATCGCCATTGATCAAAATACACGGCTGAAAAACGTCGTTGGCAGGCGGGTCTTTGAAATTTGCAGTCTTATTCATCAGTAAAACGTTCTTTGAATTTTCTGTGAAAATCCGGTCAGTATGGACATTTTCCATCAACGTAAGCGGAAAGAAATCATAACTTATTGAGTTGATGAAAGGAAAGAGGAGTCCAATGAAGAAGGCGGGCCGAAAGACCAAGCAAATTCTGAAAAAAGAAAAATCCCGGATGTATTCAGCAGGGAAAGACCGGTTTATATAGATTTCTTTTCCGGCTTCAGCCATCTTCGATAAGTGAGATCGATGCCCAATGCGCCTAAAGGCGCTGTGATTAAGATCGCGATCACAGCAGCGCTTAAAACAAGCTCGCCGCAGGCCAGACCTAAACTTAATGGCACCGCTCCGATCGCCGCCTGAACTGTGGCTTTGGGACAATAGGCGATCATGCAGAAAACGCGCTCTTTCCAGTTCAGCGACGTTTTGATCAGACATAGGGCCACCGCTCCCATCCGCAGCAGCAGCGCGCTGAAGATCAGAAGGATCAGCGGACCCCCGGCCTTGACAAGATAGGCGGGATTCACCACCGCTCCGACCAGAACAAACAACATCATCTCCGCCCCAACCCACAAGCGGGAGAATTTCTGCGACAGCCGTCCTGCCAAGAGCGAATATCGGCTGTAAATCGCGATCCCCATCGCCATGATGGCCAGCAATCCGGAAAAAGGCAGAAAGGCCTGCAGCCAGTTTTCCGCTTCCAGCAATAAAAAGGCCACGCTCATCAGAATCAGAACCTTGATTGAATCCCGCAGATGAACTCTGCGGAAAAACCAGCACAGAAGCAGACCGGTGATCGCTCCGATAAAAAGACCAGCCAGAATCGAAACAGGAACCTGCAACAGTCCCACAGCCGATCCCGACTCCCCTTGAGCCAGGGACAGAAAGCTGGAAAACAGCACGATGACCAAGACGTCATCCGCGGAAGCGCCCGCCATGATCATCTGCGGGATCGACTGTGCCGTACCACGTTTTTCTTCCATCAGCTTCAACATTCGCGGCACGATGACCGCCGGAGAGACAGCCGCGATCACCGCTCCCATTACTGCACATTCGATTGCCGACAAGCCCAATAATCCCGGCCCCAGCACAACATAGCCGATGATCTCAAGGAATGCCGGCACAAAGCACAGTAAGATCGCCGGCCGGCCTACGCGTTTTAAATCGTTCAGATCCAGCGCCAGTCCTGCCCGTAATAAAATCAAGACCAGCGCCAGTTGACGCAGATCGGTCGCAATCGTCATCAGCTGCGGTGATAACCAATTTAATCCATACGGGCCTAATAAAATTCCGGTTAAGATCATCCCCAACAACCCCGGCAAATGCAGCTGCTGCAGAAGCTGACTGAAAAGAATCCCGACTAAAAATAAGCATGCCAGACTCGTTAACATGTTTTTTCCTCCTTTTAAAGTGTCCTATGGCGGAGCTGCCAGCCGCAAAAAAAGCTGACGACCTATGCGAAAAACACATAGAAGTCATCAGCTGTTAAAGCGGTTTAGGCCAATCGCCAGGGGAGACATCATTCCCTGCCTATGATTAAACCTGATTTTCGACACAATGTCAAGATTGTAAGAAATCCGGCAGTTGTTGCGAATAGCCGTAGCGTGTATAATGAGGTACAGGCGAAAGCCTGAACTTTTAATAAAAGGATCGGGAAAGCGACTGAAAGTCGGCTTCCTGGCGTAGAATAATCACGAAACAGGAGGGGTATTATGATCGAAACTCCGGCTCAGGCGGTAATCTTGTTTTTTATTTACAGCTTTTTGGGATGGGTTTGCGAATGCATCTATTGTTCAGTCGGACAGCGAAAATGGATTAACCGTGGTTTTTTAGCAGGCCCTTATTGTCCGATTTATGGTTTTGGCGGGGTTTTTGTGCTGACCTTGCTCGAACCGGTCGCGGATTCCTTCTGGATGGTTTTTCTTTGGGGTGTGGTGATTACCAGCACTTTGGAATATCTGACCAGCTATGTGATGGAAAAGCTGTTTCATACCCGGTGGTGGGATTATTCCCGCTATCGCTTCAATCTGAACGGCCGCATTTGTCTGTTAAACTCAACGTTATTTGGCTTGATGTGTTTGTTTGTTGTCTACATTATTCATCCGCCGATCTTAAATGCCGTCCAGCAGATTCCGATTCAGCTGCTGTGGGTGATGAACGCTGCGCTGTTGATCTATTTTTCCACCGATGTCTTCAAAACAGTCCATGCTCTGCTGCGGCGCAACAAGGAATTCGTCGAATTGGAAAAGTGCATGCAGGAGCTGCGTGAAGCGATGAAAAATGTCGATCAGCTAGGCGATGAAATCCCATTTTATGAACGCGTCCAGGCCGTGATGGATTCCACCGATGCCGACGAGCAGCTGTCGGCGATCATCGACAAAATGGTCAGCCGCATCGATTTGATGCCGAAGCGAACCTTCAAGATTCGCTCTCGTTTAAACAAAGCATTCCCGCATCAGGTTAATCCGGAATTCTCCAATGAATTTCGTGCCTGGGTGGATCAGACCCGCAACCGTACAAAAAAAGCTTTTGATGAAAAGAAGGACGCGATTGTGGAAAAGATCGAAAATACATTGGGCCGCTGAGGGCGGTTTGAGCATCAAAAAAGAAAATCCGCGGAAACTCTGCGGATTTTTGTGTGGGATAAACGCTTGGCTTAATGGGGAGAGGCGGCAGATTGTCCGATCTCAATGGATTCTGCGGGCACCAGTTGATCCAGAAAGGAAGCCGGCATTTTAATATACAGAAAAAGCAGTTCGGCAGGAATCAAGGAAAGCAGAGGCAGCGTGAGCGAAATATGAAAAATAAAGATTGCCGCTCCGTTAACGATCAACAGATAAATCAGGCGGAAAAGGTAAAGCTGCCGGCGCGTTCGGATGCGCTCGTCCAGCAGTGCATCATTGCCGGTATAATCCCGATCCTTAAGGGTGATCACCGGCTGATGCCGTTCCACAAATAACAGATAGGTAGGATAAGCTTTCAAACTTTTCATGAATAGGCACCTCTTTTCTTGCAATCTTCAAGTTTTCAGCTGGAAAGAGCTGAACTTTCCTCTATAATAAAAGTATAAAGAAATTCCTGAATAAAAACAAGACTTGTGCGTTTGATAACAAATGCCCAAACGCTGGATTTTGCGTTAAAACTGACAGTTTGATAAATTTGAATGCCAAAAAGAAAAGAGGAAAAAAATGAATAAAATTAGATTAGCCAGCGGATTCGCAGCCGGACTTGCGCTTCTCATGCTGAGTTCAGCGTGTCAGTCAGCCCCGAATCCGACACCGCTGCCGTCCACTGACCCATCCCAACAGAAAGAGTCCGTTTCAACGCCGGAGCCAACGCTGACGGAACCGGAGGTTCCTACGTTTTTCTTCACCAACTTTGAGCTTGACGTGAAGAAGGAAGGTCAGGCGCAGCCGATTTCTTTCTTTGACCTGGCGGAAGGCTGTACGTTAGATAATCCGAAAGAAGTACGGGAGCCGGATGCAGCGCTGAGCTCACTGATTCAGCAGCTCGTCGAGGCGATCAATACACGGAATACAGATTTATATAATTCGCTTTTTGCGCAGGAAGAAGCCCGGCTGGACCGGCTGCCGGTCATGCCTGAGATTCAGGAATATACAATCCATCCGCAGGCTGACTTTACCCTCGTGGATCTGACATGGCTGGATTGTGACCAGACACTGCATTCCCAATATTGGCTGACCTTGGATAAGACCCACGGCTTAAAAATTGATCGGCTGCGGGAAATTCCGGATTGTGCGGATCGGAGTACAGTAAGCATGGGGGACGCTGCGCAGCTGAGCGAAGAATTTGTCACGGCTTTGCGGGCGTCCGATTATTTTGCGGTCTTAGCATTTTTTCCAAGAACCGCACCTTGTTATCCGCAGAATGCAGAAATCTGGAATGCGGTGACGATGGAATCGGCAGAGGTTCAGGAACTGACATCGGCAGGCACCTGGACTGCGGCCTTGATTACGCTGCTGATCGAGGATCCCGGCTGTACTGGGCTTGTCGAAGGGAATCAAACGTATTGTCTGGTCATGGAAAATATCGGCGGATCCATTGCGATCGAAGGCTTCTATTGGATTCCGGAGGCCGCATCAGCATAGATTTTGCCGCTGGATGCAGATAAAATGAAACATAAAGGAGAGGCGGGGATCAGAATGGAAAGACCGCCGTTTCTTTTTCATCTCAGAGCTGCATGATGGCCGTAATTAAATCTCAGCGAATCATCCATACTAACCCTGAAATGGGGTGATCTGCATGCCAAGTGCGCATAAAGGTGCGATATCATTCGGATTGGTTCACATTCCGATTCAGCTGCAGGTAGCGGTGCGGGAACATGATCTGAGCTTTAATCAGCTGTGTAAGAAAACCGGTGAGCGGATCCGATATAAAAAATACTGTCCTTCCTGCAATAAGGAAATCAAGCAGGAGGAGATTGTCAAAGGCTATGAATATGAGAAAGATAAATATGTCATCATTACCGCTGAGGATCTGGAAAAAATCCAGACGGAAAAGGATAAGACGATTCAGATTTTGAAATTTGTGAAAGAAGCGGAAGTGGATCCAATTTACTTTGAGAAGAATTACTATGCCCAGCCTGATAAGCAAGGGCAGAAAGCCTTTGATCTATTGCGTGAGGCGATGCTTGCCACCAAGAAAGCCGCGGTGGCCCGCACGGTGCTGGGAACCAAGGAAGCGCTGCTTTTGATCCGGGCTACAGAGGATGGGATGCGCGTGACTTCGCTGTACTTTGAAGATGAGATCGTCACGGCCCCAGCCAAGACGGCAAGCAAGCTGACCAAAGCCGAGGTGACGATGGCGAAGCAGCTGATTGATCAGCTCAGCGGTCCGTTTGACATTGCGGATTATCAGGATGAGTACCAGGAGCGTCTGCGCAGCCTGATCGAACGAAAAATTCATGGCCAGGAAATCGTCAAGGTTAAGGAAAAGCAAAGTGTGCAGGCTGTTGATCTGATGGAAGCGCTCAGCCAGAGTCTGAAGCAGAATACCGTGGGAGCGGCGAAGGCGAAAACGGCGCGGAAGCGAACCGGGAAGAGCTTATCATGAGTGAATTGTTTGATCAGCATGGCTATGCGCCGATGTTGATCGGCCGCAGTGAAGAAGCCTTTGACAGTGATGATTATCTGTATGAAATCAAATGGGACGGTACGCGGTGTCTGGCCTACTGTTCGGATCATACGGAGCTGATCAACAAGCG
The DNA here is from genome assembly GCF_022440805.1 of Holdemania massiliensis. Classification (NCBI taxonomy): domain Bacteria; kingdom Bacillati; phylum Bacillota; class Erysipelotrichia; order Erysipelotrichales; family Erysipelotrichaceae; genus Holdemania; species Holdemania massiliensis. Next base: position 3,433,102 of record NZ_JAKNTK010000001.1, on the reverse strand, counting down.
GGATAAGCTGCTTAACGATCAGTTCCCGGAGCTGCTGAACCTGCATCGCTGTCTGCCCAAATCCGCTGTGCTGGATGGGGAAATTGTTGTTTTTCATGAGGGAAAACCGGATTTCTATGCGCTGCAGCGAAGAGAAATGCTGCGCAGCGCCTTCCGTGTCCGGCTGGCTCAGGAAAGCAATCCGGCGACGTTTATCGTCTTTGATATCCTGGAGTATAACGGCAAGGATCTGACCGGTCTGCCGTTAGTCAAACGCAAGGAAAAGCTGAAATCTTTCAGACAAAGTGAAACGGCCGTGTGTTCGAGAACCTACCTGCAGGAAGGCAGACAGCTCTATGCCTGGACGCAGGCACAGAATCTCGAGGGCATTGTCGCCAAAGAAAAAGACAGTCTTTATCAATGCGGTCGGCGCACGAGCTCGTGGATTAAGATAAAAAATTTGAAAGATGAGGATTTTGTGATCTGCGGCTATTTACAGAAGGAACGGAATGTGCTGAGTTTGGTACTGGGACAATACCAGGGCAGAACGCTGGTCTATAAGGGGCATGTTACGCTGGGCGTCAGTGAAACTCTGCTGCGGCGAAAACTGCCGGTCACTTCGCAGTGTCCTTTTCCTGAGGAACCTCAAAATCATGAACGAGCAGTCTGGCTGAAACCCAAGCTTGTCTGTACGGTAAAATACATGGATAAAACCGCGGCAGGTTCACTCCGTCAGCCAGTACTGAAAGGGTTACGGGATGATAAACGGGCCATTGAATGTAAAGTTGATGAAAATAGTTGAAATACTCTTTCCTTAAATAAGAAAAAGAAGTACAATAAGATCAGGAAGGAGGCGGAACATGAAGACGGTATTTCAGGTGTTTGATTCCGCGAATCTTGATCGGTGCCGGTTTTATATCGGTATGACATCATTTCTGGTCTTTTTCTTTTTCTTCATCGCGATGATTTTGCAGGACAGTTTTTGGTTGATTTTAGCAGGGGCTGCGATCCTAGGGTGGCTGGCCGCGATGGCTTTCTGGCTGCGGAAACGCCAGCAAATCAGAGCTTTTCTTCAAGCCCATCCGCTTCATGAGCCGTACCGCTGCATTGATACGACTTTTTTCAGCGAACAGGAAATTCTTTCCGCCAGCCTGGATCGGCTGACGGCCTGTACTTATTCCGAAGTGATTCGGGTTTTCCACAATGATAATCCATGGGAGAAGACCCGTCCGGGATATAAAGGTCTGCATTCAGTCAGTCTGGAAACGCAGAAAGGAGCGATTCTGGTTCGTGTCAGCGATGCGCAGAAAGCGGAATTGTTGACGCGCTGGATCAAAGGTAAAAAAGAAGGCAACGGCACTGTCCATTTGGAAGAACTGGGCAATTGGTCAGTGAAAACCCGTTTCTGATTTTGATGTCAAAAGGATAAAAGACCTTTCATTGCGGCAAAGGAGCCAGAAGGACCGCTGTTGAATGAAAGGTTTTTTATTTGTTCAAAGCACAGGTCTTTCATTTGTGATACACTAAAACTAGAAAATCACAGTGATGAAACGCTTGACCAGAATATTCTGGTGAAAGGAGAAAGCGAATGAAGAAGATCAGAATGATTTTGCTTGGGCTGAGCCTGGCGGTTGTTTTCGCCGGCTGCACTCAATCTCAAGCACCTGCCTCAGATCCAACAACGATGCCAACGGCAGAGTCAGAGGAGAAAAGACTGACAACGTATACATTCGAGGATGAAGCTTCCGGTGTTCGGTTTACAGCGGAAGTACCTGAGGCGTGGAAAAAAACAGAGATTTTCAGTCACTCAGGTGATGAAAATCAGGAAGCCAGTCCTACGACCGGTGTGCAGTTTTTATTCAGCGATGACGGCAATCAGCTGTTTTCCATTATGGCGGCAGTGGACGCTCCCTTTGGTGTCGATGACAGTTTGTTTGATTCCCAGCCTTATCATACCGAAGCGGGGTTGGAAGGCCTGCGCTATACAAGCGAGAGCAATGGGCAGATCATAGAATATTTCATTTTCGGTTCAGGTGAAACGCTGCCGCAGATGTTTGCGGTTGTGATCTTAAACGCAGACAATTATGCGCTTTATCAGGCTGATATTGAGCATGCGGTAAAGTCGTTGAAAATTGTCTAACAAAGAGTTCTAAACTTGCTGAACTGAGAAAACGCAGTCTGATTCCTATTACAATGGATGATCGCAGGACTGCGTTTTTATTAATAGAAAAACTATGAAATTTCAGTTGAACAGAGAAAATCTATCTAACAGTCTGTACTTCAAATGATTAAAGTAAAAATAAAGGGTCAGCGGATAAAGTTGGTTACTTCATGATGGTTTTCCATCGTTTTCTGTAATCCAATCTGTTTTCCAGCTTCAATACATTTGAGCAAATAAGCCATATTATAAACAAGGAAGTCCATACAGCCGAGGACTTGCATACTAATCCAAAAAATTTCAGTTTCCATCCTTTACATTTAATTTTGTGACAGTAACATTGATCATAGAAATTACGTAATTTTACGTATTTGTTTGTTGCTTACGTATTGATACGTGCTATAATTAAGCCGTGATAAGGGAAAGGAGAACCAATCATGCCCATGACTTCTAAGGAAATGATTAAATTCCTAAAGAAGAACGGCTTCGTCATTTTAAGGCAGCGTGGTACATCTCATGTAATCATGAGAAATCCTGAATCCGGAAAACAGACGACTGTACCTGATCACGGCTCTAAAGCTTTGAAAAAAGGGATAGAGCAAGCTATTCTTAAGCAGGCTGGGCTGAAATGAGCCCTCCTGCCATAAAATAAACTGAGGAGGTCATTTTATGGACAACAAAATTTTCTATCCTGCAATTTTCCACAAAGCTGAAGAAGGCGGTTTCTGGGTCACATTCCCGGACATTCCTGAAGCCATCACCGAAGGAGATCATATGCAAGAAGCTTACGAAATGGCTGTTGACTGTCTTGGTCTTGCACTTTCAGTTAAGCGAGATGAAAATGATATCTTCCCGTTGCCATCTTCCCCCGAAATGATTGAAATCAGCGCTGATGAATTTCTAGTCATCGTCGAATTTGATTTCGCTGCTTTTAAAAAGCGTGTAAATTCAAAAGCTGTAAAGAAAACTTTAAGTATCCCCGGATGGCTCAATGAAGAAGCGACTGCAAAAGGGATTAATTTTTCTCAAGTTCTTCAAGAAGCACTTATGAACAAACTACAATCCATGTAGTTGATTGTCTGCACTTTTTGCATGCGGTAAGAGATTATCGTTATAGAATGAAAGGAAGAAACGACTTTCAGTTGTAATATTACAAAAGCAGAAAGTTGAATCAGCCTTGGATGTAGTTAATCCTGTATTGAATTACAGTGTAACTCTAAATTCTAAAGAATATGCAAATCTTCCAGGGATTTTTTTCTTTATTGATTACGAATTAAAAAAGTCAATTCAGTTTTCTTCTAAATTGACTTCATTGAGTGCATTGTACTTTTTTATAATTTACGGTCTGACAGCATTTCGGCGCGTTCGATCGTCTTACTGAATTTGTTGAAATTGCTTTTCATGATGTTCAGATACAGTGCATCGATCAGGTACAGTTGAGAACAGCGCATGGTTGTCACATTCAAACGTGTTTCAGTTTCAAAAGAGACAGTCTTTAGGATGAGATCGGCATAGGTGTGCAGCGAATTCTTCGCCATGCGCGTCATTGCAATGATCGGCATTTCATTTTCCTTGGCAATCGAAGCCGCCTTAATGACCTCTCGTGTTTCACCTGATTCCGAGATCAAAAACAGGACTGTATCTTTGCGCGACTGATCGATCAGGGAATAAATCGTATGCGGCGTCTGACTGGTTACGCAAAGTAATCCCATCTTAACCAGCTGATTTGCCAGGTATTCACAGAATAAGTTAGAGCTTCCAATCCCGAACAAAATAATCTTCTTGGCTTTGATCAGCATTTCGCAGGCCTGCTGGATTGTTTCTTCCTTGTTGTTCTCAAAAGTCACCTCAACGATATCATGATACTGCGCAATAATTTTGCGGTTGGTGTCATTCATAGATTCGTTAACCTGGATTTCTTCTCTTACTAAATCCTGGCGCGGGATGGCCGACAGATCCGCTAAAAGTTCCCGGAAACTGTTGTAGCCCAACTTCTGAGAAAAACGAATAATGGTTGACTGGCCGATGTGCGTATTCACGGCGAGCTGATGCGAGGTGATTGTCCGGATTTCATCAATATGGTCAAGGATATAATCCGCGACCAGTCTTTCGGACTGCGTTAAATCCTGATATACAGCTTTTAATTTTGCTTTAAACATGGGTATCCCCCTCTTGTCTTATGATTTAATTATACAGAAAAGTTTGGATAACTACAAATAAGTTAATCAAAAAAACAAGTTAACACCTTGACAGATCCCCAAGAATGCAGTAATCTATGGGTAAATAATCCATATATATCACTGATATTTATGGATAAAATACCCAAGGAGGAAGAAAGATGGAGAACAAAGTTTACGGTGTCGTCGAGGGTCTTATTCAAAAACTGCAGTCCACACAGGAAGAAAATGTGGAAAAAACAGCTCGGCTGTTTGCGGATGCGCTGAAAAACGGCGGTATGCTTCAGGCTTTTGGATCAGGTCATTCCCAAGCGGGAGCCAGCGAACTGTGCTTCAGAGCGGGCGGCTTCATTCCCACCAAACAGATTAAAGAACCTGCCGGCGGTGCTTATGAAGGCATTGAAGGCGTCGGCACATCCTTCATGAAAAAAGTGGATGTTCGTCCGAATGACGTTATCGTTTTGATCTCCAACTCCGGTCGAAATCCGCTGCCGGTTGAAATCGCTCTTGCGGCTCATGAAAAGGGCGCCAAGGTTGTCGCGATCACCTCGCTGGAAGCTTCCAAGAATTTAACGCCGAAGCATTCCTGCGGCAAGAACCTGTGGCAGCTGGCGGATGTCGTCATTGACAACTGCGTTATGGATGGCGATGCTTCCATTGATGTTGAAGGATTGGATACACGGATCTGCGGCATGTCTGCGATCACGACGGCGATCTTGATTCAGGCCTGCGTTTACCGTACAGCGCAGATGCTGCTGGAAGAAGGCATTGTACCGCCGGTCTTCAAGTCACAGAATATCGACGGCGGTCCAGAATACAACGATCGTCTGCTGGCTCAGTATTTCGACCGCATGTACCACATGTAATTCAAGTTCAGAACAGAAAAGGGGAATTCAAGTGCAGAATTCCTTTTTTCATATTATAATAATAAAGATCAGGTTCTTTGCCCAGACGGCAAAGTGCTAGAAAGGAAAATCATGAATAAAGAGAAATTTTCACTGAGCAGGCTGATGCTTGCGCTGCTGGCGGCCTTCAGTTTACTGCTCAGCGGCTGCGGCGCACCCTCTGCGCCAACGGCTTCAGCTACACCGACACCTCCGTCTGTGGAGGCTACTTCTGTTGAACATCAGCAGGTTGCCTTTGCTGATATGGCCTATGTCCGGCCGGATCTGGAGGCTTTAGATCAGAAGATCGCCGACTGTCAGGCGATGGCTGCAGAAGAAGGTAAGGAAAGCGAACTGCTGGATCTGTATGATGAGATTCTGGATGATATCCGGAATTTGGATGCTATGGACACGCTGGCGACCATCCATTACAATCTAGATACGACCGATACGTATTATGAAGAAGAAATGACCACGCTGGATAACTATTATACGCGTCTGGACAACAAGATGAACGAACTGACCGAAACGATTTTAGCGTCCGGGTATCAAGACGCTGCAAAGGCGGCCTGGGGCGATGAATTTATCGAACGTTATGAGTTTAATTCCAAACTGAATTCGCCGGAAATCGAAGCTTTGAGCGAACAGGAAAACGATCTGGTTACGCAGTATACGAAGCTGCTGGCTTCGGATTATACAACGGAGCTGAACGGTCAGACCGTGACTATCGAAGATCTTGATCTGAACACCGACGAAGGGATTCAGGCTTATACTGAAATCTATGAGAAGAAGAATGCCGAATTAGGCGGAATTTATCTGCAGCTGCGGGATCTGCGCATTCAGATTGCAGAAACTCTGGGCTATGACAGTTACACGGACTACGCTTATGATCTTCTGGGCCGGGATTACACCCCAGAAGATGCCCATAATTTTAGCGAAAAGGTCAGAACTGAGCTGCTGCCAGCATTCGGACAGATGATCAACGCGAATTATAACGAATTGATCTCTGCTTTAACTTCGATGCAGTCGGGCGATGGAGATCTGGAAGCGGTACTGCCAATTCTTAAAACATCGCTGCAGGCAGAATTCCCAAGCAAGATGAGTGAAGCGCTGGATTACATGCAGAATAACAAGCTTTATGATTTCAGCAATGAGCCGAGCAAAATGCATGCGGGCTACACAACCTATATTAATGATTATTCCGCGCCGTTCATGTTCATTAATTCCAATGATTACCGCAATGCGGACACAGTGATTCATGAATTCGGTCATTATTACAATTTCTATCTGATGCCGACGATCAGCTGGAATGACAGCAACAATCTGGATGCCGCGGAAATTCATTCGCAGGCGCTGGAGCTGCTGATGCAGCCCTATTATGATCAGTTCTTTGGAGCCGATCAGGCGGAAGGACAGAAGATCTATTCGATTTACAGCATGGTCAGCTCCATTCTTCAGGGCTGTGCTGAAGATGAATTTCAGCAGGCTGTCTTCGCCAATCCGGATTTAACGTTGGAAGAGGTCAATCAGCTGCATGCGGATATTTTCTACAGTTATACCGGCAGCGAGCTGTATTATGAATGGGTTGATATTCATCATCATTTTGAAACACCGTTCTATTATATCAGCTATGCTACCTCGGCGATTTCAGCTCTGGAGATCTGGGCTCAGAGTGTGGATGACCGGGCAAAAGCCTTGTCTACCTACAACCAGATTACGCAGTATACAATCAATTTCAAATATCGTGATGCCTTAGTCGGCAGCGGATTGAAAGATCCGTTTACTTCCGATTGTGTCAGTGAAATTGCAGAAAAGGTTAAAGGTTTGTAAGATTGAATATTCATTGAGGAAGCAGGGAAATCTCTCTGCTTCTTCTTTCTGTTTAGAAGCCAAGGAAGTCATAAAATTAGGGCTGGAAAAGCGGGACAGAGTTGGTTATAATTAAACATACGAGAGATGCGGGTGTTATTAAGCGTCAGCGTAAGTCTTGTTTCCGTAGCTCAGCTGGATAGCGCGCGTCTCCTAAGAAATCGGTTGAAAAATTTAAACTACGTTATAAAATGGATGTAAATCACAATGTCCTCGTAGCTCAGATGGATAGAGCGCGCGCCTCCTAAGCGCGAGGTCGGCGGTTCAAGCCCGCCCGAGGACGCCATTATAAAGGTTATTTTGATGCTTTGAAGGGAAAGCCATGGAGAAATCTATGGTTTTTTTGTTTTTCATAACACAAAATTCTTAATGCAGAATTCTCTGCAGCGCTGAAGGCTGCCCGATGAACTTGCCTGCTGGGGGTCATCAAGCCAGATCAATACCTGTCATGTATTTAACCTTTAGATAAATCGTTTTATATCTAAAACTTAAAACTTTGATAAGATGATTTGAAACGATTAAAAATTATTACATATAGCATAAAATATGTGAAATACATCCATTAAAAAATATAAAAATAAATATTACAATGAAACTTGGCATAATAACTGCTGAAAGTCGGGGGAGACTAGGGAGAAAGAAGTGAAGGAGGCTCATCATGAAAGAAAATATACTGACTTCTTCGATGTTGGAGGCATTTCGTCATCATTTGATCGAACAGGAGCACAGTCCGCATACCATAGAAAAATACATCAGGGACATTCGATCATTTTATCAATTCCTGCCGCAGGAGAAGAATGTAAGCAAAGAACAGGTCATCGCTTACAAATCGGAACTGACAGGCCGTTACAAAACAACCAGCGTCAATTCCATGCTGACGGCAGTCAACCAGCTGTTGGCTTTTTTAGATTGGCGTGATTGTCAGGTGCGGCTGCTGAAAGTGCAGCGGACAAATTTTAGAGTAGAAGAAAAAGAGCTGAGCCGTGAAGAATATCAGAAACTGCTGAGGACAGCGCAGCCAGGCAACGAACGCCTGTGGCTTTTGATGCAGGCCATCTGCAGTACAGGAATTCGGGTCAGTGAGCATCAGTTCATTACGGTAGAAGCTGTACAGCAGGGACAGGTGAGAATTCGGAACAAAGGCCGGGAAAGACTGGTATTTATTCCGGAAACATTGAAAAAGCCCCTGCTTAAATATTGCCGGCGGCATCAGATTCAAAGCGGGGCGATTTTCATAACGCGAACGGGGAAACCGATGAATCGAAGCAATATCTGGTCAGCGATGAAAAAGCTGTGCCGGGCTGCAGGAGTCGATCAAAGAAAGGTTTTTCCTCACAATCTGAGACATCTGTTCGCCCTGACTTATTACCGAATGGAAAAAGATATAGTTCGATTGGCGGACGTACTGGGTCATACCAGTGTGGAAACAACCAGAATCTACACAGCGACCAGCGGTCAGGAGCAGCGTCGTCTAATTTCCCGGCTGGGACTGACCTCAGCTTGAAGAAAAAAAACATAATTCGTATTATGTTGTAAGAGTGCACACGATTATAAAAACTACGTTTACATTATGACAGTTTCCGCCTAAAAATGCAACTGTTCAAAGCTTGAAAGTTATTGATTTCCAAGATTTATAACAGCATAAAAAGAATCTGGACCCGCAGATTCAATCAAAAATGTTAATTTTTATCAAATTAATCAGAGTCTCCGGCTCTGATCTTTTTGCTGTGAACTAAATGTAAGCTGAATCTAAGATAATTCATTATGATGAACAGTTCACGTCACAACATAATACGAATTATGTAGTAAGGATGAACTCGGAATAAGGACAGTCGCGTGAACGAGATCAGAAAACAGATTCAGACAAAGATGAAATCAAACGAGGGGGCGGCAGACGTGTTTCCGTGGAGGAAGAAAAAGAAGCGGAAAGCGAAAGCAGAAGGTCCGGGTTTCCGTACTGTTTGGATCGGCGGTTACGATGAGGGACAGGTACTGGATTATCTGGCACAGATGCAGCTGGCTTTTGAAAAAGAGCGATGGAGCTATGAACAGCAGCTGCAGAGACAATCACAGATCATTGCCCAGCTGAGAGAAGAATTGAAATGCCGGAGAGAGTAGTGGGACGACATGAAGGAAGAAAAAGCAGAAATCAGTTTTAACGTGTCCAGTCAGCTCTGGCAGCAGATCAACTGGGAACGGAAGCAGCTGAAGCTACGTCAGCGCCGACGCCGTCGGGGGTTATTGGCGGGGCTGGCAGGGGTTATTCTGTTTCTGATGCTGGTGCTGAATTTTGTGATGGGTGTGGATCGGGTATCGGGAGATTCCATGTCTCCGGGGATTCAGGATGGAGACTGGATTCTGTACAGCCGCGGGACACAGGATTATCCAAGAGGATCCATCATCGTTTTTGCCCTGCCCGAAGGAGACGTTGTGAAACGGGTCATTGCCACGGGCGGAGACCGGGTTGAACTTCAGACTGACGGCAGATTGAGCGTCAACGGACAGCAGGTGGAAGAAAACTATGCCATTCCGCAGCAAAAAGAAGCGGCTTACCAATACAACGTGCCGGAAAACAGTTTCTTTTTACTGGGAGATCGCCGGGCAGTCTCGGTTGACAGCCGGGATGAAAGCATCGGAATGGTGGATAAAGGACAGATCCGAGGAAGGGTTATCGCCGTTTTCCGGTGGCAGAAGAAGTAAACAGGTTGGAGGAAAAAAATATGAGTCAGCTCAGAGTAAAAGTAAAAAGCAATAAAAAACGCGGGAGGACACTGGCAGGGATAGTGCTGACCGGCTGTCTGATGCTGAATGTGTTCAGCGATCTGATCGGCAGCAGTGTCGGGATCGCCTTTGCGAAAAGCGGCGACTGGATCACGATCAGCAGCCGGGAAGAGCTGGAAGCCATGCTGATCAAAGAAGACAGCGGAAGCTATAATCTGGACGGCCGGTATCGGCTGGAAGCAGATCTGGATCTGTCCGATCTGCCGCATTCCATCGGTACGGATTATCGTCCATTTACCGGGGAACTGGACGGCAACGGGCATATTCTGAGCGGTTTGACTCGTCCGTTGTTCGGGACGACTCAGGATGCTGAAATTACAAACCTTTTGCTGGGGGAAGTGAATCTCAGCGATGGAGCCACATATTTCGATGGCGAACACTATGTCATGTCGGTTTCGGCTCTGGCTGGAAGAAGCATTGATACTCAAATCAAAAACTGCGCCGCTGTCGGTGAGATCCATGTGCGGGATCCGAAAGCGGTCGCTTATGAAGTGGAGCCGGCTCCGTTGCCAACCCCGGAAAGCACGGCGCTTCCGATCGTGACAGCGACCCCTGAAACGACAGTGACTCCTGAGATCAGCGCGGTGCCGGAAGTCACAGACACGCCGACACCCGTCACAACTCCGGAAATCACGATGACGCCGGAAAGCTCCTTCGTCCCGGAGGAAACTCAGACTCCGGAAACGGAACAACCGCAGGGCAGCGCGGTGCCGGAAGAAACTGCGAACTCCGAGGAAGCTCAGGATCCAGAAGAACCTGAAATGATCCCGGAAGGGACTCCGACAGAGAATCCGTCAGAAACTTCAGAACCACGGAATCAGGAAACGCCAGAAGGGGCTCCGATTAAAGTGACGGCCGGAAGTCTGGGGGCCAATATCCATCTGGATATTTTGAGTTTGGAAACCGCGCCGGAATCCACTGAAGCACCGGAAGCGACGATTCTTCCGCAGGATAATGACGAAACTGCGCAGCCGGCAGAGGAAGAAGGAAGGAATACCCCGGAACCGCAGATTTCAATGACTCCCGAGGTCAGCGATGATTCCGCGGCTCAGCCGCAGGATCAGCCGACGATCGTTCCTGAAAATACAGAAGACCCTGAACTGACGCAGAAGGTAGCTCCTCTGCAGCGCAGCTATGATTATGTCACAGCGGAGCAGGTGATATCCGGTGGCCTGGTCGGCAGCCTGGAAGGCAAAAGCCTGATTTCTGACTGCTATACTCTGGTCACAACCATCCAGGAAACTTCAATGAAGACGCAGACAGCCGGCATGAGCGGCAGAGTTGCGCAGCACAGCCGAATTGAAAACAGCTATTCCACAGGCTTAATCGGAGGCGAGGAAGCCTCCGGCTTCGTCAGCGAAAATTATGGAACTCTTCAAAATTGTTTCACAACGGTCACTCTTGATGAGACTGCGGAAAAGACAGCGGCTTTTGTTTATTATAACGAAGGTGCGATTAAAGACTGCAGCTTTGATCAGCAGATGGCTCTGGCCGAAGACACAGCTGCCGAGGCTCTGAATACATCGGAGATGGTAGGCACAGAGTCTAAAAAACCGGTCGGCAACTGGGTCCGGACCGAAGGTGCCTATCCGCAGATCTGTTATTTTGCGCAGCAGGAACACAAAACGATTAAGGAAAACAGCGCCGCCTCTGCGGTGGCCATCGTTCTGGCCGACGGTACGACGCTCAAAGACGCGCTGCAGCCGGGCAATAACAGTCCGATTGAACTGCCGCAGGCGATCGGCAAAGAAGAAGTTCAGTGGAGTGCCGAAGGTGATTTGAAAATTAACGAAGCGGGTCAGGCTTACTTCGAAACAGAGACACAGACACCGGTAGAGGTCCTGCCGGAGGAAAAGACGCCGCAAAGTATGCGGAGTCATTTTCGCGCAGTTCAGACGGAAACTAAAGAACAGTCGACTGATCAGGAAAACGGAGAGGAAGACCCCGCCGCAAAAGAGGAAGAAAATCAGCAGGTCAGCGGCAGTCTGAGTGCGCAGATCGGCAGCATTACACGGTCTCGTTCTCTGCAGGCGACAGTTCAGCCGCGTACGCCGATGATCGGATGGAATGAATTTGCATCAGCCAATGTGGATAATTCAGCCTATGCTTTCAGCGGATCCGGAACTTCCGCGGATCCGTATATCCTAGAGAATGCGGAACAGGTTGCGATTTATTTTTATAAAACCGCTATTGGCAGCATCAGTGCAACCAATTATGCAAAAATCCGCGGAACTATTGATATGTTAGGAAGTAATTACAGCTCTTCAGGTTATCTGGTATGGGCGATGCCTGATTATAGTAGAGATAGACCTTATCAAGGACATTTATCTGTCGATCGAGAGGGCGACGGTTTAACCAATGTCATCCTGTGGACGGGAACCAACAATTATGATAATGGCTTTTTGTTCGGAATCAGCAATGCAACGATCGACGGCCTGACTCTGGATTTGAATATCAGGCCCAGTGAGACCGGTGGTAATTCGAATGCTGATAGTTTTGGCGGTCTTGTGGGACGTGATCTCGGCGGATCCGTGATCAGTAACGTAACTGTGAATATCATGGATGGAAATAACCCTCTGATGTATGCAAAATTTGATAATGAGGGCACTTCTACCGGTTCTGGCGGATTAGTCGGACTGCTGAGCGGGAAGGGCAGTGTTTATCAGAACTGTACTGTTAATGCTGAAAATGATCAAGTGATGTTTAAAACTAAAGTAGATCAAACTCAAAAGGCTTCCACTGCAGGGATGGGCGGAATTCTGGGAACGATTGATTCAAATGGAGGCGTCCAGATTTTGAACTGCCACAGTTCTCTGAGTTTACAGGGATCCAATGTCGGCGGTATCGTTGGTTTGATCCAGGAGACTACCGGAGAGGTCGTCATTGATAAGTGCTCCAATTCCGGTAAAATTTTAAATAACAATCTTTTAAGAGTCGCTAACCTGGGCGGCCTGATCGGTCAGTCTTCTGGCTCTAATGTTAAAATATTCCGAAGCCGCAACCTGGGGACTGTGGAATTGGATTCTTCGACTAATCTTGGCTTTCCCCGCGTTGTCGGCGGGTTAATTGGGGCCGAAGAAGTTCCTGTTACGCTGGCCTACAGTGCTCATGCAGGAGTCCTTTCATTAAGTGCACAAACAAGTGATGACTATGTCGGCGGATTGGTTGGATTTATGAAAGGTGAGCATGATCAAAACACTCCATACTTTCAATGCTATGTTGCAGGAACAATGTCGAATACGGGTGGAGGCTATGTTTTGTACGGTGCTTCTGATCCATCATTAAAAAATGGAACCTCAGAAATTTACTATGACCAGTCATTGACTAATATCCTGGCCAATGGAAAATATACAACAGCCGCGGCAGCAGGTTATTTCAAGCTTGCGAGTTCCGTCCAAACATTTAACGAAAGAGTAGCAGGACCGACAAAATTCCAGGCGGCGCTGAGCGGCATCTACGATGATCCGGCAACCGTTTGGAGTCTGGATCCGGAAAGCGGATATATGTTTATACTTCCGGAACTGCCGGCACCGAAAAACTGGAAGGAAGTGGGTCAGCAGCAGTCGGAAGCCACGCTGAAAACAACACCGGCTAAAAGCGGAGCGGATGCCGGAGTCACCATGGCGCTGAGCGGTACCGGAAGTCAGGCAGATCCTTATATCCTGGCTTCAGAGGAAGCTCTGGCCTGGTTTACGGCTCAGATTGATTCCAGTAAAACGTACTATGTCCAGCTGGCGGCAGATATGGATCTGGCGGGGTTGAATTATACCGGAGAGTCCACTGTCAGCAGTGATTATACTAACTGTCTGCCTTGGATTTCCATGGAGAAATTTAGCGGTGAATTTGACGGAAAATATCATAAAATTAAGAATTTATTTTCCAAGACTGGGGGCTTTTTCGGAGATCTCATCAATACGACGAGCATCACTCTCCAATTGAAAATTCAAAAAGTGGAACTGGAGTCAGGATCTGTGAATGCCGGCGGTGATCACGGAAGTCTGATCAGTACAATTGATGTTTCTGATGCGGCGCAAGTCATCGTCGATCAATGCGGATCCAAGGTCAGCGTTTCCAGCGATGTTTCAGGAGGGCTGGTTGGCAGAATGGTTGGGGGAACCCTTCAGCACTGTTATTACCGGGATGCCGTCGTCGACGGAGTAGACTACATAGCAGGTTTGGTGGGTACTGCTGATAGTGGGATTGTCAAGAACAGTTATGCTGCGAACGTTACATTTACCAGTACCAGAAGTATCGATTACGTTAGCTCCATCATAAACTCTCAATCCTGTGAGAACTGTTTCTATATTGACATAACGGACAACACCAACAGCTTGAATGTCATGGATGGAAGCAAGGAAATAACCTTGAATCAAGCTAAGACCTGGGGCTTTGCCTATCAGCTGAACGGCGGAAATGAAGCCGGAATGACTCAGGGAGGATGGATCAATGCAAGGGACAAGTATAATGAATTGGATCTTCCAGTCTTAGGTAAGCCGGAGCCAGTAAAGGAATGGGCATATGTCGGAGAATGGATCGTCAATTTTCATCCGGAAATGATTCCCGCCACAGGTGTTAACGGAGCGCCGACACTGTTGAAGACTTCCGAAGATATGGCTTGGCTCAGCTGGATAGAAGCAACCGTAAAACGAGTGAATACGGATGATTATATTCTTACTCAAAACGGGACCTATGATTTTACAGGTTCGGCCTACGGCGGAACCGTAGATAAGCCTATCTTATGGACTCCAATCGGAATGAGTTACAGCAGTTATTATGGTGGAGATTTCAATGGCAACAACAGTGTCTTGAAAAATCTCAGAACTGAAGATGGGACTTGGGAGGAAAGAATCAACAGCTATGGTGGTCTCTTTGGGTATTATGCACCCAAGGAAGCATCTAAATCCATTCATGATCTGCATATTCGCGACAGTTATTTTGAAGGCGGATGGGCATCCGGAGCGATCGCTGCGAATATAGAAAGCGGCGTAATCCAGCGGTGTTCAGTTGAGAATACAACGGTAGTTGTCATTGATTCCAATGGTTCCTACGGCGGTGGGATTGCGGGCCTTTGTTACGCAGGAGCAGAACCTGTAAAAACTAAGCTGTTGGATTGTTATGTCAGCAATACAAGCGTTTCAGCGAAAAACGCTGGAAGTCTTGCCGGGCTGAAATATGGAAATGAAATTCTAATCACCAATGCTTATGCGGCTGATGTTACTCTGAAGGATTCTGAAAAAAGCGGAATTTTCGTCTCCAATGAAAATGATGGATTGAACGCTTCTGAAAATACTTATTACTATAATGTAACGAGCAATTCAGCATTTCAGTCAGATTCTGGAGCTGTATCAAAAACTTCAGCAGAGTTGAAAGAATATAGTGTTGTTGAATTACTGAATGCAGGACGTACCGGAATCTGGGGCTGGACAAAGGACCAGTATCCTCATTTGGGAGCTTCAACGTTCACCAGCTGGAAGGATGTCATTCAGAACAATGTTATTCAAAAACAGGATCTGATTGATAAGGGCGAAATGGTCATTACGGATCTGGAGGACGTAGAGTTCTGTTACACAGAGACATCCTGTATGCTTATTCAGAACAGAAAACAATATACTGTTTCCTCTCCGGAAGCCTTAGCTTATTTCCTGTTGAAGGAATGGCAAGAAGCTGGAAATAGGAACTTATGGAAATTAGTTCTGGACGCTGATCTGGATATGACCGGCGCGAATTATGGTGGAACAGTGGATAGTCCTTTGCCATGGACTGCTCCTAATGTATATAATCTTTTAATTGACGGCCAGAATCATACCATTTCCCATTTGGCTGATAATCTGTTTTTGAGTTTTGACGGTGAAGGTAAAATGTCTCATGAAAGTTGGGAGAACACATTGTATTCGGAAATCCGAAACCTGACCTTGAAGGATACAGGGGGAGGTATTTCCGCTAATACAGTTTATGTAAAAGCAGAGAACTGCCATTTGGAAAACAGTCATTTTTTGAAAGAGGAATATCATCCAGCAAATGGTATGTTTGGCGAGATATTTTATTCTATTATCGATAACTGCTCTGTTAAGAATATGGAAATTGACAGAAGTTCATTGGGTAATTACTCTAGCGTAGGTGGAATTTGTTCATGGATGACAGGAACAACAGTCCGAAATTGTACTGCAGAGAATATACAATTTTTAGATTCCGCACTGGACGTAACTTCATATGGCGCGCTTTTGGTTGGCATTGCGGTGAAAGATACGCTTTATAGTCCGGCGATTCAAAATCGCATTGAAAATTGTACTGCGGCAGGAGAAAATAATAGTTTTGAAGTGGTGTATGCGGCGGGCATCGTAGGTCAAATGGAATTTGGCGTTATTGATCAATGTCAGATGAAAGCGAAATTCAACAAAATGGCTAATAACGTCAGCGGGATAGCAGGAAGCATCATTGAGACGACAATAACCAACTGTACGGTAGCTGCAGAAGCTGGACTAAATGTCGGTCAGGGAAGGTTCGCTGGCTTAATTTCTGTGGTCGATGGGACTGCCAGTACCCTTGAACGCTGCGCAGTTTTGAGTAATGTAGGCAGCAGCACAGCTGATTCTGCCGGCGGCATTACCTTCGGATCTGCCAGCGGATTGAGTATCAAAGACTGTTATGTCTTAGGGGATGTTACTGCTAAAAAGAATGCTTACGGCATTGCGCCTTCTGCAGCTTCCATAGAAAACTGCTATTTTGGCGGAAAAGCATCGGCCGTCAATGCCTATGGCGTAACGAGCGGAACGGCAGTCAACAGCTATTATGACGGCGGAAAAACAGCGGCGAAAGGCGGCGGTACGTCAAAGACGGCCAGTGAAATGCAAACCAAAACTTTCGCTGCCACCTTGAACGCAGGAAGAACTGGATCTGAGGCCGTCTGGGCCTGGAGAGCGGGAGTTAATAATAACTATCCTTATCTGGGAACCTCATATGAAAGCTGGAATGACGTCGGAGCTGAAATTGCGGCAGGCACACTGACTGGGGATGGTTTTATCCCAAGCGGTAATGGATCATCAGCAAGTCCATATCAGATTGGAACGCCGGAAGCTCTGGCCTGGTTTGCCTATCAAGTGAATAATGTTGATGGAAAGACTGGTATTCAGGGTCAGCTAACTCAGGATATAGATTTAATGGGCACTGTATATGGAGGAACCGCAGATACATTTTTGCGCTGGGTCCCAATCGGCAATATAGTAACCAAGCCATATGCTGGTCATTTTAATGGACAGGGTTATCAGATCAAGAATATGCGGGTTGTTGAAACTAAAGAAAAGGCGACCGGTGGATTATTCGGACTGATCGATCTAAGCAGCGGAAATGCGATTGAACAGATTCATATCTACAACGCTTCAGTGGATGCTTCTACAGCAAAAAAAGGCAATGCCGGAGGCCTTGTCGGATCCATTAAAAACGGAGTGGTTAGAAAGTGCAGTGTTGAATCCTCTGATATAAAGGGTATATATACCGGTGGATTGGTTGGTTCCAGTTACACGGATACCAGCGGTGATAAATTGTCCTGGTCTCAGCAATATGACAGCTGTTATGTGATAAATACGAAGGTGACAGGTGAAATGGCTGTGGGTCTGTCGGGATTCTTATGGGAAAGGCCGACAGTAAAAATCAGTAATTGTTATGCCGTAGGAGGCACTGTTACTGGCAGCAAGTGGGCTTCTCCATTTGCGTTTAGTAATTACTATGATAGTACGATTATCGCGGTGAACAGCTATTATGCTGATATGACGGTAGTCAGCGATAATGTGCTTTCCTCTTCGGATGGAACGGAAATTACCACTGATCAGATGAAAACCTGGGGCTTTGCGTTCCAGCTCAACGGCAATCAGGATGACTTTTCCAAAAATACGGTTTGGAGACCAGCGGCGAATGCTGCTGAGAATCAAGGATATCCGGTCTTTGGTACATTAAGTGCTGCTTCAAACTGGTCACAGGTTGGTGAATGGTTTGAGAATTTTCAGACCAAACCGACTTTAAGTAATAACAGTTATCAGATCAGCAAGCCGGAAGAATTAGCCTGGATTGCGTATAAAGTGAATAATGACAATGCGAACTATGCAGGCAAAGGCATCACTCTGAGCGAGAACATTGACCTGTTCGGATCCCGGTTCACCGGCAGAGCTTCTGACAGCTCAGCCCTGGAATGGATACCGTTTTCCAAGCTGACCGGTACGTTCAGCGGCAATCAGAAAGAAATCTCTGGAATTAACGTACCTGGCAGATATGCATATCAGGGATTCATTCAGGTTCTTGATCACGGCGTGGTTGAGGATCTGACAGTTAGAGGCACCGTCAGCGGACTACCCAACACGACGACTCGATATGCCGGAATAGCGGCAATCGCTCAGAATAAATCGGTTATCCGGCAATGTGTCAATTATATCAATGTCGGAGCATCAAGAATGGCAGGTTCCAATTATACCGGCGGTATCGTTGCTCAACTGTCGGATTCGACCGTTGAAAACTGCATCAACTTTGCTAATATAACTGACAGTAACTGGACAAATGGTTTCCATAACGGTGGTATTGTCGGCGGCGCGGACACCGGATCAATTATCCGTAATTGTTATAACGCTGGCAGCGCTAGTTCCGGCAGCAGCACATATAGTGGGGGAACTGGTCATGTCGTGTCACCGAGGGAATTGAACGCTACTGTGACCAACTGTTTTTACAACACAGATACAGCCGGCGCTTACAGCACAGCCGTGAACAATGTTACAGGAAAAACAACCGTTCAAATGAAGAGCTGGGGCTTTGCGTATCAGCTGAACGGAGCGCAGGCTACGCTCAGTGACAACAAGGTCTGGCGTCCGGCTGAAAACAACAGTGAGAACCAGGGATACCCGACGTTCTGCAGTTCGGGGTCAACTTTAAGGGCGGCCAGCAACTGGAGTGAAGTCGGAGGCTGGGTTGCAAACTTTGCGGAGGATTCCAGCTTGAAACCAACGCTCAGCGGGAGCACCTGGACAGTGAACAGTCCGGAAGCCTTAGCTTATACGCTGTATACAATGAATACAGGAGTGAGTATCTATAACAACTATAACATCACGTTAGACGCGGATCTTAACATGCAGGGCAGCCGATATTCCGGAAAGTCAGATACAAATCTGATCTGGAATGGATATGCAACTTCAGAGGCTTATCCTTATTTGGGAACCTTTGAAGGTAAAAATCATGTTCTCAGTAATTTATCGGGCGGAAGTTTTTTCCTCTGTTATTTAAGTGGAACAATGAAGGATTTCTCGCTGGATTCAAGCTGTTCGTTTACAACGGGCGGGAGAGTATCCTTTATTGCTCAAGGAATAGGCGGATTTACCCTGTTCGGCATCCAGAGTGCGGCGGTCATGACTGGATCAGACGGTGCGGGATTAATGAATTACTCAAGTGGCAGCGAGCCAGCGTTCATTGAACAATGCGGAGTGACTGGGAATATCACAGGAAAGGGAAATAATAACAGTGCAGTCAGCGGAATCATCAATTATGGAACTTCAAATGTTACTGTAAAAGACTGCTATTACATCGGCACACTGACAGATACCTCTACGGTTGAATCCAATAAACTTAATATGCGAGGCATCGGCGGAAATAATGTCAATATTGTTAACTGTTACTTTGCCGGAACCATTGTCGGAGGTAAGGCAAGCAACTCTATAGGCGCCTCGGGTACATCTGTAACCAACAGCTATTACAATCTGGATCTGCAAAAGAACTTTGACATCATCAAAGGAAAGGGTTTAACTACCGCACAGATGAAATCGATGGGTTTTGCCTATCAGCTCAACGGTGCGGGAGACGCTTCCGGTTCTAGCAGCTGGGTATGGAGAGCGGCGGCGGATGACAGTGAAAATCAGGGCTATCCGGTTTTCGGACAGGCGGAACCGTTTAAGAACTGGATGCAGGTCGGAGAATGGATCGACGATTTTGGAACGAAACCCACTGAATCCGGAGGTTCGTATTCGATTGCGAATGCAAATCAGCTGGCCTGGTTTATGTATAAGGTCAATTCAGAAGCAGCGACGTATGCCGGAAAATCTGTAAAACTGACAGGGGATATTGATCTGGCGGGATTCCAGTATACTGGAAAAACAGCAGTGGGGACGGATTATACAGGAGCTTTGAGCTGGAAAGCGATAAACGGCTATACAGGTCATTTTGACGGGAACTACCATAACATCAAAAACTTGAGCGGTTCTTCCGTGTTCGGAGAGATCAACAGTGCCGGAGCGCTCGTAGAAAAACTGGGAGTCGAAAGCGGGATGGTTCAGGCGGCAGGCAATGCCGGCGGTCTGGTTTCCACCTTTAAATCAGGGAAACTCAGTCAATGCTACAACAAGGCTACGGTCAAAACCACTTCCACCGGGGCTTATACCTATGCCGGAGGCATCGCGGCACTGGCGTATACCGGTTCAGTTTTTGAAAACTGTTATAACCTGGGGACTGTGATTTCCTCCAGTACTCAAACTGACAGCAATGCCGGCGGCATCGTGGGCTATTGTGCCGGCGGTGCTGAGATCAAAAACTGCTACAATGCGGGAACGATCAGCGGCGGCCTGCGAAATGGTCCGATCTACGCTTATCATTCCAACTATGCTTCCAATTACAAGCTGACGAACTGTTACTATCAGACGGGAAAAGGCGGGACGACGACCGCTCAGGGCAAAGGCGTCTCCGAAAGTTTCCTTAAAAGCTGGGGCGCGGCTTACCAGCTGAACGGCGGGACCGGGATTCCAACGGAATATACGATATGGAGAACGGCAGCCTCAGCCAGTGAGAACAGTGGCTATCCGGTCTTTGGCAGTACGACGAACAAGCTGAGAGCTCCGACGGACTGGAATGAAGTCGGCGAATGGATTGAAGGCTTCGGAAGCCGTCCGGCTATGGATCTGAACGGCGCTTATACCCTGGCATCTCCGGAACAGCTGGCATGGATGTCCTATGTGATCAGTAATTCGGTTATTGCGAAAACTGCAAATTTCACGATAACAAAAACGATCGATCTGTCTGGATCACAGTATACGAACAAAACGACAGGCGTCATCACGGACGCTTTACCATGGGTTCCAGTTGCCAGCTATGCGGGTACTTTCAGCGGCAATAATGCGAAGGGCTATGAAGTAACGAATATGTACGCCGTAGCTGATGGCAACAGCGGATTTTTCAAGGATACGGCTACGACCGCTGTTGTTCAGGGACTGACGGTTAGCGGAGAAGTTCATGGAAATACGCGCGTCGGCGGCCTGGTTGGAGACAATAATGGAAAGTTAGATTCCTGTGTCAATAAAGCCGCGGTTCGCAGAAAAGGCACGGAGGTCACTATAATAGGAGGGCTGGCCGGCGTCAGTTCCAAGGGTGTGATTACGGAATGTATCAATCGAGGAACCATCGGTCTTATTGATAATTCCGGATATGACAGCGGCGGTTTAATTGGTCTGTTGTTCGACGGAACCCTAGAACGCTGTCTGAACTATGGCGATGTTTATGGTGTGACAAATGCATCAGGAGATATAGTTGCGGCCGGCGGTCTGATTGGTTATCTGGGTGGTGGAACAGTCAAAGACTGCGCCTCTATCGGTGGATCTATCAATGGATCTTATGCCGGGGGTCTGGTTGGACGGGATGTCAGCGGAGGAATGCTTACGCATTGTTATGCATCCGGAAGCATTAACGGAAGCAGTCGATCCGCGGGACTGCTGGGCACGGGATCTATTGCCAGCGGCTCCTTTACTCACAGCTACTATGATTCAACATTGGCGCCTCACAGTTCAGGAATCAGCGCAATCACCAATGCTGGCAAGACGACAATCCAAATGAAGAGTCGGAGCGTCACGGATCTGCTGAATGATGACCGAAAAGGTGACAACCGTGTGTGGTTCACCAGTCTGGACAGTGAGGAAACTCAGGGCTATCCAACCTTCGTGGCACCGAAGGTGAAACAGGGAACCATGAACCTGGTCAGAGACGGCCTGGTGGTCGCAGGGGAAGTCAACGGTTTCGTAATGGATGGGTCTATCCATGGAGGAAAGTTTCAGTACATTGTTCAGGCGGCAGACAACACCTTTAGTACGGCTGTAGAAACTCCGGAAATGGAACTGCAGGCAGGATCAATCGTTTTGGATGCGGACACTAAATTCAGTCTTGGAACAGAAAACGCCAATAAAAAAATGCTGATAAAGCTGGGAAGTGAAGGGGCAATGGGAAATGCGATCGCCTTCGACACGCCGCGCAATACGACGCTGGTCAATCGCAGCGGAGATGTTTCAGCTGCCATAAGAATTGATGTTCCAAGAGCGTACAGTAAAACAACGCCGTTGTATTTCATTGTGAATTTTACAGATTCCCAGAATCAACAGCGGTATGAGTATCAGATTACTGTTAATCCTGCAGCCAGCCGGACCCTGGATGTGACGCTGCCGGTTGCGGCGTCGATGGAGCTGAATCCGGGAGTGAAAGACACGGCAGAGAGTCAGGAACTGTTTGTTCAGAACAACAGCGGCTTTCCGATCAATGTTTCGATCTCGTCGATCACACCGCAGGCGGATAAAGACGTGAAGCTGACACCGGTTGCTCAAAGCGTGAATGTCGTTAAGGACAATGCTCAGGATCAGAACGTGCATTTATGGCTGACGAACAGCGGCATAGCCAACAGCGGTCTGAGCAGCACGATTAAGCTCTATTATGATCCGGCGAAAACGAGGATTCCGCTGTCTCTGCGGCTGGGCGCCAATAGCAAAGCTGAAACGGCGGACGCTGCCAGCACCGGGGCTCAGCTGAAATTCAAATATGGAATGGATTACGGCGTTGTCAATCTGTTGGGTTCTGATAAGACTTTCGGTTATGACGTGCTTTGGGATTTCAGCATGTCGGCAGAAGATCAGCCTTACGGAACCACTGCCAATATCAGCAAATGAGGAGGAACCAGGGATGACTGAGAAAAAGAAACCGCAGTTCAGGCCGAAGAAAAAGTTAAAATCGAAATCCTTGATGATCACGGCTGGAGGCCTGCTGATCCTTCTGATTATCCTTCTGTTTGCAGAAAGAACAGCCATCAAAACTCAGATGCAGATTCTTCCCGATCTCCGCGCCCGTCAGGGATCGGTGGAAGCGGCCTCTACACCCGTCGAAGATGGACAGTTCCGGGTGATTATAGACCAGGTGCTGAGCGTGGAAAGGGGAAAAAAAGACTGCCTGATCCATTATGAGAATCCTGCAGAGAATCTCAATGCGGCCCGAATCGGGCTGTACGACGGAGAAAACGGAGAGCTTCTGGGCAACAGTCTGCGGATTGATCCGGGAAGGAAACTGAAAAGTCTGACGTTAAATCAGAAGCTGGAAAGCGGAGAACATGAAGTAATCGCCGTAATCGAACTGTTTGAAGATAAAAAACCGGCAGGCAGCCTGCAATTGAAACTGACGTTACAGGTGCAGGAGCGTCTGGAATGAAGAAGAAAACACAGCGAAACCTGTGGCTGACGGTGATCGCCCTGCTTGTACTTTTAATTCTGGCAGCCCTGGCGTGGAGCAGGAATTCGTCTCGGCAGTCAGCGCCGAAGCTGCGGCCAGACGCCAATGCCAAGATCGGAACTTTCGGAGATCCGGCCCAGCGGCAGGCGGAACTGGATCAGGTCGTAGCGGAAGGCATGCTGACGATTTCCATCAATGCGACCCCCAGTTTTGCTGACGGGAAAGCCCTCGGAAATCTGATGATTGAGAATGCTCTGGAAAATACCAAATTGATCACAGTGGCGATTTTCCGCAGGGACAATGGTGAAAAAATCTATGAATCCGGCTATCTGGAACCGGGGCAGATCATTGAGGAAGCTCCTTTGGATGTCGATCTGGAACCAGGAACTTATGAATGCACGGCGTACTTCAGTGCCTACAAGCCTGAGGATCAGCGATACACCGGTCAGGCTGCCGCGGAGATTACGGTTTATGTGCAGGGATAGGAAGAAGGCACGCGATGGATAAACGACGAAGAACTCCGTTTCTGATCCTCGTGCTGATCCTGCTTCTGGGATTGGGAATTCTGACCGCCGCCTGGAAGCTGCTTCAGAAACCGCCGCCGTCGTCGCTGATCTATGAGGAAAATATCAAGGTCGGAGCGATGCCGGGCAGTGATCCGGCCCAGCGGCAGGCGGAACTGGATCAGATCGTAGAGGACGGCATGCTGACGATTTCGATCAATGCGACGCCGGTCGGCTCGCTTTCGGAAAATGAGGGCAGGATCAACTGGCTGATCGAGAATCCAGCCAACCAGGGAAAACTGATCCGCGTGGAAATCACGCTGCAGGACAATGGGAAGAAAATCTATGAAACCGGAGCTCTGAAGCCGGGAACCTATGTGGAAGCGGCAGTGCTTAAAACAAAGCTGGCTGCCGGGGAATATAACTGTCTGGCGATGTTTTACAGCTATGACATGGAAACGGAAGCGTTTCTTGGCAAAGCGGCTGCAGAAATTACGCTGACGATCACAGAATGAAAGGAGTCGGAGAATGAAAAAAAAGCATCAAAGCCGCAGATGGGGGTGGGGAATATTTCTGATTTCCATTCTGCTGAGCACTCAGACGCTTCAGGCAGAAGATCCGACACCGACTCCTCTGCCGTCAGCTCCCAGTGAACAGAAGGACCTGGCTCTAGGAGATAAAGAATCGGATGACAGCCTGAGCACAGAATTCAATGGAACAGTGAGAGCTTCTCTGTTGTCGGCAACACTGCCGGCAGCGGTCGGATTCACTTATGATCCGGCCGCCGCCTTTGATCCCACCCGCGGTGAAAATCAGGTCAGTACCCCTGCCGCCTTTGCCGCAACCAACAATTCTCCGGTTCCGGTGGTGCTGGAGATTACAGCTGTGAGTGTTCCGGATCCGTTGATTGGCGAAAATCCTCTGGATCACAGCCAGCAGATTTTCTCCCTGGTTCAGTCCGTGGATGAAGTTCAGCAGCCAGGCTCAGCGATTCTGGCTGTGAGACCCAGGGGAGAAACCTATGCCAGCCTGAGCGAATTTGAAAAGTTTGCGCTGGACCCGGAAAGGGAAGCCTCCGATCCGCTGCGAATGGTAACGATTCCTACTGATCGGACAATTCCTCTGGAAATTTGGGGAAAGTTCGCCAGTGACCGATTTTATGGAGAATATGGCGTCAAGGTAAAAATCACCTTGAAAATCCGGGCTTTAATGTCCGGTGAAGACAGCGATTATGTCCCAGAGTCTGGGAATTGATCGATAAAGGAGAGAGAAACAATGAAAATGATGAAATGGATGATGGGGATCACCGCAATGTCTGCCGTGGTCACCTGCCTGGCTCTGCCAGTTTCAGCAGACTATCCTGATCCGACCCCTACAGAGATCCCGGTAGAGATCAGCGATGGGACCGGGAGCAAAGAAGTTTCCGGCAACAAAACGGTAATTACAGGCAACATCAAAGCGACGCAGCTGAAGGTTACCGTACCGACAGCGGTATCGTTTGATATCGATCCGACGCTGACCGCAAGCGACCCTTCAAGTCAGATTACAGCACAGTCAAGCAACATCAAGATTACCAACGGATCCATTGTACCAATCTGGGTTAAGATCAGCAGTATTGCCGTGGCTTCAACGACAGCCACCACGCCTACTCTGGTGCAGAGCTGGCCTGCCAGTGATGGCGGCAAAAATCTGATGTTTGCCTTGAAGGCTGAAGCTCAGAAACCAACGAATTTTACAACCGCGGCTCAATGGCTGACTTCCGGCAGAATTACCTCCAATTATTTCATCAATAGTGATGGCAAGCTGGGACCGGCAGAAGACACCGCCACCAATTCCGTCACCATGAAAATTTACGGGAAAACGGGAAAAGGCTGGAAAGCGGGAGATTCTTTTGCGATCACCCCGACCTTTACCGTTTCCGTTAAGGAAATCAAATAACCAACAAGCGGAGCGATGAATATCATCGCCCGCAGACCAGAGGGAAAACAGAACGCGGATTTCTCTCTGGCCTGCGGAAGGCAGAAAAGGGAAGGCAGGGATAGAATGAGAGGAAAACAAAGAGGACTGTGGCTGTTGATAGCAGTTACTCTGTGGATCAGTCCGATCAGAGTCATGGCGGAAACGGCGGGCGAGGGAGAGCATGTGGAAAACCCAGGCGGCAGCGGGGAAGTTGCGGGCGAGGGCAGCAGCGGACAGGTAATATTGAAAGGAACCGTCGGTCAGGGGGACTGCAGTCTTTCTGTTCTGGTGCTGAATAATGCCGGAGGGCCGATGCAGAATGCGAAGGTTGCGGTTCAGATGCAAGAGAATTTCGCAACGACGGGAAAGGACGGTCGGGTTCTGGTCAATCAGCTGGTGGAAGGGGTCGAATATGAAATTATGATCAGCCACGGCGGATTTTATGATAAGAGTCTGGTCTATGTGTACAATCTGGAACCTATCCTGCAGCAGGATGGACGTTATTTGTATCCGCAAGATGAGCTGGTGATTCAATTGGATTGGATTCCGGTCGAAGATCCAGTCATAGTTCCGCAAGGAACGACAGCAGGCCAGAAACCGGGTATAACCACCGCGGGAAATCCGGTACTGAAACTGGAGATTCCCACAGGCTCGGATCGTTATCTGATTCCGGAACCGATGATTCAGCAGTCCATGGAAACGGGCCTGGATCTTGAAATTCAATATCGAGATGAAACAGGTACTTTGAAAACCTTGGTTCTTCCGGCGTTCAGCCGCCATGATGTGGAGCTTTTGCAAGGCAATGAACTATGGCTGGAGGAATTAAACGGAATCCCCTATTTCCATATTGAGATTGCGGAATTGACAGCCTTGGACTGGCAAGGCATGATTCCCCATAATCTGGCGGAGCTGGCAGTCTCTGAACAGCTGAATATCCGAATGAGCTTTCTGAAGGACAATCAGGAGCTGGAAGACTCACTGATCCTGCCGACGGCAATTCTGAACTGGGCTGCGAAAGGCTCACACTTTGACCTAGGGGCGCGGATAGAAAAAGGAAGCGAGCGGGCGATGCTGATCATTCAGAAAACCGGTGACCATGAGGAAGCGAAGCTGCCGGTCCCCATCCGTTTATTTGCCTTCGCTCAAAGTGAGGATCGGGCTCTGATTGTAGAACAGTTCAATCCAAAAGATAAAACAGACCTGTGGTATCGCTGGGATTTCACACGAAAAGCGCTGAAAGAGGTTGCTCTGAAAGAGAATGAATTCAACCGGACGGTAGACTTGTCCATCAGCGATGAGCCGGAGGAAGCGAATCTGATTTTGAGTCAGACAGACCGGAATCAAAGTCAGTATCTGATCATCGCTCATGACGGAGCTTTACCGGTCCCGGCAGATCTGAAGGTAAAGAACAGGAAAAATTTCAAAGAGCCAGTAGACTTTGTGTACAGTGATCCTGATGCCCGGAGTCTGGATGTGATTCTGATGGGTCTGGAACCCAACAAGGAAGGATTTTATGATCTCGGATTAATGCGTCATTGTTCCAGTTATGCTCTGACACAGGCTGGAATTCCAGCGCATCGGTCAGCAGAAAATCAAGGATTTTGGGTGATTCTTGCGGGATTGGTGATCCTTGCCTGCGCAGGACTTGCCTGGTGGATCAAAACAAGGAGGGAATCGGCGGAATGACCCAGCAGAAGAAAGAAATAAACAAAAAGAATTGGATTGTTCTCGTCCTGATTCTGATCGTCCTGTTCTTGATAGCGGCCCTAGGCTTTGTGATCTGGAAAGGGAATCAGAAAGAAAACCCACGATTGGAAGCGAACGCGACGGTCGGCATGATGCCGGGAAAAACGGCAGAACAAATCGAAGCGGAACTCAATCAACAGGTCACTGAAGGCATGATCGCGTTTACGATTAACTCGGCTCCGGTGTTTGAAGACTGGAAGGGTGAAATCTGGTTTGAGAATCCAGAGTCCAACAACAAGTACACACGTCTGGAACTGGAACTGGATGTTACAGATCCCTATGCTGAATCGCTGAATAACAGAACTCTCTGTCAGACCGGCTTATTGAAGCCAGGCAGTTATATGGATGAAATTGAACTGAGTCAAAAACTGCCGGAAGGAACTTATCGCTGTACAGCCAGAATTTATGCGTACAAGCTGGATGGAGAAAGTTATCTGGGGGAAGTCCAGGCTGGACTTCAGATTACCGTTCGGTAATAAAGAAGGTTCTTCGATCCGAATTTCTATTCGGATCTGGAATAAATGGGAGTCAGAACGATTCCCGAAAATGAATAGCCCATTATAGAAAGAGGAGGATAAACAAATGAAGAAATTACTTTCGATGGGAATGGCACTCCTGATGTGCATGGCGATGGCGACGCCAGTCATGGCTGAGGAAGCCGGAGGCGGCGACAAGACCGTGACGAACGGAGATGGTCAGGAAGTCTGGCTGAACGGTTCAGCGAAGAAAGATGCAGAACTGATCAGCGTTGTCATGCCAACCAGCATCAACTTCCAGATTGCAACCAAATTGGATGATGATGGATCAACCTACATTTTGGATAACAGCGATCCGGGTACCGGCGGCGTTGTTTCGGCAACCGGAAAATTCACCAACAATTCCAACCGCAGCATTGATCTGACGCTGTCCAGCGTCGCGGATGCCAATGTCATGGATGCAACAGAACCAACCAAAGTCAATGGCACTTTCCTGAGTGTACTGAATGTCTACCTGGCTCCGGCTAACAAGGTTCGTGCGGATGTTTTCGCGGATAAGGACAATTATCAGCTGACTTCGTCAATTGCCGACCGCAAGCTGGGAACGATGGGCCTCAACGGTACGCTGGAATTCAAGGTCTTCGCCGAGGACAATGCGGATGATTCTACCAGCCTGACGGATGGCAACTATCAGATCAAAACGGTCATGAAGGTCAGCGTCGCAAAATAAATGCGGTTCTGATTTTACATCGGATCAGACAGGCAGACAGGGAATCTGCCTGTCCTTCCATCAGAGCCTGAAGCAATCAGACTTTGATGGAAGGGCAGGACTGAAATCTACTAAATGGGTTTAATCAAAGCCATTAATTGAAAATGAAGAGGATGAAAAGACGATGGAAAACGGAAAAGAAAAAAAGCGTAAGCTCTGGCTTTTGCTGGCAGCTTTGTTGTTACTGATCATGATGGGAATCGGGATCGGTCTAATACTGAATCAGAAGCGGCCGCCGGCTCCAGAAGAACCAGCTGCTTACAATCCTAATGCGGTGGTCGGCGCCTTGCCGGGAAAGACCGCTCAACAGATTGAAGAGATGCTGAATGCTCAGATGGATGAAACCACGGTTGCATTTACGCTGAATTCTTCCCCGGTATTTGAAAATGGTTCCGCCAAGGGAAATCTGATGCTGGAATGTCCGGAAGTCAATATTAATAACATCCGGATTCTGATCCGAATCGACGAAACCGGAGAACTGATCTATGATTCAGAAATTCTGAAACCAAACAGCTACATCTATTCGGATACACTGAAAACGCCGCTAAAAGCGGGCAGCTATGACTGCACGGCAACCATTCAGCTGCTGGATAAAGACACCGATGAAGTGAAAGGGATATCGCAGGCTGCTTTGGTCATTACAATCCAGAACTGACGCTCGAAGTCAAAAGGGAGGAATAAAGATGAAACCCGAATTTGAAGAACTGTCCAGAAGACTGATTGAGCTGTATTTGGGTTATCGGGATGAGGATGGAATGCTGACAGATTGGCTGGCCCGGGATATGACCTGGTTTGGGGCTGGAAAAAATGAGTCTGGAAGTGATGCAGAAAGTCTGATCCGCCGGATCAGAAAGGGAGATCAGGGGGATCCTAATCCTTTTGAAATTCAGGAAGACCGGATTAAAGTTCAGCTGCTGGATGATAAAAGTGTCTGTGTGACCGCACTGCTGACCCTTAAATCTGTATTGCAAAGCGGGATTGAGGAAAAGCCGCTGCGTTTTACTCTGATCTTCTCGCTTCAGGGAACAGACTGGAAACTGGTGCATATGCATCATTCTGTCCCGGTTCTGCTTCATTCAGAGAAATCTCTGTTGAATGGCAGTGAGTCTGAACTCAATTATCAAAAGTTTAGACAGGCCATTCGGAAAATGGCCGACAGTGAGCTGGAACAAGTCCGCTGCACAGATTCTCTGACGGGGATTCTGAATCTGGAAGGCTTTGTTCTGGCAGTCAGGAAGATTCTGAACGAAAATCCGACGCAGCAGTTTGTGATTATGAAATTTGGAATTAACCGTCTGCGCTATCTGAATCAGATCCATGGCTATGTGATGGGAGATCAGGTGTTGAAGAATATCGCTGATAACTTGAAACAGATGTGTCAGGAATTAGAAGTCTGCGGTCATATCGAACGGGATAATTTTGCTGTCTTGATGGTATACACCAGTAAAAAAGACATGGATCAGCGGCTGTGGGAGATGGAAAAGAAATTGGTAGATTCTTCGTTGAGGGATCGTCTGCATCTGCAGCTGAGCTATCGGGCCGGCTTGTATGTGACGCAGCCGGGCAAGCATGAGGAAGTGAAGGATATGCTGGATAAAGCTCTGACGGCTCAGAGCTGGCATCGAGAGAATCGGTGGGAAAGTCAGTACTGGTATTTTGAATCCCAGATGGCAGATCAGCAGTTTAATGATCAGCAGCTGCTGGATGATGCCCGCCGAGCGATGCAGCGAGATCAAGAGTTTCAGCTGTATATCCAGCCGCAGATAGAGTTGACAAGTGAGAAGGTCATCAGCGGAGAAGCGCTGGTTCGCTGGCTGCGCAAAGAAGATGAAATCGAACTGCCGGGTCAGTTCATTCCATTATTTGAACAAACCGGGTTCATCCTGGACTTTGATTTCTATATGTTGAAGCTGCTGTGCCGGCAAATGCGAATCTGGCTGGATGAGGGGAAGCAGGGAATCCCGATTTCAATTAACCAGTCACGCAAGCATCTCGGAAATCCGCAGTACTTTGAACGGTTCTGCGCGGTGGTCGATAAATGGGGCATTCCACATAACTTGATTGTCTTTGAACTGACGGAAAGCGCGTTTGTTGAATACAATCAGGAAGTAATGGAGCTGGTAAGACAGCTCCATCACGAAGGTTTTTTGTTAGCGATTGATGATTTCGGGACCGGCTATACCGCTTTGAATTTTTTAAGCATGGTCGCTGCCGATATTCTGAAGATTGATCGAAGCCTGATTGCGGATTATGAGAACCTGCGCGGGCAGGTGATTCTGAGAAAAGTGATTGAAATGGGAAAAGAAACGGAAATGACAGTCATCTGTGAAGGGGTGGAAGGAGAAGAACAGGCCAATCTTCTGAAACAGATGAACTGTGATATTGCCCAGGGATTCTACTTCCATCGCCCGATGCCAGCCGATGATTTTGCCAGGCTTCTGCCGGAGCTGAAAGCGGGCTGATCCTGATATCATTCATGTCAGCAGTTAAATCGTGTGCGTGAGAGAAAAGCCGAAACAAGAAAGAGGCAGGTGAGTTCCAGAAATGGGACTCATTTTTAATTGAGAAAATGACAGGAAATGAAGGTATTGAAAATCAGCAAAATGTGTTTTGGAACATCTCAGCAAGCGGGAGTGCCTTAGGAGAAAATCGTCTATGATCTGATCATTGCTAGGGCCGGTCACTTCCATGTAAGCACCTATTGTCTGATAATAGGAAGCTTAAACGAAAAAACTATTGAACTCATTCTAATAAAAAGAATAGCTGATTAATAATTTTTTGTTGACCTTGCATCACGATGAAGAGGTCCGGAGTTTATCGATTGATGTTTAAATTTAATGAAAGAAAAATCACGTAAAGATTACTCAATCAGAGAATGTTAGAAACGTATTCAGCGCTTAATGCACTGATAAGGAAAATTCTGCTGGATTGGGAAACTAGTTCAAAGAATCCAACATTGATGGTAAATTCGATAATTGCTATAATGGTTTAAAGGAGCAACTTATGGCAGCAGATAGACTTGATTTGGTTCATTCTTTGTTTTCTATTTTAAATGACAGTAAGGCTGATCACCCGGATTTTATTTTAGCAAGATATTTTCTTGAGAACTATTCAAAACTTGGTGAATTAAACATTTATGACGCAGCTGACCGATGCTTTGTTTCAAGAAGCAGCGTCAGGCGATTCTGTCAGAGATTAGGCTATGATAACTTCAAAGATTTAAAGGAAGAATTTAAGCGTTTTAATTATCAATATAATTATTTTCTGCAATTTGCAATGAGACCGGATTTTGAATCCTGGATGCAAAATGAATTGGAAGAAATGGTCCAGGAATTCGAGTGTTTATCTGTGAAAGAAAACATTGCGCAGATTGCGGATAAAATCTATGAAAGCTCAAAAATCATTTTTCT
Source organism: Holdemania massiliensis (assembly GCF_022440805.1). NCBI lineage: Bacteria > Bacillati > Bacillota > Erysipelotrichia > Erysipelotrichales > Erysipelotrichaceae > Holdemania > Holdemania massiliensis. Next base: position 3,400,891 of record NZ_JAKNTK010000001.1, on the reverse strand, counting down.
TTCTTCGTATTCAACGCTGATGGAGGTGACCGAGTTTCAGCGTCCCATGGTGCTTAGCGGAAAGCTGATTAGAATTTTGTCGGAGCGGAAAGTTCATGACAAGGTCATCACCAATATGCAGCAAAATGATCTTTTGGTTACAGTATCGGCTTCCGGTAATTTTGCGGCTTGCGTTCATGATTTAATAAAAACCAGCAAGGCGAGTAAATTATTGATCACAACTTCCCATCATCCGGAAATAACGGAAGGCTATGATAAAGTTTTTTATCTGGGCAGTAAGGATTATACCCATGTAAAAAGTGTTTGCGGCAAATATGGATTGATGTATTTCTTCGATTTGCTTTATAGTACATACATTCAAAAATATGGAATCAAAGTTTAGGGAGCAAATTCTGCACCCCCTTGGTGATCGTGGTTTTGTTATAGTTAATCCAACCAGAAGGAGGACTGGATATGAACTATCAAGAAAAACCAAGGTTTCCAAAAAATTTTATGTGGGGTGCAAGCTCTGCAGCCTGGCAAGTAGAAGGAGCGGTCAATGAAGGCGGCAGAACCCCAGCCATCATCGACTTGAACAGTCAAACGAAAAAGCCCTATACGGACAACTCCATAACGGCAGATCATTATCATCACTATCAGGAAGATGTCAGCCTGATGGCGGAGTGCGGGTTGTCAAGTTATCGATTTTCCATTGCCTGGTCGAGAATTATTCCGGATGAAAGTCGCAGAGTGAATCCTAAAGGAATTGAATTCTATAATCATTTGATCAATGCCCTTATCGCGAATCACATTACTCCCATTGTAACGCTTTATCATTATGATATGCCTTGTTGGGTAGATGAAAAAAAGGGCGGTTGGTCAGACCGACGTGTGATTGATGAGTTTGAATACTACTGTCAGGTTTGTTTTGAGAATTTTGGGGATCGGGTTAAATATTGGCTCACCCTGAACGAACAGAATATGCAGATCGTTTACGGCGATTGGCTGGGTGTATCTAAAGGGTGTTCGGATTGGTTTAAAGACAAGTGGAAAATTAATCATATTATGAATCTTTGCCATGCGAAAGCAGTCATTGCCTGTCATCGCTTAGTGCCTGACGGCAAAATCGGACCTGTTCCCGGCTATGTTCCGATTTATCCTGAAACCTGCAAGCCAGCAGATCAGATTGCCGCAATGAATGCAGAAGAACTAACGCAAAAGGTTTGGAATGATCTTTATGTTTTTAGAAAATATAACGGATTTATTCAACGCTATTGGAAAGAATACAACATTGATCCGGACATTAGACCTGGGGATATGGAATTGATCCAACAGGCCAAGATCGACTTTATCGCACTGAACTGCTATCGCAGCAATGTGGCAAAGGCGGCAGATAAGGGTTCAGAAATGAAAGAGTTGCAATTGAACAAAAGCGGGAGAAAAGGCGAATTCGTTTATCCGGTCTATCCTGGGATTTATGCGCTTGCCCCTAACCCCTATGTCCAAACGAATGATTGGGACTGGGAAATTGATCCGGTGGCGATGCGGTATATGCTGAGATATGTCAACGATCATTATCATCTGCCGATGATGATTACTGAGAATGGCTACGGTGCCCACGAAGAGATCGCGGAAGATGGTGGTGTTCATGATCAACAGCGAATTAACTTTCTTCGAAATCAGATTTTTCAAGTGGGGCTCGCAATCGAAGACGGCTGTGAAGTCATCGCCTATAATCCCTGGAGCTTTACGGATTTATTAAGTACAGGTAATGGGATGGCCAAGCGTTATGGATTGGTCTTTGTGAATACCACGGATGCGGAAATCCGCGATTTAAAACGAATTAAAAAGGACAGCTTCTATTGGTATTCTAAGTTTATCAAATCCAATGGGGAAGTTTGGTGAGCGATAGATGAGAATCTGTCATACGCGAGACATCATCACTCCCCTTTTTTCCAACGCTGATGGAGGGGTACAGTGAAGATCGATTTATGATCAATCAAACAGAAGCTCAAAAACAACAAGCTGGTAAAGGAAGTCGCATAGCTCAGGGAGCGCGCGATGATTTATTGTTGGAAACTCTGGTCATCGAATCAGGACAAGTTGTCGTGTTTTATACATTAGATATGATTATTGCCGAGAAAGAATTTTGTGACTACTGTAAAAGGAAGATTACAAAGGCGACTGGCTTAGAAGCTAAGCAAATCTGTATAAGCTGCATCCATACTCACAACAGCCCGCTTACCTCTCACGGGATGAATCTAAGTCAAAATCCAGACAAAGAATATTGGGATTGGCTTGCAAATAAAATGATTTGGGCGTTCCAATTGGCAAAAGATCATTTACAGCCAGCACGTGTCTTTCTGGATGAATACAAAATAAAAGGTTATTATAACAATCGAAATCGTCCAGGAGAAGAATATTTTGATCAGTGTCTGGACTTGACTTTTAAAACAGTATCTGGAATTCCCCTTGTTCGTTTATTAAACTTGGCCTGTCATCCTTCTTTGATCGGCGTCCAGAACCGATATTTCACGAGTGATTTCTTCGGGGTGATGCGTCGTTACATTCAGGGAATAAATGGAACTCCGGTCATGATTATGAATGGGGAAGCCGGAGATGTCAGCCCTCGGCTCCTAAAAAAAGGGGTAGACTGGAATGAATGCATAAGATATGGAGAAGGCATCGGGGCACAGTTAATTTATCACAATCATCCGATTGAATTAAAAACGGAGGAAGTTAAAATTAAAAAGATCACTCATTCCATTCATTATAATCCACAAAAAAGCGATTACCTTTGGGATAAAAAGAAAGAATTAACCGAGAAATTAAAAACATTGGGTAAACAGACCAAGGAATATGAACTGATTTCAGGTTGTTTTCTGTATGATATTGAAGAAAAATTATCGCATGATGAACTCCGATATGAAGGCGACTGTTTTATTTATGATTTTGGCGGATTTCGCATTGTTACCGTGCCTTGTGAGATAGACAGCGTATTAGGCAAGAAATTACGGAATCAAGATTTAACGCCCACGATCTTACAAGCTTATTCTAATGGATTTTTGTATTATGCGGTGAACCAAGATGAATATGGTAAAGTCTTTGAATCCTATGTGACTTATTTTCCAAGGGGAAGTGCTGATGCGATGGTGGAAGAAATTATCTCGAAATATTGATTATCAGAAAATGAGCTATTAGATTGAATTAAAATAGCAATAATAGGTTACAAAAATAACAAGTCAATATCTGATAAAGTATCCGCAGCTTGTAGTGCTGCGGATGTTTTATGTTGGAGGTTGCAGAATATGGTACCCTTTTGAAAATAGGGTAGTGATAAGATGAAGAAAACAAAGGAGGCTGAAAGAATGAATAATGAATTTCCCAAAGATTTTCTGTGGGGTGGGGCGACATCAGCAGCACAAGTTGAAGGCGGATTTCATGAGGGAGGACGCGGACCTTCTCATTTGGATTACCTGAAACATATCCCTTTTGCAAAAAGAGAAGGAAAAAATCTCATGCAGATCACCGAGGCAGAATATTGGGAGAACAAAAAGCAGGAAGAACAAGCCAATCTTGCTTTCCGACGGGGCAGTGACTTTTATCATCATTATCAAGAGGATATTCGAATGTTTGGCGAAATGGGGTTTAAGACTTACCGCATGTCGATTGCCTGGTCACGATTGTTTCCCACAGGAACAGAAAAAACACCGTTAAAAGAAGGTGTTGAATTATACCATCGGATTTTTAAAGAATGTCATCGCTATGGTATTGAACCTTTAGTAACGATGATTCATTATGATATACCGGCTTATTTAACGGAAACGCTGAACGGCTGGGAAAATCCGAAAGTGATTGATTATTTCCTCAATTATACCAAATTCTTAATCGATGAATATAAAGATGAGGTGAAATACTGGCTGACATTCAATGAGATTAATATGATCTGTTGGTGCCCCTATTTAGGCGGCGGTCTGTTCGTTGAGAAGAGTCATAGAAATCGCTTATCCTGCATTCATCAAGCACTGCATCATCAATTTATCGCGAGTGCGCTCACAGTTAAATATGCGCATGATACAGCACCGAATATAAAAATAGGCAATATGACCCAGCGATCTCAATATTATCCCCTGACCTGCAGGCCGGAAGATGTTTTCTTGACGTTGAAAAATGATCAGTTCAATTTATTTTTTAACGATGTGATGGTGTTGGGTGAGTATCCATATTCTATACTTCAATATTATGAAGAACAGGGCATTACCATCGACTACGTTGACAATTATGAAGCGATTCTAAAGGCTGGAACCGTGGATTTCATTTCCTTCAGTTACTATTTTACCAGTGTTGTCAACAGTGACCCTGAGAAAAGAGAACCGGTTGAAAATTTCGTAAAACAACAAAAAAATCCCTATCTTCAGCATTCGGATTGGGGATGGACTATTGATCCGATGGGATTACGAACAGCCCTGAATGTCTTGTATGATCGTTATCATCTTCCGTGTTTCGTTGCGGAAAATGGGTTAGGTGCAGTCGATGTCATCGCGGAAGATGGAAAAATTCATGATGATTATCGGATCGCATATCTGAGAGAACACATCAAAGCGATGCGGGATGCCATCGGCGATGGGGTTGAGTTAATGGGATACACGACATGGGGCTGCCTCGATCTTGTCAGTATGAGCGATATTCAGATGACGAAGCGGTATGGATTGATTTACGTTGATGCTGATGATTGCGGCAGAGGGACATATCGGCGCATGAAAAAGGAATCTTTCGATTGGTACAAAAAAGTGATTGCTTCCAATGGGCAGAATTTAGAATAAAGATTAAAAAAACAGCCGTCTGAGATCAAACGGCTGTTTTCAGCGATTATGGATGTGGAATTCCAAACCGGCGGTAATAAAAACTGTAAAGCATATCGAAAAAGTAACTGATTCCATATTTAGCATAGGCGGTTTTACGGTCATGACAATCCATGGAACTGATTAGAATAATTTGATCATATGTCGCATGAATTTTATTTTGATGAGAGGCTGTGACTAAAATTTTTTCTCCCTTGATTGCAGTCAAAACTGGATTAATATTTTCCGCATATCGACCCATGGCTGAGACAACAAGAATCAAGTCTTTTGGGGATGCCTGTTTTAACTGAATACTGTCTTGCGGTGAGGAAACAACGTGGATTTGCTTCTGACAGAGAATCATCGGCCTTTGAAAATCTTTGAGCGCTGAAATTGAAGAGTAGGATGATAAAAGATAGACGGAAGAAGCATCATGAATTTTCATTGCAAGCTCAAGCAGCAGCGAATCACTGAGGATGGCGTTCATGTCATCCATCATCGCTGTGATCTGTAAGGAGAGATATGTCCGAAAATCTTGCTTTTCAGAGAGTGAAGTAAAATAGGTGTAAGCTTTTTGATCACGATGGGAAGAACACTTTAAATCGCGGAAATTTTCATAGCTAAGCTTTTTACAGAAACGATGAATACTGCTTCGGGGAACTGAACAGGTTTCAGAAAATTCATAGATGTTCAATGAATCCAGGTTATTGTAATGCTGCAGAAGATAATCCGCCAACACATAATCGACAGAGGAGGGGGAAGAATCATTGACAATGGCGCATAAACGGCTGATCAAACTCAAGCCGAAAGAAAAGGGTCTTGCCTGCGTGTTCATTTTGCAAGTGAAGGACTTTGATTTTCTTCAATCAGAATTCGTTCACTGATATAGGAAACCAGAATCTCAATAAAAATATGAAAGATTGCTTGTTCGTCCAAGAATACACCTTTTACTTTGATGTTGGGCAGCAAGATGAAATGCGAAGCATACTTTTTATACGGAGTATTGGGGTTCATGGTTAAAACAACCACCGTCTTTTTTGTATCATGACAAGTTTTGATGTAAGCATTCAGCGGAGTGGATTGGTTGCCTCGAACGGTAAAGAAAAAGAAAATCTCATTCTCAGCGGAAGAGGAGGACAGAACATTGAGCATTAAAGTATCCGTCACCGCTTCCGATTCAATATCGATATTGATCAGACGGTATTTGAATTGCATTGCGGTGAATCCTGACCGATTGTAGCCGCACAGTCGGATTTTTTTGGCGCTCATGACTTCCTTTGCGAGCATGATAAAATCATTTTCACTCAGATACTGTCGGATGCTTTTAATTGCCAAGGTATACGAATCCAGGATGTAATCAAATTTGTTTTCGTGCAGTTCCTCCGGTACGCTGCTGTGTCCGACGATTGAGAAATCATATTTAAACTCAGAATAGCCGGAATAGCCTAATTTTTTCGCAAAGCGCAGAATTGCGGATTTGGAAACATGACATTTTTCAGCTAAATCCACAATGGTGGACGCGTCGCGAATGATAATCCAGTAGTCGTCCTTGATACAATTGTAAATCAGTTCATCACTTTTCGTGAAGGTCGGCTTGGCCGCGTTAATTCGATCGATGATATTCATAGTTCATATTATAGCATAAAGATCAAGAATAATGGGAAAATTCTCAAAAATAAGAAATATTTCAAATATATGTTGATAAATTTCTCAAAACGTGTAAGAATGAGAGTGTGGGAAATATTTGCAAATAGATTACACATGAGTTTTTGTCCCGTTACGAAAGGAGGATGTAGATTTCATCTACAAATTTAAGTATGCAAAAGATAATGGGGATATTAGAAAAACCACTGGGTAAATTCTCGGCTTTCATTCAAAACAATAATTTTACATCGGCAATTGTACGAGGCATTACGATTTCAATTCCAGTTACGATCGTGGGTGGCTTAGCTACCTTAATTACAGCGGCACCGGATCCCAGTATTCTAGGGGAAGGGAATTTCTTCTATGGACTGCTTGTCCTGTGGCAAAATCTGGCACAGGGAAGCTTGGGAACCTTTGCGGCAGTTGTCAACAACGTCACGATGAATATGCTTTCCGTCTACTGTTTACTGGCGATTACCTATAATCTTGCCGATTCCTACAAGTTGGACAAGATGACATCCTGTATGACCTCTGCGGTTTTGTTCTTCATGATTGGCTGCAGCTTTGACGGCGGAATTTCAATGGGATTTTTAGGCGGCCGAGGTTTATTCTTCGCAATGTTTGTTGCCTGCCTGTCCGTTTTTATCACACATGTTCTGTTTGAGAAAAATATCAAGATTACATTGCCGGATTCGGTGCCTCCGAATGTTTCTGCACCGTTTGAACAGTTAATCCCGCTTGTAATTAACATTCTTGTGTTTTACTTCCTGAATGTTCTCTGCTTAAAGGCAACGGGTGTGATCATTCCTGATTTTATTCTCAATGTCTTTAAACCTTTGCTGAGTGCAGCGGATACCTTGCCGGCGATGCTGATTTACGTCTTTTTACTCAATGCCCTTTGGGTTATCGGTGTCAACGGCGGCAATATCGTCAACTCTGTAATGAGTTCTGTTCTGCTGATGAATCTGGCAGAAAATGCGGCAGCCCATGCGGCGGGAGAAGAAATGGCCCATATTTTCTGTTATTCACCGAATAACGCAATCATGAATACCGGCGGAAGCGGAGCTGCCTTGGCTCTGGTCATCGCCGCATTGATCGTCGCCAAATCGGATCATTTGAAGGCGATTACACGCTTGGGCGGAGCTGGAACCATTTTCAATATCAGCGAACCGATTGTCTATGGTTATCCGATTGTTTTAAACAGTTATCTCTTTATTCCCTTCATTTTTGTTCCAATGATCAATACAACGATATTTTATTTCCTGATGAGTACCAATGTGATTGGCAAAATGTTCATCAATGTCCCTTGGGTTTTGCCTTCACCGATTCAGCTTGCCTTAGCGACACTGGATTGGAAAGCGGCTGTGGTCTGGATCCTGTTGATTGTCCTAGATGTTATTCTGTATTTGCCTTTTGTCAAAATGTATGATAAACAGCTGTTAAAGGAACAAGGAGAACAACCGGCTATTGAATAGTTAATTTTGCAGGAGAAGCTGTTTACAGACACTTCTTCAGCGTACAAAGGCGTTTTCTTTGAAAAGAAAAGGAAGGTTAAGATGAAAAATATTCTGTTAGTCTGCGCAAGCGGAATGTCTACAAGTCTTTTGGTCAAACGCATGAAAGCTGCGGCTCAGGAACAAGGCTTTGAATGCACCATTGAAGCGGTTGGGAATGCTTATGTTAAAGAAAAACGAGGAATGATTGATATTTTGATGGTGGGGCCGCAGCTGCGGTTCAGCTATGATGCTTTGGTTAAGGAATTTCCGGATATTCCTGTCGTCTTGATCGATATGCTTTCCTATGGGAAGGTTGATGGTAAAAAAGTGCTGGAAGAGGCGAAGAAAGTGATGGGCGTACAATGACGGCAGAACAATTCGAAGAGATCTGTTTTCAGATCATTACGTATGCCGGAGAAGCTCGTTCCTGTTTTATTGAAGCTTTGCGGCAGGCCAAACAGGCGGATAAAACAAACGCAAAAGCTTTGCTTGAAGAAGGCAATGCCAATCTGATTGAGGCGGAGAAGGTTCATGCGAAATTAATCCAGCAGGAGGCCAATGATGAACCGGTCGAAATCAAAATGATCTTGATGCACGCGGAAGATCTCATGATGTCGGCAGACACCATTCATATCCTAGTTGAAGAATTGATCATTTTGCTTTGAAAGAAGGATGATGAATGATGATTGAGAAAAAGTTTGGCGAACACTTTCAATGGGGCGGCGGTTTTGCCGCCAATCAAATGGAAGGAGCTTATCTTGAAGGCGGAAAAGGCCTGTGTCTGGCAGATATCAATGAGTTTCGAAACGATATACCCGTGGACAAGAAAAATAATGAAGAAATAACGACTGCATATATTGCGAATGCGATTAAAGAGAATTCCAGGAATTTTCCCAAACGCCGGGGAATTGACTTTTATCACCGCTATGCTGAAGATCTGAAACTTCTGGGAAAAGAGGGATTAGGATTGAATGCTTTCCGGACTTCGATCAACTGGGCGCGGATTTTTCCCAACGGTGATGATGAAAAGCCGAATGAAGAAGGCTTGAGGTTCTATGATCGGCTGATTGATGAAATCCTTGCCAATGGGATGGAACCGATGATCACGATGTCGCATTATGAGATGCCGCTGAATCTGGCAGTCAATTACAGCGGCTGGTATTCGAAAGAAACGATTGGTTTTTTCGAGAAATACGGAAGAGTATTATTGGACCGTTATCATGATCGCGTTAAAAAATGGATTATTGTGAACCAGATTAACTTGATCACACATGAATCGTTTAATCATTTGGGCATAGCTCAGGATAAGGTTGAGAATCTGATGGAAGCCAAATATCAGGGGGTCATGAATGAAATGATCGCCTGTGCAGGGATCACGGCTTATGCTCATCAGCACTATCCTGATAATCAAATCGGAATGATGCTGTGCGGCGGCCCAGCCTATCCGGCAACCTGCAAGCCGGAAGATGTGCTTGCAACGGTGAAGCATAATCAGATGGAATATTTTTACGGCGATGTTCTGCTGCGCGGAAAAATTCCGGGATATGCTTATCGCTTTTTCGATGATCATGGATTCAAGATTGAGGTTTCCACGGAAGAAATTGAAAAATTAAAGAATCACTGTGATTTTTTCAGCTTTTCGTACTATTATACGCGATTGTGTGATCAGCAGCATTATGAAAATGGAAACGAGGGTTTCCGAAATCCGGAGCTGCCGGCGAATCCATGGGGCTGGTCCATCGATCCTCTGGGGCTGCGGACGTTTCTGAATCTGTTTTATGATCGGTACCAATGTCCAATTTATATCACTGAAAATGGCATTGGGTATGCTGATGAGCTGACTGAAGACAGTCAGATTCATGACCCTTACCGTCCTGAGTTTTATCGCCAGCATATTTTACAGATGAAGGAAGCCATTGCCGATGGTGTGGATCTGCGCGGATATTATTTCTGGGCACCGCTGGATATCGTCAGCTGTTCTTCAAGCGAAATGAGCAAGCGGTATGGTTTTATTTATACTGATATGGACGATGAAGGCAACGGAAGCGGAAAGCGGATCCTGAAGGACTCCTATTACTGGGCTAAAAAAGTCATCGTTTCCCAGGGTGAAGATTTAGAATAATTCTTATTTTATTGAACGGGAAAGGAATATATGGAAAAACGAAAAAATATATTGTTTTTTATTGCGGATCAGCTGCGGGCGGACAGCTTGGGATGCATGGGAAATACAGAAGCGGCGACGCCTAATTATGATGCCTTGTCGGAAGAAGGAATTCTGTTTGAGAATGCTTTCTGTCAGTCGCCGATCTGCGTTCCAAGCCGGTGCAGCTTCAATACCGGCTGGTATCCGCACACAAACGGACATCGGACGATTCATTATTTCTTGGAAAAAGAAGATCCGAGTATGATGAAGTCGTTAAAAAAGAATGGATATCATGTTTATTTAATGGGAAAGTCGCATTATTTTGATCGCCAGGATGAGGCGGAAATGGCGGCTACCTGTGATCTGGAATACATTGGCTGTGAGATGAGCACCAACGCGATCCATCGAATCGGACAGTCGGTTTCAGAAGAAGAAATCAAAGCCAATCCCTACTACTATTCTTTCTATTTTGGAGAAATGACAAAGGAAGCAGCAGCCAAAACCCAGGATGATCTGGTCATCGAGCGAACTTTGGCGATGATTCAAAATCATGAATTAAAAGAACCGTTCTGTCTTTATGTTTCATTGAACCTTCCGCATCCGCCTTATGAGGTGGAAGAACCCTGGTTCTCGATGTTTGATCGGACGCAAATTAAGGTTCAGACAAAGCCGATTGAACAACTGAAGGATAAGCCGAGCATTCTTTATCGGATTCGTGAAAATCAGAATCTAACAAAGTTAACGGAGAAAGATTTTCAGGAAATCAAGGCGACGTATTATGGGATGATTGCGAAATTGGATAATCAGCTTGGCCGTGTTCTCGGGGCTTTAAAAGAGCAGGGCTACTATGAGGATACGCACATTCTTGCCTTTGCGGATCATGGTGATTTTACCGGCGATTATGGCTTGGTGGAAAAAACACAAAATACGTTTGAAGATTGTCTTATTCATATTCCATGCATTATTCGTCCTGCTCAGGGCACACCGTTTCAGCCGCGAACGAGTTCATCGCTGATCGAATTGAACGATTTGCCGCAGACCGTTGCAGATCTGCTTCACTATGAATTGGATTACACTCAGTTTGGAAAGTCGCTAACCGCTTTGTTTGAAAATGAGATGGAACTGCACGAGTATGTTTTGAGTGAAGGCGGCCGTATTCAGGGGGAGAAGCAGGCGATGGAAGGCTATACCGGAAAAGCGTCGATCTATTGGCCACGTTTGGAGGCTCAGACGCGCATGCCTGAGCATTCTAAGGCGTTTATGGTTCGCTCTGATCAGTATAAGTACGTTTACCGTTTGTTTGAAAAGGATGAATTTTACGATCTGACAGCGGATCCTTGGGAAGAAAAGAATGTCGTTGATGATCAGCGATATCGCTTGGAAATTGCGAAAATGAAAGACTGGCTGCTGAAAAAATTAATCGAAACCACGGATAACGTGCCAATGAAAACCATGCTTCCAGGAAGAACCTATGGAGAGGAATAGAGGCTAAACCTCGGATGATTTGATCTTTTCCCTGTGATCGGTGAAAGGATCAGAGCGGAAGGGTTTCTATTATGCGGCATGGTATTTGATAAGCAGGCAAAATAAGATGGCTTATTGATGAATAGGTCATCTTTTATTTCCGGTTATCGTTTTGATTGATTATGCAGCCCTGTTTTTTTCAAGTCGCCCGCTATCCAACCTTTTCAAATTACTTAAAGTTGGGGTTCACTGTCAAAAAGAGTGTGCTATAATCTAAATCAAAATGGTAGGGGGAGATAGGTGTGGAACGATCGACACGATTGGTGATTTGTGATGTAGACGGGACTTTAGTCGGCAACAACCGAATGCTGAGCCCAGCCGCGCGGCAGGTAATTGACCAGCTTCGCCAACAAGGCATATATTTTGGAATAGCTTCAGGCCGGCCGGTCAGCGAAGTTGAAACGCTTTTAGAACGGTGGCAGATTCAGGAGCCTTTCGACGTCGTTATCGGGATGAATGGCGCGGAGTTATGGGACGGCATTCATGGGGATTTTTCCGATTACTTTAAATTGAAACCGGAGTGGATCAAAGAAATTATGGAACTGATGGCGCCCTTTGATCTGAATGCCTGTATTTACAAGGATGGAGGAATGCTTTGTCAAAGAGAAGATGAGATGACGCTTCAGTCCGTTCGGCGCAGCGGGAAGAAAATCCAGATAGCGCAGAGCAATGAAGAATTTTATACGCAGGCCAACGCTAAAATCATGTTCAGAACGACACCGGACCGGCTGGATGCGGCTGAAAAATATGCCAAAGAACATCCTTCATCTTTTTATAAAGCTTTCCGAACTGGACCGTTTATTCTTGAGTTTGCCGATCGGCGGATCTCGAAAGCCTACGCGCTGAAGAAATTCTGCGAGAAGCATCATTTCCAGATGGAGGAAGTATTGGCTTTTGGTGATACTTCCAACGACAATGAAATGCTCAAGGCCAGCGGATGGGGTGTCTGCCTATGCAACGGCAGTGAAGATACAAAAGCCGCAGCCAATGCCATTACGGAGAAAAGCAACAATGAAGATGGTTTTGCTTGGTACATGAAGCAGCACTTTTTTAACAGCGGGATCGAGGAAAGTCAATTAAAATACGATCTTCATGGCTGAGTCATCAGTTGGAATTTCCTGATTCTGAGAAAATAAAACTTTTATTAATAACGGTAAAAATGATTACATTCACCTATATAAAAGGAAGAAAGTGGAATTTAACAAAATTTCTATTCTGTGTTGACAACGCTTACATCCTCTGCTAGAATGAAATCAACAAGTAAATATTGGGACTGTCACTCTTTCGAGGCATAACCTAAATAAGCGATTATTTTGTGTGTGCCGAGGAAGAGTTTTTTTGTTTGTTGTGCCGGAAAATTCTAAGTTCAGAAGTGAGTAAAAAATCTGAAACAGAAAGCGAAAACAACAGTAAGGTAATGACAACGTACGATTATTTCAGAAAAGGGTAAATGATGATGAAAATTATTAGAAAAATCAATAACAATTACGCTTTAGCACGAAAACGCGACGGTGAAGTGGTTGTCGTAGCTGGCCGCGGAATCGGCTTCGGAACCATTCCTCGCTATGTGACCGATGAATCGCAGATTGAAAAAATATACAGCGGTGTAGACCGAAACTATATCGAACAAATGGGAGAAATGCCGGAGAATATTCTTAAACTCTCAGAAAAAATCGTAGCCTATGCGAAGAAAAATCTGACGAAAAAGTTTTCTAAAAATTTTGTATTTACACTGGCAGATCACATTGAATTTACGATTGAACGCATTGCACAGAACATGATCTTTGATTTCAAAGGTTATTATGACTTTAAATATTTATATCCGCGGGAAGTCGAAATTTCCAAATACGCGATGAAAATGATTGAAGAAGAATTAAAAATCAAGCTTCCTGAATCAGAATTGGGCGGCTTTGTTATGAATATTGTCAATTCCGAACTGAAGCCATCAGGCAACGATGAAGATGTTAACTTCTCACCGCTGATCAGTCAGATTACAGTCATTATTGAAAAATATTTCAACCTTGAAATCAACCGCGATTCGTTTAATTATTCCCGGTTTGCAACACACATGATCTATTTGCTGAGACGTTTGAAGGATGGCAAAAAGACCTCGGATGACAACCGCCGGATTTATGAAAAACTGTTGGAAGAATATCCTGACACCTATCGTTGTGTCGATGAAATCGCCCGTTTCCTTGAACAGAACATCCAGTCCAAACTCGATGAAAATGAAATGCTGTACCTGATCCTGCACGTCAACCGCCTTTGTTCTTAGCCATGGATCCCAGGTCATCAACAGAGTAAGAGCGCGCCTTATTCCTGTTATGAAATATTGCTAAAGGAGGATTTTGAGATGGGAAAATATGCTGAATTTTCTCAAAAAGTTTTAGAAAACGTCGGGGGATTGGACAATATTACCTTTGTTGCCCATTGTGCCACAAGACTACGGATTAGCTATGCCGACGGCAGTAAAATCAACGAAGCAGCGATTAAGGCGCTCCCGGAATGTGCGGGAATTGTAAAAAAAGCCAATCAGCTTCAAATTATTATTGGTCCACAGGTACCGGATGCTTACTACGATTTTCTGGAAGTTTCCGGTTGGAAAGAAGGCATGAATGAAAATGCCGTCAATGTTCCAAAAGAGAAAAAGTCAATTCTGGATTTGATTGCCGATTTCTTCCCGCCGATCTTCATGCCGATTATGCCGGCACTGGTCGTTGGCGGTATGGTTTTAGCCATTCGTACACTGTGCGTCAACTATTTCGGTCTGGATGTTTCCAGCGGAACAGCCCAATTGTTAACCTGTTTCTTCAATGCCGGATTTGAATTCCTGCCGATCTACATTGGTTACTCGTATGCGCAGAAACTGAAGCTGCAGCCAATTCTCGGCATGTTCTTGGGCGGAGTTCTGGTCTGCTCACGTTATCAAAGCGGAGTGGTCACTGATTTCTTGGGGTTGCCGATTGAACAAGTCAGCTATTCCTCAACGATTATTCCGGTCATCTTAGGTACGACATTGATTTACTTCCTGGATAAATACCTGAAGAAAATCATTCCTAACGCCGTTATTTACTTCGTAAAACCAGTAGTAACGATGCTGATTGTTGTACCGGTTACATTCTTATGGCTTGGCCCGTTAGGCACATGGCTGAGTACTTACATCGGTTATTTTGTCACCTTCTTAATGGACACGCTGGGTGTCTTTGCCCTGCCGATCCTGTGTGCACTGTGTCCATACTTCGTCATGTTTGGTGTGGATAAAGCACTTTCCCCACTGGGAATTGAACTGCTTGCTACTTTGGGTTACAACAACATCACAGCTCCGCAGAACTTCATTTCCAACATTGGCGTCGGTGCGGTAGCTTTGGCCATCGCCTATTCCGCCGTTGTCCGCAAAGACAAAGTTAAGCGCGGCATGATCGTGTCCACAGCCATCACAGCGCTGTGCGGCGTTACTGAACCTGCATTCTACGGGTCACTGATCTCACTGAAAGAAGCTTTAATCGGACATGCGATCGGGACGGTGATCGGCGGCTTTGTCGGTGCCCTGTTTGGCTTAAGAACCTACATTTCCGCTTCCTGCCCAGGCTTCTTAACTTTCCTGTCATTTATCAATCCGGAAACCGGAAGTCTGCAGATGGTCTGGTATGCAGCGATTACGGCAGCGGTTACGGTTGTAGCCTGCTTCATGGCAACTTCGATTTTAATCAAGCGTTCCGAAAGCAAGAAAGTGATTGCCGGATAAACCAGAAAGAAGGAAAACGATGAAAGTATTAGTCGGACTGTTCAACGCGGAATGCAATGCGAATATTCCCCTCACCAGTGATTTAAGTGCCTTTGATCTGGCGTTTAAAGATCAGGTCATCGAGAAGATGTATGTCCGCGAGATCTACGATCAGGCTGGGGTGGAGATCATTCCGGCGGTCTATGCCAATGCCGGGGCAACCGGGATTGTGGAAAAATCAGCATTTGAATCAATTGAAAACAGTTTTCTGGCTGTCATTCAAAAACATCTGCATGAATTGGACGGGATTTATCTGCATCTGCATGGCGCCAGCTATGTGGAAGAGATCGGCAGCGGCGATCATCATCTGTTAAGCATGATTCGCCGTCTTGTCGGCCCGTATCTGCCGATTGCGGTTTCTTGTGATCCGCATGGCAATCTGACCCAAGAGTATGCCGAGGCGATTCAGATTCTGCGCAGTTTTCGGGAATCACCGCATACGGACAACGTTGATACTTATCGAAAAGTTTCGCAGATGCTGTGTGATTTTATCCGTCAACGTCAGACGATTCATTCCGTTTACCGCAAACTGCCGTTGATTTTAGGCGGCGAACAGTCGGTATCGGCAGATGAGCCGGTGCGGTCGATCAATCAGTTTATGGATCAGATGGAAGAAGATCCGCGGATTTTGAGTGCTTCCTGGCATGTCGGCTATCTGCGTCATGATTGTCCGGAAGCGGGCTGCGGCATCGTTGTTGTCCCGAAAACCGAGGCGGATCAGGCGTATGCGGAAACGAAGGCGGATGAGCTGGCCGATTACGTTTGGCAGCGCCGGCGGGAGTTTCATTATACGGGACTCACGGCTCAGCCAGAGGAAGCGCTGCAGATGGCATTGGATTTCGCAGGCCGTCCGGTGGTTATCACGGACTCCGGAGATAACATGACTTCCGGCGCAGCCGGTTGGAATACCTTTATTTTAAGACAATGCCTGGCAATTCCGAATTTAAAGAAAAGCATTCTGTTTGCACCGATTGTCGACCCGAAGGCTTACGCCCATTTGAAAGATCACAAAGTCGGACAGACCGCAACAATCGATTTGGGAATGCGGCATGATGAACTGTCTGAAAGCGTCAGCTTGAAAGTCACAATTCGTCAGTTCAGTCAGATCTGTAAGTTTACCAATGGGATTTATGAGCGGGAAATGACTGAATGCGTCCTGGTGCATCTGGAAGGCACAACCATCGATGTGCTGATTGCCAATCTTTCCTACGCCGTTATCAACCGTTACCAGCTGGAATATCTGGGCCTGGATTGGCGTCAATATGACATGACCGTCTTGAAGCAAGGCTATATCTTCCCGGATTTCAAAGCCGACGCGCAGTTCTATGTCATGTCGCTGACCGGCGGGGCAACGCCGCAGGATACAAAGAATATTCCGTTTAAACTGATTCAGCGTCCGATGTATCCGATTGATGAAATTTAACTGAAAGAAAAGGCGGCGGTCCTCCCTTTTCCGCTGCCCTTCCTTTCCATCATTCGGATCCGTCACTGCTTCGGATCTTTAAAAAAGGTTCTGTTGGCTTCCATGCGAACCAATGAGAACCGGATCACAATTTTGAGCGAATGAAGGAGGGCTTTGTATGAAGATTTTAGTCGGTGAATTTGTTTCTGAAACAAACGAAAATATACCGCAGCGCTGCCGTATCAATAACTATGTGATCGCCTTTGACGATCAGTGCATTCAAAATCTGAACATCAGTGAAGTGTATGCATCAGAAAATGCGGAAATGATTCCGACCATTTATGCCAACGGTGCCAGCGGTGGATTGATTACGCCGGAAACGTTTGCCTATATTGAAACTTCGCTGCTGAATGAAGTAAAAAAACATCTGAATGAAATCGATGGGATCTTCCTGATGCTTCATGGCGCCAGTAAGGTTGAGGGCCTGGGCAGCGGGGACCATCATATTATTCAGGAGGTGCGCAAGCTGGTTGGCCCGTATCTGCCGATCGCTGTCGCCTGTGACCCGCATGGCAATCTGACTCAGGAATATGTTGAGTCACTGCAGATTATCCGCAGTTATCGCCAGTCACCGCATACCGATGCCAATGAAACACTGCGCATCGTTTCAAAAATGTTGATCGATCTGGTTCGCTCACGTCAGAATATACATGCTGTCTACCGCAAGCTGCCATTAATCTTAGGTGGGGAACAATCCGTGTCCACAGATGAACCGGTGCTTTCCATCAATCGATATATGGACGAATTGGAACAGGATCCGCGGATCTTAAGCGCTTCTTGGCATGTTGGTTATCTGCGGCATGATTGTCCGGAAGCCGGATGCGGGATTGTCGTTGTACCGGCTTCTGAAGCGGATCAGGACTATGCAGAAACGATAGCTGATCAGCTGGCGGATTATGTCTGGCAGCGGCGTCATGAGTTCCACTATACAGGCTTGACGGCAGAACCGGAAGAAGCGCTGGAAATGGCGCTGAACTATGACGGTAAACCGGTTGTCATTACGGATTCTGGCGATAATACTACATCGGGGGCTACGGGCTGGAATACGTTTGTGCTGCGTCAGGTACTAGCTGAAAAGAACTTGAAAAAGCAGGTGCTGTTCGCAACAATTTGTGATCCGAAAACATTTAATCAGCTTCAGAAGTTGTCAGTCGGGGATTCTGCCGCAATTCGTTTAGGAATGGATTATGACGAATTATCGAAAGCGGTTGACCTGGAAGTAGTCGTTAAAGCGAAAGGCCCGATCACCGGGTTTATGATGCACAACATTCCGGGAACGGTGTATGGCGAAACGATCAGCGTGACGGTCAAAAACAGCCCGATCACGATCATGATCGCCACGACCAGCTATGCAATCTGTGAAATTCATCAGTTTGCCGATGCCGGTCTGAACTTTGATGACTATGACGTTATCATTGTCAAACAGGGCTATATTTTCCCAGAACTGAAGGCCGCGGCGAAATTTTATGTGATGTCGCTGACCGACGGAGCGACGCTGCAGGATACACGTCGATTGACCTATAAGCAGATCATGCGGCCGATGTATCCGATCGACGAGATCTGACGGTTTTCCACAACTCCCATCATTGAAGCTTATGAAGAAAACAGCCTGGTCTGACGGACATCGTTCATAAGACCCGGCTGTTGTTTTATTCAGATAGAAAGAATAGGTGAGGTGTAGTATGAAAGTCTTGATCGGACATTTTACGACAGAAGCCAACGCTCATATTCCGATGAAAAACAATCTGTCCCATTACGAACTGGCCTTCGGCGAAGAATTGATCGAACGCATGAAGGTACGGGAAGTCTTTGAGCAAGCTGGGATTGAAATCATCCCGTCGATTTATGCCGGGGGCGGACCTTCCGGGGTCATCGAAAAAGAAACTTTTCTGACCATTGAGAATTCGCTGCTTTCAACAATTAAAAAACATAAACACGAAATTGACGGAATTTACTTATGGCTGCATGGTGCGAGCTGGGTGGAGGACATCGGCAGCGGTGATTTTCATATCATTGCGAAAATCCGGGCATTGGTTGGGCCTTATCTGCCAATTGCGGTGTCCTGCGATCCGCATGGAAACCTGACGGAAGACTATGTTCATTCGCTGCAGATTCTGCGCAGCTTCCGCCAGTCGCCGCACACCGATATGGTCGAAACATACCGCAAAGTCGCAGCCATGTTATGCGATCTTCTGAAGAATCGGCAGCACATCCATCCCGCTTATCGCAAACTGCCGTTAATTCTGGGTGGGGAACAGTCGGTCTCGGTGGATGAACCGGTGCGCTCGATCAATGCCTATATGGATCAGCTGGAACAAGATCCGCGCATTCGCAGTGTGTCCTGGCATGTCGGCTATCTGCGCCATGACTGCCCGGAAGCGGGCTGCGGAGTAGTCGTAGTTCCGCAGACTGAGGCCGATCAGGCCTACGCGGAATCTATTTGTGGCAAACTGGCGGATTACGTCTGGCAGCGCCGTCATGAATTTCATTATACCGGTACGACGGCTGATCCGGAAGCCGCGCTGCAGATGGCACTGAACTTTGAAGGCAAACCATTTGTCATGACGGATTCCGGTGACAACACCACTTCCGGGGCAACCGGTTGGAATACCTTTGTCCTCAGACAATTTTTAGCTCTCCCAGAATTGAATAAAAGCGTGCTGTTCGCAGGGATCTGTGATCCTAAGACCTGTGCTGAGCTGCGGATGAAACAGATCGGCGACACGGTTGAGGCGACATTGGGTGTGGGTGAGGATGAGCTGTCCAAACCGGTGAGGCTTGAAGGCGTGATTCAGGCCAAGGGGGATGTGATTCGCGTTGCGGCATTGGGACGGGATGAGTATACGGTCATGGGACACTGTGTAAGCCTCACGTTAACCGATCGGCCGATGACGGTGATCATTACTGATCATCGGCAGGCCTATTGTCATACGCTGCAGTTTGAGCATGCTGGAATCACAGACTGGACACAGTTTGCGATTACGGTTGTGAAGCAGGGCTATATTTTTCCGGAACTGAAGGCCGCCGCTCAGGGTTATGTCATGTCGCTGACCGAGGGAGCAACGCCGCAGGATACGAAGAATATTCCATTTAAACAGATCCAGCGTCCGATGTATCCGATTGACGAGATTTAAGGGGGTAGTTATGAAAATATTAATTGGTTTTTTTGCAACAGAAGTCAATGAGCATATTCCCTGCATGACAGACTTGTCAAGTTATGATCTGGTTTTTGGCGAAAGCATTGCCGAACGCATGCAGTTGGGAGACGTTTTAAAACAGGAAGGAGCGGAGATGATCCCTTCGGTCTATGCGAAATCATCGCCCAACGGAATCATTGAAACGGCGGCTTTTGAAACGATTGAAAACAGTCTGTTGAGGGCTGTGCGCAGCCACCGCCATGAGATTGACGGCATCTATCTGCATCTGCATGGCGCCAGTTATGTGGAAGGCATTGGCAGTGGTGATTTCCACATTCTGAAGGAAGTCCGCAAGCTGGTTGGACCCTATCTTCCGATCGCGGTTTCGTGCGATCCGCATGGGAATCTGAACGAGGATTATGTTCAATCGATGCAGATTCTGCGCAGTTATCGTGAATCACCGCATACCGACATGATTGCTACCTGGCAGAAAACACTGCGGATGCTTTGTGAACTGGTGCGTCAGCGGCAAGGAATCCGCCCAGCTTACCGCAAGCTGCCGTTGATTTTAGGCGGTGAACAGTCGGTATCGGCAGATGAACCGGTGCGCTCGATCAATGCTTATATGGATCAATTGGAACAAGATCCGCGGATTATGAGCGCGTCCTGGCACGTCGGCTATCTGCGCCATGATTGTCCGGAAGCTGGCTGTGGGGTGGTAGTTGTTCCGCAGACCGAAGTGGATCAGGCGTATGCTGATCAGATGTGCGCCCAGCTGGCCGATTTTGTCTGGCAGCGGCGCCGGGAATTTCATTATACCGGCATCACCGCTGAGCCTGAAGCTGCCTTGAAGATGGCGCTGGATTTTGCCGGCAAGCCGTTTGTGCTTACGGATTCCGGGGATAACACAACCTCCGGGGCAACCGGCTGGAATACGTTCGTTCTGCGGCAGTTTCTGGCCGTGGACAAGTTAGACAAACGAGTATTGTTTGCTGCGATTGTGGATCCGGTTTGCGTCCAGTCGCTGCTTCAGCAGAAGCCAGGAGCACAGATTCCAATCCGATTGGGCATGAATGCGGACGCTCTTTCTCAAGCGGTTGAATTAAACGTCGAACTGATCGCGAAAGGGGAAGTGGTGCGGACACTGTCCTTTGCCCCGGGGGAGGATGGCCTGGCTTCCAAAGCCGGCGACTGCGTGCTGGTGCGGCTGACGGAGCATCCGATTGATATCATCATTGCCAATCATAAACTCAGTTATTTTAAAACGGTTCAGTATGAACACGCCGGGGTTGAAGATTGGACACAGTACGATATCGTCGTCGTGAAGCAGGGCTATATTTTCCCAGAACTCAAGGCTGCGGCCCAAGGGTACGTGATGTCGCTGACCGATGGGGCAACGCCGCAGGATACTAAGCACATTCCGTTTAAGTTGGTACGGCGGCCGATGTTTCCGCTCGATGATATGGATTAAAAACCTTTCACTGCCCAAGACTCAAACCCAACAGAGAGAGTGCGATGGGGCAGGGTCAGGAAATCAGGGAGGATTATGACAACGATTTTAATCAATACGCAGCTTACCATTGTCACCTATCTGATCGTCGGTTTTCTCTTATCCAAAACCGGTCTGATCGACGGACAGGCACAGCTGTTTATCTCTAATCTGACGATCAACGTCCTGCTTCCCGCCAGTGTTTTTACTTCCTTTCTGACCGGGATGTCGATGGACCTGTTGATTTCGCTGGGAACCATTTTGATCCTGGCGATTCTGCTTGAAGTCTTTTTGAGTCTGGCTAGTAAAATACCCAGCTCGCGTTTTACACCGAGTGAGGCCTGTGTAGCTCATTATGGTTATCTTGTCAGCAACGGCGGCTTAATCGGCACGCCGGTCATTGAATCCCTGTTTGGACCGGTCGGCGTCATGTGCTGCAACGTCTTTATGATTCCGACACGGATTATGGCTTTCAGTGCGGGAGAGAGTATTTTCAATCCTTCACTGAAACGATCTCCGAAAGCGATTCTGCTATCCATACTTACCAATAAGATTCTTGTTGTGATGGCCCTGGGGTTGGTGATGATCGGTTTCCATCTGTCCCTGCCCTCACCGGTTCTGACGGCTTTGCAGAAGATCGGCGGCTGCCTTGCGCCGTTTTCACTGATATTGGTGGGAAGCATGCTGGCGCAGAAAGTGAAGCTGAACGCGGCGATGATTAAAAATGTCGCCTGGATTACCCTGATACGGCTGCTGGCTATTCCGCTGGCGGCCCTGGGCATCTGTCTGCTTTTGCACCTGGATTTTCAGACGACGGCGGTGATCACACTGCTGATGGGGATGCCAGTCGGCAGTTCCTGTGCCAGCTTCGCAAAGAAATATCGCGGCAATGAAGCCTTCGCGTCAGCGGTTGTACTGATCTCGACGCTGCTTTCCACCATGACCCTAGTTTTATTGATGAAATTGATTGAGCTCGCATTTTGATGGAATGTAAGAATCAAACAAAAGAAAGAAGGAAAGTCCATGATGAAAGTTCTGGTTGGCAGTTTTACCACTGAGTCCAATGCCAAAGCCCCATACAAAACCTTAATTCAAAATTATGATCTGGCAACCGGTGAGGCGCTGATCGATGTGATGGAAATTCGGGAAGCCTTTGCCGGAAAAAAGGTAGCGATTATCCCGGGTGTCTATGCCAATGCCAACGCGGCCAGCGTCGTCGATAAGAAAACGTTTTTGCTGATTGAATCCATGCTTTTAAACAGTGTGCGGGAACATCTGCATGAAATCGACGGGATTTATCTGCATCTGCATGGCGCCAGCTGGGTTGAGGAAATCGGCAGCGGCGACCATCACATCATTCAGGAAATCCGCCGTTTAGTCGGCCCATATCTGCCGATCGCCGTTTCCTGCGACCCGCATGGAAATCTGACAAAAACATATGTCGAATCCCTGCAGATTCTGCGCAGCTATCGTGAAAGTCCGCATACCGATGCCATGGAAACCCGCCGTCAAGTAGCGGAAATGTTGTGCGATTTGATCCAGCAGCGGCAAACGATTCATGCCGTTTATCGCAAACTGCCGTTAATTCTGGGCGGAGAACAGTCAGTTTCGGCGGATGAACCGGTTCGTTCCATTAACCGTTATATGGATGAGCTGGAACAGGATCCGCGCATCCGCAGCGTATCCTGGCATGTCGGCTATCTGCGTCATGACTGCCCGGAAGCCGGCTGCGGCATCGTAGTCGTACCGCAGAAACAGGAAGATCAGGCCTATGCGGAAACACTGGCTGACCAGCTGGCCGAATATGTTTGGAATAAACGGCATGAGTTTCATTATACCGGCTTGACGGCCGAACCGGAAGAAGCACTGACGATGGCTTTAAATTTTGAAGGCAAGCCGTTTGTGATCACCGATTCCGGTGATAATACAACCTCCGGTGCTACCGGCTGGAATACCTTTGTCCTCAGACAGTTCTTAGCTGTCAATGATCTGAAAAAAACGGTCCTGTTTGCTTCTCTCTGTGATCCGCAGGCGTTTAAGCAGCTGGCAGCGGTGGATTTGGAAGAAACGGTGACGCTTGCGTTAGGCACAGGTTATGATGAATTGTCAGCGCCGGTCTCCCTGACATGTAAGCCGCTGGCCCGGGCGCCGATTCCGATTTCGCATGGCGAGGTGACAATCGGAACACGCGGGGAAGGAATCCTGGCGCATGTTGAGAACACTACGATTGATATTCTTGTCGCTGATCAAACGGCCCGCGTTACCAATGAAAGTCTGTTTGCGGCTTTTGGTATCGATTGGAAAGACTATGATATCACAGTATTGAAACAAGGCTACATTTTCCCGGATTTTAAACAGGGAGCACAAGGCTATGTGATGTCGCTGACCGACGGAGCGACGCCGCAGGATACCCGGCATATTCCGTTTAAATTAATTCAGCGCCCGATGTATCCGATTGATGAAATATAATTCGGGCCGGATTCAACCCTAGAAGCGAAAGCGAGGAAGAAACCATGATTAAAAGGAAAGCAAAGTTAAAAACTTCAAAGCCGAAAACCAAGACGGCCTATCCAGATATCAACGGAATGTTCATTTATCATGACTCACTGCATCGGATTGTCTATGCGCCGTTATTTTCCAAGCGCGGCTATTTGATTCCGAAAAGTCAGATTGATGAGTTTTACCGCTATACGCAGCGGACGATGATTTCTGTCTTTATTGGACTGGCAGCGACTGTGTTGCTGGGAATGAACGCCTTCGATGGTTTCTTTCTCGGTTTTCTCGTCTACCTCGTCTGGACCGGTTATTTTTCAGTTAAATTTTTAAATCAGCTGGCGACGGTTGAACCTTTTGTCCGTCCGAAAAAAGAAAATTATTTTATTACGCTGTCACGCAAATATTCAGTGCCGACCTTTGTGGGTTTGATTGGACTGAGTCTGATCTTTGTCCTGCTTATCGGAATTTATACCTGGACCAGTTCGCTGAGCAGCACTGAGTTTTATACCAATTTGATTCTGATGGGCGGCGTTGGTCTTTTCGCCGCGGTGCATGGAATTGGTCTGTTTCTGCAGCTGCGGATGGCGCGGGTCTGACGAGGAATGAAACTGGGCTGAGCCTAACAAAGGCATGCTGGAAGAAATAAAAAACAAGGTTTTTCTGATGCGTTGAAGGCAGCGGTATTCAGACAATGTGAAAAAAGGAAGGGTCAAATTCAAAGAGTTGACTTTCAAGGTGGGATCGCTTACAATGAGTTCAAGGTTGGACTGTTATTGTTGATTCAACAAGCATAACCAATTTGCATTCAGTTTTTAGGCTGTCTTGCAGATTGGTTTTTATTATTTGGGAGGTTTTATGACAGAATGGATTGGAAGCCCTGTCGCGGGCAAGGGAAAGCGATTAGAAGAACTGAATGATGAAATGTTTGCCAGCCGGGCATTGGGCGACGGGTTTGCCGTCAAGCCTCCGGAATTGTTTGCGAAAAAGGAAGTGGTCAGTCCGGCGGAGGGCGAAGTCACGATGGTTTACGAAACAGGACATGCCTTGGGCTTACTGACGACCGGCGGTCATGAACTGCTGATTCATATTGGAATTGATACGGTAACCTTAAAAGGAGTACCGTTTGAAACCAAGGTGAAGGTCGGAGATCATGTTAAACAAGGCGATCTGTTATGTCTTGCAGATTGGAAGATGATGCGCCGGCACGGCTGTGATACCGATGTGATCGTGATCGCTCTGAACAGTGAAATCGGGAATCTGGCATCCTCAGGCAAACTGAATGCTCTGGATCCGATGTTTGAAATCATGTAAAGCAGCACCTCAACTTAAGTCAAAACAAGCAAAGGAAGGATGATACGGATGAAGAAAAAAGTATTGATCGGCGAGTTTATCACAGAATCCAATGCCAATGTTCCGTTTAAAAATGAAATCACAGCTTATGATATCGCGTTCGGTGAGGAAGCTGTTGAAAAGATGCAGGTCGGCGACATCTTTGAGGCGGCTGGGATTGAAGTCATTCCCGCGGTTTATGCAGTATCGGGATCGTCTGGTGTGATCAAACGGCATACTTTTGATTATATTGAAGCGTGTTTTATCAATGCGGTAAAGGCCCATCGGGATGAAATCGACGGTATTTATCTGATGCTTCACGGCGCGAGTGAGGTTGAAGGTTTAGGTTCGGGGGATCATCATATTTTGAAGCGGATACGTCAGCAGGTCGGTGCTTATGTACCGATTACGATTGCCTGTGATCCGCATGGCAATTTGTGCCGTGAATATGTGGAAGCTGCAACTGTGATCCGCAGTTACCGTGAGAGCCCGCACACCGACGCCCGCGATACAAAGCGGAAGATGGCTCATCGGGTCTGCGATCTGATCCGCAATCCTCAGCATATTCATGCGGTTTACCGCAAGCTGCCTTTGATCCTGGGCGGGGAACAGTCGGTGTCGGCCGATGAACCGGTGCGCTCGATCAATGAGTATATGGATCAGCTCGAACAAGACCCGCGCATCCTGAGTTGTTCCTGGCATGTCGGCTATATTCGGCATGATACCGATGTGGCTGGCTGCGGCATTGTCGTGGTTCCGGCAACCGAAGCTGATCAGCAATATGCTGAAACCATCGCTGATCAGCTGGCGGAGTATGTCTGGAAGAAGCGGCATGAGTTCCATTATACCGGCCGGACAGCCCAGCCGGAGGAAGCCTTAAAACTGGCGCTGGAATATCCGGGGAAACCGGTAGTCATCACGGATTCCGGGGATAATACAACTTCCGGGGCAATGGGCTGGAATACGGGGATTCTGCGGCAGATGCTGGCTGTGGAGCACTTAAAGAAAAGTGTCCTTTTTGCCTCAATCTGTGATCCGACCTCATGGAAGCAGCTGAATCCGCTGGCTGAGGGATCTACGGCAAAGATCACGCTGGGCGTGGGCTACGACGCATTGTCAACGGGAGTTGATCTGGAAGTCCGTGTGAAATCCAAAGGTGAGATCATACGTCTGGTCAGCTTAGGGACCGAGAGCCATTACAAAGTATTCGGCGCCTGTGTTGTCGTGAATATCGTCGGTACCCCGATTGATGTGATTGTGGCGAATCACAGGCAGTCGTATGCCAATGCTATTCAGTTTGAGAAGGCTGGCGTGGATTGGAAAAATTATGACATCACAGTGGTCAAACAGGGATATATTTTCCCAGAGCTGAAAGACAAAGCAGAATTTTACGTCATGTCGCTGACGGAAGGGGCGACGCTGCAGGATACTGCGCACATTCCATTTCATCGGATTCAGCGGCCAATGTTCCCGATTGATCAGATTTAAAAGGAGCCGAATATGAGAAATTTGAAAATTGAATATAAAACCGTGAAAGCACCGCAGCTGGATGCTCCCGCTGCCCCAACGGCGTTAACCCAGGCTACGATGGAAGAACGCAAAGCAAAAGTTTTGCGGAAAATGAAAGAACGTGGAATTGAGCAGCTGATTGTTTATGGAGATGTAGAGCATGGCGGAAACTTTGAATATTTGGTAGGCTATTTCACGCGTTTTGAGGAAAGTCTGTTGATTCTTAAACAGGATGGAGCGATGACTCTGGTTCTTGGCAATGAGAATCTGAATAAAGCATCCAAGGCTCGTTTCCCAGCCGAGGCTGTGCATGTTTCACTGTTTTCTTTGCCCAATCAGCCCCATCGCACAGATAAAACACTGCCCGCCTTGTTGGCGGAAGCCGGGGTGCAGCCAGGGGTACGTACCGGAATCGTCGGCTGGAAAATGTTTACCAGTCCGATTGAACACAACAAGCAGCTGTATGATCTTCCCGCTTACGTCTTATCCGCCATTGAACAGGTTGTTGGAAATTTGCGCTTTTGCAGCAATGAAACCGATCTGTTTATCGGTGAACAAGGCGTGCGGACAACCAACAATGCCAATGAGATTGCGCACTATGAATTTGGTGCAGCCTTGGCTTCTGACTGTATTTTGAAGGCGATGGATAAACTGGAAGTGGGAACCACGGAAATGGAATTGGGAGATGCCTTGGTACGGTGGGGACAGCATACCAGTGTTGTCACGATTGCCGCCAGTGGACCTCGGTTTATTCAGGGAAATATGTTCCCGACAGCGAATCGTGTAAAAGTAGGAGATCCGATTTCTCTGACCGTCGGCTACCGCGGCGGATCATCCAGCCGGGCAGGTTATGCCGTACATCACCAACAGGAATTGCCGCAGACTTGTCGGGATTATCTGACGCGTGTAGCAAAACCTTATTTTGCAGCCTATGTTCAATGGCTGGAAACCATTCGGGTAGGACTGAGCGGCAAAGCCTTGTTCGATCGGATAGAAGAAGTTCTGCCGCGAAAAGAATATGGATGGAGTCTGTGCCCAGGACATTTAACTGCGGAAGAAGAATGGATGTCCTCGCCGGTTTATGAAAACTCGCAGGAAATCCTGACCAGCGGCATGATCTTTCAGATTGATATTATTCCTTCAGTTTCCGGTTATGGCGGTGTCAGTGCGGAAAGTACTGTCGTTTTGGCTGATGCCCATCTGAAACAGCAGCTGCGTGAACAATATCCTGAGATGTGGCAGCGGATGCAGCAGCGGCGGACTTATCTGATC
Source organism: Holdemania massiliensis (assembly GCF_022440805.1). Taxonomy (NCBI): domain Bacteria; kingdom Bacillati; phylum Bacillota; class Erysipelotrichia; order Erysipelotrichales; family Erysipelotrichaceae; genus Holdemania; species Holdemania massiliensis. Next base: position 3,372,786 of record NZ_JAKNTK010000001.1, on the reverse strand, counting down.
GAAGAATTGGGGATTGCCTTGTCTGAGGATGTGCTTCCGATGTGTTCCACAGTGGCTTATCTGCGCCCTTATCTGTTGAATAAAGATCAAGCTCTGGCTGTTGAAGCTCAATCAATCTAAAATTACAGATAGACAACTTCAAAATGTTAAGTAAATTTAAATTAAGAAGTAAGTTTGATCAAAGGTAAATTTAGGGTTCTTTCTAAGCTTTGGAGAGTGGATAATTAGTGGTACTCAATAACATAGGTGCTTTAAATCTGTATTTATCACAGATTTAAAGCACCTATTGTTACTTCAAAAACTCTACTTTACATAAAGTTAGAAAGAGCTGCTTATCACTTAGTCATCTCTCTTTTATCTGCTTACGATTTCACGTTCATTCAGGCAAATACTTTTTACAAAGCAGACCTTCTTTTTTGTTAATCTAGCCGGCTCCAGCAACTTAAACTTATTCATCCTGATGTCAGAATCTTTCAAAGGTCGATCCATCAAATCTGAACTTACTTTCAAAGGATGAAAAGCATGTTGGATCTGTCTTTCGTATCTAAACCCAATTTCTTGGATTTAATTATACCAATTTGATACTTTATCGGGAAAGTACTGTTTCTGCAGCTCTACTATTCTGTTTTGTAATCGTTTGGATTTGATGGTGAAGATCCTGTGCTGTGTAGATTGTATCTATGACCTGAGTCAGTTCTAAGAGTGCTTGTTCATCTAAACTGTCAATCTGCTTCTCATTCTCTGTGCTGAGTTCCATCCGTTTTCCTAAAACCAGTTTAATCATGGTTCGTTGACCTTCAAGTTTTCCTTCAAGTTTTCCTTCAAGTTTTCCTTCAAGTTTTCCTTCAAGTTTTCCTTCGAGTTTACCTTCGAGTTTACCCTCGCGTTTGCCTTCAAGCCGACTTTCTGCGATTTCCAGTTCATAATCCAATTCATCAAACTTGGCTCTTAATCGAGCAAGCGCCAAACTTGTATCCCTTAAAAAATCCACTTTCTTTTCTTCCATCATCTTGATAATTTCCTCCTTCTCGACTAATTCATGAATGATGTTCTGTTTCTCTGCGACATGGCTGAACCGAAGCATGTAGTGAATTTTTTCTTCCATTTTCCATTCTTTAACGGGTTTGCTTTCCAATTCCTCTAATTTATCCATTTCTATCCAGAGGATCTGACATCGCTCATCCGGCAGACGTTTGCCCTTTTCTTCACTGAAGTATCGATAATGATGCAGATATCCATCCCATTCCTTCACTTGCGGACTCCGGTTGAGAATCATCAGCTGAACTACGGGATTAAATTCATAAAGATTGTCCGCATTGAGCTGGTCGGCAACGATTCGTGCCAAGTATCCCTGAGAGCGCAGCGATAAGCGCCGACCCATCTGATAATTCTGCATTTCTATGTTCACAAGCAGAATTTGACCTTTGTCATCCTCAACTTCGATAAGCAAATCGAAGCGCACGCCTTTTTCCCTTTCATAGGTTTTCATCGGTTCCGTATTTTTGATATCTGCTCGGACAACCTGGATATGAAACAGCGCTGATAAATAAGCAAATCGAATCTTTCTGGACTTTTCATCCTCACCACCCAGGGCAAAACGGAATACATCGTTTTCCCGAAAGTCAAGGGTGATTAAACGTTCACGAAGCTGATCTGGATGGAGGGAATACGGCAGGGATTGAAGCGATAAATCAGGGTAAGGAATTTTACTGATTTCCATTGAGAAAGACCTCCTTCATATCTAATATTGCGGAAAATCAGAAAAAGCCCCGCAAAAAACAGAAAAATGTTAAAAAAACTTTTCTGAGTTTGCTTTTCAATATTATAGTAGCTCAATTGAATCTGTTTTTCAATAAGCAAAAGCCCTTTTCTTGATGACTTCTTACTCATTTCGTGTCTAAATAGAGGTCATATAAAAGGAATAACAAGAGGACGCAGTTCACAAGCTTCTTTCTGAACTCTAGGTAGTGAATTATTATGGCACTAAATAATTATCCACTCCCTGAAGCTTAGAAAGAGCCAAATTAGATCTGAACTTTCATTTTCTTTATATTTAGGCAGAAAAGAAAAATCTGATTCCTATTCTATAAAATAAGATAATTAGACTATCTAACTATTTGAATTAGAAGGTCTACGTTTTCACTGAGAGAACATGGCGGAGCATCGATCATTGGGCTGTATGCAGCCGGGGAACTGATCAATGGCAAGTATTTCAATCAGGTCTATGTTTCCGGTGATGCTCAGCTGCTGTGCACGGATTCCGGAATCCTGGCTGGAGCGGAAGCGGCGGCTTACGCTTTAGCTGAATAAGCATGACTTTATTAACAAGCTGATAAAAAAGAAGCCTTTGTCTGGCAGTACGGAATCCAGACAGCGGCTTCTTTTCGTTGCAGAAATTAAATGGAAAGCAGGATTTGTGAGGGAGAAAGACTGAACTTATCAGGCCGAGTTCAGAAAGGCCTTGCTACTTCTGCTTCAGTTCCATGCGGTAAAAACTGCCGGGTCCCAAATGCGTCGTCATCTGGAATGTTTTTGTCATCATAAACCCCGCTTTTTCATAGCACCGAATCGCCCGCTGGTTCCACGTCCGGACTTCCAGATACAAAGATTTCTTAGGCCAGCGTTGTTTTGCGATGACGATGGCTTCACGGGTTATTGCCGTTCCCAGACCTTGAGAACAAGCCTGCGGATGAACACCGCTCCCAAAGAAAATGGCATCGGACTCCTCCAATAAATTAACGAAGCCGATCAACCGCATGAGGCCGGTGGGAAAATTTCGTCGATTAAGCGGTCGGCATGCGTCTGTTTTAAGTAGACGAAATTGAATTCCCGCTGTTCGCTGAGACCATCCAGCTTAAAGGTGGTAATGTCGGGATGACCGTCTGCCACAGCGGAATAGGCAAAGGAAATCCCCAGGTTTTCACTGACCATGCGGACGATTAAGGCGAAGTTGTTGACGCAGATCACCCGGCCGATCTGATTCAGGGCGAAGCCGCATTCCTGAAACGACTTCTCAAAAATAGCCCGGGTTCCCGATCCGATTTCCCGCAGGATCACGCTTTGATCTGCCAGCTCCTCACATTGAACCTGACGTCCGGCAAACGGATGAGTGCGGTGGCACATCCCGACAAACGGAGCGGCTTCAAAGCAGCGGTAGGCATACCGGCTTTTGTCAAAGCTGCCCTCGACGAGAGCGAAATCCAGTTCTTCCTGATCCAGCCGGTGAAGCAGCTGCTGCGTATTTTCCACGACAACCTCTAAAGTTCGGTCAGGTCGTTTTAAAAACCGGCACAGGTCTTCACCGATGATGAATTCGCCGATTGTTTTGGTCGCTCCGATGCGGATGCTTAAGATCTTGGGGGCCGATAATTCCTGCCGCATCCGCTGATCGTTATACATCGCGACGCGTGCATATTCCGCCAGCTTTTCCGCTTCCGGCGTGCGGGATAAACGGCTGCCGTCATAGGTAAACAGACGGCAGCCATATTCACGCTCCAAAGCATGAATCTGTTGGGTGACGGCTGGCTGACTCAGCTTCAGCTGTTCGGCGGTGCGACGGTAATTCATCAGCTCATAGAGCGTTAAAAATGTGGGAATGCGATAATCAATCATGGTTTCACCTCATAAGAAAAACGAATCAGCAGATAAGTATTAACAATTTTCTTTTATTATAGCGCCTATGCTATAATTTTACAATGTGAGGGGCTTAACAATATCGTAAGTCCCGCAAGGAGGAAATAGGAATGAAAGTAATCGTGATCGGCGGCGTTGCGGCAGGGACCAAAGCTGCGGCGAAGATCAAACGGCAGGATCGCAGTGCTGAGGTCAAAATTCTGACCAAGGGCAGCGATATCTCCTATGCTGGCTGCGGCCTTCCGTATTATGTCGGAGGTCTGATTGAAAGCCGGGAACAACTGATTGTCAACACCCCAGAAAAGTATACCGGGCTGACGGGAGTGGAAGTCGTCACCGGCTGTGAAGTCACCGGCGTCGATTTTTCGGCGAAGACGCTGACCGCTCAGCAGGCAGGTCAGACGACAACGGAAACTTATGACAAACTGGTGATTGCGGTCGGGGCAGCTCCGATTGTGCCATCTGTACCGGGGGCAGATCTGCCGGGCGTCTTTACGATGCGGACGCCGCAGGATGCGATTGATTTAAGAACAGCGATTGAACAGCCGCATTGCCATAGTGCCGTGGTGGTTGGCGCCGGCTTTATCGGCCTGGAAGTCGCCGAGAATTTAAAAGCTCAGGGTTTATCCGTGACGGTGATCGATGCGGCTGATCAAATTCTGCCGAACCTCTTTGACCCAGAGATGGCAGAGCTGGCTCGCCGCCGTCTGCGTCAGGCAGGGATCCGTGTATTGACGAATACGCCGCTGAGTGCCGTTACCGGAACAGAACGGGCGGATGGTGTTATGGCCGGAGGCAGCCGCATCAGTGCGGATCTGGTTGTCTTGGCTATTGGTGTTCGTCCGGCAACCGCTTTCTTAGCTGACAGCGGATTAACGATGGTCAAGGGTGCGATCGTGGTCGATGAAAGAATGCGCACGAATATTCCGGATGTCTATGCCGCTGGGGACTGTGTGATCGTTGCCAACCGCCAGACGCATCAGCCGCAGGTTTCAGCGATGGGTTCGACGGCCAACATCACCGGCCGGGCATTGGCTTGTACCCTGACCGGAACACCGACAACGTACGAAGGCTGCTTCGGCACCGGCGTTGTGCGGTTATTGGAAGGATTGAATGCCGGGCGTACCGGTTTAACCGAAGCACAGGCACGGAAAGCGGGTTATGATCCGGAAACTGTCGTTTGTGCCGGGGATGACAAAGCTCACTATTACCCAGGTTCTTCGTTCTTCATCACCAAACTGATCGCGGATCGGGTTAGTCATAAACTTCTGGGAATTCAGGTGTTGGGCAGCGCGGTTGATAAAATGGTCGATGTCGCGGTGACCGGCCTGGCTGCCGGCATGACGTTAGAAGCCTTTAATGATCTGGACTATGCCTATGCGCCGCCGTTCTCCACAGCGATTCATCCGTTTGCTCAAGCTTGTCTGGTTTTGGAAAACAAGCTGTCCGGCGTGATGACGTCGATGACCCCGGCTGAATATGCCGCCGGCGCAGCCGCAGGCTATCAGGTTCTCGATGTGCTGCCGCAGCCGACAATTCCAGGCGCGAAGTGGATCGATCTGGCCAAGCTGGACGGTCCGATTGAAGGCATTGAGCGCGACGCGAAATTGTTGTTGGTCTGCAACCGCGGACGTCGGGCTTATGTCCTGCAGAACCGTCTGCAGCATTACGGCTATACACAGACGAAGGTACTGGAGGGCGGAGTGACTGTGAATGAAGTGAAGGTTCAGTTTGCCGGCTCAGCCTTGCCGCCGGATGAAATCAAACGGGTCAAGGGTTTGGGCTGTCTGCAGGATAAGCGCTATCCGGATCGTTTCAATGTCCGTGTCATCACCCGCAACGGTAAGATTACCAGTGAGGAACAGCGTAAAATTGCGGAAGCGGCGGAGCTGTACGGCAGCGGAGAAGTCACGATGACTACCCGTCTGACGCTGGAAATTCAGGGTGTTCCGTATGCCAATCTGGATGCCCTGATGACGTATCTGAATGAAGCCGGTTTAGAAACCGGCGGCACCGGATCCAAGGTTCGTCCGATTGTTTCCTGCAAAGGCACAACCTGCCAATACGGTCTGGCGGATACCTTTGAACTGAGCCAGAAACTTCATGATCTGTTCTATATTGGTTATCATAATGTCGTTTTGCCGCATAAATTCAAGCTGGCAGTCGGCGGCTGTCCAAACAACTGCGTCAAGCCGGATCTGAATGACTTGGGCATCGTCGGCCAGAGGATTCCGGAAGTCGATCTGTCGAAGTGCCGCGGCTGTAAGGTGTGCCAGATTGAGAAAACCTGCCCGATCGGCGTAGCGAAGCTGGTTGACGGCAAGCTGCAGATCGACGCTGAACAATGCAATCATTGCGGCCGCTGCGTATCGAAGTGTCCGTTTAAAGCAATTGAAGAAAGCACTTATGGCTATAAGGTTTACATCGGCGGCCGTTGGGGCAAGAAGGTGGCCGAAGGCAAGCCGCTGTCCCGGATTTTCACCAGTGAGGAAGAAGTGCTGGCCTTAGTGGAACGAGCGATTCTGTTCTATCGTGACGAAGGCATCACCGGTGAGCGGTTTGCCGATACGATCGCGCGGTTAGGCTTTGACTATGTGGAAGAAAAACTGCTGAACGGTTCGATTGACAAGGAAAGTATTTTGAAGAAGACGGTTGTCGGCGGAGCGAAGTGTTAAAAAGACCGGATGCTCTGTTGACCGTAGCGTTTGGAACCGCTGAGGTTCAGCGCTTTGACCGCTGTTTTGCGGCGCTGCATCAGACGGCGGTTCAGCGGTTTGTTGGCTTGACCTCCGAAATGGCGCTGACCAGTCCGCGGATTCAGGCGAAATTAGCACGGCAGGGAATGGCGCTGCCATTGGTTGAGGAAGCCCTGGCGAGCCTTCAGGCAAGCGGGTGTCGCCGTGTTGTGGTGTGGAGTCTGTTCTTTGCCAACGGGAAAGAATGGGAAAAGCTGGGCGCTCAGATCGCGTCATGGCGATCCTGCTTTGATGAACTGATTCTGACCCCACCGCTTCTGATGCATTCTTTGACAGCCTGTGCACAGACCTTAAGCAAGCTGTTCCCCGTATCAGAAACGCCTAGAATCTTGTTGGGGCATGGTCAAAGTCAGGGCTGCAATGATGATTATTCCGCTTTGCAGCAGGTCTTAGATGATCTGCACCGATCTGATTTGCGGATTGCGTTGCTGCATGGCGAGCCGAGTCTGATGCAGAGTATGAACGCTTTGCGCATGGAAGGCTGCCGATCGGCTTCGCTGAACTTTCTAATGCTGTGCGCCGGACATCATGCCGCAGAAATCAGCGCATCGGTTCAGGATTTAACATCGGAAGGGGCTTCCCTGAGCTTGGATATTTCGTCGATGGAGCTGGGCGCCTGTCCTGACTTTCAGCAATTGTTTTTAACCCAGCTGGATCAGGTACTGTCTTCACCGCCGGTCATTTCAGATTTTATTCTTTAATTAATCATCAATCAGGAAACAGTCATTTCAGACTGTTGTACTTACGAAAACAGATTTGCCATCCTGCATGTCAGGTCAAGGGCCTTAAAATAATCTTCGTGAGTTAAAAGCATTTTGGAATCGTAATCAGGACAGAACTCGCTGCGGCCCAAACCGTAGTGTACAGACGTCCTGTTTTACGCCAAGATCGCAGATATTTCCCGGAACCCCAATCGGATCCGGAAGTGAAAACACAGGAGGAGAAAAGAATGCGCAAAAGACCTGACATTTTTATGTGGAAGAACCATAAAACCTGGACAAGAATGGGACTTGTCCTGATCTTATTGATCGGTGCCGCCGGCTGCAGTGCATCCCCCAAACCGCAGTCCTCATCGACACCCAAGACCGAGGAGGTACAGCCGCTGACCTTCACCGATGCGATGGGCAGAGAAATCACGCTGCCGCAGACGCCGCAGCAAACCGCCGTTCTGTTTTCTTCCTATGCCCAGCTGTGGAAGTTAGCGGGAGGGGAGATTGCGGTAACCGTCGGGGACAGTGTCAAACGTGGTTTTGCCGAGGCAGATACGCCGCTTGTGGATGATGGCGCGGGGTTAAAGATTGATGCGGAACAGCTGATCGCTCAGCAGCCGGACTTCGTGATCGCTTCGGCGGATATGGGGGCGCAGGCTGAAATCTGCGAACAACTCAACGGCTACGGTATCCCCAGTGCCGCTCTGAAAGAAGAAAGCTTTGCCGATTATCTGACCTTGCTGAAGCTGTTCACTGAGATTACCGGTAATCTCCAGGCTTACCAGACCTATGGTGAGGATGTGGCAAAGCAGGTGGATGAAGTGCTGGCGCAGGTGGCTGAGGTCCGGACTGGACAGGAGCCGATCTCCGTATTGTTTGTCCGCGCGGGTTCAGGCTATTCCGCAACCAAAGCCAAGACGGCGAAGGATCATTTTGTCGGTCTGATGCTGGAGGAGCTGGGTGCTGTGAACATCGCGGATGAAGCCGGAGCTTTATCCGAAGGCCTTTCCTTGGAAAGCGTTCTGATGAATCAGCCGGATGTGATTTTGATCGTACCGCAGGGCAATGAGGAAGCCGCGCGGGCTTACATGGACGGCCTGCTTCAGGAAAGCGGCTGGCGGGATCTGGAAGCGGTGAAAAACGGCCGCTGTGCTTATCTGGAAAAGGATCTGTTCCATTACAAGCCAAATGAGCGCTGGGCGGAAGCTTACCGCATTTTAGCCGGATTGTTGTATCCGGAAAGCTTTTCATGAAGTTGATGCAGAAACGGTTTTTACTGCCGTTTCTCTTTCTGCTTTTGATCGGTCTGGGCTTTTGCGGTCTGATCTTGGGCAGCGCCCGGTTTTCTTTTGAAGAAGTTCGAGCAGCGTTGGGATCTGGCGGCGATCCGATGATCCGGCTGATCGTGCTGCAGCTGCGCTTGCCGCGGGTCGTTGGGGCGATGCTGGCAGGATGCGGGTTGGCGGTATCGGGTCTGCTTTTACAAAGTGCGACTGGCAATGATCTGTGTTCGCCCAACATCATCGGCGTCAATTCGGGAGCGGGGCTGGCGGTCATGGTCATGCTCTGCCTGTTTCCGATGGCCTTTGCGGGACTGCCGCTGGCGGCGTTTGCCGGGGCGCTGGCGACAACTTTGCTGGTGCTGGGAATTTCGGTCAGTGCGGGCGGACATCAGTCCCGTTCTACGGTGCTGTTGGCGGGGGTGGCTGTCAGTTCGCTGTTCAGTGCCGGCATCTCCTTTTTGTCGCAGCTGTTTCCGGACGCGCTGGCTTCCTATTCGGCGTTTTCGGTTGGCGGCTTCTCCGGGGTAAAGCCGGCGGATCTGACGCTGCCGTCGCTGATCATTCTGGGCGGTGTGGCAGCGGCCTGGATCTTAGCGCCCCAGCTGAATTTGCTTTGCCTGGGTGACGAAATTGCCGCTTCTCTGGGAGTTCGGGTCAAGACCCTGCGGCTGATTTCTTTAATCTTAGCCAGCGCGCTGTGTGCGGCCGTGGTGACCTATGCGGGGCTGTTAGGGTTTGTTGGTCTGATCGTTCCGCATCTGGCGCGCCGGCTGGTCGGTCATGATCTTCGGATTTTAGTTCCGGTCTCTGCTTTGACCGGCGCCAATTTAGTCGTGCTGTCCGACCTGGCTGGACGCACCCTGTTTTCCCCGGCTGAGCTGCCGGCGGGAATTTTCCTGGCGATGCTGGGAGCTCCGTTTTTCCTGCTGATTCTGTATCAGCGGCGAGGCCGATATGCTTGAGGCGCGCAAAGTCAGTCTGCGCTTAGGCGCAAAGTCCATTTTAAGGAATGTTGATTTTAAGGCTGAGCCAGGTCAGATCACCGTGCTTCTCGGCCGCAACGGCAGCGGCAAGACTTCTCTGATGCGCTGTCTGGCACAAACGCAGACACGCTGGAGCGGTGAGATTCTGATCGAAGGTCAGTCCCTGCGTAAACTGGACGCCAAAACCCGTGCCCAGAGAATTGCGCTGATGCCGCAGGTTCTGCCGCGTCCGCCGATTACGGTGCGTACGCTGACGGCTTTTGGCCGCCAACCGTATTTAGGCATGAGTGGACGACTGAGTGAAGCAGATGCGCAGCGGGTTGATTCCGCGCTGAAACAGGCGGCCATTGCTGGGCATGCGGAAGATCTGGTGTGCCATTGTTCAGGTGGTGAACGTCAGCTGGCTTATTTCTCCCTTTTGTTGGCGCAGGATACGCCGGTTGTGCTGCTGGACGAGCCGACAGCGAGTTTGGACATGGAATACCGGCAAGTGGTTTATGCGCTGCTCAGACAGATGAAAGCCGCGGGGAAAACGGTAGTTCTGATCCTGCATGAGCTGGCCGATGCCCTAGAGCTGGCCGATCAGGTGTGTGTTATGGATCAGGGCGAAATGGTTTTCACTGGATCAGCTTCAGCTTTTTTGTCCAGCCGCATCCCGCAGTCGATCTTCGGGGTATGTCCCAAAACGGTGCGTGACGAAAAGGGTGCCGAATACATCCTCTTTGTACCGCTTGATCAGACAAAATAAGAAAAGGATAAAGAAATCTGTTGATGAATCGGACAGGAAGACCGCGGCCATTCGCTGCGCAAACTCACGTCGGATTCATTTTTCTTTTCTATCATTTCTTTTCAATTATTTCCATTCGCTGCAATGAACGCTATAATTGAATTGAGTAAAGCAAGAGGAATCAACATGAATGCGGATCAGAAAGAACTTGATAATCGAGTGAAAAAGATGGGAGTGAACAGCACGATTCTCTATCAGGGCAAAGTGTATAAGGCGAATGACGAGCTAAAAAAGCTGTTAAGGAAAAGGACTTATGTCGGTCTTATAATCATTTTCGTGATTTCCTTCGTAATCGCCAATGTGATCCATTCTCCCTTAAATCACAATCGGATTCTTGTCATCCTGATCAGTTTTCTTTTAATCCTGCTGGTTGGCCCGCTGCTTGATTTCTATATAAAACATATTTTTCCGGAAAATCTGCTCAATTACTTAATCCCGATCGACGGACAGGATCAAGAGACGAAGGAATAAGTCTAAGATCAAAAGAGGAAAAATCAAAGCCAGATTGAATGAGAAAATTTCTTCAACCTGGCTTTTGGGTTATAGTTGAATCTGTAAGTTAAGGAACTTTTGAGGGGCAGAAAGGCTTGACGAGAGATCAGAGAATCCCGAAAACCTCGAAAATGTGTAATATCAGCAGGGTAGAAAACCTCGAAAACGTGTTATTCGGTATTTGAAAACAGAACTGTGGAAATATTGCTGCTCAGATTTTTATATCAGGTATAGAAGTGGATCGGATCAGGCTTGCCCCTGATCCTTTTCTTATCATCCAATCGTGATCAAACGGCCGGTTTTGCTTTGCTGATAAAGCCGATGGGAGATGGAAAGAACGGTGCGGTTCGCCGAAGCTTTTTGCAGGGCTTCCATCACCAGGGCTTCTGTGCCGCTGTCTAAGTTGGCTGTGATTTCATCCAGAAGCAGAATCCGCGGGTTGGCCGCAATCGCGCGGGCAATCGCCAGAAGCTGAATCTGCCCTTGCGAAAAGAGGGCTGGATTCCAAGGGGTAGCATATCTCTGCGGCAGCTTTTCAATGACGCTTGCCAGACCGACAAGCTCCGCAGCTTCGATGATCTGCTGATCCGTTATGGCTGCATCAAACAGGGAAATCTGATCGCCGACCGTACCGTCGGCAGGATGCAGCGTTTGTTCTACATAGCCGAATAAACGACGCTTCTGACTGTCGCTGAGCTGATCGGCTGGCTGCCCAGCAATCTCAATCGTGCCTTGCTGGGGTGCATACAGGCCCAGAATAAGTCTGAAGATCGTACTTTTTCCAGCTCCGGTGCGGCCGATCAGTGTGACGGTTTCACCGCTGTTGATGCAGAACGAAAGATCTTTCAGAACTGGTTCTTCGGGCTGATAGCCAAAGGTGACGTGACTGAGCGACAAGACCGGCTGAGTCAGATTAGCGGCAGATAGATCCAGCTGTTGTGTTGGCAGGATCCGCTCAGGCTGCTGGAAGAAGCTTTCGATTCGTTCTATGCCCGCGACGGCGGACTGAATATTCTCGATTTCCATGCCGATGTTTTCCAGCGGGGTAAAGATCTTGCCGACATAAGCAATGACGGCCACGGCGGAGCCGACCGACATCCCGAACAGCTGCTGCATATTTCCGGAAAGCGAGGCCAGCACCATCATCACAGCGATCACAGCACTGCTGCTGAAAACGATGATCGGCGAATACACGGAATCATAAAAGTTGGCCTTTTCCAGACTCTGATAGCTTGTCTGCAAGTGCTTGTCATAGCGCTCTTCCATATAATTCTGTTTGTTGAACGTCCGGATCATCCGCAGACAGCGCAGGGTCTCCGGAACTGCGTTGTTGACCTGGGCGATTGCGGAGCGGTGCGTCTGTTGTGCTTTAAGCATGCGTTTTTGAAAATGCCGGGTTAAGGCAAATAACAGCGGCGTGATCGCCAAAAGCAGAAATCCCAGGCCAAGGCTGCGGGTAAAGATCATCGCACCGATGCCGATCATTTTTAAAGCGTCGGCAGCCATGCTGAGAACGCCGTTGTCAAACAGCGCACTGAGGGCCTCAACGTCGTTGACAAACAGGGAAACCGTCTTGCCGGCTTGCTGTTGGGTAAAGTAGGAAGCTGGCAGAAGCTGGATTTTGGCGCAGAGATCCTGGCGAACCTGTCGGGTGATCTTCTGACCGATCAGGGTGATCAGCACGGTCTGCAGCGATTCCAATATGCCTGCCAAAGCGAGAAAGATGAAGTACGCGAAAGCCAGAGAGAATAGAACTGCCTGACCGGTAGTCAATTGGTTGATGACGCGCTCCAGCACCAGCGGCGGAACCAAAGCAACTGCGGTTCCCGCCAAGATCACGCCCGCCAACATCAAAACAAGCAGCCAGTTTCGGCGCAGGACCGTGACAACACTGCGGCGCAGATGAAGTTTCAGTTCAGTGGGATTCATTAGTCTTCTCCTCCTTTCGCTGTTGTTTTTCAAATAGCTGGGCGTAGGCTGAATTGGTCTTCAGCATCGCTTCATGGCTGGATACCTGTACCTTCTCCTGACTTAGCCAGAGAATTTGATCGAAGTCTGGAAAATGCGTCAGCCGGTGGGAGATCAGAAAGACAATACGATCCTGGGCTAGCATCCGCAGCTGCTGCAGAATTTCTGCTTCTGTGGCAGGATCCACGGCTGAAAACGGATCATCAAGAATGATCAGCGGCCGGGATCGGGCCAGCGTGCGGGCCAAAGCTAAGCGCGCCTGCTGACCCCCGGAAAGACGTGAGCCTTGTGCGCCGATGAATGTCTGGACTCCCTGCGGCAGAGCGTTGACTTCTTCGGATAAAGCGACGGCGGTTAACCAGGGCTGGCAGTCAAACGCTTCACCCAGGGTAATATTTTCCGCAATCGTATCGCTGAGCAGCTGCGGATCATGCCCGGCATAAGCGACAAGCTGACTGAGCTGAGCGTTGTTTTGTTCTGCGAGATCCAGTCCGTTGATGAAGATGCGACCGGTATAGTCCTGCTCGCCTAAAAATAACCGGCCGAAAGTGGACTTTCCGCAGGCCAGCGGCCCGGTAATGCCGATGATTTCTCCTGCTTGGGCTTTGAAAGAAACATTGGAAAAAAGCGGTGGTTGGTGAGGATAGGCAAAGCTGAGCTTTTCCACGCTCAGTGAAGCTGGAGCGGTAAACGCGTCGAGCTGCGCTTCCGGGACAGAAACCGGCTGCAGCTGCAGCTGAATCCGCTGCCAGGAAACGCGGGCTTTCTGAACGGCATTGAACAGCTTGGCCGCATGCGAGCTTTTTAACGCCAGCCGTGAAAAACAGGCCAGATACGTTGTGAACGCTGCGATATCCCAGACAGCCCAACCCTGACCCAGAACATTCTGCGCGCCGCGGATCAGCACAAACAGCACGCCGGTCATGGCGATGACGTTGTACAGCGGCTGCATCGCGTTTTCCCAAGCGCTGGAAACCACGGCATTTTTCTCCACTTGCGCCAACTGACTGGTGTAGGCTTCATCACGCTGGGCTTCGCAGCCGAATACGCGGTAGGTCAGAGCGTTGGTCACTCGGTCAAGGGCCATGCCGTTGAGCCGGCTGACACTGTTTTTGTAAGCGGCGCTGCTGCGGGTGATCGGTCTTTTCAGCCGCTGAGCCAGAAGATAAGCCAGCGGTGTGAAAAGACAGGCCAACAGCGTCAGCCGGGCATCGTAATACCATAACATGCCTAAGTAGGCGATCATGACAACCCCGGTGTCAAAGATTTCCGTTGTGAATTTGCGGATGCCCTCCGCACAGGCGTCGACATCGCCGATCGCTTTGGTCATTAGACTTCCGGCTTCATCAAGGCCAAGAACGGCCGGATTTTGATAAACTAGATTGCGGTACAGCACCCGGCGCATCGAACGGGCGGTGTTGTTGGCGAGCCGGCGAACCCAAAAGCGCTTGAGGCAGCGGGAGCCTTGGACAAGCAGGATTACGGCTAAATACAAGCCTGCCAGATTGACCATATCCCCGACGGTCTTCTCCTTGGCCATAACGGCGATCAGACATTGAGCCAGCTGACCCTCAAAAAACGGTCCGGCCGTTAAGCCGACGTTGTAAAGAATACCGGACAGGGCGATCCCTGCCAACACGGCGGAGTTGGATAAGAAATAAGTGCTCAGCCGATCCGGCCGGCGGTTCACCTTGGAAGCGCGGAACATCCGTTATTGCCCCTGCTTCTGCCTTAGCCGCTCGGACAGATGCGCAAAATTAGCTTGACTTTCAGCCTTGCTGTGAAGATAAAGCCGGTTGAGCAGGGCGGCGAACAAGTCAGCTTCATGCTCATTGAATTCTTCCAGCAGCCACGCATAAACCTCAGCTTCAATGGCCGCCTTGGATTGCTTCAGCTGATCGGCTTTTGGCGTTGCCGTTAAGCACTGAGCCCGTTTGTCTTGAGGACTGGGGGTTCGGATGAGATAGCCTTTCTGTTCCAGATTGGCAGCCCGGCGTGCACAGGCTCCTTTGTCAATGCCCAGCACACTGCGGACGCCGGCTTGAGTAATTCCCGGATTCTTCCGCACAACATGGATGAAATCCAGTTCGGCTGCCCCGATTCCTTCAGCCTTTAATGTGCGGGTCGTAAACTTGCTGACCTCGCGGGCAATTTTGGTGATCTGACGCGCTGTTTTATCCTTCATGAGTAATTCCTCCTTCACGGTTTGATGATTATGGATGATGGTACATCTATTTATATGATAGTACATCTATATTCTGAGATCAAGCTTGAAATCGATGAAAATAATGGCACTGTCAAGAATCGATGAATCCGGGACTGTCTATGCCGTCTGCATCCAAACTGGCTGCAGGAGTTTAGCGAATGATCAGAAGCCGAGAAGGGAATGACATTGGATAAAAAATTCATAAAAATATATTTAACAACGAATAAAAAGTGATAGAATAGAAGCAGAAAGAGAGGTACAACAATGCGACTAGAAATTGTGACCACCACCCTTGACGAAACGCTGCTGGCAGCGCAGGCCGGCGCCGACCGCGTGGAACTGGTCAGCGGCATTACGGAAGGAGCGCTGACGCCAACCTGGGGTTCGGTCAAAGGGGTTCATGATCATGCTCCAATCCCAGCCTACTGCATGATCCGCCCGCATGCCCATGGCTTTGTTTATTCCGAAAATGACGTAGCGGAGATGATTGCGGATATCCAAAATCAGCGGGGATTGGCTGATCACTTCGTGCTGGGCTGTCTGACACCGGAGAAAACGATTGACGAAGCCGTTCTGAAACAGCTTGTTGAGGCCTGCGGTGATACGCCGATTGTTTTCCACAAGGCCTTTGATCAGACCAAAGATCAGAAAGCAGCACTGCAGACATTAGCCCGTTATCCGCAGATCCAACGTGTTTTAAGCAATTATCAGGCTGTGGATTTAGTGCAGGAAATTGACCGTGTTCAGGAAATGATGAACTATGCCGCTTCCTTAGGCATCAAGACGACGTTTGCGGGCGGCATCAATCAGGAAAGCATTCAGATTTTAAAGACGATCGGCGCCGAAGACGTACATATTTCCAGCGCTGCGCGGATTGACGGACTGGCTAAGAATCAGCTGGATGCTGAGCGTATCCAAAATTTCCGCAGGCTCTGCGACTAAACAACGCCTCATCATAAGTGGGAGAATTCTACAAGATTCTCCTGTTTTTTTATCGCTGCCGACTTAATTGTTGAAGTGTTGAAGTAAGCAGCTTTTGATTCATGACGGAAGCCGTCATGAATTTGTAAGACTTCGTAAAGTCGTTGTCATTGAGTTCTTTTGTTATTTTAGCTAAAATGAACATACAGACAGTTCGGGATATGAAAAATGTCTGATCGGCCGCAATGCGGACTACAATAAAAAAGAAAGATAAAAATTTAAACTTTTGAAGAGCTTCAATGATCTTATATAAGGGTAGGCATTTTCTACCGTACTGAAAGGACAACACAAGCCAATGAAAACACAGAGAAGAAAAAGAAGCCGTCGGATCAATAAAGGCAATCTGGCGATCCTGATGGTGATCGCGGTTGCTGCTTTGGCCTTGATCGCCGCTGGCGGGGCCTGGCTGTTATCCAATCGAGAGCCGGCGTTTATGAAGTCGAAAACCGCTTCCTCAGAAGTGCTGAAGGATAAAAGCAAAGATGTTCTGTTAGCGGTCTATTATCCGCAAAGTGAAGACAGTACATTTCTTGCGGCCTTGTCACAGAATGCGGAAAATATTTTTAATGATCTGAAAACGCAGACAGATGGATATCAAAAAGAAAAGAAACCGCTGATGATCAAGGCAGATTATCAGATGAATGTGACTCAGGATCGATATGTTTCGCTGGAATATACAATTGCCCGCAATGAAAATGAAACGGTAGAAGAACGGCAGCAGGCTTACTTCTATGATTTAGCTGAGCATCAATGGATTGAAGCTTCGTCTTTGCTGGATGAAGCGGCGCTGAAATGGCTGGCGGCCAATCTGCGTGTTCAGCTGAAAAATGATGAGAATACCCAAGCGGCGGCCTATACGCTGCCGGTGATTGAAGCAACCGCGTGGGATTCTGGCAATTATTCTAATTTCACGCTGAAAGACGGCATGCTGATCTTTAACTTTCCGGCCGGGATGGTGAGCGAGAAGGCTTATCGTTGGGAATTCCCGATTTCCAATCTAGGCGAACATTTCCTGCTGGATGTGGGACAGGGCAGGCTTCCGGAAAACAACGTGCGGATCCCACCGCGCTTGATTGATCCGGATAAGCCGATGGTTGCGCTGACTTTTGACGATGGGCCGCATCCGACCAACACGCCTCAGCTGCTGAATCTTCTGCAGCATTACGATGGGGCTGCGACGTTCTTCATGCAGGGAATGCGGGTGGAGAAATATCCGGAAACGACATTAATGGTCATCAATTCCGCCAGTGAGGCCGCTTCTCATTCCTATAACCACCCGAAGCTGACCAAGCTGAAGGGTGATAATCTGCTGTTCCAGCTGAACCGGACAACTGAACTGGTGCAGGAGCTGACCGGCTGGCAGGTTACGATCAAGCATTTCCGTCCGCCGTATGGTGCGTCCAATGCCTTGGTTAAGGAAAACTCTGCTTATCCGCTCATCATGTGGGGCATTGATACGATGGACTGGAAGACCTTGGATCCTGTTCAGACGGTGGACAATACGATGGCTTCAGTCAAGGATGGAGCGATTGTTCTGATGCATGACATTCATGCTGAAACGGTAACAGCCGTGGAAGCACTGCTCCCCAAGCTGATTGAAGCAGGGTATCAGCTGGTCAGTGTCGATGAAATGCTGAATGCCAAGGGCGTGGAGGTTTACAACGGCCAGCGTGTATACAGCGCGTATGATATCAAGGATTGAGGCCGTTTACAATGGAAGCTGAGCTTAATCAGACAGCGGGTATAAAAATCCGCTGTTTCTTTTTTTTGATTTGTTCAGAATAAGAAACAGGCACGATTAGAAAATAGAGGAGGACGCTGAAACTCAAGGCTTAAGCGAATCAAGTATAAAAAAAGAAGTTTTGCGATCGGAAGATGCAAAACTCCGCTGAGCGGGATTCAGGATTGGGGACGCCTTTCTGCGTCAGACGGTCTGGCCCATCATGGCTGATGTGCGGGTGCCTTTGAAAGCTAAACATGCAGCTGCGCCAAGGTCTGGGCTAACGGCGCCTGAATGCACAGGTCAGCGTTGTTGTCCATCGGTGTCGCTGTCTTATTGATGACGACCAACTGATCGCCGGTGAAGTAACGCACCATGCCGGCTGCTGGATAAACCGCCAGCGAAGTACCGCAGATGATCAGCACGTCTGCCTGATGGATCCAGGTTAACGCCTGCTCCATGACGGATTCATTGAGTGATTCCTCATACAAAACGACATCCGGTTTCATCAGACCGCCGCAGATGGGACAGCGGGGCAGATCTTCAGATTGGATCATCCAATCCAGACCTTCCTCATGATGGCAATGAACGCAGTAGTTGCGCATGATCGAGCCATGCAGCTCCGCAACCTTCCGGCTGCCTGCCAGCGTATGCAGATTGTCGATGTTCTGGGTGACGACGCCCAGACCCCTTCCGGTTCTCTCCAGTTCTGCGATAAAGCGGTGAGCGGCGTTGGGCTGAGCATCGGGATAAATCATGCGGCTGCGGTAAAAGCGATAGAATTCCTTTGGGTTTTCCTCAAAAAAATGGTGGCTGATGATTTCTTCCGGCGGGTAATCGTATTGTTGATGATACAAGCCATCGACGCTGCGGAAATCCGGAATTCCACTTTCCGTGGATGTGCCGGCGCCGGTAAAAAAGACGATGCGTTTTCCGTGATCCATGATGGTCTGCAGCTGCTGTAAATCTTTTTCCATGGTTATTTACTCCTTTATCTGATCCTGACGTAAAGCCAGGTCATCCTGTTTTGTTAACCTGCTTCTATTTTACCACGGTTTGACCGGCGCGTTATAATAAAGACAAAGAAGGAATGAGAATGAGAAGTCAATTTCTGATCTTTGTTTTTACGATGAACCCGCCGCAGCCATATGGTGTTTTTCATGCGGCGATGGCAGCGGGTGCGGTGTGCGCGGCGTTGATCGGCTGGCGGTTAAGAAATTTGAGTGAAGCACAAAAGCAGAAGCTGCTTTGGAGAATGGGGTGGGTTTTGCTTTTGGCCGAGCTGGCAAAGCAGCTGTTCCGCTTTCTGATCGTGGATCAGGGTGTGTATAATTGGTGGTATTTCCCATTTCAGCTGTGCAGTGTACCCATGTATCTCTGCCTGCTTCTGCCGATGGTCAAAAAAGGCCGGCGGACAATCATCACATTTCTGGCGGATTTTGCCCTCTTGGGTGGGGTGGCAGTGTATCTGGATCCTTCGGATATGCTGAGTCCCTATGTGTTTTTAACCTTGTTTTCGTTTCTGTGGCATGATCTTTTAATCGTGATTGCGATCGTGTGCGGAACCAGTGAAAGCATGCAGGACAACGCGGCCGGCGCTGTGAAAATGCTGGGATTGTTCGGGGTGTTGTGCGGAATAGCGGAAATCTTGAATCTTGTTCTTTCCCACTATGGGGAACTGTCGATGTTTTATCTTTCGCCCAAGATGGCCAACACGCAGCTGGTGTTTCGCGATATCGCTCAGATTTGGGGAACCGCGGCCGGCAATTTCAGTTATTTCCTGGCGATGATCGGCGGCGGCCTGCTGATGCACAGGCTGTGGCGGAAAATTCGGCGGAAGCGACACGAAGAATCTGCGCGTGACGTTTGAGTTTTATAGGAAAACACGGTACAATAAGCGCGGTGAAGACAATGAATTTTGAAGAAGAACTATGTGCATGGTATAAGATCCACCATCGTGATCTGCCGTTTCGTCAGACCCGTGACCCGTATGCGATCTGGGTCAGTGAGATTATGGCGCAGCAGACGCGGATCGATTCCATGCTTCCATATTATCAGCGCTGGATGGAGCGTTGGCCTACGGTTCAGGCGCTGGCTGAAGCGCCGATTGAGGAAGTGCTGCAGGTATGGCAGGGGTTGGGTTATTACAATCGCGCGCGGAAGCTGCATGAAGGCGCAAAGGTTGTCGTGGAGCGGTATCAAGGCGTTTTGCCCGCGGATATTGAACAGCTGCGCTCAATTCCCGGCATTGGTTTTTATACGGCCGGGGCGATTGGCAGCATTGCTTACGGCCTGCGGGCTCCGGCGGTGGACGGCAATGTGCTGCGGGTAAGCACACGGGTGCTTCAGTATTCGGAAGACATCACGAAGAAAACGACCGTCGACTTGGTCTGGCATCAGGTGTACGATTGGATGGAAGGCAGCGATCCCGCCGTGTTCACCCAGGCGATGATGGAAATCGGCGCGTTAGTTTGTACACCTAAAAATCCCCAATGTCTGCTTTGTCCGTTAGCGCCGTTTTGCGGTGCAGGTCAGACGGGAACGTGGAATCAATATCCGGTGAAAAAGAAAGCCAAGCCGCCGGTTGAGCTTGAGCTGTATACTTATTGGATAGAGAATGATCAGGATGAGATTCTGATAAGCCGGGATTGGTCGGATGGCTTGATGAAAGGCCTGTACCGGCTGCCGCAGAGCGCCGTACCGTTAAACCAGACCGAACAGCTCGATTATATCGGCAGACGAAAACATGTCTTTTCCCACCGGGTGTGGAATATGGAATGCTACCGCGGCCGGTTAGCTGAAGGGGTGCAGGAAACGCTGCCGGAGGACTGCTTCTGGCTGGCGAAAAGCGAGCTGGATGCCATTCCGATTGTGGGTGCGCACCGCAAATGGCTTAACGATGACCTGGCGGAAGAAACATCGACGGCGGGTCAAACCATACAGACGGCAGCGGATCGTGCTGAAAGCAGCGAGGTGCAGCCGTCAACGAGAAGGTTATCAAACGCGGGTTCTCCCGTGAAAAAGAAAGGATAAATTATGAAGGAAAGAATTGAACGGCTTCAAAAAAGAATGCAGGAGGAAGGCCTGCAGGCGTGTCTGATTTCAGATCACAGCGCTATGGAATATTTTATTCATCGCCAGTTTTCCTGCGGTGAGCGGTTAATCGCGCTGATCATCACGGCTCAGGGGCTGCCGAAGCTGGTGCTCAACGAGCTGTTTCCGCTTGAGCTTACCTCCGATTTTGAATTGGTCCGCTACAATGATACGGAGGATGGCGTTCAGGTCGTTTCCCAGTTTTTAACCGGAAAGGTGGGCGTAGATAAGTTTTGGCCATCCGGCTTTCTGATTCGGTTAATGGCGCAGCGTCCAGATCTGAACCTTGTCGACGGCAATCTTGTCGATCGGATCCGCAGTGTCAAGGACAAGGAAGAACAGGCGAAAATGCGCCAGGCTTCACTGAATAATGATCGGGTGATGGCGCGGGTGCGCGAACTGATCCAGATTGGCAAGACGGAGAAACAGTTGGAACAGGAAATCAATGCGGCGTTCAGAGAACTGGCTGACAGTGATCCGTCGTTTGATACGATTGTCGCATTTGCGGAAAACTGCGCGGATCCCCATGCTGTGCCAGGGGAGAAAGTCCTGACCGAAGGCATGTCGGTCATCGTCGATATGGGATGCCGGTTTGAAGGCTATTGTTCAGATATGACAAGAACCTTCTTCGTCGGGCATAATTCGATGGAAGCAGTCTATGAAACCGTTCGGCAGGCAAACCTTGCAGGGATTGCGGCGGTGAAGCCGGGTGTAAGATTTTGTGATATCGATCGGGCGTGCCGTCAGGTGATCGAACAGGCTGGGTACGGTCCGTATTTCATTCATCGGACCGGACATGGCATCGGTTTAAGCGTCCATGAACCGTTTGATGTCAGCGCTGTGGATGAGATCGTTGTGGAGGAAGGCATGTGCTTTTCGATCGAACCGGGAATTTATCTGCCCAACGTCGGCGGCGTCCGGATTGAAGATCTGGTGCTGGTGACGGCGGATGGCTGTGAAGTGCTGAATCATGATCCGAAGGATCAGCCGGTACTATGACGTTTTGGATGTTTGTCTTCGTCTTTGTCAATCTGGCAGAAATTCTTTTGTGCCTGTGGGATAAATTCTGTGCCTGTACGCATCGCTGGCGGGTTCCGGAGAAGGTATTCTTTACGCTGGCTTTTCTGGGCGGTGCATTGGGACTGATTGCGGGCATGATACTTGCCCATCATAAGGTGTCCAAGCCGTCGTTTGTCAAAGTCGCGGCCGCGGCGGGGGTGGTCAATCTGATCGGTATGGCATTATTATTCAACTAACCTGAAATAATTTTGAAATATTATTTCTTATTAATTAAAAATTTGATAAACTGTTGATGATGTGAGGTGCTGTCAATGAACATGAAATGGAAAATTATGATGATGGGCAATTTTTGCCTTAAGGTCCGAGGTAAGGAAATGAATTTAGAGTCTTCCATGGGGAAGCAAATCGCGTCTATTTTTGCATATTTGATTCTTCATCGCGACAGGACAGTCACAAAGGAACAGTTAATTGAAATTTTCTGGCCGCAGAGCCGGAACCCGCTGAATGCGCTGAAGTTCGCGATATTTCGTCTGCGGAATTCGCTGGAACAGCTGCCGGGTGGCAGCGGGCGGGATTGGATCCAGACCGTACGCGGCGGATATCGCCTGAATCCACGGGCAGAATTTGAACTGGATATCGCGCAGCTGGATAAAATTGTTCTGCGTGCGGATTATGAAGACGCGAAAGCGCTGACCGGATTGATTCGCGGGGAGTTTATCGCTGATCTGGATGATCCGTGGATTTTAGAAGAACGGGAGCGACAATGGAAGCGAATTCTGACCGTTACGAATAAAATGGCAGAGGATCTGGAACAGGAAGAGTGCTATGGGGAAGCGCTGAATCTTTATCAGGCCTTGTTGGCGATTGAGCCGTTCAACGATCAAGTCAATTATCTGATGCTGCGCATTATGATCCGTCAGCGGAAGTTCAGCGAAGCCATCCGTAAATATGAACAGATTGCGGCGGCCTTCCAGAAGGAATACGGCATTGAGTTCCAGGGAAAGTCGCAGGCTCTGATTTATTTTATCAGTGCGGAAAATGGAGAAGCCGTAAGTCTGGATGAACTGATTTCTTCGTTAAATGAGGATGTCAGCGAACCTCTGGCTTTCTTCTGTGACCGTTCGGTGTTTCAGAAGCTTTATCAGGCACGGATTCGGGAAATTCAGCGTTCCCGTGAGAGCTTCTATGTGATCATGCTGGACCTGCGGACAGCCGAGGGGACAATGCCAGAAGGAGATATGGTGGAATATTTGAGCCGGGTGCTGGAAAGCGAACTGCGCAGCAGTGATATTTTCTGCCGAATTTCAAAAAGTCAGTATGCGGTCATGATGACGCTGCGGCAGCGTGAAGACAGTGATATCGCAGCGAAGCGGATCTGTACGCGGTTTTATAAACGCTATCCGGCAGATCAGACAAAACTGAATTACAATGTCTGTGAAATTCAGCCCATGCCGCTAGCGGATAAAGACTAAAGCAAAAATTTGTTCCACAGTCAGAAGCTGCCGCCTGAGGGTAACCCGGAAACGGACAACATAAACCTCTTGATGCAGAAAGCTTAATTTCGATTTTTAACCAATTGAACAGAAAGCAGTTTGTTTTCCCATTCGGATGGAGAAAAACAGACTGCTTTTTGGTTTGTGGACAAGCTTGAAATTCGTTTTTATTATTAAATTCACAAAAGGGCGGCTTCAGGCAAGCGAAAATGAAACGTAAAGATCGAATCGTTTTGGAACAACGACAGCCTGGGGGAACAGTTTGAATTTGTGATGGATCGTTCAAGAGAAATTCCAGGTCAGAAATTGTTTATCAGACAGAGCGGAAAACCGGAAATCAAGACTGAACTTGTCCGGATCTTTGTCCTTGTCTGGATTTGAGCATAACCGCAAAAAAAAACACAAACCCAGAGGACTTGCGTTACGATGGGATGATTGCCGATTTGAAGAATAAATCAAACAAAAGAAACAAAATCAGGAAGAAAACTGCCGTTGCGTCAGGGCTTCTTTAAGCGGCTGCATAAAAGTTCTGCCGATGGGCAGCCGCTGACCGTTGGAAAGCAGGATTTCATTGCCGCAAATTTGTTCAATATGGCGGAAAGCGACGATGTAGGAACGATGACATTGAACGAAGTCATTCGGCGGCAGCGATGCTAACGCATCCTGAAGCTTGGCATACATTTCATAACGCTCATGTGTGGTCGTGATGATGATCTTACGCAGTTCTTTTTCGATGCACACAATCGAATGAAGCGGAATCGGGGTTACCTGACGGCGGCTGTGAAGCATAAAGCTGACACCCTTCTGGGCTTTTCCCAGCTTCATTAAAGCACGGTCCAAGGCATCCGGCAGCCGCCTTGCCAGCTGAGACTTCAGGATAAAATAAAGATGCTCGGTTTCATAAATATCGCAGACCGGCTCTAAAGAATCGGAAATGAAGATAATCTGCGCTGAAGGCTGGAGCTGATTCAGCTGCTTCGCGACTTCAATGCCGCTCATGTCCGGCATTTTGATCTCCAGAAGATAAAGCTGGATGCTGCAGGATTCAGCCTCTTGCAGCAGCTGTGAGCCGCAGGTCCAGGTGTAAATTTCAGTTTCGATTTCCCGAATCCTGCCCAGGCGCCTGATTTCCTGCGCTATCATCCGCAAATGCAGCGGGTTCTCGTCGCATAAACCGATACAGAGCTTCATACACTTCTCCCCTTTAACTTTTTTTATTATAGCATTTCCTGACGTTCAAATGGAATTGAATATGCATTCCTTTCCCGTGTGATTGATTTGTTCCTTGGCTTGAAAGGAAAGGGCAGGTTTCGGTTTTAATAAAACCATTCTGGGAATCCTGTTGATGAAAGCGAAAAACGCATTAGGAATCGGACGCTTCGTCGTTTAAAGTGCTGAGCGTGGCTTCGGCCGCTTCGCGCAGCTGATCTTTCAGCGACTGCGGCTGCAGGATGCGAACACGCCGGCCAAACTGAAACAGCCAGCCTAAAAAGGGCGGAGCGACGCTTAACGTCAGATTGACATCAAAATCCTGATCCGTAATGCGTGTGATCAGAATGTCCTGGCCAAAACGGTCAAAGACGGTATTGGCCAAGGATAAATCAAAGCGCAGCGTCATGTTGACCGGTTCGCTGGCGTACATGCCAAAGCTGCGGGCGGTATATTCTTTTAAGTCAAAGGGCAGGCGGGCCAGCGGTTCCTTCTTCAGCCGGATCTGTTCCATCTTATCCAGCCGATAATGCGAAAAGCCCTGATGATGAAAGGAATAGCCGACACAGTAGTAACGTTGATTTTCCCGAATCAAGGCATACGGAAACAGCTGATAGGTCTGTGACTGGCGGCGGTAGCGTTTCTGTTTATGCACGGTGATATCAAAGTAGCGGAATTCAATCTCCACACTTTCCCGCAGCGCTCTTAAGATCTGATCGATATTCGCCAGGATATCCGCGCTGGATGTGTGGTCTACGGGCAGGACCGGCGTCAGCTGCGGCTGCTGAAAACGCGGACATTCCGCCATCAGCGCACCATTCAGCTGTTCAGCTTGGACAGCGGAAAGCATGGTCAGGGAACTGACAGCATCGCTGAGCAGTTTGAGCTGCGCTAGGGAGTAGCGCGGATTTAACCAGTAGCCTTCATTTTTACGATAGCGGATATCCCAGCCGGCCTGGCGCAGAATCTCGAGATCGGAATAAACGGATTTGCGTTCAGCACTGATTTTGTTTTGACTGAGCCGGGCGATGATCTCACTGCATTTGATCGGATGCTCGGCGTCGGTTTCGCGCTGAAGCAGGCGCAGAATTTCCAAAAGCTTCTGTTTTTGCTGCCGCTGATTGGCCATGAATGCCGCCTCTTTTCATTTTCTTAAAAATATTGTATCACTGTCCGATTAATCGGACAATCTAAAATCACAGCTGTGGTATGATTAGGCACAGATTGAGGAGGGAACATAGGATGGAAGTAAAATATAAAGGAATGTTGGCAGCCGGCGGACAGCTTGCTGGAATGGCCTATCTGATTTCCGGTTATGGTAATGCCGGAGTGTTTCTGCTGGGAACGACGGTTGTAGCGCTGGTTTTATTCCAGAGTGATCTGCATCGCCACTGGCCCTGGAAGGCAGCGGTCATGGCGATGATTGGCGGCGGATTGATTCTGCGGATGCAGCCGATGGCTGCGGATCCCCAATGGCAGCTCAGCGTTGTGCTCAACAGTGTCATTGCGATGCTGGGCTGCCGCTGGCTGACTTCCATGACAAAAGATGAACGGCAGGAAGTCCGATGGCTGCTGGATTGGCTGATGGCATTGGCCTTGTTGTTCTGCGGGCTGTTGTTTGCGATGCCGGCCTCTTTGCGCGGCTATGTGATGCAGCCGCACTATGCTGCCAGCTCCTCAGCCTGGCCGTTGGGTTTGTTCCCGCTGCTGATCTTTCTGCCGTATTTTCCAATCCGTCTGCGCTTATTCTGCCATCGGATGCCGCGCCGCCTTCCGATCGGGGTGCTGAATACAAAATAGACTGGGCTAACCGCTATTTTCTGTGGTAAACTAATCATCTGAGGGAGTGGATTTGATGACTGAGTTTCTGATTAAAAAATTTGTTAAAAACTATACGTTGACCGAAGACGCGAAAGTTCGCGAGCATTATGGCCGTCTGAGCAGCCTGACGGGAATTGCCTGCAACGTATTGTTGTTTGCGGTAAAGTTAGTGATGGGAACCATCGCGCATTCCATCTCAATTACTTCAGATGCTTTCAATAACCTGTCGGACAGTGCCAGCTGTCTGGTAACCTTATTCGGCTATAAGCTGGCGGCGAAGCCGGCGGATAAAGATCATCCGTTTGGGCATGGCCGCATTGAATATTTGACGTCGCTGATTTTGGCGTCCGTCATTTTGATCGTCGGTTTTGAGCTGCTGCGGGGATCGGTGATGAAGGTGATTCATCCGGAAGCCGTTCAGTTCAGCTGGATTGTTTTGATTTCGCTGGCGGCATCGATCGGCGTAAAACTATGGATGTGCGGTTTTAATCGTAAGCTGGGGCGGCGGATTGATTCTTCCGTGATGCTGGCAACCGCTCAGGATAGTCTGAACGATGTGATCGCGACGTCGGCCACCGTCGTTTCTCTGGTGCTTTCCGCGTTTGTCAGCGGACCGATCGATGGAATAATGGGCGTCGTGGTTTCCATCTTTGTGCTGTTTTCCGGTTATGGGATCATTAAGGATACGATCAGTGAGCTGCTGGGACAGCCGGCGGATAAGGAACTTGTCGCAAAGATTTCTGAGATTATGCTGAGCCGGCAGGAAATTCTCGGTCTGCACGATATGATGATCCACAGCTATGGACCGGGAAATTTAATCGGCAGTGCCCATGCCGAGGTCAGTGCTCACGGTGATCTGCTTCAGATTCATGATACGATTGATGAAGTGGAAAAAGAAATTTATGAGCAGCTGCATGTCATGTTTACGATTCACATGGATCCGATCCAAACCGATAATCAGGAAATCGAGGAAGCCCGGAAAGTGGTCAAAGCCATTTTGGAACAGATCGACAGCCGGCTGAGCTTTCATGATTTCCGCATGGTCAGCGGGCCGACCCATACCAATTTGATCTTTGATGTTGTCGTTCCATTTGAATGTCCATTGAGTTTCAGCGACATCCGTGAACAGATCAATACCCGACTGAGCCAGCAGAAGCAAAAGTGGTACACCGTGATCACCTTTGACCGTGATTATATCGCGGAGTAGAAAAAGCGATTCGAGGAGTTTAGACTGATCTTTTAACGGAAGAGAAGGCAGTCCCATTGAGGCTTTAGGGGAAATCCTCAAAAAAATTGAAAGATATCGGTTGGAGGCAGTTTGTTTCCAGCCGTTTTTTTGTTTGAAAACAGAATGAAAGGACCGTGGTCAGGAACTTACCCGAATAGAAAAAGGTCAGCCGCAGCTGACCCTCAAAAAAGGAATAACGCTTTAAAGGAAGCATTATGAATTCGTTTCACATTGATCGGCCTTATCGGAAATCCAGGTATTGATTCTGTGCCATTGTTGATTCAGACATTTTTCTGCCGAGGCTTCTTCTTTCAGGCAGGTATGCAGGATCTGATTTTCCACTTGAATTCGCTGGTAGCTGTCGGTTATTTCACGGCAGTTTTGTTCATTGATCTCAGCGATTCCCTGCGGATCATTGGTTAAGGCGCTGACGACCTGCGCGTCCAGCTGACCGGCATCGCGCATCTCGGCCAGAATTCGGCAGGAACGTTCTAAGGTATAGGCCTGTTTATAACTTCTTTCTCCAGTCAGGGCGCTGAAGATATCGGCGACGGCCAGAATTCGCTGCGGCAAAGTCAATTGCTCGGCGCTCAGCTGGGCCGGATATCCGGTACCATTTAATTTCTCATGATGCCGCAGGGCAATGTCGCAAATCTTCTGACTGACCCAGCCGTTCAGGATCACCGCGGTTTTTTCAACATGCGTTTTCATGATCGCCATCTCCTCAGCACTTAAGCGTCCGGGATTTTCCAGAATTTCAAGAGGAATGCCGATTTTGCCTAAATCATGAAACAATCCGGCAATTTTGAGCGTCATCAGCTCCGCGTCCGGCAGTCCGCAGCGCTGGCCGAGTTGGACAGCGGTAGACGCCGTAATCATCGTGTGGGTCACTGTATGCCGGGAACGGAAATCAATGATGACAATCAACATCATCAACAAGGTTTCAACCTGCTTTTGTGTAAAGGGAAACCGCCGTTCTGCCTGAAACAGAAAATCCTTCGGCATCATGGAAAGCGGCTGCAGCCTGGTTTTAACGGCGAGTTCGATGATTGCCGGCGCATAGCGTCCCTGATTTTCGGGAGCCTGCGCACGGTTCAGAAAGTCTTCGATGGATCCGGCACCGTAGGTAGTAAAGATATCCAGACGATCGCAGAAGCTGATGAGATTGGCAGCCTCTGCGATTTGTTTATTGATTCCAGCGGCCATCATCTGATCCCAACGGCTGTGATGATACAGCACAGCT
The DNA here is from genome assembly GCF_022440805.1 of Holdemania massiliensis. Lineage (NCBI taxonomy): Bacteria > Bacillati > Bacillota > Erysipelotrichia > Erysipelotrichales > Erysipelotrichaceae > Holdemania > Holdemania massiliensis. The sequence goes on along the minus strand of NZ_JAKNTK010000001.1, from coordinate 3,344,160 downwards.
TCAGCCCAGGTGGAAAACGGGGAATAATGATGCAGAAAAAGCAGGCCGTAAATGGAATGATCCCAGCAGGTTTCGGTTTCAAATTGAATCATGCGGGCAATTTCTTCGGTTTTATAAGCTCCGATATCATGAAGAAAGGCCAGACAATCCAGATCCCGCCGCTGTTCATCACTGACGCCTGCGGCCGCTAACAGCTGATCGGCATAACCAGCGGTCCGCAGTTCATGCCCGACTAAACGCGGATCGATCATATCAAAGCAATTGCCAAGCAAACCTAAAATCTGTTGCGCGCTGATTTCAGTCATCGGGATCATGCGTCTTCCTCCTTGAAGTTGTAGAATGTTTTGTGATCTAACCAAATCGAATTTCATTATAACATTAAGCGCGGCCAAAAGAAAAGAAAGAACGGTAATTCCCCTTTTTTAGCGGTTTCCCATTCTTCCTTGGACAGAATTTCAATTATTCCTGATTAGCGCGGATCATCAGATCGCAGACCTGATTGGCATACGCGATCGGATCTTCAATCTTGTAGCCCTCAATCAGCATCGCCTGGGTATAAAGCAGATCTGTGTATTCGTCCATCAGCTCCGGATGCTTGTCATAGATCTTCTGCAGGGTGGTGAAGATTTCATGATCCGGATTGATTTCCAGAATCTTGCCGGCCTTGACTTCATTCTGATTCGGCATCTGATTCAGAACCTTTTCCATTTCCATCGACAGACCTTCATCCGAAACCAGGCAGACCGGATGCGATTTCAGACGGGAGGACAGGCGGACTTCCTTGACCTTTTCGCCCAGAGCCTCTTTCATCTTATCCAGCATGGACTTGTTTTCCTGGGTCTTTTCTTCCTTGGCCTTCTTTTCTTCTTCATCATCCAGATCCAGATCACCCTGGTTGATGGATTTGAATTTCTTTTCCTTGTATTCCATCATGATGTTGGCTGCGAATTCATCGACATCATCTGTGAAATACAGTACTTCGTAGCCTTTGTCCTGAAGCTTTTCCATCTGCGGCAGCTTTTTAATCATCTCCAGGCTTTCTCCGCTGGCGAAGTAGATCTGATCCTGACCTTCCTTCATCCGTGAGACATATTCGTCCAAAGTCGTGTATTCATCATTGTGCGTAGACTTGAACAAAAGCAGATCCTGCAGCTGATCCTTATGCATGCCGTAATCCTGATAGACGCCGAATTTCAGTGACAGACCGAAGTTTTTGAAGAATTCTTCATATTTTTCCCGATCATTTTTCAACATGTCTTCCAGCGTGTTTTTGATCTTCTTTTCAATGCTCTTGGCCAAGGTTTTCATCTGACGGTCCTGCTGGAGGATTTCACGCGAAATGTTCAGATTCAGATCGTCGCTGTCAACTAAGCCGCGGACAAAGCGGAAGTAATCCGGAACGAGATCCTTGGCTTTATCCATGATGAACACGCCTTTGCAGTACAGCTGCAGACCTGGTTCATAATCGGCGCTGTAGAAATTGTACGGCGTTTTTGCCGGAATAAACAACAGCGCGTTATAGGAGGTTGTGCCTTCTACGGAATAGTGCATGACCTTGGCTGGGTTTTCCCAGTCCATGAATTTATTTTTATAGAAATCGTTGTATTCGTCTTCCTTGATTTCGGATTTATTGCGCTTCCATAACGGAACCATGGAGTTCAAGGTCTGGATTTCCTTGACCGTTTCCGGTTCGTCCTTGCCTTCGATGGTTTTTGTCGTTTCGACTTCCATCTCAATCGGCCAGCGGACATAGTCGGAATATTTCCGGATCAGATTTTTGATCGTGTATTCATCCAGATACTGATCGACTTTATCATCTTCACTTTCTTCCTTCAATTCCAGAATGATCTTGGTACCGACCGTTTCCTTTATGATCGGGGAAACGGTGTAGCCATCCTCGCCGTTGGAGATCCAGGAATAGCCCTGTTCGCTCTGGGCGCTGCGGGTTTCAACAATGATGCGCTGCGCGACCATGAACGCGGAATAGAAGCCGACGCCGAACTGACCGATAATGTCGACATCACTGGTGCCTTCCTCCAGCTTCTGCTTGAATTCCAGCGATCCGCTGTGGGCGATCGTACCGAGGTTGTTTTCCAGTTCCTCCTGAGTCATGCCGATACCTGAATCGGTTAACGTAATCGTGCGGTTATCCTTATCCAAATCGATGCGGATTTTTAATTCACTCTTATCCACGCGCTGATTCTCATCCGTCAGCGACAGGTAATACCGTTTGTCGAGGGCATCGGATGCATTGGAGATCAGCTCCCGCAGAAAGATTTCCTTGTTGGTATAGATAGAATGAATCATCAGATCCAAAAGACGCTTGGATTCAGCTTTAAACTGTTTTTTAGCCATAATGATTTCCTCCTTTTAGCACTCTTGATAAGTGACTGCTAAGATAATATAACACTTTTCCCGGATCCTGACAAGACCGCTGCGCACTTTTCCACAAATTTAAAGGATATAAAAAAGAAAAGGATGCCGGGCATCCTTTCATCGAAGCTGAATTTGTGGGTGAAAAGTGTGTCTTACTGCGCTGAGGAAGCCTTTTTAGCCATTTCAATGTTGGCTAAGCAATGTTGATCACAGGCCTTTTGTGTAAACGGACAATGTTGGGATGCCTGCGTGCAGCAGATGTAAAGCAGCGCGTCCAGACGGCGCAGATCGGTATTTGCGGCTTTCAGCAGCGAACTTAGCTGCATCTGAAATGGATTTTCCATAAGTTCCTCCTTGTTTGGCCTTATTATATCTCGATGAAAGAGAAAAATAAAGATTATCCATTACCGAGAAACGGCAAATTTTTACGTTGTTTTGCGTTATGATTCATATACAAAAATAACTGGAAGGGAGGCGCAGGATGAAAGCAAAACGTTCGCTGGGTGAAAATCTGCGGCTGCTGCGGGAAGAACGCGGCATCAGCCAGAAAGCGTTAGGTCAGAGTTTAAGCTTAAGCGACGGTGCGATTTCCCGTTATGAAAATAATACCGCGGAGCCGGATATCCGCACATTGTGCAAGATGGCGGAAATCTTCGGCGTGGATTTCAACTATTTGCTCGATTATCATGGATATGTTCGGAAAACTCAGGATATTGTATTGGAAAATAAGGACGTGGAGCTGCTTGATCACTATCATCTCTGTTCGCCGGCCCATCAACGCTTGATCCGGATCATCGCGAAAGAGCTGGCCCGGCAGGATCAGCAGTGGCCGCAGCGGACTCCTTTTTCTTCACTGGAGGCAGCGAATTTAATTCATGAAGATAAGGAGGAATGGCTGGAACCAGAGCCGCCCATAGAGCTGACAAAGAAGCCGGCCCGATCCCGGAAAAAGAAAAAAACCGATTCTTAACTTGGTGAAGCAGGAAAAGGAATCGGTTTTTGTTTGCGAAATTGAATCGGCAGAGTCAGTTCAGTTCAGCCACGGCCGCTGTCAGCTCACGCACTTTCTGTTCGCTGACGATCTCATAATCCAGTTCGTGCGGTGCAGGGGCATAAGCGTAGGTGACATGATTGCCGGAGGTTGTCGGATCGCTTTGCCAGTCCTTGCACGAGGAGTGCAGCTGGTGAATCCCGGTCTGTTTCAGCAAACCTAAAGCATTGCCCGCATGAACACCGCTGCCGGCCAGAATTTCAATTTGATCGCCATATTGTTTCTGCAGCCTTGCGATGACGTCCATACCCTGCTCGGCTTTGGCCTGACCGCCGCTGGTCAGAATGCGATCTGCTTTCCATGCGATCAGCTGACTAAGAGCCACATCCCAATCCACAGCGCAGTCAAACGCTCGGTGAAAGACAAATTCTTTGCCATAACGATGCGCCAGCTCAATCATTTTCCGGGTTTGTTCCGCGTTGATCGTTCGATCCGCATGCAACGCGCCGAAGGCCAGCCCATCCGCGCCATGCGTTAAAAGCAGCTCGGCATCCGCATATAGAATTTCAAACTCAGCCTCGCTGGTGCAGAAACCAGCGCCGCGGCTGCGCACCATAGTGATGATCGGGATCGTCACTTTCTTTCGGGCTTCGATCAGATTCGCCAGTGTCGGCGTCAGTCCGCCTAAAGCCAAGGCAGAATTCAGCTCAATCCGATCGGCTCCTCCTGCCTGCGCGGCCAGACAATCCAACGCGCTTCCGCAGCAAATTTCAATTTTCGGTTTCATGCAAGTTCTCTCCTTTTTATTACTTTCATTGTAACGGTCTTACCATCAGAGTGCAAGCCGTCAAAGCATTTCATCATCCGTGTCTGTCGGGGCGGAATGCGCCCAATCGAAAATAAATAAAAAAGGCAGAAACGCGGCAGGGCTTCGTTGTTATCCCGAATTCCTTCGCTTCTGCCTGATGAAATGAAAAATTTTTACTGAACTTCTGGCCGCAGTGTGACGACGAAGAAATCACCGGTTTCCTCTGTATCAAATTCTTCCAGATAAATAAACAGGAATTCCGATTCCTCCGAAGGCACTTCAAATACCAGCTTGTAAGTCACCGATTTGCCTTTTGCCAGCTCAAATTCTTCCGGCATGACCGCTTTATCATTCAGGTTGACTAACGGGTAAATCAAGCTCTCCGTCGTCTCCCACGTCAGTACAAAATCGGTATCGAACATCGGCAGCGCATCATCGAAGGTGTTGGTTTCTTTCACCGTGACGCATAACAGCCGCATCCCTTCTTTTGCGGTATACCCGCCGAAAGTATCGGTCAGTTCAACGTCTTCCACGATAAAGTCAAAGAATTCGTTGCGCATCGTATCGCCAAGTTCCCCATAGTAGACGCCTTCCTCTTCAGCGGAATGACGGGCGATGATGTTGCCGGTTTCCTTATTGGGTTTGCCGGAACCGGAACAGCCGGCTGTAAAAAGCAAAGCTAAAGTAAGCAGTGCTGCGGTAAGTTTTCTCATCATTTTCTCCTCCTGCTTGTAAATGTCAGAATTTCCCTAGATTTCTGATCGGTGGTTCATCACTTTCCATTTTACGCGCTTTTGTTCAATTTGGAAACGTTTATTTCCAAAGGAAATGGATTACAGGTAGAAAAAACAACCGGCCAATGCGCTGAGGATTAAGATCGGCATGGGGCCGAGTTTCCATTTTTGAATGCTGATCAGGGCCAGCAGGAAGAGCAGAAAAGCTGAAGGGTTGAAATGCAGCGTTTGTTTCCAAGAGGAAACGCCGAACAACGCGATCATGATGATCGTGGCGGCGGAAGCGGCGATCAGCCCGACGGAAGCGGATTTTAGCGTTTCCAACAGCTGCAGCACTGCCCGCTGATTTTGGTTGCGGCGGAAAAAGTGCTGCAAAGCTAAGCTGATTCCAATTCCGCACAGGACGCAGCCTCCGGTTGCCGCAGCGGCTCCCGCCATTCCGGCTAAGCGCATCCCGACAAACGTCGAGGTGTTGACGGCCAGCGGTCCGGGCGTCATCTGTGAGATTGTGATGATGTCGGTAAATTCCTGCAGTGTCAGCCATGGATGGACAACAACGGCCTGCTGCTGGATCAAGGGCAGTGTCGCATATCCCCCGCCGATGCTGAACAATCCGATCTTTAAAAAAGTAAGAAACAAGTCCAGAATTAAACTCATATAAGGTCTCCTTTCCAATGGCGGATGATGCTGAGGCCAAGGGAAACGCAGCACCAGAATAAAAGCAGCGTCATCGCCGGAATTTCTAAGACGAAAGCACACAGAAAGGTAACCGGCAGGATCACACGCGGCAGCTTCTGCTTCTGTCTGAAAATCGCTGCGCTCATATCGGCGACCAGCTCAACGATTAACGCCGCGACGCCGGCTTCCATGCCTTTAAGACAAGCGTTGATCAGCGGCTGTGTGCGAAACGCATCATAACAGGAGGAAATCAGCGCGAGAATAAGAAACGAAGGCAGAACGGCTCCCAGGGCACTGATCCAGGCTCCGGCAAGGCCGTACGTTCTCCGTCCGGCCAAAACCGACAGATTCACGGCAATAGCTCCGGGGGAGGACTGTGCGATCGCTGCCATTTCCAACAGCTCAGCTTCGGTGAAGAGCTGTTTCTGCTGAACAAAAATTTTGCGGATCATCGGAATGACAATGTATCCGCCGCCAAAGGTAAACATACTGATATAGAAATTAACTCCAAAAAGCCAAAAAACTGTTTTCCATGAATGCATGAGAATTCTCCTTCCTTATTGATTATCCGCAAAATAAAGTCAGAAGTAAAATTGCAATAATCTATCTTTTGCATTACTATTTAGTTATGATAGAAGAAAGCATGGCCAGACTGAAATAACTCGGCGGAAAAGGAGGAAGCGGGATGACAATTCGGCAGATGAAGGTCTTTCGGATAATTGTGGAACAGGGCGGCATTACCCGCGCGGCCAAGGCGCTGTATATGAGTCAGCCGGCGGTATCGCATGTCGTCGTGGAACTGGAGGAACAGCTGGGCTATACGCTGCTGGATCGGATTGGGCGGCGCTGTACAGTGAACGAGCGCGGAATGCAGCTGTATCATAAGATTGTTCAGGTTTTGGAAGCGATTGAGGATCTGGAACAAAGTACGGCTGGGATTGAGAAACAGGCGTTGCTGCGGATCGGGTCCAGCATCACGATTGCCAACATGTGGCTGCCTTCTCTGATTCAGCAATTCCGCACGTTGTGTCCGCAGACGCCGGTTCAGGTTCAGGTTGACCGAGCTTCCGAAATCATCAGAAAAGTGCTGGCCAACGAAGTAGATATCGGTTTTACCGAAGGGGTATGCGAAGAAGACAGCCTCTTCAAGCTGCCGTTTTCACGCTATCGTCTGAGCTTTGTGTGTCGTCATGATCTGCCTGCCGCAAAGCTCAAGACGCTGAGTTTAGATCAGCTGCAAGCGCAGAACTGGCTTTTGCGTGAGCCGGGCAGCGCGATCCGCGACAGTCTGGACAGCGCGCTGCGGCTGCATCAGCTTCAAATCAAACCGACTTGGGAAAGCGTCAATTCGCAGGCTTTGAAGCAGGCAGCCTTAGCCGGGTTGGGAATTGCCCTGCTTCCCGAGGAGATGGTGCAGAAGCCGCTGCAGACAGGAAAGCTTGTGGAAGTCCAAATTGAAGGCATTGAGCTGGAGAATCAGAACTGGATGATCTTACATCGCGACAAATTTGAATCAGAGGCGATTCGCTGTTGGAAGCAGCTCATTCGCCAAACGGGGAGGGAGCATGACGATGAATGAAGATTTTGACGCGTTAGTTTTAGCGGTGATCAGCGAGATCCCTTACGGTCAGGTGGCCAGCTACAGTCAGATCGCTGAGCTTGCCGGCTATCCCAAGCATGCCCGGCATGTCGGCAAAGCCTGTTCCCATTCCCACTTCTACGGTGACTTTCCCTGTCACCGCGTTGTCAACAGTCAGGGGCGAACCGCACCGGATTGGGATCAGCAGCGTTCTTTGTTAGAGGCGGAAGGGGTTGAATTTAAGCCCAACGGCTGTGTAGATATGCGCAGATACCAATGGAAACTGCGATGAAAGGAGAACAAGACATGAAAGGGAAAGAACGGAAGTATCCGATGTTCTCTCTGTGCGGTCTGGTCTGCGGCTGCTGCACGCTGTATCTGGGCGGACATTGTCCAGGCTGCGGAGCACCGGGAAAGTCGAGGTGCGGCTTGTTAAAATGCGCCGAAGAACAGGGCAATCTGGAATACTGTTGTCAATGTCAAAATTATCCATGTGAGAAGATGGCCTGTACCGAAGATACGGTTTCCTTTGTGACCTGCCGTCACCGGCTGAAAGATCTGGATGAGCTGAAACAGCTCGGCGCATCAGCGTTTGAAGAACAGATGGAGAAGAAACGGACAATTTTGGAAGACCTGCTGGAACATTATAATGATGGCCGCCGCAAAAGCTTTTACTGTCTGGCGGTTACGCTGCTGCCGCTGGCGGATCTGCAGGTCTGTATGAGTCAGTTGGCCAATGCGTCGCTGACTTCGGTTCAGGAAAAAGCAAAACTGGCCGTCGATTTGTTTCAGCAAGCGGCCGAGAAGCACAGCATCCTCTTGAAGCGGAATATAAAAAAGCCGGCACGCGGCTGAAGTGAGATGGATTAAAGAAAGGAAATTGATTTTATGATCTGTGAGATTGTTACCGATCCGATTTTGTTAAGCCGGATCAGCCGTCCGGCGCAAGAGCAGGATTTCAATATAGCGCGGGATTTGCGGGATACGTTAATGGCTCATGCCGATCACTGCGTGGGGATGGCGGCCAATATGATCGGCCGTCCGGTACGGGTGATCGCGATATTGCTTGAGGGACAGCCGGTGGTGATGATCAATCCCCAGCTTATTAAAACAAGCGGAAAAAAATACACGGCTGAGGAAGGCTGCTTATCGTTAAAGGGCGTGCGTCAAGCTCAGCGATTTGAAAAGATCCAGCTGCAGTATCAGGATGAACAGGGAAGGCAGAAGCAGCGCACATTCAGCGGCTTCCCGGCTCAGATCATTCAGCATGAGCTGGATCATCTGGAGGGGATTATTATATAACTCTTTTGAGGCATTACATAAAATCGTGCAGATGCACAAAAAAATAGGAATGGATATAGATGCTAAGAATGTTTTATGGTAAAATAGCATTACTAAAAAAAGTGCAAATGCACAGAAATGAGGAATGATGTAGTGGAGATTAAAAGAGAGTTATATCTAAATAAGCTGATTGAACGAAAAGATAATGGAATGATAAAGGTGATTACTGGTATTCGCAGATGTGGTAAGTCTTTTTTACTATTTACCATTTTTAAGAGATACTTGTTGGAGAATGGCGTTGATACAGATCACATCATTGAGATTGCATTGGATGGTATCGAAAATGAAGAGTTAAGAGATCCAAAGGTGTGCTTTAAGTATATAAAAGATTCTATGAAAGATGATGATAAGTATTATCTTCTTTTAGATGAAGTTCAATTTATGCCACGATTTGAGGAAGTATTAAATAGTCTGCTTCGTATGAGTAATGTTGATGTGTACGTTACAGGCAGTAACTCCAAATTTCTATCCAGTGATATTGTAACGGAATTCCGTGGTAGAGGTGATGAAATTAAGATTTATCCCCTTTCTTTTGCAGAGTTTTATTCTGCTTATGATGGGGATTATGATGATGCTTGGGATGATTATATGATTTTTGGTGGATTGCCGCAGATTATGAGTTTTCCTAGTGAGCAACAGAAAGCAGAATATCTAAAGAATATTTTTTCTAATGTTTATTTAAAAGATGTTATTGAAAGAAATAAAATTCAAAGTGTAGATGAGATTGGTGTTCTTGTTGATATACTTGCTTCTGCAATTGGTGCTCCAACAAATCCATCTAAAATTGCAAATACTTTTGCTAGCGAACGGCAGATGACATACACAAACAAAACGATTTCCAATCATATCGATCATTTGACAGAAGCATTTTTGATTTCTAAAGCCAACCGGTATGATATCAAAGGAAGAAAGTATATTGGCGCTAATCTGAAATATTATTTTACTGATTTGGGATTACGAAATGCCAGACTTAATTTTAGACAGCAGGAACCTACTCATATTATGGAGAATATTGTTTATAATGAATTGCTGATTAGAGGATACAATGTTGATGTGGGGGTTGTCGAAATTTTTGATAATAACAAAGAAGGAAAACGCATCCATAAACAATTAGAGGTTGATTTTGTAGTAAATCAAGGTAATCAGAGATACTATATTCAAGTTGTATATGACATGGCCTCTAAAGAAAAACAAATTCAAGAGTTTAATTCGTTGCGTAATATACCTGATTCTTTTAAAAAAATTGTCATTGTGAATGGGACAAAGAAACCATGGCATAATGATGAAGGATTTGTGATTATGGGAATGAAATACTTTTTGTTGAATGAGAATAGCCTAGAATTCTAATGTTCAAAAAGTTGACACATGCAGAGCTGGATCATTGTGAAGGCATATTGATTTAATTAAACAGGAGAAAAACAATGGCGAAGTTAAGAAAAATGTTGGGCGATATCCATTCGCCGGAATGTACTGCGATGATGCGGCTAATTGAAACCCAGAGCGAAGCCACATTGGCCTGTTGGGCGCTGGAATTTGTTCAGGAAAGGATTGCGGGGATTTATTGTAAAAAGGCAGCGGACTGCCAACGTCTTTGTGTGATTTTGGACGCCTGTCTAAAGACCGCCCTGCAGAGCTTACCGGGGAAAACAATGAAGCCGCTGATTAAAGAAGCCAATCAGATTGCCAAGGAGACAGAAGATCCGATCGCCCAAGCCGCGGCTCGGGCAATCGCTGCGGCATGCGGAACGCTGACCACCCCGACGAACGCGTTAGGTTTCTTGTTTTATGCCGCGGCGGCTTGGATTTATGATCAGAGCCTGAATTTCTCGTCTGAGGAAACAGACGCTTTAACCCGTCAGTTCTGGCGGCAGGCCCATGCCTCGCTTTCCGCTCAGGCTATCCAGGATGAACCCCATCCCGTTAAAATACAATGGCATTGTTAGCCAAACACTAAAACAGGAAGCACAAGGGCTTCCTGTTTACAAAAACATCAACATGTATAGCGGCAACGTAATTTTCTTTTCACTGACGCCGATATTCTGATCCGCCATTTTATATCCGAAAGGAATGGAAGCCTGATTCAATAGAATATCTAATGAATTTGTTTTGCTTCTTCCCGCTTTAATTTCAATCGGGATTATGCCATCTTGATTGGTAATTAAGAACTCGATCTCCAACGTACTGTTGACCGGTTTATAGAAAAAAATATGCTGATAGCCCCGTTTAATTAGAAAATCGGCTGCCAGCGCTTCATATAATCCGCCTTTTGCCGTTTTTAGGATGAGACTCTGCGGTAAATCGCTGATCGTTTTATCTTCTAAAATGGCTTTTTTAAGGGCAAAATCATAATAACAAATCAATAATCCAATATCGGTGGGATACAAGCGAAAGTTATCCTGGATCGTAAAGGCTTCCAAAGGGTAGGAAAGACTGGATACATTGTAAACCGATTTAATAAAATGAGCGTTTTCCAACCAGTCAAGACTGGATTCAAATTTTCTGGCTGTTCCTTTATGTTCAACGATTTTATACTGGAATTTATGGTTTTCTTTTGAAAGCTGTAAAGGGATGGATTTGTAACAATTTTCGGCTTTGATTTTGATATCGGATTGGGCAAAACGGGCAATGTCATAGAGATAATCACGATAAATTGTTCGCTGCCGAGCATCCGCCTCTGATAAATCATGGGTTTGAATGTAGGTATCCACAACTTCCGGCATTCCGCCAATGACCATGTAAAGCCGCAGGTAATCCATCATTTTTTCATGCAGGAACACAGGGACTTTTTTTCTTTCAGTGAAATGATACTTCAGAAGATCAATTTGTTGGTCACTGATCTGGTTCGCCCATAGGAATTCTTCAAAGTCCAGGGAATACATATCTAAATATTCAACATAGCCTACCGGATAGGAAGTTGGAATGTTGTAATTCATGCCCAAAGCGGATCCGGTTGCGATAACATCAAATCTACCGTCTGATGTCCAAAATTTTAAGGAAGTTATCGCTTGCGGGCATTCTTGAGCCTCATCAAAAAGAATGAGCGTACCCCCTGGGATAAATGCTGATTTTTTAAAATAAAACGATAGATTCGTCAACAATGTTTCAACATCTAAATCACCGGAAAAGACCGATATCAATGAGGGATTTTCAAGGAAATTGAGTTCAATAAAAGACCCATATTCTTTTGAGAATTCACGGATAATAAACGTTTTTCCCACTTGCCTAGCACCGCTGATAATTAAACTCTTTTTCTTTTTTTTCACTTTCCAGTCCAGTAACTGTTGGTGGATTTTTCTTCTTAACATATCTGAACCTCCTTCCTGAATAAGTGAAATAGTTTGAGTTCCTGTTATAAGTATAAAACTGAACGTAAAAATATGCAAGCATGCATATTTTAATGACTTAAAATCTGCGCCCATGCATATTTTTACGACGAAACAGAAGAAAAACGGCAGAACCTGGAAAGCATGGACTTTCCAAAATCGCTGCCGTTTTTGCTTTAAACACTCGGTTCAATCAATTTAAGCTTCTTTTTGATAGGCCGCCACAATCTCACAGGTATAAGCCTTGTGATAGTCCTGATGAGGATAACTGGCTGCTTCTACGGTTTTGTCCACAAACTGACTGCCGGTGAGCTCCATCGCTGCCAGCTTCTTGAGAACCAGCACCAGCCGTGCCTGATCGATGCAGGGAGCGCCGTCCAGCACGGTCGTCGTGTAGCCGACATGCGCCAGCTTATCTGCATCTTTGCCGCTGGCCTTACCGAGATACGCCAGCTTATCCCGCTGATCGTCATCGAAGAAAGCCAGCGAAAAGCACTCATTCTGTTCGATCAATGGATAGGTATGCCGCTGCGGGCGGACATACACCGTGACGACAGCCTTGTTCCACAGCCATCCCATCTGTACCCAGTTGACGGTCATGCCGTTGACCTTGCCTTCATCGGGAACGGTCAGGACGGCCCAGTCGTTATGGATCATCGAAATCAGATTCTTATCCAGCTGTTCAATCTCAATTTTTTTCATCTTCTCACCTCTTTTTCTATTGTATTCCCAAGGCTGTGAAAATGGGAGTGAAATGTTGTTTCTGAAAGTGATTTCAGCAGAGCTGCGTTCCTTATTGAAAGAATTTACATCAGAATCAGGAACATCCTGGAATGCGGGGATTAAGCAGTTCATTCCCCGTTTTGTTTGTGTTACAATAACAAACAGAAAGGGCTTAGGAGTATGCGAGAAATTGAAGTCAAAAAAATACAGGAAATCGTAAGGGATTGCTGCAGCGGCATCGCTTTTGAATATCCTGACGACGTGATGACGAAACTGGTCACCTATGCCGAAAAGGAAGACAAGCCGAGAGCCAAGCAGGCACTGGAGCTGCTGATGGAAAACGCGGAACTGGCGAAAACCAAGCGGCTGCCGATCTGTCAGGATACCGGCATGGCGGTGGTCTGGCTGAGCATCGGACAGGATGTGCATTTTATTGGCGGTTCCTTAAAGGAGGCCGTCAACAAGGGCGTCGAGGAGGCCTATCAGGGAAGCTATCTGCGCAATTCTGTGGTCAGTGATCCGGTGTTTGAGCGGAAGAACACGCTGACCAATACGCCGGCGGTCATCTATACCGAGATCGTGGAAGGCGATCAAGTTGTCATCGAATGCGCGGCCAAGGGCTTCGGCTCGGAAAACTGCTCACGGATTAAGATGTGCAAGCCAGCCGAGGGCGTCGAAGGCATCCGTGAATTCATTGTGGAAACAGTCAAACTGGCAGGACCGAACGCCTGTCCGCCGATGGTCGTCGGGGTCGGCGTTGGCGGTACGATGGATTATGCGGCCTATCTTGCCAAACGTGCGCTGTGCAGACCGCTGGACAGCGAAAATGAGAATGAACAATACCGTCAGCTGGAACGCGAATGTCTGGAACAGATCAATCAGCTCAACATCGGCCCGATGGGCTTAAAAGGCCGGACGACAGCGCTCAAAGTCAACATTGAATGGTTCCCGACGCACATTGCGGGAATGCCGGTGGCCGTGAATATCAACTGTCATGTCACCCGGCATAAAAAGGTGGTGCTGTAAATGAAGAAAATTCAGCTGCCTTTGACGATGGAAGATCGTCAGTCTTTAAGGGCCGGGGAACAGGTGCTTTTAAGCGGTGTGATCTATACTGCCCGCGATGCGGCGCACAAGCGGATGCAGCAGCTGCTCGACAAAGGTCAGCCCCTGCCGTTTGATCTGCGCGGACAGATTATTTATTATGTCGGACCGACGCAGACGCCGCCGGGCATGATTTTCGGCAGTGCCGGTCCGACCACGGCTACCCGGATGGACGTCTATACTCCACAGTTATTGGATTTGGGTTTAGCCGGCATGATCGGCAAGGGCAAACGCAGCGATGAAGTCAAAGCCGCGATGATCCGCAACCAAGCGGTTTATTTCGCAGCGGTCGGCGGCGCTGGCGCGTTATTGGGTCTGCGCGTGAAAAAGGCGGAAACGATCGCCTTTGAGGATCTGCAGAGCGAAGCGATCCGGCGGCTGGAAGTCGAAGATTTCCCGGTCTTTGTCTGCTTTGATACGCAGGGAAACGATTTGTACGCTGAGGATTTTGAATGATCGCGATCAGTGCCTGTTTAGGCGGGGTTGCCTGCCGCTATGACGGCAAAGCCAATACCGTGGAAGGGTTAAAAGCACTGGTGGAACAGGGGGAAGCTATTCTGATTTGTCCGGAAGTGATGGGCGGTCTTGAAATTCCCCGCGATCCTTGTGAAAGACGAGGAAACCAAGTCTGTACCCAGAAGGGGAAAGAATGCACCGCGGCTTTTCAAAAAGGCGCGGAAGCAGCACTGGCTTTGCTTCAGGAAAACAAGATCACAATGGCTGTCTTGAAGTCCAAAAGTCCCTCCTGTGGAAAAGGTTTAATTTATGATGGAAGTTTTACCCGCACGCTGAAGCCGGGCAGCGGCATCGCTGCCGAATTGTTTTCTCAACACGGCGTCCGGGTGTTAACGGAAGAGGAATGGAAAGAAGAAAAGGAGAATTCACAAAACGCATGAACGCAACAGAACAAACCCTAGATCAGTTCCGGTGGGAACATGATTCACTGGGCGAAATCGAAGTCCCGAAGAATGCCTTATACGGCGCGCAGACACAGCGGGCCATGACGAATTTTCAGATTACCGGAAGACGGATGCACACGCAGATGATCCGTTCGATCGGCAAGGTGAAAAAGGCCAGTGCTTACTGCAACAACCAATGCGGTTTTCTGGATGACGAGCGATTAAAATACATTACGGAGGCCTGTGATGAAGTGATTAGCGGGCAGCTGGATGAATGGTTTATCACCGACTGCATTCAGGGCGGGGCCGGAACTTCCTTCAACATGAACGCCAATGAAGTCATCGCCAACCGCGCGGCGCAGCTGGCCGGTCACACGATCGGTGTCTATGATTATATTCATCCTAACGATCACATCAATTTTGGTCAGTCAACCAATGACGTATTTCCGACTGCCGGAAGATTGACAGCACTGGCCTTAGTTGAGGTGCTGCTTAACGAGCTGAGTGAGCTGCAGCATTCCCTGCTGAAGAAGGCTAAGGAATTTGACGGTGTGATCAAGATGGGACGGACGCATTTGCAGGATGCCGTACCGATCCGCTTAGGTCAGGAATTTCATGCCTATGCGACGATGGTCGGTCGCGATATCAAGCGCATCCGCGTCGCCTTTAACGATTTAAAAGCGGTCAATATGGGCGCGACCGCCGTGGGTACCGGTATGAATGCAGATGAAAAATACAAGAAGCTGATCGTGCCGGTGCTTTCCGAAATCAGCGGCATCACGCTGACCGCGGCGAAGGATCTGGTCGATGGAACGCGCAACTGCGATACGCTGGCCTTTGCCTCCGGTGCGCTGAAAGTCTTGGCGGTCAACCTGTCAAAGATGTGCAACGATTTGCGCTTGATGGCCTCTGGTCCGAAAGCTGGACTGGCGGAAATTAAGCTGCCGGATCGGCAGCCGGGCAGCTCAATCATGCCGGGCAAGGTGAATCCGGTCATCGCTGAGGTCTGCAACCAGGCCTGCTTCAATGTCATCGGCAACGATGTGACGATTGCCAAAGCCGCCGAAGCCGGGCAGCTGGAACTGAACGTCTTTGAACCGGTGCTGTTTAAAAATCTGTTTGAGTCGATTGAAATTCTGTCCAATGCCTGTCATACGCTGCGCATCAATGCGATTGACGGAATCAAGGCCAACAAGGAAAACTGCCTGTTCTTTGTCGAACGTTCCGTATCGCCGATCACGGCCTTCGCTCCGCATATCGGTTATGCCAACGCCAGCCGGATTGCCAAGCAGGCGCTGATTGAGAACCGCACGCTGCGCGAGGTTCTGTTGGAAAGCGGATTGATTACTGAGCATGATCTGGAAATCATCATGGATGTTCAGGAAATGACCAAGCCGGGCATTCCGGGCAAAAAACGTTTAGCCAAAAACAAGAAGAAAGAAAAAGTGGAGGGATAACACAATGACTGTTTATGAAGACGCACTGAAACTGCACGAACTGCACCATGGCAAATTATCCATCGAACCGAAGGTTCCCTGTGAAACTCCGGAAGATCTGACGCTGGCCTACACGCCGGGCGTTGCCCAGCCATGCTTAGAGATCAACAAGGATCCGGAAAATGCCTACCGTTATACCGGCAAAGGCAATACCGTAGCCGTAGTGACCGATGGGACAGCGGTGCTGGGCTTAGGCGATATCGGCGCGGTCGCGGGCTTGCCGGTCATGGAAGGCAAGGCGTTGTTAATGCATCGTTTCGCTGGTTTGGATGCTTTCCCGATCTGTGTGGATTCTAAAGATCCGGAAGAAATCATCAAGGTCTGCAAGCTGATCTCTCCGGGCTTGGGCGCGATCAATCTGGAAGATATCAGTGCTCCTCGCTGTGTTGAAATTGAACGGCGGCTGATTGAAGAGCTGAACATCCCAGTATTCCATGATGATCAGCATGGTACGGCAATCGTCGTTCTGGCGGCGCTGATCAACGGTCTGCGCTTAACCGGCCGGAAGGCTGAGGACATGAAGGTCATCGTCAACGGCGTCGGTGCCGCTGGCAGCTCGATTATCAAAATGATGTTCAATTATGGCTTCAAAAACATTCTGGCCTTTGATTCCAAGGGTGTGCTGCATCCGGAAAAGAAGGACAGCTATAATCCATTAAAGCAGGAACTTCTGGAGTATACCAACCTGCATGGTGAAAGTCCGGCAAACTTAAAAGAAGCGCTGGTCGGCGCGGATGTGTTCATCGGTGTTTCCAAGGGCAACCTGTTGACCAAAGAGGATATCGCGACGATGAATAAGGACTGTTTTATCGTGGCACTGGCCAATCCGACGCCGGAAATTGATTACTACGAAGCAAAGCAAGGCGGCGCATTGATCGCGGCTACCGGACGTTCTGATTTCCCGAACCAGGTTAACAACCTGTTGGCATTCCCGAGTATTTTCCGCGGCGCGCTGGATGCGAAGGCCACCCGGATCACAGAAGAAGTCAAGCTGGCGGCGGCTCAGGCCATTGCGGATCTGATTCCGGCGGAAGAGTTGACGGAAGAATATATTATTCCTTCGCCATTTGATTCCCGCGTCGTTCCCGCCGTGTCGCAGGCCGTCAAAGAAGCCTGCATCAAGAGCGGTTATATCCGTAAATAAGCAAGTCTTTTAAGCATTGACAAAGCGAAGTCAGAAAGTGGGGATAAGAATATGAGCTATGATTTCACGACCCGAATCAACCGTCAGCCCCAGAATTCAAGTAAATGGCAGGGCATGCGCAAGCACAATCCGGAAGTGCCGGAGGGGATTGTGCCGCTGTCTGTCGCGGATATGGAACTGAAAAATCCGCCGGAGATTACCGAAGGACTCAAGCAGTTTCTCGACAATCGGATTTTAGGCTATACCGATGCCGGAGAGGATTACTACACGGAAACGGTGAACTGGATGCAGCGCCGCCATCATTGGACGATTGACAAGGACTGGCTGGTCTTGCTTCCGGGCGTAGTGACAGCGATCAATGTTGCGGTGCGCGCCTTCGTGCAGCCGCGGGAAAAGGTAGCCATTCTGACGCCGGTTTACTATCCGTTTAAAAAGACGATTGAGGCCTGCGGCTGTCGCACAGTAACCAGCAGTCTGATCAATCAGGATGGGGTCTATTCGATCAATTTTGAAGATCTGGAAACAAAGCTGGCGGATCCCAATGTAAAAATGCTGATCTTCTGCAGTCCGCATAATCCGATCGGCCGTGTTTGGACGAAGGAAGAGTTGATGAAGGTCGGCGAGCTGTGCCTGAAGCATGATATCCTGATCGTTTCCGACGAAATTCATTTCGATCTGATCCTGCCGGGGCATGAGCATACTGTATTCGCGTCCTTGTCGAAAGAGTTGAGCGACCGGATGATCGTCTGCACGTCGGTATCCAAAACCTTCAATCTGGCAGGCATGCAATGCTCCAATATTGTGATTTCCAATCCCGATCTGCGCGCAGCCTACAAAGCGACAATGAGCTGTTATATTAATGGTCATCTCAATATCATGGCTTACGAAGCGGCAACGCTGGCGTATCGACACTGTGAAGGCTGGCTGGATGAATTGCTTGCGTTGCTGGAAACCAACCGGAAAACCGCGGTGGATTTCTTCGCTGAACATTTTCCGAAAGCGATTGTTTCTCCACTAGAAGGAACGTATCTGTTGTGGGTTGATCTGCGGGCCTATTTCACCAATCAAGATGAACAGGAAGAATTCATGACAAAGAAAGCGTTGTTGTTCTTAGATGAAGGGTATCTGTTTGGTGAGGAAGGCAGCGGCTTTGAGCGGATCAATCTGGCCTGTCCGACTTCTCTGCTAAAAGAAAGTCTGATGCGGCTGGCAGCGGCGTATCAGAATAATCCCGCGGCGGCGTAACTGAAATTCAAGAAAACAAGATGTTCAGCGGAGAATCAAGCTGGAATGTCTTGTTTTTTTCTTTTCGCTGGAAGCGATCAGCAAATGCTGAAATTCCGGATAGAAGGTAAAAAATCTCACTTTTTCTAATAACCTGCGGGGCTTTTTTCAAAAAAACGCAATATTAAAGATAAAGGAGATGAGAAAATGCAAACAGAAGTTTTTCTTATCAATGAAAAAAGACCGTACTACAGAGCAATGAAGCAAAATGCGAAAGTTCCTTCATTGTTGGACGATTGGTTAATCAAAAATATCTTAGGGAATCCAGAGGATACTGAATGTCTTAAAGATTTCCTGATGAAATGGAATTATTGTACGATTGATACATTGAAAATCTTAAACAATGAGGAAAAAGTTGATTATGACAAGCAGAAGGCTATTCGCTATGATATTCATGGGATAATTAATGATGAAATTCTTTTTGCGGTTGAAATTCAAAAGCAAGGTGATTTTGAAGATGTTTTAAAACGTTTTCAATATTATGCGGCACGTCTTTTGGCTGGGCAGCAGACAAGAGGGAAAGCCTATAAAAATCTGAAAAAAGCGTGGCTTATTTTAATCGCAGATTATGCGTTCTTCCCGATTCCTGGAATGATTACCGATGAATCAGAAATACGCTTTAAAAAATCAGAGATTCCCTTGACAGAAGTTACTCATTTGAGTATTATGGAAACAGGAAGAGTCGATGTGCTGAATGATAAGCCGATCCAGGAATTGGATGGTTTGCAGCGGTGGGCAATTTTATTTGGCTGTTCAAAGTGGCCTGAAAAGTGGCCGTGGATCGCGAAAATCAGTGAGCAGGATGCAGAAATCAGAAAGGTGGTAAAAAAGATGAGCGAATTAACTCCGGATTATGAGGCCTATTTCTACGATACCATGCTTAGGTTGGCAGAGATGGATGAATGCACGATGAAATTAAAGGCATTCGAACAAGGCAAAGCGGCAGGGGAATTAAGCAAGGTCATTAAGCAAACGCTGAGAAATGTAAAGAGAGGGATGAGCGAATCAGAGATTGCTGAACTTTTAGACGAAGATCAGTCAGTCATCGCAAAGATCCTGAACTGTTTTTCACAACACCCGGAATTGACGGCCGATGAAATCACTGAAAGGATGATGGAAAGCCTGGAAAATTAAAGTGGTATTCTGCATTCGCAGACAAAGAGAATTCAAAAGAAAAGGCATGCCTGGGCGTGCCTTTTGACGTTAATTTGATTCTTCTTCCTCTTCTGCTTCGGTGTGGAAGACCTCTTCCGTTTCCTGATCGGATTCTGTTTCTTCTTCGGCCAAATGCTGAAGCATAACAATCTTACTTTCCAGATGAGCGCCCTGCAGCACGCTGAACTGCTTTGCGGTGATATCACCTTCAATCCAAGCGTTCTTCTGAACATGCAGATCTTCTGCAATCGTCAGATTGCCATAAATCTGGCCGTCTGTCAGACATTCTGCGGCGGTGACATTGCCGCGGATACTGCATTCCCGGTCCATGGTCAGTGAATTCTCACAATCCACATTCCCCTCAATCTGCCCATTGCGCAGTTCCAGATTTGCGGCTGAAACATCACCGTGAATCTGTCCTTTGACCAACAAATCTCTGCCGCAGCGAACGCTGCCGTTAACCGTCCCGAGAATCGTCAGATTGCAGTCGCATTCCAGATTCCCATTGACGGTGACATCCTCGGTTAAAACGGATTCCTCCGCGCTGATCGTCTGCTTATTTTCCATTTTATCCACTTCCTCCTGTTTTGGCTGGGGTATCAATTCCGCTGCCGGTTCAGCAACGTTTTCAAAGAATGCTGGTTCATCATCCAGTTCTTCTTGTTTTTTGCGATTTCTAAACATATATGCCCTCCTTGTTCTGTATCCATTATTCCAGTTTTACCTGGAAAGTCAATTCTTGAAATCTGAAAAAATCTTAAGATTCATGAACAAACAAAAAAGGGGGGCAGGACTGGAGGGAAGGTCAGAGAATAATTTGATCCTAAGCTGAGTCAGCCGCTCCTTTTATTACGGGAATGACGTTAGAAAGTGGATTGAAATTTTGTGCTTTTCTGGGCAGATAAGGTGAAGCAAAATAACAGCGGATAAATCTCCAGTCTGCCCAAAAGCATGTTCAGACAGAAAATCAGTTTTGAAAATCCGCTGAAATCATAAAAGTTCCCGGTAGGCCCCACCATTTCCAATCCCGGACCAACATTATTGAACGTGGTCAGCACCGAAGTGATGGTCGTGGTCATATCAAAACCGTTCAGGGAGATCAGTAAAATGGAAGCCAGGATGATTAGCATATAGATGACGAAATACGACTGAATCCCGGCAACGACGTGTTCGTCAATACTCAGTCCGTTAAAGCGGACACGCCGGATGATCCGCGGATTAATGAACTTTTTTAAATCCCGGGTCAGACTCTTAAACAAGATTCCAATCCGCACGATTTTCATTCCTCCACCAGTGCTGCCGGCACAGGAGCCGACCATCATTAACAGACACAAAACTATTTTTGAAAAGGTCGGCCACAGATTAAAGTCGACCGTCGCAAAGCCGGAGGTCGAGATGATCGACGTCACAGCGAAGGAGGAATGCCGCCAGCTTGTCCAAAAGCCATCGAACAGCGGCATAATGTTGACGGCAATCATCAGAATTGCGGCCAGAATAATACCAAGAAACCAATGAAATTCCTCGTTTTTGAACGCATTTTTCAGCTTTCCGGTAAAGACGAAGAAATACAGGGAAAAATTAATTCCGAAAATAACCATAAAAACAGCGATGATCTGTTCAATCAGCACACTGTCGTAATGGGCGATGCTGTCATTCCAGATCCCAAAGCCGCCGGTACCCGCGGTTCCAAACGCAGTGCAGAGGGAATCAAATAAAGGCATTCCTGCGAAAAGCAGGCAGCCGACCATGATGAGCGTAAGCAGGATGTAAATCTGATACAGGATTTTTGCCGAATCCCGCAGCCGCGGCACAAATTTGGACACTTCCGGCCCCGGTGCTTCTGAGCGCATGAGATGCATGGAATGCGAGTTATTCTGCGGTAAAATAGCAAGCAGGAAAACCAGAATGCCCATTCCGCCAATCCAGTGCGTAAAGCTGCGCCAGAACAACAGTCCTTGATCGAGGACTTCTATATTTGCAAGAATGGTGCTGCCGGTGGTCGTAAACCCGGACACGGTTTCAAACAAAGCATCGATATAGGATGGAATCTGAGCGCTGAGATAAAAGGGCAGTGCACCGAAAAGGGAAGCGAGAATCCAGGCCAGTCCGGTGATGACCAAGCCTTCCCGACTGCCGAAGCGACGATCCTGCGGCGGGAACAGTTTCAGCAGCAGGCCGGCTCCGGCAGTAATCAGGATGCTGAAGAAGAACGCCGTTGTACTTTGTTCGCTGTGCAGCAGGGCAACGCCCAATGAGGGCAGCATCAGTCCGGCTTCCAGGATCAGAATGCTGCCGATTTGAAATAAAATCAACCGCTTGTTCATCGGAAGTCCCCCTTAATCAAAACAATCTTCCAGATCATCATAATTGGAATTGGTCGTCACGACGATGACATGATCGTTGAGCTGCAGCCAGGACTGCCCGTTAGGAATCAGCGGCCGCCCGTTGCGCAGAATGCAGGCAATCAGAATGCCGGACTTCAGCGGCAGATCCTGAAGCGGGATGTTCAGATGTCCGCTGGCTTTGCGGATCGTGAATTCCAAAGCCTCCGCTTTGCCGGAAACCAGCTTATATAAGGTTTCAACATGGCTGCCGGAAGCATTCTGCCGGGCGCGGATCTGTTGAATAATTTCTTCCGCGGTGATATTCTTCGGCGAGATGATCGTGGCTTCCGGCAAGGCCTTCTGCAGGATGCTGGCATAGCTGTCGCGATTGATCTTGCAGATGATTTTCGGCGTGTCAAAGGTTTCCGCATACATCGCCAAAACGAAGTTTTCCTCATCCATGCTGCTCAGCAGCACTGCCGCATCGCAGCAGTTAAACCCAGCTTCGTGCAGCACCTCCGGATCCGTGCCGTCGCCGTGAATAATTGTGGCATGAGGAAGCAGGTCAGACAATTCCAGACATCGCTCCTCGTTCATTTCCACAATCGTTGTCTGACAGCGCATAAATTCCAGCTGCCGTGCTAGGTAGACGCTGATGCGTCCGCCGCCGATGATCAATACGTTTTTCATCTTACTGCGTGATAAGCCCAAAAGCCGCAGAAATTCAGCCAGTTCTTCGCGGCTGGCCGTGATCGTGATTCGGTCGCCCTGCTCTAAGACAAAACTGCCGTCCGGAATCAAAATTTTCCCATTTCGTTCTACTGTGCAGATCAATACTTTGACGCCGAAGGCGGAATACAGCGTACTGAGCTGACTGTGATTGAGCGGATTGTCTTCTTTCAGCTTCATTTCAATCAGCTCCACACGTCCGCTGGAAAACGTTTCCACTTTTAAAGCGCTGGGAATTCGGATGACCCGCGCGATTTCATCGGCGGCTGCCAATTCCGGATTGATGATCATTTCCATGCCGAGATCCTGTTTCATATAAAGCATCTGGGAAAAGAAATCCGGATTCCGGACACGGGCGATGGTATGCTTCACGCCGGCCTTTTTCCCAATGATGCAGCTCAGCATATTTGTTTCATCCCGGGAAGTCACCGCGATTAAAACGTCGGTTTCCTCCGCTCCCGCATCGGCAAGCGTCGAATACTGAATACCGTCGCCCTGCAGGCATAAGACATCCAGCCGGTTGGCCAAAGAATCCAAAACGTCCTGTTTCTTATCGATCACTTTAATCTCATGATTTTCCTGCGAAAGCGCTTCAATGATCGTCGTGCCGACCTTGCCGGCGCCCAATACTAGGATTTTCATAGCGTTTCCCCCAAATGTTGTCATTCATTAGTCTTATTGTAATCAAATGCGGATTATCCGTCAAAATAAAAATAAGGATTTCCGGCGCAATCATGGCGCTGCATGACGCAGACATTCTTTTTTGTTCAAAATAAATACAAAAAGAGCGGAGAAGCGCTTCGTTAAGCCTCGGTTTCTCCGCTGAAATGGGATCGGTAAAATGAACTTGGAGGATGGACAGAGAGGAATCATGAATTCCATGCAGCCTTTATCGGTTTAAATGACTGTCGGCGGCTGTTCCTGGTTCAGTTTTTGTGCCAGGTTAATCAATCCTTCGATTTCCGGGGTTGTGCGCGGTGCGTACCAGGCCAGGCCCAGCGGCATCGGCTTCACGTCTTTCAGCGGGATTTTGATCAGACCGGAAAATTTCTTGGAACGGGAACACGGCAGGATGGTAAAGCCGATCCCAGACTGCACGGCGATCAGCATGCTGTCAAAACTCGTATAGATCGTCTGCACAATGATCTTTTTTTCTTTCAGCTCTGCCTGGGAGATCAGCCGCGGATTTTTATGCAGCTCGGTATTGGCCAGGATCAGTTTCTGATCCTTTAAGTCGTCGAAGGTCAAATACTTGTAGGCGGCCAGCGGATGGGCCTTGCTGACGAGCACATAGTACTGCGATTCCATCAGCGGCAGAAACTTCAGCTTCGGATCGGTTTCGACTTCATATTGGTAACAGAAGGCCATTTGAACTTCTTCCGTAACCAGAAGCTGGCGACTGCCGCGGTTCTCCTGAGTCAGAATGTTGACATGAACTAACGGCCAGCTTTCCGAATAATTTTTTATGATCTGTGTGAGCTTGCCGTAATCCGCCAGCCGCCGGACCAATAAATTCAGAAGCTTGGGCGTTTGCGCGTTCATCGACTGAACGGTCTGGACGATCGTTTCCAGCTGCAGAAGCAACGGTTCCATCTGCTGATAGAAGTACACTCCGGCGGGTGTCAGCTCGACGCTGCGGCGGGTGCGGCTGAACAGCTGGACACCCAGCTCCGTTTCTAGTGCTTTGATCTGATAGCTGATGACTGGCTGCGTTGTATAAAGCAATTCTGCGGCCCGGACATAGCTTAAGGTCTGAGCCACAGTGAGAAATGCACGGATTTGACTAGTATTCAACGACATCCCCTCCCTTGTGCTTTGATGAACTTGTTATGTCTATTGTATCAGATTTTTTGATTAATAATAAAATTTTTTTATTAATCAATAAAGTATTTCGATTGTTTGAAAGGGCTTGCAACCCTATAATGAAATCGACAAAAGTTTCACAATGTGAAGCTGAAGGAGGGAAAGAAAATGAAGAATATTTCTCGACGGGACTTTTTGAAAGGCAGCGCCGCGACCGTCGCGGGGGCTGCGGCTCTGGGGCTCTTGAGCGCCTGTTCCACCAACGAGGCGCCGACAGCGGCACCGACGGATGACAAGTTTGATAAGGAATGTGATTTTCTGATCGTCGGCTATGGCCTGGCTGGGGAAGCAGCCGCTTTGGAAGCCAACGACATTGATCCGAATGCGAAGATCTGTATTCTGGAAAAAATGGAAGAAGCCCAGGCCGGCGGCAACTCGATTGCTTCCGGACAGACCGTCATCGTACCGGCACCGGATGATCTGGATACCTTCAAACGCTATCTGATCGCATGCAGCCAGCCGAATCCAATTCCGGAAGAATACATTGATTTCATGGCCAAAGAATTCTCCGATCAGCGCGGCTGGATTCAGGCTACTGTGGATAAGGTCGGCTATGAGCTGGGCTATGTCGGGGGCGGGCCGGTGGCCTGGGGTTCTTTAGTTACCGAATTCCCGGATCTGGACGGCTCCAGTTTCAAGGGCTGTTCCGCACATGTCCGCAAAGCTGGAACCACATTTGAATACGGCGGAGTCTGGAGAGGCTTTGATCTGGCTGTCCGCGACCGCGGGGAAAATATTGAACTGATGTTTTCCACAGCCTTCACCAGTCTGATTCAGAATCTGGAGACCAAAGAAGTCAAAGGTGTTGTCGCCAAAGGCGCGGACGGAAAGGAAATCCGCATCAAAGCCAACAAGGGCGTACTGTTAGCCTGCGGTGGATATGAGAACAATTTACAGATGCAGCGGGATTTCCACGGGATGGATCTGGTTTATACCGGCGGAACGCCAGGCAACACCGGCGATGGCATCCATGCCCTGATGAATACCGGCGCCAAGATCTGGCACATGAAAAACCAGACGCAGTCCGGCGGATTCTGGCTGGGCATCAAGGTTCCGGATCATGAAGCAACCTTTATGCGCAATTTCTCAATGGCCGGCAAGAGCTGGATTGAGGTCTGTGCGGACAACCAGCGTTTCTACAACGAATCCGCTGCCTATCATCGTCAGCACATGAAATTCAAGGAATACGGCCATTATGTTGATTTGCCGCATGATCGGGCTTTGCCGGTCGATCTGATCTTTGACGAGAAAACCCGGACTGCCGGTGCGATCGTAACGAAGTGGCTGAGCTGGCCGATCACGACCGAAGGTTATGTTTGGTCAGATGACAACTCCGAAGAAATTGCCAAGGGCTGGATTATTAAAGCGGATACAATTGAAGAGCTGGCGGGCAAATTAGGCCGTGATCCTGAGGCTTTGAAGGCGACGATTGACGCTTACAACGCCGGCTGCAAATCCGGTCATGATGCGTTTGGCCGCAGTATTGAAACAATGGAACCGATTGATACCGCACCGTTCTATGCGGTCGGCATTACGCCGACGCTGGTCGCAACAACCGGCGGTGCGGAACGCAACGTTAAGGCGCAGGTACTGGATTGGAACGATAATCCGATCCCTAATCTGTATGAAGCTGGTGAATTAGGCTCGTATGTTTCCAACCTGTATCAGAACGGAATGTTTTTGGCCGAAGCCATTGCCACCGGCCGGGCAGCTGCGGATACGGCGTTTGGCGGACGTTCCACAGTAACCGCAGAAGTCAGCGGTGAAGTGGAAGAAAAGATTGATATCACAAAGAAACCTGACGGCACCTATGATCAGCTGATCAAGGGCAACCATGGCGAATATACGCTGCGGGCTACTGTCGAAGGCGGCAAGATCACGAATCTGGAAATCGTTTCCGGCCGTGAAAACATGTTTATGGAAGACGATCAGCTGAAAGCCTTCTTTGACGAAGTCATCACCGGACAGAATGTGGAAGTGGATGCCATTTCCGGAGCGACGCTGGATTCCAACAACCTGCTCGATGCCTTAAAAGCCATCTTCAAATAAATCATTTAGTTTTTTCAGCCAACATGCAGCTGGAAAGTTCAAGGTCTGATTCTTGATTGATCCTGGATTTCCTGCTTCCTGGTTTTTCGGATTCGGCTGCGGAGCATCCCCCTGCTGAGCAGCCGAATTTCAATTATGACCCATTCAGTTTCATGACTTCCTGACAAGAGTCTGTCTTTCCCAAGTTTTACGGGACAGGCTCTTTTGTTTTATTCAGCCTTGCTTCAAATGGATTTTGATTGCTTCCAGAGGAAAATCCTTTTACAATAGAAAGCAGAGCTGATGTCTTGTTCAACGCTCAGAAGCGGGACAAGGCGTTGTTTTATCCGAATCAGGAGGGATTAAACATGCGTTTGCAAGCCCGACGTTTTCATCAGATTTGTCATTTTGGCGGTTGGATTCTCATCCTTGTCCAGCTGACTATGCTGCTTTGGCAATGGACCTCGCTGCCCAGCCAGATTCCGGCTCATTACAATGCCGCCGGGGAAATTAACCGCTGGGGAAGCAAGCTCGAATTACTTCTGCTGCCGGGGCTTTCCATCCTGATGCTTACAGGGCTGAACTGGGTCAGCCGCCGTCCGCAGCTGTGGAATATTCCGGCGGAAATCACCGCAGAGAATCAGGAGGCACTGGAAGCCGTGACCTTGAAAATCCTTTCGATTTTGGAGGTTTTGGTGATTTTCTGGTTTGCGCTTCTGGAAACGTTCATGATGAGCGGACGTTCATTGCCCATCGCTTTGACCCTCGGTTTTGTCTTGGTCATGTTTGCGCTGGTCATCATCGCGATCCTCTGGCTGATGCACACGGCGCGGAAGTATCGCTGAGGACTCCATCGAATCAGACAGATTTTATTTTTGCCCGCTGTGTCCGACGGACTTTTTTGTTGTGATCTTTCAGGGCAAACTCATGGCAATCCGTCTGAGATTTCGCTACAATAAAGATCAGAAATCACACTGATGTTCAAAAGAACCCGAGGTAAACGCAGATGCTGAAAATATGGCTTAAAGTTTTGGGGTTGTCACTTTTATTAAGCGGCTGCACGACGGTTCAATCCCAGCCGTCTCTGTCTTCTTGGAAGGACAATCCGCTGCCGCCTGCACTGAGCCAGCCGCTGACGCTGCTGTGTTCATCCGATACCCATTATCAAAGCGAACGGCTGGAATCCCAGGTTTCAGTGGTGCCGCAGATGATCTATAATGAAGCGATTCTGACCGCGATGCTCGATCAGATGCAAAAGGCCAAACCTGACCGCATCATTTTGACCGGGGATCTGGTCAATCAGGGGGATCTAGAGGATCATCAGAAAATGGCGGCGCTGCTGCGGAAAGTCAATGAGACCGTGCCGGTGCGGGTGATCTGCGGCAATCATGATCTGGCCATGGTGACACGAGATGAATTTGAAGCACTGTATCATGAATTTGGCTATGATCAGGCCTATGCGCGGGATCCGAATTCACTGAGCTATGCCGAACTGACGGAATCCGGTGTACTGTTGTTGATGCTGGATACGAATGCTGTCCGTCCAGGCGCCAGTGACGGTACGTTGTCGGCTTCCACGCTGCAGTGGCTGCGGGAATTAGCTCAACAGGCTCAGCAGGCGGGCTGGCTGATGCTGTCGTTCAGCCATCACAATCTGCTTGATCACACGGTGACCGCCGCCGAGGATGTTGTCAGCGATGCCGATGCGGTGAAGTCGCTTTTTCAGCAGTTTGGAATAAAAACGCACATCAGCGGGCACCGGCATACCGGACATATCAAAACGGAAACGGATGGAGAATCAAGCCTGACCGAGATTGTTCTGCCGATGCCGATTGCCTGGCCCAATACTTATGGTCAAATTGCGATCAGCACCGAGGCCGTGCTGCAGTACACGCAGCAGTCCATCGACGTTGCCGCCTGGGCTCAAGACCAGGGATCATCCAACCCGGATCTGCTTGACTTTTATGCTTATTCCTATGCCGCGCAGTGGGCAGTCAACCAAAACACGCTTGACTCGACGCTGAAGGATGTGGAATTGACCGAGGAACAGCGCGCTTCGATGGAGGATCTGTTTCAGCAGACCATGCTCAGCTATCGCCAGGGTCAGCTGGATCAAGTCCGCGCCGAGCTGCTTCAGCATCCTGGATATCAAACATGGCAGACAAGCGGTCCGGATACGATCTGGAAACGCTGGATCCAGGCCTTGCTGAGTGATGAAAGTCAAAGCAGCGGGGACCATGTTCGAGTGGCTTATTAAAGCCGCTGCTGAATCGAGCACCGTTTGAAAAAGCTGAAATAAAAAACACCCAGTCCAGGTTGCAGCCAGACTGGGTTTGACGCTTTCAAGCGCACTTATGGAAAAAAGGGATCAATGAATGTGGGTAATCATCGGCATGAAGTCCAGCTTCTCATCTGAAGGAACCATCTGAATCGTGATTTTGACGCCTTTGGATTCAAGATAGCGGAAAATCTCAGCTTCCTGCGGTGTAACGCAGACAGTATGTTTAATCCGCGTTGAACCTAGCTTGTTGGAAATGTTGCCGACATTGATCGTTGGCATAAAGTAGCCTAAATCCAGAACCTCCTTGGCCGTCGCCGGACCGCGCATCACGATCATCAGCCGATCCTTGTCATAGGCGTTCTCATTCAGCCGCTCGACAGCGCGCTGGGCAGACAAAATGGATAATCGCACCGTGGAAGGGCAAGCCATTTTTAAAGCCATTTTCTGAATATCATCTTTGGCTGCCAAATCGTCGATAACCAGAATACGGGTGACGTTCAGCATGTTGGTCCAATAGGCGGCTACCTGACCATGGATTAAGCGTTCATCAATCCGGATGTTTACAATACTCATGATTCTTCTCCTCTCTGATCCGCAAATAAGATCTGCGGGTCGATGACATGGATCGCTTCTTTGGCTTCCAGCAATGCATTGTTGACTAACTGCTGCACGGACTGGCTGCCGTTACGATGAACCAGCAGATAAGTCAGTAAAGTCAGCGTTGCTTCGGTGATGATCTTGACCTTCTGATCCGGCAGCTGCACAAGGCAGACTTCCATGGGGAAACCACCCTGCATATCGCATAAACATAAAATCTCATCGGTATCCGGCTGCCAGGCTTCAATTTGAGTGCCCAGCCGTTGGCGGCATAGCTCAAGATCGTCGCTCAGATCAATGTTCAGGGCCTGCAGATAAGGCTGCGGCCCGCAGAGCATTTCCGCCGCTTCGATCAGACCTTCGCCAAAGCGGCCATGTCCGCAAATCAGGATTCCAAGCATAAACTCATCTCCTTGTCTCTGTCTTCATTATAACCAAGGGATTCTTCGTGAACAGACTTTACCTATTTGTTGAGAAAGGATTTTGATTGATTGTCAAAATGATGCGATTGATTGAAAAAATATTTTCATTTCTGCCGTTCTGATTGCAAAACCAGACACACTTTCTATAATGAAAGAGGGACGCTTATGAATATTCGGGAACGGTTGAGAAATACGCATTCGCTGAGCGCGAATGAACGGACGATCGCGGAATATCTGCTTAACCAGACAACAGAGGCCGTAGGCATGGATTATCATCAGCTGGCTGAGCGCTGCCATGTTTCTGTCAGCTGCGTTTTTCGGCTGTGCCGAAAACTGGAGGTCAAAGGCTTTAACGAACTGAAGCTGCGCTTGTCCAAAGAGCTGAATGAGGAACTCAGCCGCTATCGGAACGTGGATTTCAGTATGCCGTTTGGTGCGGATGACAGTCTGGAAAATCTGACAAACAGCCTGGCTAATGTTTATAAACAGACGATTGACGACACGATAAGAATGCTCGATATTCAGGAATTCAAGGCCGTCGTTTCGGTTCTGACGCAGGCGCCGCGGATCTTTTTCATCGGCAGCGGAAGCAATCTTCTGATTGGGCAAAGCCTGATGCAGAAGCTGCAGGAAATCGGCGTCAATATTCATGTGCCGTCGGAATTCGCTGATGGCCGGCTGGTGTGCAGCAGTGCCGAGGCAGGCAGCGCCGCGCTGGTTGTTTCCTATGCCGGTATTTCCAGCTACATGCTTGAATGTGTAAAGGAACTGCGGCTTCGTAAAGTAAAGATCATTTTGATTTCCAGCCGGTTGGATCAGAAGCTGCATTATTTTGCGGATTATCGGCTGTATCTGTGCAGTAAGGAAAATCCGCAGATGAAAATCGCGAATTTCTCATCTTCCTGTTCCGCACAGTTTCTCTGTGATCTGCTTTTCTCGGCTTATTTTCAGCAGAATTATGAGCGGTTCTGGCAATACCGAAAAAAGAAAACCTATCTGTAGCTCAAAGAGCTGCGGACTGAACGTCAGCGCCGTCCTGTGTTGGGCTCGGTGCTTTTATTATTCTCAGGACTAAATTGGAAAGAAAAACAGCGCCATGAATGACGCTGTTCTTGAAACAAATCAGAATTACCAGTACATTTCCCAATCTTTGCTTAAGCGAGTGAGGGCTTCAAAGTAGAAATAGTCGCCCCAACTGCAGCATTCATCGACGCCATGCTGACGGCAGCCATTGGTCGGCGTGCTGCGGCAATAAGTGCTGTTGAGCAGCTGACCGTTGGAAATTTTCGGATCTTTGACCGCACAGTGATCGTATAACGCTTTGATCATCCGTTTAGCATCGCTGATCAGCTGATCGGCTTCCGCTTTTTCCACATACTTCGCCATTTCCAGCATGCCGCAGGCGGCAATGGCACTGGCGGAGGAATCGCGCGGTTCATCGCTGCCATCGGTGAAATCAAAGTCCCAATATGGGATCAGATCACTTGGCAGATGATCGATGAAATATTTCGTAACATGCCGGAACAGATCGAGATATTCCGGATTGCGGGTATATTTGTAGCTGATTGCCAGACCGTAAACGCCCCAGCTCTGTCCGCGGGCCCAGGCTGATTCAGCCCGGTTGCCCTGATGCGAAACACCATGCGACGGCTTGCCGGTTTCCGGATCAAAGAAATAGGTATGATAGGTTGAGTAATCCGGCCGGATGACCACGCTTAACGCCGTATGAATATGCTTCAATGCGATTTCACGGTACTTTGGATCGCCGCTGACTTCAGTAGCCCAGTACAATAACGGCAGATTCAGCAGGCAGTCAATGATCAGCCGGTAATTATCCTTGGCGCCTAGAGGTCCCCAGGCCTGGATGAATCCGCCTTTTTCCTGGAACCGGGTGATCAGCTTGTCGGCGGCTTTTAATGCCGCTTCTTTGGCTTTTTCATCTTTTAACAGCTTATAAGCTGCGACGCAGGAAGGGGAGTACAGGAAGCCTAAATCATGATGTTCCAGAACGATGTTGCGGTTGACACGGTCTAAAAAGCTGTCTACATGGGTTAAGCCGGTCTGTTTGAAGCAGTCTTCCTTTGTGGCTTCATAGGCCAGCCAGACCTCGCCGGTCCAGAAACCGTTGGTCCATTCGGTATTGTCCATCTGCGGATAGAAATTGTTGACGCTGTTGGGATACTTCATACTTGTGGTGAAGTCGTTCAGGCCGCTGCGGACCTGCTCGACAGCGTAATGGATCGCCTCGTTCAGTTCAGTGTCGGTCAGTTCAGGATAGTTTGCAAAGTTCATGAGAAATCTCCTCTCTATGTCCCTATTGTAGCAAGTTTATGCAAGAAGTTCAACAACCTTGTATACAAGATGAAATGAAAAGTCAACTATCCCCCATGGAAAGGGAGTAGCGGTTAACGAAGACCCGAATAGAAACCTCCGCTCCATCCATAAAAACCTCCAGAACGCCGCCGAATCGACACCCATCGGATGGCCTGCCTTCAGCGGCAAGAAGATGCTGCATCTGTTGCGTTGTACGAAACATAAAAGCAATCCGATTGAGGAATGCTGAAGATGCTTCTGTGATGAGTGTCAGATCGATTAGGATAAGCTCTCTGAGGATGAGCCTGTCACCATGGTGCAGATGTTCAAGAAGCAAGGCTCCTCAAGCGTTTTCTGGGGCATAAGAATAAGTCTTGAAAATAGGAGCTGGATCCTAGGTGTTCCGCACAGTCCCTGTAAAAATCCATAACAACTCAAGTATAAAAGTCCTGAATTCACTTTCGAGGAGAAATCCAAGACTTCAATTTGTGTGTCAAGCAAAAGTGAATTTTCACATGGATGAGTGAATGAAATGTGAATTTTCACTCTGCGCTATTGAAAAAGTGAAGAACGGCATCGAAGTGAAGGAGAACTTCAAAGCGGTTCCAGCCAGCTTTTTAGAATAAAGCCGGCATCATGATTCATCGTCCAGTTGAAGCGTCAGACAGCCTTCCTTATTTAAGGTGAGTTGGTTATGAATTTGTCCATTTCGATAATAGAAAGCGCCGCCCAGCGACGGATAGGCCGTATTAGGTTCGTCCAGATTGTTGATCAGAAAAACATGTCTGGCGAAGTTTTTTGCCTGAACGGCATAGGCTTCAACTTGTTCCTGCAGCCACTGCGGCAAGGAGAAACAAACATATACCGGCCAGAAAACAAAATCCGGCCGCTGTGTTTTCAATGCAGAAACAACATTGTCTGTCCAGCCATCACCGCACAGCAGTACGCCGATCTGTTTTCCCTGATAAGTGAAGGTGCCGCTTTGCTTTCCTTCAAGATAGATGGATGGATCCGCTTCCGGAAGTTTCCATCCCGGCGACATCCGCGCATAGTCGAGCAAAATTTCTCCCTGCCTGGAAATCACCAGGTAATTGCTTGTCCAGGCTTCGTTGTGAAAACGCAGGTAACCGACGCCAAGGCCGGAGTTATATGTTTTGGCCAAGCTTTGCAAACGCTGCAGAACTTCGCAATCGTGATCCAGAGCAATCTGCCGATCCTGCTCAGGATCAAAATTCAGACTGTTAAAGCCCTGGATAAACGCCTCGCCAAACAGTACGAAGTCTTGATCGGGATGTTCGCTCAAAATCTTTTCAATCTGTTTCAGGTTTTGCGAGATCTGTCCTGTTGCGGACACGGCGGAAGCTAAGGTAATAAGCATTGAATTTTCACCTCGATTATTTCCCGGGTAATGTTAACTGACGCTTGTTCACGGCTTTAGGATTCAGGCTGATTTCTTTTGAAATGTCCGCAGGTTGAATTCGACCTCGGTGCTCAGCTGGCTTAGAGCTTCCAACTTCAGCTTATCCTGAATTGAGGTTTTGTAATAATATGGAGTCATGGTAAAGAGATCCTGAATCTGCTGGGCTGTATCCAGCTGAATTGTATAGCTTAATGTCTGTTCATCAACCAGTTCAAAATCAGGCGAGCTAAGGGTTTCCTGCGGATTGAGATAGGGCGTATCATATAAAACCTTTTTCAAATCCCACAAATGCCGCGGGCCAGGTCCCACGACGATCAGCTTACCCTGATCTTTCAAAACCCGGGCATTCTCACGCAGGGCCAGCGGAGCGAAACAAGACCAAATCAGATCCAGCGAATGATCCGGCAGCGGCAGTTCAAAGACAGAGGCCGCGGCAAACCGTACGGAAGGACAGCTGCGTCCAGCCTGCTTTAAGGCTTCCTTGGACAAATCCACACCAAAGCATTCACAATTTTCCAACGTTTCACACAGTTCAGTATAATACCCTTCGCCGCAGCCTGAATCCAGAACCGCGCTGGGATTTTCAGCCTGAATCAGCTCAGTGAGTTTTGCTTTCAGCGGCTGATACGCCTGACTGCGCAGAAACCGTGTCCGCGCCTTCACCATTTCTGCATTATCGCCATGAATCTTTTTTGACGAACGGATCAGGTTGACATAATGAAAACGCGACAGATCATAGCTATGGCGTTTTTCACATTGATAAACGGACTGGTTCAGCGTCAACGGCAGACCGCAGACCGGACATAGGAATGGAATCATAAGGAACAACCTCTCTTTTCTGTGGATAGTGTAGCATAATTGCAGAAAAAACGGTAAAATAATTCTAACGAACAACCTGCCAAGAAAAAATATAAAAGGAGAGAGAAATCATGCCGAAAACATTAATTCTGGATATTGACAACACGTTGATTGAAGCCATGAAAGAACTGCAGCCCCGCAGTGAAGAAGCGCTGCGCCGCTGGCTGGCCCGGGGGCATCGGCTGGTGTTTGCCAGCGGTAAAAATGCCTGTGCTTTGAATGATCTGATTGCTTTGCTGAATATGCGGGAAGGCTGGCATATCGCTTCCAACGGCGGAATCCTGGCAGAACCTTCCACCGGCCGCTTTGAACGGCTGGCCTGTGTGGGAGCACGCAGCGAGCGATGCATGGAGGTTATGGATGCTCTGTTTATTCCTTATTATGTGTATACATTAGATGAAATTGTCGTTAATCGACGCATGCCGCAGGATCAAATTGATCATCTGGAATTTTTGAAAGATCCTAAGGTTGTGCGCCGGAGGTCAATTGATCCTCAGGCTGTTGTTAAGCTGTTGATGTTTATTGATGAAACGGATGAAGCGAAGGTTACAATGTTGCAGCATCAGCTGCAGCCGGAATTCTTCGGCCTGCATCTAGTACGCACCAGTTCTCTGCTGCTTGAAATTCACGATCAGCATCAGACCAAAGCTGCCGGCGTTCAGGCTCTGGCAGAGAAGCTGAAGCTGGATCTGAACGAACTGTATGCCGTCGGCGACAGTGAAAATGACATCAGTATGCTGGAAATCGTCGGCCATCCGTACATCGTTGCCAATGCATCGCAATCACTGAAAGACCGCGGCTGGTCGCAGCTGGCAAGCTGTCGAGAGGAAGGGGTTGCCGATCTGATTGATGAGCTGTTAAGCTGCTGAGCTTATCTATGTTTCCGCCGATTGACAGACGCGTTAAAGAAGTGAATAATGGAAGTTAGAAATACGTTGGAGAAATAAGGAGACGGTTTTATGTTTATCTATAATTCTGGACAGCAGGAAAGCTTTTACGAAATGCAGAATAAAATTAACCGCAAGCTGCGGTCTTTGCGCCGCTTAGGATTAGGTTTGGCTGCTGCGTTAGTCCTGTTGGGAATTGCGCTGCTGCTCTGTCCGCAGTCGATTGTTCTGTGGATTGAGCGGGGAATCGCCGTGATCTTAGGTCTGGTCGGAATTCTGGAAATCGTCGATTACCTTTCCACCAGCACCCTGTTTCGCCAGAGCCTGACGATTGTTCGGGGTCTGCTGGATCTGTTGATCGCAGTGCTGCTTCTGCGTGCTGACGCCGGGCAGGTCATCACGATGCTGTCTTTCATTTTGGGGATCAGTGCGCTGCTGATTGGAATTCATAAGCTGGATTATGCGATGAAGTTAAATTATTTCCATGTCGCAGGTTCAGGAATGGCGATTCTGGGTGGTTTGCTTTCAATCCTTGCCGGCATCGGTTTTCTGATCAGCCCGTTAAGTTCGGCGATCGTGCTCACGACGCTGATTGCGG
Organism: Holdemania massiliensis; assembly: GCF_022440805.1. Lineage (NCBI taxonomy): Bacteria > Bacillati > Bacillota > Erysipelotrichia > Erysipelotrichales > Erysipelotrichaceae > Holdemania > Holdemania massiliensis. The sequence goes on along the minus strand of NZ_JAKNTK010000001.1, from coordinate 3,308,205 downwards.
CATATTGTATATTAGGAGGCATTGCGCTGTTCATCGAAATGCTTTCGTTTAAAAATCGGTAAGGGAGGAATCGAAAATGGATTTCAAAAAACAGGCGGAAAAGATTGTTCAAAACGTGACGCAAGCTGCGGAAAAAGGCACGGAGCTGGCTAAGGACAAGCTGGATCAGACCAAGCGCCAGATTGAACTGAAACGGCAGCTGAAAACGTATGAGGATATGCTGAATACCGCCTATCTGGAAATTGGCCGGACTTATGCCTCAGCACGGGAAGAAAACCGCGATATGCCGGATGTGGAAAACTGGCTGGAACAGGTGCGCACTTCTCAGGCAACAATTTCAGAACTGCAGCGTCAGCTGGCTGTATTGAAGAATATTGAGTAATTGACGAAAATAGATCTGTCTAGGATCTTGCTGCCGTCCAGGCAGCTTTTTCATTAGGCTGATCAAAGGGAAGATAAATCCATGAGATATGGATCTAGAATTTATTTGGATGTTTCCCTTCTCCTCTTACTTCACACTTTTCAGAAAATGCACTTCATTCCGCGGGATTTTCAGGATAGAATTGACAACCCGGATTCCATTGGGTACACTGAATCCGTTATCTTATAAAACTAAGGAAGGATTAGAGTATGAGTATTTTAACGCTGGAGCACTGCAGCCACAGCTTTGGCGGCCGCAGTATTTTTGAAGATGTTTCGTTTCGTCTGCTGAAAGGCGAACACGTCGGTTTATTGGGCGCCAACGGCGAAGGCAAGAGCACGTTTATGAAAATCATTACGCGCAAGCTGGAACCGGAGGAAGGCAAGATCATTTGGAGCAAGAACGTCAAGGTCGGTTATCTCGATCAGCATGCCGTTCTGGAAAAAGGCATGACCATTCACGATGCACTGGCTCAGGCTTTCGCTGACTTGTTTGATATAGAGAAGCAGATCAACGACGGCTATGCGAAGATGATGGAGTGTACGGAAGAAGAAATGAATGAGCTGCTCGAACAGATCGGTGAATGGCAGGATACGCTTGAACATCATGATTTTTACCAGATTGACGTCAAGATTGAGGAAGTCGCGCAGGCGCTGGGACTCAGCGATATCGGTCTGGATCGGGATGTCAGCGAATTGTCCGGCGGTCAGCGGACCAAGATCCTGCTGGCGAAACTGCTGTTGGAAAAACCGGATATCCTGCTTTTGGATGAGCCGACCAACTATCTTGACGAACAGCACATCCAATGGTTGAAAACCTACCTGCAGAACTATGAGAATGCCTTCATTCTGATTTCACATGATCTGCCGTTTACCAACGAGGTCGTCAATCTCGTCTACCATGTGGAAAACTGCCGGCTTACCCGTTACGTCGGCAATGTTGATGAATTCCATCGGCTGTATGAACAGAACAAACTGGCTCTGGAATCGGCCTATCAGCGGCAGCAGCAGGAGATCGCCCGCATGGAGGATTTTGTCGCCCGCAATAAAGCCCGTGTGGCGACCCGCGGCATGGCCAATTCCCGCGCGAAAAAACTGGCTAAGATGGAACGGATTGAGCTGAATGCGGAGAAACCCAAGCCGACCTTCCGCTTTCAAATGGGGAAAACGCCGGGCAAGGTCATCTTTTCCGCTAGCGATTTGGTCATCGGTTATGATGAACCACTCTCCAAACCGATGAATCGGGTGCTGGAAAAAGGCCAGAAAATTGTTATCACCGGTGCTAATGGTTTAGGAAAAACAACGCTGATGAAAAGCCTGATGGGCTTAATCGAACCGCTTGAAGGCACCGTCCAGCTGGGAGAGCATGTGGAAATCGGCTATTTTGAACAGGAAATCACCGAGCCGATTCGCCGCACCTGCATTGAAGAGCTGTGGGAAACTTATCCGGCCTATTCTCAATATGAAATCCGCAGTGCTTTGGCCCGCTGCGGATTAACCACCGATCAAATTGAAAGTCAGGTGATGGTGCTTTCCGGTGGAGAACAGGCTAAGCTGCGTTTATGCAAGCTGCTGAACACGCCTTACAATGTACTGTTTCTCGACGAACCGACCAATCATCTCGATCAGGATGCCAAAGACGAACTGCACAAGGCTATCGCCGAATATCCGGGAACGGTTCTGCTGGTCTGCCATGAAAAAGAATTTTACAGCGATCTGGCCGATGCCGTCTGGGATTTAAGTGAAGTCAGTCTGCGCCGTTAGTGAGGTATGGTTTGCGCGCCGGGATGCTACACTATGGATGACGGGTTTTCCGTCATCTAAAGGAGAAGGAAGAATATGACGCTAAGGAAAATCGGACTGATACTCACAACGGCACTGCTGCTTTTATCCGGCAGCGGCTGCGCGCTGTTTCAATCTAAAAAGCAAGCGGCTCCAGCACCGGAGGCACAGGCAGCAGTTACAGAAGTTCAAAAAGCCTTTGATGCGTTTCTCATGGAGGAAACCCGCCGTCAGCTGACACAGGACGGACTGACTCTGCACTTTTCACTGACGGATCCTTCGGCGCTGGGGATTCAGGATGTTCCAACCACGTTGGGCAGTCTGAGTGAAGCCAGCGAGATTGAAAATAAACAAGCCATGGAAGCCGCATTGAACAATTTGCAGCAGTTTGATCCGGATACCCTTACTCCCGTTCAGCAGCTGAATTATCAGCTCTTAAAGCGGGATCTTGAACAATCTTTAGCCATGACCCGCTATGCGCCGCTGCAGTTTTTATTTGAGCCGAATCAAGGATTAATCAGTGCCTTAAACCAGAACTTCCTGGAATTCAGAATCACTTCGGAAGCCGATGTTCAGCTGTATCTGACGCTGTTAGCCGATGTTGAACGGTATCTGAATGAAGCCCTGACGTATACCCAAGCCCAGGCCGAGCGCGGATATTTCCTGCAGGACAGCGCTCTGGACAGCACCCTGGCCGAAATCGACCGGTTTGTGGAAAAGGTCGATGATAATGTTCTGATTGTCAATTTTGCGGAGAAGTTAGGCGAACTGGAAGCCTTAAGCGCGGACCAGCGTCAAAACTATGCTGATAAAAATGAACAGATCATGAAAGAAAGTTATCTGCCGAGCCTTCATCATGTCCACGATACACTGGAAAAGCTGCGCGGCAGCGCCAAGGGACAGGGCGGCCTGGCTGCGGCTTATGGCGAACAAGGTCAGGCGTATTATCAGCTGTTAATGCAGTCCAAAACCGCCGGCGATCAAACGATTTTAGAACTGGCCAGCGAGCTGGAAAGCTTCATGCTTCAGAAACTGCAGCGGATGCAAACTCTGCTCCAACAAGATCCCCAGCTTCTTGATAAGCTTGAAAATGTGGAATTCCCGCTTACGGAAGCTTCAACACTGTTGCAGCAATATCAAAAGAAAATGTCGGAAATCGTTCCGGAAATTCCGCAGATCCGCTACACTGTCAGCTATCTTGATGCCAGCATCGCCAGTGAAAACACCATTGCTTATTATTTGATCCCGCCGCTGGATCAGGAAACCGAAAATATCGTCAAGGTCAATCCGGCTTATCAGGATAAAGCTGAAACCCTGTGGTTAACGCTGGCCCATGAAGGATTCCCCGGCCACTGTTACCAACACAATTATTTCCAAACCACCGATCCGCACCCGATCCGCCGTCTGCTTTCTGAAATTGCTTATACAGAAGGCTGGGCCGAGATCATTGCCCTGGAAGCTTACCGCTGGCTGGGGATTACGGATGAAGCTCTGATTGAAGCCCTGCAGATCAACGCCATGTACGGTTATTATCTGCAATGCCTGTGCGATTTAGGCGTGAACGGCCTAGGCTGGAGTCAGGATGATCTGGCAGGTTATCTGAGCCATTTCGGCTATGCTGAGGCGGCGGAACAGATCTATTTGGATCTGATTGCCAATCCTGGCATCTTGTTGCCCTATGGCATCGGTGAGATGAAAATGGAACAGCTGCGGGATCAGGCCCGCGAAGCGCTGCAGGATCAGTTCGACTTGAAGGCCTTTTACCAAGTCATCCTCGATCAAGGCCCGCGCCCGTTTGCTTTCATCGAACAGGACATCCAGAATTGGATTGAGGAAACAAAGAAATGAGGATTATTCGTAAAGCCATTCCCCAGGACGCCTGGGGTCTGGCCAATGTTCATTCGCTGAGCTGGCAGGCTGCCTATGCGGGATTGATCGATCCTGAATTCCTGAAAACCCGCACGCCTGAGCACAGCTATAACGTTTTCATTCAGAATGGCTGCGATTCCATCTGGCTGGCGGAACAAGACGGCCAGATCGTCGGTTTTGTGCGGATCAGCGAGGCGGAAGAAACCGAAGAAAAATGCGGTGAAATCGCAGCTTTGTACCTTCTTCCGCAATTTCAGCATCAGGGAATCGGCAGGCAGCTGATTGAAGCCGGGATCGAACAGCTGCGTCAGCGCGGATACCGAAGGATTCTTTGCTGGGTTCTGAAATCCAATCAAAATGCCCGTCAATTTTATCAACGCTGCGGGTTTGTTGAAGATCCAGTCGAACAAACGATGATCATGGGTACACCGCAGACAATCCTGCGCTGTCATTTCGATATCAAATCTTGATGCAAGGATTTCGGAAATAGAGTAAAATAAAAAAGAAAGAAAAGGAGCGAACAAACTATGGGTTTAATTCAAGGTAAAATTACAATGGCTAACGGAGCAGAAATTCCATTTGAGCTGTATCCGGACGAAGCGCCGATCACCGTCGCTAACTTCGTTAAGCTGATTAAAGAAGGGTATTATAACGGTAAGACTTTCCATCGTGTCATTCCCCATTTTGTTTCCCAGGGCGGCTGTCCTTATGGCACAGGGGCAGGCGATTTAGGCTACACAATTCCATGCGAAACAAAAAATAATCCGCATAAACATGTTGCGGGAGCGCTGTCGATGGCTCATCGCGGCAAGGATACCGGCTGCTGTCAGTTCTTCATCTGTCACGACCCGCAGCCGCATCTGGACGGTGTTCATACGGTTTTTGGTCAGGTGACCGATAATCTTGGAGCAGTTCGGGCAATGCGCAATGGCGATGTCATGACCAAAGTCGAAATTACTGAAGAATAGTTATTCTCAAACGATACTCTGCTTCTCCCAAAGCAATGACAATGGGATGAGCAGAGTTTTTCTTTTGTCCATGTTGGTTTTCTCATTCTTTCAGCCGCGCATTTCGCATTTTTCAAGGTTAATTGAAAAACGTAGTTTAAAAAAGAATAAAAGTTTGGAAAATATTAAATAGACAACGGCCTAATAATACTGGAAAATAGAGAGTGTTAGATGTTGTAATTGATATTAATCGGAAATCCGCTGAGAATAGACAAAGTTTACAACTTTATTTTTCTCGATCGTTTCTTTATGATAAAAGCCAATGAAATCCTTACTTATCGTTAATTATTCAACTCATTCTTTGACCTCTTTTTCAGCTATTCTTTCAGAATCAATTACCTTGATGAAATCTATTCCCGAATATGGGAATAATTGGGAAATGACGTTGCTATCATAGAACCGCAAAAAACAAAAGAAAGGAAGCTGAATCATGGAATACGTCACATTAATCTCCAATCGAATCAAAGAACTATGCAAACAAAGAGGTAACATTTCATACTACAAATTATCGGAGATGTCAGGCGTCAGCACGTCGACATTAGAAAACATCATCAAAGGACATACGAAAAATCCAGGAATCGCAACAATTCATCAATTAGCTCTGGGTTTCAATATGACCATTGCTGAATTCTGCGATTTTGAAGCTATGAATCTGTACGAATTCGTCGAAGAAGAAAACGAAGTCATGGGCTGACGCGTTTTCTTACTCCCATCTATCAAAAAGGCAGTCTTTTTTCAGACTGCCCTTTGCTTTGCTTTTTTTAACTTCCGATTGTTTTTCTTGATCGTTTTTTTCAGCCGTTTTTTCTCAAGCTCCGTCAACGGATAATCCAAGGAATAGAGATGCGCATCCTGATATTTAATCTTCTTGTCATATTTGACAATCGCCACCCATTTCAGTTTGTGATCCATCTTGGACTTCTTTGGCCGCAGATACAGCAAGGCGGTATCCAGAATCTCATATTTCTCATTCATGAAATCAATTCGGGCAATCGGCGTCTGCCACTGTCCCTGATAGACAACCAAACCCTTTACGACCAAATATGAATTCTGAATCGTCGTACTGTCAAAGACAAACTCAGCCTGTTCAATCTCCTTCAGATCACCTGTAAGCTTATCCGCATTTCGTTTCCCAATCAATTCATTGCGGTCGATCAGCAGCTGCACGATCCAGGATAAGAGCAGAATTCCTACAACAATCAGTATCATGAACCAGGAATAAGGACTCTGGAAGAAGAATGCGATTTTTCCGAGAAAAGGAACATGCATCACATAGATTCCGACAATATCCTGCCGATAGGTTTCATAATCATCCAGTCCTTCATAAGCGTAAGCCTGAGTGAAATACCGTAACCGACCATTATCCTGCATCTCTACTTTTGCAAGAGTATGGGTTAACACGATATCTTCGCCTAGCCGATTAGCATGAAAGGTGATAATTGTACCCGGAACTAATTCTTCATCGGATTTAATACGCTTGGATAAAACTAAGGAATTAGTTGGAATTATTGGCTCCATACTTCCTGTTAAAACAGTGTAGAATTGAAATCCAGTTAAATTGATCATCGTATCGGGGAAAAATAACATGCCTAAAATGTAACAAATTAAAACAGAAGAAAACAATCGGAATACCCAATTTATGATCTTTGGTTTTATTCTCCACTTTTTCTTAATTCCCATGTTCTCATCCCCACAATTATCTTTATTTTACCAGTTATTGCTTTATAGTTAAAGATTCTTTTAAAAAAGCCATCCGAGGATGGCTTATATTTAGTTATTATTCTCCTGAGGCTGCTTTTTCACCTAAAGTTGCTGTAATCTTAACAGATACATCTTTATCAGCTAAGTCGCTAACAGCGTCGTCGTGAGGAGTGACTGTTACAGTGATTTGATCTGGAGCAGTGAGCGTTGCATCTACTTTACTACTACTTTCATCGTTAAACTTCACATCTACTTGCCCAGTAACATCTGTATCACCTGATTTAACTTCTGGTACTAAAGTCCATTCTGCGGTTGTTCCAGATGGAACATCACTCGCGGTAAGCTCCATGGTCGTAGTATAAGTCGGGGTTCCTCCTAAATTGGTAGTTTCTGTAACTGTACCTAATTTATTAGTTACTGTAACAGACTTTCTAAATTTCACATTAACTGCAGCATCAGCGGTCAATGTATCCCATGCTGCATAAGACCCTGTTGTAGCGGCGACGATGGCGGCGCCGGTCAGTAAACCAAGAATTGTTTTTTTGTTCATTATAATATTCCTCCTCATAATCATGAATTATGTCTACGCTTTTATTATAGGGGAAAGTGTCGATTTTGGGTAATGCCAATAAAGTATAGCCTGGTTATGCTTTTGCTGGAACAGACTGATTCAGCGGGGCAAGGAACAGGTTTAGGAATAAGCGTGCTTCATCGGATAAAGCCTGCCGCTGCCGATGCAGCCAGACCAGATGCCGCTGAATATGATCGTCTTCCAAACGGATGCTGGCAATCCCGCCTTTTTTGAGATCTTCAATCTGCCAGCGGTTGCCGAACATGAAGGCATCACTGTGTTTCAGCAAGTTGATGATCGTATGATAGTTGTTGACCGTGATGATCCGTTTGAATTGGGAAAGCTCGGTATCACCGATTTTGACGGTATAATTCAGCCGGGTGAAGAAATCTTCCGGGGTATGCAGATAGATCATCGACAATAACGAAGAAGCTTTCACTGTATCCGCTTGGGCTAACGCGTGCTTTTGGGATAAATGAACATAAACTGAACCTTTGTCAATGACGTGCATTTCCAGTTCATGAATCTTGCAGACTCTCTGCAATGTCCGATACTGGACGGTGTTCAGGGCCAGGATCGCAATCTCGGAGGCCTGATTGCGGACATTGTTGATCGCTTCTTCAATGCCCGTTTCCCGAATATCGATAAATGAATGATCGCTGTTGGCAGATAAAAAATACTTTTGGACAATTGAATCCTGAAGCAGGATCATCGCGGTGGAAACCCGCAGCCGAGTTTCGATGCAGGGATCAAAAGTTTTCTTCAGCCGTTCAATTTCCTCAAACTGAGAAAGAATGCTGCGGGCATAATAATATAAATTCTGGCCAATGGAAGTGATTTCAATTCCGTGGTTATTGCGGATCAACAGCTGGACACCCAGCTCTTCTTCCAGCGCCTTGACTGTGCGGGTGAGGACAGGCTGGCTGATGTAAAGCAGCTCTGCCGCCTTGTTGATACTTTTTTGATCGACGATCGCTACATAATAAGACAATGCTTTTACATCCATAAGAAAACCTCTTTCCTCTTCCTTTTTATCATATCATAAAATTGATAAGCCGGTTAGAAAATTGTCCTGATTTGAACAATCAAAAAAGCTTTGATGAAATCGTACAAAATAGACTGGAAGAAACGTCGGGGTTCATATAAAATAGGAGAGGTTCTATTATCCAATAGGAGGATCAGGCCATGAAGCGTCACTCGCAAGTTTATGAATATTTGATGATTATTATCGGTTCCGCCTTGTTTGCGGCCTCGATTAATTTGTTTGTCGTTCCCGTGAACCTTTATAACGGAGGCATTGTCGGTTTGGCTCAGATCATCCGAACGGTGCTGACCAGCCGGCTGAATCTGAGCTTTAATTTTGATATCGCTGGCGTGATTAACTTTCTGTTCAACATTCCGCTGTTTATTCTGGCCTACCGTTCGCTCAGCCGGAAATTCTTTCTGGGCACACTGCTTTCGCTGATTACGCAGACGATCTGTTTCTCACTGATTCCGATTCCGGTCGTGCCAATTCTGGACGATGTGCTGGCTTCGCTCATCATCGGGGCGATCGTTGGAGCGCTGGGGATCGGCATGACGCTGGTTCATGGCGCCAGCGGCGGAGGCACGGATATCTTAGGCGTATATGCGGCGCTGCATTGGAAATCGTTCAGTGTCGGTAAGCTTCAGCTGGCGTTTAATGCGCTGATCTACTGTCTGTGCGCGTTCTTGTTTGATCTGCCGATTGCGATTTACAGTATTATCTATGCGGCGGTCTATTCGTTTGTGCTGGATAAAGTTCACTTGCAGAATATTGAAATGAGCTTGATGATCTTCACGAAAAATCCGGAGATAAAAACTAAGATATTAAAGGATTTTGTTCGCGGCGTGACGTACTGGAAAGGTTTGGGCGCCTATACGCAGACTGAAACCGAGGTGCTGGTCACGATTGTATCCAAGGATGAAGTCAACGAACTGCGGCGGATGATCACGCAGATGGATCCCAAAGCATTCATCATCGTCAATGAAGGTTTGCAGATCACAGGCAATTTCATCAAGCGCTTAGTTGAATAAGTAAAGGTCAGAATCCGAACGAAATGGAAAGAATTCGACAAAACTTGTCAGAATTCCGCTATATTCAAAGTGAATCTTTCATGTTAAAATAGAAACGAGGTGTTAGATATGAAAATTGAGTTTAAACAGTTGAATGAACTCGCGCAGAAAAAGGCAGAGAAACTGTTAAAGGAAATCAGCTTAACGGTGAAAGATGTTGATTTTGATGTAACAGGCGCAGATATTACGATGATCGTCAAAACGACACAGGAAGTTATTCATCTTTAAATCACTGGGTTTCCTGGTGATTTTTTCTTTATGAGAAAGCAGCGAAAGTGGAACCGGCTGCAGATGATTTCGGCAGCGGCGGGCGTGCTTTTGATCGTGCTGGCGGTCGTCGATTTTCTTCCGGCGGTGAACCAGCTGTTAAAAAGCGGCGACGAACAGGCCATCCGACAATATTTTGAGGCATTGGGGATCAACGGCGTCCTGTTTTTAATTCTGCTTCAGGCAGTGCAGGTCATGACTTCCCTGATTCCGGCGCTGTCGCTGCAGGCGGCCGCCGGGGCAAGCTATGGTCCTTTGATCGGGACTGCTGTGATTTTGATTGGAATGGTGCTGGGCAACGGCATTGTCTATCTGTTTGCGGAAAGACTGCTGGATCAGCTCTCGCCGCAGTCGCGAATCGCTCAGATGCTGGATCGCTTTCATCACTGGCTGGCAGGAAAAAACAAAGAACTGTATTGTTTTGTGATGTTTCTGCTGCCGATCCTGCCAAATTTGGTGAAGCCTTATCTGGCAGCTGTGTCTGATATTCGCTGGCCGGTTTTTCTGTTTACCTGCACGGTGGGTTCGATCATTCCGGTTCTGGCTGGTACGCTGATCGGCAATTTTTTGATCGAAGGACGAATGTGGGAAGCGGTCATCGTGGCGGTGGTGGCAGTCATTGCCGCCGTGGGGGCGACGCTGTGGCAGAAACACCACTCTTCACAAGGCCGGGCAGGGCGGCGCTGAGTCCTTTGCTTTCACCGTTAAGCCATTTTGACAATCCGATCGGATTGTTCGCTTTTCTTTCATTGCCAATTTGTGTATAATGAAACCATTGTGAAAGGAATCTCACTATGAAAAAAACGTTATTATTTGATTTGGACGGCACGCTGCTGCCGATGGATCAGGATCAATTTGTCCAGAGCTATTTTTCCCGGCTGGCAAAGAAAATGGCAGACAGGATTGACCCTAAGCAGTTAGTCGATACGATTTGGAAGGGCACCGGCGCGATGATTATGAACGATGGCCGGGCGACCAACGAACAGGTGTTCTGGCAGGTGTTTGATAAATTAACAGGTCTGCACCATGAAACGCTGGAAGAAGAATTTTTTGATTATTATAAAAACGAGTTTAATGAAGCAGTGGAAGCCTGCGCGCCGACGCCGCTGGCCAATGAAATTGTCCGCGCTTTGAAGGCGAAAGGATATACGCTGGTGCTGGCGACCAATCCGATCTTTCCGCGGATTGCGACAGAGAACCGAATTCGTTGGGCAGGATTGGACCAAAATGATTTTGCCTGGATCACGACTTTTGAGAGCTGCCGCTATTGCAAGCCGAATCCGAAATACTATGAGGAGATCCTGAACCGCCTGCAGCTGGATCCAAAGCAGTGCGTGATGATCGGCAACGACGTCAAAGAAGACATGACGGCCCGTTCGCTCGGAATGGAAGGCTGGCTGATTACCGACTGTCTGCTGAACACGGAAAAGCTGCCGGTGGAATGTGAGTTTGAAGGAACGCTGGCTGAGCTGCTTAAGAAAATTGAAACACTGTAAAAAAGAATCGAAAAAGAAAAAGTCTAAAACAGGCGAAGCTGCCGTTCAGACTTTTTTTTCATGATAATTTGATCATCAGGCTGCAGATGACCGATCAACAAAGACGATTCGGGATCATGTTGTGCCATCCTTGAGGCAATCTGCGCTTCGTCAAAGTTGGCGTAGCAATAACGGCAATGATGCGCGCAGCAGTTGTATTCACCCAGGTCAGTGACCTGCAGGCAATGGCAATGCGCACGAGCTTGAGTCTGGGGATAATCTAGTTTTCGTCCGGTCAACACTTCCAGCCAGGCCGCGTCCATGCAACTGCGATTGACAATTCCGGCGCTTTGAAGATCAAGATCCTCAGCGCAGAGCTGCAGCTGCATGCCGTATTGTTTGCCGATCTGCGCCAGCTGCGGCACTAATTGCCGAAAGCGGTCGAGGGAATCCGGCAGCCAGTTCAGCTCCCGCTGATGCCGGCGGGTATTCTTATAGAAATCCAGATGACTGAGGATCACCTGTGAGCAGGCTCCGTTTAGCTGTTTGCAGCAGCGCTCAAAGGCCCGCAGGTGAAACGCTTCGTCATACCGCGGGGAGAAGAAGATCGGATCATACCGCAGGATCATGTGCGAAGAACCTAGCCGGTCCGCCAGCTTGCGGAAGCTGTCCAGGACGATCCGTTTGTCGGGAAGTCCCGGTTCAATTTCTGACCCATAGGGCGTGACGGTAACCTGAAAACCCACCGCATATTCGCGGAAGACATCCATCTTATCCAACATTGGAGTTGGATTTTTCGTGATGAAAATTATCGCATCCACTTGACTTGGTGAACAATCCAGCCGCAGGATCTGATGCGGCGCAAAGGGGTTGCGGACATCGACAAGGCCCGCCTGAAACCGCCGATAAAGCCAGTCGCTGTAAAAGGCACAAAGATCGGTACGCTGGGAACAACAAAGAATCATTTATCCCACCTCCTTGATCTGTCTAAAAATATAGCACAACCACCGCAAAAAAGGCAGTCCTTTGACTGCCGCTGAATTCGAAATCATCGGAAGGCTGCGCTTGGATTACATCAAAAATGGTAAGAACAAGGTCGCCAATCCGAGGAAAAAGAAGAAGCCCAGCACATCGGTCACGGTGGTGACAAACACCGAAGAAGCCAGCGCCGGATCCACATTGATCTTTTTCAGGATGACTGGCACCGCATACCCGGCGATCGTCGCAAACGCCATGTTCAAAAGCATGGCCAAGCCGACGACCAGACCGAAGATCGGATTGCGCTGCATCAGGCCGCAGATCAAGGCAACAACCAGACCGATGCTCACGCCGCTCAAAACGCCCACGCCGAATTCCTTGAAGAAGACCCGCCGGGCATTTTCACCGGTCAGCTCACCCAGCGCAATACCGCGGACAACAATCGTTAAAGACTGTGTTCCGGCGTTGCCGCCCATCCCGGCGATGATCGGATTGACCGCCGCCAAAGCGACGACTTTTTCAATCGTACCGGAGAAAACGGCGACAACCGAGGAGGCCAGAAAGGCGGTAAGCAGGTTGATAAACAACCACGGCAGACGGCTTTTCAATGATTCAATCAGACTGCCGTCAACTTTTTCTTCCTCATTGATCTGCGCCAGACGATGAATATCCTCGGTATTTTCTTCTTCGATGATATCCATGACGTCATCGACGGTAATGACGCCGAGGATGCGATCCTGTTCGTCCACGACCGGCATCATTAAGAAATTATACTTGCTGAAAATCCGCGCGACTTCTTCCTGATCGGTCGGCGCCGGAACTGAGATGACGTTGGGGTTGGCAATGTCGCGGATCAAAGTTTCAAAGCTGTGAGCTACGATTTCACGCAGTGAGACAACCCCAGTCAGCACCTTGTTTTGATCGACGACATATAAATAATAAGCCATTTCTGCATCCTGCGCTTCTTTCTGCAAATACAGAAGCGTCTGCATGACGCTCATTTGATCAGACAGACAGATAAACTCCGTCGCCATCAAACCGCCGGCGGTTTCCGAATCATAGCTCAGCAGCGTGCGGACTTCCTGCCGGTCCTCGACGTTCATCTTGCTTAAGACTTCTTCCGATTCCACCTCATCCAGAACTGAGACCAAGTCGGTGATTTCATCGGAAGACATTTCTTCCAGGATGACCCGCTGTTCGGTATCCGAGAAGTGAGATAACAGGCCGTATTTTTCCTCGTCTTCTTCCTCATCGACAATTTCCGCCAGAATCTCCGACGGCAGCCGCTTCATGATCTGATCTTCATCTGCCTTGTATTCATGGATGACTTCCAGAATATCGACCGGATGGATAAATTCAATCATTTCCGCCAGTTGTTCATCGGTGGCGTGCAGCAGAAAATTCCGCAGTTCCTCTTTGCTGATTTCCAGTTTCATAGCGTTCTCCTTCATCCGTAAAAGCACCGGGGCTGAGCTGTATTCTTGTTCGTGCTCAAACTGCCGGCAAGCGCAGTGTTGCTGATTCCAATTTAAAAGCCAAGGTAGAAAAGCTTCTCAATGATTTTATTATAGACTTATTCTGCCTGGCAAAACAACCATTCCGGCATTTATTTTCTGCCCTCTCTTCCAGTTTGCTGGCAAGTGAAAAGCTGTTCGCGGGTAAAACAAAAGCCGAAGCCCTGCAGTCAATTCGTGGTCACAGAAGGAAGATCGCTGAAAAAAGAAAAGAAACTTCAGACTTGATCCGCTGAAGTTTCTTCGATTTTTCGTTGCTTGTCTTCCTGTCGTTTCTCATAGGAATAAAGACAGCCGCAGTAATCCTGACGGTACAGCTGATGCAGCCGCGACAGTTCCTGCCCCCGGTCGATGCCTTTTTTCTTTTTGAAGTCAGAATAGAAGTAAGGGACATCCGGATATTTATGCGACAGCTGGCGGCCGATTTCATTCAGCTTTTGACTGTTTTTCTGCCGGCTGATCGTCATGACTGTCGTGAAATAGTCATAATGATGCTCGCTGGCATAACGGTACGCTTCATCCATGCGCAGGCCATAGCACAGAAAGCAGCGTCCCCCACCTTCCGGCACGTCCTTGAGCACCGCCAGCCGAGCCGTAAATTCCTCATTGCGGTAGGGCGGGACAATCAGTTGGACAGGATGAGGAAGTGTGGGATTGACCTCGTCCAGATAACGCTTCAGTTCTTCTAAGCGGCGCTGATATTCTGCCGCCGGATAAATGTTGGAGTTGTTGTAATAGATCGTCACTGCAAAGACGCCACTCAGAAATTCCAGCGGGAAAGCGCTGCACGGAGCGCAGCAGGCATGCATCAGCAGCTTGGGATGTCTTCCCTCAGCCTGAATCCGCGCCATTTCCTCCACGCTCATCTTCCAGTAGTTGATCTTCGGTTTTGCTTGAATCACTGGATTGTTTTTCTCCATACGCTTATTCAATAAACATGCTGTCGCCGAAGGAAAAGAACCGATATTGCTCATCGATCGCCGCCTGGTAGGCCTTCATGATCTGCTCCTTGGTCGCAAAGGCGCTGACCAACATGACCAGCGTGGACTTAGGCAGGTGGAAGTTGGTAATCAAGCCGTCAATCGCTTTAAACGTATAGCCAGGATAAATGAAGATATCCGTATCTTCATGACATTCGCGGAACTCTCCGTATTTGCTCATGATCGCTTCCAGTGTCCGGCAGCTGGTCGTGCCGACCGCAATGATCCGCCGGCCTTCCGCTTTGGCTTGGTTGAGCCGGTGGGCTGTTGCCTGATCCATCATGAAGAATTCCGAATGCATGTGGTGATCGGCGATATCCTCGGTATCCATCGGACGGAATGTACCCAAGCCGACATGCAGCGTAATGTCCTCCACCTCGACGCCCATGGTCTTTAACTGATCAAACAGCTCCGGCGTAAAATGCAGTCCGGCGGTCGGTGCAGCGGCGGAACCTTTAACCTTGGCGTAAACCGTCTGGTAGCGTTCCGGATCGTTTAATTTTTCCTTGATGTAAGGCGGCAGCGGGACATTGCCCAGCTTTTCAAGAATCTCATAGAAAATTCCGTCATAGATCATCCGGAACTGCCGAAGTCCTTTTTCGCCGATGCCGATGCATTCCGCTTTCAGCTCGCCTTCGTTAAAGGAAATGACCGTGCCCAGCTTGACAACTTTAGCATTGCCGACCAGACACTCCCATTCATCCCCATCCTGACGCAGCAGCAGCAGTTCCACATGCGCACCAGTTTCCTCTTTGGTGCCGAACAGACGTGCCGGAATGACACGGGTGTTGTTGCGTACCAAAACGTCGCCTGGTTTCAGATAATCCACAATTTCATAGAAATGCCGATGCTCAATCTTACCGGTAGCACGATGCAGAACCAACAGCCGTGAGGCCGAACGGTTTGCCAGCGGCGTCTGCGCAATCAGCTCCTGCGGCAGATCAAAATCAAATTCACTTGTTTTCATTGTCAGAACCCCCTCGAATCGACACTGTTCAGGTTGTATTTTTTAAACAGTTCAGCTTTAAAATCACCGAAGCGGTCTTCCCGGATCGCTTTTCTGGCTTGTTCTGTCAAGCTTAACAGAAACCGTAGATTATGGATCGACATCAAACGGCTGCCCAAACCTTCGTTGCAGCGGAACAGATGCCGCAGATAGGCCCGGCTGTAATTTTTGCAGGTGTAGCAGTCACATTCCGGATCCAGAGGACCGAAATCTTCCTCATAATCTTGTTTCTTAATGTTGATCCGACCCTGCGAGGTCATCAAGGTACCGTGGCGGGCAATCCGAGTCGGCAGGACGCAGTCGAACATATCGACGTTGCGCAGAATTCCTTCCAGGATCGCATCGACGGACCCGACGCCCATCAAATACCGCGGTTTTTCCCAAGGCAGGTATTTGACGCTGTAATCAATCATCTTATACATCGTTTCCTTCGATTCGCCGACCGAGGTGCCGCCGATGGAATAGCCTGGGAAGTCCATTTCCGCCAGGGTTTTGGCACACATCTCGCGCAGATCCTGATACTCTCCACCCTGTACAATGCCGAATAAGGCCTGCTCCTCAGGGCGCTGGTGAGCTTCTTTGCCGCGCTTTGCCCAGCGCAGCGTCCGCTCAACACTGTTTTTCATGTAATCGTAGGAACAAGGATAAGGCGCACATTCATCAAAGCTCATGATGATGTCCGCTCCGATCTTGTTTTGGATCTGAATTGATTTTTCCGGACTTAAAAATAAGGTGGAACCATCCAGATGGCTCTTGAAGGTAACGCCTTCTTCTTTAATTTTGCGCCGATCTGCCAACGAAAAGACCTGAAATCCGCCGCTGTCCGTCAGCATCGGTCCGGAATAGTTCATAAATTTCTGGACGCCGCCGGCTTTATCGACAATGTCTTCACCCGGCCGCAGCCACAAGTGATAAGTGTTGGCCAGAATGACCCCGGCCCCCAAAGCCTTAATTTCCTCCGGCGACAGGAATTTCACCGTCGCCAGGGTGCCGACAGGCATAAACATCGGCGTTTCTACGTCGCCATGCGGCGTATGCAGGATGCCGCAGCGGGCACCTGACTGTTTGCACACATGGGTAATCTCAAATTGAATTGCACTCATATATTTTTTCACCGCCACTATTCTAACATAAAAGACCCAACCCTGAAAGGAAAAGCCGGAATAAGCTGTGTTTCACCGGCATAAGCCTAGAGCAAGAGGAGGCCTGAATGATGGAAGAAAATAAAGAAGAGATTCAATGGATCACTAAGATACGCCGGCACTTTAATCTGCGGATCGAAATTTACAAACGTAAAAAAACAATCAAACAATGCAAAAAGGAAATCCTCCAGACAACTTTGCAGCTGGGAAAGGTGACTTATCAATGCTTTTTAAATCAGAAGGAAAGTGAAGAGATCGCCGCCTTGTCTTCTTACATCCAGCAGCGTTTAGCGACGGTAGCCGAACTGGAGCAGCAGATCCAGCAGCTCAGACAAGGAGAAGAAGAACAGGATTTCCTTGATGCGATGTTTTAACGTTGGATTGGGTTTTGATCAGCCAGAGAAGAAAAGGAATGGCAGGAAACCGCAGCAAACAGAATTGTCTTTTCATCCTATTATATAGGACAGATTATATTAGGACTGAGTGTTCGTTGAGTTTTGTAGAAGTAAAGACAGGAAAAAAACATCGGAGTAGATCAGGCAAGGATGGGATAACCTTGCTTTTTCTGTTGGAGCTGAGATTAACCAAGGGCGTAAAGTTTGGTGGAATAAGCGAAATCGTATAGGGGTGATGCTGCTAATCCGATCACACAGGATCCAGGATTGAATCATAAAGATAAGGATGTCCTACCTCATTGATAGGAAAGTGTATCCGAACCTATCCAGTCAGGCGAATCGATCTCTTTCATTGGGTGATAGTATCCGAGCCTTTGTGATGGAAAGGATTCAATAATGGAGAAAAGATTCAATGCAGAGTCTTAAAGATGCTGAAGCAGAATTTGAGAAAAAGGACTGCTTGGAAAAAACGAATTCTTGATAGGGACACAAAGCTTAAGTTCCTGGCTGTTGAAAGTCAGAAAGAAAAAGAGAGAAAGAAAAAGACAGCACGAAAGAGATTCAGGAAGATCGGGACTGAGAAAGACCGACATAATAACAAGAACCAACAAGACAGGAAAAACGCACAAATAGAGAATCAGAAAGGAATTCAAAAACAGAAGGACCCAGGAATGAAATCCTTAACGAATTCGTAAAAGCCCTTGAAAATAAGGCGTTGTTATGAATTTCAAGCAGATGGAATCAAGAGGAAGGCAAAAAGTGAACAAAAAAATGAAAAAACTTTAAAAAGTTGTTGACAGAAAACAGTGGGTTTGGTAATATAAATGAGCACCTCGCGAGAGGGCGTCGATCTTTGAAAACTAAACAGGAAGAAAAGCACAAAAATACAACGTCAATTCATAAAGAATCTGTCTTAGGACAGAGGATATAAAACGAGCTAAACAAACTCGAACAAATGGAGAGTTTGATCCTGGCTCAGGATGAACGCTGGCGGCGTGCCTAATACATGCAAGTCGAACGCTTTGTAAAGGAGCTTGCTTCTTTACGAGGAGTGGCGAACGGGTGAGTAATACATAAGCAATCTGCCCATCGGCCTGGGATAACAGTTGGAAACGACTGCTAATACCGGATAGGTTAGTTTCTGGCATCAGGGACTAATTAAAGTTGGGATACAACACGGATGGATGAGCTTATGGCGTATTAGCTAGTAGGTGAGGTAACGGCCCACCTAGGCGATGATACGTAGCCGACCTGAGAGGGTGACCGGCCACATTGGGACTGAGACACGGCCCAAACTCCTACGGGAGGCAGCAGTAGGGAATTTTCGGCAATGGGCGAAAGCCTGACCGAGCAACGCCGCGTGAGTGAAGAAGGCCTTCGGGTTGTAAAGCTCTGTTGTGAAGGAAGAACGGCTCATAGAGGGAATGCTATGGGAGTGACGGTACTTTACCAGAAAGCCACGGCTAACTACGTGCCAGCAGCCGCGGTAATACGTAGGTGGCGAGCGTTATCCGGAATTATTGGGCGTAAAGGGTGCGCAGGCGGTTTGAAAAGTTTAAGGTGAAAGCGTGGGGCTTAACCCCATACAGCCTTAGAAACTGTCAGACTAGAGTACAGGAGAGGGCAATGGAATTCCATGTGTAGCGGTAAAATGCGTAGATATATGGAGGAACACCAGTGGCGAAGGCGGTTGCCTGGCCTGTAACTGACGCTCATGCACGAAAGCGTGGGGAGCAAATAGGATTAGATACCCTAGTAGTCCACGCCGTAAACGATGAGAACTAAGTGTTGGGGAAACTCAGTGCTGCAGTTAACGCAATAAGTTCTCCGCCTGGGGAGTATGCACGCAAGTGTGAAACTCAAAGGAATTGACGGGGGCCCGCACAAGCGGTGGAGTATGTGGTTTAATTCGACGCAACGCGAAGAACCTTACCAGGTCTTGACATATCAGGCAAAGGCATAGAGATATGCTGGAGGTTATCCTGAATACAGGTGGTGCATGGTTGTCGTCAGCTCGTGTCGTGAGATGTTGGGTTAAGTCCCGCAACGAGCGCAACCCTTGTCTTTAGTTACTAACATTAAGTTGAGGACTCTAGAGAGACTGCCGGTGACAAACCGGAGGAAGGTGGGGATGACGTCAAATCATCATGCCCCTTATGACCTGGGCTACACACGTACTACAATGGCGGATACAACGAGAAGCAAGACAGCAATGTGGAGCAAACCTCAGAAAGTCCGTCTCAGTTCGGATTGAAGTCTGCAACCCGACTTCATGAAGCCGGAATCGCTAGTAATCGCGGATCAGCATGCCGCGGTGAATACGTTCTCGGGCCTTGTACACACCGCCCGTCAAACCATGAGAGTTGGCAATACCCGAAGCCGGTGGCCTAACCCGTAAGGGAGGGAGCCGTCGAAGGTAGGGCTGATGATTGGGGTTAAGTCGTAACAAGGTATCCCTACGGGAACGTGGGGATGGATCACCTCCTTTCTAAGGAGAAAGACGAGAAAAGTTGGATTTTGTGGAAAAGTAAGTCTGTTTAGTTTTGAGAGATCGAAAGATTTCTCAGTGCAGTGATTGTTCTTTGAAAACCGAATAACAGAAAACAGATAGAAAGACATGATCTTTCTGAAAAGTTGAAAAGATTTCAAAAATCAGAACAAGATATTTGAAGTTGAACGTTGAACAGTTCTTAAGAAAGAAAAGCGTAACTGGACGACTCGCAGTCAAGACAGGAACGCGTGATTAAATGAATAAGGGCGTATGGTGGATGCCTAGGCATGTAGAGCAGAAGAAGGACGCAGCTAACGGCGAAACGCGACGGGGAGTGGTAAGCACACATCGATCCGTCGGTCTCCGAATGGGGAAACCCAGCGCGAGTAATGTCGCGTTACCCATGAGTAAATACATAGCTCATGAGGAGAGAACCCAGGGAATTGAAACATCTTAGTACCTGGAGGAAAAGAAAATAAGAATGATTCCCTCAGTAGCGGCGAGCGAACGGGGAAGAGCCCAAACCAGCCTCAGGGCTGGGGTAGTAGGACCACAACGTGGTACGTTAACCGATAGAAGAAGGACATTGAAAGGTCCGCCAAAGAGGGTGCAAGCCCCGTAATCGAAATTGGAAGACGACCTAGTGGAATCCTGAGTACGGCGAGGCACGTGGAACCTTGTCGGAAGCATCCGGGACCATCCGGAAAGGCTAAATACTCCTACATGACCGATAGTGAACCAGTACCGTGAGGGAAAGGTGAAAAGAACCGCGGGAGCGGAGTGAAATAGAACCTGAAACCATATGCTTACAAGAAGACAGAGCCCGTTAAGGGGTGATGTCGTGCCTTTTGTAGAATGAACCGGCGAGTTATGTTATCGTGCAAGGTTAAGTGGAAGACACGGAGCCGAAGCGAAAGCGAGTCTGAAGAGGGCGAGAGTACGATGAGATAGACCCGAAGCCGTAGTGATCTAGCCATGACCAGGTTGAAGGTTGGGTGAAACCAACTGGAGGACCGAACCGACCCCCGTTGAAAAGTTGGCGGATGAGTTGTGGCTAGCGGAGAAATTCCAATCGAACACGGCGATAGCTGGTTCTCCCCGAAATAGCTTTAGGGCTAGCGTCGAAGTAAGGGTAGTGGAGGTAGAGCACTGAATTCATGATGGCGCCGTCAAGGTGTACTGAATGAAATCAAACTCCGAATGCCATTATGTCATCTTCGGCAGTCAGACTGTGGGTGATAAGGTCCATGGTCAAAAGGGAAACAGCCCAGATCATCAGTTAAGGTCCCAAAATTACTGCTAAGTGGAAAAGGATGTGGGGATGCACAGACAACTAGGAGGTTGGCTTAGAAGCAGCCACCCTTGAAAGAGTGCGTAACAGCTCACTAGTCGAGTGACCCTGCGCCGAAAATTAACCGGGGCTAAGCAGTATACCGAAACTATGGCAATGACTTCGGTCATTGGGTAGGGGAGCGTTCCATGGGCGTCGAAGCCGTACCGGAAGGAGCGGTGGAGCGCATGGAAGTGAGAATGCCGGTGTGAGTAGCGAGATGCAGGTGAGAATCCTGCACACCGATAGACCAAGGATTCCAGGGGAAGGTTCGTCCGCCCTGGGTAAGTCGGGACCTAAGGCGAGGCTGAAAAGCGTAGTCGATGGAAAACAGGTTGATATTCCTGTACCCGCGCATTGAGTGATGGAGTGACAAAGAAGGCTAACCGGACCGGTAAATGGATTCCGGATCAAGCGAGGTAGGAGGCAGTCAGGCAAATCCGGCTGTCAATCTGAAGGCGTGATGAGGAGCGAACGGGCGACCTAGTAGCGAAGACGGCGATGCCAGCTTTCAAGAAAAGCTTCTAGCGCAAATCAATGAGCGGCCCGTACCAAAACCGACACAGGTGGTCAAGGCGAGAAGCCTAAGGTGAGCGAGAGAACTGTTGCCAAGGAACTCGGCAAAATAGCCCCGTACGTTCGCAAGAAGGGGCGCTCGAAAGAGCCGCAGTGAAGAGGCCCAAGCAACTGTTTAACTAAAACACAGCTCTCTGCAAAGTCGCAAGACGAAGTATAGGGGGTGACGCCTGCCCGGTGCTGGAAGGTTAAGAGGATGTGTTAGTGGCAACACGAAGCATTGAATTGAAGCCCCAGTGAACGGCGGCCGTAACTATAACGGTCCTAAGGTAGCGAAATTCCTTGTCAGGTAAGTTCTGACCCGCACGAAAGGCGTAATGATTTGGGCGCTGTCTCGGCAGCAGACTCGGTGAAATCTTAGTACCTGTGAAGATGCAGGTTACCCGCAACTAGACGGAAAGACCCCATGGAGCTTTACTGTAGCCTGATATTGAGTTTTGATCAAGTATGTACAGGATAGGTGGGAGACGAAGAAGTTGGGACGTCAGTTTCAATGGAGTCGACGTTGGGATACCACTCTTAGTTGATTGAAATTCTAACCTATATCCGTGAACCGGGTAAGGGACAGTGTCAGGTGGGCAGTTTGACTGGGGCGGTCGCCTCCTAAAGAGTAACGGAGGCGCCCAAAGGTACCCTCAGATTGGTTGGAAATCAATCGACGAGCGCAAATGCAGAAGGGTGCTTGACTGCAAGACAGACAAGTCGAGCAGGGACGAAAGTCGGGATTAGTGATCCGGCGGTGCAGAATGGAATGGCCGTCGCTTAACGGATAAAAGCTACCCTGGGGATAACAGGCTGATCTCGCCCAAGAGTTCACATCGACGGCGAGGTTTGGCACCTCGATGTCGGCTCATCGCATCCTGGAGCTGAATTCGGTTCCAAGGGTTGGGCTGTCCGCCCATTAAAGCGGTACGCGAGCTGGGTTCAGAACGTCGTGAGACAGTTCGGTCCCTATCTGTTGTGGGCGTAGGAAATTTGAGGAGAGCTGTCCTTAGTACGAGAGGACCGGGATGGACCCACCGCTGGTGCACCAGTTGTATCGCCAGATGCATAGCTGGGTAGCTAAGTGGGGAACGGATAAACGCTGAAGGCATCTAAGCGTGAAACCGACTCCGAGATGAGATTTCCCATTTCCTAGAGAAAGTAAGACCCCTTGAAGACGACGAGGTAGATAGGTCAGAGATGGAAGCACAGTGATGTGTGGAGTTGACTGATACTAATCGGTCGAGGATTTAATCACATGAGGAAAAAACAAACGTTCATAACAAAGTAAGAAAGAGCAAGACTTTCTAGAAGCAACTGTTATTTGGTTTTCAGGGAATAATCCTGAAACGATCTGGTGACGATAGCGAAATGGTCACACCTGTTCCCATCCCGAACACAGAAGTTAAGCATTTCCGCGGCGAGAATAGCTATGCCTGCCATAGTGAAGGCAGCTCGTTGCCAGGTTCTTCGGTTCCCTTTTCCGGGGAACTTTTTTTGTCTTCTTTTGCTTGGAAAGTCCCTGTTTTTTCTTGTCCCTTGAATTAAAACTTCATTCGTTTTACGAATTCAACGTTTTTTTATCCCGTGCTCAAGACAAAGCGGACAGGTTCTGTTACAATAGGAGCAGAGGTGATTACAAATGAAAATGGGAACGATTGGCACAGGCATGATTACAGAGTGGCTGAACACAGCCTTTGAGGACAACGGATTAGAATGTACCGCAGTCTATTCCCGCAAAGAGGAAACCGGTCGGCGGTTGGCTGACAAATACAACATGCCGAAGGTGTATACGGATTTGGATGCAATGCTTCATGATGAAGAACTGGACTGCATCTATATTGCTTCACCCAACAGTCTGCATTATTCGCAAGCGATAAAGGCGTTGGAAGCCGGCAAGAATGTCATTTTGGAGAAACCATTTGTTTCCACAATTGAGGAATGTCGGACCTTGATTGAAACTGCCAAGAAACATCACCGTTTCTTATTTGAGGCGATTACGGTACCGTACAATCCGAACTATCAGGTCATTCAAGAACGGATTGCCGAACTGGGCTCACTGAAGATGGTGCAGTGCAATTTCTCCCAGTATTCCAGCAAGTTTGACAAGTTTAAAAACAATGAAAATCCAAACGTTTTCAATCCGCAGTTTTCCGGCGGCGCGCTGATGGACATTAATATTTATAACGCGCACTTTATTATCGGCTTATTCGGTGCGCCAAAATCCTTGAAGTATGTTCCAAACATCGCAGCCAATGGCATTGATACTTCGGGCATTCTCGTTTTTGATTATGATGGTTTTCTGGCCTGCGGTATCGGCTGCAAGGATTCCGCAAGTGAAAATATCTGTCAGCTGCAGGGCGACAACGGATATATCGTCGTTCACAGCGCGTCTTCCGTCTGCGCGAAAGCGGAAGTCTGGCTGAAAGGCGCGAAAGAACCGGAAGTCATCGACCTGATGGAAGGCCATGGCGGACATTACTTTGAGGTCAAGAACTTCAAGCAGATGATCGAGAACGAGGATTATGAAGGCTGTTATCAAAAGCTTGAATATTCCTATAAGGTCATGGAACTTGTCCATACCGCGCGTTTAGCGGCTGGCGTTCGATTCGCGGCTGATCAGAAATAAGATCAATTGATCCCTGGCAACAGGGATTTTTCCTTGTTTGGGCTGGAATCGATCACAGGCTGTTTCAGGATCTAACTTCGCTTTCGGTGGAAAAACGGCATGGAATACGATACAATAGAAAACAGATGTTGGAGAGTGCTGCTTGTCCAGAATTTCAACAGAAAGCATATTCTGCAATTCCTGCAGAACAACGAGACCTAGAAACTTGCCGCTGTCGGCTTAATCGAGAACCCAATCTGACAAGATTCAAGCCCGCAGGACAACCCAACAGGAGGTACAACATGACTGGGAAAACAGAAATCATCCGAAAGCCTTCGCCCTGGCCTATTCTCATCGCTGCTTTGGCGTGGGCGATTGTTTGTCTGATTTTGCCGATGATCCAGCTCTGGCACTATCTAGCTGCACTTGCGGCTGGCGGGATCGCTTATGGGATTGCCCGCCATCAAATTCCGGATCAGGAAATCGAAGTGGAGATTCCGCTGACTCCGCTGCAGCAACAGCAGCTTCAGCAGCTGGAGGCGGCCCGTTCTGCCTTAACTGGGCTGCAGCAGGCAGCCGCGAAGGTTGAGGATCCGGCCATGACTCAGGATCTGCGGAAGATTGAATCTGTCTGCCGTCAGATCGTCGAGGAAATGGAAAAGCAGCAGCGCTTTAACGATCAGGCTCGCCGGCTGGTTGATTATTACCTGCCGATGCTGACGAAGCTGTTGGAAACCTATGATGAGCTGGAAGCGGATCCGCTGCAGACGCAGAACATTCAGAATTCCCGTCAGAATATCAAGAAAACTGTGAAGCTGTGCGCCGAAGCGTTTGTTAAGCAGTGGGATGATCTGCATGAACATCAGTCAATGGAAATTCAGGCCGACAGTGATGTGCTGGAAACGCTGCTGGTCAAGCAAGGTTTAGTATCGCCGGGACAAAAGGAGGATAAGGCATGAAAATGACGCAGAAAACCGCTTTTATTCTGGCGGTCCTCCTGGTTCTGGGCAGTGCCTGGGGCAAAGCCAGGCTGACATTCAGTTCGATGCAGAAGCAGCTGGATGTTGTATATACGGAAGGCGTGGATCATGACGGCCAGTCGATCGCTCAGGATATCCAGGCCAAGCAGAATACGGCCCGCAACTGTGTGACCATTGCCCGCCGATATGATTCTGCGATCAACGCTTCGCTGATCATCGCGGTAGAAAACGCCGCGGAAAATTTGGATCAGGCAGGCTCAATGAGTGAACGCCGGCGCTTGGAAACCAAGCTGGATACGGCCTTTGCTTCACTCAGTTCAGCGCTTTTAGAAGCCTCGCTTTCGCAGAAAGACGAAGCCTATGTCGTCGGTTTCATGTCGGAATATCTGGCCAGTCAGGATCGGATTGAACGCGATCCCTATCATGAGAAAGCCGCTGCGGTTTTGAAGGACACGGCCGGCTGGTTTCCGTCATTGCTGCAAAAGCTGACGGCCAGTTCACTGGATATTTATCAAATTGGAGGATAGTTTATGAAAAAGCTCGCACAGGGACTGATTTCTTTTCTGGCGATGATCGCGCTCAGCATCTGGACAATCAGCGCTTTTACCGTACCGCAGCCGCTGGAAAACTTCTATGTTGCTGATTATGCCAATGTGATCAACAGTCAGGATGCAGAGGCCATCCGTTCAGCGAATCAAACGCTGGAAGCTAAAAATGGATCGCAGATTGTTGTTGCTACCTTTGATTTTCTGAACGGCGAGGCGATTGACGACGTTGCTTATGATCTGTTCAATGGCTGGAAGATCGGCAGCGCGGCGGATAACAACGGCGTCTTGCTGGTGCTGGCAATCGGGGAAGAGGATTATTATTGTCTCCAGGGCAAAGGCTTGGAAAAGACCCTGCCTACCTCGGAAATCCAAACCATTCTGGATTCCGTGCTGGAACCGGAGTTTGCCGCGGGCAATTACAGCAGCGGTGCTTTAAAAACAGTGCAGGCTCTGGCGCAGCGACTAGAAAAAACGGCAGGAACACCGGTGGTCAACACCGCGCCGTCACAAGGCGGCGGGGGAGGAACGCCCTATACCGCACATTCATCCTTTAGCTTCTTTGGGATGCTGCCTGCTATCTTCCTTATGCTCTTCGTCTTTGTGATCGTCGTCGTACTTTTGTCCGCTTTTACACCGCGCCGCCGGCGTTATTATGGCGGCCCGGTATTCCGTCCGCGCCGCCGTTATTACGGACCTCGTCCGCGTCCAATGGACCCATGGGGGCCGGAGCGCCGTCCGCGTGAACCGCGTCCAACCTACCGTTCTTCTTCTACCCGCAGTTCTTTTGGCGGCGGATCTGCATCTCGGTCTTCCGGAGCCGGCCGTTCCTTTGGCGGCGGGATGAACCGCGGCGGCGGGGGTGCCAGCCGAGGCGGCGGAGCTGGCCGTCGGAAATAAACAGCTCTGTCTCATTGTAGATCAAGCTCAGACTTATAAACGAGTGTTGCATAACATAGGCAGAGCGGGTTTCCCTTTGCCTTTTTTCGTTGTTCAGCAAGTCTTGAGATAAAAATGACAGAAATCTCAAAATAATATGAAATTCAAAAGATTCACAAGGTTTTCAGCGCATAGTTCCCCCGATTCCCGGCAATCCTGTTACAATAAAGAATAGAGAAGGGTAGATACCCTGGAAAAGGAGCTGAACTCTTATGAAAGACAGAAAAATCGTTTTGGTAGGCACGGGTTTTGTCGGAATGAGCATGGCGTATTCGTTTTTGACCACAGGCGGAATTGATGAACTGGTCTTAGTGGACGTCGATGAAGAAAAGGCCATCGGGGAAACGATGGATCTGCAGCATGGTCTGCCGTATGCCCGCAACAAACTGATCATTAAAGCCGGCGGTTATGAAGAATGTGCCGATGCGGAAATGGTGGTAATCACAGCCGGTACCGCTCAGAAGCCCGGTCAGACCCGGTTGGATATGACGGCGGTCAACACCAAGATCATGAAGAGCATCACGGAAAACATCATGGCTTCTGGGTTTGACGGTATTCTGTTAGTGGCCTCCAATCCGGTCGATTTGATGACCTATGTTGCCCAGCAGGTTTCCGGTCTGCCGAAAAATCGCGTCATCGGTTCCGGAACCATTCTCGATACCGCCCGGCTGCGCTATTTAATGAGCGAATATCTGGGGATTTCCACAAGCAACATTCATGCTTACATCATGGGTGAACATGGCGATTCCAGCTTTGTGCCATGGACACATGCCTATATTGGATGCAAGAACTTATTGGAAATGCTGGATGAGAATCATCGCGATCTGCAGGACCTCAACGAAATTTACCATCAGGTTCAGCAGGCCGCCTATGAAATCATTAACCGCAAGAAATCAACATATTATGGAATCGGCTTATCGCTGAATCGATTAGTGCGGGCCATCCTGGACGATGAACATGTAATTCTGACAGTCTCCTGTTATCAGAATCAGGAGTATGGTCAGGAAGGGCTGTATATCGGCGTGCCGGCGATCATTACGCGCTCCGGCGTGGAAACGATCATCAAACTGAAGCTGAATGAAGTCGATCAGGGGAAGTTTGATGCCAGCTGTGAAACGTTGAAAGAGATTATTGATTCAACCATCGCGCCGATCCTGTGCTGATGACAGCGGCATGCGGCTGTGCGAAGCAAGAAGAACGAGGAAAATCGGGTCTTGGCCCGATTTTCTTGTGATGGGCAAAGCGATCAAAGCAGCGGTCAGGTTAACGCCGTTTCAGGAAAAGATCGTGATTGAGACATAAGAAAGGGCAAACCGGAATGAAATCTATCGTATTGGCAGGACTAAGAATTCAGGAGAACGAAACCGAGTGGGAACAGAAGCTCAGCGAAGCGGCGATGTTGTGCGAAGCCTGCGGCATGGAAGTGAAGGCCCGTGTGTCGCAGAAGGGACAGAAAACCCATCCGCGCACCTTAATCGGATCGGGTAAAGTCGCTGAACTGAAACAGATCAGTGCGGAAGAACAGGCGGAAGGCGTCGTTTTTATCAATGACCTGAGCGGAATTCAGCTGCGCAATCTCAGTCAGGAATTAGCTTTGTCTGTAATCGACCGCAGTGCGCTGATTCTGGAAATCTTTGAACAGCGGGCCCGCACTCGCCAGGCGCGGCTGCAGGTGGAAGCGGCTCGGCTGGCCTATCAGCTGCCGCGTCTGGTTCTCGGTCAGATCCATGCCGATCAGCAGCAGGGCGGCGGCGTCCGCAACCGCGGAGCCGGGGAAACGCGCCTGGAACGCTCCCGGCGAACAATCGAAAAACAAATCCGGGATCTTCATGCCCAGCTTAAACAGCTGCAGCTTCAACAGTCTGTCCAAAGCCGGAAACGCCGCCGCAGCGGACTGAAGCAGGTATGCCTGATCGGATATTCCAATGCTGGGAAGTCCTCGCTGATGAATGCGCTGCTCACCTTTCGTTCGATTTCGCCCACAAAGCAGGTCGACGCGGTAGATCAGCTGTTTGCGACGCTGGATTCAGCGACGCGCAGAATCAAACTGGCCGGACGGGCTGAAATTCTGCTCAGTGATACCGTTGGTTTTGTCCGGGATCTGCCTGATTTTCTGCTCGACGCCTTTGAATCGACGCTGCAGGAAATTCAGGAAGCGGATCTGCTGCTGGAGGTGATCGATGCCTCTGATCCGCAATGGGAATTCCAGCATGAAGTTGTCATGCAGACGCTGCGCCGGCTGCA
The DNA here is from genome assembly GCF_022440805.1 of Holdemania massiliensis. Classification (NCBI taxonomy): domain Bacteria; kingdom Bacillati; phylum Bacillota; class Erysipelotrichia; order Erysipelotrichales; family Erysipelotrichaceae; genus Holdemania; species Holdemania massiliensis. The sequence goes on along the minus strand of NZ_JAKNTK010000001.1, from coordinate 3,279,309 downwards.
GGTTCTGCAGCTGGATCGGCTGTTGGTTTTCAACAAAGCGGATCGGGTTGAACAGTGGCCGCGCAAGGATGGGATTCTCATCAGCTGTCAGACCGGCCAGGGGCTGGAAGAATTGATCCAAGAACTGCTTTTACGGCTGGATTTAACGTCGCTGGCCAAACCGGAAATAGGGGATGAATTTTTATCGGAACTAAGCTATAATGAGGACGAAAGAGGAGAATGAGCGATGTTGAATGAAAAGAAACTGGAAGCATTAAAACAATATTTAGAGAGCTGTGTGGATAACGGTACCTTTCCGGGCTGCAACTGCGCGGTGATCACTCAGGATGAACAATGGAAATGCAGCGTGGGTTATAAGCAGCTGGTTCCTGAAAAAGAGGCTAACAGCCTGGATACGATCTACGATCTGGCTTCGATCTCCAAGGTACTGGTAACGACGACCTGCATTCTGAAGCTGATTGAAGAAGGTGCGATCACGCTGAAAACAAAGATTGCGGAGATCCTGCCGCAGTTTTGCCAGAAAGAACTGACGATCAAGGACTGCATCACGCATACCTCCGGTCTGCCTGCGGATATCAACGGATATAAGCTGATGAAGGACCGCGATGAAATGATCGAAGCCGTATGGAAGATGGAGCTGGAATATCCGACCGGAACTCAGGTTCAATATTCCGACGTCAATTTCATTCTGTTGGGTTTGGTCATCGCCCAGCTGAAAGGTAGTCTGGACGGCTATGCCAGAGAAGTCATGTTTGAACCATTGGAAATGCGGGAAACTTGTTACAATCCGGATCCGTCGCTGGCGGAGCGCTGCTGCGCGGAAGAAGTGATGGAAAGCCGCGGCGGTGTAGTACGCGGAGTCGTCCATGACGGCAAGGCCTTCAAGCTGGGCGGCGTCAGCGGTCATGCCGGCGTATTCTCAACCTTAGAAGATATTTCCCATTATATCTCGATGCTGCTCAACGGCGGTGTTTATAACGATAAGCGTTATTTCAGTCCGCGGACGATCGAGCTTCTGCAGAAATGCCAGACAACCGGTCTGAATGAGAAGCGTTCCATCGGCTGGATTCTCTCCGATCCCAATTACGCTCTAGGCGACTACACCAGCGATGCCTGCCTGTATCATACCGGCTTTTCCGGTCCGTCGATCATTGTCGACTTCAAACTGGGGATCGGGGTTGTAACGCTGGCCAACCGCGTTCATCCAACCCGTTCCAACGGCAAGATTCTGACCGTCCGCAATCAGATTCACAATTTAGCACTCCAGGCAACCGACGACATTTTGTGATGTGATGTGAAAATCACGCAGAGTTAAAAAATCACGGTATAATAAGGATGTTGGAAAAAGAAAGGAAGCTCTTTCTGTGAAATCAAAAGTATTGAAAATTCGCAATTTGCCCGCAGAAATGCAGGTGCTGAATGAAGTCAAGGTGAAACCGATCGGTTCACTGCTGGCCTTGATGCTGGTTTCCGGAGTTTTCATTATTTCCGGATCCACCATTGCCATAATGGGCGTTGTATTACTGGCGATTTCTTCATATGCGCTGCTGGTGATGCCCGACCGAATTTTAATGCAGTTTACGGATGAGTTTCTCGTGTTGTATAATCGGAAAAACCGTGATGAATGTATGTTGATTTATTGGGATGAAATCTTGCTTTGGCAGTATCAGAAGCATAACAATGAGGATCAGTTATGGCTGCAGCTGACCGATGGCCAGACGGAAACAATTGAATGTTTCAACCGCAATAAAATCGTACCTTATTTTAAAATTTATGCGAAAGGAAAAGAACGGCAGTTGAAACCGGCACGGCGCCGGCGGTCAACCGCTAGTTCCCGGCAGAAAATATGAAATTTACGTTTAATCATTTTAACTTCAACGTGCTGAACATGCAGCGTTCGCTGGAATTTTACGAACAGGCATTGGGGCTGCATATCGCCCGCAAACATACCGCGGCCGACGGAAGCTTCCAGCTGATTTATCTGGAAGATGATCTGGGTCAGTTTCAGCTGGAACTGACAGAGCTGAAAGACCGGACAGAGAAATATGATTTGGGTGAGTGTGAGTTCCACTTGGCCTTCACAACCGATCACTTTGAAGAAGCGCACCGCATTCATCAGGAGATGGGCGTGATCTGCTTTGAAAATTCGGGAATGGGCATTTATTTCATAGAAGATCCGGATGGCTACTGGATCGAAATTGTACCGGCTAAAAAATAAGCAGGCAGGAAGTGTTCGTTTCCGCAAAGCAGAGGGGCTGCGCTGGATCAACGCTTACCGGATCTGAATTCAAAAAGAAAAGACCGTAACCCAAACTTATCAGCAGGAGCAGCGTGCCGAAGGAGAAGGGAAACGGTCTTTTTTGCGTGGAGAAAGGAAGTTCTCAAACGAAACGGACTGGCTGGAAGAATGGACTTAGTCCAACGATTTGTCCGCAGAGGAGACTTCAAGCATTCGGTTACTGAATGTTTATTTCAATGCTGGGGAAAGAAGAAAGAAGTCCTTGGGATACGTGTCTTCCAGATGATAGAAGACAAGCAGATGATCGAGGATGACGGATAACGCCTTCTGTTGATCCCCTTGAAGCATCGCATCGACGATCTCAAAGTGCTGAAGCAGGTGTTTCTCTTCCTCTTCTTCCGGCTGACTTTGATGCAGCAGGATAAATTGAATTCGCAGATACAGCTCATTTTGCATTTTACATAACAATTCATTGCCGCTGATTTGGGAAAGCTTCGTATGAAAATCAGCGTCGAAGCGCCGGCGCAGCCTTCCATCCTGATTTTGATAAGCCGCAAAGCAACTCTGTGCGATATCCCGCAGCTCCAACATTTCTCTTCGGCTGCCGTTAAGCATGGCCAGACGCAGGGCCAGGACATCTAGGGAAATTCGGATCGTTCCGATTTCCTGAATCTGTTGATCGGTAAACTGAGCGACCGCGGCATAGCGGTTAGGCACCAGATCGATCAGTCCGTCGTTGCTTAATAGGCGCAGCGCTTCACGGATCGGCGTGCGGCTGATCCCAAACTGTTCGGCAATGGTGACTTCGGCGATCTTCTCACCCGGTTTTAACTGACAGCTGAATATTTGATCTAAGATGAAGTGATACACTTCATTGCTCAATGCATTTTTACTCATGTTTCTCACCTCGAACGAATTATGATTGCAGGCGCCGATAAAAGGAGCCTTTTGTTTTTTTCTTCAGAGAGCTAGGAAAAGTATAGCATTCTCCTGGAGAAGAAGCAAATGAATCGTATACAAAAAAGAAGATTGAATTCTATTTATATGAATTGTATACAATTATATTGACTTGTCGACATTTTAAGCTATAATGAAATCAGATCAAGAGACAAAAGCTGCATCAGTTTTGTTTCTTCTTTCTTGAAAACGCGTCGTTTTGTGCTGCGGCGCAGGAGGAATGCCATGAAAGAATTTGTTTTGCGAACAAAAATCACCCAGTTTTCCACCGTTGAAGAATTCGCCCAAAGCCTCGAGCTTACCGGCCAGGACCTGATTTTAACCAGTCAATTCTTAACTGCCTCTCTGCAGGTGCCTCAATTTTCGGATGTCCCGCGGATGATTGCCGAGGATTACGGCCGGGGAGAACCGACAGACCGGCAGATTGATGCGATGCGCCGCGATTTGCCGCAGAACGTCCGCCGGCTGATCGCCGTAGGCGGCGGAACGATCATTGATATCGCGAAATTTCTGACACTGGATTATCCGGGAACTCTGGACGATTGTTTAAGCGGAAATGATGAATTTACCCAAGGGCGGGAATTGATCGTGGTGCCGACGACCTGCGGTACCGGCAGTGAGGTGACTAATGTGGCCATCACGGAACTCACCAAGCGGAAAACCAAAAAAGGCCTGGCCGATGACCGGCTGTATCCGGCACAGGCTGTTCTGATTCCGCAGCTGATCCGTTCTCTGCCTTATCAGGTATTCGCAACGAGTTCGATTGATGCCCTGATCCATGCGGTTGAATCTTTCCTTTCTCCCCAAGCCACGGTTTACTCCCAACTGTTTTCCACCGCAGCCATCCGGCTGATTCTTTCCGGTTATCAAAAGACCGCGGCCAATGGAAAAGAATCTTGGTGCGAGCAGGCAGAAGACTTCCTGCTTGCGAGCAACTATGCCGGGATTGCTTTCGGCAACGCCGGCTGTGCGGCAGTTCATGCTTTAAGTTATCCTTTAGGCGGGGTATACCATATTCCGCATGGCGAAGCCAATCAGCTGTTGTTTGAAGCGGTATGTAGAAAATATGAACAACTGGAACCTGAGGGTCGTCTGACTGATCTGAAGCATCTGTTAAGTGAAATTCTTCAGGTTCCCGCCGATCAGAGCTTGGACGCTTTATTCACCTTGATGAATACGATTCTTAAACGCCGGCCGCTGTGTGAATACGGCATCCGTCGGGATGAACTGGAAGGCTTTGCCGACAGCGTAATCGAAGGGCAGCAGCGATTGTTAAAAAACAACTGTGTCCCTTTAAGCAAAGCGGACATGCTGGCGATTTACGAAAGTATTTATAATCAATAGGAGCAGAAAAATGAATAAAATACAGGAATTAGAAATACTGGCGGCCCGCATCCGCAAGACGATCTTAGCGGAAATGGCCGGAACGGGGGCTGGCCATGTCGGCGGTTCCATGTCGATCGCGGACGTATTGGCAGTTTTATATGGCGAAGTCATGCAGATTGATCCAGCTAATCCCCGTTGGGAGAAACGGGATCGGATGGTGGTGTCGAAAGGTCACTGCGGCCCGGCTTTGTACGCGGCGCTGGCTGAACGCGGCTATTTTCCGCGGGCGTGGATCCCCACTGTCAATCAGCCCGGTACACATCTGCCCAGCCATTGCGACAAAAACCGCGTTCCCGGCGTGGATATGACGACCGGATCGCTGGGCCAGGGCATGTCAACAGCATTGGGTCTGGCCTGGGGACTGCGCTATCAAAACAACTCCGCTACGGTCTATCTGATCCTGGGCGATGGAGAATGCGACGAGGGACAGGTTTGGGAAGGTGCACTGTTTGCTTCGACGCAGAAGCTGGGCAATGTGATTGCCTTTATCGACCGCAATGAAAAACAGCTGGATGGCTACACCAAGGATATCTGCGACGTCGGAGATCTCAGAACGAAGTTCGAGGACTTCGGCTGGTATAGTCAGGAGGTGGACGGCCACGATATAACGGCCATGCTCAAGGCGATTGAAAATGCCAAAGCCAGAGAGGGTCAGCCGTCGATGATCGTTCTGCATACGATCAAGGGGAAAGACTGTCCGTTTGCCGAAGGCGTTTTCTACAATCATCACATGACGATGAGTCCTGATCAAATCGAACAAGCGCAGCAATTTCTCGATCAGAAGATCGCACGGCTGCAGGAGGAAATCTGATGTTTAAATGTTGCTCTGTGATCCAGACAGAAGAAAAAGAAATGCGCGAGGTGTTTGCGGAAGTCATGGAACAGCTGGCGCAGGCGGATCCGCGCGTCATTTATCTGGATTGCGATATTATTAACTCGATTAAAATGACGAACTTCGCCCAAACCCATCCCGAACGCACGATTAACTGCGGCATTCAGGAAAGCAATATGATCGGTGTTGCAGCCGGCTTGTCAGAAACGGGTCTGATTCCGTTTGCCCATACCTTTGCCCCGTTTGCGACGCGCCGGGTGATGGATCAGGTCTTCGTTTCCTGCGCCTATGCCAAGCTCAACGTCAGGATTATCGGATCGGATCCGGGCATTACTGCCGGAAGCAACGGCGGTACGCACATGCCGCTGGAAGATATTGCAGTGATGCGTTCAATTCCGACGGTCACCGTGATTGAACCGACAGATTCGATTGTCTTAGCCGATATGCTGCGGCAAACCAAAGATTTGTTCGGTGTTTATTACCTGCGGCTTTCCCGCAAAAAGAGCGAACAGATTTATCAGCCAGGCTCTACTTTTGAAATCGGCAAGGCCAACTGTCTGCGGGAAGGATCCGATCTGACCTTGATTGCCAGCGGCATCTGTACCGCGGATGCCTGCCGGGCAGCTCAGCTGCTGGCTGAGGAAGGCATTCAAGCCCGGGTCTTGGATATGTTTACAATCAAGCCGATTGACCGTGAAGCGATTGTCCGGGCGTCACAGGAAACCGGAGCGATCATCACCATTGAAAACCATAATATCTTGAACGGACTGGGCAGTGCCGTTGCGGAAGTGCTGGCCGAGGAAGCTCCGTGCCGGATGATCCGGATGGGAGCGCAGGATCGCTTCGGTGAAGTCGGAACGCTGCCGTATCTGAAACAAGTTTTCCACATGACGGTTGAGGATATTCTCACCCAAGCCCGCAAAATCATCGCCCTCAAAGCTGCGGAACATCATTAACCTTAAAGCAGCCGTGAAAAGCGGCCGTGGCATCCTTGTCATTCGTGTGTTCAATTCTTCAGACTAAGAACTCAAGATTTCTTGATCGTCAACATTTTCCAGACCGATTCACTTCATAACCCTTCCCTCCTTGCCCGAAAACCGTCGGAATGTGCTATAATAAAACCATTGGTGGTGAAGCGTATGGAGAAGGAAGAATTGCAGGAAAAAATCGTTCATCCTGAGATTGTAGCAGAAGTCGAGAAAAAAATGCTCAGCGAAAGTGAATTTGAGGATCTGGCGTTATTGTTTAAAATGTTTGCTGATTCGACCCGTTTAAAAGTGCTGAAAGCGCTGTTTGAGCGGGAAATGTGTGTCGGCGATCTGGCTGTGCTGCTCAAGATGACACATTCTGCCGTTTCGCATCAGCTCGCTTCACTCAAGAAAACCCGGCTGGTGCGCAGCCGCAAGGATGGCAAAGTGGTGTACTACTCGCTGGATGACGATCATATTGAAGAAATATTCCAGAAAGCTCTGGATCATGTTCGCGAATAATGAAGTGGGCAGCGATTGACTTTGAAACCGCCAATCCTTCTTCGATGAGCGCCTGTGCCGTAGGGCTGACGGTGTTTGATGAGGGAGAGATGGTGTTCAGCGACAGCTGGCTGATCCGGCCTCACCCGTATTATGATGCGTTCTATCCTTCCTTTATTGATATTCACGGCATAACCTCTTCTCAGGTTGCGGATGCCCCGTTTTTTCCTACAATCTACAATCAGCTTAAACCCTGGCTGGACGGCGGTGTCTTGTGCGCTCACAATGCAGAGTTTGATATGAAGGTGCTGGCCAGCTGTTGTTCACTGTACCGCCTGGAAATTCCGGATGTTCCTTATTTCTGTACGGTTCGGCTGAGCCGCAAGGTCTATCCTTACCTCAGTCATCATCGGCTTAACGATGTTTGTGATTATATGGGAATTCAGCTGGATCACCATGACGCCGGCAGCGATGCCCGCGGCTGTGCCCTGATCGTGGCGAATACGATGAATTTGATGCAGATCTATGAGCCGCTGCCGCTGGCAGAGGCGTGTCAGATTCCCGTAAAAAAGATTCTGGAATAGTCTGCCCGCGGGCAGACTTTTTGTCATCTTGGCTGGCTTCTGACTGTCAAAAGGGAGTCAGCAGGCAAGCGATTAATAAAAAGGAAAAAAGGAGCAGAAAGCATGGAATATCCTAAAAAAGCCTTGGGCGTGATGTTAAGACACAATCGAATTGATCAGAATATATCACTGCGCACCTGGTGTTATATGCTCTAAGCAACTTCTTAATCATGGTTTTTCTCATGGTTAGTGAAGTGCTTAGAGCATATTTCATATCAGGAGGACGCGAACATGAGAAACGACAAAATTACCCCATTGTACGAGAGATTGAGCCGCGACGACGAGCTGCAAGGCGACAGTAATTCCATCGTCCATCAAAAGGATATGTTGGAGGAATACGCCCGGCGCAACGGCTTTCCCAACCCTACCCACTTTACGGACGACGGCATTTCTGGAACCCGCTTCGACAGACCCGGCTTTACGGCCATGATGGAGGAAGTCGAGGCCGGGCGCGTGGAGGCAATCATCGTCAAGGACATGAGCCGGTTAGGGCGCGACTACCTCAAAGTGGGCCAAGTCATGGAGATACTACGGCAGCAAGGCGTCCGGCTGATCGCCATCAACGACGGCGTTGACAGCGACAAGGGCGACGACGATTTTACCCCGTTCAGAAATATCATGAACGAGTTTTACGCCCGTGACACCAGCCGGAAAATCAAGTCCGTTTTCAAGGCTAAGGGCATGAGCGGCAAGCATATGACCGGGCAAGTCCCCTATGGCTACTTATGGGCCGACGAGAAGCGGGAACAGTGGGTAATCGACGACGAGGCCGCCGCCGTTGTCCGGCAAATCTTTAGTTTGACAATGGAGGGCTTTGGCCCCTACCAAATCTCCCAGCTGCTTACCCAGCAGAAAATCGAAATTCCGTCCGTCCATCTGGCGCGGCACGGCGAGGGCGTGAACAAAACCAAGACGGTAATAGACCCCTGCGGCTGGTGTTCGTCCACCATCGTTCAAATCCTCAAAAAGCGCGAATACTTAGGGCATACGGTGAACTTCAAGACCCGCAAGCATTTCAAGGACAAGAAAAGCCATTACGTGGACGAAAGCGAATGGACGATTTTTGAGAACACCCACGAGGCCATCATCGACCAAGAAACCTTCGACAACGTGCAGCGAATCCGGGCCAACGTCCGGCGCTACCCGGACGGCTACGGGGAGATTCACCCATTGACCGGCCTCATGTACTGCGCCGATTGCGGCGGCAAGATGTACGTCCACCGCTCCTACAATGGCGAGAGAATCCCACAGTACACCTGCGCCGAGTACGGCAAGTACCCCATCGGGACGCGCTGCACCACGCAGCACCGAATCAACGCCAGCGTGGTATTGACCTTGATTGCCGATATGCTAAAGGCTATCGCGGACTACTCCAAGAACGACCGGGCCGAGTTTATCAAGACCGTGCAAGAGGCACAGGCGACGCAGCAGGCTACCGACATCACCAAGAAAAAGCGGCGGCTTGCGGCGGCGCAGAAGCGGGCCGGGGAGCTTGAAAAGTTGATTTGCAAAATTTACGAGGACAACGCTTTAGGCCGTCTGCCAGACGCCAGATACGCCGCCCTTGACGCGCAGTACGCCAAGGAGCAGGACGAGCTTTCCAGTGAGATTGACGGGCTGGAAAAGGCAATCAGCGGCTTTGAGCAGAGCAAGAAATCGGCGGAAAAGTTTATCGCCCTTGTGGAGAAATACGAGAACTTCGACACCATGACGACCACCATGTTAAATGAGTTTGTCGAGAAAATCCTTGTGCATGAACGCGCCCGCAAGGGCAGCATAGAAACCACACAGGAGGTTGAAATCTACTTCAACTTTGTGGGCCGCTATGTGCCGCCCCACTTTGGGGAAGTCACCCTCACCCCGGAGGAACAGGAGGCCATGCGCAAGAAAGAGGAACGCAAGGACAGGCTGCACCAGAACTATCTGCGCCGCAAAGCCAGCGGCAAGCAAAAAGAATACGAGGACAGGATAAAGACCGAGAAGCGGCGGCAGATGGAGGCCAAGAAAGCCGCCCTCCGCGCCGAGGATATGGCAAAAGGCGTGTTCTATATCGCAGGCAGCGTACCGCAGCAGGAGCCGCAGAAAGGCACGTTACAGGGCCGCGCCGCAGGTAAACTTATCACACAAATTTAGAAACAGTTGCATGAGTGGGCTGATCCATTTGTTTTTGTGGTGTGCGCAAACGGCAGTAATTTTTGTACCTGAAATATCGGTTGGAATTATCTCCAATTCACCACAATTTAATTCCTCTTTTACTGTAAATTCGGGGAGAAAGGAAACGCCCACATCGTTTTTAACAAGATTTTTGATTGTTGGAATGCTCCACAACTCAATCGTATGGTCGAGAATAATTGATTTATCACGAAGATATTGTTCAAAAATTTGTCGAAATATACAATTCTGTTCATTGATGATGAGCGGGGTCGGAATCGTTCTGTCAGGTGTCACAAAATCCGGGTATCTGTTTTTTATTTCGGTTGACGCTACCAAAACGACCGGATAATCACCTAAACGCTTAACCGTAAGATTTGAGCCAAATCCTCCCACATCTTCATAAAATATGCCTAAATCTAATCCCCCGCTGAAAAGCTCATTTCGAATATCATAACAATTCATAGAGCGCAGGAACAAACGGGCTTTCGGCGCTTGCTTGTGAAATTCCTTCAAAATGGTGGGGAGCTTGTAACATAGCAAACTTTCACCAACACCAATCTGTATATCTCCTTGGCATTCTGATAAACGTTCGCCTAAAAAAGACAACTTATCCACAGACAGGAGAATTTCATCTACATAAGGAATCAAATGTTCTCCTGCCTTTGTCAAAACCATTTTCCTACCAATTTTCTCAAATAAAATTGTGGATAAATCACGTTCAAGCTGATTCATCTGAAACGTAATTGTAGATTGCGTATAATTCAGCTTTTCAGCAGCTTTAGAAAAACCGCCTTCATCAATAATTGTGCGAAATGTTCTTAAATATTTAAGTTCCATAGGCCGTCCTCCAATACTTCAAAATAATTGAAATATATCTATAAATATTTTGATTTGTTTGTTGTATTATTGTGTGCTATTATAGCAGACAAGAGGAAGAAGGGCAAGTGCGATTTCTTAGTAGAAATAAAAACAAAAAGACGGAGGAACTATTTATGGAACGCTTTTTTTTACGACCAGCAGACAAGAAAGAAGCGGAAACGGCAATGGTGTTGATCGACGAAGCGAAAGGGTTTTTGAAAGCGCAAGGGATTGACCAGTGGCAGACCGGATATCCGGATATGAAAACCATCTGCGAGGATCTGTCGCATGGGTGTGGATATTTTATTGCGGACGGTTCCAAAACTGCGGCATATCTCTGCATTGATTTTGCAGGAGAGGCGTCTTATGAAATGCTACAAGGTAATTGGAAAAGTGACTGTCCATATGCGGTAATCCATCGTATGGCAATATCCGAGGCTTACCGGGGACAAGGTATAGCAAGTATTGCGTTTCGGTTGACTGAAAAGCTATGTATTCAAAAAGGATTTTACAGCGTTCGGGTCGATACCGATGAAAATAATGCGATTATGAGGCATGTTTTATCAAAGAATGGTTTTGACTACTGCGGGACGATATGGTTTGACAACAGTGTAAAATATGCTTATGAAAAAATGCTTAAGAGAGATGCTGGCGACAAAGGAATAGTTTAATTAATCTGCCGCACGACGGCAAAGAAAAAAAGCCGTCGTGCAGCAGCCCATTTCCCTGCCCTTTTTACGGCGGTTTTGAGAAATCAAGGCCGCTGTTTTTTTGCGGCCACAGGAGGGCCGCCCATGAGCAAATACCCCTTTCGCCTTACCCCCTAATCGGGGGAAAAGCCACAACAGAATAGCGGAAACGCCCAGCAGGGCGCAAGTGAAAGACCAATCACTTGCGCCCTATTTTTATGCGACAAAACAAAAGCTATTCCGTTGTGATTCGTCTGCGATTGCAGCCGAACGCCGGGGATATTTGCAGAGATTCCGCGCACCTGTTTTTACCGGGCCGCCAGTTTACGAAAAATTAAGAAAATCTGATATAGGAGGGACGGAAACCTCCCTTTTCCAGCCGGTCAGATTCGGGCCAACTTGCCCCGATGTTCGGCCCCGCTGCCGCTCCCCGCCGCCCCCGTTCCGATTCGCGCAAACCCAAATCGAAACGGAGGAAAGACAGATGGAAGTCAACATCAAAATAAACGGACAAGCCCTGTCCGTGGAGGTCAGCGTCGAGGTCTACGAGTGTTTAGACCGGGCAGACCATAAGACGGAGAACCTTGCCCACGAACAGCGCCGCCACTGGGACATACGGGAGTTTGACGAGTACATAGCGGCCACGGAGGGCCGCCCGCCCCATCAGGAAACGCCGGAGGAATACGTCTGCCGCAGGGAAACGCGGGAGGAAATCATGGCCGTGCTGGAAAGCTGCACCGAGGCGCAGCGACGGCGATTCCTGCTCTACGCGCTGGACGGCTTGAGCTATGAACAGATCGCCCGGCTGGACGATTGCTCCAAATATGCCGTGCGGGATTCCGTGGAGGCGGCCAGAAAAAAGTTTCAAGATTTTTTCAAAACCAGACCCCACGAAACGCCGTTTTCGGGCTAACCAAGTGAGGGACATTCGCCCCATCACCGAGAGGGACAGGCTTCACTGCCTGTCCCTCTTGCCATTTTAGGAGGTCAGCCCATGACAATTATCAATCTGAAACGCTACTACTACCCCCTTGTCAAGACGGACGTTTTCGTGGAAGTGCCGGACGAGATAGCCGACGCCCTGCTCCATCTGCGACGGGAGGAAAACAACCGCAAAAGCAAGATGTTCTACCACAAGGCGTATTTCTCCCTCGACTGCGAGGACGGTATCGAGAATGACGCCATCGGCTGGGCGCAGCCGTCGCCGGAGGACTACATGATACAGGCCGAGGAAGAAGCGGCGCATGAGCTTTTGTTGGAACATCTGCGGGAAGCCATCGACCAGCTTACCCCCACGCAGGCCCGCCGCCTGCACATGCGTTACATGCTGGAAATGAAATACCGGGAGATTGCCGAGGCCGAGGGAATAGGCCAGACACAGGCCAGCGATTCCGTGCGCCGGGCCGTGAAGAAGCTGCAAAAGTATTTCAAGAAAAAGAAGTGGACAAGGGAGGACAATTTTTGAACTTGCCGGAAGAAAAGCAAAAGGTTGAAACACAGCTGCGCCAGCTCCAAAACCGCCAGAAGATTTTACTTAACAAGAAAGCGAACGCCGAGCGCCGGGAACGGACGCACCGCCTGATTGAGCGCGGGGCCATTCTGGAAAGCGCCTTTCCCGCCGTGGCCGCCATGACCGGCGAACAAGTCAAGGCGTTCCTGCTTTCCCTCTCCCGCCTGCCGGGAGCCGGAGAAGCCGCCGGAAAATCAGCGAAAACCGGGAACGCGCGATAGCTCCCTTGGGACAAGGGCGCACTTATACACCGTTCCGGTGTGTGCGCCCTGCCGGGAGCGTTGCGGCCTTTGGCCGCGATGGGGCGCTACACGCCCCAAACCCCCAGTGAGCCACACGGGACGGAACACCCGCTGCGCGGCTATTCCGTCCCATGCGGCCAGATTATCCCCACCCGAAAGGAGGCAGGCGACCATAGCAATCTATCACTGTACCATCAAAATCATCAAGCGCAGCGAGGGCCGTTCAGCCGTTGCCGCAGCCGCCTACCGCAGCGGCCAGAAGCTAACCAACGAATGGGACGGCCAGACCCACGACTACACCCACAAGGGCGGTATCGTCCATTCGGAAATCCTGCTACCGGCCCACGCGCCCCCGGCGTTTCAAGACCGCTCCACCCTCTGGAACAGCGTGGAGGAAATCGAGAAATCCGGCAAGGCGCAGCTTGCGCGGGAAATTGAAATCGCCCTGCCCGCCGAGCTTGACCGGGCGGCCCAGCTTGCCCTTGTCCGGGCCTACGTCCGGGATAACTTTGTCGTCGCCGGAATGTGCGCCGACTTTGCGCTCCACGACAAGGGGGACGGCAACCCACACGCCCATATCATGCTTACCATGCGGCCATTGGAGCAATCCGGCGAATGGGGCGCGAAGTGCCGCAAGGAGTACGACCTTGACGAGCGCGGCCAGCGAATCCCCGACAGCAAAGGCGGCTGGAAGAACCACCGCGCTGATACCACCGATTGGAACGAAAAAGACAAGGCTGAACAGTGGCGGGCGGCGTGGGCCGAGTACGCCAACCGGGCGTTGGAGCAGACCGGCAGGCCGGAGCGAATCGACCACCGCAGCTACAAACGGCAAGGCGTGGAACAGCTGCCCACCGTCCATTTAGGCGTGGCCGCCACCCGCATGGAGCGGCGCGGGATTGCCACCGACAAGGGGAACGTCAACCGGCAGATTGCCGCCGACAACAAGCTCTTGAAAGAGATTAAGGCCCGCGTGACGCGCCTCTATAACTGGTCTAAGGAGCAGGCCGCGAAGCCGCAGGGCAAGGAAAGCGTTATGGCGCAGCTATGGCAGGCCCGGCAGGAAATGAGCCAACCGGCGACCCGGTACGGCAAAGTGAAAGCCCTCAAAGAGAGCGCCGCCCTGTTCAATTTCTTACAGGCCAACGGCATTACTTCCATGCAACAGCTCTATGAAAAAGTCGAGGCCATGAACGGCGCTTACTACGACCTACGGGCACAAATCACCAGCGCCGAGCGCCGCCTTGCCGCCCTCACGGAACGGCTGGAACTATGGGCGCAATACGAGCAGCACAAGGGAACCCGCCGCCAGCTTGACAGCCTAAAGCCCGGCAAGCGTGAAAAGTTTGCGGAGCGCCACGGCCCGGAGCTTGCCTTATTCGAGAGCGCGGCCCGTTATCTCAACGGCCTAAAGGCCACCGGCGAGGCCGTGACGCCCAAACAATGGCGGGCCGAGGCCGACACCCTCACCGCGAAGAAAGACGCCCTCTATCAAGAAATGCGGGCCATGCGGGAGGAAGTCAAGGCCGTGGAGCAGCTGCGCAAGGCCGCCGAGCAGCTTGCCAAAACCGAACAATCCAGACGAAAGGAACAGGAACGATGAAAGAAACGATTTTGAATATCACCATCACCATGACTATCCAACTGCCCTTGCCGCCCACCCCGCCCACGCCCGCAGCGGCGGCCATGCAGTTGGAGGAACAGGAGCGGCCCGCCGATGAACAGGCAGCGTGAAGCAATCCCCATCATGGACTACGGACAGTATCGTCGGGCGCGGCGGCTTGTGCGCGCCTGCTGCAACTACGACGGCGGGAACTGTATCGCGCTGGACGACGGGGACGAGTGCGTTTGCGTCCAGAGCATTTCCTATTCCCTGCTCTGCCGTTGGTTCCGGGCCGCCGTCCTGCCGCTGGACAGGGAGCTTGAAACGGCCCTGCTTCACCGGGCCGAGGCCAAACGCTGCGCCGTCTGCGGGGCGCTATTCGTCCCCGCCTCCAACCGGGCCAAGTATTGCCCGGAGTGCGCCGGACGCATGAAGCGAATCGGGGCCGCCCAGCGCAAGCGGAAACAACGGCTGAAATGTCACGCTTTAGGCATTGAAAAAGGCCCATAAATAGCGGCTTTCCGGGCGCTTATCGAGGGGGAGGCGGTATAGTTTACCCTTTGCCCCCGGAAAACGGCTTCTAAAGGCATACAGACCCCATTCACACCCAAAGGAGGGACACCCCATGTCCGACAATCGAAAATACTACTACCTGAAACTGAAAGAGAGCTATTTTGACGAGGATTCCATCGTCCTGCTGGAAAGTATGCAGGACGGCGTTTTGTACTCCAACATTCTGCTGAAGCTGTACTTAAAATCGCTGAAGCACGGCGGCAGGCTTCAGCTTGACGAGGATATTCCCTACACGGCGCAAATGATAGCCACCATCACCCGCCAGCAAATCGGAACCGTAGAACGCGCCCTGCAAATCTTCTTGAAGCTGGGTCTTGTGGAGCTGCTGGACGGCGGCGCGTACTACATGAGCAACATTGAGCTGCTGATCGGCCAGTCCTCCACCGAGGGGGAGCGCAAGCGGGCCGCGAGGCAGCAAAACCGGGCGCTTTTACCGGCGCGGACAAATGGCGGACATTTGTCCGACATTCGTCCACCAGAGATAGAGATAGAGTTAGAGATAGAGAAAGAGATAGAGAGAGAGTTAAAAAAGGGACAGCCCGCCCGCGCCTATGGCCGCTATGAAAATGTTCTGCTGACGGACAAGGAGCTTGCCGAGCTGCAAGCGGAGTTTCCCACCGGCTGGGAGAAGTACGTCGAAAAGCTGTCTGCTTACATGGAATCCACCGGCAAGAGGTACAAGAGCCATGCCGCCACAATCCGGCGCTGGGCCAGCGAGGACAGCCATAAGGCCGCCAGCGGAGCAAAGGGCGGCGGCCTGCCTGATTACACCTACAAGGAGGGCGAGAGCTTATGAGGGACGAGCTGGAAAGAATGATGGACGGTATCGCGGCGGCAGCGACGCCCGCGCCGGAGGACTACACCGACCCGGCAACCGGCCTGTTATTTTGCGGCAAGTGCCACACGGCCAAACAATGCCGCGTGATGCTTTTCGAGATGGAGCGGCTTATGCCCTGTCTCTGCCAGTGCGAAAAGGAGCGCCGGGAGGCAGCGGAGGCCGCCCGCAGGGAGCAGGAACGCCTTGACCGAATCCGCAGGCTGAAAGCGACGGCCCTACAAGACCGGGCGCTATTGGCCTACACCTTCGCCGGGGACGACGGTCAGAACCCGGCCATGAAGTACGCCCGGCGCTATGTGGAACACTTTGCCGCCATGAAAGAGCGCGGACAGGGGCTTTTGCTTTGGGGAGGCGTAGGAACCGGCAAGACCTTTGCCGCCGCCTGTATCGCCCACGCACTCACCGAGCAGGCCGTCCCTGTGCTGATGACAAACTTCTCAAAGATACTCAACAGCCTATCGGGAATGTTCAGCGAGGACAGGAACAGGTATCTTGCCAGCTTTCACCATTTCAGCCTGTTAATCATCGACGATTTAGGGATTGAGCGCAATTCAGAATACGCGCTGGAACAGGTTTACAACGTGGTTGACAGCCGCTATTTAAGCCGCCTGCCATTCATCATCACGACGAATCTACCGCTTGCCGAGCTGCAAGCGCCGAAAGACTTAGCACACGCCCGGATTTATGACCGTGTTCTCGAACGCTGCACCCCGATATGCTTCAACGGCCCTAACTACCGCAAGGGCAACGCCGCCGCCAACAAAGACGAGGCCGCCCGGCTTTTGAACGACTAACCACCACCCACGGCCCGCCCCTACCGGCGAGGCCGTCACCGAAAGGAGCGCCTATGAACAACGAACAGACCAGCACCGCCGCCATCAGCGCCACCGCCGCAGACACCGCACCCATCACGCGGGAGGACGCGCCCGCCCTTGTCAAGAAAATCGGCAAGACCACCTACAAGGTGCGCGTCCATTTCAGCACCACCAGCACCGAAACCATGAGCGACAAAATCAAGCGCATGTTGCGGAATGAGATTCAGCAGATGTGAACCGCAGACAGGCGCAAGGACGGGCCGGGGAATAGCACCCCGGCCCGCCTTGTCGAATCCGTGAATATTTTGTGAACTTGATTAAAAAGTCCTTGACATTTCGTCTCTGGCGCAGCGAACAGGTATTTCCGCGATGTATTTAAGCGATGTGGAAAACGGCGTGCAGCGGCCGGCGGATTACACGCTGCGCAAGCTGTTCAGCGAACTGGCTCTGCCGTATGATCCTGACTTGATCTGGCAGCCGGATTTCAGCCTGGCGCCGTTGTATCAGGCCATTCTCGATTTTCGGATGGAGGTGCGGGATCAGCTGGCTGAACAGCTGAATGCACGCCGGGAAAGTCTGATGGCCAGCTGCCACTGCGCTCAATTTCTTCTCGCTCGATGGATCGTTCAGGTCAGCCGGGGTGAGAATCGAAGTGCGGAAACCTTAGCGCTGAGGGAGGCTCTGATGCAGATGCAAGCAGGGCTGGAAGGGACAGATTTATGCTGGTACCAGTTATATTTGGGAATTCATGAGAAAGCGCTGGATGAAGTAGAATCGGCGCTGCACTGGCTGATCCAAGCTGCAAAATCAGGACAGGATGAAGGCGTTAAAGCCCTGATTGATTATCATCATGCCGACTGCCTGATTCGTCTGCATCAGCCGCAAAGTGCTCTGCTGATGAACCAGAGAGCACTTGATCAGTTTTCCCATGGCGGATATTTCGTTCGGGCGATTCACACGCGGATCCATCAGATCGATCTGTTTTTAAACGATGAGCCCGCTCATGCCCAGGCTCTGGCGCTGCGGGTGCGGCAGGAAGCTGAACAGTTTCAATGTCCGCATGCCCGGCTGATGGCGGAAGAGCGATTGGCGCTGGCAGCTTTGCTGCTGAATCAGCCGGAAGCGGCTTTAGCTCATGCCCAGGCCTGTGTTGAGGTGATTCACCGACCGGCTCTGCTGATCTGTGGAGCGCTGGCAGCCTATCAGTGCCATCGGCCGGAAGAGTGTCAGTTTTTTATTGACCGGGGCTTGGCAGAATGCCGCCGCAAAAAGCAGACGGATACGACCTTCCGCTGGATTGAAGCATTGCTCCATCAGGATTTAAAGCAGCTCATTCAATTCAGCTTACAGCCTGATCCGCTGGCCGGACCGCTGCAGAAGAAACTGCTTTTGCTGCGCTTTCAGACTTTGGTGGAGGCTGGGGAAACCCAAATGGCCTGCACTCTGATCCAACAAGCATGTCTGTAAGCTGACACTGCCCCCTGGTCTTTCTTCCTTCGCTTTGAAATAATAAGGGCAGGAGGAAACAGGATGATACGATGTGTAATGATGGATTTGGATGGAACACTGCTGCGGATTAAAGATCAGAAAACTGCCGGGATCAGCGACGAAAACGAACAGGCTCTGATCCGCTTTGAAAAAGCCGGCGGTCTGACCGGTATTGCGACTTCCCGTTCGCCAGGCTATATCCGCCATTTCAGCCGCCGCACTTGGTCGGCCATCGTCGGCTGGAACGGTGCGGCAATTCAGACGGCAGGCACACTGCAGCTGCATCCGCTGTCCAAACAGGACATCAAACCGCTGTGGAAAACCTTGGCTGGGGATCAGCCGCAGAACAGGGTGTTAATGGTGACGCCGGACAATGATTTCCTGGTCTATGACCTGACCTTTCCGCTTGTCCGAGGTTATTGCGAAAATCCGTTGGGACTGATTCAGGATCATCGCCGGGTTGTGGAATGGGACTCACGCTCCAAGTATGATTCCATCGCGGTGATCTTCGCGGTGTATCCCGATGCCCCCACCGCGCAGGCAATCAGAGAGCGGCTGGCTTCGACCGGGCTGCATGGCATATGGACAAGTCCGCGAACGTTGATGATCACGGATAAGCAGGTGGATAAAGCCCGTGGTATTCTTGAAGCGGCAGTCCAGCTGGGACTAAAGAAGGAAGAAGTTGCCGTGATCGGCGATGATTACAATGATTTAACCTGCTTCGAGACTTTTCCAGCCAGTTTCTGCATGGCTTCGGCAGAACCTGAAATTCAAAGACAGGCGCGTTGGACTGTCGCTTCTGTGGCTGAGGCTCTGGCCTTAATTCAAAGGGAGAATGCCGCAGCAATGGACCGGAGCCACTGAGTTTGGATGACCAGAGCGAATTCTGTCAAATACTGCTTGTTTTCAAAGAGCGGGACTCTTATAATGAAAAACAGGGAAAGGGGTTGGCAGAGAATGACCTTAGAAGAAATGCTTCAGGAAGCAAAGAGAAAAGCGCCGAAGTGCCGGGTTTGTCCGGTCTGTAACGGCTTAGCCTGCAAGGGGGAAATCCCAGGTTTAGGCGGCAAAGGCAGCGGCAGTACCTTTATCCGCAATGTGGAAAAGCTGAAATCCGTTCGGATTCAAATGGACGTTTTAGTTGAGAACAAAGAAATTGATACAACATCGTCCTTATTCGGACATCCGGTTGCCCTGCCGGTTTATTGTGCGCCGGTTGCCGGAATTAAGAATAACTACGGTGCTGAGATGAGTGAGGAAGAATACAACAAAGCGACGGTAGAAGGCTGTCTGGAAGCCGGCACGCTGGCGTTTACCGGCGACGGCATTGATATTGACAATTTGTTCGCCAAGCCGTTACAGGCGGTGTTGGATCATGAGGGGATGGGCATCCCTACGATCAAACCATGGTGCGAAGAAGGCGTGCAGGCGCGGATTGACCGGTTCAAGGGACAGAAGGTGCTTGCGTTGGCGACCGATGTGGATGCCGCAGGTCTGGTGCTGCTGCGCAAAGGCACGACGCCGGTAGTCAACAAGAGCGTTGCCGATCTGAAGAAAATGAAGGCCATGGCGGGCGGAATTCCGCTCATCGTCAAAGGCGTACTCACTGTCGAGGGCGCACGGAAATGTGTAGCAGCGGGGGCGGATGCGATCGTTGTGAGCAATCATGGCGGCCGCGTGCTGGATGATGCTTTATCCACGATTGAAGTGCTGCCGGAAATCGCAGCGGCGGTCAAGGGTCAGATCACGATTTTAGTCGACGGCGGATTCCGTACCGGATTGGATGTGTTCAAAGCCTTAGCGCTCGGCGCTGACGGCGTTTTGATCGGCCGGCCGTTAGCTTTGGCCGCAGTCGGCGGCGGCAAGGACGGCGTGCGTTTAGCTTTGGATAAGCTTCGCGATGAACTGCGCGAAACGATGATCATGTCGGGCTGCAGTACGATTGCTGAGATTACCCGCGATCATGTGCACGTCGATTAAGAAAATCGCGTAAACAATTTTCATAAAAGGCTGTAAAAAAGCCTCAAACTGACTTGTAAAGAATGATTAATGATTTACAAGTCTTTTCATTTTCGATATAATACAAAAGAGATAGGAGATTTATCAATGGGCAATTATGAAAACAATGCGTTCTTTTGGCAGAAGATAGATACCCTCGTCTTTTCCAGTAAATTTGTTTTAAGTCGGAAACAGGGCGAGCAGCATCCGGAATATAAGAATTTGATCTATCCGGTAGACTATGGTCATTATGTCGATCTGGCAGCTGATACGAATGAAGGGGGAATCGCTGTTTTTCGCGGCAGTGAAAAATCCTCAATGGTGAAAACGGCAGTGATCGCCGCGGATATTTTACAGAAAGAAATTGATGTAAAATTGCTGGTGGGCTGCACAAAAGCGGAAGAAGATTTAATCCTGCGGTTCTTGAATCAGACCGATTTCCAGAAAACAATTTTAGTCCGCCGCGGCAACGAGATTCCGGAGTGGGGATTAACAGACTAATTGAGGGTAAGACAGCCGAGTGCTGTTTTTCTTTTGGTCTGAAATTGATGGATAAGGACAGGACAGAGGTTAATTCCTAAGATCAGTAAGGGTATTCGACAACTTGTCCGCGAATCATGGCTAGATTATCCATCCAGGCATCCACGTCCTGTTCGCTGCGGTAATACACCGATTCTTTCAGCTTTAGCGATTGCCCGTTGATGCTTTCTTTATAAATGATAAGCAAAGGCTGGCCTTGATAAGATTTTCCAGCCGTATATACGCGGTAAAGAAAAGCGTCATGATAAAGAATAACCCCTTGCGGATCATGATCGGTCAGAACAAATAAGTCCGCGCTTTGATTGTAATCATCTGTTTGAACAGGTTTGAGCTGGCGCAGAAAAGCCAGGATCCAATCCCGTTCTTCTTCTGAAGGCTGCCAGGCCAGATCCATAAAGGAATCGGGAAAGGCTTTTTTCAGAGCCTCATTTTTTACTAAAATCGTATAATCAGTAAAATCATGTCGGGCAGCATTTTCCTGAAGATAGGGAACGAAAGTCCAGGATAACAGAAAAACGAGCATCAGCGAAAAGAATAGAAAAGGGATCGTTTTAAAAAGCGCGGAACCCATTCGTTTTTTCATGCGTTTTCCCTCCGTATCTTTAGTCTATTCTAGTTTTAGTTTAACATTTTTCTGCGACCATCAACGTATTTTTAAGCCTGTTCTTGATAAATTCAACGGATGTTAAAAACAGTTCTTGCATTCCTTTTATCCGGGGACAAAGCCTGGATGGTTGCTTCCTGATTCCGTTAAGGAAAAGTTAAGAAATCAAAGCAGGTCAAAGGATAGTTTTTTAAACACGCTTTTGATATAATTCTCATACGATCCGGGGTATACCCGTGATCGGCAAGGGGCATGCTAATGCCACGGAGGGATTTAAAAATGAAAAAATTAATCATTGGATGTATTGTAGTCAGCTGTTTAATGCTGACAGGCTGCTCAAAGAAGAATCCGCAGCCAACACCGACGCCGAGCGTTACCCCGTCAACGGAACCGACGATGACGCCGAGTGCTTCGCCGGAAACCGCGGAAGGCTTGAAAGGAATTATGGAAGCTATTCGCCGCAACGATGAATATCAGCTTCCTATGTCGATGGATGTCGACGATACGGTCTTAATGGATATGTATGGTCTGTCCAGCGACCTGGTTAAGGATTATGCGATCTTCATGCCGGCGATGAATGTGCATGCGACGGAGATTATTTTAGTCGAAGCCCAGGATGGAAAACTGGAAGAAGTAAAAAAGGCACTGGATAAGCGGTTGGAAACGATCGAACAAACCTGGTCAACGTATCTTCCGGAACAGTATGAGCTGGTTAAAAACCGGAAAACGCTAGAACAAGGCAATGTGATCGCAATTGTGATTGCGGATCAGGCCGATGCGATCCTGAAAGACATTACCGACAGTCTGAACGCATCCGCACAGTAACATGGTTTTCAGCAGTCTGCCATTTCTTTTTGGTTATCTTCCTGTCGTGCTGGTGGTGCTTAAATGTGCACCGCTGCACGCCAGGAATTTTTGTCTTTTTGCCGTTTCCTTAATTTTCTACGGCTGGTCGGAGCCGGTGTATATTCTCATCATGCTGATCTCCACACTGGTCGATTATGTCAACGGCCGGATGGTCGATCATTATCGTGATGATCGAAGAAAAGCGAAGCGGTTTGTCTGGTTCTCCGTCATTTTCAATTTAAGTCTTTTAGGCTTTTTTAAATATGCTGATTTTTTCATTCTTAATCTGCAGGCACTCGGCTTGCCGCTGAGTCCGCTGCATCTGTCCTTGCCGGTCGGTATTTCCTTTTATACATTCCAGACGATGTCCTATCCGATCGACGTCTACCGCAGACAGGCGCCGGTTCAAAAAAGCGTTGTTTCTTTTGGGGCTTATGTCACGTTGTTTCCGCAGCTGATTGCCGGCCCGATCGTCCGCTATAAAGATATTGCCGAGCAGCTGGATCACCGCAAGGAAACGGCAGATCAGTTTGTCCAGGGAATTCAGCGGTTTGTCTGCGGTCTGGCTAAAAAAGTGCTGCTGGCCAACGCGATCGGCAGTTTGTGGGATACGCTGTCAACCTTGCCGAAAAGTGAGATGAGCGTGGTCGGAGCCTGGTTAGGGATCATCGCTTTTGCTTTCCAGATCTACTTTGATTTCAGCGGATACAGCGATATGGCAATCGGTCTGGGCAAGATGCTCGGCTTTGAGTTTCTGGAAAACTTCAATTATCCGTATATTTCCCGCTCGATTACCGAATTCTGGCGGCGCTGGCACATCTCGTTAAGTACCTGGTTTCGCGATTATGTCTACATCCCTTTGGGCGGAAGCCGGCAGGGGCGGGCAAAGCAGATCCGCAATCTGATGATTGTGTGGCTGCTGACCGGCTTCTGGCATGGAGCAAGTTGGAATTTCCTGCTGTGGGGCATCTATTTCGGCGTCATCCTGATTGTGGAAAAGTTCTTCCTCAAGCCGCTGCTGGATCGGCTGCCGGCTGTGCTGCAGCATGGTTATGCTTTAATCCTGATTTTATTGGGTTGGGTGCTGTTTGCGTTTACGGATCTGGATGCGGGCCTGGCCTATCTTAAGATGATGCTGGGGTTAGGATCCGTGAGTTTGATCAATGCCCGAACGGTGTTTTATCTGCGGGACTATGGGCTGCTTTTACTGTTGATGGTCCTGGCCAGCCTGCCGTTGGGCCGAACGGTCTATCAGACGAAAATCCGCGGAAGGCGCGGTGAGTGGATCGTACCGCTGTTAGTGGCGGCGGGGCTAGTGCTGTGTACGGCTTATTTGGTCGATGCGTCCTACAATCCATTTTTGTATTTCCGATTTTAGCGAGGAGGCAGGATGATGAATAAAAAAATCCAAGGACTGACAATAATCCTGTTCTGCGGTTTTCTCGGCGGGTTTTCCATCTTCAATTTGTTTACGGAACAGCGCTCCTTCTCGGATGCGGAAAACCGGGTATTGGCACAATTCCCAGAGTTCAGCTGGAAGCGTTTCTTCTTTGACAATTACACCGCGGATCTGGAAGAATGGTTCACCGATCAGTTTATCGGCCGGGATACCTGGATCGGAGTAAAAGCGGCAAGTGAAAGAGCGCTGGGCAAAATCGAAAACCAAAATGTCTATTTCGGACATGAAGACTGGCTGATCGGACAGGTCGATATTCAGGACTTAACGCAAAGTCAAAAAAACATTGCAAAGATCAATGCTTTTGCCGAACAGTCGGAAATCCCGGTTTCGGTCATGCTGGTGCCGACAGCGGCGGAAATCGAAAAGGACAAGCTGCCGGGCGGAGCGTACAATACCGATCAGAATGCTTTATTAAACAGTCTGGAAGATCAGCTGACTTCCGTTCAGATCATCGACGTCCGCTCAGCTCTGATCCAACAGAAGCAGCGGCTCAATTCTGAAGAAACCTTGTACTTTAAAACCGATCATCATTGGACGGCATTGGGCGCGGAAGCGGGCTATGAAGCACTGATGTCTGCCTGGGGGCAAACGGCCCTGCAGCCGGGCAAGGATTTTACCTATCAGCTGGCGGCAGAAGGGTTCAAGGGGACGCAGTATTCCCGCTCCGGAGCTTTCTGGCACCGCGGCGATCCAGTGTGGACGTGGAGCTATACCGATCCGTTGACGGTTCAGGTGGTTTATGATCAAACTCAGACTGACACTTCACTGTTCAGTTTGAAGTGGTTAGCGGAGAAAGATAAATACATGGTTTATCTCGATGGCAATCATGCGCTTGCAGAAATAGAAACTTCCAGTTCATCGAATGAGAAGCTGTTGGTCATCAAGGATTCTTATGCCCATGTGCTGATTCCTTATTTAGCGCCGCATTTCCGTTCGATCACGATGGCGGATCTGCGCTATTATCGGCTGCCGATGTCTGAACTGGCAAAACAGATGGGCGCGGATCGGATCCTGTTGGTTTACAGTGTGGATAATTTTTGTACCGATACCAATCTGAGCTTATTGAAATAAGCTGGATCTGCAGAGCAGTCAGAATGTGAAAAATGATTTCCCAAAGCAGCAGAATACGTTGAAAAAAGCCAGGCATCTCTGGCTTTCTTCTTTGGGGAAAACGCTGTTCGTTTACGGACAGCGATGGTAAAATAGAAAGTAGAGTGGAAAGGAGAACCCGATGAAAAAGATCCTGCAGGTTTATGATATGTTTACTTCTTATGACGGTACAACCTTTGTCTATGCACTGTCCTATTCGCTGCTGCTTTCACTGGCTCCTTTGGCGGCGCTGTTAGTTGTTTTCTTTCGCTGGTCACCGGCTGGTCTGGAAAGTATACTGACCTTTGCGGAACAATATATTCCAGAGGATCTGTTGAGTCCATTTATCGACTTTTTCCTGAGTAATTCTCCTGTGGAGCTGATTCCGCTGATCTTCTTTATCGTGGTTTCTTTATGGGTAGCCTCCCGTGCGATCTATTCATTTCTGATGATCTCCGCCCATCTGGATGAAGTAGAGCTGCCGCAGTGGTTTATGCGCGGTGTGTCACTGATTGATTTCATCGTTCTGTTAGTCATTTTGGGTTTGATGGTTTTTGTTTTGCAGCAGTTCCCATTTACCGGCTTGCTGACGCAGGTGGCCGTGCTGTTTTTCGGATTTTGTATCTTTTACCGACTGTTGTCGTTTCGCAATTATCAATGGCGGGCTGTCGCTCCCGGCGCTTTGTTCACTACGATCTGTATGTCGCTTTTGGGAACGTTTTTCTTCTTTGTCATCAATCATTTCACTCGTTATGAATCCATCTATGGTCCGCTGTCTTCGATGGTCATTCTGTTTCTGAGCGTGTACATCATCGCTTCCATCGTTTATCTGGGATTCTGCGTTAATCAGGTGTTTGTGGAAAAAGATATGGTACAGCCGCTAAAGCATTACGTGACGGCGGTTAAAATACTGGAAAAAATCTTTCCGTTTTCATTATTAAAATAAGGGGGATACCGATGGAAAATAAGAAAAGCAAACAGTCCGTCTGCGTGACGGCGAAGAAACTCGGCATCAATGGAGAAGGGATCGGTTATCTGGAAGGCAAGCCGGTCTTTGTCGATCAGCTGCTGCCGGGGGAAGCGGCTGAAATCAGTCTGACTGAAATAAAGGAACGTTATGCTAAAGGCAGGATCAATAAGCGATTGAATGACAGTCCGCTTCGGGTTACTCCCGCCTGCTCTGTTCAGGGACGGTGTTCCGGCTGCCCGTTAATGATTTTACAGCCGCAGGCGCAGCTGCAGATGAAACGGGAATTGGTACAGGAAGCCTTGATCAAATATGCCGGGCTCCCACGCAGCTTGGTGCAATCGGTCATTGCCAGTCCGCTTCATCAGGGATACCGCAATCAATGCAAGCTGCCGATCCGTCAGGAACACGGTCAGCTGGTCAGCGGTTTGTATGAAGAGGGAAGCAATCGGATCATTCCGATCCATTCCTGCTTGATTCATGATGAACATCTGGAAGCGCTGCGGAAACAGATTATGGGTTTGTTGAACCAGTTTAAACTAAGCGCCTATGATCCCAAAACGGAAACGGGTCTGCGGACGTTGGTGCTGCGCTATTTAGATGGCCAGTTTCAGTGTGTGCTGGTCACTGGCAAGTCTGTGCTGCCTTCAGGTTTGATCGAGAAGCTGAAACAAATATCAGGATTGGTCTGTCTGATGCAGAATATCAATCCGGATAAGCGTTCGCGGCAGTTGTTTTCATCGCGCTGGAAATTGTTGGCGGGTGAGGATCGGCTGCCGGTTCAGTTAGGTCAGCTGCAGCTTAATTTATCCTGTGCTTCCTTCTTTCAGCTGAACCGTCCGCAGGCCTGTCAGCTTTATCAAAAAGCGGCGTCGTTGATCAAGCCCTGCACAACTCTGGTGGAGGCTTACAGCGGTATCGGCGGAATTTCGCTGATGCTGAAAGACAAAGCAAAAACGATCATCGGCATTGAATCCATTCAGGAAGCTGTGGACAATGCGAATGAAAATGCCCGGCTGAATCAGGCCGATCATGTTCGTTTTGTTTGTGGGGATGCGGCTGAGGAAATGAAAAAAATCAGTAGAAAGCGGAAAATTGATGCGGTCGTTGTGGATCCGCCAAGAACCGGACTGGACGGAGCCATGATCGAAAGTCTGCGTCAATGCCAGCCTGAACAGATTGTTTATATTTCATGCAATCCAGCAACTTTGGGGAAGAACATAAAGGAACTGAAGGATCTGTATGAGGTTAAGACTGTGATTCCGTTTGATATGTTCCCGAATACGGCGCATGTGGAAACCATTGTACTTTTGTCCCACAAATCACCAGACAGCCATTTAAATGTAAAGATTGAATTTGGGGAGGGTGAGAGGAAAGTACCCTTGGATAAGATTGCAGAGCGTGCAAAGAAATACTAACCGAAACTGAAAATCACATATAAAATGATACAGGAATATGTAGAGAAAAAATATGGATTTAAGGTGCATACTGCATATATTGCAGAGGTGAAAAGGTCTTTGGGACTGACAGTGTATGATGCGCCTAATATGGTAGAAGAATTAAAACATCCGAGGAAGCATCCACCGAAAGAAAAGGTAGAAGCAATAACGGAGGCACTTAAATATTTTGAGGAAAGCTAATGGATGAAGAGATTTATCAGATTGCAGAGCAGATAGTTCAAACACATCAAAAAGCCTATAAGGTTTATTTACCATTGGTTGAAGATGTGTGCAGCAGAACTGCGTCAGAAGATGAATTATCACATTTGCTTGATTATCTATTGGATTTTGCATGTGATGAAAAAATACTGGAATTGTATAAAAAAGTGTGTAGAAGGTATTTGTACATATATCCTAGCTGCATTAAGCTTTATATTGAAGCGTATCGGGAAATGTGGGAAAATGAGGATGAATTGAAAAAGGAAAATGATTTATAAATTAGGCAAAGGGTAAAGGAAATATTTGACCTTAGTTTAAGATGGGGAAAAGGAAGGTTATGGCGAAGATTGTTAAGGAAACTATTCATGCAAAAGGTATTGATATTGGTATCTACACAACAAATTTTGAAAATGAATTTATCTCATTAACGGATATTGCAAAATATAGAAATGAAGATGACCCAAGATTTGTGATTTAAAACTGGATGCGCAATCGTAATACAATAGAATTTTTAGGTGTATGGGAAGAATTGCATAATCCAGATTTTAACCGTGTGCAATTCGAGGCGGTTAAAAATGAGGCAGGATTATATCGCTTTGTAATGACACCGACAAAATGGATTAAACAGATGAATGCCATCGGCATTGTCTCGAAAGCAGGACGCTATGGCGGAACATATGCCTACATTGAAGATGCTATTGGAAAGTTAAAGAAAACAGAGTACAAGTATATCCATACCGGTGAGAAGGCATTCGTATGATTTAACAAAACACAATACTTAAATTGCCAT
Source organism: Holdemania massiliensis (assembly GCF_022440805.1). Taxonomy (NCBI): domain Bacteria; kingdom Bacillati; phylum Bacillota; class Erysipelotrichia; order Erysipelotrichales; family Erysipelotrichaceae; genus Holdemania; species Holdemania massiliensis. The sequence goes on along the minus strand of NZ_JAKNTK010000001.1, from coordinate 3,251,082 downwards.
TGCCAATGATAATTCTTCTGAAAGTAGATAAAAAAGGTGTACTGACAAAGAAAAAAAGGTGTGACACTATTATATTGCGAAGAATTGTAGAAAGTCTTGTGGAGCAATTCACAAGGCCTTTTTCTTTACACGATCATCAAAGTTCATGAGTGTTCTTCTGTGGGGACTGAAGAAAAAAATAATTAAAGTATTGCAAGTGCAGTGGTTTTCATTGTGCATGTTGTTATGTGATCAAATAAACTCATCCTCGACGGAATATTGAACGGATTCGAAGAACAAGATCCTTTTATGACGAGATTGTTTCAGGTTACATATAAAAATTGTGTTTGAAGATGTTCAAAATTACGGTATCCTTGACCAAGTCTTTCAAACTTATTTTAATATCATGATGAAAGTTTGTTTTTTTCTTTATGACTGCGATTTTATGTTGAGAAAATTAATACATAATCGCCAAAATGTCGGTATAAATGTCGGTATAAATGTCGGTATAAATGTCGGTATAAATGTCGGTATAAATGTCGGTATAAATGTCGGTATAAATGTCGGCAATAATTTCGGTAATATTTCGTTAAATAAAAAAGAAAAGAAGGTTGTTTCTTTATTAATTTAAGACTCCGAGTATACAGCGGATGAATTAGCTTAAAAGATCGGTGTAACGAAAAGAACTATCGAGTGTACATGATTTCTCTGCATAATAAGAAAATTATTGAGAGAATTGGATCAAACTGTGATGGAGGTAGGATTGAACTTAAAAAATGTAAGTGTGGTTCATTTTCGTTGTTTTCACTTTCAGCATATTCAGAAAAACAATTTTGTACTAAGCTTATGAAGCTAAAATAGTTTAAAGGTTAAGTGGAGATCAATGTCTGATTGTATGAAATTCCATTTTTTATTTCCAATAATATAAATCGATCTTTGGTGCTAGCAGAATTGGTTTGACAGTCCTGTTTTGGAGGTTGAATGTGTTGTTTGAAATGATATTCGAGGGGATGAGATGATGTGAATGCCATATATCATTGCTGCTATAACGGATATATCCTGTATTAGCTGAAAAGTAGTAGACGGAGCCGTATCATTAAAAAGTTGTTGCAGAATATGGGCTTAATCATCCTTAAATACAGCTGCGTCTTTTGATTGGCGGTTGTAATGATAAGGCTTTTATTCTATAATAATTTGGACAAGGTTCCAAGATTTTTACGTTGATATCCGAACTTCTATGAATCCGGGCGAAAATCAGAATCAGGTAAAAGATAGATTGCCGTTATGATGAGTGAATGATGAATTGGGAATAGCATGAGGTAAGTTTTTTTGAAGAATTATGCAAAACACAAAGAAATTATAAGATTAAGATCAAGGTTCAATAGCGGCAAAGGAGTCAACTTCCTGCATCCGGACCGCTGATTATACAGAAAGAAGGCGTAATTCCATGAAACGCAGAATGACTAAAATAAGTGTTTGGTTATTGAGTATAGTGATGCTGCTGGCCTCGATAACAGGCTGCAGCCCGCAGGCTGAAAAGGAAAAGACTGTGATCAAAATTCTTTACTCCTATCCCTTTAAACAGGTGAAAGCACTGGTCGAGTCGGTTTATGAGGATTTGGAGCTGCAGGTTGAAATCCATCCCTATGCCAGTGAACAGCTTCGCCGATTGGAAAAAGGGATCGGACCGGATTTAGTCTTGGCTCCGCAGCTGGATACGGATCTAGTACAGCAGTATCTGTTGGATCTCAGTGATACCCAAGCCAGCACGGCCTATGACGGCACAATTATGAATGCCACGATGCTGGAAGGAAAAACCTATCTCATTCCGCTGCCGGGCGTCTACAGCGGCTATGTTGTGAATGAAACTCTATTTGATCAGGCAGGCCTTCCTTTGCCGACTACCAATGAGGAACTCGTAACATCGCTGATCACCTTGAAAGAAATGGGATTGGGGATCGGCGAGGATAATATTAATTTCTCCATCATGAGCGACTTTAATAACACGATCGGTTTATTTTATGTGGGATGTATGGTTCCGGATTTTTTGGGGACAGTAGCCGGAGTTAACTGGTTGGCTGATTTCAATCATAAACAAGCCACATTTACAGGAGTTTGGGAATCAAGCTTTGATTTGTCGGATTCTCTGATTGAGGCCGGGTTAATGGATCCGGCCGCGATCGCCAGACAGCGCAATACAATTCTTTGCCGGCAGCGGTTAAGCAAAGGGACATTGGCGGCGGCATTCGGAGATTCCGCGCTCTATTATGAATGTGTATCCGGCAATCAGCAGGAAGTGGGGGCCGGTACAGCTGAAGCGTATACCTACAAGATGCTGCCGCTTTTCAGTGACGAAGGGAACGAACCCTGGTTTTTGTTTTCCCCAACCGCGCTGATGGGCGTCAACCGCAGTATCAGTCAGGAAAAACAGGAAGCGTGCAAGCGGATTCTGGATCTGCTTTCCACCCCGGAGGGCCAGACGGCACTGATGGAGGATCTGGGAGCCGGTATTTCCTGCCTGCGCGCTGCTGATCAGACCCAGCAGGCGATCCCGGACAGCGTCAAGCCGTATGTGGAATCCGGCTATATCTACAATGTTTTATTCCCAGGCAAAACTGTGGAATATCTTGGCGGTTATGTCCGAAATATTATGAATGACCAATGCACCGTGGAACAAGCTCTGCGGGCGATAGATCAATTCTATTATGAAGGCACGGATGAATCAGCCTATGATTTTTCAATTGTCGGCAACATGGAGCAGGATCTGTTATTGGAAAATTTCAATGTCCGGCGTCAGGAAACCGCGCTCGGCAATTTTGTAGCGGATTGTGTGGCAGCGGCTTCGCAAACTCCGCTGGCGGTTGTCAACGGCGGCGGCATCCGCGCCAGCTTTTATCAAGGTGTCGTTTACGGCGGAGATCTGGCAGTGGTTTGTCCCTTCGATAATGAAATTCTGGTTGTTGAGATGGATGGTCAAACCTTGTGGTCGATGTTGGAGAACAGTGTGTCCACCTGTAATCAAGAATTCCCGGGCGGACGGTTCTTGCAAACTGCAGGAATGCAGTATACATTTGACAGCAGGAAACCGGTTGGCAGCCGATTGATCAGTGTCACGCTCAATGAGGGGAAGGAACTGGATCGGTCTGCATATTACCAAGTGGCCCTCACCGATTATATGTTAGGTTCAAGGACTTATGCGGAAGGCAATGGAGATGGTTATACAATGCTCAATCTCTATGATGAAAATGTGCCGCAGGGCAATGTCAAACTGGTGAAGGAAACCGGACTGACCTATCGTGATGCCATGAAACTTTATTTTGAAACCCGCGGAAGTACAGCGGTCAACGCACAGCTGGAGGGCAGAATTACGGATTTGGCGCTTACAGAGTAAGCTGCTGCTCTGTTTTGAAAAGGGAGGATACGCTGATGAAGCAGTCCGGAAAAAATAAAAATTATAAAATCCATATTTTTGTTTCAGCGCTGCTTTTGATGACCGCTATTTTAAGCGGTATTGCCATCCTGCGCGTTCAGCGTGAATCGGAACAAACCGTTAAGAATATCAGTGAAGTTTATCTGCATGAAATGACAACGCAGATCAGCAATCATTTCAATACCAATCTGGACAGCCAGTTTGCCCAGATCCGAACGCTGGCCAGCGCAATTAAGCCGGATGATCTGAAGGACGAGGCAAGTCTAAGACGTTTTCTCGAACGGGCGCAGATTGACAATGATTTCGTTCATATCGCACTGATCAGCGATCAGGGGCTGGTTTACTCCTGCGATGGCGTAGTGCCTGCCATGTCGAAGATTTCGGGATTGGATCAGCTGCTGCGGGGAAGCGGGAAAGTAATCTCGGTCAATGAATCCATATGGGAAAGCGATATGATTTTATTAGGAACGCCAATGATGCCGGTTACGTATGCTGACGAACAGTTAGTCGCGGTCATCGTGGGAATTCCAACCGCGGATATTGGAACCAAGCTGGGACTGGACAGCGAAAAAGAAACCAATTCGCATACCAACATCGTGACGGTGAACGGAGATTTTATCATCAAAAGTAATTTCATGGAAAACAACGTCTATGGCTCGAATCTGTTTACGATCTATCAGCAGCAGGCCCGTTTTGACAAGGGTTATGATATGGAAGGACTGCTGCAGGCGATTGATCAGCGCGAGAGCGGCATGACGCTGCTCAGTCTGGGCTCTCATCATGATTATCTTTATTATGTCCCGCTTTCTGGAACGAATTGGTATATGATGACAAGTATGGCCTACGATACAGTCAACAATCAGATTTCCTATTTAAGCCGTCTGATCATCGTCGTGGGCATTGGCATCTTTTTCATCATTTTAGGCACTGTGTTTACGTTCTTTATTTTGCTGAACCGCAGTGAAAAGAAAAACAATCAGCTGCTGATGAAGGAAAAGGAACGGGCGGAAACAGCCAATCGGGCAAAAAGTGACTTCCTGTCGCAGATGTCGCATGAAATCCGGACACCGCTCAACGGCATCATCGGGATGGTTGAAATTGGGAAGAATCACATTGAGGAACCGGATCGGATTCGTAATTGTTTGGAAAAGATCACGCTCTCCTCTCAGCATCTTCTGTCGTTGATCAACGATATTCTGGACATGTCTAAAATTGAGCGCGGCAAGGTTGAACTACATCCGGAACCGTTCAATTTAGGCCAGCTTCTAAGGACTTTGACCACGGTTTTCTACACTCAGGCAAAAAATAAGAAGATTGATTATGAGATTGTGCTTGTGGGAGAAGTTGAAGAAAATCTCATTGGTGACGTCCTGCGGTTGAATCAGATTCTGACGAATCTGCTTTCCAATGCAATGAAGTTTACCCCGGAAGCCGGGCATGTTTATCTGAAGCTGACACAGCGCCGGGAAGCGGATCAGCTCTGGATCCGTTTTGAAGTCAGAGATACCGGCCGCGGCATTGCCCCAGAGAATATAGATCGTATTTTCGAAGCCTTTACGCAGGAAAACAGCGGGATCGTCCGTCAGTATGGCGGAACGGGTTTGGGCTTGCCGATCACCAAAAACTTTGTGGAAATGATGGGCGGGTCAATCCAGGTTGAAAGTGAAATCGGCGTTGGCAGCGTCTTCACTGTCGATCTTCCGTTTGCTTTGGAAAAGAAACCTGCCGAGGAAGGCTGCGGACACGGACAGCGGGTTCTGATTCTGGATCAAAACCAAGAATCCAATGCCCATCTTGCGGCTGTATTGAATAAGGAATGCTTACAAACCGATTCTGCATTCACCGAACAGGAAGCTTTGAGGTGTCTGCGGACAGCCGCGGAGACGGGAAATCCGTATGAATTCTGTTTTATCCGCTGGGATTTCTCGGAAGCGATGCCGCAGCTGATCCCGCAAATGAAAAACGCAGGGAAAAATCAAGAGCTCAAACTGATCTTAACGGGTCTGGATCAGGATGAACTGGATGAGACATCCGCACAATGCGGCATCTCGGCGACGCTTTGCCGTCCGGTCTTCCATTCAGGAATTGCTGAACTGTTTTTGGAGCTGGCAGGTCAGAGGCCGACAGCTAAACATGCGGACCCTTCCCAGGTGTTAAGCGGAATTCGGATTCTAGTTGTTGAAGACAATGAAATCAACTTGGATATCGCGTTGGATCTGCTTCAGGATGCGGGGGCTCAGATCGATACTGCGATGAATGGTCAGGAAGCTGTGGATCGGTTCTGTGAGAAACCGGAAGGGTATTATCAATTGATCCTGATGGACGTGCAGATGCCTGTGATGGATGGTTACAGTGCGACCCGGACGCTGCGGTCGCTGTCCCGAAAAGATGCGGCGAGTGTGCCGATCATCGCGATGACGGCCAATTCCTTCCGTGAGGATATTCAAAAATGTATGGACAGCGGAATGAACGCGCATATCGCCAAACCTTTTGTGATGAAGGATATCTTTGCGGCCTGTCTGCCTTTGCTGCAGCCGCAGATAAAACACAGGACTGAGGAGGAAAACCCGCATGGCGATGTATGAGAGCATCTTTCAGATCATCAAAAACAGAATCGAAAGCGGTCTGCTTGAAGAAGGAACTGCACTTCCGTCCCGCGCGGATTTAAGTCAGGAGTTCGGCACTTCCGAAAAGACGATCCGGCATGCCCTGGCCTTGCTGGAAAAAAACGGATTCATCGAAACGGAACAGCGGAAAAGACCGGTTGTCCGGCGGCCTCATGATGGACATCGGGCGACGCTGTCAGCTTTAAAACGGATTGATGCCGGATTGACCAGTGATCGAATAAAAGCCGGGGTTCTGCTGTGCTATCCATTGATAAAAAATGGGATTTCACTCTGTACCCAGCGGGACTTAGAAGTGCCGCGGCAGATTCTGGAAATCATGAAGGATGCCGATGCTTTTACGTTTTGGAAGTTATCTAAAAAGTTTCTGCGGTTTTTTGTAGCCCGGAATGAAAATGTTTTGATTCTGCGCATCGTGGACAGTCTGGGACTTTCTGATTTAAATCCGTTGTATGATAACCCTCAGATCCGCACACGCTACTGGCAGCAGCTGCAGGCTTTGCTGCAGGCGATTGAAATAGGAGGGGATCTGGAGGCGCTTGTATTTGATGATCTTTCTGAGATTTATGGTGTGGTAGACGGCGGCATTCCGGCCTTTCGGGCCATTTCAGATTGTCCGATTCTGCCTGACAGAACCCAGCTTGAACAAAGCCTGGATAATAATGATGTCCAGTATTCCGCCGTGTATATGGATATTCTCGGACTGATCGACGCCGGTCAATACCGCAAAAAGGACCAGCTGCCTCCGCATAAAGAGCTGCAAAAACAATATGGCGTCAGCGTCAATACCACCGTCAGAGCAATTCAGATTTTACAGTCATGGGGGGTAGTGAAAGCGGTGCGCGGCCAGGGGATCTTTGTTGAGATGGATCGCAAGGAAATCGAAGCGATCACGATTGAACCGCGGCTGATCGCCTGCCATGTCCGCCGTTATTTGGATACGCTGGAATGCCTGAGCCTGACGATGGAAGGAATTGCGGCCAGCGCCGCAGAAGCGATGGATGAAGCTTCAATCGCTGCGCTTCAAGCCGAGGTAAATCGACTGTGGACGACGGATTATCTGTATGAGCGGACACCGGCCCTGCTGCTGGATTTTATAATCAGTCATGTGCATAACGAAACCTTAGACTTGATTTATTCCCTTTTACAACGAAATTTCAAGATTGGGCGTTCACTTCCGGGGTTGCTGAATACTGAAAAAAATGAACTGAACGTATCCGTTCATGAACAGTGTCTGGAAGTGATCGAAACGCTGGCCAGTGGCGATCCTTTGGCTTTTGCGGAGAAATGCGCAGCGTTGTTTGAGCGTATTTACCGTCTGGTTATCGAGGCCTGCCGCCAATTGGGCTATTATGAGGCGGCGGCAACCATTTACGATGGTCGGTCGCTGTGGAAATAAAGCCATTAGGCTGAACAAGCGAAAAGGGAGAGCCTAAGGCGAGCTGCAGACCGCTGCCGTTTTCCCCTTCCTTCATCATCTGAATGATGCTTCCTGAAAAAAGATCGGGATCTGATCGTTGATCACTGAATCCACGCCTGGATAAAGCGATGCTGGAAATTTCTAAGAAACCCTTAAGAAACATGGTTTTGCCTTGTATCTTAGTTTGAATTCGTGTACAATGGCAATGCTGTAAAGATAAAAAAGAATTGGAGTACTCAAGCATGTTAAAAAAATATTTCTTAGTTTTTCTAATATCCATGGTTCCCCTGATTGAGCTGCGTGGAGCCATTCCTTACTCTCAGGCTTTCGGGATGCCGCTGTGGTCTTCCTATCTTGTCGCGATTGTCGGCAATATGCTGCCGGTTCCGTTTATCTACCTGTTTGCCCGCAAGGTGCTGATCTGGGGCGCGGATAAACCGCTGATCGGCAAGTTTTTCACCTATTGCCTGGACAAAGGCGAAAAGGGCGGAAAAAAACTTCAGGCCAAAGCCGGCCGCGGTTTGTTTATTGCGCTGCTGCTGTTCGTTGGAATTCCGCTGCCGGGTACCGGTGCCTGGACAGGAACACTGGCTGCCAGTTTTCTGGATATGGATTTTAAATCCAGTGTCATGGCTGTCATGGGCGGTGTTCTGTTAGCCGGCATCATCATGGGATTAGCCAGCGCAGGTTTATTCGGAGCGCTCAATCACTTTATTTTAGGTTAAAAAAAGGCTCTGTCATAATGTTATAGAACGGGTTCTTACTCGAAGTTGGATGAATCGTAAATAACAAAAAAAGGAACGGCGAAAGGATGCGCGGTGAACTGCGTAATCTTACCGTTCCTTTTTCTATGTCTTTGATGATCTCTTAGCTGCATAAGAACTAAAAACACTTCATTATGATCCTTTTACTTTCGTTTTCCTGTTTTCCTGCGCGTTACAGTCCTTTCTTGCGAAGAAAGGGCTGCTGAATCAGCATGCGCTCAAATTCCGGAATCGGCACCGGCGTGCTGTAATAAAATCCTTGAACGAAATCACAGCCGTGTGTCCGAAGGAAATCAATGTATTCCTGAGATTCTACACCTTCGGCTACCGTCTGCATTCCCAATCCGCGCAGGATCGTCAACAACTCGCGCAATACAATTTGCTTCTTTTCATCCAACGGCTCATTGAAAAAGCTGCGGTCCAGCTTGATCATGGAAATCGGCAGTGAGCTGAGCAGACTGAGTGAGGAATAACCAGCCCCGAAGTCATCCAGGGAACAGGAAAATCCCCGTTTCTGAATTTCATGCATGGAATCCAATAAGGTGGCTTCGCCGTTCAGTTCAATTTCTTCCGACAATTCAAATTCAAACAGTGACTGCGGCAGCGCATAACGATTAAAAATCGTCAGGATTTCGCCGAGATATTCAGTGTCCATAAAGGAAGGTCGCGAAAGGTTGCAGCTGATGGGGACGATCGGCAAACCTTGATCTAACCAGCGGGTAAAACACTGGCAAAGCTGATCGAAGACAAACTGGTCGATTTTACGGATAAAGGTATTTCGGACAAAGATGGGCAGAAAAACATTCAGCGGAACCTGCACTCCGTCGTGATACCAGCGAATCAAAGCTTCCCCGCCATCAATTCGGCCATCGTTTAATCTGACTTTCGGCTGAATGAAAACGACGAACTCTGGTTTGTCCAGAGCGGGATGCATCCACGTTTCGATCTGTGCCTGCTGAGTTATCGGATCCTGGATCGCAGGACTGGAAAATTCATAAGAGGAACTGTAGCGTGAATAATCCGGTTCATAACGCCGGGCATTATCAGCATAATCCAAAGCCTGTTGATATTCATCGCCAGGCTGCACCCGATGAATACCGAAGGACAACAAGAGCCGCAGCCACTGTCCCTGATAATGCAGCTGATAAATCTCACGGTCAATGACGAGCAGTCGCTCAAGGGTGATCTCATTGGTTTCATCATGCAGAAAAAGCAAAAACTGATCTTCTGCCAAACGGAAAAGTGCCTCTTCTGGATGCCGATGCTTCTGCAGCACGGCATAAACCTGCCGCAGAATTTCATCCCCGGCTGCATAGCCGTAAAGGGTATTGATGCGCTGGAACTTTTTGATATCGATGATCATCAAAACCAGTGAATTGGGGAACTGCCGCTTTTGTTGATAAAAAAGCTGTTTTGGGTGTTGTTGGTCAACAGTGAATGAGGCGGAAGATAAGGGACGATGGATGCGATGGGCCATGAAAAACACCCCCGTTTTTACTGTCTTTTATTATATCATCTACAATTTGATAACCAAAATATTTTTAACAAATCGCGTTCAGAAGTTACAAAAATCATGAGGATTGCTCTATAATAGGGGTGCATTACGTGGGGAGGCCAGAGTATGGAGACGATTAGAATTCAGATGCTCGGCGGGTTTATTTTGCGAAGTCAGGACCAGACAATTGATCTGATCGACTGTCTGGGCAAGCAGACGGCGTCTTTTCTTGCTTATCTTTGTTTGAATCATAATATCCTGGTTACGAAAGAAAAGCTGATCGAGATGTTTTGGGAAGATTCAAAAAATCCGCTCAATGCGATGAAATTTACAGTGCATCGTTTGCGTAAATGTTTGGAAGAACTGCCAGTTCCGGAAGCGGGCAGCTGGATTTTGACGCAGCGCGGCGGTTACAGTTTTAGCTGCGCGAATTTGAGCTTGGATATCGATGCTCTGAGCGTTCCGCTGGATGTTTCATCCTTGAACGAAGAACAGACGGAAGCACTGGTGCAGCTGTATCCCGGAGAATTTCTTCCCGGTTTGGATCAAAGCTGGATTTATACGTATCGCGAACAATACTGGCAGCTGTATCTGCAGCGTGTTCAGACGGCTGCCCAGGCACTGGCGGAACAGCAGCACACCCAGCAGGCGGAAACTTTACTGTTGAAGGCTCTGCAGCTGGATCAGTATCAGGATCAGCTGAATTATCTGTATTTGAAAATTCTGCTGGACCAGAAAAAATATGCGCGGGCGATTCAGCATTACGAAAAGATATCCGACTCGTTCTACAAGGAGTTTGGGATGGAATTTCAAGGCCAAAGTCAGTCGCTGGTCTACTTTGTAAAAGCTGATAATGAGGAGAAGGAGCTGACGCCGATCGATTACTTAGCAGAGTTGGAGAGTACCTCAGAGCCAGCTGCTTTTTATTGCGAACGTCCGGTTTTTGCCAAGCTGGTACAGAATAAACGGTTGGAGGCAAGCCGGAATCAGGAGCCGGCTGTGCTGGTGATCGCCAGCTTGAAGGTCACGGATCCGAAATTATCCACCCAGGACAGCGGAGATCAGCTGAATCGGATAATTCGTTCCGGGCTGCGGGCAAACGACGTTTATACCCGTTTCAGCAAGACCCAGTTCGGCATTCTGATGAATGTGCGGCAAAAAGAAGATACGGCGCTGGTCATGGACCGCCTGGCACGGCGTTTTTATAAAAAAATTCCGTCTTCACGCTGCCGGCTGAATTATGAATATGAGCAGCTGAAGGAAAAAAGCCGGCAAGGCTGAGAAATCAAAATTATTCCGGAATTTCCTTGAATTCTAACGGTTTTCTAACTTCCTTCTGGCATAATAAAAACGTTGAAGACAAGCGGCAATTCTGCACGAAAAAACGGCCTGCCTCGCTTTCGAAGGTCTTGAATGCGGTGGTTGGAAGGATCGGTCCGGCCGTGAACTGCGGCTTGGGAATCAGCCGGGTTGTGCTATAATAAAACAGGAAAAGACGGAAAGGAGGAGGCAGATTTTGAAAATACGCAGATGGCTGGCTTTGGTATTGCTGCTATCGGCCTGCGGCTCCTCCGGAAAACCTGCAGCAGATCAGCAATATCCGACGCCGACGGAACAGACGCCCGCTCCCACACCTTCAGAAATCCGGCTTCCGGAAGCATCCGGAAATGTCATCCTGGGGGACAGTCTGATTCAGATTGACGCCAGCCATACCGATCAAGGCTATCTTATGGTGAAAACATTAAGCACCGATCATCGCCGCCTGAAATTGAAGATTATCAAGGATGGCGAGGAATATCCGTACGATATTGATCGGGATGGGGAATATATCACTTATCCTTTGACTCAGGGCAGCGGGCAGTATGAGCTTCGCGGCTATGAGAACATTGAAGGAACGCGCTATGCTGTCCTGTTTAAACAGACGCTGGATGTGCAGCTGGCGGAGGAAACGCTGCCGTATCTGTATCCCAATCAGATCGTGAACTATACGCCGCAGTCAGCCAGCGTCCTCAAATCCTTTGATCTGACGCAGACCTGCGGGACAGAATTGGAGCGGGTGCTGACGATTTATAACTATGTGGTCGGTCATGTCAGCTATGATTGGGATAAGGTTGAAAAAGTCAAAGATCAGTACGTGCTGCCGATTGTCGATGAGACTCTGGCGGAAGGCAAAGGGATCTGCTTTGATTATGCGGCCTTGATGAGTGCGATGCTGCGGGTTCAGCAGATACCGACGCGGCTGATCACCGGCTATGTGGACGAAGGTTATCATGCCTGGGTAGAAGTCTATGTCCGCGGTGCGGGTTGGATCAACCCGGAAATCTATTTTGAAAAGGAAACATGGACGCGGATGGATCCGACTTATGCCTCAACCCAGATGAAATACAAGGGCGAATATCATGATAAATATCGTTATTAAAGGGGGCAGGAAACGATGAAAAAAATCTCCGGAAATGAATGTGCATTGTTGTGTCAGCAGCTGGCTATGATGATCAGCTCAGGCTTATCCTGCGAAGAAGGCCTGGCGGTCATCGCCAACGACCAGCCGGATACGGAAATGCATGATGCACTGTTGAAAATGAAGAATGAAGTAGAGCTGGGAGAAACGCTGGCGGAGAGTCTGGCAAAAACGGAAGCGTTTGATTCCTATATGATCCGGATGGTTCAGATCGGTGAACAGACCGGCTATCTGGATCAGGTGCTGGAAGCGCTGTCCCAGTATTATCAGCGCATGGAAAAGATTCGGATCAATCTGAAAAACGCGCTGACCTACCCGCTGATCCTGTTAATCATGGTGTTAGTGGTCGTCGGTGTGATTTTGTTCAAGGTGCTGCCGGTCTTTGATGAGGTGCTGCGCAATCTTGGCGTATCACTGCCGGTATCGGCACAGATGCTGATGCAGGCGGGGACTGCGCTGATTTTGGGGGCGGCCGCAGTGGCCGTGCTGGCTCTTTTTGGTGCAGCCTGGATCGGCTGGCGGCATATCCGCAATCCCCAACAATCGCTTACCGCGCTGCTAGCGGGTGTGCCTTTGATCCGCGGGGTGTGCCGTGAACTGGCGTTGGCGCAGGCGGCGTTTGCGTTGTCGCTGTTTACCCGCAGCGGTGTAGAAATCAGTGAAGCGCTGCAGGGGGTCGAAAGTTTGATCGAACATCCGGCAGTCAAAAAGCAGATTCAGCAATGCACGCAGAAAGTCGCGGCCGGGGAAAATCTGGATCGGGCTTTGTTGGACTGCGGATTGTTCAAAGAAGCCTATGCGCGGATGATTGGGATTGGACTGCGGGCAGGCCGGGGGGATGAGATGATCGCCCAGGTCGCGCAGCGCTATGATGAAGATACGGAAACTGCCGTGAATCAATTTCTCAATACGATTGAACCGCTGATGATCGTCCTGCTGTCGGTGATTGTCGGCGCGATCCTGCTGTCGGTCATGCTGCCGTTGATGAACATCATGTCCAGTATCGGGTAAGCCGATGAAACGATTTGGAAAAATCATGATGGCCGCCGCGGTTTTTGCGGTTATCCTGTGGGGACTTGGCGATGCGCTGAACCAGACTTCAGGTCAGATCCGCAATGAGGAAGCCCAGCTGATTGAGCAGCGGATCGAGCAGGCGGCTGTGCTGTGCTACGCCTTAGAAGGCAGCTATCCGGAGGAAATCAGTTATCTGGAACAAAACTACGGCGTGGTGATTGACAGCGAAAAATACAATGTTTTCTACCAATCGCTCGGCTCCAATATGAAGCCTGAGGTTCAGGTGTACCGGAAGGGGGCGGTTCGATGAAGCGCCCGCTGACTGAAATGGTGTTCATGCTGTTATTGATGCTGCTGTTTGTCGGCTGCTCCTTTGTAACGATTGAACGCTGTGCCAGCTTTTATCAGTCGATGCTGCGTGAGCAGCAGGCAGATGATCAGGTGCAGCTGCCCTATCTTGTTCTGTTCAACCGTCTGCAGAACGTGCCGGCGGATCAAGTGGCGGTGCGGGAATGGGCCGGGACTGAATGCCTGGTGATTCAGGAAGAAATCGAAGGCCGAACTTATGAAACTCTGTTTTATTATCAAAACGGCGCACTGATGGAGCTGTTGACGGGGACAGAGCATGAACTCGACTTAACTGCCGGAGAAATCCTAGTTTCCAGTCAGCCGCTGAGCTTTGAGCTTGAATCTGACCGGCTGCAGGTGCGCTGGCAGAATGATCAGGGACCCTCCGCCACTTTAAGCCTGATCCTGAAGGGGGGAGCGGAATGAAAATACGTCAGCGTTCCAGTTCGTTTTATTTCTTAGGTGAACTGTTGTTTGTGATCCTCTGCTTCGCCTTAGGCTCTGTGCTATGCGTGCGTTTGTTTGCGCTGGCCGATCAGAAGCATCAGCTGGCCTTAGATCAGAATCAGGCGCTGCGGCTGGCTCAGCCGCTGGCGGAACAGCTGCGCTATGCTTCCAATACGCCATTGGATCAGCTGTTTCCCGAACTTTGCACAGAGAAGTTTTGTATGTGGCAGAGTGATGAAACCGGAATGCCGCAGGAAAAGGGTGTCTATCAGATTGAAATCCTTCGGCAGGTCCACAATGAGAGTGTTGAAACATCCCTGCGCGTGATTCGGGTTCGCGATGCACGGTTATTATTGGAACTGAACCCGATTAAGGAGGCAGAAGCGCATGAATGAGAATCATGACACTCAGACGGCAGTGAATATCGGCACCGGCATCGCTCCGTTATTGATGTTGTTTTGTCTTTTGTGCATGACGACGTTTGCCGTTCTGTCCTATGTCCAGGCGAGTGCGCAGCTGAAAATGAGCGATAAAGCCATCAACCGGATGCAGGTCAGTTATACCCAGATTGAACAGAGAGGGGAGAATCGCTGATGGAGTGTTCAACGATGCTGAAAACGGCGGTTGAGCGTCAGGCTTCAGATATTTTTATTGTTGCCGGAACGCCGCTGACAGTCAAAATCAACGGGGAGATGATCCGGCTGGATGATCAGCGGCTGACACCGGAAATGACGGAAACGATGATCCAGGAAATCTTCAAGCTGAGTCAGAATCGGACGATGCACCGGCTGCAGCAGACCGGGGAAGATGATTTTTCATTTTCACTGACGCAAATGGGGCGTTTCCGTGTCAATGTCTATCGCCAGCGCGGATCTCTGGCCGCGGTGCTGCGGGTCGTTCGCTTTGTCCTGCCGGATGCGAAGGAGCTCAACATCGATGAACAAATTCTTTCCTTTGCCCATCTGAAAAAAGGCCTGGTTTTGATCACCGGTGCGGCTGGAAGCGGGAAGTCCACAACTTTGGCCTGTCTGATCGACGCGATCAACCGCAGCCGCAGCGGGCATATCATTACGATCGAAGATCCGATTGAAGTGCTGCATCGGCATCAGCAAAGCATTGTCAGCCAGAGGGAGATCGGCCAGGATACGCCGGACTATATCCACGCTCTGACCGCGGCGCTGCGCGAAGCGCCGGATGTGATTTTGGTCGGTGAGATGCGCGATCTGGAAACGATGCAGACGGTTCTGTCAGCAGCGGAGACCGGACATCTGGTGTTTTCTTCGCTGCATACAACCGGAGCTGCGAATACGATCAACCGCATCATTGATGTTTTCCCCGCTGAAAAGCAGCAGCAGATTCGCGTGCAGCTGTCGATGGTGCTGCAGGCGATCGTTTCCCAACAGCTGGTACCGGCAGTCGGCGGCGGCTTGATCCCAGCCTTTGAAATTATGAAGGTGAACAATGCCGTACAGACGCAGATCCGGGAAAATAAGATTCATCAGATCGACAACACGATCCAGGCCAACGCCCGCGACGGCATGGTCACAATGGACGCCAGTTTATTGAGTCTGCTGAAAGCCGGACGGATTACTAAGGAAACCGCACTGCTGGCCTGCTCAGATCCGGATTTAATGCGCAAACGTCTGGCTGCCACAAATCTGATCTGAAAAACGCAGGGCAAACAGCTGGACTGCCGTGCTGCGGGAATCAATACCATGACCGGAGTGAGACCATAAACAATTCAAAGAACAAAAGGATATCTGAGTGAGAAAAGCGGATATCCTTTTCTTATTGATTTCGGGATGGTTGGGCGATATCCCCTTGTCTGAACGATCTATGTCTTTATTTTCATTTCTTTCAGAAATATTTCAGAATTTGTCTGTTTTTAGCCGGCATTCAATTTAAAAACTAGTTCAATTCTGCTACAATAAAATTAAGATAAAGGTGGGGAATAGCCATGAATTTTATTTTTATTTCGCCGAACTTTCCGAAAACCTATTGGAATTTTTGCCGCTGTTTAAAACAGAACGGAGTGCGTGTGCTGGGCATCGGAGATGCCCCGTATGAGCTGTTGGAGGACAACCTCAAACAGAGCCTGCAGGAATACTACAAGGTTTCAAGTCTGGAAAATTATGATGAGGTTTATAAGGCCTGTGCTTTTTTTGCGTTTCGTTATGGCAGGATTGACTGGATTGAATCCAACAACGAATACTGGCTGATGCAGGATGCGCAGCTGCGCACCGATTTCAATGTGACCAGCGGTGTGCGCAACGAAGCCATTTCTTTTATTAAATACAAGAGCCAGATGAAAGCCTTGTATGAAAAAGCCGGGATCAGAACAGCCCGTTGGCATCTGGTTTCTGATCGGGAGGCGGGTTTGGCATTTGTCGAACAAACTGGTTATCCGGTGGTTGTCAAGCCGGACAACGGTGTCGGCGCCAATGCGACCTACAAGCTGGAAAATGAGGATCAGCTGCATGAGTTTTATGATCATCTGCCGCAGGTGCAGTACATTATGGAGGAATATGTACCAGGTTCCATCGAATCGTATGACGGCATTGCCGACCGGCAGCGCCAGCCGATTTTTGAAACTTCGCATGTGTTCCCGCGGCCAATTATGGAGATCGTGAATCATGAAGAAGATATTTATTATTATTCCGTGCGTGAAATTCCGGAAGATCTGAAAGAAGCGGGTCAGCGGGTGATCGCGGCCTTTCCTACGCAGAGCCGGTTTTTCCATTGCGAATTCTTCCGGCTGACGGAAGATAAGGAAGGACTGGGGCGATGCGGTGATTTAATCGGCCTGGAAGTCAACATGCGTCCGCCGGGAGGGTATACGCCGGACATGATGAACTATGCCAATGATATCGATGTTTATAAAATTTGGGCGAATATGGTTGCGTATGATCATGGTTATTTCGACCCGTCACATCGGCCGTATTTCTGTGTTTATACCGGCCGGCGTCATCGCTTAGCTTATCAGCATACACTCGCGGAAGTCCATCAGCGGTATGAAAAAGCCATCGTCATGGCTGAAACGATGCCGGAAGTTCTCGCCCCGGCAATGGGCAACGATATGATTACTGCCCGCTTTGCGGATTATGAGGCCATGATGGAATTCGTAGATTTTACAATGAGCAAGGAGTAAGAACAATGCATACAGCCTATTATAACGAATACAGCTATCATCTTGACCGGATGATGGAATTTAAGGTTTACGGTCATTCCGGACGGCCTTGTTTAGTATTTCCGGCACAGAGCGGCCGGTTCTATGATTTTGAAAACTTCGGCATGGTGGGGGCGGTGCAGGAACTGTTGGAGCAGGGACGGCTTCAGCTGTTTGCCTGCGACAGCATCGACTGGGAAACCTGGGCGGCCTTTGACCGCGAATGCCGCGGCCGGATTGAGCGGCATGAAGCTTATGCCCGCTACATTACAGAAGAATTAGCCCCGCGGATTTTTGAAATTAATCAATGGTCCAACGACGGTCAGCGTGCCAGCGGTATTTTAACGGCCGGCTGCAGTTTGGGCGCTTTGCATGCCGTGAATTTCATGTTCCGCTGGCCGGATCTGTTCAATGGCACCGTCGGACTGAGCGGAATTTATTCCAGCAAGTGGTATTTCGGCAGCTACATGGACGATCTGGTTTACAACAATTCAACGATCGATTACCTGGATCAGATGCCTGCCGATCATCCGTATGTGGAGAAATATCGGCACTGCGACATCGTTCTGTGCTGCGGTCAGGGCGATTGGGAACAGGAAGCTCAGCAGGATACGCGCCGGATGCAGGAGCTGTTAGGCTACAAAAATATCCCGGCCTGGATCGATTACTGGGGAGGGGACGTGGTTCATGACTGGCCATGGTGGCGGAAACAATTCCCGTATTTTATGAACCGTCTTTGTTAAGGGTGAAATGCTGACCGTCGGGGATTCCCGGCGGTTTCTGATTCTTGGCCAAGGGTTTTCAGACTTGCGTTCAAGCTGAAAATTCACTACAATGAGATCGTCAGCCGGACGCTTCCGGCTAGAAAAGAGGATCAAAACCATGCTGATAAAACAGGAGACATGGATTACGCCGTTGGAAGAAGCACGGACACTCCATTTGTATATACCCGACACGCTCACCGAAGGACAGAAAGTATCGGTGCTGTATATGTTTGACGGCCACAATCTGTTTTTGGATGAGGAAGCAACCTATGGAAAAAGCTGGGGCTTAAAAGATTATCTCGATCAGACCGGACTGCCGTTAGTGGTTGTGGGAATTGAATGCAATCACCAGGGCAACCGCCGTTTATGGGAGTTTTCCCCCTATGATTTTTCTGATCCTGCCTGGGGTGAAGTGAAAGGGCAGGGGGAACTGCTTCTGGATTGGATGAGCGGTGAGCTGAAGGCCTGGGTGGATGAAAATCTGCCCGTGCTGACCGATCGTGAACATACCTTTATCGGCGGCAGCTCGATGGGCGGCTTGATGGCACTGTATGCCGGCGGCCGCTACAGTGCGGTTTACAGCCGGGCGGCTTGTCTGTCGCCATATCTGGGGTTAGTGATGGAGCCGCTGTGCAGGGATCTGGATGAGGCTTGGATCGAGGAAAACACGCAGTTCTATATCAGCTGGGGCGGGATGGAAACCGGCTCCCAGGAAGATCTGGCGCAGGTGACGGCTGATAACTGCACCGTGCAGCAGATCCTGGAAGCGAAAGCCTCAGTTTATCTGCATTGCTATCCGGAAGGCACGCATTGCGAAGCGTGCTGGGAAGAAGAAACACCGGTTTGGATGGAAGAATTAGGCATCCTTGAACGGTGTTGGGAGGACGCTGAATGATCAATTTTGTTTTAATATCACCACATTTTCCATCGAATTACTGGCTGTTTGCCCGGGCTTTGAAGAACCGCGGCGTGCGTGTGCTGGGGATTGTCGACACGCCCCAATCATCGCTGCCGGCTTCCCTGCGCGAGGTTCTGGATGATGTTTACTGTGTCTATTCGATGACCGATCGGGATCAGATGATCCGGGCCTGCGGTTATTTTACATGGAAGTACGGCAAGCTTGACTGGATTGAATCCAACAATGAATACTGGCTGAATCTGGACGCAGAGCTACGTGAAATGTTTCATGTCACAACCGGCATGTTCCCTGCCCAGCTGAATGTTTGTCAGCACAAGTCGCTGATGAAAGCGAAGTATGCCGAAGCGGGTGTTCCGACAGCACGCTGGCTGATCAGCGAGGATCCGGAAGCGATCCGCCAGTTCGCCCGGCAGGTGCATTATTCCATGGTAGCTAAGCCTGACCGCGGGGTGGGAGCCAGCGATACGATGCGCATTCACAACGCGGAAGAACTGGAAACAATGCTGAAAACGATGCATTCCGGGATGATTGTGGAGGAATTCGTGCAGGGAACTGTCTGTACCTTTGACGGGATTATCAACAATCAGGGCAAGGTCGTGTTTGCCACCAGTCATGTCTATCTAGGGTCCGTCATGGATTCAGTCAATGAGAAGCAGCCGATCGGCTGTTATTCGCTGAAAAATGTACCGGAGGATCTGCGCAGCGCCGGGGAGCGGACTTTGCAGGCCTTTGGTGTACGCGACCGCTTTTTCCACCTAGAATTTTTCCGTCTCGACTGCGATCAGGAAGGGCTTGGCAAAAAGGGCGATATCATCGGCTTGGAGGTCAACATGCGGCCGCCGGGAGGGTTTCTGCCGGATATGATTGACTATGCCAATGACATTGATATCTATCAGATCTGGGCTGATACGCTGATTGATCATGAACCGTGCTACAACCCAGAACGGCCGTATTCCAGCGTGTTTGTCGGCCGGCGCAAAGAACAGCACTATCAACATTCGACGGACTGGATTGTCGAACACTATCGTGAAGCGATTGTGCAGCGAATTGCGATGGATCCGGCGCTGGCTGAGGCCATGGGCGACGAGGTGCTGATCGCCCGCTTCCGAACCGAGCAGCAGGTTTTTGATTTCTATGCCGACTGCACTCGCTAACGACAAAGCGGAATGAACAAAACAACAAAGCAAAAAACAGGAATGAGATAAAGGAGAAAACAATGGCAATCCAATGGAACGAAGAGGCTTTGGCGCTTAGTGATCTTTGTATTGATCTGCGCCGAAAGCTGCACCGGCATCCGGAATTAAGCTCGAAAGAGGAAGCTACGGTCGCGCTGATTGATCAGTTTTTGAAGGATCAGGGAATCCGCACCCAAGTTGTTGAGCATGGCGGGGTACTGGGCTGGATTGAAGGCGGAAAACCTGGCCGAACGGTCTTGTTAAGAGCGGATATTGACGCCTTGCCGATTGAAGAAGAGGCGGCCAACGGCGGTGGTCTGCCAAAATCCTGTGTCAGTGAGGTCAAAGGCGTGCAGCATGCCTGCGGTCATGACGGACATACAGCGATGCTTCTGACGGCGGCGAAGCTGCTTCAAGCCCATCGGGAAGACTTAGAAGGAACGGTGCTTCTGTGTTTTGAACGGGGTGAAGAAGCGACGATGAATATTTACCACATCATGAAGGCACTGGAAAAAGCCGGAATTCATCCAGACAGTGTATTCGGTCTGCATGTTTCTCCACATACGCCAGCCGGGACACTGCAAATTCAGGCAGGTCCGTTAATGGCGGGCATGTTCTCCTTTCATGTTCGGCTGCAGGGACGCGGCGGACATGGCTCACGTCCGGACTTGTGCATCAATCCGATCGACTGTTATGCGGCGATTGGTCAGGCGCTGACTGCGCTGCGGATGCGGACGGTCAGTCCCTTTGAGCCGCTGACGATTTCGACCGGACTGATTCAGTCCGGAACCAAATCCAATATTCTCCCGGATACCTGTCTGTTTAAGGGAACGGTGCGGTTTTATAATCGTGAGGTCGGTCTGGCTTTCCAGGCCAAGCTGCGGCATGTCGTTGAACATATTGCCGAGGCGTACGACTGCACCGCGCATTTTGAGAAACTAAACGCCCCAGGCTTCCCGCTGAACAATGATGCGGCTTATGCGAAAACGGCGGCCGAGGTCTGCCGTGAGCTGTTGGGAGAAGCGGCGGTGATGGAAGCTGAGCCGTGGATGGGAACGGATAGTTTTCCTTTGTATTTGCAGCGGATGCCGGGCGTGTATGCCTTTTTGGGAATGCGCAATGAAGCCCGCGGCATTACGGCCGACGTGCATACTTCCCGCCATGATCTGGACGAAAGCGTGCTGTGGAAGGGCGCGGCAGCGCATGCGGCCTGTGCCGAAGCCTTTTTAAAACAACCGAGGCCGCAGGATTGGAAACCCAATCCGCTGGATCTGGATACGCTGTTTGAACAGGCTGGCTATTTGTTTCCGGAAGGTCGGGATTAATGGATTTTCAAATTGACAGTCCCTGGCTGAATCTGAGCATTCCAGCGCAGGCCGAGGGACAGACCATTGCGGACTTTTTAATGGCGTGGTCGTGTTCCAAAGCTTATCGGTATAAGCTGGAAACTGAGCAGAGAATCCTGCTTAACGGTCAGCCTGTCCGGCAAAACGTAAAATTAAAAACGGCGGATCGGCTTGCGCTGAAGGTATTTCAGCAGGAGGAGCCGGATTTTGTCCCGTGGGATCAGCCGCTTACGGTTTTGTATGAGGATGAGCTGGTTCTGGCTGTGTCCAAGCCTTCCGGCATGATTGTGCATCCGGATGATAAACAGAAGAGCGGAACCCTGGCGAATCAGGTGGCAGCGTATTATCACCGCACAGGTCAGCATTGTACGGTGCGCCCGATTCACCGTCTGGACGAAGGAACCAGCGGCATCGTCCTGTTCAGCAAATGTCCGTTTTTTCAGCCCCGTCTGGATCAAGCCCTGGCGCAGAAGCAAATTTACCGCACCTATCTGGCAGTGGTCAGTGGCGTGATGAAGCCAAAGGAAAAACTGACAATCAATCAACCGATTGGCCGGGATCGGCACCAGGCCAAGGCATATCGCATCTCGTCCACAGGAAAGCCAGCGTGTACGCATATTGAGGTTCTGCAATGCCGTCAAAAGCAGCATCAGACGCTTGTCCGCTGTGAACTGGAAACGGGCAGAACGCATCAAATCCGTGTGCATCTGGCTTCGATTCAGCATCCGATCATCAATGATCCGCTGTATAATCCCCGGCCTGTTCAAGGCAGGATGAAGCTGCATGCTTGGAAATGTGTCTGGACGGATCCACTGAGTGGCTGCCGCAGAGAAATCGTGGATGAACTGCCCCAGGCGTTTTGGTGAGGACAAGCTCAGACTTTTATTCAACTTGTCACAGAGGCTTAGAATCAAGGAAAACAGCGTACTCTGCCTGAGATGACGCTGCTTTTTTGATCATAGGTTAAAATAATTAATTATAGCATACTAAAAAGTTTTTGATTGAAAATGAATGCTTTTTGTAAAAATCCCTGTTTTTTAATGATTTTCGCCAAAATCATTCAGAAAAAGATCAAATATTATATCATAGATTTTATCATATGCATGAAAATGAATGCTTTCTGCCAATTTCACTGTTTTTCGTTCATTTTTAAAGAAATCGTTCAAAACAGGAGAAGAAAGCGATTATAGATATTAGGATAGAGAGAGTCAGGAGGTTAACGGACGATGGATGAGAAAAAATTAGGTCAATATCTCAGTCTGATCTTACGGCACAAACCGGAGGTCATTGGCATTCAGCTGGATGAGCACGGATGGGCGAAGGTGGATGAGCTGATTGCTGGAATCCGCAAAACACAATTCATGGATCAAACACTTCTGGAGAAGCTTGTTGCCGAAGATGAGAAAGGCCGGTATGCTTTTAACGATGATAAAACGCTGATCCGCGCGAATCAGGGTCATTCAATACCGGTTGACGTAGAATTAAAAGAAGTCCAGCCACCGGAAGTTTTGTGGCATGGAACAGGCGAAAAGTATGTCGCAAGCATTGATCGGGAAGGCCTGATCAGTAAATCGCGATTGTATGTTCATTTATCTGCCGATTTCCAAACTGCACTGAAGGTTGGAAGCCGGCATGGCAAGCCGGTTGTTTATGCGGTTGATGCCAGACGGATGCACGAAGAGGGCTATGTGTTCTTTTTATCTGTCAATGGCGTATGGCTGACACAGCGTGTACCTACGGCATATTTGAAAAAACGATAAGAACATCATGAACTGAATTCTAAATCATTTTCTGTGGCCACCTGTGAATTCCATCACAGTATAAGAATTATATTATCATTTATATAATCAACAAAGCAGAGGGGATATAAGTGAATAAGCGTATACAAGACTACATTATAAGACATACAAAACAAAAAGATGAAGATCTCAAATATGATTTCATGCCATAATTATAGATTATTTGTAGTATTATTTCGGCAAGGTATATAAAAGTAGATGTAATTGTACCTATGATTGCAAGACTAGTACCGCCTGGGAATATTGTACTTGTACAATTACATACCGGGGGAATAATAGAGAAAATATTTGTAACAGAAGGGCAATATGTTGAAAGAGGAGAAGTTTTAATAACTATAAATTCCGATATTTTAAATGTCGATATCGGAAGAGTAACAGGACAAAATACAATTATTTAAACTCAGCTAGATGTGTACCAAAAAATATATGATGATGCAGACATTTCAGATATCAATATTGAAGATTATGATGTAGATACAGGAAAATACATACAGTAAATAATATCTATAGAAGCTCTATATAAAAGTACTCTAAAACAATACGAACTAGCATTAAGTAATGTAAAATTAAAAAGCGAAATAGCTGAAAAGATGCTAGAGCAATATGGGGGTCCTGATTATGAAGCACAGCGATTAGTTATAAAGTAAAGAGAAAGTGGTGAAGCATTAGCAAAAGAAAACCTGAAAAATTGTAAACTAAACTATAAGGCAGAAATAGCCAAAGCAATTTCAACAATTATCGATCAGCTTGCAACAATAACCTCAGATAAAGACAAAACGGAATTAAATAAGAATTATCAAAATTTAGTGTCCCCAATAACAGGATTTATAACAAAAATAGAAAATATATCAACAGGTTCTATTACTAATCCAGGTACAGCTTTAATAAGCATAGTCTCTGATGAAATACCAACTGAAGTAGAAGGTTATGTCTTAAATAGAGATGTAGCCAACCTAGATTTGAATATGGAGGTTGCAATAAAATTAGATGCATATCCTATGGGACAATTCCAGGAAAAATTACTTATATAAATCCTTCAGCATTTAACCATGAAAAGTTTGAAAGTGTTTATTTAATCAGAGCTAATATAGATAACACAAATTTAAAAATTAAACTTTTTCAGGACTAACGGGTAGTATGGAGGTGAAGGTAACTAGGAGAAGTGTATTGGATTATTTTTTAGCCCCTATTAAAAAAAGATTTGCATCAAGTTTCAGAGAAAAAATAAAGAAAGAAAAGGAAAAAATTATGACTTTTGTAAAAGAATTAATACCTTTAAATGGTCCGGATCGAGAATGGCTAGAATCATTTAAACTTACTTATAACAATAAACCTATCGAATATAGTATTTATAATTTTAAAGGTCAACTAATTGCACAACGTGTATGGGCGATTGATCATGAAAAGAAAATGATTTTAATTAGCTTGGGTGGACAAGGTAATTATTATTCTGAAGGATTACCTAAAAAATTAGTATTAATTAGCAAAGAAAAAATAATTAGTAAAATATATGGAAGATTCGATCTTGAAGGAAATTCTGAAACCGGTATAAAAGTCTTTTGGAAATTAGAAAAAATTAGTATTCTTGAACAATATAAAAACAACGAGAAAGAAATTATCACAAATATTATTAACGCATTTAATGCATTAGGAGACACTACTACTAAAAGAGATGCAGTAACTGAAGTTGAATTTCATCAAATTGCCTCGCCAACTTATGTTAAGGATATTGAACTATGAATACTATAATAGATTGGCTTAGTTAACGAATTGCGGATCTAAAAAAAAGAGATAGACTATCCGATTAATGAGACAGCCTAGTTCAATGAAATGGATTATAATTTACATGATAGAAGAGTAAATTATAATGTGTGATCAAGAATTTATTAAATTATTCAGAGAACTATCCGACAGTCAAAAAGCACATATCCTATGCAAACTAATGGATAGGTTCAATTGAACCTACAAATATGGAGTGAGAAGCCTTGTAAATGTCCGCTTTATAATCAAGAAACACTGATGATAAAGAAAGGCTTTGCCCGAGGAAAACAAAGGTATTTATCAGGGTATGTCAACGAAAGTTTGCGTTTGATTTGCATGTAATTATATCATGACTCCATATCAATGTTGATGATCTTATCGTTATCTTTACTGACACATTATCCTAGGTTCCTATGTGAAAAACAGCTGCCAAATTAGACTTAGCTTACTACAGTTTTCAATCACAGGCATCGTTTGATGATTCCCTTATAAAAAAATCATCGCTGAACAAGAAGATCAGTGCGTTGGATTTATCGAGTTTGATGAAACTTATAAACTTGAATCAACAAAAGGGAGTACTCCAGAAAGAAGAAAAGCCCGCCACAGAGGTGAGCCAGCGAGTCTATGGAGAATAATCTTATAAGCAAGTTTATATAGTCACTGCAACAGATGAAAACAGCCACGAGATATTCAAAACTGTTGGTTTAGGCCAACCATAACTAAAAGTATAACAGAATCATTCGAAAAAACACATCACAAAAGGGTTGTATATCTTCTTTTGGTTGTGTTTTAATTGACCTCTTAATTGATTTTTTTCATTTCTATGAATATTTAAAAAGTACAGAACTCCTTCTTCTGTACTTCTTATATTTTCCCTTATCTTTAGCTAAATGACATTGTTAAAACAAGGACTTTCCACTTTCGTGACTTTCTCATGATGTAGAAAGGGCGAAAGCACGCGTTGCTTTTGCTCTCTTATTTGTAATACAAGGACGGGTGCTGCTGCTATTTTTCGTTGCGCAAAATTGCCCGGTTTGTTCAATACTCGCCCATATCTTTTGATTTTTTTAAAGTTGCGATCCAATCATGTGATCTACCATTGAAATTCTCCGGATTTACAGGATAATGAATATTGTAAAGAAAGCCTTCTTCACCATAACGTCCATGCACAACTTCGTCTAAATATTTTTCTTCTGCACAAATATTAACAATTTCCAAACACATCAAAACATGAGAGCTACCCTCAATTATTTCACGCTCCCATAAATAACGACATTCTAAGTTTAGAAAACATTCTTTAATCATCGGAGCATTTACGATTGAAGCTTTTTCAGAGGTCAACCCAGACAATGCGATTTCATCGTTATCAAACCCATTATTTGCAATCGTATCGCTACACTTATCATAAAATTCTAGCGATGGAAAGTTAATAACGGCTTCATTTGTTTCTCGTATACTCTGATATAAATGACCGCTTTTATTAACACTTGATAAGATTGCATAGAAACCGTGGGGACTTCCATTAAAACATGCCCATGATTGCAGACATGCGTTAGGCTTTCCATTGGATTTATAGGTGGTTACAACAAACAAAGGTGACGGGATTGCCGTCACAAATTCCATCCATGAAAAGCCATACGTTTCCATTTCAGACATCGATTTTGGTATAGTTGAATACTCTCTTTTCATTTTACTCTCCTTCAATTATATGATTCGTTATTGGTTTCGCTCTACCATTATTTGTATGTGTTCTCTTTTTCAAGCACCCAAGGAATATTTGCAGAGAATTCAAGTTGGATAGCAGGAAGCGGAAAATCTGCTTCCAATAGGGCAATATCTTTTTGAACAGATATATGGAAATTAGAAGAAACAGAAAATGTTGCACTTTCATCCCAACATGAAGTTGTATCACTTATTTTTTTCCACGCACTCTCTCCATCTAACAAAGTGCCACAGATATGATAAAAGCCGCCATATGATAGTGTTCCATCCTCGTTTGTGCAATTTACGTAGCATTCACATACCTTGCTCATATCAACGCCAAGATTAGCAAAGAACTCTCTTACTGTCTGCGGGAGCACATCGATGGCTTTCTCAAAATTCAAGCAACCATCGCATGAACAACCTTTACTGACTGGCTCTGCATTCTCATAAAAGTATTTTGTTTTTTCAATATCAAGATCAACTATGTATTGCCCAAATTTAACAACCATATACTTAATCACCTCGCCAGCACCCGATTTGTCATTCCACGCCTTATCCACTAAATGCGTCATACTCCATATTTTCTTAATCCTAATACTTTGCTCTATATCTGTCAAATATAGATGCCCATGTTTTAGAACTTTTTATAAAGTATCCGTTTTACTTGAGCACCAAGTAGGGCATCATTTTCACTTTTCAGCTCATAGCCTATTTCTAAAAAAACATAGCTATTATGCGTATTTGCGGCTAATTTAACCGGCTTGACCGACTCGAATAAGTGCCATTTTTTATTATTTTTTCTGCTGGACAATTAGCAGCAAAATCATATCAATCGTGTTGGGAAGAAACTTGCTTATCCGGCAGTGTTTTAGACAACATTAGAACATAGCTGATAAGGATTGCCAATTCTATAAAGCTGAAGAGAAGTCGTTTTTCTAGGCTTAAACCGGTCTGGTTCGCGAAGGCACTGAGGATATTGATCGTAGAGTGGGAAACAATGCAGGGAATAAGGCTTCCACCGCGATAAAACAAAAAGACAAACAGAAAACCCAAAGCGATCGCACTGCTGACTTGAAACAGATTGGATACTAATCCCATGCCGCTGCCGTTGACCAGGTTTAATAAATGACCAAGGCCAAAGGTCACGCTTGTAAGGATCACTGCGGTTTTAACATTGTCCTTTGCCAGGGCTTTAAAAAGCAGACCTCGAAACAGGACTTCTTCTAAAAATCCAACGCCGAGCATTAACACAATATGACAGAGTATTTCCGCAGAAGAGAGATTGATTTTCAGACCATTCCAAAGATTGCTTGTTGATAACAAGATTAACGGAACATAATAAAGAAATTGCCGAGCAGGAAAAGGCGAGCGGCAAAGTCCAATTTGTTTAAGCTGATTCTTTTTCTTCAATAAAGAGAATAGAACGACTGCCTGCACAGCACAGAAAATTGCGCTTGCGGAGTTTGCGATCCCAATTATTTCATTGATCGGATTGGCCAGTGATTGTAAAATACAATAAACTGCAATCCATTTCAAAGCAAAAGTCAGCTCATTCTGAGCATCCCGCTTATTCATTTCTTCTCTTCTCCGGCGGCTAAAACAGCCCCTCTGCAAGCGTGTTTTAAATGCTCGGAAATCAGCTGCTCATCAAACTTCAGAACCTTGTTGGCGATAAGGCTTGCGTAACCGTGGACTATGAAGGCGAGATTCAAAAAAACTTCTTTCGTCTGAGCTTGGTCTAAATTCAGCGCTGTCTGCATTGCTGAAAGAATCGGTATGAGCTGTTCAGAGCTGATCATTTCAAGCAGACTATTTCCTTCGGTGAAACCTGACTGAAAAAGAAAACGAAACAAATGTGGTTCTTCAATCGCAAAACGAATATAATTTAACCCCATTCCAAGCATCATGCCTTCCTGTGGCGTTTTGAAATTCATTAAATACTCAGAGTGATACTGATCTGCCGCAGCATACGCGGCTTTTTTCAATTGTTCAATCGTTTTGAAATGATACATGATTGGCTGAGTCGAACAGTTTAACTTCTTGGCCACAGTTCGGGCATTGATATTCTCGGCCCCGGTTTCACGGGCGATCTCTAAGGCAGCGGCAACAATCTGGTCTTCTGTGATCTTGGCTTTTGGCGGCATATTCTCCTCCTTATATATAACATATGTTATATAACTATAATTATATATTGCTTTAAAATTTTGTCAATTTAAGAAATGTTTAATGAATAAAAAGAAATAATGGGAATGACTTAACCATCATTTTAACGATCAAAACGATAAAATAATTCCATATAATGCTTTAATAGATAATCGTTTATCCTTGTTCCAACCTTTCATATTTTCTTCATAAACAATTACATTTATAATATTATAAAAAGAATAAATTCAATTTTGATCACATCAGGATAAAATTTAAAGTGATAACGATATATTTTTTTTCAATTTATAACAGAATCATCTGAAAATTTAAGAAAACTATGTTTAAATAAAAGAAAGAGATACGGATGAAAACGGAGATTTCATTCGTTTTAAGATGAAAGCCAAGATAGTAAAACAGAAGGAATACAGGTGAAGGACATGAAGGTGAATGAGTTTGCCAGACAGCTGGGAATTGTCAGCAGTAAAGTTCGTTACTATGATCGTATGGGCCTGATTCAGGGAGAACGTCAGGACAACAATTACCGTAATTTTACCGCACAGGATGCGCTGAAAATCTATCATGCGCAGATGCTGCGCAGTTTTGATATGAGCATCCAGGAATCACTAAATGCTGAAAATGAGGAACTGGAAGAAATTGATCGTTGGGTAGGGACTCATGAACTTGAACTGGAAAAGCAAATTCACCAACAAGAAATTAAGCTGCAGCGATTAAAAGAAATGCAGGAATATTTTAAAATGGTCACCCAATACCGCAACGCTTTTTCCCTTTATTATCGGGATAACAGCTATAATGTCTGGAATTTTGGCGCTTCGGCCAAGATGACGCCGGCGCTGTTGGAAGCCATTGAGTTATTGGCAGAAAACATGCCGTTTTCCTACGTATCCATTAAAATCGGTATTGAAAGTCTGATCCAGGATCGAAAACCCTTGGATGTGTGTATCGGATTGGGAATTCTGGAGCGCAATAAAAATAAGCTGGGACTGGATCTGCCTGCGGAAATGACAGTTTTACCAGGAGGGGAAACAGTGCAGTATATGCTGGAAGCTGCGGACCCTTTTCAGCTTACACGCCAGGATCTTCTGCCTTTAATTACCGAATGTGAGCGGCGCGGGAAACCGATCCAAGAGGATATTGTCGGGCGGATTTATATCAGCTATATGCGGGCTGGCCGTTTTGTTCATGGCATCGGTGTTTCCGGTGTTTTATAAGTCTTGATGAAATATAAAGTTATGAATAGAGTTGCTATAAAGTTCTTGCGAATAAAAGTTTTTTTGACTAACTTGAATGCGAATTTCAAAAAAGCACAGAGGAGCGTAAAAAAAGTTTTTGGAAATCGGCAAAAATCAAAATGATCAGATTCTAAATTCAGTAAATATAGAAAAAGGCGAGAAAACCGTGGATATTGAACGGTTTTTTTTGTTGATCATGAGATGCGGGAAATAAGAAAAGACAAAAGAAATAGTCAAGAAAGTATCAAAAGAGTATCAAAAAATACAAAAATAATTCTTACACAATACCAAGAAAAGAGCACACAAAATTTGACACTTTCAAATGTAATCGCTTACACTGACGCCAACGGAAAGGAAGAAACGTTATTATGAAAAAATTACTCAGCATTCTTCTCTGCAGCTTTATGGTCTTAGTCATGTCCGCTTGTTCTAATGGAGGCAATGGCGGACAAAGTACAACCTCCGGTCCGGTACAGATCAGCCTTACCTTGTGGGATGAGGTTCAGGCACCAGTTATCCAAAAGAATATCGACAAATTCAATGAACTGCATGACGGTGAAATCGTTGCAACCATTGAACAGGTTCCGTGGAGCAACTACTGGCAGAAGCTGGATGCTTCGCTGGAATCCGGAGAATCCGCAGACGTTATGTGGATGAACACGTATTTGCCAAAATATGTCGAAGGCGGCGTCTTAAAGCCTTTGGATGAATTCATTCAGGCAGAAAGTTATGATTTGACGCAGTATGTCGATGCCCGTGTTCAGGCGTTCAATTATGAAGGCACACAATACTGTCTGCCGAAGGGGCTGGATGCCGTCTATGTCGCGCTGAATACCGAAATCTTTACGAAGTACAATGTCGAGCTCCCGAAAGAGGGCTGGACTTGGGATGATATGCGGACAATTGCCGGTCAGCTGCGCGATGCGATTGAAGCGGCAGGCGGCACGGAATATCCGATCGTCATGGAACTGGATGCTCAGCCTTCCTTCGTCAATTTCTTTGAACAAAACGGTGCGGTTTATCTGTCTGAAGACGGGAAGAAGACCGGCGTCGCAGAACCGGCAGGAATCGACACAATCCAGCAGATGGTTGATCTGATGGATCAGAAAATGATGGCTCCGTATACTGTTTTATCCGAAACCAAAGGAACAGATCTGTTTGTTTCCGGACAGGGCGCGATCGTCTTTATCGGTTCATGGAAAGCCTCCGTTTTGGATACGTCAAGCTTAGGCCAGAACGGTGCGATTCAGTTAATTCCGATGCCTTCCATGGCAGTCAACAACAAGTCAGTTCTGGGCGGTTTAGGCTATGCGATTGCATCCCAGACCAAGCATCCGGAAGAAGCTTGGGAATTGATCAAATACTTGACTGGGGCAGAAGCAATGAGCGTGGAAGCACAGAATGGTATCGACTTCCCGGCTAACTTTGAAGCTCAGAAAGAATATGTCAAGAGCTTCAAGAATATCGACGCGCAGGTGATTGCCGACGTGACCAAGACCGGATTCCCATATCCGACCAACGGCAACTTTGAATGGAACACCTTCGTCAACGATGCGATTGCGATGGCCCTTTCAGGTCAGCAGCCGGTCGAACAGGCGCTGAAGGATGGAGCAGCCAAGGCGCAGGCGGTGCTTGATCAGCTGAATTAATTTATTATGCGAGATCCGGAGTTAGGCAAAGCTGATTTTGCCTAACTCTGATTCATTGGAATCAGGAGGAGTCCCATGAGTACAAACAAACTGAAATTTTCCAGACGAAAAGTCAAGGAAGCCGGCGCGGCGTATCTGTTTATTGCACCGATGGTGATCGGCTTACTGATCTTTTACTTCTTTGCCTTCATTCAAAATATTTATTTCAGCTTCAATAAAGTTGGTGCCTTCGGACCGCCGACCTTTGTCGGCTGGAGCAACTACATTCGGCTGTTCAACGATCCTTTGTTTTGGACGGCCTTAAAAAACACGCTGTTTTACACAGTGCTGGGCGTCCCGTTAGTCGTTGGCTTCTCGGTAGTCATCGCCTGGCTGCTCAACCAGAAAATCAAGGGTCAAACCTTGTACCGCACCGCGATCTTTCTTCCGGCGATTACGATGCCGGCAGCGATCGGCCTGCTTTGGCGCTGGCTGATGAACTACCAGTATGGCCTGCTGAACTACATCATTGTCAAGCTCGGCGGACAGCCGATTGCCTGGCTGAGTGATCCCAATACTGTAAAATGGGCCATTCTGATCGTTCTGGTCTGGTCGATGGTCAGCTATCAGGTCATCATCATGCTGGCGGGGCTGCAGGGAATTTCTAAGATTTATTATGAGGCGGCGGAAATCGACGGCGCAAACAAAATGCAGATTTTCTTCAAGGTCACTTTGCCGTTATTAAGCCCAACGATTTTCTTCGTTACGATCATGTCGATGATCAATATCCTGCAGATCTTTGATTTCATCTTCCTAATGATTCAGCGAAATACCGTAGCTTATCAATATTCGATGAGCCTGGTCAGCTACTTCTATGAAATTGCGTTTACCCAGAATATCCGTGGTTATGCTTCGGCAATCTCGGTCGTTCTGTTCCTGATTATTCTGGCGATCACCGCCGTCCAGTTTGTAGCCCAGAAATACTGGGTTAATTACGATTAAGGAGGTCCTTATGAAAGAGAATAAAGTTAAATTTCTGTTTCATGCAGCGCTGGTGATCTTTGCGCTGATCATGCTGATCCCCTTTGTCTGGATGTTTCTGACCTCGATCAAGACCTATGAGGAAGCGATTCGGATTCCTTTGCAGATGTTTCCAAAGGAAATTCAATGGGTCAATTATGAGATCGTATACAACAAATTCCCATTTTTGACGTTGTATTGGAATACGATTGTCGTCACCCTCGTTACGATTGCCGGACAGCTGTTCATCGTTTCTCTGGCAGCCTATGCCTTTGCACGGCTGGAATTCCCATTTAAGAACATTTTGTTTATCGGCATGCTGGGACTGATGATGGTGCCGGGTCAGATCTTCTTGATTCCGCAGTTTCGGTTAATGGTGCAGCTGAAGCTCACCAATACCTTAACGGCTTTAGTGCTGCCGTCCTTGTTCAGCGTGTTCGGCGTTTTCCTGCTGCGTCAGGCGTTCCAGACCATCCCGAAGGATCTGGATGAGGCCGCGCGGATGGACGGCTGCTCGTATTTTCGGATCTACTGGCAGATCATGCTGCCGCTAGTCACGCCGAACTTAGTGGCGCTGGGCATCATGACGATGCTGAGCACCTGGAAAAATCTGATGTGGCCGATCATCGTCAACCGTTCGATCGAAAAAATGACGCTGTCTGCCGGTCTGGCGATGCTGATCGGCGAGCATACGACTTACTATGAACAGGTCATGGCCGGCGCGGTCATTTCTGTTCTGCCGATGATCATCATCTTCATGATCTTCCAGAAACAATTTGTTGAAGGCATCGCCAAGACCGGGGTGAAGGGCTGATGAAAAAGAAAGTTTATCGGGTTACCTTGATTCTGGGGATGTTCTCCCTGCTGATCAGCGCGGGTCTGATCACCCTGATCTTAAAGAATAATGCTTATCTTTTGATCGATCCGGCGCAGGATCTGTATCAGCTGGAAGTCTTGGATTCGCAGAAAGGAATACTGCAGCTGTGCGCTTCGCTGCCTTCCCTGCTTTTTGTTATCAACACAGCTCTTGTGGTCATGCTTTATCCAGTACGAACGCTTCGGACTTCACCCAGCGCTCGTTACAGCTATCTTTGGATCGGCTTCTCGATGATCTATCAATGCCTGAGTTTTGCGGAAGCTCGCTGGGGTTGGGGAATTGAAGCCGTGACGATTTTGTTTATGAGCGCCACCTGGCTGATGAAAGCTGCAGCCTGCCGCGCTGTATTCCGCGAATTGAAAACAGAAAAGCGCGCTCAGAAAGGAGCCTTATGCGTCAATTAAAAGTCGTGGCGATGATGCCGCATCCGGATGATATGGAAATACTGGTTGCCGGCACCCTGCTGAAATACAAAGCCCAGGGGCATGAGGTGCATGTGGTGATTGCCATGGATGGCCGGCGGGGTCGGGGACATCTTCCTGATTCCGTCAGCGCTGAGGAAATCGTGGCTCTACGTCATGCTGAAGCCCGACGTTCCTGCGCTATGCTGGGCGTTGAACCCATTTTTCTGGATCTGGAGGATCATCGGCTGATCGAGGATCGGGATTGTTATGAAAAGGTCATCACGGTGATGGAACAGCTGAATCCGGACGTCATCTTCACCTGTGCCCCCAACGATTACCACAATGATCACCGCTGTCTGTCGCGCTTAGTTCTCAACAGCGCCTGGGCGCCGGTGTTCTTCGCCGATACAGCCTGCGGGGTCGATTTTAATCCGGATTATTATGTGGATATTACTGAATTCATGGAAACCAAGCTTGCAATGGCCCGTCAGCATCAGTCGCAGTTCAGCGAAGACCCGAAGGAAATGATCGAAATCGTCAACCGTTTCCGCGCGCTGCAGTGCCGGCGCCAGGAAATCCGCTACGCCGAAGGCTTTCGGCTTTACAAACGTTTTGAATGGGTTAAAGCCTATGAGCTTTTGCCCCACGACGACTATGAGCTGCCGGAAAAAATCGTTCCGACAACGGAAAGGAATTAATCATGCTGCAATTTAGAAGACCGATCAGCGACTGTCACATCCACCTGTTTGATCCTGAGAAGATTCAGGAATGCTTCGACATGGTTGAAACCTGCGGATATGATCACTGGACATTCTTAGGCTGTACCTTAATCGGCAGCCGCGCGCTGACGCAGAATCTGATGGGCGCGCTGCTGAAACTGAAAGGTCAGGGACGCACCTTAGCGTATGCCTCGTTCCACTATGACGGCATGCAGCTGCCGGACGGGGAAAATCTGCGGGCGCAGATCGAGATGTTTGACAAAATGGGCTATGACGGAATCAAGATGCTCGATGGCAAGCCGGGAATCCGCAAGCGCTTAAACCGCCGGCTGGATGATCCAGCCTACGACCTGATGTTCGACTATGCCGCTAAACGTCAGTTCCCAATTCTGTATCATATCAACGATCCGATGGAATTCTGGCATGCCGATCTGCTTCCGCAGTGGGCTGTGGGCAAGGGGAATTTCTACGGCGACGGGACATTTCCGAAAAAGCTGGAAATTGACCAGGAAACCTTCGGGTTTTTGCGCAAACATCCCAATTTGAAGCTGTGCATTCCGCATTTCTTCTTCATTTCCGATCAGCACGGATTGTGCTGTGAAATGCTTGACCGCTACCCAAATTTGTATTTCGATATCACGCCGGGCTGGGAAATGTTTGAGAACTTTGCCAAGGATGTAGATTTATGGCGGGATTTCTTCCGCGATTATTCCCATAAGATTCTCTATGGTACGGATACCTTCTCCGATCATTGGCAGCAGACAGTGGATTGCCTGCAGCGGGTGTTGGAAACCAAGGAAGAATTTACGGCGTTTGAGGAACATTGCCGGGGTCTGGATCTGCCGGATGCGGTGCTGGATGATCTCTATCATAACAATTACTACAAGTTCAACAGCTTGGGCAAACCGCTTGATGTCCGCGCGGTGCTGACCTATGCCGACACCCTGTACGCCAAGGCCAAAGGGCTGCCGGAAGAAGCGTTGATCACTGCCGATATCGACTTCTTTAAGGAAGAAATTGCCCGTTATCTGTAAGAAAGGGGAACTCTTATGAAACTGTGCGTATTGGGAGGCGGCGGCGTCCGATCCTGTTTTCTGGCCAAGAGTATTGCCTGCAATGCCGGTTTGGCGAATCTGACGGAAGTCGTGCTGATGGACGTCGATCAAGCCAAGCTGGATCGGTATGGCAAACTGGCCCGGCAGATCGCGATCCGCATCGCCCCCGCGCTGAAGGTCACGCTGACCCGCAGCGTAGAGGAAGCCGTAACAGACGCGGATTTCGTAATCACGACAATTCGTTCCGGCGGCGATCACAGCCGCGTTCGGGATGAGGAAATCGTCAGTCAGACTGGTTTATTAGCGCAGGAAACGACCGGTGCCTGCGGCTTCGCGATGGCGATGCGCTCGATTCCGGTGCTGTTGGACTACTGCGAAAAAATCAAGCAGCTGGCTCATCCCGGCTGTCTGATCTTCAACTTTACCAATCCCAGCGGAATTGTCACCCAGGCGCTGAATTCCTGCGGTTATCCGGTTTATGGGATCTGCGATGCCCCAAGCGAATTTGTCAAGCAGCTGGCAGCGATGCTCAATGTGGCGGAAAACCACTTTTCCTGTGAATGCTTCGGCTTGAATCATCTCTCGTGGTTTACCCATTTTCAGGTCGACGGCAAGGATGTCACCGAGCCGATCTTTACAGATCCTAACCTGTTTGTCAAAACCGAGATGCGGCTGTTTGAGCCGCAGGTTCTGAAAATGACCGATGGCTGTTTGCCTAACGAATATCTGTATTTTTACTATTACACCCGCAAGGTCATTCAATCCAGCCGACAGGCCGGGGAATCACGGGCGCAGCTGATTGAACGCGTCAACACGATGATGAACAAGGCGCTGGAAAATGTCGATCCCGATCAGGAATTTGAAAAAGCGTTCCGGATTTTCTTTGAGCATTATAACATTCGGGAAAATCACTACATGATGAATGAATCCGGCAAGGCCCGTGTGCGGCATTACGATGTACCCAGCGTGGAGGAATTTTTATCCACACCGGATGAAGGCGGCTATGCTGGGGTAGCGCTGCGTTTTGTCAAGGCGCTTTCCCAGGATGAACCGGTTGAAATGATTCTTTCCGTTCCCAACCGCGGTGCGATTGCCGGACTGCGGGATGAGGATGTCGTGGAAATCTCCTGCCGGATTGATCACAACGGCGCCCATCCCATCGGTCAGCCGCACATTCCTCAGCCGATCATGAATCTGATTCAGACGATGAAGGAATATGAGCGCACCGCTGTCCGGGCGATATTAAATCGTGATCGGGATCTGGCCGTGAAAGCCTTGTTGATCCATCCGCTGGTTGCCAATCTTGATCTGGCGGAAAAACTGGTCGATGCTTTCCTAAAGGAAAGTCAAAAGGACGGGATGCCGCCATGGAAATGAGTAAAATCGTGGCCGTGATCGGTCAGATGAACGTCGATCTCATCTATAAAGATATCAACCGTTTTCCCAATGAGGGAGAAGAAGTATTCGCAACCGATTTTAAGATCGAGCTGGGTGGGGGACCGATGGTTATTCCGATCATGCTGAACCGACTGGGAATTCCGGTCAAGCTGGGAACGTATTTCGGCGATGATTTTCAATCGCGAATTGCCAGCGATCTGCTGAACGACATCCGCTTTCATTATGTGGAAACACTTCAGACAAGAAAAAAACATCCGGTGGTCGTGACCTGCGTGATCACGACGGAAGCTGAACGCAGCTTTGTCTGTTACAACGAAGGGGCGAATGAGCTGGACTGCGGGCCGGAAACCATTTATGAATTTTATAAATCCAGTTCCATCTGCTTCTGTCCGCAGGATTTATCGGTCGCGCGCAAGCTGAAGGAAGAAGGCAAAATCCTCGTGTTCGATGTCGGCTGGACGGATGATCTGTCGTTTCAGAAGATCGGCGAGCATCTCAAGGTCTGCGATTACTTCACACCCAACGAAAAAGAAGCGGAAAAGCTGACCGGTACGCACGATCCGCTGGCGATGCTGGATCGGCTGGAGGCGTATACAAAAACCCCGATCGTCAAACTTGGACGGCGGGGCTGCATCGCTAAGCTGAATTCCAAGTATATCCACGTGCCGGGTTTAACGTTTAAGACGATTGATCCGACCGGTGCCGGCGACAACTTTCTGACCGGTCTGATCTATGGGCTATATCATGAGCTGCCGTTGGAGGACTGCATCCGCTATGGCAACATCATGGGCGGTCTGTGCACGGAAGTGCTGGGCTGCTTCCGCTGGGATCTGAATTTACAGATGATCGAGGACTATTGGAAGCAATGTCCCAAGGCCCGGGAAGTCACCCACTTTGAGCTTTAATGGAGAGTAATCTGACCCATCAGTTAATAAAAAAGCTGGATATTGCTGCGCTTGAAGTAATTCAGGTAATTGTCCGGCGGACATTCATCCGTGATCACGCCTTCAATTTTTTCCAGTGAAGCGAAGTTATTGAAGGCGGTCACGTTGAATTTGGTATGATCGCAGAGCACGTAATTTTTGATTGAGTTGGCGATGACCTTGGTCTTGACCGCGGCTTCGTAGAAGTTCATGTTGGTTAAGCCGCGGGGCAGGGATAAGCCGACGGTGGCGATGAAGGATTTGTTGAACAGATACCGCATCGTATCGGTATCGACGTAATAGGAACGGCTTTCATGATGATAGGCGCCGCCTAAGGCCAGACAATGGATCGACGGGTATTTGCTTACAGCATTGAGGACGTCGAGGCTGTGCGTAACGACGGTAATGTTCTCTTTGTCGGCGAGAAAATCAACGATGTAATGGGCCGTGGATCCGGAGTCGATGAAGATGATATCGTTGTTTTCAACCAGGGATCCGGCCAATTCGCCAATCTTAATTTTTTCTTCAATGTTGATCGTCGAATGAGCTGCCGGCTGGCTGAGATCCAGCTGAACGGAATTGCCGCGCTTAAACAACACGCCGCCGTACACCTTGGTGATGATGCCGCGGGCCTGAAGCTCTTTCAGATCCCGCCGCAGCGTCTGCAGGGAAATATTGAATTTTTCCAAAAGATCTTCAATCGACGCATATTGTTTCTGCGATAAATACAGTTCAATTTCATTTAAACGGTTATATTTCATAGCTTCAGCATCCTCGACTTTGTTTTCATTATATGAAATGAAGCCTGAGGAATCAAGCGCCCGCATTGTTTCGCTTGAAAAGTCCGATGAAACAAAAGGGACTTTCAGCAGCGAAGGCGAGCGGCATCAGCATCAGCAAGCATGTACGGACGGAGCAATCGGGAGGGTAAGGAATGAAAACAGTGCATTGTACAACGGCGCAGGCGCTGGTTCGGTTTCTGGATCAGCAGTATGTCAGCCTGGATGGAAAAGAAACTAAATTTGTGGAAGGGGTCAGCGTGATCTTCGGTCATGGAATCGTGTTGGGATTAGGCGAAGCGCTGCTTCATGAAGATCATGGACTGAAGGTGTTCCAGGGACGCAACGAACAGGGGATGGCGCATACGGCGCTTGGCTTTGCGAAGCAGCATCAGCGGCGCAAGATCATCGCCGTGGCTTCCTCGGTCGGTCCGGGTGCCGCCAACATGGTGACGGCGGCGGCCACGGCGACGGCCAATCATCTGCCGCTGCTGTTATTGCCGGGGGATACCTTCGCTACCCGCCAGCCTGACCCGGTGCTGCAGCAGATCGAGCAGCCGTATGATCTGTCCTTGACGACCAACGATGCCTTCCGTCCGGTCAGCCGTTATTTTGATCGGATTGTGCGGCCGGAGATGCTGATGAGCGCGATGATCAACGCGATGCGGGTACTGACGGATCCGCAGGGAACCGGCGCGGTTACGATCGCCCTGCCGCAGGATGTGCAGGGGGAAGCCTGGGATTTCCCGGAAAGCTTTTTTATGAAACGAACCCATACGCTGATCCGCACGCTTCCCGACAGCGAGATGCTGCACAAAGCGGCCTATCAGATTCTGGATTCCCGCAATCCGCTGTTAATTGTCGGCGGCGGCTGCCGTTACAGTGAGGCCGGGGCAAGGATCCGCGAATTCTGCAATGAGTTCAAGCTGCCGATGGCGGAAACGCAGGCCGGCAAATCCACCGTGACCTCGGATTTCTTTTACAATCTGGGCGGGATCGGCATCACCGGGAATCTGGCGGCCAACCGTTATGTTCGTGATTGCGATCTAATTCTGGGATTGGGCACGCGGCTGACGGATTTTACGACCGGATCCAAGGAGCTGTTTGCCCAAGCCAAGCTGATTCAGATCAATCTGTCGGATTTTCACAGCTTAAAAATGGACGCGCTGCCGATCAAGGCAGACGTCAAGGTGGCTTTGGAGCAGCTGGCTCAGATCCTGCGCCAGCATCACTATCATCATGAAAATGATATCGGCATCAGTAAGGTAAAACGGCAGTGGAATGAAGAAGTCGCACGTTTTACCCGTGTGCGGCATTCCGAACAAGTGCAGCCGGAGATCAAAAACGACTATGCAAAGCAGCTGCAGGAATATCAGCGGATGACAGCGTCCTGTCTGTCACAGACCGCCGCGATCAAACTGATCAATGAGAAAATTGCGCCTTCCTCGTTAATCGTCGCTGCCAGCGGTTCGCTGCCCGGCGATCTGCAGCGGATGTGGGTCAGCCGCAGTGAAAACAGCTACAACGTGGAATATGGATATTCGTGCATGGGCTTTGAAATTGCAGCCGCGTTGGGCGCCAAGCTGGCACAGCCGCAGCGTGAGGTGTATGCGATGGTCGGCGATGCGGCGTTTCTGATGATGCATGGCGAACTGGTGACTTCGCTGCAGGAAAATGCCAAGATCACGGTCTGTCTGTTCGATAACATGAGCAACGGTTGCATCAGCAATCTGCAGATGTCCAACGGTCTGGAAAGTTTCTGTACGGATTTCCGTTACCGCAGCCGGCAAAGCGGAAAACTCGACGGCAGCTATATTCCGATTGACTATGCGGCAGTAGCCCGCGGTTATGGGTGTGAAGCGTGGACGGTGCGCAGTGAGAAAGAGCTGGAAGAGGCCCTGATCAAAGCAGCCCGCGCTAAGCACAGCGTCCTGATTGACATCAAGGTGCTGCCTAAGACGATGAGCGATGGTTATGATGCCTGGTGGAACGTCGGTCTGGCTTCGGTCAGTCCGTTTGAGAAGGTAAAGGAAGCCTACCAGCAGCTGCAGAGTCAGCGCGAAAAGGCAAGGAGATATTAAGATGAAGCTGAATCATGTGAAAATCGGCATTGCGCCGATTGCCTGGACCAACGACGACATGCCTGATTTAGGCAGGGAGAACACATTTGAACAATGTATCAGTGAAATGGCGCTGGCCGGCTATGCGGGCTGCGAGATCGGAAACCAATATCCCCGCGATCCGGAAGTGTTGGAAAAAGCGCTGAAGCTGCGCGGGTTACAGATCTGCAACGCCTGGTTTTCCACCTATTTCACCCGCGGTCAGAAAGCGGAAACAATCGCGAAATTTATTGAACATCGCGATTTCCTGCATGCGTTAGGAGCCAAAGTCATCGGGATCAGCGAGCAGGGCAACAGCATTCAGGGCACGACATTGCCGATCTTCGATGCCAAGCCGGTCTATACCCAAGCCCAATGGCAGGCTGTGATCGAAGGCTTTGAAGAACTGGCAGCACTGGCGGCGGAAAAGGGCATGAAGCTGGGCGTCCATCATCACATGGGCACTGGCGTCCAGACCGAAGCCGAAATTGATTATTTAATGGAACACACCTCAAATCAGGTAGGCCTGCTTTACGACTGCGGTCATCTCTATTATTCCGAAGGAACGCAGGAAGCGGTGATGCGTGTTTTGGAAAAACATATCAACCGGGTAGTTCACGTTCATCTTAAGGACGTCCGGCCGGCGATCTTGGAAAAAGTGCGCTGTGAGAAGCTCAGCTTTCTGGAAGGCGTGCGGGCCGGCAGCTTTACCGTACCCTCGGATGGCGTGATCAATTTTGAACCGATCTTTGCCTGTCTGGCGCAGCATCAGTATGAAGGCTGGATGGTCGTGGAAGCGGAACAGGATCCGGCCAAAGCCAATCCATTGGAATACGCCATCAAGGCCCGGACATTTATCCGGGAAAAGACTGGCTGTTAAAAGGAGGAATGAAAAATGTTGAACATTGGAATCATCGGCTTCGGCCGGATCGGCAAAGTTCATGCCCGCAGCATTCAGACGTGGGTTGAGGACGCCTGCGTTCTGCGGGTCAGCGATCCGTTTATGAATTCTGAAATGGAAGCCGAAGCCCGGAAATTAGGAATCCTGGAATGCGGGAAAGATACGCAGGAACTGATCCAGGATCCTCGTCTGGATGCCGTTTTGATCTGCAGCTCCACCAATACGCATGCCGCATTGTCAATTGAAGCCGCTAAGGCTGGAAAACATATTTTCTGTGAGAAACCGGTGGATCCGGATCCCAAACGAATCGTAGAGGTCATCACAGCCGTGAAACAGGCCGGCGTTCATTTCCAGGTGGGCTTTAACCGCCGCTTTGATCATAATTTCAAAGCACTGCGTCAGGCTGTCGAGCAGGGGCGGATCGGTCAACCGCATTTCATCACCGTCATTTCCCGCGATCCTGAAGCGCCCAGCTTGGATTATGTCAAGGTATCAGGCGGAATGTTTATGGATATGACGATTCATGATTTCGATATGGTGCGCTATTTATCCGGCAGTGAGGTCACCGAGGTGTACGCTGTCGGTGAAGCGCTGGTCAATCCGCAAATTCAGGAGCTTGGGGATATCGACAGCGCCCAGATTACGCTGCGGTTTGAAAACGGAACGATTGGCTGCATCAGCAACAGCCGCCGGGCTGCTTATGGATATGACCAGCGGGCGGAAGTCTTTGGCAGCAAGGGCAGCGCCGCAACGCAGAATGATACGGCCAGCACACTGATCCTCAGCGATGAACAGGGAATCCAATCTGAAAAGCCGCTGTATTTCTTTCTGGAACGCTACATGCAGTCCTTTGCCGAGGAGATTATCAGCTTCACGCGGGCCATTCGGGAAAACAAACCGACCGCTGTCGGAGGAGTCGACGGCCTGATCCCGGTGCTGATGGCGAAGGCGGCAGCGAAATCCATGCATGAGCATCGTCCGGTAACCATGGCGGAAATCAAGCAGGAAGAAGGCATAGAATATGTGGAAAGTTAATAATCAAATCGGCAGCGAAGCCCTGCATAACCCCGCTTCTGTCCATCCGATTACCAGTCCGTTAAACGGTCAGGTGATCGGTGAGGTCAGCTATGCCGATTCAGCGATGATCGATAAGGCCGTGGCCAAAGCCCGGACAGCCCAAAAGCAATGGGCGCAGTTGACCTATAAGAAACGCACCGAAGTGTTGTTTGCGATGCGTCAGCAGCTGCTGGATCATGAAGCAGAACTGGCGCAGATCATCACGCAGGAAAACGGCAAATCGTTAGCTGAATCACAGGCCGCTGTCGCCAAGGCTGTGGAGCTGTGCGAATTTGCGGTGAGCATCCCTGCCGTGATCGCGGGCAGGACCGAACTTGTCAGCAGTGGAATTGAAGTCAAGGAAATGACCTTTCCCGTCGGTGTTCTCGCCTGCATTACCCCGTTTAATTTTCCGCTGATGGTGCCGATGTGGACGATACCCAACGCCTTGGTCTGCGGCAACGCGGTCATTCTGAAACCGAGTGAAGCCACGCCGATCACAGCGATGAAAATCGCGGAATTGTTTGCCAAAGCAGGGCTGCCGGACGGTCTGCTTTCCGTTGTCAACGGTGAGAAGGAAGTTGTGGAAGCGCTGTGCGATCATCCG
Source organism: Holdemania massiliensis (assembly GCF_022440805.1). NCBI lineage: Bacteria > Bacillati > Bacillota > Erysipelotrichia > Erysipelotrichales > Erysipelotrichaceae > Holdemania > Holdemania massiliensis. The sequence goes on along the minus strand of NZ_JAKNTK010000001.1, from coordinate 3,207,608 downwards.
GATATCGACGCCCTGACCTTTGTCGGTTCAACCCCGGTTGCCAAACTGGTTTACAAACGGGCAACAGCCAGCTTGAAACGCTGTCTGGCCATGGGCGGAGCTAAAAATCATATTCTGGTGACCGAGGAAGTCGACCCGCAGATCGTGGCGAAAGAGATTACTTCCGCCGCTTACGGCATGAGCGGCCAGCGCTGCATGGCGGCCTCGGTGGTGCTGGCGATCGGTCACTGCGACGCTGTCATTGATCAGATCATCACACTATCCAAAGAAATGGTTGCTGGGCGGGATTGTCCGCCGCTGATTTCCCAAAAAGCCGTGGACAAGGTATGTCAATATCTTGAGAAAACTCCGGGCAGCCTTGTTGTCGATGGTCGAAAAGCTCAAATTGAAGGGGATCCTAACGGCTATTATATTGGTCCGAGCGTCATTCTGTATGATGATATCGAGCTGATGCCGGAAGAAGAAGTATTCGGACCAACCTTGGAAATTATCAAGGCTGCAACATTGGAAGAGGCGATTGTTTATCAGAATTGTTCGCCGTATGGCAACGGAGCTTCGATCTTTACAGATACCGGACTTTATGCTCAGAAAGCGGTGCTGGGATTATCCAGCGGCATGCTGGGGGTCAACATCGGCGTTCCGGTGCCGCGCGATCCGTTTTCCTTCGGCGGCTTGAAAGGCTCTAAGTTTGGATATGGTGATATTACCGGCTATGGTTCGCTGTCGTTTTTGACAACGACGCGCAAGGTCACGACGAAATGGAATCCCAAGGATAAAAAGGACTGGCTGAGTTAGGAGGACGGCGAATGAATAAATTATATGAAACCGTCACGCAGTTTCCGCAGACCGAAGTCTGGAACGATTCCTGCAGCTGCGCGGAACTGCAGTATGCGATCGACAACGGCGCCAGCGGTGCGACGACCAATCCGGTCATCGTCGGCAATGTCCTGAAGAAAGAACTGCCGCAATGGGAAGAAACGATCAAAACGATTATCACTGATCATCCGGCTTATACCGAAGATGAAGTGGCTTGGGATGTAATCAAAGCCCTGGGTGCCAAGGCCAGCAAGCTCTTACTGCCACTGTTTGAAGCCAGCCGGGGTCAGAAGGGCCGGATCTCCTTTCAGACCAACGCCAAGTTCTACCGCAGCAAGGACAAGATGGTTGAGCAGGCCTGCGAGTTAGCGGCGGTCGTTCCCAACTCTCAAATCAAAGCTCCAACATCGAAAGCCGGCGTCGAAGCGTTCGAGGAATTAACCTATCGCGGCATCAGCATCAACGCGACGGTTTCCTTCACCTGCGCCCAGGCGATTGCGGTGGCAGAAGCGGTTGAGCGCGGATTGGCCCGACGGGAAGCTGAAGGACTGCCGACCGCCGAAATGCATCCGGTCTGCACGATCATGGCCGGCCGAACGGACGATTACTTAAAAGCCTGGGTGAAGCAGCAAGATGTGCTGATCAGTGCCGAAGCGCTAGACATGGCTGGGGTCGCGGTGGTCAAGAATGCTTACCGCTTATATCAAGAACGCGGCTACCGCACTAAGCTGTTAGTGGCCGCCTTCCGTAATCAGCATCATTGGGAAGAATTCATCGGCGGGGATATCGTGCTGACGATCACCAGCGACTGGCAGCGCAAGTACAACAACAGCGATGTGGAAATCAAAAACAACATCGGCACGCCGGTGGATCCCAAGCTGATGGCTGAATTAATGAAGCTGGATGAATTCAAGAAAGCTTATTTGGAAGACGGACTGAAATCGGAAGAATTTGAACATTACGGAGCATTCTTAGCGACGATGAACCAGTTTTTGGGCGGCTATGACGATTTAGTCAGGCTGATCCGCAGCTACATGATGAAATAAGGAGGAAGCGACATGGCCACGGTCAGTTTAAGAAATATTAATAAGATCTATGACAATAAGGTTCAGGCAGTGTTTGATTTCAATCTGGACGTTGAAGATAAAGAGTTTATCGTCTTTGTCGGCCCCTCCGGCTGCGGTAAATCCACAACCCTGCGCATGATTGCCGGCTTGGAAGAAATCACTTCCGGCGAATTGGTGATCGACGGCAAGACGATGAACGATGTGATGCCGAAGGATCGCGATATCGCCATGGTATTCCAATCCTACGCCTTGTATCCGCACATGAGCGTCTATGATAATATGGCCTTCGGATTAAAGCTGAAGAAAATGCCGAAGGAAGAAATTGACAAACGTGTCAAGGAAGCGGCGAAGATTCTGGAAATCGAAGAATATCTCAAACGCAAACCCAAGGCACTTTCCGGCGGCCAGCGGCAGCGGGTTGCACTGGGGCGGGCAATCGTGCGCAATGCCAAGGTTTTCCTGATGGATGAACCGCTGTCCAATCTGGACGCCAAGCTGCGTGTGCAGATGCGTTCGGAGATCATCAAGCTGCATGAGAAGCTGGGGGCAACGACGATCTACGTCACGCATGATCAGACCGAAGCCATGACGATGGCCAGCCGGATTGTCGTCATGAAGGACGGTTATATCCAGCAGATCGGAACGCCGAAGGAAATTTACAATCATCCAGTCAATATGTTCGTTGCGAGCTTTGTCGGCTCTCCGGCGATGAACTTCATTCCCGGCAAGATTGAAAAAGGCGCTTTCTGTACGGGAAATTATCGTGTTCAGCTGCCGATGATGTATGCAAAGGCTCTGCAGGAAGCAGAGGGACGGAGTGTAGTGTTCGGCATCCGTCCGGAAGATCTGCATTGTGAAGGAATTGTTGCGGAAACTTATCCATCCTCCAGTTTTGATTTTGAGGTGGAGGTCTGCGAATTGTTGGGCCATGAATTGATTCTGCACGGGGCTTTGGAAGGCTGTCCGCTTGTGGCCAAAGTTTCTGCCCGGACGGAGGCAGACCCTCATTCCCATCTTTCCATGGCGATGGACCTTTCCAAAATCCATCTCTTTGATCAGGCAACGGAAAAAGCGATTTTTTAAACAGAGGCCTAACAGCCTCTTTTTTCACCTCAAGGTGAATTAAAATGTAGAATAGTTCAGCAATAGTTTAGCGTTCAGGTATTCGAAAACTTATACGATTGTTTTAGTCGATATGGATTTTTATGACATGTTGTTATTAAATTCATACACAGCAATTAAATATCTGTGTGCAATTTTAATAATAAAAGTCTTCTGTTATGCGTTCAAGCGTTAATCAGTTTTATTGGTTTACAATATGCTATTGTTAAGGCAATGTCATTCTAATTGCACTCAGACTATAAATCAATGAAAAAACTTTCAAGTTGTCTGAAACAGAAAATGCGTTATAATGAAAGTTAAGAAAACGAATGAGGTGGAGTAGAAAATGAAAAAATTTTGGATTCATGCAGGAACATTCATTGATGGTACTGGAGCAGAGCCGAAAAAGAACCAGGCAGTCTGCATCGAAGATGGACGCGTCGTCAAGATCGAAGACTTCCATGGCAAAAACGATGAGGAATGGGTTGACCTGAGTGATAAAACGGTCATGCCGGGTATGATTAACTGTCATGTGCACAGTTTGTCTGCCGTGGGGATCAGCGATGAGGAAGAAGAGTCGCTGACAACCATGGAAAAGGCCTGGTGGGGAATGAAGAATGCCCGCGATTATATTGACAGTGGTGTAACATTTGTCCGTTCACTGGGATCTGAAAAGTATTATGATTTGGAAATTAAGAAATGCATCGAAGAAGGGAAGATCGTTGGACCGCATATGTACTGTGCCGGCAGAGTGATTACGATGACCGGCGGTCATGGCTGGAAGAGCGGTCTGGAATCAGACGGTGTGGATGAATGCCGCAAGCATGCCCGTGAACTGCTGAAGCAGGGTGTCGATCTGATCAAGATCATGGCAACTGGCGGGGTAATGACCAAAGGCGTGGAACCGGGCAGCGCTCAGCTGACGATGGAAGAAATGAAAGCTGCGATTGATGAAGCGCATAAAGCCGACCGCAAAACAGCGACGCATGCGCAGGGAACTCAGGGAATTAAAAACGCATTGCATGCCGGGATTGATTCCATTGAACATGGCATTTTCCTGGATGACGAATGCATTGACTGGATGGTTGAGCATGGTACGTATCTGGTTCCGACGCTGGCCGCGCCGCGCTGCATTCTGGATGCCGGTGTTGAAAAAGGGATGAAGGATTATGTGCTGCGCAAAGCAAACATGGTCGTGGATGCGCATATCGAAAGCTTTAAAAAAGCCTATGCCAAAGGAGTAAAGATTGCGATGGGGACGGATGCCGGTACGCCGTACAACTTCCATAATAATTCCGCATTTGAACTGGAACTGATGGTCGCTAACGGTATGAAGCCGATGGATGCCATTGTAGCTTCCACCCGCAACGGTGCTGACTGCATCGGCGTGCTGAAGGATTACGGAACGATTGAAGTCGGAAAAGTAGCGGATATCATTGCGATTGAGGGTGATCCGTTAGCTGATATTTCCTGTGTCCGTAAGGTCTGTGCAGTCTTTAAGTCTGGTGAAAAGCTGAAAGGCTAAGCCATTTAGTCCTATTGAATAATGAATAGAAGAAAGCCGCGTAAGCCACGCGGTTTTTCTATATTTAAGCACATTTCAGATCATCAAGATTGGCTAAAACTAAAATATCGGAAAAAATAGGAAATATGCCAAGCATGCAGGAAAAAAGCAATTTTGATTACTCGTAAAAAATGACATTATAGCGAATAGAACGAATGATTATTGGAATACCGATCTTTGGCTTAATCAAAGATGAAGCGTTTCCGTTTCCTTAATTCGGCGAACAAAGTCCATGAATTCCCGAACAGCGCTGTTGGGTTCTTGTTCATAATGAAAGCCATAAGCCAACGAGTAATTCCAGGCACAGGGAAGGGTGATTAAGTCAGGATGGATGTCTTTCCAGCACAGCGGTGTCTGAAGTAAGTCCTGATGAACGATACACCGGCTGAAGACGGATAAATCATACCGTTTTACCTCAATGACCCGAATTCCCTGCACCTTGGCTTCCTGCTGCAGGCGATCCAGCTCCTCTGACATGTTTGAATGGATCGTTACCAGCGTGTAAGGCCGCATGTCCTCAAAGGTCAAACAGGATTTATTGGCCAGCGGATGATTCCGCGCAACGGCACAGGCAATGGGAACCTGAAATAAAGGAAGAAACTGGCGGTCCAGCTGCCAGGCTTCACCATCATAAATCCCTTCCAAGAGATCAGCCTTATACGCCTCTTTATTAAGCGAAAGATCAAGAATCTCAACGTCAATCTGATCGTTAACCGCTTTTTGAAAACGTGTCCACAACGGATAAAAGACCCGGCATTTCATCAATAAGCTGGTACCGACCGTGATTTTCCGCTGTCCGCGGCGATGAAGCGTTATCAAATTTTCTTCAATTTCACGGCAGGTCTGAAGCAGGGAGCCGGCCTGCTGAAACAGATATTCACCCGCCGGGGTCAGCTGAGTTCCATGGCGTGTACGAATGAATAAGCTGACCTGCAGCTCTTTTTCCAGATTGTTGATTTGCTGAATTACAGCACTGGGCGTAATATACAGCTTCTCCGCGGCCTTGGAAAAACTGCCGTTTTCCGCAACCTGAATAAACGTATTTAATTGAGGGTTCAGCATGGGGTTCCTCCATTCTTTCTGTTATAAGGAATGCCTTATAACAATAATAAGAAATTCAGACTTCTTTTGCAAGAGCCTATGTGAAATAATGAACATATTGAAACAAGGGAGGAAAGAAAGATGAGTTCAAAAAGCATTACCCGCCGGGATTTCCTGAAAGGGGCAGCGGCCAGTGCCTTAGGCTTAGCGGCCGTCAGTCTGACCGGCTGTGCCAACGATGCGCCCGCGGCGGCCAAAGGAATCTATACGCCAGGAACCTATTCCGCAGTTGTCAAAGGCTATTCCAGCTATATGACAGTAGAGCTGACGTTCAGTGCGGATAAGATTACCGATTGTGCGATCGAAGCTTCAGGAGAAACTGAATCAATCGGCAAGGCGGCCGCCGACGAATTAGCCAAGCTGATTGTTGAGAAGCAGTCAGCCGATGTGGAAACCGCAGCGACTGCCGACATTACCATTCCAGCGCTGAAGAAAGCAGTCAACAACTGTATAGCGCAGGCCCAAGGATTGGCTGAGGCTTTAATTGAAAATAGTGGTGCTGACTCTGAGGACTGGTTAGGCGAAGCTCCACAGATTGCGGATTCGCAGATTGCTTCGACCCATGATACCGATCTGTTGATTATTGGTGCCGGCAATGGCGGGATGATGGCTGCTGCAACCGCTGCGGATGCCAAGATGGATTTCATGATTTGCGAACAGAATGAAACGCTGGGGGATACACGTCATTGGATTGGGGCGCTGGATACTGAAGCTATGAAAAAAGCCGGCGTCACCGTCCAGAAGGATCGCCTGCTGAATGAGATTGCCCGTTATGCTTCCTACAAATGCGATATGGAAGTCATCAAGATGTGGATGAACAACAGTGCTGAAATGATCAGCTACCTGGAAAGTCTGGGTTTGACAGCGTCGGTGAATATCGCACATGATAACCATGTCGGCGGCAACAATATGGAATATTACGTTCCTTCGATCTGGCATACAGTCAACGCTCCGGAGGGCAGTGAATTTGCAGCTTCGATGGGCTGCGAACGCAATGGCTTTCTGGAAAAGCATATTCAGGATTTAGGCTATGAAGTCAATTATTCCATGACCTTGGTTCGGCTGGTACAGGATGCTGACGGAAAAGTATCCGGCGCGATCTTCACGGATGCCAGCGGAGCTTATGTAAAAATCAATGCAAAGAATGTAATTTTGGCAACCGGCGGTTATCCAGGCAATCCGAAGATGATCAAGGCATTGGCGCCGATTGTTAATGAGTGCGTTACAGCGAACAGCTACTATGGTCCGGATACTGGAATAGGAATTCGTGCCGGCATTTGGGCCGGTGCTAAGATGGATACGACGGATGCGCCGATGATTTTTGACCGCGGTCTGGTCGCTCCGGGCGTTAAAGCGGGCTATGTCGATGATGGTCAGGGAAATCTTGCTTTCCCAGGTACGGTTTATCAGTTTAATCCTGGTACCCAGCCGCATCTGAAAGTGAATAAAGAGGGCTTCCGTTTTGCCAACGAATCCTGTCCGTATGATTTCCTGAACCATGCGGCTTCCCTGCAGACGGATGGTGTTTATGCGGCGATCATGGATGCGAACGTCACAGAGGCGATTCTGGCTTATGATCAATATGGCTGTGCACAAATCTCGGTCAATATCGCACAGGGCAACGGCATCATCCCGATGCTGGAAAGCTATGTTGAACAAGGTTTGATCTTTAAAGCCGATACGATTGAAGAATTGGCAGAAAAACTGGGTATTCCTGCTGAAAATCTGACGGCAACCGTAGAGCGCTACAATGAGCTGTGCGCCAAAGGCGTTGATGAGGATTTCGGAAAAGAAGCTTATCGGATGCGGCCGGTCAATACAGCGCCGTATTATGGCTGTTTCTTAGGCGGCAGCCTGCTGACAACCTGCGACGGTCTGCGGATTAACCCGAAATGTCAGGTCTATGATACGCATCATCAAGTGATTGAGGGTCTTTATTCAATCGGCGATTGTTCCGGCAGCTTCTTTGCGGGCAACTATCCGGAATACTTTGTCGGAGTTGCGGTTGGTCGGACGATGACCCAGGGCCGCGTCGCTGTTAAAACAATTTTAGGCGAGGATCTCTGATTCATAAAATCCATTATTCGATTATAAAAAGGATAGAAAAAAGCCGCGTGGTTATGCATGCGGCTTTTTCTCATAGATCCAGTTTAATCCCTTCATCTAATTTTTCCGGCCGGGGGGAGCCGTTTTTCTTACGCTGTTTGACACATTCGGTCAACAGGTATTCAATCTGTCCGTTCAAGGATCGGAAATCATCTTCTGCCCAGGATGCAATCTCAGCGTAAAGCTTGCTGGAAATACGCAGCGGCACTTGTTTCTTTTCCTGATCGGCCACTAATATAAGCTTCCTGAATTCACAATGGGCTGAGCATCTTTATTTCCGCATAAGACGACGAGCAGATTGGATACCATGGCGGCCTTTCGTTCTTCATCCAGCTCAACCATGCCCCCTTCGTTCAGTTTGTTCAGTGCCATTTCGACCATACCCACAGCACCGTCGACGATCATCTTGCGGGCATCAATAATCGCGGATGCCTGCTGCCGCTGAAGCATAACGGCGGCAATTTCCGGAGCATAGGCCAGGTAGGTGATCCGGGCTTCGATAATATCCAGTCCGGCTTCCTGTACGCGGGATTGAATTTCGTCGCGAATCCGTGCCGCCACGATTTCACTGGAACCGCGCAATGAGCCTTCATCCGGTTCGCCATCGCCAGTCGTATCGACATTCTGCGCGACATCATACGGATAGACCCGGACGATATCCCGCAGCGCTGCATCGCACTGCAGCGACAGGAATTCCTTGTAGTTGTCGACAGCGAAAGCAGCTTTAGCTGTGTCATGAACACGCCAGATAACGGCGATGCCGATTTCGATCGGATTGCCCAGGCAGTCATTGATCTTCTGCTTGTTGTTGTTCAGCGTCATGACTTTCAGCGAGATCTTCTTGGTCGGGGTCACTTGATTCTGAGCGCCGTTGGAAGTAACGATCGCACGTTCTGAGGAATTGACGTCGCCGCTTTGCCGTAATGTTGTCCGGCTGGCAGGATTAACCGCGGATACAAACGGATTGACATAATAAATGCCTTCCTCTTTCAATGTGCCGATATATTTGCCAAACAACGTCAGCACCAGCGCTTCCTGAGGCTTTAGAACTTTGACGCCCATAAATGGAATCCAGCCCAGGATTATCCACACTAATCCGATGGCAATCAAAACATTGCCGAAAGCATGGTTATCCACAATTGAAATACCGCCGATCAAGGCAACGATCGCCAGCACATAGGCTGCAAGCAGCAGGATCAGGGGCATCAGACCTTTCTTTGCTTTTAAAATTTTTTCTTCCATCTTGGTATTCCTCCTCTTGATGATATCATTATGATATCAAAAAGATTAACTGTCAAGCTCTTTCAGAATTAACTGCTGTAAGATTGGGTTTAAAAGGAATTTAGGTCCGACTTGCTGACATGATTTTCCGCTTTGTTCTCACTGTATTTTCTATCGTCGCTCAGACTGCATTGAAGAAGATGGTAAATATTTCCATAAAGCCGAATGATCCGATGGACTTTAAAAACGATAAAATTGAAATGATAATACTTTGAATCAGGAATCGATAAAGATAAAGCTAATATAGCAAACAGTGCCAGAAAACAGGGAGATTTAATTCAGTTTCTTTCTTGATGCGCTCTGTTCTGTATGAACATTCGAGTACACCTATCCGATAATCGCGGAGTCTTATTTTTTTCGCTTGTGACAAGCGAAAAAATGTAGATGGATTAACAAAATATTTCATTGTAAATTGTAATCAGGAAATGAACTGCAGGGAAAAACAGGAGGAACTCAACTTTGAAATTATCACAAAAAACGAGGATACTCTATTTATTATCCGAAACCGAGTTCTTAAAAGCAGAGGTTATTGCCTTGGAGATCGGCGTCTCTTCAAGGACTGTACAGAACCTGGTAAAAGAAATAAACCAGGAATCGGAAAAATATGGAGCGGAGATTGTTTCCAGGAAAGGCCGCGGCTATCTGCTGCATATTTTAAACAAAGCTGTTTATCTGAACTGTTTTTCATCCAAGGATGATTCATTTCCCACCATTCCTTTGGAGCGAATCAATTTTATGATATGGAAATTGATTCAAAGTGAGTACGTGAAACTGACTGAACTATCTGAAAGCTTATTTGTCTCCTATGCAACGCTGACCAATGACATCAAAGACGTTGAGGTGCGTTTGAATTCTTACAATCTGAATTTGGAAAGAAAACCCTATTATGGAATTCGAATCATCGGCAGCGAGTTTGATAAACGGATCTGTCTTGCGGATACCGCTAAGGAGGGGCCCTTGTATGATGATCTGACTTTTATCGAAAGTGACAGACGGAAGAAAAAGTTGGAGAAGATATTAAAACAAGGCCTGGAAAGCAATCAGTTTCATGTTTCAGCGATTGCCTTTAACGATCTTCTGATCCATTTGTACATTACAGCCGGCCGGCTGGAAAAACAGAAGATCATTGAAGAAATCGAAATCTCTGACCGTGAACAAGTGGAACCTCGAATCTGGAAGATCGCCGAACTTCTATTTGCATCTCTGCAGCAGATCGTCAAGGTGAATCTGCCCGTCAGTGAAAAAGACTATCTCGTCATTTTACTGAGGGCCAAACAAACGATTACCGGTGAAAAAAATGGGAATTTGTTGTTTGATTCACAGACAATTCAAATGGCCAATGACATGCTGGCCGATGTTTACGACGCCTTTGGCATCGATTTCCGGGATGATCTAGACTTAAAAATATCATTATGTCAGCATCTGATCCCATTGCAGGCAAGAATCAAGTGGGGAATCTCGTCGAAAAATCCAATCCTGAACGATATTAAGAAAGAATTTCCTTTATGTAATGTCATGGCGCTGTATGCCAGCAAAGAAATAAAGAGACGATGCCGTCAAATACTCAGTGAAGATGAAATTGGCTATATTTCTCTTGCATTCGCTTTGGCGCTCGAAAAAAGAAAGACGCAGAAAACTAAGAGCAATATTTGCCTGGTCTCTGCTTATGGGAGAATGAATTCGATGCTTTTTGAGCAGCAAGTCAAAGCTGAATTCAGTGATTATATCAACGAGGTGCATTCTCTGGATGTCACGCAGATTGATACCTTTGATTTCACCCATATTGATTATATTTTCTCCATGGTTCATATCAAGCAGGAGCTTCCTGTACCGATACTGCAGATGACTTCGCTCAGCATTCATGAACAGATTGACTTTATCAGAAAGATCTTCAAACAGAAAGAACAGACAGATGTGCTTCAATACTTCGATCCAGATTTATTTTGTTTTGAAAAAAGCACGGATAAAGCAGAGATATTGAAACGGATGTGCGATCAAATGGAAAGAAAAATCGGCTGTATTGACCTTTTGAGTTCTGTTTTGCGGCGTGAAGAAGCTGGAAATACGGTGTTCTGCAATGATGTAGCGATGTCGCATCCGGAAAAGGCGGTTTCCAGCACTACCCATATTTGTGTGTCCGTCCTTGAAAATCCGGTTTTATGGGAAGAAGGGAAGCGGGTTCGTGTGGTTTTTCTGATCTGTATTGCTAAATCTAAAAATGACAACCTGACTTCAATGTATCGCTGTCTTTCCAAAATTGTTATGAATAAAACGATCATTGATCGGCTTGTTAAGAACCCGGAGTATTCTGTTTTGAAAGAAATTATTGAAGAAGTAAAACCAATGCAATAAAGAAAAGAGGATAAACATGCAGGAGATAATCATGAAGATCATCATGAATGCCGGTGATGCAAAAAGTGACTGCATTCAGGCGATCCAGTACGCCAGAAAAAAAGATTTTAAAACTGCCGGTGAACTGATGAATCAGGCGGATTCTAAAATTCTTCAGATTCATTGTTTACAAAATGAATTGATGCAGCGAGAATGCCGTGGTGAAAAAATAGAATTGTCAATTTTGATGGTGCATGCTCAGGATCATTTGACCAATGCAATCGTCACCTTTGATTTGGCCAGTGAGTTTATAGCCTACATCGAAGAAGTTGAGAATGAAAAGAAAGCGGACATTCATTACTGAAATGTAGAGAAAGCATTAGTATTCTGTAAAAGGTTATATTATATCGCAAACTTATTCATAAAGCCTATGGAAAAGGAGATAATTTATGAAATTTTTAGATCATTTTGAAGAGCGACTATCCGGGATCGTGGGATGGCTTGACAGCAACCGTTACATCAACGCTTTAAAAGAGGGAATGTTCTTGGCCATGCCGGTGATGATGATCGGCTCGTTATTTGCCCTGTTGATGAATTTTCCGATTCCTGCCTTTACACAGTTTGTCGTTTCCTTGTTTGGTGATGCCTGGAACAGTACGATCCTGACCGGATATTTTTGCACGATGGGAATGGTGGGCCTGTTGTTTTTAATCGGGATCTCCAGAAGTCTGGCCAAAGCGTATGAAATGAACGAGGTTTATACGATCAGCGCGGTTTTAATCGCTTATGTCCTGATCATGCCGTTTAACGGCGATGCCATTTCCGTGATCGGCTGTTTTGGAACAAGTCAGATTCTGACCGTTTTGATCGTTTCTATCATTGCAGTGGAATTACTCCATTTTATCGAAAAGCGAGGCTGGACGATTAAGCTTCCAAAAGAAGTACCGGCCTTCGTATCCAAATCGTTCAGCGCGTTAATTCCAGAATTTCTGCTGATTTTTGTCTTCCTTATGATTCGGGTCATCTTTGGATTGACGCCGTATGGTTACCTGGATGCCTTTATTATTGGCGTCATCAGTGCTCCGCTGGGCAAACTGGCAACTTCGGTGCCGGGGATTATTCTGTTAATTGTGATCAGCAACGTTACCTACTGGTTCGGCATTTCGCCAGGGACAATCGGCTCTATTTTTGAACCGTTCCTGCTGGCCAATACGGCAGCCAATAATCTGGCTTATCTCAACGGCAGCACGGGAACGGCAATTTTGGACAGTTGCTTCCGCGATCAGATCACCTGTATCGGCGGCTCCGGAGGAACGATCGGTTTGGTCATCTGCATGCTGATCTTTGCCCGATCGAAACAGAACAAAGCGGTGGGAAAAATGTCAGCGATCCCGGCGTTATTCAATGTTAATGAACCAGTCGTTTTTGGTGCTCCTGTTATTTTTAACATTCGTCTGTTAGTGCCGTTTGTACTCTCGCCGGTCGTTTCAATTATCATCGCTTATTTAAGCATGATGACCGGGCTGGTTCCGGTTTCCAACGGCATCCAGCTTCCGTTTACGATTCCGATCGGATTGAAGGCGTTTTTCAATTATGGATGGCAGGGAACGCTTCTGCAGCTGGGACTTGTTGTAGTCCAGGTGCTGATCTGGATGCCGTTCTTTAAAGCTTATGATAAGGACTTAATTAAAAAAGAAGCGGCTGCCGTTGAATCCAACGAGGAAGCCTGATGAAGTGGTCTGAGGATTTCCTGATCGGCGGGGCATTGTCCGCCTTACAGACCGAAGGCGCCTGGAATGAGGGCGGAAAAGGTATTGCCGCTTATGACTATTACACCCATGGGATGTCAAGCGTATTCCGAGAGGACTTTAGTTTTAAGGAGGACCCGCAGAAAAATTATCCCAATCGCCGGGGAATTGATTTTTACCATCACTATCGGGAAGATATTGCGCTGATGGCTCAGATGGGTATACGGTGTCTGAGAACGTCGATATCCTGGCCGCGGATCTTCCCCAATGGGGATGATGAAAAGCCAAATGAGGAAGGACTGCAATTCTACGATGCGCTGTTTGATGAAATGATAAAGTATCATATTCAGCCGTTAGTCACCTTATCTCATTTTGAAATACCCATGCATATCGTCAAGGAATACAACGGCTGGACAGACAGACGCGTAATCGGTTTTTTTAAGACTTACTGCCAGACTGTGTTTGAACGCTATAAGAAGAAAGTGAAACTCTGGATTCCGTTTAATGAGATCAACGGTGTGGCGGATCCCGGAACTTTCAGACCCGGCGGATATTCTCCTTTTGCTGGATGTCAGACTGATCCGAATCTAGATCAAGCGATGACGATGTTGTTTCAGGCCGCCCACCATCAACTGCTGGCCAGTGCGGAAGCGGTCATCCTGTGTCATAAAATAATACCCGACGCCAGAATTGGGGGTATGATCGCAATGCAGCTTTCGTATCCGTATACCTGCAATCCTAAAGATATCTGTTATAACCTTGAAGAAATGGAAAGACATCTTTACTATTATTCTGATGTTTTCATCAGAGGTGATTATGGTTATTATGCCCGGCGTGTGCGAGAAAAATATCATGCAACACTGACTGTCACGAAAGAGGATGCAGAAATACTCAAGAAAGGGAAGGCTGATTTTCTGGCGTTCAGCTATTATTCGAGCAGCGTGGTCTGTGCTGAGAAACAGCTGGATATTACCGACGGCAATTTGTTTGCCTCCGCTGTCAATCCTTATCTGGAAAGATCGGAATGGGGCTGGACGAAAGATCCGCTGGGTCTTTACATTTCCTGTAAAGAATTATACAGCCGCTACCAAAAACCGTTGTTTATCGTTGAAAACGGATTAGGGGCGCATGATGAAGTTGTGAAGGAGAAGGACACTTTCAGGATTCATGATCCGTATCGAATTCAATACTTAAAAGAGCATCTGATGGAAGTGCTGCGGGCGCAGGAAGACGGCATCGAAATCATCGGATATCTGGAATGGGGACCGATTGATATGGTCAGCGGCGGCACGGGAGAAATGGAAAAGCGGTATGGCTTTATTTATGTCGATCTGAATGATGCGGGCCAAGGCAGCGGACAGAGAATAAAAAAAGATTCCTATTCATGGTATAAAAACGTTATAGCTACACAAGGCGAAGGCCTGGGAAAGGAAAAAGAAAGATGAGAATACTGATTATATGTTCAAGCGGGATGTCCAGCAGCGTACTGGTGACCAATATGCAGAACGCAGCTCTGGCGTTAAAGATTCCAGCGGAGATTAAGGCGCTGGGAAGAGATGAATCCAGTCAGATTACACTGGACTATGATGTGATTCTGCTGGCTCCTCAGGCCAGATATCAGAAAGACCGGTTTGTGAAAGCGACGAACGGTCAGATTCCGATTGAAGTCATTGACCCATCATCTTACGGGATGCTGGATGGGAAAAAGGTTCTGGAACAAGCTCTTCGCATCGCTGGCAAATAAGATGATCCATCCGGATTAAAAAGATTAGAATCAGAGAAAAGGAACATCCACAGAACAGGAAGTTCCGGCAATCTTTGTACAAAGATAAACCTAATAATCAGCCAGAACACACAAAAAAGCCCGGCAGAGACCGAGCTTTTTTCGTACTGTTTACGTCATTGAACGGAAAAGCTAGGCTAGCTGATAATGCCAAAATGCTTCAAGGCTTCCGCTACACCGTCTTCATCGACCGATGGCGCAATATAATCCGCGGCCGCCTTGACATTCTCTTTAGCATTAGCTACAGCGACCCCAACGCCGGCTTTCTGCAGCATTGGAATGTCATTCTCGCCATCGCCGAAAGCCATTGTTTCCGCCCAGGAAATACCCAGGCGTTTTAATACTGATTCAATTGTCGTTGTCTTATCGTTGCCGGTGCTGTAAATGTCATAGCCCTGCGGATAGCTCCAGGTAAAGGTCAGCTCCGGGAACTGATCGGTGATCGATTCGACTTTTTCCTCATCTCCGATGATAAATAAGCCCATAGGCAAACCATGCGTCTTCTGATAATTTTGTTCGGCAGTGTCGTCGATTAAAAGACTGCCGACGTCCTTGCCTTTCAGATAACCCCAGTGAAACTTGTGAAAGTGCGACTGACAGACGACGGATTCATCGAACTTATAGCCGACGCCCAGTTCCAGTTCATCGCACAGCTTGTTCAGCTTCAGCATGGTGGACTCCTGAATTTCATGCTTTTCGATGATGCCCTTGCCAGTTTCAATCAGGCATTGACCGTTGATCGTTACATAATAATCTGGTTTCAGAGTGTCGTGAACATCCTGCTGGATGAAGTAGTAAGCTCTACCGGTAGCGATCAGCAGCTTGATTCCCTGGGCCTGCGCCTGATGCAGCGCTTTAACAACCACTGGACGGATCGTTTCTGAACCGCGGGCGATTAAGGTGCCGTCGATATCCAAAATCAACATTTTAACATTTTCCATATTTGTTTTCTGAACTCTCCTCTGTGAATTATCATACCGTGATTTCGATCTTGTGAAAAGAGCTTTTGAAGATTTTATTCGTAAAATATAATGCTTCTCTGAAATATTGTTTCATGGAATGCTATAGATGAAGAAAACTGCCCGATTTTTGAAGGCTGTTTTGTCAATGCTTCTGGTTTTTGTCCAGCGAAGATAAACGGATATTCTACGGACTGGAAAGCGGGGAATGTCGTAATGCACTGAATTCGATAAAAACGATTCGTGAAAGAATTAATTAACTGTAAGGGCTTTCATTTTTCGAGCAGTTCTTCTATAATGGAATTAACTTGGTCTGACCAGTTAGGGGTGAACTATGGAAAATCAGGAAAAGAACTCGCAGATGATTGTCGATGATGTGATCAGCCAGATCGGCAGCGGCCGGCTGAAAATTTCAGAAGCGCTTCCGTCTGAGCGGGAGATGGCGCAGCTCTATCACGTCAGCCGCAGCTGTGTGCGGGAAGCCATGCAGGTGCTGGCGTTGTTAGGCATTGTGCGGATTCGGCCCAAAGAAAAGACCCGCGTCACAGCCTTTCAGATCGAACCGTTTATTCAGCGGATTTCGCCGCTGTTGTTCGCCCAGCAGGGCTGTGAACAGGACATTGCGCAGTTCCGCCTGGCTGTGGAAATCAAAGCGGCGGAGCTGGCTGCGGAAAAAGGTGAGGATGCGGGCTTGATGGAATTGGTGAGTGCGATGCGTCAATGCGAGGATGAAGCGCAGGCTGCCAAGCTGGATCTGCAGTTTCACAAGGCGCTGGTGCACAACAGCCACAACGCGCTGTTAAAAATCGCACTGGACAGCGTCGGCAGTCTGATGGAATATTCCGTCGCGCACAACCGCCGGCAAATTTCAACTCATAGCTCACTGGCGATTCTGATCGACCAGCACGAACAGCTGACCCGGGCGATTGCGGCCAGACAAACGGAAACGGCGGCGGAGCTGATGAAGCGGCATCTGCAGCTGGAAGAAAATAGGGAGGAAACAGAAAAGTGAACATTGTTGTGTGTGTAAAACAAGTTCCGGCTACGCAGAAGGTCGAAGTTGATCCGGTAACCGGCGTGCTGAAACGGGATGGCATTGAAACCAAAATGAACCCGTATGATCTGTATGCGATGGAAACCGCGCTGCAGATTCAAAAGAAAACGGGAGCGAAAATCCATGTGATCACGATGGGACCGCCAGCTGCGAAGGCGGTGCTACAGGAGGCGTTTGCTTTAGGTGCGGATGAAGGCTGGCTATTGACGGACCGCAAGTTTGCCGGAGCCGACGTGCTGGCGACTTCCTATGCAATTGCTTCCGGAATCCGTCAGATCGAGCATGTCGATTTGATTCTGTGCGGCAAGCAGACCACCGACGGCGATACCGCTCAGGTTGGCCCGGAAATGGCGGAGGTTTTGGGGATACCGCATATCAGCTGGGTTACGGAACTGATTGACGTGGATGAGAAAGCCTTAGTCGTCAAACAGGATCTGACGGAAGTTGAGGCGGTCGCACGAATTCCTTATCCATGTTTGATCACAGTGGAAAAAGGTATTTTCCAGCCCAATCTGCCGTCGTATAAGCGAGCCAAAGCAGCGGCGCAGAATCCGATTCATACCCTGAGCGCAGCTCAATGCAGGACTCTGGATCCTGCTCGAATCGGTCTGTCCGGTTCCCCGACGCAGGTCGAGCGAATTTTTACGCCGACCCATGATGTGAAAACCCTGCGATTGGAAGGGACGGAAGCAGAAAGTGCTACGCGGTTGGTAGAAATTTTGAAAGAAGATAAAATGTGGGAGGAGGAGAACGCATGAGCGGCTTAGTGATTGATCCGAAAAAATGTACGCGCTGCGGTTTATGCATTCAGCAATGTCCGTTTAACGCGATGGCGATGGTCGATGGCCAGGTCCAGATCAATGCCGCCTGTAAAATGTGCCGGATGTGTCTGCGCAACTGTCCAAGTCAGGCTATCAGCGAACAGACTGATGCCCCTCAGCCGCAGATTGATAAGTCCCAGTGGCATGATATTCTCGTCTACGTTGAACACAGTGACGGCCGGATTCATCCGGTGACGCTGGAGCTGATCGGTAAGGCGCAGGAGTTGGCACAGGTCATCGGTCAACAGGTCAACTGCCTGATGATCGGCGATCAGATTGAAGCGGCGGCGGATTCACTGCTGGATTATGGGGTAGCCAACGTGTACCTCTATGAAGATCCACGCTTAAAATATTTCCGTGCGGATAATTATACCGAAGTGTTTGAAGACTGCATCCAGCGCAGCCATCCGACAGTCGTGCTGGTCGGGGCTACGGTCAGCGGCCGTTCGCTGGCGCCGCGCACAGCCGCCCGTTTCAGAACCGGCTTAACCGCAGACTGTACGGTTTTGGAGATGCGTGAAAATACGGATCTGGTACAGATTCGTCCGGCCTTTGGCGGCAACATTATGGCTCAGATCCTGAATACCAATCATCGGCCGCAGTTTGCGACGGTGCGGTACAAGGTGATGGATGCCGCTCAGAAGCAAGCCCGAATTGGCCAGGTTGTATCCTGTTCCATTGATTCGGCCAAGCTGGATTCCAAAATCGAATGGCTGAAGATTGAAAAGAAGGAGCAGGAGGTCAGTATTTCCGATGCTGAAATTCTCGTCGCAGTGGGACGCGGAGTGAAGGATGAAAAAACCTTGGCATTGATCGAAACCCTGGCGCAGCGTCTGCATGCCCAGATGGCTTGCAGCCGGCCTTTTGTGGAAAGCGGCCGGTATGATGTCAAAAAGCAGATCGGCTTGTCGGGCCGAACAGTCAAACCGAAATTGATTCTGACCTTCGGCATCAGCGGGGCAATTCAGTTTACCGCCGGCATGAAGGGCGCAGAGAAGATCATTGCGGTCAACACCGATCCGCAGGCTCCGATCTTTGACCTGGCGCATGTAGCCGTCGTTGGCGATGCCGGACTCATTGCCGAAAATATGCTGAAAGAAATGGAGGGCGAAGCCGTATGTTCCGCAAACTAGAAACGAAAGATATCGAGGCGCTGAGCGCGATTGTCGGACGGCAATATGTCAGCGTCAGCGATGAAATTCACCCTGATTATACGCACGATGAAATGACCCACTACGGCTGTTTTGACCCGGAACTGGTCATTCAGCCGGGCTGTACTGAGGAAGTATCGCAGATTCTGGCTTATGCCAATCAAGAAAACCTGCCGGTCACCACCCGCGGAGCCGGAACCGGCTTATGCGGCGGCTGCGTGGCGACGCACGGCGGGATCGTGATGTCGATGATGCGGATGAATCAGATTCTGGAAATCGATGAAGAAACGATGAACGCCGTCATCCAGCCGGGCGTGCTGTTAATGGAAATCATTGAGGAAGCCGCCAATCACAATCTGTTGTATGCCCCCGATCCAGGTGAAAAGAGCGCTTCGGTCGGCGGCAATGTGATGACCAATGCCGGCGGTATGAGGGCTGTGAAATACGGCGTCACTCGCGACTATGTTCGAGGCTTGGAAGTCGTGCTGGCGGATGGCAGTGTCTTGATGCTGGGCGGCAAGACCTCGAAGAACAGCTCCGGCTATTCGTTAAAGGATCTGATCGTTGGTTCAGAAGGAACGCTGGCGGTAGTCACCAAAATTATCATGAAGCTGCTTCCGAAACCGCGTGCGATGACGTCGCTGTTAATTCCGTTTAATACGTTAGGCCAGGCACTGACCTTGGTGCCGAAGATCATGCGGCTGCCGGCAGTGGCGACGACGATTGAATTCATGGAAAAAGAAGTCATCCAGGATGCTCAGGATTATCTCGGCAAGGATTTCCCCAATAAGGAGTTCAATGCCTACCTGATCGTTTCATACAGCGCCAATACCCCGGAAGAAATGCAGGCGATGATCCACGACTGCGCTGAGCTGGCTTTGCAAGAAGGCGCGGAAGATGTCTTTATCTCCGATACGGAGGAGCGCCAGAGCAGCATCTGGGATGCCCGCGGAGCCTTTTTGGAGGCGATTAAAAACTCAACGACGCAGATGGATGAATGTGATGTTGTTGTGGACATCGACAAGGTGGCTGAGTTCTGCCAATTCGCCCGTGACCTGTCGCTGCAGGAGGACATACGGATCCGCAGCTTTGGCCATGCGGGGGACGGCAATCTGCATATCTACGTGCTGAAGGATGCACTCGAAGAAGCAGTATGGCAGGAAAAGGTCACGCGCTGCATGGATGCGTTATATGCTAAAGCCGCAGCGATGAAGGGCCAAGTGTCCGGCGAACATGGTATCGGCCATGCCAAACGGGAATATCTCAGACAATCGCTGCAGCCGGCTCAGATCGAGCTGATGCGGCGGATCAAAGCTGCCTTTGATCCCAACGGCATTCTTAATCCGGGCAAAGTTGTCGAATGACCTTGCCTGCAGAGTTTATCAGTGAAGCCTATCATTAGAACAGAAGATAAAGCAAGGAAGACCCTGGAAAGATTGGGGTCTTTTCTTTTCACTAGGCGTCATCAGGCGGCATTTTCAGATTGTGTAATCGAAGCTCTGGAGCGGAATGACTGTGAATGGCAGTCAGCGTGAGTTCATTTTGCAGAAAAAGAATTGACCTGTCCTCTAGGGCAGAAGATCATTGCGATGGAGCGGCAGATTACCAAAACTCAGGTTCCGTTTGATCGCCTGTGCAGGGATCTCACCTGGGGTGGTTTTTTTCTGGCGATGATGCTGCAGGAACAAATACAGCGGCTGATAGTGCTAGCTGCAGCTCAGCTGATCGTGTTTGAGATTCACTCGTTAACCCGATTTCAGTGGCTGCGGGAACAGATCGAACAATTTTTAAGCGTGATTTAAACGTGGGACCAAGGCCAACTTCATCGGCAGTTCCCGCGTTTTTCTGTATTTAGGGAATGTGACAGGATTGTTCGTTATTTGCAAGTTAAATCCATGGTGAAGCGTAACATCCGCGCGTACAATAATGTTGATATCAGGCAGAATCTGGAAAAAGGGGGCTTGCTTTTTACGAAAATCAGAATATAATAAGCTTCAAGAAAGATAAATAAGAAAAAAAAGAAAAAGATATATGAGAAAAAAGATCAGAAATTTGTAAAAAAAGGATTGACAATAGTTCAATGATGTATTAATGTGTTACTGTCTTAATACAAAAATCTTATAAAGTTCTTTAGGATTCCTTTCGATGGGTTTAAGCCTTGGACTTTATAATGGAGATCGATTTAAGCATGACAGGGAGGGAAGTTCATGGCTGAAGCTTTAATTGAAATCAGGGATCTATGTAAAATATACAATCCGGGAGAAGTGGAAGTCCGAGCGTTGGATCATGTCAATCTGACGATTAACCGCGGTGAATTGGTGGCGATCATCGGGCAGTCCGGTTCAGGAAAATCAACATTGATGAATCAGCTGGGCTGTCTTGATGTACCGACTTCAGGTGATTATTATCTGAGCGGCCAGAATGTGGCCAAGCTGAGCGACAATGAACTGTCGGATATCCGCAACCGTGAAATCGGTTTTATTTTTCAGGGATTTAACTTGATCCCCAATCTGACGGCCGTGGAAAATGTTGAGGTTCCCCTGATTTATCGCGGTATTGGCAAACGGGAACGGCGTCAGCTGGCGATTGCTTCATTAGAAAAAGTCGGGCTGGGTCACCGGCTTGATCATAAGCCTTCCCAGATGTCCGGCGGTCAGCAGCAGCGTGTGGCGATTGCCCGTGCGATTGCCGCCGCTCCGCCGTTAATTTTAGCGGATGAGCCGACAGGCAACCTGGATTCAGCTTCAAGCAAAGAGATTCTGGGAATTCTGAAGCAGCTGCATGCCAGCGGACGAACCGTCATTCTGATTACGCATGACAATGAGATTGCCGCCCAGGCAAAACGGATTATTCATATTCGCGACGGCCAGATCGATTCCGATATAAACAATGAGGGAGGAAAGTAAAGATGGAAGAAAAGCAAGTAGAAGTCATTGAAGTTGAACCGACAGTACCGGAAAAGAAGCCGGGAAAAGAGAAGAAAAAACACAGGCTGACTTTGCCGAAGAAGAAAACCTTGATTCTGGGCGCCGTCGGACTGCTCGTTCTCTATGTCGTCGTTTCCAACTTAACACGCAAGCCCATGCTGCCAACGGTGGCGGTGACCTCGGTTACCCGCGGTAATGTAGAGCAGACGCTGGATACCAGCGGATTGGTTTCTTCCTTATCTGAGAAGACCTACTTTTCACCGGTCAGCGCGAACATTGCGAAGCTGCCGCTGGAAGTAGGAGATAACGTCAGCGCCGGCGATCTGATCGTCGGTTATGATCTGGATTCGATTCAGGAACAGGTGCAGAAAGCCAATCTGGAGCTGACCGCGGCGCGCAGCGGATATAACGACAGCTTGAATAAAAGCAATGAAAAAGCCAATGAATACAGCCAGGCTAAGCATGATGCCGAAAAGCTTTATGCCGAAGCCAACGATCTGCGTGACCGTGTCAGTAAATTAAAAGATCAGCTGGCCCAAGCGCAAAAAGAACAGGCTGAACAGGAAGGCAGCAACGCCGCCAACCAACAGAAAATTGCCGAACTGCAGAAAGAAGCGGGAGATTTAGACGGTCAAATCGCTCAGCTGGAGCTGCAGATCAGTGAAAAACAGAGAGAAATCGACCAGAATCAGGCGGCTCTGGATGCCCTGCTTAATCCATCCTCACCTGATCCTTCCACAAGTCCGGCTCCGACAGAGGATCCAAGCACTGAAATCGAAAGGCTGCAGCAGGAGATCAATCGCCTGCAAGGCGAGCTGACTGAGCTCAATACGACAATGGATTCTCATAAGCAGCGGAAGCAGGAAATTGCAGACCAGATCAAGCAGCTGCAGGGGGCCTCTGGTGATGCGGCGGCAAAGGTTGTCCAGCTGCAGGCTGACCTGGAAAAAGCCACGACCGAATTAAGTCAGAAGGAATCCGAGCTGGCTAAGCGGGAAGGCGTTCGCGATTCAGCCCAGGCTGCGATTCTTTCCAACGAAATGAAGACTCAGCTGCAGGCCAATACCAATTTAAGCGAACTGGCTGCGATGAGCACCCAAGAGCTGCTGCAGCTGGCACGAGCTGGGATCAAGGCCGAATTCTCCGGCATTGTCACCAAGGTCAACACCAAGGAAGGCGCCGCGACATCCGAAGGTATGGAACTGATCACGATCGCTTCCAACCGCGAGGTCATGACTGAGATTTCAATCACGAAGTACGATTTGGAAAAGATCGCAGTCGGACAGAAAGCCCAGATTACGCTGGCCGGTTCACAATATACCGGTACGGTGGAAAAGATCAGCAAGGTCGCTGAGGTCAATGCTCAGGGAACACCGGTAATCCATGCTCAGGTACGGTTCGACAATCCGGATGACAACATTTTCTTAGGCGTAGAAGCGAAGGTTTCCGTCAATACGGCCAAAGCTGATAACGTGCTGTTAGTTCCGGTGGAAGCGATCAATACCGATCGTGAGGGAAGCTTTGTCTATGCTGTTGAAAACGGTCTGTTAATCCGCAAGTCAGTTGAGATCGGCGTGACTTCCGATGACGAGGCGGAAATTTGCTCCGGACTGAGCGAAGGCGATCTGATCGTGCTGAGCGCCGCGGCCGGACTGCAGGAGGGGTTGCAGGTCACGCCTGTCCAGCAGTAAAGGAGGCCGCAGATGACGCAGCTATTTGAATATGTAAAGATGGCGGTCAAGAATATCCGGGCGAATAAAGGCCGGTCGATTCTGACGATGCTGGGAATTATTATCGGCATCTCTTCCGTTATCATGATTATGGCGATCGGCAACGGCGCTAAAGGAACGATCAGCGATGAACTCAACAGCATTGCCGGCGGTCAGATCTACATTTATGCCAGTCAGAATTATACAGCAGGGGAACCGGCGTATATTACGGAAAAGGACATCGATACGATCCGCACGAAAATCGACCACGTTAAAGGGGTGACGCCGACGCTGGGCGCATGGGGCAATGCCTTAACCCAAAAAGGCAATTTTGATCTGTCGATCAGCGGCGGCAATCCGGATATGAATGCGATGTCGGTGCAGCCGATGCTGCATGGGCGCTATTTTGATGAATCTGATTTTGAAGGCGGACGCTTAGTCGGCGTGATCGGCGAATCCGATGCCAAGAAATTGTTTGGCACAGCAGATATCGTCGGCATGTCGATTGAAGCTTCGATTATGAATATTACCAAGGACATTCGGATTATCGGGGTGCGCAAGGATGTTGAGGGGACGTTTGTTTCCTCAACGTATGAAGGCGCGCCAATTTCGATGGAAATGCCGTATACGGCACTGCAGTCCTTTGATATGGGGACGGATGATTTCAGCAGCATCTATATTATCTCCGAAGGCAATGAATATTCCGCTTCGGTAGCTCAATCGGCGCTGAGCCTGCTTGACAGCCGTCATCAAACCCAAGGCAAAGGCGCCTTCCTGATGCAGGAATTCAACGAACAGATGGGACAGATCAATGAAGTGCTGAACATGATCACCACCTTCATCTCATTTGTCGCTGCGATCAGTCTGCTGGTCGGCGGCATCGGTGTTATGAACATCATGCTGGTATCCGTAACGGAAAGAACCCGGGAAATTGGTATCCGCAAAGGCCTGGGCGCGCGGACCAGTTCGATTTTGTGGCAGTTTCTCGCTGAATCGGCGATCATTACCGCAATCGGCGGCATTATCGGAATTATTCTGGGGATCGGCGGAGCAGAATTGATCTGCCTGGTCATGCCGCTGACCCCGCGGATCAGCCTGTCCACAATTCTGATCGCAACCCTGTTTTCTTCCGCTGTCGGCATTTTCTTCGGGATTGTCCCAGCCCGCAAGGCTGCCAATCTTTCGCCGATTGAAGCGCTGCGCCGGGATTAATCTGTTTTTGTCAAGAATGAAAAAAACCGAAGCCAAAGTGATCCTTGATCCAGAGCTTCGGTTTTCTGATGGTCAAGTCTGACGAACTGCCCAAAGAGTTTGACAATTTTCTTACGAACATGAATTGTGCGTCAGCCGCATGCTATAATGAAAATCAGGATGGGGGGATCAGATTGGATGAAATTTTAGTGCAGCTGAATCATCAGCGGGAACGAATTATGGTCGTAACCGTATTGGGAGGTGTTCTGATAGGCGTGGGAGTACTCCTGTTATTTTCCAGCTTTTCCTTCGGCGTATTGACAGGTGTCTTGGGGTTGGTTCTGATCTTGTGGATCAACATCACGGAGAAGCCGAAATATGTCCGAGCGTATAAAAATCAAATCGTGCTGGCGGTTCTGCGGGAAATGTTCGATGATGTCAAGCTGAACGCGGATGCCGGCTTTAACCAGGAGTGGGTGGAGGAAGCTCATTTTATCCCTACCGGCAACCGTTTTTTCAGCGATGATCAGCTCTCTGGCAGTTATCATGGCTGTCCGTTTCGCCGCAGTGATGTTTTAACTCAGCAGGTGACGCATACCGGGAAGACGACGACGGTGACAACGTTGTTTGAAGGTCCGTGGATGGTATTTGATTTTCCCAAGAATTTTGGCCATTATTTGTTGGTGCGGGAAAAAGAGTTTCTTGCCAACGGAAAGCCGGGCGGATGGTTCAGCGGATTAAAAACGGAACGGATTGAAATGGAAAATGAGGCGTTCAATGAGAAGTTTGAGATCTATGCCGAGGATGAACAGGAAGCCTTTTATTTGTTGACGCCGCATTTTATGGAAAAGCTGGAACAGGCGGAACGGGAAATCGCCGGCCGGATGTATTATGGCTTTTTCGACCGGCAGTTCCATGTCGCGGTGGACAATCGGCAGAACAGCTTTGAGCCGCCGGTATTTTCGGCGATCACCTTGCCGCAGCTGAACGAAATCCGCAAGGAAGCCCGACTGATCTGTGAATTGATCGACTTGCTTCAGCTGGCCTGAATAGGAACAGAAATTTCGCCGCAGGGAGGGCAGACAGAGAAAGGGGAATAAATTATGATTATTTTGTTAGGTGTTCTCATCGTTGTAATCGGTACGGGAATTGGACTCTATAACCAACTGATCCGCAGCCGGATTAAATGTGAGGAAGCGCTGTCAGGGATTGATGTAGCGCTGGCAAAGCGCTATGACTCGCTGATGAACATTCAGGAAGCCGTCCGCGGATATACCAAGCACGAGCAGGCGGTACTGACTGAATTGACGAAGCTGCGCACTTCAATGACGCTGAACGAAAAAGAAGCGCTGGCGGATCAGTATACCCAGGTGCAAAAACAGTTATTGATGGTAGCGGAAGGCTATCCGCAGTTACAGGCCTCCGCCAATTTTCTGCAGCTTCAGGAAACGATCGCGGACGTCGAGGAACATCTGCAGGCCGCCCGCCGCGCTTACAATGCGAACGTGGCACGGTATAATGAAAAGCTTCAGATGTTTCCGTCCAGTTTGATCGCGGGCTGGATCCATGCGGAAGCAAAAGCCTTTTTCCAGGCGGAAACGGAAAAAAACGAGAATTTGGAAATCTATCTGTAGTTCTAAAAGCTCCATGAATAAAAATAAACGAAGACATCCAGACGGTTTAGTTCTGGATTTTTTTTTGAAATCAAGTTAAACATCGAATGGAAGTGATAAAAAGCACCCTATTGCAACTCTCGAATTAATTAAATCAATGTTTATTTATGACTATTTTATGCACACTAAATAAAGACTATAGGAATAACGCTAAACAATCGTTTTGTTTTGTTTATCGATTCTTTTAGTGTGCATATTTAGTGAATTAGTGTGCAAAATTAACAACTATCCTGACGGGCGGACGCTCTCTATATAAAATGGAATCAAAGTTAAAATCTTGATGAAAAGGAGATGGCAAGATGCAGGAGAGCAAACAACAGATTCATGAGCTCATAAAAAATGCAACGCTGCAGTTTCTTAAAACGGGTGTGATCAGTAAAAATACAAAAGAAATTGCGGATCAATTCCATTTATCAAGATCTGTGGTTTCAAAATACTTGAATACACTGTTTATTGAAGAAAAACTGATTAAAATATCAACACGCCCAGTGATTTATTTTGATCGTTTAATGATCGAAAATGAACTAGATAAAAAAATATCTGCCAGTGAATATATTAGTATCTCTGAATTCAAAAATGAGTTGAATCAGATCAGCAAAAAAGAACAGTCTTTTTTGCAGGTAATCGGTAAAGACGGATCACTAAGAAAGCTGATGACAGCTGTTGAATCTATGATCTATAATCAAAAGACAAACATTCTTTTACTCTGTGGTGAAGCTGGAACGGGAAAATCGTATCTTGCAAAAATCATTTATGAATTTTTATGCTCCAAAGATTCACAAATGAAAGAGATGATAAAAATCAGTTGCACTGAAGGAAATCATGATTATCAGGAGTTGATTTTTAATCCGATAACTGGACTTTTTTATAAAACGAAGAATGGGCTTTTACTTTTCGAAAATTTTGGTGTTGTAAATAAAGAAATTCAAAAAGAAATTATTTTTAGAATTAAGAACTTATTGAATCAGAAAGAACTAAAACTAAATTGGTTAATTTTTACAGTGAGTGATGAAAATTTAATTGATACTTCTTTATTTAATGAGATCGATTTCAGTTTTAATCTACCACGATTAATTGAGCGACCGGTAAAAGAAAGAGAAGCGTTCATTGTAAAAAAAATAAAACTTTGTGAACACAATTTAAAGAAGCAAATTTATATTTCAAGGTTGGCTCACTATTCACTTGTTCACTTTGATTACGCACAGAATCTGATTACTTTGAATCAAACTATAGAAACTCTAATAGTTAACGCCAATAAAGAACAGGATCATCCCGACAAAATATGTATTTTTTACTATCATCTGCCCATTGAAATAGTAAAAGAAATTCGATATGAAGGGAATGCTGAGCAGGAATTGTACAGTTCGCAACAATTAAGTACGTTATTATTTCATGATAGATTGATTACGACAGCAGAAGAAATCAAAGAAGAATTTAAAAGACAACGTCAATGCCAAAGTCCCGCTGAAGAATTTCTAAAATATGTTGATTTGAAATTGAATCAATATTGTGATTACTTGGTTTTTGAAAAACAAGAAAATGATAACAAAATACAGATAATGGAGAATGTCGTAAAAAGTATTTTCGAAGTAATCGAAAGCAAATATAATTCAGTAATTGATTCAAGTGTAATGAAAATGCTTGCCCGATTTCTTTTTGAGAATACATACATTGATATCAATATTAGGAATTGGGAAATTCAAAATATTGATTTTATTAATGAATTAGACGTGTTTATTCAGAATAATTACTTTTTGGAAAATACACTTCTAAACGAAATTGATAACCGTATTTTTAGTATGTTGGAAATGCGTATGGATTTTATGTCGAAGCTGTATTTGGCAATGAACTTAAATGGCGCTGCAATGGCATTAGAACAACTGAACAAAATTGGAATTCTTGTTGCACATGGCTATTCGAGTGCAACGTCAATTGCAGAAAGTGTTAATCGTTTACTTGGTGTTTATGTTTTTAAAGGGATTGACATGCCGTTAGAAACGAATACAAATGAAATTGTTATGAAGATTAGAAATTACATCTTATCGCGGGCTATCTCAAAGGAAATTATTTTGTTAGTTGATATGGGATCATTAGAACAAATTGGGCAGGAGGTTGCCAATTATGCATCGGTGAACGTCGGAATGATTAATAATATTTCGACAAAGACAGCACTTTCTGCGGGATATGGAATTATTCATAACCAGTCTATTCAGGAAATTTTAGATACAGCTGCGAAGGCAAATCATCTGACATCTCATGTTTTTGGAAGCAAAGTAAAAAAGAAAGCGATTGTTTTTACGTTCGATTCAGGTCTTCAATCAACTGAACGTGTCATGCAGATATTCAAAACGAGCATGCCGAAAAAAACCGATATTCAATTTATCACTTTTGACTATGTTGATCTCATGAATCAGGAAAAAGCGAAAAAGCTAGTTGAAAAATATGATGTGATTATGATTGTGGGTACGTATTCAACACAAATTGAAATTGCACCTTATATTGCCTTAGAGGATATTATTTCCGTAGAAAATTTGGAAAGATTGTATTCGTTAATGAAAAATATGTTGAGTAATGAGGAAATAAAACAGCTCAATGCCAATTTGCTTAGAAACTTTTCCTTGGAGAATATTATGCAGAATCTGACGATTTTGAATCCAACTACGCTAATTAATTTCATTGATGAGGCATTAAAAAAGCTTCAGCGTGAATTGAAACAAAAATTTAGTAGTAAAGTGATGGCAGGACTTTATCTACATATCAGCAGTATGGTTGAACGGCTTGTAACGAAACAGCCAGAAATTCCACATGAGGATCTTGATGAATTTCAAAAAGAACAAGTACAGTTCATCCATCTATTTAGAATTTGTTTTCAGGAGCTGATGAAGCATTACAACATTGAAATTTCATTAGCTGAGATTGCTTATTTGCATGATTACATCGAAAATGGTTTTACGTATCAAAATACAAAGGACAAAAATGGAGGAAATAGAGAATGAGAAGATTGATTCTGGCATCTCATGGCAGTTTAGCAAAAGGAATGAAGTCAGCGGTTAAAATGATCGCGATCGATGATAGTCGGATAGAGGATTATAACTTGGATGATTATGTTTCCCCCTATGAAATCAAGGTGGAAATCGAGACGGAAATTCAACATTTCCAGACTGATGAATTTATTTTAATTACAGATATCAAAGGCGGCAGTGTTTTTAATGAACTGATTAAACTTTGTATTTATCCCAATGTAACACTGATTTCCGTCATGTTTTTGCCTTTGGTGTTGGAGATCGCAGTATCCTTGGATAACGATCAAAACAGTTTTGATCTGATGAGCACCATCATGTCTTTAGCGCTGAAGACATGTGAGATATTTGATGGTAACCGGTTAGAGAAAATGCTTCAGAAAGAAAGAGAGGAGGGATTTCAATTCAATTTTAGCAGTAGACAGGAAACAGAGAAAGGAGGGAAATAAACTTGATTAAGATTTGTAGAATCGACGAAAGGCTGCTGCATGGCCAGGTAGCAGTCACTTGGGTCAATACGATCAATCCGGATGCGATTCTAGTCGCAAATGATGAGATCATGCAAAATGAGATTGCAAAGCTTGCTTTGAAGATGTCCAAACCAGAGGGTATTCAAATGGCGATCAGAAGCATAGCTCAAGCGATAGATTTAATTAATAATCCGGAAACGAAAAAAATGCAGATATTTTTACTCGTGAAGAACATTCATGACGCAAGAAGAATTTCAGAAGGAACTCGCCAAATTCAATATCTGAATTTAGGCCGAGTATTTTCTAAAGATGGAACAATTGAACTGGATTCCAATACGCCAATCACTAAAGCTGACGCAGAGGACTTGATTTCAATGTTTCAGGACGTGAAAAGAATAGAATATCAGATGGTACCTTCTGAAAAGATTAAAGATGTAAAAAAAATATTAGAATAGGAGAAAAAATATGGTAGTACAGGGATTATTGATTGCGTTGGTTGTATACCTGGCAGGGATGTCCGATGTATGGCTAGCTCAGCCAATGTTAGATCGACCATTAGTGATTGGAACGTTAGTGGGTTTAATTCTAGGGGATTTGCGTACTGGCGTTATGTGCGGTGCTCAGTTGGAACTGGTTTTTATCGGCGTTGCGCAAATCGGAAATTCCAATCCTCCTGATGCAATGTCAGGGACTGCGATAGGAACAGCGTTTGTTATTCTGAATCATCAGAATATTGAAACAGCCATTGCTTTAGCCATTCCAGTTGCAACCTTAATTATTATGGTCAAAACTTTGTTGAATCCGATAAGAATTCTTATCAATCCACTGGCAATGAAACTCATTGAAAAGGATGAAGACAGAAAATTTAAATGGTTTTTGGTTTTAAATTCAACGATTATGATGTTGCCACGTGCAATTATTGTGTTTATCGCATTGATGGCAGTAGGTACGAATACAATTGAATCAGTAATTGCAATGATCCCAACGACATTTATGGATGGATTAAGTGTGGGAGGTGGAATGATTGCTGCTGTCGGAGTAGCGATGCTGCTTAGAAATATGTGGACAGGTAAATCCGCGGTTTATTATATTTTAGGCTTTTTAATGGTAACCTATTTTGGATTTGGTTTGCTGCCAGTAGCGATATTCGGTATCGTTTTGGCAATGATCCTTTTCTTTGAAACCAATAAAGAAGAACCGAAGAAAGTTCAAAAAGGAGGTTTATTTGATGATTAATGATAAAATGAAGGCACTACCTGGCGATGAAAGAAAAATGTTAAATCAGATGGCAATTCGCACCTTAGCGCTAAGTACTAGCCAAAATTCAGAAACAATGCAGGGCTTTGCTTATGTCTATGCTATGACACCGGCCATTAAACGATTTTATCCCGATAAAGAAAAACGAATTGAAGCATACAAGCGTCATTTTACGATCTTTAATACAACCCCTACTTGTGGAGGATTTGTCACAGGCCTAACCGCTTCAATGGAGAAGGAAGCTGCTAAAAATCCAGAATTTGACACAACCAGCATCAATGCTGTAAAAACCGCTTTGATGGGACCGATTGCAGGTGTCGGTGACTCTATTTTCTGGGGTTCTGTCAGAACTATTGCTACCGGAATTGGTCTAGGCTTTGCTGCCACTGGAAATGTACTGGGTCCAATTCTAATGATTTTGATTCATAACGGAATTTGTTTCTTCCCACGCTATTATGGTCCATACTTTGGCTATATTTATGGAACCAGCGCGGTTAGCGATCTTTCGGAAAGCGGTTTGTTGAGAAAGATCACAAAATATGCAACGATAGTAGGAATGATGACCGTGGGAGCGATGACATGTACCATGGTTAAGTTGCCATTAGCGCTGAGTGTCAATTTGGGTGGAGCCGTGTTTAGTTTACAGGCGCTGTTTGATGGAATCATTCCAAATCTGGTTCCGTTAACTTTGGTTCTAGGCGTTATGCAGTGCCTTAGAAAAGGAATCAAATCGACAACGATTATTTACGCAATGTTGTTATTAGGCATTATTGGAAAATATTTGGGGGTGTTTTAAATGTCAACTTTATTGGAAACGATTCAGTCTACACCGATTGTACTGCAGAAATTAATTGATAACCGAGCAATGAATAATCAGGCAGCAATTGAATGTATTCAAAAAAATCTACCTGATTTCAAAGAGATTATCCTAATTGGATCAGGAAGTTCTTTAAATGAAGCGAAAACAGCTCGGGGTTTTGTGGAAAAGGTGACTGGTAGGCGGACCGTGGCTGAGACTTCAAATGATTTTCTGCATAACCACACGGTTTTTGATACAAAGAATCTATACATATTTATGTCTCAGTCAGGGACATCCCAAACAACGCGAGAAGCACAATTAAGTCTGAAGAAAAAAGGCTGTGTAACGATTGCCATTTCTTCAGAAACTGAGAAGTTTCTTGCCGCAGAATCCATGGCATATGTCAATTCTATGGCGAAAGACGAGGAATATCTATGTGTGACGATGGGGTTTAGCGCGAGCTTAATTGCACTTGAACTTCTGGGATTATCCATCGGGGAGTATTTAAATACAATTTGTGCTGAACAGGTTATGGATTATATTGCTGATCTAAAAAAAGCGATGAATAATTACGGCGAAATTATTCCGCGGGTAGAAACATGGTTTGCACAGAATGGAAAAGTACTGATGAACGCTGATTTATTTGCGGTATATGGCAGTGATTCCTTGTGGGGTGTGGCGCTGGAAGGTGCGCTGAAGATTTTGGAAATTCCGAAACTGTATGCTGTAGGCTATGAACTTGAAGATGGTATGCATGGACCAACGTTGAGCTTTAATGATCGGATTTGTTTGTTGATTCTGAATGATGGCGGACGGGAAAACGAACGCGCGAAGGCTCTGGCTCGATTTGTTAAAACTGAATTTCATCAGGGATTCCTGATTGGTCAAGCGGGATTGGATGATACGGATCTCATCTTTGAAACAGCGAGCGATCATTTTAAAAACCTGGAATTTGCCTGTGCTGTTCAAACAATTTGCTGGTTCATGGCGGTGGAAAACGGTACGGATTTAACCCATGGAAAAGGGGTTGGATCGAGCGGAAAACGATATTTCTCAACTCATTCCGATGCCAAGTTGAGTTAACTGAGTATAAAGTATGTAACTTGAAAATCAGAGGGATCTAAGAATAGCTTGATGATGTAAAAGCTGTAATAAAAAGAGGACTTCAATTGAATTAATCCTCTAATTAAGTTACAGCTTTTTTATATCTATGATAAACTTTAAAGAACTGTGAATGGGTTGTTTCATAAGTTTATCAACACCAGTTGAATAAGGTATGGACATCCGCCTGAAATTGTGCTGGCTGATCGTCTTTGACAAATTCCAGGATCAGCGGAACCGATTCAGGAATGATTTTCAGCCAGCACTTCCATGCCTTTTCCTGATCCGCTAACGGCAGGCGTGAGTTATCGCTGTTCCAGCTGAACACATGAACCCTTGCCAGCCAGGGCAGAATGTCGGTGAGTTCCTGAAGATTTTCTTCGGCGCTCTTTTCTGGATTGGGCTGCCAGTAGGTTCGACAATTTTTTCGATTCACGGCGTTAAGCAGACGAACAGCGGAAACACTGTTGTCCGTCAGCGATTTGCGGTGATATTCAAACCCGACCTCAATCCCAGCCTGAGCCGCCAGATCGCAGCACTGCTGAGTCTCGGCAACGGCGCGCTCAAAGAAAGCGGCGTCCGCCTGAGCCGAGGCTGTTCGTCCGGCCCAGATCCGGATCAGCGGGGCTCCTAATTTGACGGCGCTGTCCAGATAAGCCTGGAAATCGACTTCCGGCTTCAAGCCTTGATTCAGCTTGTAATAGCTGCCATAGGAGAAAACCGCAAGCTGATGTTGACGGCACTGAGCTTTGATCCGTTCAGCACAATCCAGCTGGCCTGCCGGAACATGCACATCGCTGCCCCATTCCATGCCCGCACATCCCGTTTGCGCTGCCAGTGCGATGATTTCAGGCGCGGTCAATTCACGAAAGGTGACGGAGGTCACGCCGATCGGCCTCATGCCTGCTTCTCCTGTTTGCCATAATGCAGGGCGATGAGTTTGCGCTTTACCCGGCGGCGGAAACGATCCGCTTTTTTCCAACGGGCGGTGCGCTGCGGATGCCGGAGATAATCGAACTCGCCGATCCGTTCGGTATAAATCGAACCGAAAGAACGCTTGTAATCGTAAAGGCCGAAATGCGGATCGGATTTCTCGGTGACCCCGGAGAAACCGCACATATCATAGTGCAGCACGCCATGATTTTTCATATCTTCCACTGCGAAGCGATGCAGGTTATCCACCGCTTTGATAAAATTGAAATCTTTATGATTGTAGGTATAGAGATCCCACGACTGTTCGCCCAACCGCAGGAACAAGCCCGCCGCAATCGCCGGTTTTGTACCGTACCGGGCTTTTAAGTCCGCGGCTTTTTCTTTTTCTTTGAGCTTGGACTGCAGCGCTTCGGGATCTTTATGATATTTGCCGCTGTCAATTTCCTGCTGGATGCCGTTGATCATCTGATCCAGATCAATTTCGGTGACATACAGGACGGCATGTTCGCCGAAAGCCTCCAGAAGATCTTGAAAGAAAGTTTCAGTATGCGGCTTAAAGCCCTGAATTTGAGAAAGCTGCCGTTCAAATTCACATAACTGCGGAATATCTTCCACCGTTCCAAGCCGGGTTGAAACACCGATCACCGCATGCCGGCGCAGACTGTTCTGCCGGGCTTTTGAGAAGTGTTTGACGATTTCCTCAAGTGAAGGGGAAAGGTCGATGATCAACGTATAGCGGTTGACCCAGCTGCCGTTATAGGCGTAACCGTAGCCTTTATGCACAAAGCCCAGTGATTTCAGCAAGGCCGTGACATCCTCATGATTTTCTCCGCCTTCAATCGGATTGCCTTTGATATCCCGTTCCATTCTGAGTACATTTGGATCGATCCGCAGAAAATCCACTTTGGCATTTTCCGCCAGTTGGATCAAGCCCCGCAGACACTGTTCACTCAGATCAGAATCGCTGTAATCCAGACACGGTCCCCAAGGAACATAAAAGTAATGAATCCCCAGCCGCTTCCGCTCCAGGATCATCGCTGTTCCCTTCAGTTCATCCTGATCATAGAAACCGTAAAAATGCGGCTGATCCTGTTTCTGCAGCTTGGCCCACATCGAGGTCTTCATGTAATGTCCATAAGGATGAATACGGACAAAGCTGTCCAGCTGTGAAGCTGGGATAGGTTTACAGATCATCAACGGGATTCCCTCCTTAACCATTGCCGGCGCCACTCCTTGACCTTTGGCAATAACTTTGTCCAGATCGGATACAGTAGCGGCTTGCAGGCCAGACTGAATTCACCAAGATAGACGTCGATTTTCGGAACAAAGGATGATTTAAAGATAAATAACCCATCGTCCAGTGTGCCTTCCACGCCGCCGAAGTTAAATCGTGTGCAGCCTTGCTCAAAGGCCCATTGAATGCCGCGGAAGCGCAGCGCGTAGGCGGCCAGATAACGGCGGTATTTTTCATTTAAACCGGAATATAACAGCTCACAGGTTGTGCCGTCATGCACTAAAAGCAGAGCGCTGACCAGAATGTCGGAACCATCTTCTTCAGCCTGTTGGCGCAGCTTGGCTTTTTCCTCATCCAGATCCGCAATCTGTTTTTCCAGCTGCTTGCGTTTCTTGTTCGCCTTTTCATCCAGCTCATGAAGATGATCCCGAAGACCCTGCTGCTTTTGATCCACCAGGGCCAGCGCGTGATCACAGTGAAGATGAGCCGCGAGAATACAGGACTGATCGCCAAAGTTTTCCATGATCGTACGGAAATAGTCTTCATTGCGCAGGTGAATATTCTTGCGCCGTTCCGTGTATTCGATCATTTCCGCTAATTCATGAACATGTTCTATGCCCCAGACTTCAATCTGGATGCCCTTGGCAAAACTGTTGTGGATTTTTTCGCGGGTCTTTTTCGGAAAGGCAGTCTCCCAATTTTCCTGATAGGGAAAACAGAGCTGAAAGCGCGGCTGTACGGTTTCGCTCAGCAGCTTTGTATAGCCCGCAAAATGAGCTCTGGCTTTCGCCAGCTGCTGAGGAATCGGACTGCGGGCGTTCCAGGCGGCTTCTTTTTGATCCAGCTCATAGCTGCCAATGATTAGATACGGATCAAATTTACATTCTACGGCTCCTTGTTTTGCACAAAACTTCCGAATGGACGATAAGAAAAATTCCATCTGTTCGAAATTGGTGTAATCCATAATCGGGCCGCG
Organism: Holdemania massiliensis; assembly: GCF_022440805.1. Classification (NCBI taxonomy): domain Bacteria; kingdom Bacillati; phylum Bacillota; class Erysipelotrichia; order Erysipelotrichales; family Erysipelotrichaceae; genus Holdemania; species Holdemania massiliensis. The sequence continues at coordinate 3,171,435 of NZ_JAKNTK010000001.1, read as the reverse complement.
GGGAATATAAGCTAATTTCATGCCCATCGGCAGACTGCGGAACAGAATCATCGCTGCACCGCATAATTCACCATCCTGGCGCATGCCGACATACTTGGCAGACCATTCCTTTTTCACCTGGGCCCAGCCTTCGGTCTGATATATATTATTACAGCTGCTGGAACGGGTGAATTCGTCCAGCTGCTTTCCCGTGATTGACTCACAAAACTGCAGATTCATGATGCGTTCGCCTCCGATATTTCATTATAGCATACCCGACCTTAACTTTCTTTACCCGTTTTGGAATTCCAGCGGGAATTTGAATGAAATTCTGTTGGTTAGAAACCAGAAAACATCCGAAAATTGGCCGCTGCGGGATGTTCGATTTTGGATTTTTTTAGCTAAAAAAGGGTTGCAGTTTTCAGGGATCAATGGTAATATATTAAAGCACCGGACGCTTAGCTCAGTTGGGAGAGCACTTCCTTGACGTGGAAGGGGTCAGGGGTTCGAGTCCCTTAGCGTCCACCATGATGATAAAGATAAACTGCTGATAAGGCAGTTTTTTTGTGTTTATTTTGATCCAATTCAAAAACACAGTGAACGCAGAATGAAGTCTTAAAGCAGCTGTGGCTTCGGATATCTCTCCTGTACGGCTGACATCAGTCTGCAAAAGAAATCCCGTTGTCCTTTATGAAACTGCAGCCGCTCATTTCATATTAAAAATTAGACAAGGAAAGTCAAAAATTCACGGGAAAAGTCAAAAATTCAAAACTTGTGTAAAGTTTATCAATGCTACAATGCAGGTATCAGGGAGGAAATGAAATGAAAAAACTTTACAACCTTGGATTATCCCTACTTTTAGGCTTCGGTTTGACCGCCTGTGCAGGGAATCCGCAGACACAATCACCAGACCCATCCCAACAACCGGAAGCAGAAACAAAGGAAGAAACAACAACGACTGTGGTTGTCGGGGCCGGGGGCGCCGGCATGATGACGGCCATTGAACTGCAAAATAACGGTCAGGAAGTCATTCTGTTGGAGAAGCAAGCAATGCCGGGAGGAGCGACGCTGTTGGCCGCCACGTACTTCGTCGCGGTGGATACAGAAATGCAGAAGGAAGCTGGAATGGGGCTGAGCATCGAAGATTATGTTGCCAAACAGGTTGCTTCCAATCCGGATTTCAATGCCGACCAATTACAGCGCCTGCTGGAAAACAGTCAGGACAGCATCGATTGGCTGAATGAGCGTGGGGCCAATCTGACACGTCCGATGTCCAACTATCAGATCGGCATCGCAGACGGCAGTTCGCTGGGCGTCATGCTGGTCAAGATTCTGAACGCTGAATGTGAAAAAGCCGGTGTTGATCTTCGGACAGAAACACAGGTTACGGAAATTTTAATGGATCAGGGCAAAGCCGTGGGTGTCAAGGCTAAGGGACCGGAAGGTGAAATGATCATTCATGCAGATCACGTTGTCCTTGCTACCGGAGGCTATGCCGCAAATCAGGATCTGGTGAAGGAATATGCTTTTCAATGGGCGGGAACTCCGTTTACCACCGCTGTCGGCAGTACCGGCGACGGTCATCAGCTGGCAAAGGCAGCCGGCGCCAATCTGACAAATATGGATGTGGTGCGGATGAATCCGGCAGTCTATACGGATGAGAACGGAAGCAGCTACAGTTTGAGCGTTGCTCGGGCAGAAGGCGGAATTCTTGTCAATTTGAAGGGGGAACGCTTCTGCAATGATTATTATCCGGATTACACACAGCTGTCCCGCTGGATGATCGAACAGGAAGGCGATTATACCTATATCGTTTTTGATCAGAAGTCTGTTGATACTTCATCCCGACTGGCTGATTTTAAGGACCGCGGTTTCTTCCTGGAAGGCCAAACCCTGGAAGAGTTAGCGGATCAGATGGGCGTACCGGCAGAGAATCTGACGGCAACCGTAGAAAAATACCGTGGTTATTTCGATCAGGGTAAAGATGAAGAATTCGGCCGTACTAACAATATGAACACACGCATTGATCAGGCGCCGTACTATGCTGTAAAAGTAAAGCCGGGCATCCAGGTCACTCTGGGCGGTATCCAGGTGAATGATACACTGCAGGTCATGAATACCGAAGGCCAGCCGATCGAAGGCTTATATGCGCTTGGCGAATGTGCCGATGATGGTCTGTTCGGCGGGGCACCGACCAACATTGACATCACCTTTGGACGTCTGCTTGCTCAGCATTTAATCAATCAGTAAGGCTTGATGGTGTGCTGGAGGACGATAAATTCTGGACCATAAAAAGACAACGAAGAAGTCGGCGGGCGCTGGCTTCTTTCGTGCTTTACAAAACGATTCATTCTGACTGAAGATATGCTATGATGAAGCAGGAGGGATGCTGGATGGAAGTCTACAACAAAGAAATTTTCTGCCGGACGATGATCGTCAATGAAGCCTTGTTTGGTCAGACTGAAAAACAGCTGCGGATGATGATGAATGAAGTGGAAACCGAACTGAACTTTGATTTCCATGACTTTTATCTTTGTTTGACAGGGCTGCCCAAGAAATATTATACGGCTGAGCTGAACATGAACCGTAAGGATTTCGTACGGATTTTTGAAGCGTTTATTCGCCAAATTCATAATCAGGCCAGGCAGGATGAGATTGAAATGATGCATGCCGTCATCAATTATGACGGTTCCAAGCAGATTGCTTTTCTGATTAAAAAGGGCAGTAAAAGCGAAGCGGAGATTCTGGCTTTTGCCGGACGGATTATGGAAATCCTAGAAGCCGAGTATCAGAAGGATGAACGCTATCAACGTTCCTCGTTGGCTAATTTTACCGTACTTTCTCCATGGATTTGCGATTATTCAGCGCTGGCCGCCACGTTTGAAACAGTACGGAAACTGAGCCGAATGGCGTATTTCGATATGCGCCCGGTTGTTGTCCAGCAGCAGGATATTCCTGAAGGAAAAGGGGACTGGAAACGAATTCGGGAGCTTTTTGAACAAATTGAATTGTTGATCTTCGATAAGAACATGCGAAAGCTGGAGCTGGCTGTGCATGAGCTTTTCAGCAAAGAGGTGAAGCCAAGCTATAATTTTGATCTGGCTTACGCAGTGATTAATGATCTGAACCGGCTGACGATGAAGCTGAAAGATCAGCTGAACTTAGAACTCCCCTCCGCTCAGCTGCTGTTTCGGCTGGAGCGTTATTTCAGTGTCGAAGAAACTGAAAAAAACGTGCTGCAGCTGCTGCGCCGTATTCATCAGGAAGCCGCAGCCGATTATCAGCGGATGAGCCCGATTACCCAACAGGTCCTGGCCTGGATCAAACAAAACTATATGCGTGAAATCGGTCTGCAGGAAGCAGCAGATCATCTGGGACTGGCGCCGGCTTATGTCAGCCGAACCTTCAGCCGGGATTTGAAAGTTTCACTGAGCGCCTATATCACGCGTCTGCGTATCGAACGGGCAAAACTGCTGCTAATGGAAACCAATATGAAAATTGCGGAAATCGCAGACAATGTGGGAATTGTCAACCGCGATTATTTCAGTGTCCTGTTTAAGAAAAATACCGGCATGCGGCCGCAGGAATACCGCGATTTTTATCGTCAGTAACACTGAATCAAGAAGCAAAACAGAACAAGTTCGTAACCCATTCCACGCTGGCTTTGACTTGATGAAATGAACAAAGCCGCAGCCGGGCCAAGCACTGCGGTTCTGTTTTGTCGTTGCGTTTTGGTTAAAGCTGATGGGAATCAGGAGCTATGATCATGCTTATTTGTTTTCAAAGGCTTCATAAATCGCCAGTTTTTCTTTGGTGGCTGTGATCACTTCGGTCAGATTCTTAAGGATTGTCTGCTCACGAAATAACAGCTCGATCAATTCCAGCTGGTCTTCCTCATCATAGCTTCCATATTTTAAATCGTTAGTCAGATTTTCAATGGAGCGTTCCTTTTTTCCTACCTGTTTGCAGATCAGGATCAGAAAGTCCGCAAGATCAGCACTGGAAAAATCACCGATCCCGATAATTTCATTTAAGAGTGTATACGCTTCTTCTGCATTGGTTGCCGCGGTTACTAACATTTTTTTCTCCTTTATTTAAAGCCTGAAATTCAATAAAATTAAGTGTGAAGCAAATATTGCTTTCAGATTTATTATAATCGCTTTCTTATCCAGTTACAATAATGTTAAATCATTTAGAAGAATTTTTGTGAGGTGGATATGAGCGAGAAGAAAGATTATGTGGATTATTCCCTTTTAGGTCAGCGAGTTCGCAGAGCACGGAAAAAAGCAAAACTGACCCAAGCCAAGCTTGCTGAAAAAGTAGGGGTGTCAATACCCACGATCAGCCATATAGAAACAGGGACGAATAAAGTCAGTTTGGAGCTGTTTGTCAGCATTGCCAATGCACTGAATGTTACGCCGGATGAGCTGATTCTGGACAGCGTACCGAAACTGGCTTCGATGTATATGCAAGATCTTCGGGAAGATCTGAAAGACTGTACACCGGCAGAGTATAAGATTTTAACGGACATGCTTTCCAATATGAAGATGCTGCTGCGCCGGTATTCGTCGCATGAGCAGGATCAATGATCGCCTCAGCCCGATAGTTCAGAACTGACAAAAAAATAAGTAAAGGGATCATAAGAAAAAGAACTTGGCCTGCATGCAGATCAAGTTCTTTCTTTAAGTTCGCTTTCAATCTTGAAGAAGCAAAAGCGGCTGGGACTTAGGCTCGGGAACGGATCAGATTTAAAATCCAGACTAAGCCGATGCCCCACAGAATATGTCCCAACCCGGCAATTCCTGCGATCATCGCACCGACTTCCATGCCCTGCAGCTGCATCCAGCCGTGAACCAAAAACAGGACGACCGTCCAGACTAAGCCGATATTATAGACAACGAAAGCTTTGCGGAAAGAGGAAGTTTCAGCAAAATCAATGAATTTGCTTAACAAAGCGACGACCAGGAAAAACAAGGTGCCAAGCATAAACAGATGACCATGGGCCAAAGATAAATAAGTCCGGTCCGTATAATTCAGCATTCGGGTTGCTTCCCGAAAGAAGACGCCGGCAGCCATGGCAGACAGCGCGTAGATAAAAGCTGTGTTGATGAATTTTTTCATTGTGTTCAATACCTTTCTTTTTAACCTTTTTATTTTGAAGGATGGGACAGTGACGCTTCCAGCCAACGGCGCAGTGAGCTGTATTGATAACCACGATTTTCCAGACAGCCTAACAAGCTGGTGAACAGAAAAGCTGCCCGTTCATTGAGCTGTTCTTCCGTTTCATCGGGAAAGCTGGTTTGAAGGGCCAGCGCCAGCTGACGTGTCAGGTGGGTCTGCGCTTGCAGTTCGCGGGTCTTTGCCTCCTCCAGAGCAGCGGGGGATAAACCTGAAGCAGCATGCAGAAATTCAGCGGAGAACTCATCGATGCTTTGTTTCATCATGGCATAAAGCCAATCCAGCTTAACTAAAACATCGCCTTCCGGAAATGTTTTCTGATGAAAACAATTTTGCCAGAATTGCTGAACAACATCGAGCACCAGACTGTCCTTGGTGGGGTAGTAGTTATACAAAGTGCCTAAGGCGATATCGCATTCCCGGGCTAAATCTCTTAGTTTTAAGCCGCTCAAGCCGCCAGTCCGCGACAGCTCAATCGCTTTTTCAATCAGAGTCTGACGTAAATTAGGCAGAAGTTTAGGCAAGATCTCACTCCTTTCATGATATGAACTGTGTTCATTATAGGGGAGTTCGTTCAATAAGTCAACGCTGATGCTCACTCGGGAAAAGGCTGCGGACAGAAAAAATAAAACCGGAATAGGTGTTGACAGAATAAGCTTTTCTACCTATAATGAACAATGTTCATAAAAGGAGGAAATAACCATGCAGGCTATTGTTGAAACGGTTTTTGATCTTGTTTATCTTTGTACGGTCACGACACTGGGAATTCTCATGATTCGCCAGGGCCGTCAATCTCGTCAGTATTTTCTGTTCGGGATTATGGCGGTGACATTGGGGGCGGGAGATGCCTTCCACTTAGTGCCGCGGGCAATCGCGTTGTGTACGACCGGCTTGGAAAATTATACTGTGGCTTTGGGCGTCGGCAAATTTATCACTTCGATCACGATGACGATTTTCTATGTTTTATTATATTACGTCTGGCGCCAGCGTTATCAGGTTACAGGAAAAAAAGGTCTGACGTGGACGGTCTATCTGTTGGCCATGGTACGAATTGGATTGTGTCTGTTTCCGCAGAATGGCTGGACCAGTGCTGAGGCGCCGCTGGCTTGGGGAATATACCGCAATATTCCGTTTGCTTTGATGGGTTTGCTGATTATTGTACTGTTTTATCAAAGTGTTAAACAGCATCAGGACCGAGCTTTTCGCTGGATGAGCCTGACCATCATTCTCAGCTTCGGCTTCTACATTCCGGTTGTTTTGTGGGCGGATACGGTACCGTTGATCGGAATGCTGATGATTCCGAAGACCTGCGCCTATGTTTGGACAGTCTGGATCGGCTATGCTGCGATGCGCCATGATCTGCAAAAATAAGTCTGAACTGCATTGGAAAGCAAACAAGAAAACAGCGTTTGGAAGCTTCAGCTCAATCTGAAAAAATACCGCGGATCCTGAATCTGCGGTATTTGTTTATGCCAGGGTGGTATCGGCTGATGCTTGGGGATCACAGACGGGTTCCAGCTTCAACATCACGTCAAGAATAAACCAGCCATTTTCCACTGAGCAGTGAATATTGCCGCCCTGCCGCTGGGCAATGTCCTGAATGGTAGTCAGGCCCAAGCCATGCCCGCTGTCTTTTTTGCAGCTGGGTGGAAGCTGATGCGGAGTCAGCTGGAGTTTTTGACCACATCGGTTCTTAATCCGGATCAGCGCGTAATTCTGCTGAATATCTGTTTGAACGGAAACCTCCCGCAGGGACGGCGGCAGCGCTTGAAGTGCGTCGCAGCAATTTTCCAAGGCATTGGAGAAAATCAGACAAGTTTCAGCATGCGTTAAAGGAAAGGATTGATACTTTAAGGTATATTCCCATTGTGCGCCCAATGTCAGAAAACGATCGGAATACTGCTGCAGAACTGCATTCAGATAAGGATCGGCACAAAATTCCTTTTTACGCTGATCCATCGCATAAGCGTTGATTTCCTGAAGATAGGCCTGCGCTTCTTCGATCCTTGCTTCGCCGAGTAATCCGTTTAAGACAATCAGATGCGCTTTCATATCATGCTGAAGCTGGCGAAGAGCTTGTTGGTTTTCCAACTGCTGCTCGGCAGCTTCTTTCTGCATTTGCAGCTGCCGAGCCTTTTGACTGCGTTCGAAAAGCAGCAGCTGACTGTGCAGGGTTGAAAAGATTGTTAAATAAGTTGCCGGCATCGCAGCTAAAACTAAGATTAAAGCAGGAATATCGGCTGGACGGTTGATGATCGGATTGGGCCAATTAGGCATGATGCACAATAACGCATAGTACAATACGGCCATTAATGTAAAAATTGCCCATCCCTGTGAAACTGTCTTTTGAAGATTCTGATAAGGTCTGCGCAAATATCGAAATGCCGCATATTCTGCGAGCGGGAAAGCGATCATCCGCGTAATAAATAAAATATAAAGCTGACCATGAAGCAGAAGATCAAGCAGATTGGTCGTGATGCACAGCCATAGGGCGCAGGTGTCCGCCAGGCAGAAGGTAAAACAAAATTTCCATCCGCGGTCACACGAAATCCAATAATAAAACAACAGTGTCGGCAGTGTGCAGGTGAGGACAAAGATCCGTCCCATGCCGTCAATCCCGAGGGTATTCAATAGGAAGGTGTTGGCAAGGACCAGGCAGCCCATAAAGCATAAGGTCAGCGAAACTGTGACCCGCAGCGAATACCGTGAACGGCTTAGCAGCATAAAAATAAGGAGAATGTGCACCAATGACCAGATCACTGAAAAATCACGCAGGTTTTCCACAAGATCGCCTCCTTATTTCAGATTCCTAAAAATAACTTCGTGATACAATTTGCGTGCCTGACTTAAATAGCTGCGGGAAATGGGAATATGATATTCCCCGCAGAGAAATTCATCCTGATCCAGACTGTCGACTAAATACAGGTTGACAAGATAGCTTTGATGGCAGCGGAAGAAAATCTGCGGATCCAGCCGTTCTGCGATCACACTCAGTTTTTCACGAATCGAATACATCACTTTGTTCTGACACTGAAACAACAGCGTGTGTCCGCGGCTGGTCACAAAGATCAGCTTATGATACGGCACAACAACGGATTTTCCCCGCGTTTCAAGAACGATCTGCTGCTGACGCTGCAGCTGAATCTGCATTTGAGCACGCTGCAGCAGCTCGTGGATCTGCGCCTGACTGATTGGTTTGACTAAATATTGAAAGATGTATAAATTATAGGCTTCCCGATAAAAATCATCACTGGTTGAAACAAAGCAAAGCAATGCGTCCGGATCAAGACGACGGATCTGCCGCGCTAATTCTAAACCGCTGATCCCTTCCATAAAGATATCCAGAAGATAGAGATCATAACGTTCATGAAATTCTTCCATGGAAACAAGCAAGGCTTCACCGCTGGAAAAAGCGGTCGTAAAATGCTGCGTACCAATCAGATAGGTCAGCTGTTTTAGATCTTCGGCTTGATCATCACAGAGCGCAATCTGCATTGCTTCTTCCTCCTTGAATTTGTTAATTTAATTATACGAAAGAAGGAAATCCCAAACAACGCGATTTTTGTCGTTTCGTGCGCTGTTTTTGACAGGGACAGGGATTGAAGTTTGCTGTGTGGTAAAATAATAACCGATCAATAACGTCAGTCAATCATTCAGTCAGTGAATGATTTTGCCAGCGTTAAAATAAGCTGATTTCAAATCGAATCCCCAAACGGGGCAAGGGGAAATAGGGATAAAAAGGCCAAGCTGAGCTGTTTTTATATCCTTAGGATCAGAGCGAGAAGGAGAGCTGCAAAGATGACAAAAAAGTATGGCAAAGCGAATCAAAAATCATGGAAATCAATTTTAAACACACGGGAACAGATGACAAAAACGAAGGATGAAGAACAGGAAAAAATTATCGATCATTCCTTGAAACAGGAGGAACCTAAAGTGGAAGAAGCTGAAGCAAAACTGGAAGAAATGCTGCCGGATAATCAGGAAATACCGGAACTTACCGAAATTGAGGCCGAAAATAATGAATATGAAAAGATTACTATTGCAACGCAGGGTCTGCTTTCAGAAGCTGAACCAGAAGAGGAGCGTAAGGCTGCGGAAGGTGAAGATCAGAAGACGATCATTACAGCGGATATGAAGATAATTGGAGATCTTGAAGGCTGCGCGGATTTGGAGTTTCATGGTAAAATTACCGGCAATATTATCACGGAAGGCTATGTGAACATGGATGGAAAGATTGATGGTTCAATCCAGGCCTTAGCTCTGCGTTTAAACGGCGGGGTGGTTCACGGGGATATTCTGTGTGAGAAAACGATTGAAATTCTGCCAGGTTCTGAAGTTGTTGGCAACCTTCAGGCTGAGATTGTAACGGTCAATGGGCATATCCGCGGTGATCTTTACTGTGGGCAAATGCTGACATTGCTGGATCACAGTGTTGTGGAAGGCAATATTACAACAGAGAGTATCTCCGTTTATGAAGGCGCATTGGTTGAAGGCAAGCTAAGCATGGAAAAGAAATAAGTGCCGTGTTGTACAGGGTCGACAGTCCATTTTCAGTCCCAAACTAAATAGGGAGCAGTAAAGAAGTAGCGGGAAGATTAAGGTCAGCTTTCCTTATAATCTTACCTAATTCTTTTTAATCCTGAGTAAGAATATAGCAAATAAAAGGCAGTGAATGACTGCTTTTTATTTTGCGGATAGAGAGAGAAGGGATTGAATAACGTTCTCAAATGAGTTAATATAAGTTTGTAAGAAGGTACTCAAGAAAGTTATTTCAATTTTTTCCATTTTTTGTGGGGCTTTTTCTGATTTTCTGCAATATTAATCATAGGAGGACTTCAATATGGCAGAAATATCCAACTATCCTCACAAACAAGTGCCAAAGCAAGATTCTGTTTCACCTCATCAGCGTCTGAGAATCCTTGATTATCGTGAAAATGATGTCTTTCGATACACCTTCGGCTCGGAAGAGGAAAGCTCGCGAAGAATCAGGATTGCTTATTTGTCTGATCTGCTTCAGTGCAGGCTTATCCGAGCGGACATGAAGAATACGGAACCAATGAAAGATCACAGTAATGAAAAAGGGATTCGATTCGATTTGCTGCTCGAAACGGAAGACGATGAAGGCAGGATACAGCTGGTGAATCTGGAAATTCAGAATTATCAGATGAGTGACTCCTTGTCACTGCGTTCTCAGGGCTATCTGGCACGGATTGTATCCGATCAGATCACGATTGGTGATCAATATGATTTTGATCCGGTAGTTCAGGTCATGATTACCAACCGTATTCCGCAAATAAAAGAAAGTTACGAGGACTATCTTCATCCGCATCGGTTTTTCCACGAAATCCATGTGGAACGAATGGCAGAAGAACAGTGTCGGATCCTGTGGGTGGAAATGGATAAACTGGAGAACTTAGAAAAGAAGCCGATAGAAGAATGGCGGATATCGGAGAAGATCCACTATATGATCCGGTTCAGCCATGCGAAGAAGAAGCAGAAAATCATTCAGGAATTGATTGAAAAGGAGGAAATCATAGCGATGATGGAAGAGAAGAAAAGAGATTTTTTAAGGGACACGAGTTTAGCGATCGCCAGAATGCGGGCCAAATTTGACGAACTGGATGAACAAAGAGTCTATGAGAAAGGAATTATGAAAGGTCAACTGGAAGGACAGCGAACCTTGATTCAATTGGTGTTAGGTCAGCGGATGAAACTCAGCGAGGCTGATGCGAAACAGATTGACAGTTTAGAGTCAGAAGCTCTTGAAGATTTTATTCTGCAGTTAGATAAGATCCAGACACCGGAGGATTTACAGCGACAGATAGCTGCCGTTAATCAGAAAAAGCAAACCGATCAGATGATTTCCGTTTTAACGGCTCACGATTAAGAAAAAAACTAAGCTGTGATTCGCTGCAAAGATTAAAAAGAACCACAGACTGCATGGACTCGTGGTTCTTTTGCATAGCCAGAAAATTTCACAGGATCCGGGATGTAATTTTCTGTTTTTATTAATGAAAGAAAGATCAGATTTACGCAAAATCCGAACGATGCTTCTGCAGCCAGACTGCCACGCCGTCTTCGTCGTTGCTTAGCGTCTGCTGATCCGCTGCGGCCAAAATTTCCGGCACTGCATTCGCCATGGCAACACCGCAGCCAGCTTCCTGAATCATTTCCAAGTCGTTGTAGTCATCACCAAATGCCACGACTTCTTTCAGATTCAGCGAAAGATGATCGCACAGTGCTTTTAAAGCATTTCCTTTATTGACATGCTGAGCTGTAATAACGAAGATATTGCCGTCTTCACTCAACGGGACAGCTTTCATTCCATAAGCGGAAAAGTCGATAGTCTGAATTGCCGCATGATTGCTTGTGACGACAAAAATTTTCTGAATTTCATGCGGATTAAAATGATCGAGATCCAGCCGCAGCGATTCGCCTTTTTCAATGAAATACTCATTTGTTGTATATACTTCGGTTGGATAAAACAGTGTGATGTGGACCGCTTCAATTTTCCGCAGTACTTCAATCAAGTCTGTAAGCTTCTGACTGTCGAGTTCCTGACGGTAAATGACCTGACCTTGATGATAGACAATCGAACCATTGGTGCAGATCATGGAACGGGCATGGATCAGCTCGGCATAGTTCTGTGTGCGCACGATAGCCCGTCCAGTCGCAACGACAATCTCCGTTTCGCAAGGCAGCTGAGCGAAGGCTGCGGCAGTCAGATCCGATAACGATTTATCCTTATGCAGCAGCGTTTGATCCAGATCGACGACAACACATTTGTATTTCATGAAAACAATCCCCCTTTATTGTTAAGAGTATAACATTCAAATGGCCAGGGAACAACGGTTGCCGGATACGCCGGCAGACAAACATGATATAATGAATAAAACGAAAATTACTAGAGAAACAGGAGGCAGTGACGGATGATTGAAATCAAGGCTGCACGATGGGAAGACTGCGGACAAGTAGCCGCGCTGATTGAACAGCTGGAGGAAATGCCGATTGATAAAGAGCGCTTTGAGGCTGTTTATCGGGCGAATTTGTCCAATCCCCAAATTGATTATCGAACCGCGTGGATCAATGGGTTTCTGGCAGGATTTTTGAGTGTTCATATACAAAATCTGCTGCATCACACTTCCGCAATTGCGGAGATTGAAGAACTGGTTGTCGATGCGCGTTACCGCGGTCAGGGCATAGGGAAATGTTTATTTGATCAGGCAAAGAAGATCGCGGCGCAGGCTGGATGTCCGCAGTTGGAATGTGCCTGCAACCAACGTCGCACAGCCAGCCATGAGTTTTATAAGCGGCAGGGAATGGCGTGCCGGCACTATAAATTTACCCTGCCGCTGAAATAGCAGTAAGATTACATTATTTAAGCTGGCAGCAATAATTAAAGGAAAATTGTTAATTCAGTTTATAAGAAAGGAAGGAGTATCCATGCTTAAAGCGTTTTTCAGTGAATCAGCTCAGGCCGTGCTGCGGTATCAGGAAAATAATGGGGAAGGCCCCTTATTGATCCTGATTCATGGGCTGGGATGCACCGGACTTTTGGATTATTCTCGGGTGGCACAGACCTTGGCACTGAAAGATCGGCATCTCTGGCTGATTGACTTGCTTGGCGCGGGACAGAGTGAGAAACCTCGCGATTTCCCATACACAGTCGATGCCCATGCTCAAGTTCTGACAGAGTTGATCCAGCAGCGAAGCAGTGGCCCGGTGGTCGTTTATGGGCACAGTTTAGGCGGCCCGATTGCCCTAAGCGTGGCTGAAAACAATCCCGAATCAGTGATCGGCATCCTTCTCAGCGAGGCGAATCTGGACCCCAGCCCGCAGGATCAGCCCAGTTATAAAACAGCTCAGCTGAGCGAGGCGGAATTTTGTGAGTGGGGTTATCAGCGGATCCTGGATGCCGCAGCTAAAGCCGGAATGACTTGGGCAATTTCGCTTGCAACATGGCTCCCGCAGGCGATGCATCGGCTTTCCGCAGATGCTGTATTGGGTGGCAAACCGTCATGGCGGCAGCGTCTTTATGCGCTGAAGTGTCCAAAGCGATTTTTGTTTGGTGAAAAATCATTGCCGTATCCCGATACGGAAGAACTGCCTCGTCAGGGGATTGAAGTTCAGATTCTGCATGAAGTTGGACATAATATGGCCTACGAAGATCCTGATCAGCTGGCGCAGGCTCTGGCTGATTTTATAACCAAGATTCAACGGCCGCAGTGAATTCAGCGGCCAGGTAATGAAAGGAGCGCAGCTTATGAAAACGATCTTGATCGTCGAAGATGATCCGTCGATCAGCAATCTGATCGCCGAGCTTTTAATTTCGCAGGGGTATCAGATCATTCAGGCTTATTCCGGAACCGAAGCTCAATGGGTGCTACAACATCGCCAGCCGGATCTGATCCTGCTGGATCTGATGCTTCCCGGAATACAGGGCGAAGCGGTTTTAGCGCTGGCGGAACAAATTCCAGTCATTGTGGTCAGTGCCCGCGGCGATCTCGATGATAAAGTTCAGCTGCTGCGCAGCGGTGCAGTGGATTACATCACCAAACCCTTTGAACCCCGCGAACTGCTGGCACGGATTGAAGTGCAGCTGCGGCCTTCGCGAATGCGGCAGGAGGATGTCCTGACTTGCGGAATGCTGACTTTAAAGCCACTTTTGCGCCAGGCTTTTGTTGGGAAGCAAAGCGTTAAGCTGACCCGCACGGAAACGGCAATTTTGAAGCTGTTGATGCTCAATCCCGGACAGGTGATTCCCAAATCTCAGATGCTGGATCAGATCAGTGAGGATACGCCGGATGGAATGGAGAATTCACTCAAGGTACATATCAGTCATCTGCGTTCTAAGCTGCGCACAATCAGCGAACAGGAAATGATTGAATCCGTGTGGGGAATCGGGTTTCGGATTCATCCGCAATCTTAACGAAATCTTATCGTTTTCCTTATCGGATTTCTTAACTGTTTTCCGCTATCCTTAAAGCACAGACAGGAGGCAGAAAAAATGGAAATGATGTTAACGGTCCGGGATCTGACCAAGCGATACGGCAGCTTTAAGGCGCTGGACCATTTTTCAATGAACGTTGAAAAAGGCGCAATTTATGGTTTTGTCGGGCGTAACGGAGCAGGAAAAACAACGCTGATTCGCACGATCTGTGGTTTGCAGCAGCCCTCTTATGGCGAGTATACGCTGATGGGATACAAACACAGCGATCCGCAGATTGTCAAGTCCCGACGCAGAATGGGAGCGATGATTGAAACCCCGTCGCTGTATGGGCAGCTGAGCGCGCAGGAAAATCTTGAGGTGCAGATGCGCACGCTCGGACTGCAGGACACTCGGGAAATCGATGAACTGCTCAAGGAGGTCGGGTTGAGCCACACCGGACGGAAAAAAGTCAAGGACTTTTCCCTGGGCATGCGCCAACGGCTGGGGATTGCCCTGGCTTTGGCAGGCAGTCCGGATTTTCTGGTGCTGGATGAGCCGGTCAACGGCTTGGATCCGCAGGGAATGATAGAGGTCCGTGAACTGATTTTAAAACTGAACCGGCAGAATCAGGTGACGATCCTGATTTCCAGTCATAATCTGGATGAATTGGCCCGGCTGGCAACGGTCTACGGTTTTATTGATCATGGACAGAGGGTGAAGGAAATATCTGCTGAGGAATTGGAAAACGCATGTCGGAAATGTGTGGAACTGACAGTCGAAGGGAATGAGATTCTGATTGAAACCCTGGAAGCGTATGGGGCAGATTATCGGATTAAGGCTGGCGGAACGGTTGAAATCTATGGCGAAACCGCGCTCAGTGAGCTGATTTTGAAGCTGGCGCAGAAGGGCTGCACAGTCACCTCGATGAAAGAACACGATGAAAGTCTGGAAAGCTATTATCTGTCGCTGATCGGAGGTGAAGATCATGCGTAGAATGATCGCGGCTCAAAGCTATCGGCTGATCCATGAAAAAGGTTTTTGGTACGGTTTGGCCGTCACGATTCTTTATGCCCTGGCGGTTTTGGCTTTTTCTGCTTATGCCATGATAAACAATGGCCGCAGCATCGCCTTGGATCAGCTCTATTTTTACGGCTATGGTTTGGACAGTTTTATTCCGGTGGCAGGACTGGTGCTGGCGGCGGTGATCAGTTTCTTTGTCGGAACGGAATACAGCAGTCAAACACTGCGCAATGCTTTAATCATCGGACGCACGCGAACGGAAATCTATCTGAGTCATTATGCAGTCAGTCTGATCGTCGCTTTGATCTATCAAGGTGTCTATGCCCTGATCGTTGTTCTCGTGGGCTGGCCGGTCTTCGGCGGGTTTCATCTGAGCGGTGCGCTGATCGGGTTGGGAACCTTGATCGGCGTGCTTGCGCTGGCCGCTTACTGTGCGCTGTTCAATGCCGTTGGCCTGCTCTCTAGCTCCCGGACGGTTTCCTCGATCGGGTGCCTGTGCGGTGTAATGCTTACGATGTTTCTGTGTTTCTTTTTGAATACGAAACTGCAGGAGCCGGAGTGGATTGAGGCGCTGGAAATGAGGGACGGCAGCTCTCAAGTTTATACTTTGGCCAATCCAAGCTATCTCAATCCTAGTCAGAGAAGGTTTGTGCAGGGCGTGATTGACAGTCTGCCCAGCGGGCAGAGTCTGCAGCTCAGCGGGTTAAACTGCGGCCATTGGGCGGTCCTGCCGCCGATCTCTTTGATCGGGATCGTCCTAGTGCAGGGGATAGGACTGTTGTTGTTTCAGCGTAAGGAGATTCGTTAGAATGCTGCTTGGATGATAATAAAGGCTTTTGGTGCAGCGCGGGCAGGGAGGAAAGAGAATGACGATGACGGGTGGAATTTTCATCCTGACAGGATGTTTGATCGGGGCAGTCGTCTTTCTTTCGGTCAAATTGATTTTGATAAAAAAAAGTCTGCGGGAAATCCGGCAGGGGCTGGAAGATCGGCTGAAGGTGGAAACCAATACATTGATCGATACGGCCAGCCGGGATCGGGATCTCGTCGCTTTACGGGAAGCCCTCAATGATCAGCTGCGTGAGCTGCGTGCTCAGCGCCGGCAGTTTCAGCAGGGGGATCAGCAGCTCAAGCAGTCATTAACCCAGCTTTCACATGATCTGCGTACACCGTTAACGGCGATTGTAGGTTATCTGCAGCTGGCGGAAGAAGAACCCGCCAGTCCGCGGCTGAAATCGATTCTTGCGATTTTAAAAGAACGTGCACAGACACTCAGGCAGCTGAGCGAGCAGCTGTTCAGCTACTCCGTGGCCGCGTTGGATCCACCTCCGTTAACCAAGCAGGCCGTGGACCTGCGGCGGGTGCTGGAAAAAAATCTGGCGGCCGTGTATGTTCTGTTTGAAAAACAGGGAATTGAGCCGGAAGTAACAATGCCGGAAACGCCGGTCATCCGGACCCTGGAAAGTAAAGCATTGGATCGGATTCTGCAGAATTTATTGGACAACGCCGCAAAATACGGCGGTCGGGATTTGTCTGTAACTTTAAAAACGAATGGTGAAATCGTGTTTGTCAATTCCGCAGGATCGCTGAGCTGGACCGAAGTGGAAAAAATGTTTGACCGGTACTATACGGTCAATACAGGCAGGCAGGCGACCGGGCTGGGCCTGGCCATCACCCGCCGTCTAAGCGAGCAGCAGGGCGGCAGTCTGCAGGGAAAACTGCAGGACGGCCGATTGATTCTGACCCTGTCTTTTCCCGCTGAAGAAGATCTTCGCGGCTGATCTGGAACAGGCAGCACAAGAGCTTGGATGACGCTGACAAAAAAACAGAACATAAAAAAGCTCCCCGGCAAGGGAGCTTTTATGCTGTTGATCAAGCACGTTTCGAACGTACTTTGTCAACGGTTCTTTTTACAAACCGTTGTAGTATTCGACGGCGAACTGAACGGCTTTGATCATGCCGTTGGAAGTTTTGGTCGCTCCGGCAACAACGTCAACGCTGTCCAGTGCATCCTGGTTGTCGATCAGCTTCTGAATGAATTCGGAACCTTCCGCTGTCAGCAGGCCGCCGACGGTATCCGTTTCCTGATCGTCACGAACCGAGATCGCCGTGATTTTCTTCGTGCTGTCATCAAAGCTGACATGCGTTTCGATTTCTCCGGCATAGCCCTGAGTTACGACTTCCACTTTGGTTACGCCCTCAGCCGTGCTGTGCGTCGTTACACCTTCGAACAATTCACCATGAATCGCAACATAGACCATCCGCTGGAAGTCACCGACAAAGGCGATTGTCGCACCGGTAACCGTATCGCGGTCTTCAATTGGTTCGCTCTGCTGGTTTACGGTCTTGAACATTTCATAAACCTGTTCCAGCGTCATGTTATTGGCCAGAATGTAATCCGCAATGGCATCGATCTGTTCGCCATAGCTGCGTCCGCCGTTGAAGCCGGCAAAGGAAACACGCTTTGTGCCTTCAACAAAAGCTCCGTCTTTATACAGATCAAAGATCGCAAGCAGATCTTTAACCGGAGTTTCTTCAGTCAGCTGGATCTTGGCTTCATTGGCCAGATACTGATAAATCATTAACGAATCTTCCATATTCAGCTGTTCGCCGGTATAGTTCACAATCGTCAGATCTTTAAATGTCGTGGTATCCGTTAATTCCTTGCACTGAGCTGTAATCATATACTGTCCGAACTTGGTTTCGTAACCATTGATGCCCAGATTGGTCAGTTCAAAGCCATCGCCGATTTTGGTAACGGCGGCATCAGAAACATTCATCTGGTAGCCCATGATATCCTTTTTGGAATATTCGCCTTCCAGACCCTTGTTGCGGATAATATCAAAATTCAATTTTGTGATGATGCCGTCGGTTGTTTCGCCTTCAAAAACGAAAGTATCATTTTTCGGCAGACCTGCTGAGGTCGTACCGACCATTTCATATTCAGCTGCGAAGCTTTCAACCACAGGGGCGGTAGATCCCTCCGGCGTCGGCGTAGTCGTGTTTTCTTTTGGGGTTGAAGAACAGGCCGTCAAACCCATGGCCATGGCACAAGCGGCCAGGACGGTGAGCAGTTTTTTCATTTCTTAATTCCTCCCTTTGTTTAACTTTTATCATATTTGAAAAATAAAAACAACTTGTTAGGGAATGAACATAGCGTTTTGAAATGTAATCATAAATTTCTGGTTTAAAAGCTTAAAAGGATAAAGCGTTTTCAGTTGAAAATCAATTCTGATTTTGAAAAGAAAGAAAAAAGGATTCTGAGCAGATCCTCAGAATCCCATTGAAAAGGAGTGTTTAAGGGAGAAGTGAGAGGCTATTCGGTCAGTGTATCAGGGTAGGAAGAGATCGCGCCTTTTTGCTGGATGCTGGCGGCGCAGAAGGCCGTGCTGGCTTTGAGATAGCGGCGCAGCTGAACAGCGGAACAGGCACTGAAATCCTTTACTTGATCACGGGCACATTGATAGAGGAAAGAGCCGATGAAGCCATCGCCGGCTCCGGTGGTATCGAGAGCTTCAACGGTGAAGGAAGGTTCGTAGATTTCGATGTACCGGGTCAGAACATAAGCTCCTTGGCTGCCGCAGGTATAAAGCACTAACTGCGTCTGCGGATTGCGGAACAGGATGTCTTTGGCCTGATGCAGATCTGATGTTCCGGTAATGAATTCCAGTTCCTCATCCGAAATTTTTACAATATCCGCTAACGGCAGGAAGTCCCGGACGGCATCTTGGCAGGCTTGGGGATTGGACCACAGCGGCAGACGGATATTCGGATCAAAGCTGATCAATGCCCCATGACTGCGGGCCAGGGCAATCGCCTGACGGTGAGCTTGACGCATGGGAAAATCGCCGAGGCTGACGCTGCAGAAATGCAGGAAGCCGCAGTCCTCAAACCAGTCGGACTGAAGCTGTTCCGGCTGCATCAGCATATCCGCGCCCGGATTGCGGAAAAAACAGAACTGACGGTTGCCGTCCGGCTGCAGGGCGACAAAGGCCAGTGAGGTGTTGGCTTGTGCCGTTCGGGCAATCAGCGACGTATCCACCCCGACCGCCTGCAGTTCATCGACAATCTTATCGCCAAAGGGATCCTGGCCTAGCTGCGTGATCATCGCGCTGCTTCCGCCTAAACGGGCAAACGCACCGCAGACATTGCAGGGAGCGCCGCCGACATGCGGTTCAAAAGCCGGAATATCCTGAATTCGGCCGGATTGGGAAGGAATGAAGTCGATTAAGGCTTCCCCGATCGCAATTAATTTTTTCACTGAATATCCCTGCTTTCTATTTCAATCGCCACTGCATCATACAGATCAAATTCACAATCAGCCTCGATTGTACGGGTGGCTGTATCAAAGAAGCAGCGTGAAGTCAGACTGAACTGGCCGTCGTTTAAGAAAATCTCCACACTGGAAACATCCAGAAACAGCTCTAAAGTATCCAGTTTCGGCAGCTCGACATGCCGTTGGGTGCGGCCTTCGCCGCAGGCTGAACAATCCAGGGTAAACAATCCATCCGCATACTGAATTTTCAGCGTATCGATGGTTAGGGTCAGCGACTTCTGCGGCTGCATTTTCAGCACACAGGCCTGCGGAGCCTGTGCTTGTGTAGTCTTTGCCGCCAGCCGATGGGTAGGCTGCAGCTCGTCGATCACCCGCTGTTTCAGCTGGCCTTCTTCATAACGCAGCTGCCGCGGCAAGGTCAGCGCATGCATCCAGGTCTTTGTTGGGATCGTATAGTCGGTATCCGGCAGTCCCATCCAGCCGATCAGAATCCTCCGTCCCCGGCTGTCTTCAAAGGTTTGCGGGGCATAGAAGTCAAATCCATAATCCAGCGTGCGGTAAGACTTCGCCTGATCCTGTTGGATCAGGAAATATCCGTTGTCATAGACATTTTCATAGTGATATCCCTGCCGGGTCAATCCCTGCGGGCAGCAAAGCAAAACATCACCGTCATCAAAATGAAGCAGATCAGGACACTCCCACATATATCCCATCTTGGTTTGCGAACGCAGTACCGCGTTTAACTGCCAATGTTCAAGATCCATACTGGTATAACGCAGGACACAGCCCTCGTCATCCAAGGTTCGAGCGCCTAAGACCATTTCGTAGCCCGCCGCGATTTTGTTGACCTTAGGATCACGGACATGACAGGAACAGAAATCCGGGTAGTCCGCATTGCTTAAAACAACACGCTTATGTTCAACCGTTTTTCCGTCGCTGAGCGCATGGATCGTATTGTGCTGGCGGCCGGAGCGGATGAAATCATGATCTCCCGGTTCTTTGACGTTGCCGGTGTAAAACAGATGTAGCTGATCCCCCACGGAGATCGCGCTGCCGGAATAAGCGCCGTGCTGTTCAAAAGCTTCAGTCGGTTCGATAGCTAATCCGCAGTCGGTGTAATGCACAAAGTCCGTCGTTGTAAAATGTCCCCAGGCTTTGCGCTTTCCGGTTAAGCTGTCCGGATCGGCTTGATAGAAGATATGCGTAATTCCCTGATGAACGCATAGACCGTTGGGATCGTTCAGCCAACCGCGTTTTGGCGCCAGGTGCGAGGTTAAGCGATAATCGTTCATTGTTTTTCTCCTAACGTAAGGATTGGCTGGGCCTGAGCGACGGCACCCTGAGCAGTCCAGCTGAAGGCTGTCGGGGAAGTAAACAGGCAGCAGATTTCCTCTGAACAGCCGGCCTGGCGGATCTGTTGAAGATCCATTCTGGCTAACGGCTGACCAGCCTGGACGTTCTGGCCTTCCTCTACAAAGATTTCAAACGGAGCGCCGTTTAGAGAAACCGTATTGATCCCCATGTGGATCAGCATCTCAACACCGTCCTCACGGACAAGGCCGATCGCATGCCGGGTCGGAAAGATGAACTTGACGACAGCGTTGATCGGTGAACAGACTTGTCCGTTCTCTGGAAACAGGACAAAGCCATCGCCCATTAATTTTTCACGGAATGTCCTGTCGGTGGATTCTTCAATCGGCTTGACTGTCCCTTCAGCCGGAGCCACGCAGGTCTGGTCATCGATGTTGTTCAGTTCAGCCTTGGCCTTGATCTTTCCGGCTTGTGAAGACTGCGGCTTCTTCGCTAGGATCCAGGTTAAGACAAAGGCGGTAATCATGCTTAAAGCCAAACCGATCGCAAAGTGCGGCCAATCTGCTGGTCGGATGGAGATGAAGCCAGGTAATCCGGCAGCTCCCAAAGCAACGGCTAAGACATGATGGAAGGCAACATAGGCTGAGCCTACAGCGGAACCGATGATCGCCGCATAGAACGGAGTCTTCAATTTCAGGTTGACGCCGAACATTGCCGGTTCCGTAATTCCAAGCAGGGCGCTGATTCCAGAGGCGGAGCATAAGCTTTTTAACTTAGTGTCCTTGGTCGTTGCCAAAACTGCGAGCACGGCGGCGCCCTGGGCAACGTTGTTCATCGAAGCGGTGACGAAGATAAAGCTTCCGCCGGTAACCGCCGCTTCCGCTAACAGCTGTGTTTCAATCGCAATGAAGCTGTGATGCATGCCGGTCAAAACGATCGGGGCATAGAATAGACCGAATAAACCGCCGCCGATGAAGCCGAGTGAATGATACAGCCAAGAGATGCCGAAGGCCAACAGATTGCCGGCTGTGCGCAGCATCGGCCCTATGGCCAGGAAGGTGATGAAGCCGCAGACCAGAATCGAAATTAACGGCGTTGTCAGATTGTCCAGCCAGCTCGGTGTGATTTTATGCAGCTGGGTTTCCAGTTTGGCCAGGAAAAATGACATGACCAGTACCGGCAGCACCGTTCCCTGATAGCCGACGGCTTCGATGGACAGTCCGAATAAGTTCCACATTGGAACAACCGCACCGGTACCATAGCTGTACGCGTTCATCAGATCCGGATGAACCATGATCATCCCTAAAACCGCGCCCAGATAAGGATTGCCGCCAAACTTCTTGGTTGCACTGAAACCGATTAAGACCGGCAGGAAAGTGAAGGCAGCATTGGAAAACAGATTGATCATGCCGGCTAAGTCGGCAAACTGCGGATAGAGGTCAATCAGCGTTTTGCCGCTGACAAACAACCCCTCCGCCGTAAAGATATTATTGATTCCCATCAATAAGCCGCCAGCCACAATCGCCGGAATGATCGGCACGAAGATGTCGCTGAGCATCTTGATGAAGCGGTTGACGACGTTGCCCTGTGCTTCTTTCTGCGGCTGCACAACCGGCTGATTTCCGGTCAGCTTCAGCACTTCGTCGCAAACCTGATTGACGGTGCCGGAACCGAAGATGATCTGAAACTGTCCCTTGGCGCTGAAAACGCCTTTAACGCCTTCGATGTCCGCGATTGCATCGGAGTTGATTTTGGATTCGTCCAGACAGGTCAGACGCAGGCGTGTTGCACAATGCATAACGTGGCTCAGGTTTTCCCGGCCGCCGACAGCGGCGACAATCTGAGCGGCAATAGATGGATAATTCATGGTTCTTCCTCCTTGTGGTACCGTTCCCACATTTAATATAAGCTTCATTCTAGAAAATGTCAACACAAAATGTGGGATCGATTCCATATTTTTCAATTTTTTTTGCAGCGCCGCTTTTTTTTGAAAAATAATTTATGCATAAAGCTTAAAAAGTCAGAAGAGCTGGAGCTCCTTGTCAGAACAACAGCGCAGGGCAAGCTGAAGAAGCCGTCAGCGTTTGCCGCCCTTATCTGCAACTAAAAAAGAGAAATAAAAAAGCGATATCATCGTTCGATAACGCTTTCCCCGTCAATAAAAGTATAGCCAATTTTTACAGATTCAACCGGATTGCCGGCGATCATCTCCAGAATCAGCTCGGCCGCCGTTCGGCCTTCACGTTCGTAATCAAACCGGATGGTGGTTAACGAAGGCGTCAGCACTTCACAGACATCATAACCGCCAAAGCCGGTCAGCGACACATCCTGCGGTATACGATAACCAGCCGTGTGCAGTTCTTTAAAGGCTGCCATAGCTAGATTGTCGGTCGCACAGATCATGCAATCCGGACGATGATCCTTAAGATAGGCCCGCACAACCTGGCGGGAAGCCGCAAAACTGAAATCCGTTTCCAGAAAATCAACCTGGGTGATGCCGGTTTCTTTCAGACCGTCAAGGATTCCCTGTTTCCGCGTCCTTCCAACCGCTTTATCGTTTTCACTGACGCCCAGCAGACAAACGGCACGATGCCGTGCCTTGCCGATCTTTCGGCCGATATCATAGCCCGCCGCGTAATCATCGAGCGTAATGGTCACAACCCCAGCCATTTCCTGAGCCAATACGATGACCGGCAGCCGCAGCTTATGAATGATCCGCTCATGTTCCGGGGTGATCTGAGTCGCTAAAAGAATAATGCCTTCAACATTCATCCGGCTGAAGCTTTCCAAGCTGGACAGCTCTCGGATTTGATTATGATTGGTATTGATTAGAAGCGGGGTGTAGCCGGACAGCCGCAGCTGTTCATCCAACGCTGTCAGCACCCGCGCACTGGTGCGGGAATCAATCGAGGGCGTGATGACTCCGATCTGATAGGAATGGCGGGCCTTCAGTGTTTTGGCTACGGAGTTGGGCTGATAGTGATATTCACGGCAGATGGCCTCGATCCGCAGGCGTGTTTCTTCTTTGACATAACCGCCGTTAAAGTAGCGGGATACCGTGCTTTTTCCCACTCCTGCAAATTCAGCGATTTCCTTCATCGTTATTTTCGTCATTCTGTCGTCTTCCTTCTGCGTTTCATCATAGCATAACTGCCGCTTGAGATTCAAGGCATGCCGTATCGACAAGCTGCGGTTTCGTCAAAGGGAAATGATGGATTCGGCAGAAGTGTGAATCACAGGTTTGCAAGCGCAGAAAATAATGTCTGAATCCGGAAGTGTCCGGCTTGACAGGGCTGATCTATTTCGATAATCTATGCGTGTTAAAATTATCTAACAACATTTTCAAACTTGTAACCGATTACAATGAAAAATGATGTTTCTGACCTCTGTTTTTTTATTCTCAAACAAGGTAAAATAAAACGGTCCTGTCAGTCTTGACAGGAAAGCTTACCCACTAAAAGTTATAGGAGGAAACTATGGAAGAGTGCTACAAGGGATTTGTTGAGGGCGTCTGGTCCCGCGAGATCAATGTCCGCGACTTCATTCAGAAGAACTACACCCCATACGACGGCGATGATTCGTTTTTGGCAGGGCCGACGGAGGCGACACTGAAACTGTGGGATCAGGTGATGGAGCTGAGCCGCCAGGAGCGTGAAGCGGGCGGCGTGCTCGATATGGACACCAAGGTCATCTCAACGATCACCTCGCATGGTCCGGGCTATTTGAATTCTGATCTGGAAAAAATCGTCGGTTTTCAGACGGACAAGCCGTTTAAACGTTCCCTGCAGCCTTACGGCGGCATCCGAATGGCCGAGAAAGCCTGCAAAGACAACGGGTATGAAGTCGATCCGGAAGTTGTGGATTTCTTCACCGTGCACCGCAAAACACACAATGCCGGAGTATTCGACGCGTATACACCGGAAATGCGGGCCTGCCGTTCCAGCCATGTCATCACCGGTCTGCCGGATGCTTACGGCCGCGGACGAATTGTCGGCGACTACCGCCGGATTGCCCTGTATGGGGTTGACCGTCTGATTCAGGATAAGCAGCATCAGAAGGATTCCACGCGGGTCATCATGTATTCCAACGTCATCCGTGAACGCGAAGAACTGTCAGAACAGATCCGGGCTTTGCAGGAGCTGAAAAAGCTTGGCGAAATCTACGGCTATGATATTTCCCGTCCGGCTAAGGATACAAAGGAAGCGATTCAGTGGCTGTACTTCGGCTATCTGGCTGCCGTCAAGGAACAAAACGGAGCGGCGATGTCGCTGGGCCGGACTTCGACGTTCATTGATATCTATGCCCAGCGGGATTTGGACAACGGCGTGTACACCGAAGCAGAAATCCAGGAATTCATCGATCATTTCATCATGAAGCTGCGGCTGGTAAAATTTGCCCGGACCCCGGAATACAACGAGCTGTTCTCCGGCGATCCGACTTGGGTTACTGAATCGATCGGCGGGGTCGGCATCGACGGCCGCCATCTGGTCACCAAGTCTTCCTTCCGTTACCTCCATACATTAAAGAATCTGGGCACCGCGCCGGAACCGAATCTGACGGTGCTGTGGTCAACTCGTCTGCCGCAGAACTTCAAGCGTTTCTGTGCTAAAACCTCGATTGAGTCCTCCTCGATTCAATATGAGAACGATGATCTGATGCGTGTTACCCATGGCGATGATTATACGATTGCCTGTTGCGTTTCGTCGATGCGCATCGGCAAGGAAATGCAGTTCTTCGGCGCCCGCGCCAACCTGGCTAAGTGTCTGCTTTACGCGATCAACGGCGGTGTCGATGAGATTTCCGGCAAGCAGGTCGGCCCGGAATACCGTCCGATTACTTCCGAGTATCTGGATTACGATGAAGTGATGCACAAGTACAAGCAGATGATGAAATGGCTGGCGCAGGTTTATGTCAACGCCCTGAACATCATTCATTATATGCATGATAAATACTGCTACGAAAAGCTGCAGATGGCTCTGCATGACAAGGATGTCAAGCGCTGGTTTGCGACGGGCATCGCCGGCCTGTCCGTAGTCGCGGATTCCCTTTCTGCGATCAAATACGCCAAGGTTA
The DNA here is from genome assembly GCF_022440805.1 of Holdemania massiliensis. Lineage (NCBI taxonomy): Bacteria > Bacillati > Bacillota > Erysipelotrichia > Erysipelotrichales > Erysipelotrichaceae > Holdemania > Holdemania massiliensis. Next base: position 3,145,669 of record NZ_JAKNTK010000001.1, on the reverse strand, counting down.
AGGCGATCCGCAATGAACAGGGCATTGTCGTTGATTATGAAGTCGAAGGCGATTTCCCGAAATACGGCAATGATGATGACCGCGTCGATGCGATTGCCAGTGAAATTGTCCACACCTTCATGACTTATATTAAGGGCAATCATACCTATCGCGGCGGTATTCCGACCACATCGATCTTAACGATCACTTCTAATGTCGTCTATGGCAAAAACACCGGTTCCACTCCGGATGGCCGCAAGAAGGGCGAACCGTTTGCCCCAGGTGCCAATCCGATGCACAAGCGTGACAGCCACGGCGCCGTCGCTTCACTGGCTTCGGTTTCCAAACTGCCGTTTGCGGATGCCCAGGACGGAATTTCCAATACCTTCTCGATCATTCCGAATGCGTTAGGCAAAGAAATCATCACGACCGGCGACTTGGAAGTTGAGCTGGAACTGGATGAAATCGAAAGCAACGAATAAGCGATGAAACAAGAACAGCTGATCGACGATTTGATCGCTCAGCTGGATCGTTCTTTTGCCGCAGGAGTCGGCCATGTCAACGTCAGCGTTGATCATCAGAACGTCCGGCTGGAGAAGATTGATAAAAGTGATGAGGGTCTAGTGAAAGAAGTGGAAACACTGGGCTGTCTGGATTGTGAAAAACAAAATCTCGCCTGTAAAACGCCGACACTGATGTCGGGGTTGGATTGGGACGAGGAATAAAGGAGGAAACGAGTATGAGCACGATGGATCAACAGATTGACAACCTGGTAGCGCTTTTGGATGGCTATACGGAAAAAGGCGGCCATCATTTAAACGTGAACGTTTTCAACCGCGAAACGCTGCTGGATGCCCAGGCGCATCCTGAAAAATATCCGCAGCTGACAGTGCGGGTCAGCGGGTATGCGGTCAACTTCAATAAGCTGACGAAGGCGCAGCAGGATGAAGTCATTTCGCGAACCTTCCACCAACAAATTTAACGGACTATGAGCGAAGGACGGATTCATTCGCTGGAAAGCTTCGGCACCGTCGATGGACCGGGTGTTCGGCTGGTTGTGTTTGTTCAGGGCTGTCCGATGCGCTGTCGGTATTGCCATAATCCGGATACCTGGCAGGCTGAGGGCGGCCAGCGGATGAGCACGGAAGAAATTCTGCGGACGTACAAGCGCAACGAAGCGTTTTACCGCGGCGGCGGCATCACCGTGACCGGCGGTGAGCCGTTATGTCAGGCTGAGTTTGTCCGGGAGCTGTTCGCGGCGGCTAAGCGGGCCGGCATTCACACGTGTCTGGATACATCAGGAATTTTGTTTGATCCAGAACATCCGGAAGCTTGGGATGCTCTTATGGCGGTCACCGATCTGATTCTTCTGGATATCAAGCAGATCGATCCAGCGTGTCATCGCTGGCTGACAGGACAGGACAATGCCCGGATTCTTGCTTTTGCCCGCTATTTGGATGGCAAACAAATTCCAGTCTGGATTCGGCATGTCTATGTCAATGAGGAGATCAATCCGCCTGCACAGCTGTTTGCGCTGGGGGAATTCCTCGGTTCGCTGCATAACGTAAAAGCAGTTGATGTTCTGCCCTATCATACAATGGGCAAAAGTAAATATGAACAGCTGGGTCTGGCTTATCCCTTAGCTGGGATTGCTCAGGCCACGATGGAGCAGGCCCGTCAGGCAAGAAGTGAAATTCTGAAAGGGATGCGCGAAGTCCGCCGCAAAGAGAAAGCAGCAAATTCCATGAAATCCAGCGAGGGATGCGGAAATTCCCATCGCGGTATTTGATGGTGATTCAATAAAGAGGAAGGACAGGATATGCAGCGGCAAGCTGAACCCGGTTCTTTCTCTTTTTTATTACCCTTTCGGATGTCCTTTCATGATTGGCAACATTTATTTTGTGTGTCAGGTCGTTCATGTCTTTTGTGTTTTGTGGAAAAAGGCTATAATGAAATCAGATAAAAAATGGGAAGTCTTCGTTTGTCAGCGATCCGCTAACCGATATTTAGGCCATGGATAAAAGGGAACTATTCTATAATCCATCATCGTACAAGTGATTGAAATTTCATATTTTGGGGAGGTTTGTAAGCATGTTTCTTAAAATTTGGAAAGTGATAAATAAATTGATGTCTAGCGGGCGCGGATGGATTTGTTATATTTCCCTTGGTGTCTTGGCGCTGAGTTCGTATCTTTATTATAATTCATCATTCATAGATAAGAATATCCCAGTAATCTTGACGATGAAGGATCTGGGTTATGAAAACTCGGTTACAGAAAGTGTCGATTATAGAACTTATCGTAAGAATATCAATCTATATCGTTTACGAATCGCGAATACTTCGGATTTATCGGATGAACATTATCAGTTTCTTAATATAACATTGGTTGAAGCTATGGATGGAAATCAAGCGTACAGCATGATGCAGGAAGAAATGCTTTCCGTAAAAAAAGCGGAACAGGAATGGTTTTCAGAATGTAAGAGCGGCTGTTTCGCGATCGACAGCCTAAAAAGTATCGACATGGATCAGGACTTTTTCAGATTGGAGCCGGCTGTGTGGAATGCAGAACAGGCCTATGCGCTCTATGATGATCAAAACTATCCGGAAAACAAGTATTATCTAAATTATGTGTTTCTGCTTAAAGAAAATAGGGCTTTAATTTTGGAATTCCCAATATCTTTTTCTATGACCTCAGCGAAGATTGAGGTTCTAAGTCGTCTGACAGACAGGGTTATTGAAATCCAAGAATAGACTAACATTCATGAGACATTTTTGATAAATCATGTAGCTTTTTTTATCGTGTTCTTAGAGAATATTTTAGCGTTCATAACATGGCTGATGAGTTTAATTTCATCTTGATCAAGAAACCAGTCAGATTAAGATGAAATTTCTGAGCTAATTTTCGCGATGCCGGAAACGTTTTTCCTGCATTAAAATATTTAGTGTTCTATGACCGTAATAAAAGTGTAAGAGTCAGGTTGTTCGGATAATGGTAAAATAAAGGTGAAACCCATCTCCTATTATTTGTGGCAGGAAATCTGGTTTCTAACAATTCAGAGCAGGAAAAACACGGTGAGAAGATCACAAGAAATAGAAATGTCCGCAAGCCATTTGTGGCCGTGGATAATCAATAAGAAAGAAGGGATGGCAATGGCGCAACGATGGAAACGACTGCACTGCTTTCTCTTATCCGGCTTTCTGTTTATGGGCGGGTGCGGTACTTCGGTATCCCAAGCTCCGCAGAATTCCGAAAATACCGCGGACGGGGAAGCAAAGCCGCCGCTACAGGATGAGAATTTAAGCTTTACGGAACAGAATCGTGTTTATCCGATTGAATTAACACCCGGCCGAATGTGGCTGGTCAATCGCAATGGTGAAACGATTGAAGCCCAGGCCCAGTCAGCGCTGATTTATGATCAGCTGACGCGCCAGCCGCAGTATAAAGTGAAAACCCGCCGGATTTGGACGGGAAAAGTGGATGAATATGATCAGCCGATCTATACTAACCAGTCGGCACTGTATACGCTTGAGGATCAATGTTTGGCCGATTGGGATGACGTCATTTATGAAGGCGGCATGGGCAGACTGGTTATTCGGCGGGACTATGCCGATGAATTTGATTCAATGATGGAACTGCCGGAAACCTATCGAACAGCGCTGATCGACGGGGCAGCGCAGACCGTTGTTCAGGACGGTATTTTTCAGCTGAAAGCCATGGATCATGAAAATTTAATTGCGGTAGATAAAGAACGCCGCTTGTTAGGTGTCGTGAATCGTGAAGGGCAGGTTGTGTCTGGATTTCCGGCAGTTAAAACATATTATGATCCAGAGGCGGCGCAGGGGCGAATTGTCGCCAGTTCGGTCAGTTTTCTGGAAAACGAAGCCCGCCGCACGGACACGCTGCTGGATGTTCATCTGAATCCGCAGTTCAGTGCCCCGCGCGTCAATACAGTCTATAAAGGCTTACATGGGCCCTATTTTATTACGTATCAGAAACAACAGACGGAAATTGTCAGCTGGGAAACGCTGAAGCCGGTTTATGTTATGAATCCGGAGTGGGAATGGACGTATTTTGATGGTGAATTGATGTTAGTTTACCGTACCGATGCGAATACGAAGGAAGAAGCAATGGTGATGCTGGATTTGAATGGCAATGAATTATTCCGCGGCGAAGATCTGATCAGCGCCCAACCGCAGTCCTCCAAAGCCAAAGCTGAACAATTTTTAGCGGTTGAAAAGGAAACGGCGATGCTGATCGACCGCAGCGGTCAGGTTCTGAAGAAACAGACGATCCCCGGATTATCAAGCTTATACTGTGATCGGGAAGGACTGTATTTTTACGAAGCGTATAACGCGGAAGGTCAAATCAGAACCGGCTTGCTGGATGGCGAACTGCAGATTGTGATTCCGGCAGAAACCTATGAGACGCTTTCGATAGCGACGCTGCAGGATTATTGGATCCAGCCGATGGATTACCTGCTTGCCGTCCGCCGTGAACAAACGGGAGAACTGACTGATATTCTCGACTTAAACGGAAATGTGATCTTTGCCGGGGCGAATCGAATTTACAGCCGTGGACAAGATCGTTTTGCGCTGCTTCAGGGTGAAACTGCCGGCTTGATCAATGGTCAGGGTGAGTGGCTGGTGCAGCGCTCGATTTACAGCTTAGGCTGGGATGACTAAGGAGGGACAGCGGATGAAACGAATAAGCAGGATAATTCTGATCCTCGGATTGTTGTTCAGCGGCTGTACTGCCAAAGTGGAACCGGAAAATTCCTATCAGGTTGAAGCGTTTCCGCTGGCTGCTGCTTCCTGGCCTTTGCAGGCCCTGCTGAATGAGCTGCATCGTGAGCTGAGTCCGGATCCGGATTGGATCGCGGGCGAGGCCAGCGGCAGTACGCAGGCAGCCTGGCGCACTCTGATTCAGGTGGTTAATCCCAAACCGCGGATGATTCTGGCCTATGAGCCCTCTGCTCTGATGCGGGAAGAACTGCAGGATTATGATACTTTGTGGCAGGCACAGACGATCGGCTACGATGCTTTGGTCATGGTGACCGGTCAGGAAAATCCTGTCGATAGCTTAACCCTGGAAGAAATCCGCGATATATATGCTGGTAAAATTACCAACTGGAAACAAGTCGGCGGGGAGGATCGAGCGATTCGGGTTTATGCTCAGGATGAGAACAGTGGCCTTCAGACCGCGTTTGAACGGCAGATCATGCAGGGACAGCCGATCCGCCTTCCTGAATTGGAATGGGTTTATGAACGTCCCGGCGTTGTCCGCCAGGAAATCGTAGCGTTTGATGCCGAGGCGGACGCTTTGGGTTTTTCCAGTCTGCAGATGGTGACGCAGGTCAATCCGCAGCCGGAAATCAAGATTCTGCGGATCGCGGGTATCCTGCCGAATGCAAAGACGATTGAAAACGGGAAATATCCGCTGCGGCTGCCGGTGCTGCTGGCAAGCAATACAGCCTCTGATGCAACGATTGCCGGCATCACAGACTGGCTGCTGAGTCAACGCGGCCAGCAGTGGTTGAGTGAACACGGTTTAGTTCCCGTACAATAAAAGGAGATGGAAACCATGAACGGTCTGAAAAAAGGACTGATCTTGGCGACAGCGGGATTGTTGGCAGCCGCCTGTCAGACCTCATCTGTGCCCCCAAACGAAGCTTCTGCAAAGCCTTCTGTTACCCATGTCAGCGATGAACCGGAAAGTCTTCGTCCAAGCTTTTCAACAGACAATTTTTTAAAGGATCTGGATCCCAGGCAAGTGCTGACGCTAGAATACAACGATCTGCAGCGCTGGATTGTCGATGTCAACGGCAATTCTATTGAGGGAGTAACGCAGATTGAACCGGTTTTGGATTTGGTCAGTGGGAAAACCACCGCCTACCGGCTTATCCAGGCGACACTTCCCGATGTCAAGTCAGATGGGCAGTTCCGGGTTGCCTTGACCCAGACAGCTTTGGCGGATAGTGAAGGTCATGTGCTTCAGGATTTTGCCCAGGTCAGCTATGCGCCGGAGGGTTTCTTGAATTATGTCATTCAGTATCAGCAGCCGGAGAACTCATTCTGGGAAGTGAACGGAATTGATCCGGAAGGGGCTTTGCTGGACCGACAGACGGGAGAAGTAATCCTGAAGGATGTAGTTTCTCTGCATCGGTTAAGCAATGGTCAGGTTTTATGCTTGAATGCTGACCGCCGACAAGTTGGCTTGCTGCAATCCGATGGATCGCTGACCAAAACGGCAGTGTCATCGCTGCAATTTGTTGAAAGCGGGGAAGGCTGGTCGCTGTGGCGATCTTCGTCCAACAGTGAACTGCATGATGATCAAGGAGAGATTCTGTGGAAAGGCGGTTTTGTTCAGGTTCTTGATGAGAGCAGCGGTCATCTCTGGCTGTGTGAATCAGAATATGAAAAGCAGGAAATCCTGATCGATCCCTTCCGTCAGCTGAAGTGGGAAGCGCCGGCGAAATTTGTCTATGCGGATGACGAACTGGCGGTTGTCGGTGACTGGACAATTTCTTATGGCCAAGGAAATCAGCTGATCGATTTGGATGGGAAGCAACGTGCCGAAGGATATGTAAGTGTAGCCGCCAATCCACGTGATGGCCATGAAGCGCAGAACTTTCTGATGGTGCGTGAAGATACGGTGGATAAGCTGAACCGCAGCGGAGAGCTTATCCAATCTCAGGCGATTCCAGGGATCCAGACGATTGAAAGAATGGAAGATGGATTATTTAAATTCACGGTAGTAGATGGAAATGCGACGACGGAAGGGTTGATCGATGATGAACTGCAGATTTTAATTCCAGCTGGGCAATACAGCACGATTTCTCTTGGGGAACACTGGAACAATCAGGAAATTAAACACTATCCTTATTTTATCTGCTGGAAATATGTGAATTATGATCATCGGGCGGATATCTATAACTTAAAGCTTGAAAAGATTGCGGAAAATGTTGCGGAGATCGGCGATCTTGGGGTGGATCGACTGCTTCTGATCCAAGGCTTCGAAGGTGTATTGTTGGATCAGGACGGGCATCGGCTGTCCAGTATTTCACTGTTTACCGATCATCAGGGAGATTAGAGGTGAATCTTATGAAAAAATTGAGTTTGACTGTCTTGTTCGTTTTGGTTCTGACTGGCTGCACTGCCGTGTCCGCACCCGTTGATTCTTCACCCATGCCGACGGCATCACCGCAGGCGGAAGGCATTGCGGGATTGTCGGCTGAGAACTATCCGCATGTCGATGGTTCAACGGCGACCTTGCCGTTAATCGCCGGCTTATACAGCCGGGCAACTGGGACAGACCGACAAACGGCGGAATCTTTGGTTTCCGTCAGCAAAACTTCTTCGGCCTGGCGTTCGCTGTATCAACATGGCTGCGATTTATTAATCGTTTATGAAGCACCGGAAGACATTGCGCAGGAAATTTCCAGAATGGATTTTGAAATTCAGCCGGTAGGTCTGGATGCCCTGGTCTTTCTGGTTAACCGCGCCAATCCGGTGGATATGCTGTCGCAGACGCAGCTGCAGGACATTTACACCGGAGCGATCACCGATTGGAGCGAGGTCGGCGGTGAGCCAGGTCCGATTCAGGCCTTTCAGCGCAATCCCCAAAGCGGCAGCCAAGCTTTATTCTTGAAACTGTTGATGAAGGACCGTGAACCGATGGAACCACTCAAAGGTTTAGTGCCGGAAGAGATGCAGGCGTTAGTGGAAGGCGTTGCCGAATATGATGGAGAAGGAGCTTCGCTGGGCTATTCGGTTTACTATTACGCTCAGGAAATGGTGAATCACCCGGATGTCAAGCTGTTGAAAGTCGATGGTATAGCACCGAATGAGGAGACAATCGCTCACAAGGAATATCCGCTGATCAACAATTTCTATGCCGTAATCCGCGCAGAGGAAGAACCTGACAGCCCAGCCCGCATTTTATTCAATTGGCTGAAAAGCGAGGAAGGCCGCAGGTTGGTCCAAGAAGAAGGGTATGTGCCGGCCAATTAACCGGAGTCTGTTTTGATTTATAGCCTGTCCTTTCATGAGATTCCATTTCAGAATTGCCTGGAGTGGAATCTTTTGAGCTTATGAAGCTGCCTGACTGATGTGAAAAATCAGCGGTTGTCAAAGTACCTGCTGAGGAATACGAATGGATTTTTTTCGTAAGGTGACCGCATGTTTTCTTTTCTGAATCATTGATCCATAAGAGCCTTGAATATAAAGAAAATTTTTACCAGAAGGGAGTGACTTTTACCGAGGGGTATGCTACACTGAATGCTGTTTTGAAATGGGGAGAGAGCTATGGAAAAAGAACAAACGTTATTGTCTGGGGATATTAAAAAAACGTATGTGTCCTATCTGATTCCGACGATTGTCGGAATGCTGACCAATTCGATTTACTGCATTGTGGACGTCATGTTTGTCGGTTTGTGCATTGGAGCACAGGGATTGGCCGCCTTCAACATCGCGATGCCGGTCTATACGATTTATTCCTCGCTGGGACTGATGCTGGGAGTCGGCGGTGCAGTCACAATTTCGGTGCTGATCGGCAAGGGGAAAAAGGAACAGGTTAACCAAGTTTTGACAATGACGGTGCTGTGCAGTGCTTTGATCGGGATTTTGATGAGTGCCTACGGACTGCTGTTTCCTGATGCTTTTGCTCGTATGCTGGGAGCCAGTCCTGAGCTGCTCCAAGGGGTTAAAGATTATCTGCAGCCGCTGCATTGCGTTGCGCTGATCTATATTTTAAACTGCACGATGCAGGTGATCATCCGTGCCGACTACAATCCGAAGCTGGTCATGTGTGCTGCGGTGTGCGGCAATGCGACCAATATCCTGTTTGACTGGCTGTTTGTTTCAGTCTTCCAATGGGGACTGTTCGGGGCTGCCGCAGCCACTGCGCTGGGACCGTGCGTGGCGATGAGCATTTGGATTTTCCATTATCTGTTAAAAAAGAATACCTTTAAGTTTACAAAATCATTCTGGGATTTTTCCCTGTTTCAGCGCATTATAAAAAATGGCGCCGGAACGTTTATTCTGGAACTGAGTCTGGGCTGCGTCGTTATTTTCTTTAACATCGTACTGCTGGACGTCAGCGGCCAGGATGCCGTGGCGGTGTTTGCGATCATCTCCAATATCGCTTATGTCGGCAAGGGAATTTTCAACGGGATATCGCAGGCGGCTCAGCCGATGCTCTCTGTCAATTATGGTGCGCGCAAAATCAAACGCGTTCAGGCAACCTTGAGAACAGCGCTGATTTGTGCCTTAATCTTTTCGCTGGGCTGTTATCTGTTGATTCTGATCTTCCCGCAGCCGATCATCGGATTCTTTATCAACAGTTCAGATGCCGGTCTGATCGATCATGGTGTCTGGGCCGCGCGGATCTACTTTATCTCCTTTGTCTTCACCGCGGTCAATACTGTTTTGATGTATTATTTCCAATCGGTGGAAAGCATCAAGGTGACGACGATGATCGCCCTCATGCGCGGCTTGATCTTCATTCTGCTAGGTCTTGCGGTCTTCCCGAAGTTTTTAGGTGAGCTGGGGGTCTGGCTGACCATCACCTTCGCGGAGGTGACAACCTTGCTGATCACGCTGCCAATCCGGCGAAGACTGGATCGAATGTTAATCAGCGAATTCATCGAATAAAACAAAAAGATCAAAATTCCTGATTTTCGGAGTTTTGATCTTTATTTTTAAATCTGTTGAGAAAATAAATCTGGATGCGATTTGAACACGGCTTCCGCTGAATGTTCTTGCCCTTTACAGCAGACGGATGACCAACGCCGCCAGAAGCAGCAGCGCCGCGACAATCCATGGCAGACATAAAATCCCAGCGACAATCAGATGAAATTTCTTGTGCATCATCATCGCGGCGATATACTCCCTTAAAAAAGCATTGTAGGAAAAATATGTCACAGTTCGTGAGCCGATGCCGCTGCAGCGCCGGATACCCGCTTTGCGGGAAAGCAGTCCAGCGCGGAATACATGGTAATCACTGGTGCAGAACAGACATTTGTAGCGCTTTTTCTGCTGATCCATAAGCTGTTTGGAAAAGACTATATTTTCATAGGTGTTGACGGACTTGTTTTCCACCAGAATCCGAGCTTCCGGCACACCCTGTTCCATCAGGTATTCCTTCATCACCTCCGCTTCCGCCCGCGGCTCATCCGGCCCCTGCCCGCCGGAAGGAATCAGGATCAGCGACTTTTTTCGGCTGGGGAAAAGCCGCTTCTTTTTAGCCTCCTGCTTATGATAAAAAGCCAGGGCCCGATCACAGCGCTGTTTTAACAAAGGAGTTAAGCCTTGGTCGTTTACTTTGCAGCCTAAGATGATCAGGAAGTCCTGATTCAAAAGCGGTCGGTTCAGCTTAAACAGCCAGCTCGATACGAGGTAACAGACAAACGTAAAAATCAGATACAGGTACAGGACAGTGCCCGCAAGCAGCGCCAAATTGAGAAACCATGGCAGTGATTGGGAATGCGACAGACCCATGGGAAGGACCAGCCAGCCCAAAAGGAAGGCCAGACCAAAGATCAGCGACAGACTGTGCTGAAGACTTATGCCTTCTTTGGCCCACAGCTGCGGCGAACGGATCAGAAAGACGGTGCCCAGGATCAGGGATAAAATGGGGAAGAAAAACAACGCGGACAGAAACAGGCCGATCCCCGCAAGCAGCCAGAAAGAACCGTGCGTGTTCAAGGCGAGCAGCGTGAAGTCAGCCAGAATTAGAAAGAGTCCGATTGTTAACAATACGCCGTTGATGATCCGCCGTTTATCACTGATATAAAATAAGCAAAACACAGCGAAGTAGACAATTGTGGCTTTGAGGGCAAAATTGATCAGTTCATTCATCCGAGAGTTCTCCCTGCTTAATTCTGCTTCCATTATACCCTTTCTTCTCTGTTCCGACACCCGACATCGTGCTAAAATGAAAGAAAAACAGGAGGTTTTTATGATCGTATTACAACAGGCAGACGTATACGCCCCGGATTTTGCGGGACGTCAGGATATTTTGATCGCCGGCGGACAGATTGTGAAGATGGCGGAGCATCTGGATTGCCGGGAAGCAGAGGTCATTGACGCCCGCGGGAAGATCGCGGTTCCGGGATTGATTGACCAGCACATTCACATTACTGGCGGAGGCGGGGAAGGCAGCTTTCATACCAAAACACCGGAAGTGCAGCTCTCGGCCTTGATCGAAGGCGGAATCACGTCAGCCGTGGGATTGTTGGGAACCGACGGCTTTTCCCGTTCTGTGGAAAATTTGATATCCAAAGCGAAAGCGCTGAAAGAGGAAGGACTCAGCGTAGTGTGTCTGACCGGCTCATACAGTTATCCCAGCGTGACGCTGACCGGCGATGTGAAGAAGGATATCTTGTTTATTGACGAAGTGATCGGCGTCAAGCTGGCCCTGGCTGATCATCGCAGCAGCAACGTGACATTGGATGAACTGATTCGTCTGGCTTCCGATGTCCGGGTGGCCGGGATGCTTTCCGGTAAGGCAGGAATTGTGACCCTGCATATGGGGGATGATCCGCAGGGATTGAACAAGGTCTTTGATGCTCTGAAACAGACTGCGATTCCGGCGAAGGTTTTTCATCCGACGCATGTGACGCGCAATCCTGTCTTGTTTGAACAGGCGCTCGATTTCTTACAAATGGGCGGCTGGATTGATCTGACGGCGGGATCGAGCCGGGAAAAAAGCTGCGGGGATTATATCGAAATGGCTAAACAGCGAGGACTGGATCACAGCCGGATTACGCTGAGCTCGGATGGGCAGGGAAGCTGGTCCAATTATGATGATCGCGGCAATCTGACCCAAATCGGCGTGTCCAGCGTCAAAGCTCTGCATGAACAGCTGGTGCGGATGGTGAAGGAAAATCATTTTGATTTGGCTGAAGCCTTGAGCTATGTGACAAGCAATCCTGCCGACGCGCTGCAGCTGAAGCACAAGGGCCGGCTGCAGGAAGGAATGGATGCGGATATCGTGCTGCTGGATGAAAATCTGGCTGTTGATACCGTCATCGCACGCGGAAAGCTGATGATGAAGGATCGGCAGTTCCTTGTTCGGGGAACTTACGAGTAAAGCTCGGAAAACTGGAAATCACTTCAAATTCGCAGAAATCCATGATTCGTGGAGGAAGTCAAGCAGGCATATTGATAAAAAGTCCAGTATACTGAACTTCCTTCCTTTTATTAATAGCAGTCAGTTAGCATAAGATCGGCATCAAGGCGGAGGTTAAGGCATGGGTGAAGAGAAAAAAGCTGTATTCAGGTACGGTGAAACAGAAATCAATTATTTAAAGCGGCGTGATCCCAAACTGGGCAGTGTGATCGATCAGATCGGCTGGATTGAACGTACCGTCGATGATGATCTTTTTTCAGCGATCATTCATCACATCATTGGTCAGCAAATTTCCACGAAGGCGCAGCAGACAATCTGGAAGCGGATGCAGGAAGATCTGGAAGAAATCAATGCCACGACCATCCTGGAGGCTGGAGAACAACGCCTGCAGGCGTGCGGAATCACCTTTAAAAAAGTGGCATATATCGAGGATTTTGCCCGCAGGATTCAGGCTGGGGAACTGGACCTGGAAGAGCTGAAGCAGCTGCCGGACCAGGCGGTGATAGATGAGCTGGTTAAATTGAAAGGGATCGGCGTGTGGACAGCGGAAATGATTTTGTTGTTCTGTCTTGAACGTCCGGATGTATTCAGCTATGGGGATCTGGCCATTCTGCGTGGTTTGCGGATGGTCTACCATCATCGCAAAATAGACCGCCGGTTGTTTGAAAAATATCGAAGGCGCTTCAGTCCTTACAGCAGTACAGCCAGTCTGTATCTGTGGGCGGTGGCCGGCGGAGCGATCGAAGGAATGCGGGATTATGCGCCAAAGTCAAAGAAACCGCAGACCCAAAAGGCAGTACAGAAATAACAAGCGATGGAAAGACAGATTGTCTGACCCATATCCAGATAAATCGCAGGAGGAGAAAAATGATCTATACGCAAAATTATGTCTCGCCAGTTGGAAATTTACTGCTGGCGGAAAGCGGGGGACAGCTGATCGGTCTGTGGCTGCAAGGGCAGAAGTATGATAAAGGATCACTGCGCGAAGAAATGCAGGATCGAGAAGATTCTGAGATCCTTTGTCAGACTAGACGGTGGCTTGACCGCTACTTTGCCGGGGAACAACCGCGGATCAGCGAATTAAGCCTTGCGCCCTCGGGCAGTCAGTTCCGCCAAGAAGTATGGAAGATCCTGTGTGAAATTCCGTATGGGGAAGTGACAACCTATGGAAAGATCGCGCAGGAACTGGCCAATCGTCACCATGTATCAAGCATGTCCGCGCAGGCTGTCGGCGGTGCTGTTGCGCATAATCCGATTTCGATTATTATTCCCTGCCATCGGGTTGTTGGAACACAGGGAAGCTTAACTGGCTATGCCGGCGGAATCGATAAGAAAATCTGGCTGCTCCAGCGGGAGGGCGTTGACCTCAGTCAATTTTTCATCCCTAAGAAAGGGACGGCGCTGTAAGCTGAACATTTTTCGTTTCGTCGTGATCCAGATCGAACAGAAAGAGCGCGTCAGACTGACGCCGCAAGCTCAGGACTCTATGTCAAAAGGATGACAGAGCTGATAAAAAATGAAGCAGATTATTCCGATGATCTGTTTTTCTTTTGTCTCAGTCCGTGAGTTTTGTGGATAAAATAGGGTTTAAATCGAAAAAAAGGGGAATCGTGAGAAAAGTAAATCTGCGTTGGTGATGAATGCATTGTTCCACAGTTGATCTTTTTGGATAAAAACTGGAATTAAAGTTGTTGACAAACAGAACGTTCTGGAAGATAATGTTAATAGAAAATGATAATCATTATTGATAAAGGAGGGCAATCATGGATCCGAAAGCATTTTTCAAACTTAGTTATGGTTTATACATCATCAGTACAGAGGCCGAAGGCAAGCAGGCTGGCTGTATTGCCAATACTTTCAATCAGGTGACCAGTTCGCCAGCTCAGGTCAGTGTGACTTTAAATAAGGACAACGCGACAGAACAGATGATTGAAAAGAGCGGGAAATTCGCTGTTACCGTTTTACAACAGAGTGCCGATATGGAACTGATCGGTCGGTTTGGTTTTCACTGCAGCCGGGATACGGATAAGTTTGCCGGACTGGATTGCGGAAAGGATGAACAGGGGCTGCCTTATGTTAAAGCACATGCGGCTTCCCGCTTCTCCTGCAAAGTTGTAAAGACAATGGATTTGGGAACGCATGTTCTGTTTATTGCCGAGGTTGTCGGCAGTGAAGTGTTGGATAATGAACCGGTGATGACTTATGAATATTATCATCAGGTGAAAAATGGCAGAACGCCGAAAAATGCACCGAGCTATCAGGAAGAGAAGAAAAAAGTCAGCGGATGGCGTTGCCTGTTGTGCGGTTATGTCTATGAGGGCGAAATTCTGCCGCCGGATTTCATTTGCCCGGTCTGCAGCGCTCCAGCCTCAGCCTTTGAAAAAATTGAATCGTAATCGTGGATGAGCTTATCGATAGAAATCAAAAGGAGAAATTTATGAAAATGAAATCAAAGACAGTCATTATTACCGGTGGCGGCAAGGGGATCGGTTTCGGTGTCGCAACGGCCTTTGCCAAAGAAGGTGCTGACATTGTCATTACCGGACGTCAGGAATCGGCTTTAGCACAAGCAAAAGAAAAATTGGAATCGGCTTACGGCATTCGTGTGGGCTATGTCGCCGGGGATCTCGGCCAGGAAGAAACTGCGGCGAAGGTTGTTGCCAAGGCGATTGAAATGACCGGACATCTGGATGTTCTGATCAACAATGCTCAAGCTTCCAAATCGGGTGTCATGTTAGCGGATCATACAAAATCGGATTTTGATCTGGCCATCTATTCCGGCCTGTATGCAACCTTCTTCATGATGCGTGCAGCTTTCCCTTATTTAAAAGAAACTCAGGGCAGCGTGATCAATTTCGCTTCCGGCGCGGGTCTGGCCGGTCGATTGGGTCAGGCATCCTACGCCGCGGCGAAGGAAGGAATCCGCGGGTTGTCCCGGGTTGCGGCTACGGAGTGGGGCGAATATGGGATTAACGTCAACGTTGTCTGCCCATTAGTTGAAACTGAACAGCTGAGAAAATGGAAAGAAGAATATCCAGATGTCTATGCCAAGACGATCAAGGGTGTTCCGTTAGGGCGCTTCGGCGATGCGGAAAAGGATATCGGCAGAACCTGCCTTTTCTTAGCCAGTGAAGATGCATCCTATATCAGCGGGGAAACGATCACACTGCAGGGGGGATCAGGCCTGCGTCCTTAAACCGAACAACAAAGAAATAATGGAGCTGCGAAAAGAATCTTACCCGCAGCTTTTTCCTTTGTCTTAAACAGATTGTCGATGCATAAAAAAACCGAATAATGTCATATCCAGTTTGTTTATGATAGAATTGAACCAATACAAAAATACGAGGTGGTCAAAGGATGAAACGATTTCGTTTATGGGTTCTTCCTGTCGGGGGTTGATCATGTTTGATCAAATCATCAAGCTGGTGATTGCCAACCGGTTTATGGATTGCGAATTCACGTTGATTGATGGATGGCTGCGGTTTTATCCTATCCAGAACACGCAGCTTTCCTACGGTGGTCAATTTCTTTCGCTGTTGTCCAATCCATTGCTATTGATCGTGATTAATCTGATCATTCTTTTTCTTTATTGGGGAGGTTATCGATTCTATAAAATCAAGCGGAAAAAAAACCACCATTGTTGTCAGAATCATCATGATCTGTGGTTTGGCTGGATGCTTCTGCAGCTTAATTGATAAAATATTCTGGGGCGGGAGCCTAGACTTTTTGCAGATTCCCAATCTTTTTGTTTTTGATGGAAAGGATGTTTATCTGACCCTTTCAGAGGTTTTCTTTGTTATCTTGGCGCTGCGTCACAATCAGGAAATTTCTGCCCGGGAATTTATTCGTTTTTGTACCGATCAGTTTCATACCTGGCTTCATCAAAACTCTGTTAAAAATAAGGACTAAGCAAGGCTGAACAGAAGCTTGCGGTGAAGTGAATAGCTTCTGCCTATAATCAATTCTTGTCATGATGATCTTTCCAGCTGAATGATAAAGCAAGAGTGACTTCAATAAAAAACGGAGTCAAAGGAGGGCTTATTTTGTTTTTGAACGCGGACGAGTACAGGATTGGCGCAGAATCAGAGAACACGGCAGCGTGATCTGCATCGGATAGATTTTATCTTTCGTTGCAAACTGCGTGATAAACTGGGCAGCCAGCTCGCCCATTTGCCGAGCCGGAGCGTAAATTGTCGTCAGCGGCGGATTCGTATAAGCCGTATTCTGATTATTATTAAAACCTAAGATTGAAATGTCTTCGGGTACAAGGTAATTGTTCTCATGCAATGCCCGCAGTGCGCCCATCGCGATCGCATCACTGGCACAGAACAAAGCTGTTGGGACCGTATGCGCGGCGATCAAGTCGAGCATCATCGCATAACCGGATTCAACCGTGAATTGATCACGTCGGACATAGCGGCTGTTATCCCAGTTTTTATGCCGGCAGAATTCCTGATAACAATGGAATCGTTGTTCAAAGTAGACCTCGCCGTCGGAAGTATGTTCAATACCACCCAGAAAACCAATTCGGGTGTGGCCTAAACCGCTGAGGTATTCCAGACCTTCCAAGACAGCGGTGCGGAAATCCATGACAATGGTGTTTACAAATATTTTCGGCATATACAGATCAACAAAAATAACTTTGTCAGTCAGTTTGCGGAACTCACTGATTTCCTGATTGGAGAACTTGCCGATGCAGATCAGACCGTCCAGCATTGAAAGCTTGCTTAAAAAGTCCGGATCGCCGCGAAAGGAACGGATCATTTCAATGTTGTTTTGATTTAGATAACTTTCTGCTCCGATTCGGATCGACAGGTAAAACGGATCATTCAGTTCTTTTTCGATTGAATACCACTGCACGATGCCGATCCGGATCGGATTATAATTATTCTTCGTTTTGATTTTACGTTTGACATAGCCCAGTTTCTTCGCTTCATCGAAGACTCGTTGGCGCGTTTGTTCCGCAACCTTTAAAGTTGGATCATAGTTGAGTATCCGCGATACGGCGGCTGCGGATACGCCGGCCCGCTGGGCAATTTCTTTAATCGTAGACATCGTTATCAACTCTTCTCTCATTCTTACTCTAACGAATTTCAGTGAACAAGTCAAAATAATTTACTAAATAAATCACAATGAACTTGATGTTTTACTAAAAGTGTTACCGCTTACATTTTATCTTACAATCTGGATAAAATTGGAAAAAGCCAATGATAAAGGCATTCTTTAACATTAATTGTCGAATTAAATAAAAATAGATTTTACTAAAACTAGATAAAACATGCTGAAAGTTTATCTGGATTCATTGACACTGCGACTTGAAACGTCATAGAATGTAAGCGTATACAGAAGCTATACGGAGGGAAAAAGATGAAAAAACTATTTGCTTTTCTTGCATCAGCATTGATGGTATTATCCCTTGCTGCATGCTCCAACAACGGCGGCGGTAATAATGATACCCCAACGGATAACGGCGGAGCTAATACCGACAAAAAAGTTTACAACATCGGCGTCTCCATCTACAAATTTGATGATAACTTCATGACGCTGTACCGGAAGGAAATCGAAAGCTATTTCAAAACGCTGAATACTGACGAAGTAGAATATCAGGTCACAATTCAGGACGGTAAAGGCGATATGGCTGAACAGACCAACCAGATTGATAACTTCATCGCTCAGGACTATGACGCTCTGATCATTAACTTAGTCCAGGCTACTTCTGCCGCAACCGTCATTGATAAGTGCGAAGCTGCAAACAAGCCATGCATTTTCATCAACCGTGAACCAAGCGAAGAAGATATGAAGAAATTCCCAGGCATGATTACTTATGTCGGCGCTGATGCTCGTCAGTCAGGCAAGTATCAGGGCGAACTGATCGCGGATCTGCCGAACAAAGGCGATCTGAACGGCGACGGTGTTTTACAGTATGTCATGGTTGTCGGCGATCCGGAAAATGTTGATGCGAAGTATCGTACAGAATTTTCGATTTCTCAATACGAAGCCGTTTCTGGTTTGAAAGTTGAAAAATTAGATGAACAGCGCGGCGATTGGGATCAGGCAAAGGGTCAGGAAATCGTAGCGAATGCTTTAACTCAATATGGTGATAAGATTGAAGCTGTCTTCTGCAACAATGACGCGATGGCTTTGGGCGCAGCTCAGGCAATCACAGCGGCAGGCCGCAAAGTCGGTGAAGATATTTATCTGGTCGGCGTTGATGCTTTGGCAGAAGCCGTTGACCTGGTTTCGACCGGCGGTATGACAGGTACAGTTCTGAACGACCATATCAATCAGTCGCATAAAGCAGTTGACTGCGCCGTTATGGCAGTAAATGGTGATAAGCTGGACGCTTACTACTGGATTGACTACATTAAGGTTACTCCGGAAAACGTTGATAAGTACAAATAAGTAAAAGAATTCGAAAATTAAGTGTGCCTTCGCGCACACTTAATTTTTCTGGATTTCAAAGAGGAAGGGGATTTATTCATGAGCGACTATATTTTACAGATGAAAAATATAAGTAAAAGCTTCCCTGGCGTTAAAGCGCTCGACCGCGTCTGTCTGAATGTCCGTCCGGGAACCGTTCACGCGTTAATGGGTGAAAACGGAGCCGGCAAGTCCACACTGATGAAATGTTTGTTCGGCATCTATAAAAAGGATGAAGGACAGGTTATTTTCAACGATGAAGAAGTGGATATCAAAGATACCAACGACGCGCTGCATCGGGGCATTGCAATGGTTCATCAGGAACTGCAGCCCATTCCGGACCGCAGTATCGCTGAGAATATTTTCTGCGGCCGCTATCCAATGAAACGAATCGGGCCGGTACAGGTGGTGGATCATGCGCGGATGTATAAGGAAACGGAAGACCTCTTAAAAGAAGTCAATCTGGATTTCAATCCCAAAGTCAAATTGGGAACGCTGTCCGTTTCGCAAATGCAGTCGGTTGAAATCGCCAAGGCTGTTTCTGTCAATGCCAAGATCGTGATCATGGACGAGCCGACGTCATCGCTGACGGAAAACGAAGTTGAGGGACTGTTCGATATTATCAATAAGCTCCGTTCTAAGGGCGTATCGATTATTTATATTTCTCATAAGATGGAAGAAATTCTAAAAATCTCCGATGAAGTGACGATCATGCGTGATGGTACTTACGTCGGTACTTGGCCGGCAGGCGAGTTAACGACAGATTTGATCATTCAGCGCATGGTTGGCCGTGAGCTGACTAATCGTTTCCCGCCGCGGTCCAATGTTCCAGGTGAGGTTGTTCTAAAAGTTGAAAACTTTACTTCGATTGATCCGCGCAGCTTCCGTGATGTCTCTTTTGAATTAAAAAAAGGCGAGATTCTGGGCATTGGCGGTTTGGTCGGCGCCCAGCGAACAGAATTAATGGAAGGGCTGTTTGGGGTTCGGCATATTGAATCCGGAACCGTTACCTATAAAAATGAAACGATCAAGATTCATCATCCGCGGGATGCGATTAAAAAGGGTATTGCTTTATTGACGGAAGATCGCCGGGCTACCGGAATTTTCGGGGTTCTGTCCATTTCTGACAATGTTGGCGTGGCTTCGCTGGACAAATACATTGATTATGGTGTAGTGCTGAATAACAAGAAGCTGGATAGTTTGGTGAAGGACAACATCGATAAGATGAGCATAAAAACACCGAGTACAAAAACACAGATTCAGTCACTATCGGGCGGCAACCAACAGAAAGTCATCATCGCCCGCTGGCTTGCCAACGATCCGGAGATTCTGATTCTGGATGAGCCAACCCGCGGTATCGACGTTGGCGCAAAGTATGAAATTTATACGATTATCGCCGATCTGGCCAAGCAGGGCAAAGCGATTATCATGATTTCCAGCGAAATGCCGGAATTGATCGGGATGAGTGATCGGATCATGGTGATGTGCGAAGGCCGCGTTACCGGTTTTGTTGACAGTAAGACCACGACTCAGGAGGAAATCATGAGTCTGGCGACGAAATATATGTAAGGGGAGGGACTACCATGGAATTCAATAAGAAAAAGGTAACCGATTTTCTAAGCAATAATGCCATCGTAATACTTTTAGTCCTGCTGGTGCTCTTTGTCGGTTTTACCCGTAAAGGATTTTTCAGCGGACCGAATTACAGCAATATCATTACCAATGTCACTCCGCGTTTTATCATCGCTTTGGGCGTCAGCGGCTGTCTGATTACAAAAGGAACTGACCTGTCGGCTGGACGAATGGTCGGATTCGGCGGAGTTATTGCCTGTACGCTGCTGCAGCGGCCGGATTATACTGCAAAATTCTTTGAAAATCTGCCGCAGATGCCGTTAGTTGTCGTGCTTTTGATCGTCATGCTGATCACGGCATTCTTCGGTTTGCTGAATGGCTGTGTTGTTGCTTATCTGAAAGTTCCGCCGTTTTTGGCAACCTTGGGTATGCAGACAATCGTGTATGGCATTAACCTTGTTTATTCCGGCGCAGATCCGGTCGGCGGCCTGCGTTCTGATTTTACCGGAGTAGCAACCAATCCGATGTTTGTCATCGGGAAATTCAGCTTTAAGTGGTTATTTTTGATCGCAATTGCGGCAGGGCTGATCTTCTGGTTCCTGTATAACAAAACCCGCTATGGCAAATATATGTATGCGATTGGCGGCAACGAGAATGCAGCGGAAGTCTCCGGTGTCAATGTCAATCGTTCGAAATTGAAAATCTATACGCTGGCGGGTTTGATGTATGGCCTGGCAGGCTTCCTGTTGGCGGCAAAATCCGGCGGTGCCTCGGTAAACCTGGGCTTGGGTTATGAACTGGAAGCGATCGCGGCGTGTACGATCGGCGGTGTTTCAACCAACGGCGGCGTCGGCAAGGTATCCGGCATTCTGCTGGGTGTGCTTGTCTTTGAATTGCTGAAAACTTCGATGCAGTACCTGCGGATCGATACTTCCTACCAGTTCATCGTACAGGGCATTGTTATTATCGTCGCGGTTGCGTTGGATATCCGTAAATATACGGCCAAGAAATAAACAACAGCCTAAAGAAATTTATCCAAAAAAGAAAAGAGTCCGGAATTTACTTCTGGGCTCTTTCGTTACGTATTGCCAACCGCACTTTAATGAGGGTAAGCAAAAGAAAGGCAAAGATCAGGATGAAGAAGAATGGTACAAATTCAGGCTGAGTCCCAAACATAAAGGCCACGAGCATAAACAGGATAAATTGGGTTTTTAAACGTTTGCGCACGGTATTGGCGTCTTCCTGAATGACCTTGTTTTTGATATCTGCTTTAAAATAAGCTTTTTCATATATCTGAGCACTGCCGTATTTCATCACAAAATAAGTGATTACAAACAAGATGACAGCCAGGATCAGAACCCAGGCCTGCATCTTCCAATTCAGCAGGAAGAAGATCAAAACGAGAACTGCGGAGTAAAGTACGGCGCTGAAACAGAAATAAATCAACAAATCAGCTTCGCTGACATAACGCTTTTGCTTATGATGACAGTGCGGACAGACGACCGAACCGGGTTCAAATTGTTCAAAAAGAGTATTGACCTGCGATGTGATTGGTTTTTTGCAGTTTTCACAGTTAACTTTCATAGATATCACCTTGATTTATTGTACCATATTCCAGGTTGTGAAAATAGCGGAAAATGAGCAGTTTGACCTGAACAGAGTCTGATGAAATTAGAAAAACAAAAGCTGAAATCCAAGGAATATCCTGCTTTCAAAAAATCAGTGAAACAATAGATACATAAGCCGTATACTGACAAGAACCAGACTGATCAAAAGCAGGATAAAGAGCGGAAAGACCGCGTTAAAAACCATGAAAATGAAGACAAGAATACCAATATAAATCAGCCGCAAAGCATTGAAACGGTTTTTTACGCTGAGCTGAGCCTGCGGAGACAGCGGCCTGGAAATGCTCGGAGAGAAGTGATAAAGAAATAAACGAAATTGATCCAGAAGCAAAATACCTCCGCCCAATGAGATAAGATTAGCCAACGGCAACAGCTCAGAACGGACTTGCATAAGCGAGGGCAGCAGCAGGATCAATCCAAGGATCAACAACAGTGTAAGCAGCTGATCCATCAGAAAATCAATTTCTGTCAGACTTCGCGATTGAAGGGCATGACAATGAGGACACTCAAGCGGACCGGCGTCATAACAGGCAAAAGCCGTGCGTACCGTTTTCGTCAGGTTCTCGCCGCAATGTTCACATTGGATTTTCACATTGAACAACTCCTCTCTTGTTAAGAAGTATAACACAGCGGCATGGAACATGGGAAATCGGTCAACAATGAAACAGAACAGGCAGAAACCTGTCATTTCTAAGTGGAAAGTGCTAAAATAAGGAACACAGGCTTATTCGGATCCTGAATAGGGAGCGGAAAAGTCAGCGGCACAGTAGAAAAGATCTGCGGAATAAAAAAGAAAGAAGGATGAATCATGACACAAATTGATATTATTTCAGGATTTCTCGGCGCAGGAAAAACGACATTAATTAAAAAATTATTGCAGGAAGGTTTTCCAAAAGAGAAGATCGTCCTGATCGAAAATGAGTTTGGTGAAATCGGCATTGACGGTGGTTTCTTAAAGGAAGCTGGAATTGAAATCAAAGAGATGAATTCAGGCTGCATCTGCTGCAGTCTGGTCGGTGATTTTGCCGAAGCTTTGAAAAAATGCGAAGAACAGTTCAAACCGGATCGCATTGTAATTGAACCCTCCGGAGTGGGAAAGCTGTCGGATGTCATAGGTGCGGTTCAGGGCGTCCAGGCAGAAACAGAAATGGAGCTGCACAGCTTCACAACCGTAGCGGATGCGACGAAATGCAAAATGTATATGAAGAATTTCGGTGAGTTCTTTAACGATCAAATTGAACATGCAAACACCATTGTTTTGAGCCGGACACAGAAGCTGAGTGAAGAAAAGCTGGCGGAATGCCTTGCCTTAATTCGGGAAAAGAATCCGAAAGCGGTTGTCATTACGACCCCTTGGGAAGCGATCAGTGGAGCACAGATTCTGGAGGCTATGGAACAGAAGGAACTGATGGAACAGCTGATGAAAGAAGATGAATGTCTGCCGCACCATCACGATCACGAAGAAGAATGCGAATGCGGACATCATCACGATCACGATGAAGAATGTGAATGCGGACATCATCATGATCACGATGAAGAGTGCGAATGCGGACACCATCACGATCACGAAGAAGAATGTGGATGCGGACATCATCACGATCACGATGAAGAGTGTGAATGTGGACATCATCACGATCATGATGAAGAATGCGAATGCGGACACCATCACGATCACGATGAAGAATGTGGATGCGGACACCATCACGATCACGATGAAGAATGTGGATGCGGACATCATCACCATCATCACCACCATCATGGCCATGATGCCGATGAAGTGTTTACCAGCTGGGGTGTGCAGACCGCCCATGTTTATCAGGAAGCTGAGCTGCAGCAGGCCTTAGATCAGATTGCTGCGGGAGCGGTTACCGGTACAGTTCTGCGGGCCAAAGGCATCGTTCCGTGTACCGATGGTACTTGGCTGCATTTTGATATGGTGCCGGAAGAATGCGAAATTCGTCGGGGTGCAGCGGCTGTTGCCGGCATGCTGTGCGTTATCGGTTCCAAGCTGGATGAAGCTCAGCTGGCAGAGCTGTTTCACGTAAAGGGGTAGGTTTATGGACGTTCCTGTATATTTATTTACTGGTTTTCTGGAGAGCGGCAAGTCCTCCATGATGAAGGAAACCCTGTCTGATCCGGAATTCAACGATGGATCAAAGACCTTGATTCTGGCTTGCGAACAAGGCGAAGTTGAGTTTGATAAAACGTTTTTAAAGCAGACGCATTCGGTTCTGGTGAACATTGAGGATAAGGAACAGCTGACGGCGGACTATCTGGAAAAGCTGGAACACGAATACCGCCCCAAGCAGGTGTTTATTGAATTCAACGGGATGTGGAGCGTGACGGAATTTCTGGATATAGAATTTCCGCTGAACTGGATGCTGGTGCAGATCATTTCCACAGTCGATGCCCAAACCTTTATGATGTACGTCAACAACATGCGTTCCTTGATGTATGATCAGCTGGTTCACTCGGAAATGATTCTAATTAACCGCTGTGACTCCAATACGAAAAAGTCATTTCTGCGAAGCAATATCAAAGCGATCAACAAGGGTGCGCAGATCATCTATGAATCTGTGGACGGCGGAATTAATGATCTGCCGGAAGATGATCTGCCCTTTGATATCAATGCACCAGTGATTGATATTCAGGATGATGATTATGGTTTGTGGTATATGGATGCATTGGATCACCCTTATAAATATGATGGGAAAGTCGTGCGGTTTAAGGGTAAAGTCGTTCATATTGAAAAGGACAAGCGTTCGTTTGTCATCGGCCGTTATGCTATGGTCTGCTGCGCCGAAGATACGTCGCTGATCGGTTATCTGTGCAAAAGTGACAAACCAGTTCAATTAGTGATTAATGAATGGATTACCCTCACTGCCCGTATCGTCGTTGAATATGATGAGGAATATCAGCGCAATCTGGTCGTTCCGCATGGGCAGGCGATTGAGCCGGCGGAGGAATTGCAGGACGATCTGGTTTACTTTAGCTGATAGGATTGGCGTCAGGAAAACTTCCTGGCGTTTTTCTTATGTCAAAAAGGGGAAAGGTAAGGACAAAAGAGAAGAAGAAGTTTTCTACAGGAAGAAATAGACTCAGAAACTTCTTGTGAGAAGGCGAAATTAAAAGAAGCCAGCGCACAAACCTTTTCTTTTTAGCATGGCTAGAGTAAAATGAAAAATAGGATCCGCCGTTGTTCAAGAAGCAGGAGCTGTGATCCTGGGTGGATGTAGGATAATCAGGAGGAATCTATGCGCGCATGTTTTTATCGCCGAACTTCGCTCGGCATGATTCGGATTGAAGAATGGAACGAACGGATTGTTAAATTGAATTTTGAACATGAATTTCCGGAAGAGGAAGAATGTGAAGTCATAGAAACAGCCTGTTTGTGGTCAGCGTTTACACAGCTGCAGGAATATTTGGCAGGAAAGTGGCAGACTTTTGAATTGATTCTGCATCCGGAAGGCACGGATTTTCAAAAGGCAGCCTGGCAGGCACTGATGGAGATTCCGTATGGACAAACCCGGACCTATCGACAGCAGGCGGAAAGCATCGGTAAGCCGAAAGCAGTGCGGGCGATCGGAATGGCGAATCATCGCAATCCGATCCCGATCTTTATTCCTTGTCATCGCGTGATTGGGGCGGATGGTTCGCTGACGGGATATGACGGAGGATTAGAAATTAAACAATTACTTTTGGATCTGGAGCGGCTGACAGTGGAAAAACAGCGGGAAGCTGAGATGGCGAAAGCCGCACAGTAAAGTCAGTAATTAAACCGGACTGAGCACCATGAAAACAAACGCGGCAGCAATGGATTCAGCAGACAAAACGTTGATGATAGCCGGGCTTGAAAATAGAGCTGAAAAGAATGAACAGAAGGAGAAAATTATGGAAGCCTTTGAATTACGAGATGCCGATGCAGCGCTGCTGGAACAGATCGCAGCCGTGGCCGAAACCATCTGGCATGAACATTATGAACCGATTTTGGGTTTGGATCAGGTCAATTATATGGTTGAGCATTTCCAATCCCTGCCTGCGATGCAGGATCAGATCGCAAGCCAAGGATATCGTTACCGTGGTGTTTTCTGGCAAGGAAAGCTGTGCGGCTATGTAGCGACAGCCTGGCGGCCGGAACATCTCTTTTTAAGCAAGCTTTATCTTAAAGCAGAAGCACGGGGGTTGGGTTTGGCATCACAGGTGCTTTCAGTCCTGAAAAATGAAGCGAAGGAAGGCACTGGGAAAATCCAGCTGACGGTGAATCGCTTCAATGCGGATTCCATTGCGGTCTATCAGAAGTGGGGATTCGTTACGCTGCGTGAAGAAAAAAATCCGATTGGCGGCGGTTATTATATGGATGATTACATCATGGAGCTGGATTGCGGAAAATAAGGCTTGCGGCTGTTCAAAAAAACAGGAAAAGCGTCGGAAAAGGTAGAGTCCGGCGCATTTCGATGGTATAATAACGAAGTCTGTCTGCTAAGATGTTAACAGTGAAGGAGTGAATTCCGTGAATCTGATGATAGAAATGGTAAAAGCGATCGTGCTGGGAATCGTCCAGGGGATTACCGAATGGCTGCCGATCAGCAGTACCGGGCATATGATTCTGGTCAACGAGCTGATGCCGCTGACGGTGCTGGCGGATGCTGCCGCCAATAAAGAGTTTGTAGACATGTTTATGGTTGTTATTCAGTTTGGTTCGATATTGGCAGTGCTGCTGCTGTATTTCCACAAGCTGAATCCGTTTTCCCCGCGTAAGAACGCTTATGAAAAACGCAGCACGATTGATTTATGGCTGAAGGTTATTGTCGCCGTAGTACCGGCAGGGATTATCGGCGTCTTGTTTGATGATCTGATCGACGCTTATTTCTACAATCCCATTACCGTGGCTGCCATGCTGATTGTGTATGGCGTAGCCTTCTTGGTGATAGAGAGCCGGCATCGCCGTCCGAGTGTGACTTCTTTTGATAAGATGAGTTACAAAACAGCGCTGGCGATCGGAGCCTTTCAGGTGCTGGCCTTAATTCCGGGAACATCCCGTTCCGGAGCGACAATTCTGGGAGCCGTGCTGCTGGGCTGTTCCCGCGGGATTGCTGCTGAATTCTCATTTTTTCTGGCCATTCCGGTCATGTTCGGCGCCAGCTTGCTGAAACTGATTAAAATGAAGATCGCTTTCTCCTTGGCAACAGCTTCCGTGCTGCTTGTCGGTATGATCGTTGCCTTCATCGTTTCCGTGTTTGCGATCCGTTTCTTAATGGGCTATATCCGCAAGCATGACTTTAAGGCGTTTGGCGTTTATCGGATTGTTTTGGGTGTTTTGGTCTTAGCTTACTTTTTCTTAATCAAATAAGAAATGCATAAGGGGGAAATGTTGCAAACGGCATTTTCCTTTGTTTTATAACCAGCAGAGGAAGGATTTGATGTATGAATAATCAAGCATGGCTTGTGCTGACGGAGGGGTTTCTGTCGTTTTTCTCCCCCTGCGTTCTGCCAATTTTACCAGTATATATGGCTTATTTAAGTCAGGATGCGCTGAAAAAAGATTTGACAGGCTGGCGGAAACGACTGCATATTTTCGGCTTTACGCTGGCCTTTGTGCTGGGCATCTGTACGGTGTTTTTTATCGCTGCGATGTCGGCGAAAGGGATCAGCGGATGGCTGAATGAGAATCGGCTGCTGATTTCCTTACTGGGCGGTATTTTAATCGTATTCTTCGGCTTAGTCCAGTTAGGCTGGATTCAGATTCCATTTCTGATGCGGGAGTTTAGAGTGACGCAGAAGCAGGCGGGCAAGGAAGCCGGGAGTTTGATTCAGGCTTACGCGATGGGCTTCTTGTTCAGTTTTGCCTGGACGCCCTGCATTGGTCCCATGCTTTCGTCTGTGCTGGTTGCAGCAGCGGCTTCCTCCAGCAGTACGCTTTTGATCTTCTGTTACGGATTCGGGTTTGTCGTTCCCTTTTTGATTCTGGGGCTGTTTACAGAAGAAGCGCTGAATTGGCTGAATCGAAAAAAGAGCTGGCTGCCGAAAGCGATGAAGCTGGGTGGAATCTTATTGATCGTTATGGGTTTGTGGATGAGTGTGCCGGCTGTGGCTTCGATTTCTGATCAGCTGCAGCGTCAATCGAATAACGGAACGGTTTCTGCAGGAGGGCAGCCAACCGCAACCCCGTCGACAGATGAAAACGGCCGCGAAGTTATCCCGGCCTATGATTTCACACTAACAGATCAGTATGGCAATACGCATACGTTATCCCAATATAAAGGAAAGATCGTGATGCTGCAGTTCTTTGCCACCTGGTGTACTTACTGCAAAGCTGAGCTGCCTTCCGTGCAGGAGCTGTATGAAGAGTTGCCTGAGGATCTGGTCATTCTGGTGGTCAATCAGCCTGGGGGCCGGGAAACGGATAAGCAAGGCGTCATCGACTTTTTGGATAAGAACGGCTATACGTTTCCGACCGTATTTGATGAAGACGGCCAGGTTAATTACAATTATGGAATTACCGGGCTGCCGACAACTTATCTGATCAATACGGAAGGCAATGTTTATGGCTATATGCCGGGAGCCATGGATAAAGAAACCATGCTCAGAATTATTGAAATGGCCCGCAACAATGAGGCTTATTAAAGCGAAAATACGGAGGTCCTGATTTTTGTAAAAAGGGGCCTTCCCTTTGAAAAGAGAAGCAGAAGGACAGATCTCAAAAGAGTCTGTTTTTCCTGAAGCTGTAATAAAATTGAAATCAGCCGTTAAAGAAGATAAATTTCTGTAGGGAAGTTTATCTTTTATTTTACAGAAACCGCAGGAAAAAGAAAAAAAGCCGGAGCCACCGACTTTTCCAGGAATCAGGAACTGTGAAAGGAAGCACAGTACCCGCGGGTTAAGTAAAATGAAAGAGAGGAAAAAGAGGAAACTGTTCATAAGGTTAAAGTTTCATTTTACTTAGATATAAACAGGCATTGATCAGGACCATCAAGTTCTGTTTATGGAAGTTAGTTTAAACGGATTAGTAATGATTGTCAAGTCATTTTCAGCTATAAATTGTAAAAATTACATAATAAATGAAAGATGTTTCTTTTACAAGTCTGCTAACCAGAAATAGTGGAACAGGTAGAAAGTCTTTTATTTTTAGTTGAAAGTGAAACTGGTTTATCCTGGATAGATTGTGGCCAGGGTGTCAGAACTCTCATCATCGAAGCCGCGGATCTGTTCCATAATTTTTTGCAGATTGCCTTCGCTGACAGCCAGATATTCCAGCCCTGAGCGATCCTGCTTCGTAGGATAATGACCTGTGGATTCATCGATCAGCGTATTCTTTGCCGTTAAATGGATCTGGCCTGTATGCGCGAGCTTCAGCACCTGCTGGGCATTGTATTCACGAACACCGCCGCCGGGCAGAATCTGAATCTGATCACCATAAAGATCCTGAAGCCGTCCCAATTCTTTACAGCCTTCCAGAATATTCGGATAAACAGCTCCGCCGCTGGTCAGTACCCGTGTAATTCCACAGCGGATCAAGGTTTTTAATGACTCTTCCAAATTCTTTGTACTGTCGTAGGCTTTGTGAAAAATGGCTTCTTTGCCGCGGGCTGCTTGAACCATCTGTCGGGTTCGTTCTTCATGAATGCTTCCATCAGCATTCAAAAAGCCGAACACCAAGCCGTCCGCTCCTTGTTCTATAAAGAGTTCAGCGTCTTTCAGCATGGCCTGGAACTGAGCTTCGGTATAATCAAAGCCTGCTCCTCGCGGACGGATCATCACACAGATTGGCAGGCTGACCTGACGTTTGACTTCCAGGAATGTTCCCATAGATGGCGTCATTCCGCCTAATTCCAGGGCGTGGTTTAATTCAATCCGATCGGCTCCCAGCTTTTGTGCAAGCAGACAGTCATCGACGCTGCCGCAGCAAACCTCGACGGTAATGTGTTTCTTCATAACAATCTCCTTCCCGACAGACGGTGCATTCACCTTCTGCTTTTCGATTTGTTTTCATTGTAGCCTGCCTGTTTGGAAAGTGCAATCAGAAGTGATGCGGCCGCAGCGAAATCTGCAATTCTTTCCAGGGTTTTGATCAGAACTGACTTTCTCTTCTTTGTTTGAATCGGAAAGCAGCGAAATCGTGGAAAAATACTGGTCAGCTTCAGCAACCTCTGTTATAATGACAAACGTAAAAGTTCACCGTATATTCCTGGGGATCAGGCGCAGGAGTTTCTACATGGCGGCCATAACCGCCATTCTACGATGGAAGCTTTTCTTTTTGCTTCCGTCTTGGGGAAGTTTTTTATTTTGCGGTGAGCTTTTTTAGAAAGTAAGGGGAATTATGTTAGAAAAGTTATTTAAGCTGTCTTCTCACAAAACAACGGTCAAAACAGAAATCCTGGCTGGCCTCACAACCTTCCTGGCGATGGCGTATATCCTGGCGGTTAACCCAGGTATGTTGGGAGCGACGGGAATGCCGGTCCAGTCTGTTTTCTTGGCAACAGCCATCGCATCTGGTGTGGCTTCGATTTTAATGGGTGTACTGGCAAACTATCCGGTATCGTTAGCACCGGGCATGGGCGTTAATGCTTTCTTCACCTATACTGTATGCATGCAGTTTGGCTACAGCTGGCAGGCAGCTTTGGCGGCTGTCTTTGTTTCCGGGATTGTCTTCATTATTATTTCCGTAACCGGACTGCGCAAAATGATCATCAATGCGATTCCGCAGCAGCTGAAACTGGCAATTGGTGCAGGCATTGGGTTCTTCATCGCGTTTATCGGTATGAAAAACGCTGGGATCATTGTTGCGAACGAATCGACGTTTGTGGCTTTAGGGAGTCTGACTGATCCGGTGGTGCTGCTTGCCATCTTTGGTCTGGCTCTTACCTTAATTTTAATTGCCAAGAAAGTCACGGCAGCCGTTTTCTGGGGACTGATTGGAACCGCGGTTGTCGGGGTAATCGCCGGATTGTGCGGAATAGCGAATATGCCGCAGCTGCCAAGCTCAATCATGCAGTTTAACTTTGAAATGCCGACCTTGGGAGCATTTATGAGCGGCTTTGGCGAACTGTTTGCCCATAAAGATTTCATCGTTGTGATCTTTTCGTTTCTGTTTGTCGATTTCTTTGATACCGCAGGAACTTTGGTCGCTGTTGCTAACCGCGCGGGCTTGGTTAATGAAAAAGGGGAATTGGAGAATATTGAAAGAGCCTTGTTATCGGACTCTGTCGGCACCTGTGTCGGCGCGGTCTTAGGCACTTCGACTGTGACATCTTTTGTTGAATCAACCTCTGGGGTTGAGGTTGGCGGACGGACCGGCTTAACGGCGGTCACTACCGGAATTCTGTTCCTGTTGTCGATTGTCTTCTTTCCATTGCTGTCGGTTGTGACCAGTGCGGTAACAGCACCGGCTTTGATCGTTGTCGGTATTTTGATGGCGCAGCAGCTGGGCGGCATCGAATGGGACAACTTCATCTATGCTTCGACCGGCTTTATGGCGATCATCATGATGATCCTGTGCTATTCCATTTCAGACGGCATTGCGTTAGGTTTTATCACTTATGGCGCAGTGATGCTGGGCAGCGGCAAGGCGAAGGAAGTTCGGCCGATTATTTGGATTCTCGACCTCATCTTCATGCTTTATTTCATCCTCTGATCCATCCATCATTTTCTGTGGTAATCCACAGCTTTCGATGGTAAAATAAACGTGGAAAAAGTGAATTAGAATAGCTGCTATTTTAATTCACTTTTCAATTCTATAACTAAGGAGGCAAAACGATGGCTGATAAAATTATCGTTCTGGATTTCGGCAGTCAGTACAATCAGCTGATCGCCCGGCGAATTCGGGAGTTCGGGGTTTACAGTGAGCTGCATCCCAATACCATGACACTGGCGGAAATTCAGGCGCTGGAAGATGTCAAAGGCATTATTTTCAGCGGGGGACCGAACAGTGTATATGATGATCAGGCCTTTAAGTGCGATCCGGCAATTTTTGAGAGTGGACTGCCCATTCTTGGAATCTGTTACGGCATGCAGATGACGCATTACATGAACGGCGGGGATGTCCGTTCCTGTGACAGCAAGGAATACGGGCGGACAGAGATTGAGATTGAAACGGATTCCCTGTTGTTTAAGGGACTGCCGAAGAAGCAGATTGTCTGGATGAGTCATGGCGATCAAGTGTCCAAGCTGGCACCAGGATTCGTGAAGGATGCATCCAGTTCTACCTGTGAATTTGCTTCTACAAGCAATCCTGAGAAAAAAATCTACACAGTTCAATTTCATCCGGAAGTCCGGCACAGTGAATTTGGCAATGCTATGCTGAAGAATTTTGTATTTGAAATTTGCCAGGCGCAGAACAACTGGTCGATGCATAATTACATTGAAATGCAGATTGAAAAGATTCGAGCTCAGGTGGGATCGGATAAGGTGCTGTTAGCGTTGTCCGGCGGCGTTGATTCCTCAGTTGTCGCCGCTTTGCTTCACAAGGCGATTGGACCGCAGCTGTACTGCATGTTTATTGATCATGGCTTGCTGCGCAAAGGAGAAGCTGAAAGCGTAATGGAAACTTTCGGACGAAACATGCAGCTGAATCTGACAAAGATCGACGCCTCGAAGAAATTTCTGGATAAGCTCAAGGGCGTCAGTGATCCTGAACAAAAGCGGAAAATCATCGGGAATGAGTTCGTTTATACCTTTGACGAAGAGGTTAAGAAGCTGGCCGAAGGGGAGAATATTCACTGGCTGGCTCAGGGTACGTTATATACTGATGTCATTGAAAGCGGAACGCAGACGGCGCAGACGATCAAGTCGCATCACAATGTCGGCGGTCTGCCGGAAGATATGCAGTTTCAGCTGATTGAGCCGCTGAATACGCTGTTCAAGGATGAAGTGCGGCAGTTGGGCAAAGAGCTGGGCTTGCCGGATGAAATGGTCTGGCGTCAGCCATTCCCAGGACCAGGTCTGGGGATTCGTGTCTTAGGTGAAATCACAGAGGAAAAACTGATGATGGTGCGCGAATCCGATGCGATTCTGCGTGAAGAAATCGCAAAAGCAGGTTTGGAACGGGACATCTGGCAGTATTTTACAGCACTGACCAATATGAAGTCAGTTGGTGTCATGGGGGATCAAAGAACCTATGATTATGCCGTAGCGATTCGGGCCGTAACTTCGATTGATGGGATGACAGCGGATTGGGCTCATATTCCATTTGAGGTTCTGAGCGTGATCTCCAGTCGGATTGTCAATGAGGTTCCGCATGTAAACCGGGTGCTGCTGGACATCACTTCCAAGCCGCCGGGAACGATTGAATTTGAATAGATGACCAAGAAAAATCCTCAGTAACTGCAGGAATCTCTGAAGGCGATCTACCTTTCAGGAATTACTGCATCGAGGATTTTTTTTGATATAAATATTGATTGAATCAATCCAGATGAATCTTGTTGTAAAGAACATGAGAAGATCGAAGGTCAGCTTAATATCAGCGGTCATTCGTTATTAAGAGAATAAACGAAATGAATTGACTAAGCAGGATTTGCTGGGAAGGAAAGAATATTGTCGGCACCTGGAATATTAAGCTTAGATAAAGTATTCTGCGTTCGCTGGAACTCGTAATGAATTAATTGTTCCAACCTAGCAGCGAACTGTAAATTCTCTTTCTGTTCTAACATCTGAATCAGGTCATCAAAGTATGGATCATAAACAGCGTTAACAGTATGCTGACTTCCATTCATGCCCAATAGTGCATAGGCCCAGAAAAACTGCTGAAGCAATTCCTTGTAGATTGTCCGGATCGCTTGATAAGGAGCAGCATCCGCAATCAGACTCAGGACGACATAGGATAAAACCTCACCTCTGCGCCGTTGTTTATGGGCGCGTAGCTCATCAGCTATATTTTGGAAGGCCGACGCATCCAAGGCATTCAGTGTTGTCAATGCAACATCATGACAGGAAAGGGCAAGAAATTGAAGACTTTCTGTCATATCTAATAACCTGCGCTGAAGCACCGGTTTTGTGAAGTCGCTGTTCTCTGTTACTTGGTCAAACGGAAGAACGCGAGTCCCGATATATTTTGCGGATTTAATTGCTCCAATGCTGCTAAGCAGTTCTAAGGCTCGTCGAACGGTATTCACTCCAACCCCATGAAGCTCAGCCAGTTCAATTTGGGAAGGAAGCAGGCTGCCGGCAGGATAGACGCCGCGGCTGATGGAAAGAAGCAGATCCATCGCCAGAGAATAACGAAGCTGCTGACTTTTTTTATACGAACTCCATTCAAAATCGATTTCTTTTTCTGGAGTAGGATAGGTGATTCTGGTCCTGTAAAACTGATCAAGGGCATCTGCCAGACGGATTAGCGATTGATTGATGGAAAGCTGGACTGCAGATTCATCATCACTTTGACAATGTTTTAAAAGCTCCGGCAGATAATCCGTCGTTTGATCAAAATAATGCAGATTTTCATTTAAGCTGAAGAATGGATCGTGAAGAAACATAAAGGTCTGCCAAACCAAGCGCATGAGCAGCGGATTGCCGAGAGCGCTGTATTTTTGATTCAGATGTTCCAGCATGGCGTAGGGAGGGATGGCCTCTTTTTGCTCGGATAACTGCTCAATCTCTTTGAGCGTTTGGGAAGAAGCATAACGCAACCCGATCCCTTGAGCTTTGGCGAATAATGGACGCATGGAATAAGCCAGATCCAGCATTGCTGTCTTTCGGGATGCAAAGAACATTTGGATACATTGTTCCATTTCTAAATGATTATAATTAACTTTGACTCGGGCTCCGACATTTTTGGACAACGAGATAATGCCTTCATGTTTCAGACGCAGATAAGCAGACCGGACAGTATCCATAGATACGTGAAGCTGCATGCTGGTTTCCTCAATCGTAGGCAGCCGGTCTTTCCAATGATAAGCGCCAAATTGAATTTGATTCAGTAAAACATGATAGACAACATGGCATAATTCCAATCTATTTTCCAAAATAACGCCTCCATTTTTATGGGAATTCTGCGAATAGTAAATTTAGTATAACATTTTTAAAAAGCCTTTTCCAGCGCGTATCTTTGCGTAGTGGTTGCTATTTCAGAAACGATTTGATATACTCTAATAAATGGGTATATGGACAATTGAGCTTACTGATGTCTAAGCCCATGAGGTGACAAGCGAATATAGGGTAATGAAGTAAAGTTGAACTAAAAAAATAACCGCAGAATCCAAATCAGATTCAAATGCGACGTTTTGTTCAGGCAGAATGGAAAAAATCAACAGAAGACACTGGAACCGTGATTTAAAAAGAACAAATCAGGAAGCTGCATTGATCATTCGATATTGTTGTATGAAATAGATGAATCAAGGAAGGAACAGAGATGAAGGCATGGGAAATAGAGCGGGCTGCTCATCGCTTGGATAAAAGTATAAAAAATAATGATCGGAAGGAGGAATTTTATGAAATTGTTCCTTTTCTTTTAACCGATTTGATCGCTGTGCCGGCAGCTCTAATGACCTGCCGCATCCTGGAAAAGAGGCGCTGAACAAGATGGTGGAAACAAGAGATCCGGCTAAGGAAAAGTCGGTGCTCCGCACTCAGCGGATAAGCGGAATCAGTACGGGCATTCTTATTGTGCTGATGCTCTGCTATTTGATGATGACGATTAATAATTCTGCGCGCTTGGCAGACCAGACTGAGATTATTTCGAATCACCCGTTTGAGGTGGTGATTTCAGGCGGGGATGTCAAGCTTTATGTGTCGGAAATGAGTCTAAGGACAGAACGCCTGGAGCGTCATTTTAGTTTAGAGGATGTGGAGTTTGCCAGAGCGAATCTTGAAGAACTCGACCGTCTGATCCAGGAACCGATTGCTCAAATCGAACAGCTGTACCTTGGAGAAAGTTCTGATATTCAGCAATTAAAGGAAACTCTGAAAGAGCTGCAGGGGGCTCGCAATGATTATCTGGATTTCTGTGCGCAGCCGACGACGACTGAAACCGAGATCGAAGCCTATTCACGCGAACACCTTCAGCCGCTTTATGATAAAGCGCTCAGCGAAACAGAACAGATCATTACTACCGCTCAGGCAAAAAAAGTGGGCTATGGAAAAACAGCGGAAGCCTTGCGGCAGAGTAATTTGATCGGCTCGATTTTGTTAATGGGTTTGATGATCGTAGTTCTGCTGGTTTCCCAGTATGTCCTGCACCGTCAGCGAAAAGAGCTGATCTACCGCAGCAAGTTATTTGATAATTTATCGCTGAGTATTGATGATGCATTTATTATCCAGGACGCTAATACCGGAATGATTAATTACCGGGGACTGAATATTGAACGCATCCTTGGAATTTCGGTGGAAAGTTTTGAAACTGTATATCAGAATATGCGGAATTGCGATGTTCAGTCACTGCGCGAAGGGATGCTTGATCCGCAATTTTCATCTCCCTTTGAAACGTTGGTGGAATATACAAAGCCGAATAAGGAAAAGCTTTGGATGCTAATCCGGATTTACCGTGTGGGAGATTTGAGTACACCCCAGATCATAACGGTTTTTTCTGACAGAACCGAGGAAGTCCGTTCCCGGCAGGCGCTGCAGGAAGCCATGATCAGTGCCGAGCGGGCTAATCAGGCCAAGAGCGATTTCCTTTCGCGAATGAGCCATGAAATCCGCACCCCGCTGAATGCGATTATCGGCATGACGACCATTGCGGCAGCGTCAGTGAAGGATCCGGTACGCGTAGAGGATTGTCTTTCCAAAATCACTTTTTCGTCGAAGCATCTGCTGATGCTGATCAATGATGTTCTGGATATGTCCAAAATTGAGAGCAGTAAAATGGTGCTGCAGAATGAACCTTTCGATATTTTTGAAATTGTCAACGGCTTTGTTTCTACCGTTTATGCGCAGTCAAAAGAAAAAGGTATTACTTTTACTGAAACGATGGAAGGGTTTGGAGAGGATGCTGTTTTTGTCGGGGATTCACTGCGGCTGAACCAGATTCTTTTAAATCTGAGCTCCAATGCCGTTAAATTTACTCCGCCGGGCGGGAAAATCCAGCTTGATGTATCCCGACACAAAAGCGGAAACTCAGCGGATGTGCTGCGTTTTGAATTGTCAGATACTGGAATCGGGATGAATAAGGAAGCGGTGACCCGTATTTTTCAGCCATTCGAACAGGCTGATACTTCAATTTCTAAACGCTTCGGCGGAACGGGTTTGGGTATGTCCATCACAAAAAACTTAGTTTCTTTAATGGGCGGCCAGATACAGATTGAGAGTGAGCCGGGCAAAGGAACGACCTGCATCGTGGACCTGCCATTTCAAAAAGGAGATGAAAGCAGGACGGCTGAACCCGACTTCGAAAATCAAGGCTTGCACGCATTGATTGTGGACGACGAGCAAACGGTCTGCGAACAGACTGCGGTTCTGCTGGAAAAAATCAAAATTGGGGCACAGTGGTGCTTGTCCGGCAGTGAAGCTGTGCAGTGGGTGAAAGAAATGCATCGTCAGGGACAAGATGTTGACCTGTGTTTGATCGATTGGAAAATGCCGGATATGGATGGTGTTGAAGTAACGCGGCGAATTCGCCGGATCGTGGGCAGCGATGTCCCGATTGTCATGATTTCAGCTTACGATATTTCGGAAGTGGAGGAGGAAGCCCGTGCCGCTGGAGTCAATGGATTTTTGCCGAAACCGCTCTACCGGTCTTCGGTCTATGCCGCCATCAAAGAGGCTTTGGATCATAACGAACAGACCGATTCTTCATGGGGTTCAGCTCAGAAAACATCGGACAAGCCTTTAGCCGGCTACCGCCTGTTGTTGGCGGAAGACAATGCTCTTAATCAGGAAATTGCCGTTACCTTGCTGCAGATGAATGGGGCCGAGGTGGATTGTGTTGATGATGGACAGCAAGCATTAGATCAATTTCTGGCTTCGCAGCCGGAAACCTATCATGCCATCCTGATGGATGTTCAAATGCCTGTTATGAATGGCTATGAGGCAGCACGGCGGATCCGATCCTCCGATCATCCGCAGGCCCTGGCTATCCCGATTATCGCGACGACTGCCAATGCCTTCAGCGATGATATTTCAGCCGCTCTGGCATCAGGCATGAACGCCCATGTGAGTAAACCTCTGGATATTGCCCAGCTGTGTAAAACTTTGGCTGAATGTGTCCGTTACGGAAAACGCTGAGCGCTTTGAAGCTCAGGCAAAATGTGCTTTTTCTTTTCAGCAGGATAAATTTTATATTGATTTTTAGATTAGAGTCCGGAATTCAAGGATTCTTTTCTTTTGCGCAAACGGAAAACGGAAAGAAAAAACGATCATAAATGAACATGAAGCAGCGGATTATCAATTTCATTGTTCAACGTCTGTATCCTCTTGAAAAGCATCTCGTTTGGTTGGAGGGGTGCACACAGCTTTCGTTAGATTCCAGCGTACACTCATTTGAAACCAGCTCTATCAATGATGATGAAAGAGGTAAGCAAAGGTCAGAAGAAGAGGGCTAATTGAAGAAAGGAAGCTTCTGCTTTGTGGGCAAGAACGGTATATAAGCTTGTTGGAAAGCCTTCAGCGAAGGGAAAAAGATAAAATCAATAATAAATTTTGTTCAGAATCATGAGAACTTCCGCGATAACCGATATCCTTTTTATCCTGTTTAATGGTATAATAAATCCATGAACTAATTTTGAAGTCATAGTGCTTGTAATGGAGGGTGAACAACGATGGCAATGGATGAAATGAATGAAGTAAGGGATTTTGATGAAGATATCAAGGACCGAAAAGCGCTGATTGAAGAAGCGAAGCAGCTGGATCTTTCCAAAGACTGGAATGAAGTTGCTTCTGCGGTCATGAGTTTAAAGAAAAGATGGAAGCGGATTTATTATTGGGAATCCGCTTATGAAGATGAACTGGCTGACGAATTTGACCGCATGATCGATGCCTTCTATGCGAAGCGCAAAGAAGGATTTCAGAACATTCAGAAAGCAAAACAAGAATTGATTGACCGGGCTCAGGTTTTGGCGAAATCAGAGAACTGGAATCAGGCTACGGATGAAATGAACGAGCTGATGCGGCAGTGGAAAGCCGTGGGATCAGCCGGGAAAGAAACCGATGATCAGCTGTGGGAAGCCTTTAACGAAGCCCGCAATGCTTTCTTTGATCGGAAACGCCAGAATTGGGAAGAACGGAAGGCCAAATCTGTCAATGCTCAGCAGGTAAAAAAAGAACTGATCAAGCAGGCAGCGGCCTTGGCGGATTCTGAGGAATGGCAGAAAACCAGTGATCAGCTCAGAAAATTAATGGATGAATGGAAAAACGCAGGCTTTGCCGGAAAAGAGATTGATGATCAGCTGTGGAACGAATTCAATGAAACTCGGCAGAAATTCTATGACCGCCGCAGTGCTGCCTATGATGAGATTCATCAGCGTCAGCAGCAGAATGCTGAGAAGAAAAAGGAATTGATCGCTCAGGCAGTTGCGATTGTCGCTTTGAAAGAATACAATCGTGAAAATACGGATCAGATGAAAAAACTGAACGGATTGTGGAAAGAGATTGGATCCTGCGGCAAGGAAAAAGAAGATGCACTGTGGAAAGAATTCCGTTGTGCAGCGGATGATTATTTTGCCGGATTGAAACAGTTTAATGAACAGAAGCATAACGATTGGATTAAGCGGATGCAGGAAGTGCGCAATCGTAAAATGGAATTGATCCAGTCGCAGCAGCGGCAGCTGAAATGGATGAGAAATGAACTGCCGACCTTGCTGAGTCAGACGGCAGCGGATGAAATGGCAGAAGACATCAAGGATAAAGAAGAATTTATTCAAGAGCTGGAAAACGACCTTGCTGAAATCAATGAAAAGCTGGGTGCTGGCGCTAAAAAGTAAAAACTATACAGAGGCTTCGCTTGCGGAGCTTCTTTTCTTATGGGAAAACGGGATGATCCCAACCTCAATCGCTGTTGGACTAAAATAACTTGACGAATATCCGCAGCTTCGCTACAGTAAAAGAAACAGATTCGATCGCGTAAGTGACAGATCGAACGAAGGAGAATAGGTATGAGGACATCAATGCGTCGGAAAAATCAAGCTTTATCCCAGGAAGAGTGCATTGCGGTGCTGCAGCGCGGGACTTCGGGCGTGCTGGCAACAACGGGTGAGGAGGATTATCCTTATGCCGTGCCGCTCAGTTATGTTTACTCAAATTCCAAGCTCTATTTTCATTGTGCTGCCAGTGGTTATAAACTGGAGGCCATTGCCCGCAATCCGAAAGTTTCATTCTGTGTCATGGATCAGGATCAGGTAGTGCCTGAAGAATATACCACGTATTTCCGCAGTGTGATTATTTTCGGTCAAGCCCGTATTCTGACGGACAGCGATGAAAAAAAGGCAGCGTTAAAACAGCTGGCAATACGCTTTAATCCTGCGCATCCTGAAGGCGCGGATGAAGAAATAAACGAACGGCTTGACGTTGTTTGCGTCGTGGAAATCGCGATCGAAGCGATGAGTGGCAAAGAAGCGAAAGAACTGCGAAAAAACGTTAAATAAAGCTTTACCTTACACCATCCTGTAATGCTAAAGAAAAATAGGATTTTTTCAAGCAGGATGACGGCTATAAAACAATGGGATTCCCCCTTTGTTAAGATAGAGAAGAAGGATGATAAGGACCGGGATGTTCTGAGTAATACTTATTCCCGTTTCGGAAGTCTTTCAGGGATAAGGAGAGTAATTCACAGTCTTGTAATTTAACGGAAAGAAGGGGCATGGAATGATTCGAAAACTGTTGCATTTTTTGACCAGCCGATTGATCGTCACAGGGATTTTAATTGCGGTGCAGGCTATTCTGCTATTTGTCATTATCTTGAAAATGAGCAATTATTTCATCTATTTTTATGCCTTCTGTGTTCTGCTCAGTCTTTTTCTGCTTATTTATCTTGTGAATAACGACGGCTCACCCAGTTTGAAAATCCCTTGGATCATTCTGATGCTTGTGCTTCCCATTCTGGGTGGGATTGCTTATGTCTGTTTCGGACGTACGCCAGTACGCAAGCAAGAAAAGAATCGTATGATTGAATTGGTCAAGCGAAGTCAGGCCGCACTGTCACAGCTGCCGGATGCGTCAGATTTGCTTCAACAGGAAGCCCCGCAGTATGCCGGCCAATCCCATTACATCGAATGGGCGAGTCAGTGCAAGCCCTATACCCATACGGATTGTGAATATCTGCCTTTGGGCGAAGTCATGTTCGAGCGCCTGTGCGAAGAACTCAACAAAGCACAGGAATATATCTTTATGGAATATTTCATTGTAGAAGAAGGAACGATGTGGAATACCTTGCTAAAGATTCTCAAGGAAAAGGTCAAAGCTGGAGTTGAAGTGCGGATGATGTATGATGATTTAGGCTGTATTATGACGCTGCCGGATCATTATGATCAGAAGCTTGAAGCGATGGGGATTAAGACGGTTGTTTTCAACCGTTTTACAGCACATCTGACGGTTTCCCACAACAATCGCGATCACCGCAAAATTACAGTGATTGATGGGAATGTGGGATTTAATGGGGGAATCAATCTCGCTGACGAGTATATTAACGCTTATGCCAAGCATGGTCATTGGAAAGATTCAGCAGTCATGCTTCAGGGAGAAGGCGTCGCCAATCTGACGATGATGTTTTTGGAAGCCTGGAATTTCTATCGGGATGAAGACTCTGATTTTTCCCGCTATCTGCCGCAGCAGGAGGATCGGCAAGCCTGCGGATATGTTCAGTCTTACAGCGACATTCCGCTGGACCATGAGATGACAGGGGAAAGTGTTTATATGAATATTCTGAACCAGGCTCAGAATTATGTATGGATGACCTCACCCTATCTGATCATTGATCATGAGCTGCTGACAGCGTTAATGATGGCGGCAAAGCGGGGCGTGGATGTTCGGCTGATCACCCCGCACATCCCGGATAAATGGTATGTGCATCTGATCACGCAGTCGTACTATCCATCTCTGGTTGAAGCCGGAGTGAAGATTTATGAGTATACGCCAGGTTTTATTCATGCCAAAACCTTTGTTTCGGATGATCAGGTGGGAGTTGTCGGCACGATCAATCTGGACTATCGGTCATTAGTTCATCATTATGAATGTGCGACCTGGATGCTGAAAACAAAGGCAGTGGCTCAGCTGCATGACGATTTCTTAAAAACGCAGGCTGTTTCCCAGCGGATCACCATGGCGGACTGCCGGAAGTTTCAGCCCCTGCTCAAACGCTGGATTGTCAATGTCATTAAACTCTTTGCCCCTTTAATGTAATCGTTTCTTTGTGCTGAAAAAAAATAAAATAAAATGCGCTTTCTCCTGAATTGAAAACAGGGAGGGCGCATTTTTTCTGTGTCAGGTTGCTGGGATGATCAGCAGACAAGGAAAGGATGCTCTGCTTGATGAAGCTCAGGCTTCTTCGTCGGTGAGCTGAAAATCTTCGGTTTTTCCTTCGCTGTAAAACCGTCCGCCGGTGACCGTGAATTTCAGAACGCAATAATCGGGATCATCGATGCCCAACGGATAGTACAGGGTGTCGGTCGGCTGCCAGATCGAGGCTTTGGATTCATGATCCGTCAGCACTTCCATTGTTCCTTTCAATTGAATTCCGATGTATTTTTCTTTTCCCTGCTTATAAAAATAAACACTGGCTTTGGCATTGCTGCGGAAGATTTCAACTTTTTGGGAAGAGGTATTGGTCGAAAAATAGAAAACTGTGCGCCCGTCAATCCGCCGCGGCGCAAACATGGCTTTCTGACTTGGAAAGCCATCTCTGTCCACCCCTGTGACGACGGCGACTTTCTGACTGCGGATAAAGCGGATGATTTCATCTTGACTCATCATAGTTTATTTCCTCATTGCTTTCTTGGCTCTTTTCTACCTGGTGCAAAGTCGTTAGGATGCGCTGAAGATAAGCTTCAAACTGATCTTTTTCGCCTTCACTGAAACCGGTATAAAAAAGCGTGTTCATACGCTGAGAAACAGCGTCATATTTCTGTTGGAGGGATAAGGCATAATCGGTCAGCATGATCCAGGTCTGCCGGCGGTTGTTCGGATTACTCTGCCGGGTGACGATCCCATGAGCGACCATCGTGTCGATCATGATGGATACCGTGTTTTTAGCCAAGGAAGTCCGCTGACTGATTTCGCTGATCGTGCAGGGCGATTGTTTCCAAAGTACGAATAAAATCCGTCCCTGTCCCCCACTGATTTTCAATCCCTGCTCGCTTAAAAAGCGTTCAAAAATTCGATCTTGAAGCTGTTTAATTTGGGTAATGTAAAAACCACCCTGTGTTTCGATAGGAATCACCTCGAGGATTTCTGCTCTAATGTTCTATATAGAACTATTAATATCATAGCGAATTCCTGATGCGCCGTCAAGTCTGAATCGTGTGAAAAAGGTCTGAAAAACAGACCTTTTTCTGTGAAGCAAAAGGATATTCTTTGATTATTGCAGGCGATTGATAACACGATCCCAGGTATTGTTGCCGATCACGCCGTCGACATTCAAACCGTTGAGTGCCTGGAACGTTTCCACTGCGCGTTTGGTATTCTGTCCGAAATTGCCGTCGACGACCAGCCGCGGATTCGGTGCTATCAATTCATTCAAATACTGCTGGAATTTCTGTACGCCTAAGCCGACATCGCCAACCCGCAGTGTCCGTGATGTTTTGTTGCGTTCGACAGCCGGACTGGACAGATTTTTAAATTCTTCCACAATCTTATCCCAGGTTGTCTGTCCGATGATTCCATCCACATTCAGATGATAGACATACTGGAAAACAGCGACTGCAAACTCTGTTTTCTGGCCATAAATGCCATCCTCCTCCATGGGTGTCAGATTCGGCGCCGCCAAAATCTGATTGATATAATACTGCATCTTTTTTACATCGATGCCGTTGCTGCCTAACCGTAATGCATAAGCCATCATTGATTCCTCCTTTCCCCCTAAGCTATGCGGTTGGTAAGAAAGGGAGTTAGGCACGATGAATTTTTTTGGCAGCTTCAGAGTCTGAAAAACAATTTCGCCTTTCTTTCTTCGTGAAAATAGAGAATATATCGAAGTGGGAGTTGGCTTTTCTTTCGTTAGAGCTAAGTCTGCGACTTGGATGAATTTATCAATTCGTTAAATTTCACTTAAAATTCACAATAAACCTGATTGACAAGTTCGCAAATCGGAGTAGAATGTTAGTGTCCTAACAAAAGAGGGTGACGCAATGCAGCGGAGAATTGGATATGAAATTCGTGAAATTCAACAGATGATCCATCAGAAAATGGAACAATTCCGGCATGAAAACGACTGCGAACTGACGTTTGTTCAGACTCGGACGATTGGTTATCTGATCGCCAATCAAGATCACGATGTCTTTCAGCGGGATCTTGAAAAGGAACTGCGGATTCGGCGGTCCACGGCCAGTGAGATTTTGAATGTTCTGGAGCGGGATGGTTATCTTTATCGACTTTCAGCCCAACAGGACGCCCGATTAAAGAAACTGGTGCTGACGGAAAAAGCGCTGCAGCTGAACCAGAAAATGACTGAGAATATTGATCGAATGGAAGCTTTGCTTTCCCAGTCGATTTCTCAGCAAGATCAGGAACACTTTTTTTCTGTTTTGGATCAAATCAAAAAGAATCTGGAATAACGTAAAAAAGGAAAGGAGAATGTTATGATTCAACGATTGCTTAAAGAAGTTAAAGAATATAAAAAAGCTTCCCTGTTAGCTCCAATATTAATGATTGGCGAAGTCGTAATGGAGCTGATGCTTCCATTTCTGATGTCTTTCATCATTGACTCCGGGGTCAACCAGGGGGATATGGGCGCAGTCTTCAAATATGGAGCGTTGATGCTGATCTGTGCATTTTTATCTCTGTTCTGCGGGATGATGAGCGGGAAATATGCAGCGTATGCCTCCGCGGGATTTGTTAAGAATCTGCGCAAGGCGATGTTTGAGAATATCCAGAAATTTTCA
Organism: Holdemania massiliensis; assembly: GCF_022440805.1. NCBI lineage: Bacteria > Bacillati > Bacillota > Erysipelotrichia > Erysipelotrichales > Erysipelotrichaceae > Holdemania > Holdemania massiliensis. The sequence continues at coordinate 3,100,988 of NZ_JAKNTK010000001.1, read as the reverse complement.
TTTGCCAACATTGATAAATACTCAACCTCCGGTCTGGTCACACGAATGATGACCGATGCGACGAACGTGCAGAATGCGTATCAGATGATTCTGCGGATGTGTGTGCGGGCGCCGTTAATGCTGGTGGTTGCAATGTCGATGACATTTATGATCAATGCCAAACTGGCGATGATTTTCTTCTACGCGATGATTTTTCTGGGAGCGATTCTGGGCTTTATCACATTGAAAGCTTATCCGATGTTCAGCAAAACCTTCCGTAAATATGATGATCTGAATGCGAGCGTTCAGGAAAACGTCACCAACATTCGCGTTGTCAAAGCGTATGTGAAGGAAAATGCCGAGATTGGTAAGTTTAAGGAAGCCGTCAGCAATCTGAAAAAGATGTTCATGAAGGCTGAAAATATCCTGGTGTGGAATAATCCAGTCATGCAGCTGACGATGTACTGCTGTATCCTGGCACTGAGCTGGATGGGAGCGCAGATGATCGTCGGCAGTTCCCTGACTACCGGTGAATTAATGAGCCTGTTCACCTATACGATGAACATTCTGATGAGCTTGATGATGCTTTCGATGATCTTCGTCATGCTGAGCATGTCGATGGCTTCGGCTCAGCGAATTGCTGAAATCTTGGAAGAAAAACCAAGTATTGTGAATCCGGAAAATCCGGTTATGACTGTGGCTGACGGTTCCATTGAGTTCGATCATGTTGCTTTCGGCTATTATCCAGGAAAAGACAAGTATGTGCTGGAGGATATTAATCTCAAGATCAAGTCCGGCGAAACGATTGGTATTCTGGGACCGACCGGGTCCAGCAAATCGACGCTGATGAGCCTGATTCCGCGGCTTTATGACGCCGCGGAAGGAACGGTCCGGGTCGGCGGCATTGACGTCCGCAGCTACGACTTAGATACGCTGCGCAACAGCGTCGCGATGGTGCTGCAGAAAAATGTCTTGTTTTCCGGTACGATCAAGGATAATCTGCGCTGGGGTAATGAATCAGCCAGTGAAAGTGAAATGATTCAGGCTTGCCGACAGGCTTGTGCCGATGAGTTCATCCAGCAGTTTCCAGATCGTTATGATACCCATATCGAGCAGGGGGGAACCAATGTTTCCGGCGGGCAGAAGCAGCGCTTATGCATTGCCCGGGCCTTGTTGAAAAAGCCGAAAGTCCTGATTCTTGATGACAGTACCAGCGCGGTTGATACCCGCACGGACAGTCAGATCCGCAAGGCCTTCCGCGAAGAAATTCCGAATACCACCAAGCTGATCATCTCCCAACGAATTTCATCGATTGAGGATGCAGACCGCATCATCGTACTGAATGAAGGGCGGATCGAAGGAATTGGAACGCATGCTGAGCTGTTGGCCAGCAATGCCATTTATCAGGAAGTTTATGAAACACAGAAGAAAGGAGAGGATGAGCATGAGCAGGCCTAGAAATGTGGGAACCAATGGTGAAAAGCTGAATACTCAGGTGCTGGGACGCTTGATGAACTACATTCTAAAGCGCTATAAAGTCCGTTATGCCGTGGTGATTCTATGCATTATTGTTTCATCCCTGGCTTCCGTCTCTTCCTCTGTGTTTATGAGGACCTTGATCGACGGTTATATTACGCCGCTGGTTCAAAGTGCCAATCCGAATTTTGCGCCGCTGTTTCGGGCGCTGAGCCTGATGGCCTGCCTTTATATGGCAGGTGTGCTGACCAAGCTGATTTCCCAGAAAATTTTGATCGTCATTTCGCAGGGAACGCTGAATGATCTGCGCAACGACCTTTTCAGCAATATGGAAAAACTGCCGATTCAATACTTTGATACCCATGCGCATGGAGATATCATGAGTGTCTATACCAATGATATTGATACGCTCCGCCAGGTTATTTCTCAAAGTATCCCGGAATTCATCTCTTCGCTGATCACGATTGTTTCCGTCTTCTTTTCGATGATCGTCATGAGTGTTCCGCTGACCTTGGTTACGCTGTTTATGGTTGTGATTATGCAGTTTGCGCTGCAGAAAATCATGCGGAAGTCCGGCCGGTATTTCGGCGTGCAGCAGCGGCAGTTAGGGAAAGAAAATGGCTACATTGAAGAAATGATGGAAGGTGCGAAGGTGATCAAGGTATTTACGCACGAGCAGAAAGCCATTGAGGAATTCAATCAGATCAACGACGAACTGTGCGAGGCATCGTACAAAGCCAATAAGTATGCGAATATTCTGATGCCAATTGTCGGCAACCTCGGCAATATCTCTTATGTTCTGTGTGCGTTTATCGGCGGCGCGCTGGCGCTGAATGGAATCGGCGGTCTGACACTAGGCGGTCTGGCATCATTTCTGGCCTTAAACAAATCCTTCAATGGTCCGCTGAATCAGATTTCACAGCAGCTAAACTCCGTCATTATGGCGATGGCCGGTGCTGAACGTGTTTTCAATCTGCTGGATGAGGCCCATGAGGTGGATGACGGCCGGGTTACGCTGGTTAATGTTGTTCAGGATGAGGCCGGTCTAATGCAGGAAACGGAAGCAACGACGGGGCATTGGGCCTGGAAGCATCAACATGAGGACGGCAGTGTTGATTATGTTAAATTAACCGGAGATGTACGATTCCATGATGTCAGCTTCAGTTATGTCGAAGGCAAAACCGTCCTTCATGATATTGAATTGTTTGCGGAGCCGGGACAAAAGCTGGCGTTTGTCGGAGCGACTGGAGCAGGAAAAACAACGATGACCAATCTGATCAATCGTTTCTATGATGTTCAGAAAGGATCGATCACCTATGATGGAATCGACGTGAAGCTGATTCGTAAGGATGATCTGCGGCGGTCGTTGGGCATTGTTCTTCAAGACACGCATTTATTTACGGGTACCATCGAAGAGAATATTAAATATGCCCGTCCGGAAGCCACCCATGAGGAAGTGGTCGCCGCGGCGAAACTGGCGAATGCCCATTATTTTATCAAACATCTGGAGAATGGCTATGATACTTGGCTGACTCGTGATGGCTCCTCACTTTCTCAGGGACAGCGGCAGCTGATCTCGATTGCACGAGCGGCGCTGGCCAATCCGCCGGTCCTGATCCTGGATGAAGCCACCTCCTCGATTGATTCTCGAACAGAGAAACTGGTGCAGGAAGGTATGGATAAGCTGATGAGCGGCCGAACTACCTTTGTCATAGCACACCGGCTAAGTACCATTAAAAATTCACATGCGATTATGGTTATGGATCACGGTCGAATTATTGAGCGCGGCAATCATGAACGCCTGTTGGAAAAGCATGGAATCTACTATCAGCTGTATACCGGCTTAATCGAAAATGACTGAACAGACGGTAATTCCGTCTGTTTTTCCTGTTTGGAAAGTGTCGGAATGTTGCATTCCAAGTGTTCTTCAAGTTCCGATGAATATCCATGAAAACGCATTCTGAATACAAAAACGATTAAACTGCGATGTGTTTTTTTCTGAAGGAAGCAGCCGTAAATGAAAAGAGTAAAAAAAGCATTGACTTGAAGTTCACTCCAGCTGATATGATAAAAGGACAGGAGATTTGAGCAGTCAGGGGATAAGGGAATCAGTTTGAAATTGAAAGAGGGGGATACAGTGACACAAGCAAATACTAAGAATTTAATGACTGAAGGTGTGATCTGGAAAAAGATTTTATTCTTCGCACTGCCAATCTTTTTCGGCAATTTGTTTCAGCAGCTTTACAACACCGCCGACTCTTTGATCGTCGGGAACTTTTTGGGCAGTGAAGCCTTGGCGGCTGTCAGTTCCTCGGGCAATTTGATCTTCCTGCTCGTTGGTTTTTTCAATGGAATTGCGGTTGGCGCCGGGGTTGTGATCGCTCGCTACTATGGTGCGCGCAACAGCGAACAAGTTCAGCTGGCTGTGCATACAACGGTAGCTTTCGGTTTAGCAGCCAGTGTGCTGCTGACGGCAATTGGCGTACTTCTCGCACCGCAGATTTTAATTTGGATGGGAACGCCGTTGGAAGTATTAGGTTTATCAACCGAGTATTTCAGAATATACTTTGCGGGATCACTGGGCTTTATTATGTACAATATTTTTGTCGGAATTCTGCAGGCGGCTGGCGACAGCCGGCACCCTTTGGTTTATCTGGTCATCTCTTCACTGATCAATATAGTTTTGGATCTGGTCTTTGTGGCAGGAATGCATTTGGGTGTGGGATCGGCTGCCTTCGCAACCATTGTTTCGCAGTTTGTCAGCGCCGCGCTCTGTTGGAGACGGCTGTTGAAGGTTCAGGATGTCTATCGAATTGAACCTAAGAGAATCCGCTTTGACAAGCCGATGCTGAAGCTGATTATACAGTATGGTCTGCCTTCCGGCTTGCAGAACTCGATTATCGGCTTTGCGAATGTCGTCGTTCAGGCCAACATCAACGCCTTTGGTCAGATGGCCATGGCCGGCTGCGGGGCGTTCTCAAAAATTGAAGGCTTTGGCTTTTTACCGATAACCTCGTTTACCATGGCGCTGACTACTTTTGTTGGACAAAATCTGGGAGCACGGGAGTTTGAACGAACACGGAAAGGGGCCCGATTTGGCATCTTGTGTTCGATGGCGATTGCAGAAGGTATCGGCATTTTGATTTTCATCGGGGCGCCGTGGCTGATTGCGGCTTTCAACCGCGATCCGCAAGTGATCGCCTATGGGACTGATCGTGCACGAACTTCAGCTTTATTCTTCTTCCTGCTGGCATTTTCCCATTGCATGGCTGCTATTCTGCGCGGTGCTGGAAAATCAACCGTGCCGATGCTGGTTATGCTGCTGACCTGGTGCGCGGCGCGGGTGACCTTCATTACTTTGATGGTCAAACTCGTGAATTCGATTCAGGTTGTTTTCTGGGCTTATCCTCTGACCTGGCTGATGAGCTCGGTTATTTTCTTCTATTATTACCGTAAGGTTGATTGGATGCATGCCTTTGATAATCAATAACCGGAATGGCAAATAAACTTCAATAAAAGATTGGCAGTTTTCTTATGAATAAAAAGCGCAGCATTCAAAACATCGGATTCGATGCGATTATGCTGCGTTTTTGCGATGGGAGAACAGAATCTTAGAATGGATGACACGCAATTCTTTATGATGATCAACGGAAACAAGTTCATTTCTGATCAGCGTATTTTACCATTGAATCCTAATCTATCGAAGAAGTATTTTTATCCCGAAATGGAATATAGAGGATACTGTGTTCTATGGAACTGTCAGTTTGATATTCCGTATACATTAATATATTGCGGAAAACGGAACCCATCGGCTCTAATCCTAGGGTTTCCATCTGAAGCAAAGCCTTTTGAATCGGATTCTCCCGTTTCTCCTTTAAGAAAAAGATACTGTGATACTCAAAGAAGCGGCCTCCATCGCAAGCCTGCACACTGCCGTTGATCGGCAGCCCAATCTGGTTTGCCGCCTGCTGTGGGACAGATAAACCCCAAATATAATCAGAAGGCTGATCGGCAGGGCATTTCTGACATGATTTGACGATGGGAAGCCATTGAGTCCAGGCGGGAAGGATTTCATAGATGAGCGGATTATCAATAAACCCCTGGACGTCAACATGCGGCAGGAAATAAAAAGCTTCAACCGATTTGACAAACCACTGATCCTGCCGGGTTTCTTCACAGAATTGTTTTAATCTTTGATATTCTTCAATCACGCCCTGCATAAAAATGAGCTGCTTTTGCATCTGTTCAATTTTAGGCTCCATTAAGGTCAGAACTTCAGCGGTGGAACGATGCCGAAAAACCTGCTCGATTTCTTTAACAGAAAAGCCATAATTTTTATTCTTAATAATTTCCAGGACGGTGGAAGCATTACGTTGATCATAATAACGATACTTTGCTTCTGTGATCTCATTGGGGATCAGGATCCCATTATTCTGATAATGCTTCAAAAACTCCTGGGTAACCCCGACCTTTTTTGAAAATTCACCGATTTTGTATTTTCGCATCCTCTTTTTCTCCTATTGATGTCAGGCTTTCAGGATCAATATACAAGGAAGTGCTGAAAAAATCAATTACGAATTTGTTCACGAGCAGTTGACTCCCGGCTTAGATACGGATTTATAATTTGAGAAACCATGAACAAAGGAGGAAAATAAAATGGGAAAAAAGGGAATTTCAAGACGGGAATTTCTAAAGGGTACGGCTGCCAGTGCTTTGGGCGTCGCTGCGTTAGGTTTGTTAGGCGGCTGTGCTGCAGAGGATAAACCGGCGGTCAATGAGCCGTGTCCAACGCCGGAAACGGCAGCTAGCGATTGGCTAGGTCAGGAACCGCAGATTGACGCAGGGGCGATCAAGGAAACTCTGGAAACTGAGGTTTTGGTTGTTGGCGCAGGAACCGGTGGAATGTTTGCGGCCTGTTCGGCAGCCGAGAACGGAGCTAAGGTGCTTGTCGTTGAAAAGTATCCGACAGGCGGCGGTATTCGGGATGATCTGGGAGCGATCAATTCCCGCTATCAAAAGGAATGGGGAACACAGATTGACAAGTTTGATTACATTACTGAAATGACGCATATTGCCAATGGTCACTTGGATCAGCGGTTAGTTAAACTTTTCTGCGAGGAATCAGGAGAAACCATTGATTGGTATGGGGATCGACTGGCAGAACGCGGTGTTGAACTGTGGCATGAGGCCGGCGGCGATGATCCGGATGACCGTTATAAACATTTTCCTACCGGTCATTCGCCACGTTGGACCGGCAGCGATGACGGCGAGGGAAATCCGCTGAACGGAAACATTGTGCTGACGGATTACGCTCTGCAGCATGGCGTAGAATTCCGTTATCAGACAACAATGATCAAGCTGACGAAGGAAAACGGCCGGGTTACCGGAATTATCGCAAAGGATGCGGACGAAAATTATATCCAGGTGAAAGCTTCAAAAGGCGTGATTGTTTGTACCGGCGGCTATTCGCTGAACTATGATATGCTTCAGGCACTGCAGCCGGAAAATGTCGCAATGGTGGGCCGCAATGGCTCAATTCCGGGGGCGTCCGGTGATGGGATTAAGGCCTGCATCTGGGCCGGGGGCAAATTTGATGAGACCCATTCGATGATGATGTTTGATCGAGCGGCACTGAAACTGGATGCGAAGCCGGGGATTGATCAGCTGAAAAAAGGTGAAAGCGGGTTTTTCTGGATGGGGTCACAGCCGTTTTTAAAGGTCAACAAAGATGGCGAACGTTTCTTTAATGAATCAGGCACTTATGAAGGTATTCTGCATACTGATGAATTCCAAAAAGATCACTGCCACTTCACTTTGTTTGACAATGATTGGACAGAGTATGTTCAGGAGTTTAAAACTCACGGCTGTTCACGACTAATTCCGTTCCCCAATAATGCGGATCCCAATATCCCTTATCAGGTAATTGCGGAAGGTATGCTTCCAGGACTGATTGCGGACGGTTTCGTTCAGCAGGCTGATACGATTGAGGAATTAGCGGATAAATTAGGACTGCCAAAAGAAAAACTAGCGGCCACTGTTGAACGCTATAATGAACTGTATGATCGAGGGGTAGATGAAGACTTCGGTAAAGAAGCTCATCGGATGTCCGCGCTGCGCACAGCTCCGTTTTACGGCGCTAAGAACTGTGGGTATATCTTATGCACCATGGATGGTATTCAAATCGATTTGAATATGAATGCGATTGATACGGAAGGGAATCCCATTGCAGGACTGTATGTCGTCGGCAATGATAGTGGAGCTTATTTCTCAGCAACCTATCCGAACCTGTCCACGGGTGCTGCCTGCGGCCGAACAGTGACCTTTGGCCGTCGTGCAGGCCGAATTGCGGCTGCACAGGAGAATATGTAATTTTTCAGATGACCATAGATCGGAAGGAGAATTAAGAGAATCGAATTGAATTCTTCGGGAAACCGTAGTTACACTATATAAAAAGGTCAGAACTGATGTCTAATCTTCGTTAAAGGAGATGGGTACATCACTCTCTGATCTTTTTTTATCATTGTTTCATATTGATTTCGCAGAATTTGCTGGAATGATTGAAACAAAGATATGCAGGAGGCAGTCTATGTCTTTTGCTTGGGAAAAAGCTGGATTAAATACATACATTACAATGTAAGAAATTTCCCAGGAAATGACATTAAGATATAAAAAAAGCTGGCACCTTGTCCAGCCGTTTTAAAAATTGAATTCAGTTTTCTGATTCCATAAATAATCACGATGTTTATCCAACAAAGCCATTGTATCAGCCAAAGACGGAATTGAAGCAGAGGCACCTTTTTTACTGACAGCACAACCACTGGCCGCAGTAGCCATAGCCAGACAATTGAGATCACTTTTACCCGCTAATTTGGCAGCTAAGAAAAAACCTGTGAAGGTATCACCAGCACCGACTGTATCGATGACTTCGACCGGACAGCAAGGCATCGAGATTCGCAGTCGGCCAGTCTGCAGACAACTACCCTGATCTCCTAAGGTCAAGATGATCTGAGTGTCGGGCAAAGTTTTTGCAAAGTAGTCAAGGATCGCTTGAGGATCATTTTCGCCTGAAAAGAAAGCACCCTCAACTTCATTAATAAATAATAGATCAACCAACTCCAAGGGCAAAGCTTTTGGATCCACAGGCACAGGTGAAGGATTAAGCGCAATGATCAAGCTGCGCTGGTGTGCTTTACAGATCAATTCATTCAGCCGATTGATTTCGTTTTGGATGACCAGCAGGTCTCCTTTCTGGAAATGCGCTAAGGTTTCGTCAATCTGTTCGGAAGTCACAGCAAAATTACTTCCTGGATAAACTAAAATTGCATTTTGACCATTCCCATCAACCTGAATAATAGCGTGTCCGGCTGGCTGATCCACTTGCCGTAAAAATTCTGTGCTAATATGATATTGCGTCAGAGTCTCAGTTAAAAGGGAACTCGCCTGTCCTAAACATCCGGCAAAGTTTACGGAAGCACCGCCCTGACTTAAAGCAACAGCCTGATTTAACCCTTTGCCTCCGCAAAAACACTGCATCTGCGGAGCGGACTGCGTTTCTTTTGGAGCTATGATATGATCCACAGTATAAAAATAATCAAGATTTAAAGAACCGAAAACTAAACACTTCTGCATGCCGGATCCTCCTTATTTTCTCTAATTATAGCATGGACACAGAAACGTGGAATAAAAAGATAGCAAGCCAGAACTTCAAAGAAAGACAGAATAAATAAGCTGATGACGATTCGGGCTGTCTAGACGGATTCTCCACAGTTAAAGGCTTCAAGTTTGTTTATAATAAAAACTGAATCCAGGAAAAATGATATCCGGATTCAGTAAAGTCTGATTGATATGTACTTCTATATGGGCATCTGGCAAGGAAAGCTCACAATGACTCAGCAGGAAATTTCAATAATCTTGACTTCTCCAGGTAAAAATTCAGCACAAAGAGCCCGATCACCTATTTCCAGACTCAAATCAATTTCGATATTTCGGCTTTCTGAAGTAAAGATAACTGTTGCGGAACTCAAAACCTTTTGAAAATTTTCTGGAAGGTTATCCGTACGGATCCAGTGACGATGGCGGTGATCCAGGTCATGGTTGGCAATCACTAAGATCATGGAACGCTTAAGGGCATATCCAAAACCTAAGGCAGGAATCCAAGGCCCTTCAAACATGAGTGGAAATTGATCCTGTTTTCGGGTTATGGCAGAGCGATAACGATAGCGAATTTTTGAAGCCTCTTCCAAAAGTGTTGGCAATTCCCATCGCTGCGGATGCAGGTAATGGAAAGCATAACGGTCAAATAAGGCTAATTTTCGATAATACGGATCAGACTCGGGCAGCTGATCTTGTTCGTTTGGACGACAATCCAATCCGGTATTCATCGGTTGAAGCTCATAGACTTCCTGTCCGGAATTAAGGAAAGGTACACAATTGGGAATAAATAAATTCAATAAGGTTAACATCCGGCTTAAGCGCTGTCCCCCTTCACGGGCACTTAATCGTGGGGTGTCGTGAGTTTCGCCAACGGCAAAGACTGGGCAAGGCAAGGCAGAAGCTCCGTAGGCAAAGGCATTTAATTTATCTTCCTTTGGCCGCGTTTCCATTGTAAACCCTCCGCCGATAATCATGTTATACCCTTTTTCCAAGGATACAGAGGCATTTTGTGAATCCAACTCCTCCGCAATAAAACAGAAATGCGGATCAATTTTTCTGGCTGCTTCAATGATCTGCTTTACTAATTCCAATGGCAGTGCGTGTCCCATGTCAATTCGCGCTCCATCAATTCCGAACTCTGTTTGATAATATGGAATAATCTGACTTAACAAATCCCATAAAGGCTGATTGATGAGACTGCCAGGATTCAGGCTTGATTTCGCAACATCATAAAGAATGTAGGGATTGAAGTTTTCGTCTTTTGGTAAAAAAGGAACGGAGGCAGTCGGATGATCTAAATACATCCGGAAAAATGTTATATCGTTCCAGGCCGGCTGTGGGTCATTAATACAGTCGCTGAAGGCAGGAGCTACGGTCATTCCAAAGGCTTCCTGGACTAAATCCAATATTTCACCTTTTCCCTTTTTCCATTGAGATACAACTGTTTTCCACTTTTTTGAATCCAAACTTTGCGGATTTGGCTGGAATTTACGAATGTGCTTGAGAACCTCTTCACTGGCGTACATCAGTTCTAAGTATTTTGGATCCGCCGTACTGCCAGGTTCAACACCCGGAACATATGGAGGCACATATGTGGATAACTGGTTAACATCAATCCAATAAAACCAATCTGGGTGTTCCGCAATCAGATCTGAGTTTACAGAATTTGTCCGCGGAATAATATCGATGATTACTTTGATATCCTGACAATGACAAGCTTCTACGAGCGCTTTAAATTCATCTTCAACACTTAATTCGCCGCCGGTCATTGGGTCTTTTAAGCTGGGATCCAATTTGAAAAAATTACTGACCCCATAAGGAGAACCTAAATCTCCTTTTTTATTTTTTGTTGAGTATTGACTGATCGGCAGTAAATATAAAGTATCGATACCCATTTTCTTTAATAATGGAATCAGAGCCAACGTTTTGACAAAGGTACCTGTTTCTTTTAATCCATAGAGATTTTCACTTTCCAGGTTCCCGCTGCGGTCATGATCCCAGCTGCTGGATGTTCGAATCATGCATGAATAAACGCTGCTCTGGCGAATCCAATTTCCGTGAGCAGCTGGACGTGTAATTGGATGATCCATATAATAAGGCTGGCAGACAGGTTCGGAATTTCCTTTTCGCAGCGAATTAATCAATTCGTCGAAAAATTCATAAGGATCAACACGAATTTCACCCGAGGGCAAGCGATATTTTGAAGAACATTTCAAGTCCAAGCTGTCAAAAAGATCTGGAAGGGTATAATTAAAAGGATAATCATGCAAAATCTTTTGGCGCTTCAAGGCTTGTTGCAACTTTAATAAATAGCTCATAAAATACTCCTTTATCAACTGATATTTTCAAGTTTATTCTATCATGAAAAGCATTAGGATTGGCAGAATTTAAGTTTTTATGTTCATAGATCAAGGGGAAAACAAAAATAAATTTGTCAATCTTTTAGAAGTCTGTTACCATGATAACGGTTTAATTGGACACTGAGGTGAAGAAAATGCGAAGACTAGTATTTATTTGGATCGGATTCATGGTCATGCTTGGAGGGTGTACCCAAGAAAAGCCTTGTATCGCTGAAAACGGAATAATCTGTTATGATGAAGAACTGCAGCAATATCAAGTTGAAAAGGACGCTAAAGTCAGAGTTATGGTAGAAACCGAAGCTTATGGTCAGGCGTTAGTTGAACTTTGGAATCAAGAGCACCCTGAACAGATGAATGTGATTGAACCGATTGTCGTACAGGATTTTGATGCTGCGACATGGCTGGGGTATAAAACTGACATCGCCTTGCTGTGGAGCAATGATGCCGCGCAGATCATTAATCATTTTATGCCGGTCCAACCTGAATTAAAAGATGAGATTCAGGAACATGTACCACTGCAATTTGGCGAACTTTTAAATCTGGATGGTTTACGTTATGTACCAATGAGCTATTATGGACTGGTATTTTCCACCAATGTCACAATGCTTGGTGAACTGGGCTATGATGTAACGGATGATAATGAGGATGGTTTGATAGATAATTTTGATAGTTTTGAAAAATTGATGGCGCTGGCAGATGACTGGAATGGTCGTGAACGGGATTATCATAATCGGAAAATAACGGCTGTTTTCCCATTTTCATTATCTGAGCTGTGGGCTTCTCTTGGATTTTTTAGTGCTGATGATTTTCGCTTCTTTGCATCCCATGAAGCACTTGCGCCGGGTGTAGATTCTGATAGTTTCTTGGAGACTTTAAAATTCATGCGTGCAATGGGAGAACATCCTTGGTATTTAAATGCAAATGAAGAGGATGAGAGCGATGAGGCACAGTCAGCTGACTTGAATGAAATGGAAGGAGATCCAGCAGAGACTGATCCAGAAATAGAGAAAACAGAAGAGGAATTACCGTCAGATGCAGATGAGCAACAAGAAGCCCAAGATAATTCTGAAACTGAAGAAGAGATTCTTCCTTATCGTGTAGAGAATGATCGAGTTTTTGAAGAGGGATGGCTGTATGACAGCTATCTGGAAAAACTAATATCGCCTTTTTCCTTAGTAGGAACTTGGATGTATTACAACCAGCAGGAAGATATAGAACAACAGGATTTTTACTTTTCTCCTATGCCTTCGTGGGAAGGTATTACACTCGCACCTTTAGCGAAGACAAAAGGTTACTTGCTGGCGGAAGGAACAAAATATCCTTCAGCATCGAATGAAGTATTGCGATTAATTCGCAGCGAAATGGGTATTCAAGCCTATATAAATACAGTTGATGCGATTCCGGCTGTAACGAAAGTGGATAAACTTGAGAATCGTCCTATACCTACTGAGGAAGAAATGGAAGATAAGGTAGATTCTGATCTGGTCAAGCCTTATTATCTAGCGTTTAGAAATGAAAATCAAAGGCAGATCAGCTATGCCTTCTCCTTCTCTCAAGAGGAGTCTATGGTTGCTTTCGAAAAAGATCCTTCGATTAGAGGCTGGGATATGCTTGCTGAAATTCAGTTGATTGAAATTGCCGAAGATGTGATAAAACAGAGAATTGCGCCAGAAGATGCACAATTGAAATTGATTGAAAATAGTGAATCTTGGATGTTGCCATATCAGCCAGTTGAAGAAAAAACTGAATAACTCGATAATTTGAAATCCTGCTTTTGAGTGTGAACTTGTGAGGAAAATTGAGAAAATGGAAATCAATAGATAAAAATATTTTGATTCAAGCTCAGTATTATTGTGTTCTTCTAACTTATTAAAGATGTTTCAGATTTATTCCAATTTCCTTATTGACAACGAGCCTCTGCCCCTAAGAACCCAAAGCATTGCCCAAGGACGAAAATAATATGTTTACGAGTCTTGGCTGCACAAGTATATCTTAGGGGCACTCGTTTTCAATAAGTTTTCTCGGCATAAAATCATTAAATAGATAAGAAAGCAGAGATACTTTCAGAGAAAAAATTTAGAATGTAGTTCAGTGTAGGTCAAAAAAATCAAATTTAATGTTGACGAGATTCTTATCTTATGATATATTATTAAAGCGCTGGTAATCAGCAATAAAAAGATGGAGGCTTAGCTCAGTTGGGAGAGCGTCTGCCTTACAAGCAGAGGGTCGGGGGTTCGAGCCCCTCAGCCTCCACCATTTTTTTATTGCCGACTTAGCTCAATTGGCAGAGCAACTGATTTGTAATCAGTAGGTTGTAGGTTCGATTCCTATAGTCGGCACCAGGAGTTGGAGAGGTAGCGAAGTGGCTAAACGCGGCTGACTGTAAATCAGTTCCCAACGGGTTCGGCAGTTCGAATCTGCCCCTCTCCACCATTCTTTTTTAAGATAGTGGGGCATAGCCAAGCGGTAAGGCAACAGACTTTGACTCTGTCATTTCCCTGGTTCGACCCCAGGTGCCCCAGCCATTTTTTATTTAGATTATCTATGTCCCGGTAGCTCAGGCGGTAGAGCAACTGACTTTTAATCAGTGGGTCGAAGGTTCGATTCCTTTCCGGGACACCACTTAATTATGCGAATGTAGTTCAATGGTAGAACTTCAGCCTTCCAAGCTGACTACGTGGGTTCGATTCCCATCATTCGCTCCATTAATCATTATAACCCTATTAGGGTTTTTTTATTATTTGTTCTTACGAAATGGATTAAGAAGGTATTTAACTTTGAGAACTGCACGTTAGTTATGAAAAAAGAAACAGAGAATAAAAATTTAAAAAGTTTACATCTCCTATTGTAGACGCTCAGTTCTTGTGTTATTATGAAACTAGTTTTAAGGCATGTTACTGATTTCGTTCAGGCAAGACCTAATAAAAAACGTATGTTTTTTGTTGGGTCTTTTTTAGTGCCTTAGTGAGGAGGAACAACATGAAGTATGCTGAACTGGCTCAGAAAATTGTAGATTTTTTGGGTGGAAAAAGCAACATCCGACAAGTAACACACTGTGCAACACGATTACGTTTTATTGTGAAAGATGAAGCGATAATCAACGAAGAAGCAATAAAACAACTGTCTGGTGTACTCGAACTGAATAAACGAATGGGCGAGATCCAAGTAGTAATTGGCAATGAAGTTCAAAGCGTATTCTATGCCGTAAATCAAATTGTCGGTGAACACAAGGAATCCTCAGAAAAAGTTCAAAAAAAGGGAAACCTTATCTCCTTGGTTATTGATACGATTGCAGGAATTTTTACTCCAATTTTACCGGCATTGTGCGGCTGTGCAATGCTGCAGGCTGTATTGGTTATGCTTACCACGTTCAACTGGATAGCAACAGATTCCTCTACTTATCAAATCATCAATTATTGTTCAAACGTGATTTTCTATTTTTTGCCAATGCTGCTGGCATTTACATCAGCGAAGAAATTAGGCTGTAATCCCTTTGTAGCTGTAGTTCTAGCAGGCTGTCTTCTGCATCCTGACTTCATCGCAATGACGAACTCTGGAACTCCGCTGACATTGTTTGGCCTTCCCGTTACAGCGGCCTCCTATTCATCCTCGGTATTACCCATCATCATTGCAATTTGGGTGATGTCTTACGTTGAACGTTTTGCAGAGCGAATTACGCCTTCTTTTGTTAAATACTTCATTAAACCTTTGATCACGTTAATGGTCATGATCCCCTTAACATTGGTTATCATTGGTCCTGCAGGAGCGATCGGCGGCAATTATCTAGCAATGCTGGTGGCCTGGCTTCAGGAACAGGCAGGCTGGCTGGTGACGATTGTTATGTCTGTCATTGCCCCACTGATTGTCATTACAGGAATGCAGTATGCATTGTTTCCATTAGTTTTCCAGTCATTGGCTTCATTGGGCTATATCGTTTTGATGGGAGTTACGGGACTGCCAACGAATCTGGGGCAGGGAGGAGCCTGCTTTGCGGTAGCATTAAGGACTAAGGATAAAGAATTTCGCCAGCTTGCTGTTTCAGCTGGTTTAACTGCCTGCTTTGGAATTTCGGAGCCTGCTTTATATGGGGTTACACTCAAGTTGAAAAGGCCATTCTGGGCTGTTCTTGCGTCAGGGTTCACTGGTGGGATTGTAGCTGTAATCATGGGATTACGTGCGTATACGTTCCTGAGTCCGGGATTAATGGCTTTTCCAGGCTTTATTGCAGGCGGAGTTTCCAATATATTAGCTTTTGTCGTTTGTTGTATCGTTTCTTTTGTAACGGCTTTTATTCTGACTCTTGCTTTGGGATTTGATGACCAAGAAGAAACATATGATTCGAAAACGATGTACGAAAAGGAGCGACCTGCTAATGAAATAGAAGAAACATTGTTTGCACCTGTGACAGGACAGATCTGTGAATTAAGCGAAGTCCAAGATAAAATATTTTCTGAAGGTATTTTGGGACCCGGTCTGGCAATACGACCGCAAGAGGGACAAGTCTATGCGCCTGTCTCCGGAACAATTACTGCGTTATTTGAAACTCGTCATGCAATCGGTATTACGACAGAATTAGGTACTGAGATTTTAATTCATTTAGGAATTGATACAGTAAATCTGCAAGGGAATGGTTTTCAGAACAAGGTTGTAAAAGGGGAAAAAGTCAGTTCCGGACAATTAATTGCCACAATGGATTTAGACCGTTTAAATGAACTGGGATATGATATGATAACGCCTGTAGTTATAACAAATGGCGAACATGTTCAGATTCAGCAGCTTGCGGGCGGAGTGGCAACCGCAAATACACCACTGCTTCGCGTGAAAAAGGGGGAATAAGAATGGGGAAAACCAAAATGTTGTTGGGGGCGGCTTTATCCGCTTCTCAAAGCGAGGGGGCTTATGATGAAGATGGGAAAGGCTTATCCATCAGTGATACCGTACCGGCTGGACGCAGGGATCTGACACGACGTTATCCGAAGCCGGATGACAAGCATTATTATCCAACGCATCAGGCTGTGGATTTCTACCATCGTTATCAGGAAGATATTGATCTTATGGCAGAGTGTGGATTGGAATGTTTGCGCTTTTCTTTCGCTTGGTCACGTTTTTTTCCACAGGGAGAGGAGATGCAGCCAAATCCATTGGCAGTTAAACATTATGATGATTTAATCGACAAATTATTGGCTGAAAAGATCGTGCCCATCGTTACGATGAGTCATCTGGAAATCCCGCAGGCGCTTGCTGAAAAGTATGGAGGATGGGAAAACAAGGAATTTATACGTTGTTTTCTAAGATATAGTCAGTTTTTATTGGAACACTATGGCGATCGAGTGAAGTATTGGATTACGTTTAACGAGATGAATATGTTATTGTATTTTCCATGTACGCTGGCGGTGGGGGTAGATCTTACGGATAAGCCTGAAGAAGCAAAAGCTCAAGCCTTGCATAATATGTTGTATGCTAACGCACAGACAATCGCTGCCGCACATGCGATAGGAAAAGGGATTCAGATTGGAGCTATGATTGCCTATTCACCAATCTATCCAGTTGACTGCAGACCGGAAAATATTATGTTGGCCTATGATTTAGAACGAAATGCTCTTTCAATAGCAGATGTTTTAGTTCATGGGATATATCCTGGTACATATGAAAGAAAGATTGATGAACAAGCTCTGCAGTTGGAACGAACGCAAGCGGAATTAGATGTGTTGGCTCAGAATCCTGTTGATTTTCTCGCGACATCTTATTACTGCAGCAATGCTGCAAGCATTGAAGCAACCGCAGAAAAAAGTGCGGGTAATTTGTTCGGCGGTGCTCGTAATCCATTTTTAAAGACAAGCGAATGGGGTTGGCAGATTGATCCACAGGGGCTGCGTTACGCTCTTAATTATTTGTATGATCGATATCAGATTCCACTGATGATTGTGGAAAATGGTTTGGGAGCTCGGGATGTGGTAACGAATGATATAATTGAAGATGATTATCGAATTGCTTACCTTGAGGCTCATCTTCATGCTTTAAATGAAGCTGAGAAGGATGGTGTAGAAATTCTTGCCTATACTATGTGGAGTTTTTTGGATCAGGTATCTGCATCTAGTGGACAAATGTCAAAGCGTTATGGTTTAGTGTATTGTGATGTAGACGATAATGGCAGCGGAACTTTTAAAAGAATAAAAAAGAAATCATTTTATTGGATGCAGAGTCAAATCAAAAACAGATAGGGGGTGAACTCCGTGGTGATCGTGAAACTCTTGAATTCAAGCGTGGTACTGGCTCAGGAGCAGGATAAGGAATATATTTTATTTGGACGTGGGTTAGGATACAATCATAAAAAAGGTGATATTGTCGATCCTTCGCAAATTGAACGGGTTTTTGTTCCACAGAATTGTACTCAAATCAGTGACTATGCGGAAATGTTGGAAAAGGCTGACATCCGGATTATTGAGATTGCTGGACAGATTACGGAATTAGCACAGGCACAGTTATCCTGCGAGCTAAGCCCTTATCTCTCGATAGCTTTGATCGATCATCTTCAATTTGCTTGGGAGCGCATGCAAAAAGGAGTGCGCCTGCAAAATAAGCTGGTATTTGAGGTCCAGCGGATTTATCCGGAAGAGTTTGCGGTAGGGCAGCAGGGAAGATTGCTCATGAATGCTGCATTTAATCAGGAATTTCCAATTGATGAAGCGGGAAACATTGCTTTTCATATTGTCAATGCTCGCGATAAAGAACAAGATCCATCTTCTAGTTATTTGATCGTTGAGATGATTAAAGATATTTTAAACATCTGCAAATATCACTTTCATAGAGAAATTGATTTTAATAGCCTGGATTATTCCAGATTAATCATTCATCTGGAGTTTTTTGCCAAACGAGTTTTGCGTAAAGAATTGCTGGAGAATTCTGACCTGAGTATGCTTGGGATGATTCGTCAGCGATGTAGTCAGGAATATCAATGCGCGGAAAAAATAAAAAAGTATGTTGCCAGCAGTTATGGACAGGAATTGAGCGAAGAAGAAATGTTGTATCTGACAGTTCATCTGAATCGAGTTTTGCGGCTTCGATAATTAGAGAATCAGTTGTTGCCAGCAAGGAGAAGTCAAAAAGAGCTTGTGTAGTGTATTCATCGTCATATCCTTTTTAGGGTCCTTTGTTTTCTGATAATGACGTGTTTCGGTAAAAAACTGAGGAGATATTGTAAATGTTTTAAGAAAATTGATTTTTTATGGGGGTGATTTTTTGCGTATATTATAAATAGAGAAACAAAATTGTCTGTTTGGTTAGTTCAATTATTAAAGTAGTTTCTCTGAGCTCAAAAATGATTTTTTGAGCAGCCTGGTAAGCTATATGCTCTGTATCAGGACGAGTGATTTGGGAACTCATTAAATAAAACCCTGTGCAGTTCGAACTAACCAAGTAAAAGCCTCGTAGCCAGAGGCTTTTTTACTTAGTTAGTTCGATGATTTTCAAAGAAAATCTATTATTCGATTGTTAACATCTCAGAGAAATTTAAAATTTCTAATTGCTTGGTTAACCCTTATTCATTTTTGCAGCAAGATTCTAGTTCGGATGAAAAAGTAGACTTTTTGCACCAGGCAAATTCACGCTTAAAAAGTAGGGTTTTTCCAGTAATTCTTATTATATTTCAATCGTCAGGTAAAGTCTACTTTATGAACCAACTACAAAAGATGGAGGGATTAGAATGGCCAATGAAAAAAAGAGAATTCTACAGTTGTTCTATATTCTTGCTCAGCAGGAAGAATATATTCGGTCTTTTGAACTTGCCAAGAAAGTAGGGGTTACTGAGCGGACGATAAAAAATGATATTGCTGAATTAGAAGCTTTTGCTAGAGCGAGCGGTGCTGATTTGATAGCTAAAAAAGGAAAAGGCTATGTTCTTAAGGTATTCGACGAGGAACGATTTGCTCCTGTTAAAAAGCAGTTAACTATTCATTTTTCAGCGGTTGGGGAAACGCCTCGGGCACAGAATGACAGAACGAATGATATTTTGCGACGTATCATTGTAGAGGAAAAATTTTTAACAATAGAAGACATTGCCGATGAGCTTTATCTCACGAAGAGTTCAATCCGAGAAGAAATGAAAGAAGTAAATTTTCTTCTAAGCAAATTTAATTTGCGTCTTAAAAAAAGGCATGAAGAGGGTCCTCTGGTAAAAGGCAGTGAATTTGATCGAAGAATGTTAATGTTGTGTATTTTTGAAAATCACTATCACGAGGCAGTGAATCTGTATAAAAATACAGATTATTTGTCTTTCTTTGAAAGGGAGGATGAGGAGCGCTATGAAATTCGGCACATTTTTTTAAAGACATTAAGAGAATCAGAATGCCATATTTTAGATGGAAACACACAGCGTTTATCCCGTTATCTATTACTGATGGTTTCTCGTTATCAAGCAGGATATATTATTACTTTATCTCAAAAACAGCGTGATTATATCCATCGTTTTCGGGAATATCATGTAGCTAAAATGGTTATTGAAAATTGCGGACATTTTTCTGGTTTTGATGTCAGTGAAGATGAAATTCTGGCTTTTGGTCTGCTTCTGATTTTCTGGGCAGATATTCCATTTGATTGTGATCTTTCTGAAAATTATTTTGAATTGGCAGAAGAGGCTGACAAATTAAGCATAGCTTTTTGTAAATCCATAAAAAAAGATTACAGTGTTGATCTTACATTAATTCCAGATTGGAATCAGATTTTGTGCGCTGGATTGATCCCGCTTTTGGTACAAAAAGATTTCAATGCGTTATTCCATAGTGTAAAAAGTTTGCATTCAGAAGATTCCCGAATTCAAGATTGCCCTTTGGCTGCAAAATTGACCTATAATTTATCTTCTATGTTTGAGACCCAGTATCATTGTAAACTTGGTCTGTATAATTTACTTACTTTTGCTGGTCATCTAAATACATTGCTGCTTATGATTTCCTATCCCTTTAAACCTATTCGAGCGGTCTTATCGAATGGCGGCGGTTATATTTCGTCAGGAATTTTAAAACAGATGATCGAAAGGCGATTTGATTCCTATTTTGCTTGTTTAGATGTTTATGAACTTTATGAAATGCGAAAATTGCCAGTGGAAGATTATGATTGGGCGATTTTAAGTTATCCTTATTATTCCTATAAGTATGACTGGCCTTGCTTAATGGTTAACAGCATTCCGACGCAAAAACAAATGAATGATATTTACAATCAAGTGATCTTGTCAGGTGTTCAGCTGCAGTCAGTTCTTAATCATCTTCATTTGTCTGTTTTTAATGTTTATCGGGATTTTGAGTATGAGAACATGGATTCTTTTATTCGGTTAATAAGTTTTAAGATGGGAAAAGATGCTGAGAGTGTGGAACAGATTAATGCGGATCTGCATTTTTCAGCAAAAACCAGTGTTGCCAATAAAGTGTGTATTTTATTTATTAAAAGGCGTTTTGTTAGTCAAGGTGTTTTTGAAATTTATCAGCTAAATCAGGAAAAAATATTTAATGATCAGCCAATTTTGCATATTGTTGTAATCAGTGTAGATTTTGATCATTGTTTAGAGGCTGCAAGATTTGTGAATGATCTGTTAATGACATTTTTCAGGGATAATGAAAATCTGTGGATGCTGATTGAAAATCATCATGTTATTGGGTTGACGGAGATTGTTCGCGAGAGTTTGAAGGCTTTGCCAATTTCACTTATGTAAGGGAAATATAGAAAGTTTTCCCTTTTTTTTCGGAAAAAATGGACGTGGTAACGCTTACAATAACGGGATATAGTTAACTCGTTGATAAGAAATACAACAAGAAAGGGGTATAGCATGCTGAAAATCTTTTTGTCATCCCATGGTCATTTAGCCAGCGGTATGAAAAGTTCGCTGGATATTCTGATGGGGGCTTCCAACAATGTTACTGTATTTGACGCGTATATTGATCAATCATCAGTTCAGGAAAAATTAGATGCTTTTTATGCAGAGGTTTCTGAAGAAGATCAAGTCTTATTGATGTCAGATTTAATTGGCGGAAGTGTTAATCAGGTCATGATGACTTATCTGCAGAAGCCAAATACAACGTTGATTGGGGGCGTAAATCTGGCCTGTGTTCTTGAGCTTTCAACTAAGACGGAAGTGACTGCTGAGGAACTTGAACAAATTGTTGAGCAGAGCCGATCAATGCTAAGTATTGTGCAGCTGCCGGACTTAACGGAGGAACAAGAGGATTTTTTCTAAAGAAAGGAGGATGTAAAAAATGATTAAATTAGTACGTTTAGATGAGCGATTAATCCATGGGCAGGTCGCGATTAAATGGTCCAGACATACGGGGGTAGATCGAATTGTAGTAGCTAATGATGAGGCTGCTGCAAATAAAATCATTCAGCAAAGCTTAATGATGGCTGCTCCTGCTACCGCTAAGGTAACCATTCGTTCTGTTGCCGATTCTATTACATTACTGAAAGATCCGCGCGCGGCAGGGCATAAGATCCTGGTTATCATTTCTAATCCAAAAGATTTAATTCAGATTTTGGAGGAAGTGAAGGATATTCCGTTGATCAATGTTGGCAACTATGGACGCATTGCGCCAAAGCAAGGCGATCTTGCCAGACGGACGTATGGTTCCAATTTGTATGCTTACGAGGATGAAGTTGAAGATTTTAAGAAAGTTCTGAGCTTTGGAATCGATACGGTTTATCAAACCACACCGGAAGATAATCCGGAGAAATTAAGTAAGATTCTGGGATTGTAAACCAACATATTACCGTAGTTTATTAGGAAAAGAGGAGGAGAAATATGGTATCCGCAGCTTTACAAATTTGTTTAGCCTATTATATCATTGCTATTTTAGATCCCTACATCATGTCTTGGCAGTGTCTTAATCGCCCAATCGTTGTTGCTCCACTGGCGGGGCTGATTTTGGGGGACTTCAAAACAGGCATCATTATGGGGGCTTCTTTGGAATCAATCTTCATGGGAATTTCTGCAATCGGCGGTTCCATTCCGGCTGATGCCACAACATCCAGCATCATTGCTGTTGCTTATACCATTCTGACGGGTGCCGATATTGAAGCAGGCTTGGCTATCGCTTTACCTATTGGTACGGTCATGGCTTCTATTGCTGGTATGTTTACACCGATCTGGGCTTCTCTGGCCGCTTATTGGGAGAAACTGGCGGCGGAGTGCAACCCGCGTAAATTTGCATTCCAAACAATTGGTTTTTCATGCTTGACACCGTTGATCAACGTCGTCATTCTGTTCTTTGCTGTTTCGTATGGTGTTGAAGGCTTGAATGCTTTCTTGGCGGGCATGCCGACGTGGGTTATGACGGGTCTGGGTGCTGCAACTTCCATGATGTTGGGCGTTGGCTTCGCGATCTTAACTTCAATGATCTGGAATAACGAAGTGGGCATCTTCTTCTTTGTCGGTTATGTCCTGGTTGCTTATTTAGGCATGGCTACTTTGCCAATCGCTATCTTAGGTGCGGCAATTGCAATCACGATGTTTATGGGAGAAAAGCGCAGTATTGATTTAAAGAATTCATTGACAAGTGCGGCAGCAAAGACAGATGAGGAGGATTTCTTCTAATGGAAAAGAAAGTATTAACACCAGAAGAAAAGAAAATTTTAAAATCCATGTTCCTGCGGTCCCATTTGGTGTTCACCAGCTTTAATATGGTGAAAATGGAAGCGAATGGTTTTACGATCACAATGGCCCCGGCGATTGAGAGTATTTATAAGGATGATATGGAAGGAAAGCGTGAAGCGTACCTGCGGCATCAGAATTTCTTCAATACACATGCGGTTCCATTCAGTTTTATTGCGGGTTTAGCTTATGCCATGGAAAAAGAGCATAAGGAGAAAAACTCAATCGATGGTCAAACGATTGAAAGTATCAAAGCTGCTCTGATGGGTCCGACAGCGGGAATGTTTGACAGCTTGTTCTTTAACTGCCTGCGAATCATTGCGGCGGGGATTGGTATTGGCTTGTGTGCGGAAGGTTCGATATTAGGAACTTTGATCTTCATCCTGCTTTATGGGGTCACGCAGTCGATTGTTAAGTATTTCTTTGTGAACTGGGGTTATATTTATGGCACCTCTTTCATCGACATGGTCTTCTCTTCCGGACTGATGGGAGCCTTGACCAAGGCGGCTTCCGTTCTTGGCTTGATCATGGTTGGTGCCATGACGGCGCAGATGGTTAGTGTTCCATTAAATTGGACGTTGAATGTGGGGCAGACATCCGTTGTTATTGGGGATGTTCTGAATTCCATCTTCCCGGGGCTGTTAGGTGTAGTCTTGTTATTTACCTTAGTCCGTCTGATTAAAAAGGGAGCTCGTCCGACACAGCTGATTCTAGGCATCTTCGTATTTGCTTTAGTTGGTGCTTTCTTCAGAATTTTCTAAAAATTAGAGTTTAGTTTAGGCTATGGAGGACTGAGCTTCATAGCCTGTTTTCCCTTCGGAGGTAACGCATGAAAGATGAAATGATGTTGGTCGGCGTGACGTTGGCACGTCGTTATACGCGAAAACAAAAAGAGGTTTTTTTAGCGGAGATGTGCCGGCAGTGCCGGCAGGCAGGCTGGAAAACGGAATTCCAGACTCAGCATTCCCGTCTGCTGCATGTCTGCAATCTGGTGATTGGCGATCTTGCTCACGCGAAGACGGTTATTGCCTGCGCTTATGACACGCCGGTTAAGGCGCATCTGCCGATTCGGTATTATCCACTGAATCCGCGCAAGAATACGCAGGCAGAGGGCTGGAATTTAGCGTTGGAATGGGGATTGGCAGCGGTTTGTTTTTTCATAGCTGCCTTTGCTGTTTATTCCTTGAAGTCATTAAGCTTAGCGATGAAAATAGCCATGGTGATTCTTGCTATTTTGACAGCTTGTATCGGTATCAGCCTGCTCTATAATCGCGGCAACCGCATGAATTTTAACCGCAACAGTGCTTCCGTGGCATTAGTACTTCGATTGATTCAGGAGTGTTCCTCTTCCACAACAACCGCATTTGTGTTGGTAGATCAATGCTGCAGTTCTTATGAAGGATTGAAGCTCTTAAAAGAGCATTGTCCATCGCAGGCGGAAGTTATTTTACTCGATTGTTTGGCTTATGGGGAGAAAATGGTCTGTGCGCACAAAAAAGGGGTTGACGTTTCTGGCTGGAAAGCGGAAGATTGGATTGATAAGATTTATGAGAATCCTGATAATGGTCTGCGCTTTTTTGACCGCAGTGTGCTTTTAGCGTCCGGATCCATTGATAAGCATCAGTTTGTTGTGCGGCATACACGTTCCAACCGAGATTGTCAGATCGATATCCCACGACTGGAGCGTATTTTGGAAATATTGAAAGGCAGGATAAATGGAAGATGAAAAAATTATTATTTCAGAGTGATGATTATGGTTTAACGGATGCTGTGGCGGATGGAATTCTGAAAGGGATTCATCAGGGGATTATTCGCAATACAGGTTTATTTGTGAACATGCCCAGTTCTGCGCGGGCTGCTGAAAAAATTCGGGATTGTGCCGAAGTCTGCGTAGGGATTGATATCAATCTGGTTGCAGGAAAGCCGATCAGCGATCCTGCTGAAGTCCCATCATTGGTCAATTCTGATGGACACTTTGTGCCTTCAGTTCAGCGTATGCGCGAGGGCAAGGTGATCGGACGGCAGGGAATGTGTCTGTGTTTTGAGCAAGATCCCTATAATTATGAAGAGGTCTTGTTGGAAACTGAAAATCAGGTCAAACGGTTTATTGAATTGATGGGCCGTAAACCAGAGTATTTTCATGGCCATTCGATGGCAACTCCGAATACACAAAAGGCAGCGCGAGTCATTGCGGAAAAATATAATATTCTGATGACCCTGGATGTCATGAACAGTAACGCTGTATCGATGATTCCCTGCACATGGACACCGAAGCCTTTTCCGATCGAAGATCAGTTAAAAACGGATGTGGAGCAGCATTTTCTCCAAGCTTTGCAAGCTTCATTGCAGCATGAAATTGGTTATTTTATCTGTCATTGCGGATTTGTGGAGGAAGATCTGATGAAAGAAACGACCTACACCATGATTCGTATGAAAGATTTAGCCATGGCGACCAGTCCCAAAGTAAAAGCTTTTCTGAAAGAGCATCAGATCGAATTAATTACTTATCGTGATTTAAAGGAGGAATGTTCATGTTTGTAAAATCTAATCGTATAATTACAGATCAGGGAATGATCAGCGGTATTTTAAACATTGATGAAGGCCGGATCGTAGAAATTTTACCGCCTACGGCTAGAGTAGCCATTGATATTGATGCTGAAGATCATCGGATTCTGCCGGGAATTATCGACACGCACAATCATGGTACAATGGGATATGGCTTAATGGGAGAACAGGAAAATCCTGAAGCCGTAGTTCGTGGTTACTTAAAAGGTTTAGCCTCACAAGGTGTCACTGCCTGTCTGCCGACAGCGGATTTCAGCTTGTTTGAAGCGATCGTGAAGGTGGCCCAAGGACCGATTGATGGTGCGAAGCCGATCGGTATTCATAGTGAAGGGCCTTATTTGAATCGTGTTGGAGAAAAGGGGATTGATACCGGACATCCGGATATCGATTTACAGCATGTTCAGGATATGATTGATACGGCGCAGGGAATGTTGAAGCTGGTTGCCATTGCGCCGGAACTGCCGGGTGCGAAAGCTGCGATTGAATTGCTGAGTTCGCAGGGGGTTCGTTGTGCGTTTGCCCACAGCAATGCCTTGTATCAGGAGGCGCTGACTTCTTTTGATTGGGGGATCACCGTTACTACACATACCGCAAATGTAATGGAAGGTATTCATCATCGTCGAATGGGAGGCTTAGGCGCCTGCCTGCTCAATGATGAGGTTTATAATGAATTGATCTGCGACGGGCTGCATGTTGCCAATGAGATGATCGAGCTGATGCTGCGGGTAAAAAAGAATCCGTATGATCGTTTTATGATGGTTTCTGATAATGTGCCGATGGCAGGGGCGCCGATCGGACGCTATCATCTGTCCGGAATGTTCGACGTCAATATCGATGAGCAAGGGTATTGCTTATCGGATACAGGACGTTTGTGTGGATCTACTTTGCCGGTTATTCGAGGAATTCGTAATTTAGCTGAAAATTTGCATTTGCCGCTGACGGAAATCGTAAAAATGAGTTCGCGCAATCCGGCTTTAGTCTATGGTGCAACCCATAAGGGTAGGCTGGCAGCGGGCATGGATGCTGACTTTATTATTATTGACGAAGATTATCAAGTGTTGAAAACGTTCAGCGAAGGGCATTGTGTATACGATGCAGAAACAGACACCGATTTGTTTAATCCTGAATTTTTACAGGCTTGCGCGTGCTGATTTAGGTTTGAGGCGTCAAAATCTACTCTTATGCCTAAAGAAACTTAGTAACAGAAGCGATGAGACAGAATCTCAGATTTTGAGTCGCATTCTTTTCCAGTCAGACCCTTAAGAATTTTTCTAAGCGAAATGACTTTCTAAAATAAGCTGAATTTATTTGATTTAATTGCATCACTAAACAAAAAAGAATGAACAGTGTGATCTGCGGATTTACGATCAGTTCATTCTTTTTCATATATATGAAGATTTAGTTTGTCTGGAATAGAGGCGGATGCGATTTTCTCACTAGCCTACGTATTTAACATTATTGAATAATATGGGGTTTAACGTCTTTCGGAATCAAGCATTCATAGGTCTGTCCTGCCAGACGTTCTTCAAATTCTGCCTTGGCTTTTTCAATAATTTCCGGATGTTCAAAGCAGGCTTCCACAGCCTCAGCCATAACTTCGGCCGCCAGCATCATGCCTTTGTAGGCGAGCGTGGATTTGCCTTGAGCGACCCATTGCCATGTATGACCACCGGCTCCATAACTGTAACAAGCGGTATTGATTTGAGCTGTTGGGACAACCCAACTGACATCTCCGACATCGGTCGATCCCATTGAGCATTCATCAACGCAGCGGTGGCGCAGAACGATATCACAGATATCACTGTTTTGTATGTTGGTGATCAGTGTTTTAGGCTCCGCGATGACCGCGGTGACTTCGCTCTCCGGTTCCAGCGGATAGGTATCACGGAACTGTTTGGCATACGCCCGTTCGGCTTCAGTATAGGCCGGGACTCCAACTTTAAAGAAAGCGTCTTCCAGTACTTGCTCAAGTGTAAAATTAGGGATGACGTTGCTAAGTCCTTCATCAAAGATGACATCACAGGTTGTACCGGTCATCATGGCAGCACCTTTTGCGATGTTGATCACCCGTTCGTATAATTTTTGGCATTTAGGATTGGTCGTGGAACGAACGAGATATTTGACTTCCGCTTCGGCCTGAACAA
This sequence comes from Holdemania massiliensis, assembly GCF_022440805.1. Taxonomy (NCBI): domain Bacteria; kingdom Bacillati; phylum Bacillota; class Erysipelotrichia; order Erysipelotrichales; family Erysipelotrichaceae; genus Holdemania; species Holdemania massiliensis. The sequence continues at coordinate 3,073,182 of NZ_JAKNTK010000001.1, read as the reverse complement.
CGTTGGGAGAAATACCTCCAGCATTCGTATAAGCGTAATGTACACGTTCTTTGGAATCCATGTGTTCGCGCAGATAATTGACACCCACACTCATCAGTTCCACGGCGTCCAGCGCACTGCGCCCAGCTTCCGGATTGCCGGCGGCATGGCTGGAAACGCCATGGAAACGGAAATAGCATTGAATACAGGATTGATTGGAACCCGAAGAGACAACATTCAGTGTAGATGGGTGCCACGTAATGGCGGCATCTGCGTCATCAAAGAAGCCGTCGCGGGCAAGATAGGCTTTGCCGCTGCCGCTTTCCTCTGCGGGACAGCCGACCATCTTGATGGTGCCTGACAGTTTGTTTTTTTCTAAATAGTCTTTAACCATCATGGCGGCGGCGATCGAGCCTGTACCCAAAAGGTGATGTCCGCAGCCGTGTCCGGTAGCCACGCCTTCAATCGGTTTATATTCGGAAACATCCGCTTCCTGACTTAATCCGTAGAGGGCATCGAACTCAGCCAACAGACAGATCACCGGATGACCGCTGCCCCAGACTCCAACAAATGCGGTTTCCATACCGCAAATGCCTTCCGTAACCGTGAAGCCTTCTTGACGTAAGAACTTACTCATTGCTGCGGCAGAGCGGTGTTCTAAAAAGCCGGGTTCGGCATAACCCCAAAGCTCTTTTTGCAATTCATATAAAGCTTGATTCTGCGTATTTGATAACAAGGTGAAACCTCCTTTACTCATTTAAAAAAATGATACCCTGAGATGCAGAAAAAGTAAAGAAAACGGTTTCTAAATTCTGTGTTTCTTGACTTTTTACGGGCAGAGAGTGAATATTGATGTTAATGATTTGTAAGATTCTGTCTGCGGATCGGCCGTTCTCTTTTAATATCGATTGTGCTATACTGGGAGTATTCAGGAGGCGGACGTATGCTTAAAATTTACAATAAACAAGCCCTTACCCGCAATGAGCGGTTTATTCGGGCGGTTGGATATGGAGTAGGGGCAACGATTGGACTGACGATTCTGTATGGCTTGATTTCGCAGTTTTTAATGTTTGAATTTTCGGTGGTCTATCTGGCATTTGGCTATGCAATCGGAACCGTAATTCGTAAATATGGACGTGGGGTACAGGTGCGGTTTTCCGTATTAGCAGCAGTGCTGGCTGTGTTTTGCTTCTTATTTGGCGATATGATCGCCTATTTTGGTTTCGGTGTATTCACGATGGGATTTCAATTTTTCATGATGGCCTTTAGAATTACGCTGCAAAGTTTGATCGGAACAAGCATCAATGGTTTGTTATCGCTGATGTTCCGGATTGGCGGGATTTATCTGGCATATACGACTTCTCGCTTTGTATAAGCGATGAAAGTCAAGTAGAAAGAAGGAAGGTCATGTTTTATCGGGAAAGCTGGGTTCAGGTTGACCTGGATCAGATCAAAGAAAATGTGCAGTGGCTTCGGTCACAGACAAACCGGCAATTTATTGCGGTGATCAAAGCCAACGGCTATGGTGCAGGGGATGCATCTGTGGCGCGGGCTGCATTGGCTGGCGGGGCTACCATGTTGGCAGTTTCGAGTTTGGACGAGGCCTTGGCTTTGCGGTATCAGGAAATCACTGCACCGATTTTGATTTTGGGGGTCGTGGATCCGGCTCAGGCAGAATTGCTGCTGCAGTATGATTTAACTGTACCGGCGGTGTCGCTGGAGTGGGTTAAAGAATTGATTCAGGTGCCGATAAAAGGACTGAAAGTGCATTTAAAAGTGGATACCGGCATGCATCGGATTGGTACGGAGAAGGTAGCGGAGCTGCAGGCAATGTTGTCCTTGTTAAAAGCCAACGGTGCTGACGTAGAAGGGATATTTACCCATTTTGCGTGTTCGGATAATCCGGATAATCAAATGACCGAGGATCAGTCAGCACGATTTGAGGCGGTTGTAGATGCGCTGAAGACGCCTTTTCGCTGGGTGCATAGCTGTAACTCCGATGCAGCAGTGCATTATCCTAAAGCTCCAGGCAATGCGGTCCGCTGCGGACTGGCCATGTTTGGCGTGACTTCTTATTTAACTGAACTCAAGCCGTGTATCAGCTTATACAGCCGCTTGATCTATGTAAAACAATTAAAAGCTGGACAGCCGATTGGATATGGAGCAACCTATACAACGCAGGGGGAAGAATGGATCGGAACACTGCCGATAGGTTATGCCGATGGCTGGATCCGCCGGCATCAGGGGCGCAGTTGTTGGATTGAAGGAGAAACCGGGGAATTTGTAGGACGGATTTGTATGGATCAGGCGATGATCCGGCTTCCGCATGCTTTTCCTGTAGGGACAAAGGTTGAGCTGATCGGCCCACATATCCCGCTGGAACAGGTGGCACAGGAATTAGGTACGATTCCCTATGAGGTTTTGACTTTATTGAGCGACCGTTTAGCAAAAGTTTATATCGAAAATGGCCGAATCCGAGAAGTCGCAAATCCGCGGCTGGATCGGTTGATGCAGGAAAAATAAAAAAGTGAACCTTCCGAAAGCAGTTTAAAATGCGGAAGGTTTTTTTCTATTTGAGTTCAATTCTGCAGCAGGTTTGTAATGAAGCGCACTTATTATCATGACGCCCAAAATGGTGCCTAAGTGATAGTAATGAAACAATTTGGGACTCAACTGGGAGATAAAAAAACTGAAATCAGCGGGACATTTGTAAAAAAAGCGCAATAGTAATAGTGAGGAGGAATTGAGCTCATGATTATGAACGTAAAAATTACATGCTTCCCGACATTGGTCCAACGCCGCCAACTTTGTGCATTAAGTCATAGTGCCGCGCAGCTTCGCGAAGAATTATTTGCTGCGATGATCCATCATCCGCAGCAGATTGAAGATGCGCCGCTGCCGGATATTTATCAGTCGCTGCCCACAGCAATGCTTCAGCAAGTATGGAAACAGGCGCAGCGAATGCGTTCTGGATCCGATAAGGATCAGGATCGTATTCGGCGCACATTGCCCAGTTGTCAATGGAAAAGGAGTGAGATGGAGATTCGTGAAAACCAGCTGATTTTGAGCTCGATAAATCAGCCGATTTACTATATTGCTCCCGTTGCCCACCGGCATTTGATGAATCAGGGGGCAATTTTAAAAATGACCTTAAAGGAAACTGAGAATCAATGGACGGCAGTTCTTTGTCTGCTGATCGATGAGAATAAAAAAGGATTTCCCAAGCCGAAGGAGACTAGGAAAATCCAGGATTAATCAGCAATTATTCAGAGAGTTAAAATCAACGATTTATTTTATGTTTCAAAAAGCAAGGGACTGATAGACTTCGTGATTTTCGGTCATAATGGTAAATCCATTTTCATCCAGCAAGCCATAGGTATGCGGACTGTTCTGCTTAGGCAGCGTGATTGAGCCGGGATTGAGCAGTGTGATTCCGTTTTCCTGGCGGATTACTGGAATATGGATATGACCATATAAATAGATATCACCGGGGAAGCTGTGCGGCGGCGGATCAAGCGGAAACAGGTGACCATGCGTTGCCGTAATTCGCCGTCCGCCTAAAAAAATCGTCGCACAGTCACGCAGAATATCAAAATTCAGGAGCATTTGATCAACTTCAGCGTCACAGTTGCCGCGGACAGCTGTGATTTTATCAGCCAGAGGATTCAGCATCGCAACCACTTCCTGGGGATTATAATCAGGCGGTAGCGGATTGCGAGGGCCATGATAGAGAATATCCCCCAGCAGCAGGATGTGATCGGGTTTATGCAAAACATAGGCTTCAAGTGCTTTTTTCATGTATGCGGCAGAACCGTGAATGTCTGAAATGACTAAAAACTTCATAATTTGTCCTCCTTATCGCAAGCATTATATCATGATCAGAAGAAACTGTGAGAACTTCTCTGGAAGAAGGGGGTAAAAAATGAAACTTGAATCCGCTGCGTACACCTTGTATACTAACTGTATGAGGGGGATGTGGGATGGATAAATTGGAAATTTATAATCAGTTGAAGGAAGAGATCATCGACCTCAAAATTGAACCGGGGGCTTTGATTAGTGAGAATGAAATCTCTCGGCGTTTTCAGGTGTCCAGGACACCTGTACGGGACGTGTTTCTGCGACTGTGTAATGATGGTCTGCTGGAAGTTTTGCCGCAGCGGGGAACCAAGGTGTCCTTGATTGATATGGAACTGGTCATGGCGACGATCAATATGCGGACTATCGTAGAGATTCAAATCCTTAAAGATGGGATCGAGCGTAGATCTTCGGCTCAGCTTCAGCAGTTGAAGCATGATTTGCAAGATCAGCGTCAAGCCATTGCCGAACAGCGAACACCGGATGAATTTTATGCTTTAGACAGCGAATTTCATGAGCATATTTTCGCCATTGCAGGACAACGGGCGATGTGGCAGATCATCAATCAGATGAAAGTCCATTATTCACGGTTTAGAATGCTGGATGTAAAAGCGAACTTCTCAATGAATGAGCTGCTTCAGGAGCATGAAAAAATTGTGGAAATTGTGGAAAAACGTCAGCGCGAACGCTGCAGTGATGTCATGCGTTATCATTTGGAAGGGGGTGTCCGGCGTCTGCATGATCGAATTCAGGGAGAATTCAGCAGCTACTTTAAATTGCCAGAGGATCAAACAGAATTGAATTAGATTGAATATAGAGAAAGTGAAAGGCCGGGAATCTTTGGAATCCTGGCTTTTTTATAGGGCAGAGTGATCGCTTTCCGATTTCAGCATCCGCCCGCACAAGGCTTTTCACAGCGAATAGAATGGAATAGGACAGGATTGTCTGAAAGGGATGAAGAAAATGAAAAGCAATGGTTTTCGGCCTTTCCGTGAATCCGTACGTAATGAAGCGGATCAGCTGACAGCGGCCATGGAAGATTATTTGGAAATGTTATACAGGATGCAGCAAAAGAATCAAAGTCTTCGCGTCTGTGTCCTTGCTGATGCTTTGCAGGTTGGCCGCAGTTCAGTCAGTAAGATGCTGCGGAAACTGGCTGCAGAAGGTTTTTTAATTGTGGAAAACTATGGGGATGTGCAGTTGACAGAAAAGGGAAAGACACAAGGAAAAGCGCTGCTGGAGCGGCATCAGCGAGTGGCGCGTTTTCTGCAGCTGGCAGGGATTGAAGGAGACCGGCTGTTAGAGGAAACGGAGAAGCTGGAACATATGAGTTCACCGGAAACGCTGCGTTGTCTGGATTTACTTGTTGAGTATTTTGATCAGGATGCAGCGGCGGAGGCTCGTTTGGAACAGCTGCGCTCGGAAGTACAAAAAAAGGAGTAACGAATATCACAAGGATTATCAATTTGATATCATCAGACAGGGATTTCTCCGCTATAAAGAAAAACAAATTCCTTATCCGCTGCCTGGAATAAATAAGCAAGGGAAACGAAATTTGTTTTTATACGGAAGAATCAGACTCAAGGGGATTAGATTCTTAATCAGCGGTTGTTTTTTATCCCCAATTGGAATGTTCGATTTTCAGGTAACAGTATTCCAATTAACTTGTATTTTAATTTCAGTTTTTGGGTCACTCTTTTAAATCATAGCGGGAAACTTCATAGTTTAAGTTTCGCAGTCCTTCAATTAAATCTGATAAAATCTGGGTATTGGTATCCGATACGGAGTGCAGAAGATAAATTGCACCAGGATGTGCGTTGTCCAGATTTTTCTTTAAAGCTGAGGTCGGATCAGGCTGATCGGCAACATTGTAATCATAGTAAGCATACGACCACAGCACTGTTTGATATCCTAAGAGATTGCTGAGGGCCAGTGACTGTTCGTTGAATTCTCCCTTTGGCGGGCGGACCAATGTCATCTTGTACTGGAATTGATCTAATAATAAGGCATCTAACTGCATGATTTCATCATAAACCTTTTCAATGCTGATCGTTGGAAAAGAATGATGATGATAGCTGTGATTGCCGATGATATGTCCCTCATCAATCATTCGCCGAATCAAATCAGGATTTTCCAGAACATATTGGGATGTGACAAAGAAGACGGCACTGACGTTCTTTTCTTTCAGTGTGTCTAGAATTTTTGGCGTATTGCCATTTTCATAACCATTGTCAAAGGTTAAATAAACTTTGTGATCAGGACGTCCGACGAACACGGTATCATAAGCTTTATACCTTTCGTTGGCAAGCACTGCATCCTGAGGCTGGCCATTTTCATCTTTGTCTTTGCCAAGTCCCCATGCCTGCATCTTTGAATCTAATGTACTGAATTGTGAGAAGTCGATATCTGTTTGAGGAATATCGATTTCCGGAATATCGTCAGTGATGGAACCCACCTTTGCCGTGAGATCGTTGTCTTCCGGCCGATTCTGACATCCACTCAGCAGAAGCAGACTGATTAATAATACATAAGGTATTTTCTTCATTCATTCACCTTCATTTCTTGTATCGTTAGTATGGCTGAGGTTTAACAAACTTAGGCTTGTCTATTTTTGGTAGTCTTTTGTCAGAGTTGGACAGGGAACTATTGAATTAAAGGAGATCCTGAGTATAATAAAAATGAATTCTCAAAGTTTGGTTTTCATGCGTTTAAAGGAGATCCGAAGTGACTTCTATCAAACATCGTGAGGCTGAAAGAGATTCTCGTATTTCAGTACGTTGCATCCGAAATGGAGCGACAGGAGGAAAAAAAATATGAAATCGAAACAGAAGACAAAAAACATGGTGCTGCTGGCTTTATTCGGCTGCATCGAAATTGTGCTGATGCTGACGCCGCTGGGGTATATCCCGATCGGTCCAGTGCGTGCGACAACATTGCATATCCCTGTTATTCTGGCAGGGGTTTTGCTGGGGCCTGGAGCAGGGAGTGTAGTGGGATTGATCTTTGGGATCAGCAGTGTTATCGTGAATACCTTGACGCCTACTGTTACTTCTTTTGTTTTTTCACCCTTTTATTCAGTCGGTGAATTCCATGGAGGTCTGGCGAGTCTGGTCATTGCTTTAGGTCCTCGGGTCTTATTAGGCTGGCTGTCCGGCTTGATGTTTAACTTGCTGATGAAGGCAACGAAGAAAGTGAACGCCAGTTTGTTGTTTTCGACATTGATCAGCACCTTTTTGCATACGACGCTGGTGATGCTGGGGATCTATTTCTTCTTCGGTTCTGCCTATGCTGCAGTTAAAGGCGTAGCGATGTCCGGGTTGGCGGCTTTGTTATTGGGCGTTGTTATGACAAATGGTATAATGGAAATGGTGATCGGAGCGCTGATTGTTCTGGCCGTCGGACGAGCGCTGATGCCTCTGACTAAAGGGTATAGGAAAGCTTCTTCGGCAAATTAACGATTGGATTAAGAAAATGCTTCAGAGTCAGACATGATTCTTAAAATGGCCGACATTGTCGGCAGGGAGGATATTGTGAAAAAAACAGTTGTATTAGGTGTTACTGGTGGAATTGCTGCTTATAAAGCGGCACAGCTGACGAGTGACTTAAAAAAGAAAGATTTGGACGTCCATGTGATCATGACCCGAAATGCGACTGAATTTGTCAGCCCATTGACCTTTGAGTCACTGAGCGGTCATCGTGTCAGTGTGGATACCTTTGATCGGAATTTTGAATATCATGTTCAGCATGTATCGCTGGCAAAGCAGGCGGATGTTTTTGTGGTTGCCCCGGCGACTGCCAATGTGATCGCCAAGTTCGCTCATGGACTGGCTGACGATATGCTGACTACAACTTTTTTAGCCTGCAGCTGTCCTAAGATTATTTGTCCGGCCATGAATACCGGAATGCTCGAAAATCCGGCGACTCAGGAGAATCTGCGCCTGTTAAAAGCCAGAGGCATGCAAATTGTAGAGGCGGACAGCGGTTTGCTGGCATGCGGCGATGTAGGCAAAGGCCGCCTTGCTCCTTTAGCGGCGATTGAAGATGAAATTGAACAGGCTTTAATTACAGAAAAACCGTTATCCGGGTTGAAGGTGTTAGTGAGTGCAGGTCCTACTCAAGAAGCTTTGGATCCAGTTCGCTATTTAACCAATCATTCCAGTGGAAAAATGGGTTATGCTCTCGCAAAAGCAGCGCGAAACTGGGGGGCTGAGGTAACGTTAGTTCATGGGCCGACCACTTTACCGCCTGTGCGTAATGTTGCAGACATGCCGGTGACTTCCGCTCAATCCATGGCGGAGACCCTTTTAATGTATGCTGAAGACTCAGATTTAATTATTAAAGCAGCGGCAGTTGCTGATTATACACCGATTGAAATGGCCGCGCAGAAAATAAAAAAGTCAGAAGGGGAATTTCAGCTGACTCTAAAACGAACACAGGATATTCTAAAAACAATTGGAGAAAGAAAACGCGAGGATCAGGTAGTCTGTGGCTTTGCCATGGAAACAGAGCAGCTTTTGGAGCATGCGCGTGCAAAGTTGGAGTCGAAGCATGCGGATATGATTGTGGCTAATGATTTAAGGGAACAAGGGGCAGGATTTGGAATTGATACAAATCGGGTTACCGTACTTACAGCGCAAGGAGAGGAAGCATTGCCGATCATGCGCAAGGAACAACTGGCTTATGCACTGTTAGAGCGCTGTTTGACAATCCTAAAAGAAAAAAGGGAGAAATAAATTATGTTGATGACCTTGGATGTGGGGAACACGAATATCACGGTAGGCGTGTTCGATCACGATGATTTGAAAGCGACGTTTCGCTTAACGACCAAAACACCACGAACTTCGGATGAGTTGGGCATGGTTTTGTGGACAATGTTGTCGACACGTCTGATCGACAGTTCTTTGATTCATGACGTAGTGATTTCCAGCGTTGTTCCCAAGATTATGCATTCTCTGGAGAGTGCGGTTATCAAATATTTTCATTGTACGCCGCTGATTATCGGACCGGGCGTGAAAACGGGAATCTCTGTAAATTCTGAAAATCCAAAAGAGGTGGGAGCCGATCGAATTGTAAATGTAGCAGCGGCTTATCATCTGTATCATGAGGCGTGTCTTGTGATTGACTTTGGTACAGCGACAACCTATGATTACATATCCAGTAAAGGTGTGTTTGAATATACGGTGATTTCACCGGGGATTGAAATTGCGGCTCAGGCATTATGGTCAATGACGGCCAAGCTGCCGGAAATTGAGATTAATAAACCAGAACGTGTGCTGGCTAAAAATACGGTTACGGGGATGCAGTCAGGATTGGTCTATGGATACATCGGGCAGGTGGAATATCTTGTTCGAAAGATTAAAGCGGAGCTGAATCAGCCGCAGTTAAAGGTAATCGCAACTGGGGGATTGGGGCGAATTCTTGTCAAAGAAACGGATTGTATTGATGAATATGACCCGGATCTTGCATTCAAAGGAATGAAGATTATTTATGATAAGAATCAGAAAGGAAGCCGGGAATGAAACAGAAACTAATTCTTGCCAGCCAATCACCGCGGCGGCGTGAGCTTTTAGAGCGGTGTCATATTCCTTTTGACATTGAGATCGCGGACATTGATGAAACGTTAAATCGGAATTTACCATTGGAAGCTGCGATGGAGGAATTAGCTTGGCGAAAAGCTCAAACGGTGTTAGATCGACATCCGGAAGCGGTCGTGATCGGTGCGGATACCATTGTTGTTTTAGAGCAGCAAGTTTTAGGAAAACCAGGAAATTCAGAAGAAGCGAAAATGATGCTCGCTCAGTTATCCGGTAAAACGCATCAAGTAATGACAGGGGTTTGCTTGTTGTCATCAACTCAAAGAATCTCTTTCTGTGATATTAGCGATGTGGAGTTTTATTCTTTAGAGGCTGAGGAGATTGAAGCTTATGTAAAAACGGGTGAACCGCTGGATAAGGCAGGAGCGTATGGCATTCAGGGCGAAGGCTTCTTTTTGGCAAGAAGAATTAATGGTGATTTTTATTCAATTATGGGATTTCCCGTTGCTCGCATAGTTCGTGCATTGAAAAAATTTGGATTCTGAAAAAAGATAGTTGCATTTTTTATAAGTACCTGATATTATATTAAATGCCTGCCGATATAGTTCAATGGTAAAACGGAGCAATGGTAATGCTCAGTTCCCAGTTCAATTCTGGGTATCGGCACCAGATGCTTAAAAAGCCCTTAGTTAAGGGCTTTTTTGATGCATTCATTTTCAAATCGTACCCAAATCGTACCACTTTTTGATTTTTTGTGATATTTAGTCTATTTTTGTATTAAAATTATTAGGTGGTTACGATCATAGATCAGCAATTTGATTTTTAATATCTAATTTTCAATTTACGGTATTGATTGGTCAATCGAAAAATTGTTTTAAACCTTATTTTTAAGGTTCTTTTTTTTAGCTTTCTTGCTGAAAATTGAATTAATATTCTCTGGAGCCGTTTGAGCGATGCGACAAGTGTTCGGTGGTGGAGGATCAGTTCTATTTGCATTTCAATCCACGCACCGCGTGAGCGATGCGACCGGAATAAGTTTTGATGGAAAAAAGTACGGTACAATTTCAATCCACGCACCGCGTAAGCGATGCGACGTTTTGCATATTGTTTTAGGAACTCTTTGTCCGTTATTTCAATCCACGCACCGCGTAAGCGATGCGACAGCTAATAAGAAACTAAAAGAGATTTAAATGATTCTTAACTTGCTACTATCATAGCGAATAATTCTGTTACTTGCAACATTATCTTTCTTTTTCACATATTTCTGGTGCGAACCTCCCAGGGATTCTATGTTTACCTCAGGTTCGCACCCGTTATTCTTTAATTTAAAGATGAGTGAACACGATTCCAGCACTTAATTAAATCGTAACTGTCCTACACATTACTTATTCATTCATCAGTAATAAGCTTCATGTGATAAGCTGATCCAGAAAGCACCTTTACCATCCTTAGTTAAGCTTAATTTACCATCTAATTCTTCAATATATCCTTGTTTGATAAATGAATTGATTTCCTTTTGAACACTCTCGGCGTATCCTTCAGCAGCTGGCTGCTGATCAAGTAATAATTGTCCGCGTAATTGCCGAAGCTGTTTTTCTTCTGACGATAAAGCCTGTGGATTTTCAATTAATTGCTGACAATCATCAGCCCCTGAAATATAAGATGCTAAATCACGTGTATTTCGATATTGATAACCATCAAAACACGAATAAGCATCCAGACCAAAACCGACTACTTCGCCTTGGGTCCATAGCTGGCTTAAGAACTGATCATGACATTCTTTTTTGCAATAAAATCCAGGTGCGTAATTCACCCAACCCTGCTCTTTTAAATATTCATCTGTTGAATTTAACATTCTTTGCTGCAGCTTTTGATCGGCCTGTTGCTGCACACTTAAATAGGGCCGAAGCATCAAATGATCAGGTTCCAGTTCTAAACAAGAACGTAACGTGCGTTTTAATGAAACAAAGGTCTGACCTGGAATTCCTAAATCCAAGGTCAATGAAACATTATTGACGCGGAACTTATCTAAAAATAAGACTGAATTTTGAATGTCAGGTAAGGTGTATGGAACCTTTAATGTTAGTAATTCTTTTGGCTGCAGTGAGTGTATTTGCAGTTGAAAACGTGTCGGCTTTCCCTGACTCAATCCGCTTAATAAAGGTACACAAACTGTATTTGGCAATGTTTCAATACTAACTTCACAAAATTCTGTTAAATGATATTCCTGACGAATTTGATGCAATAGTTCTCCAACTTTATCAGCATTCATAATTGTCGGATAGCCTGTAAGCTTGACTGCTGTAAAGGCAACATCTTGAAAATCTTCAGCGGTACTGTGAAGTTCTCGGCTCAGTGCCTCTAAATAATTCATCTTAATCTGAGAATCACCTAAAATCTGAAAAGGATGCGCGTGATTTTCTTCCTGTAAACAAAATGGGAAATTGATCGCCATAATCATTGTTTTATTCGTTTTCATCAATAAAAAAACCTCTCTTTTTCTTTTCGTTCATTATATCACGAATTGATATTGAAAAAAGGATATCTATTTTTCCAATCAGTCGGAAAAAATGGCTAAGTAGACGAAATGATGTTTAAGCGTTTTTTTTGATCATAATTGTTCCGTCTTTTCAAATATGGTATGATACAAATAACGTAAAGATTTCACAAAGGATTAATAAGGGGGAGCTGTGATGATCAGAGTGGCGCTGGTAGAAGACTATCTGCCGCAGATTCAACGTATGGAAGAAATTCTCAATCAGATTCAGCAAGAAGAACAACTGAATTTACAGATTGCTGTTTTTACAGATGGTGAAAGTTTCTCTGCCTTACCAGCGCATTCCTTTGACTTGGCCTTGTTGGATATTCAAATGGATAAAATGGATGGTATGGAGGCAGCGGCTAAAATTCGCGAACAAGATGAAGATCTAATCATTATCTTTATTACGAATCTTGCGCAGTATGCAATACAAGGCTATGCTGTACAAGCAATGGATTTTATTCTGAAACCCGTTAATCCTATACTCTTCAAGGAAAAATTAATGAAAGCCGTGCGACGGATTGAAAAGAAACAAAAAGAGAAACGAATTCCGATGAAAACAGACCGTGGTCAGGTCTGGCTGGAAATGAATGAGATTCTTTATGTGGAGATCGTGGCGCGTCATTTGCAAATTCATACAGAGACACAAGTGCTGCGCTGCAATGAACCTCTTCAGAATATTCAAGCGATTTTGGATGAACGTTTTTTTCGTTGCCATGTCGCCTATTTAGTCAATATGGATTATGTACGTCAAATTCGTAAATCTACAGTATTTGTTGGTGAAGATGAGTTATTAATCAGCAAATATCGGCGTAAAGAGTTTATGGAAGCTTTGACAAAACATGTAGGCAGGTTACTTTAATATGACGCAATCAGAACTGTTAGATCTTGGTTTCCTGCTGCTGTTTACAGTTTGTGAAGTCTATGCCGTTCTTTATTATCTTTCATCGCTTCGTCCGCATTCTTGGCGTCGCTGGGGACTTCCTCTGCTTTTAGTCGCTGGTTATTACTTATGGAATCTCCTCAGTATGACTTCGCAGCAAACCCGTGATATTTACAGCATTCTTTATGTATTGGAAACTTTTCTAACATTGATGGTTTTTGTCAGATTGTATTGCGGCTGTCGATGGCGGGAATGTTTTTACTATGTTATCGTGCTGTTTTTGGCGACACGATTTATTCGACACTTAATTGGTCATCTAATGATCAGTGCTCAATCAACTAATTTTTTAGTAGAAGGTTCAGCCTGGGGATTACGCCTGATTTCCTGTTTTGGTCTGCTCGGAATCTATATTCTAATTTTGACACCTGTGAAAAAGATGGTTTTTCGATATGACTTGACTCAGCAAAATCCAGTTTATATGGGATTGATTGCTTTAAGTGTTGTCCCTGTAGTTTATATTGGGACTTTTGCAGAGACGTTAGGCAAAGAAAGCTGGGCACGCGGATTGGAAGCTATTTCTATTGAAGGAATTGCCAGTATCTGTGGCTTTCTAACTATCGTTGGTTATCAATGGATGATGGAAAGCCAGCACAAAGAGGAAGATCTGCAGCGCATGCAAACCATGCTGAAGCTGCAGTATCGCCAAGTGGAAAATCGCCAGCAGACTATGGAAATCGTGAATCAGAAATATCATGATATGAAAAATCATCTTCAAGTTCTGGAACAGCTGGAAGATCATGAAAAGCGCCGGCAATATTTAAATACACTGCAAAAACAAATGGAAGGCTTTGAGAACTTTGTCGACACCGGCAATGAAACTTTAAATGTAATCCTGACAGATAAACATGAATGCTGCATGAGGAATAAGATCCCACTCTTAACTATGATTCAGGGAGAGCTGTTAGATTTCTTAGCTCCTGCTGATTTAACAACAATTTTTGCCAATGCCTTGGATAATGCAATTGAACATGTTTGCCAGCTTTCCGAGGATATGCGGGAAATCAATGTGAAGGTCTGTCTTCATCAATCCTGGTGTGTTATTCGTTTTGATAATCCTTGTCAATGTGATTTAATGCTTTGGCATAAGGATCAGCTGCAAACGACAAAAGCGGATGCAGGTCATGGCTATGGCTTGAGGAGTATTCGTTATACTGTTGAAAAATATCAAGGCACAATATCGACAGAAGTGATCAATCATCATTTTATACTGACTTTGCTTTTCCCTCTTCCGAAAGCCTTGTTAAAAAATTGACTAAGCAGACAAGAAAAATGTCCAAGCAGACAGAAGCCATTTTTTTCTTTTTTCAGCAATGGTAGGATAAAAATACCAAGAATGAAGGGAGAAACTTATGATTAAAGGAATTTCAAGACGGGATTTTCTAAAATCTACAGCAGCAAGCGCGTTGGGTGTTGCCGCAATGGGATTGCTCAGTGCCTGTTCAACGAATGAGACGCAGCCGGAATCAACACCAGTGGTAACTGCGAATAGCGGTTCTGCCGCAGCGGATGGACGAGTTCCGGGCTATTGTGGCCCTGGTGATTGGCTGGGTGAGAAACCAGTGGTTGCTGATTCAGAAATCAAAGAAGAAAAGACGTTCGATGTCGTAATTTTAGGTGGAGGCCATTCGGGCTTAGGTGCAGCCTTAGGTGCTGTGGATGAAGGGGCAAGTGTGGCTGTCATTGAACAGCAGGCCTGGGGTGCATTTGTAGATTTAGAGAATACCGGGGCAAATATGGGCGGTTGGTTTGGTGAGGATATCGGACATGTCAATTCACAGTTTTTGATCAATCGTGGTTTTGGCCCATACAATACAGGTGAAATTACTTCTGAGTTCTGCCTGCGAGCCAATGGACGCTGTAATCCGGATATTATCCGCGGCTTCGTGCAGAATTCCGGTGCGATGTTTGATCGATATCAGGAAATTTATAATCTGTATGAAGAACAGCGGAAAGCGAATGACAGTCATGTCTTCATGAAGGGGACGATGGTTCGAATTCCAGGTGTAGAAGTCCCTGATGAAGGCGAATTTGATATGTCCAACATGTTTGAATATCCGTTATGTAATACTCAGGCTGCTTACAGCGGAGCGAAAGTTTCCTATCCAATTCGCTGCGGTGGTTATAAGACTTGGCCATGTAATGCACAATTCTATGGCTATCAAGGGAACAATATAGAATTTGTTCATAAATATATTGTACAGTATACCCAAGAACATGGGGCTGAATGGTTCTTTGAACATACAGGTGTTGTCTTAGTCCAGTCTGATGAAGGGACTGTTACAGGTTTGATCGCTAAGAATGCTGAGGGTGAGTATGTTAAATTTACAGCGAATAAGGGTGTAATTTTATGCGCTGGAGATTTTATCGGTGATCCAAAGATGTGTTGGGCTTTATTAAATGAAGGTATGGAATGGGCTGAACGAGATGGAAAAACAGCTGAGGATTGGGCAAGCACAACCATCCGTGCTGGGATCGGCCACAAAATGGGTTGCTGGGCTGGCGGTATGATTGAAGCTTCACCGCGTGGCTGGATGGCACTGGGCGGCGGTGTCAGCGGACCTTGGGGAACCTGTCCAATGCTGATGTTAAATGTTGAAGGAAAGCGTTTCTGCAATGAAGGCGCAATCAGTCAGCTGGGTTCGGTATCCAAACGTCAGCCTGCGGGTCTGGCTTGTTATGTTACCGATGCGAATTGGAGTGAAACCGTGGCCAAGGCTCCATTAGATCATGGTGCTCCAAACTTTGGTATGGATGATTTTTATGACGTATTGAAAGCGGATATGGATGCTGTTGAAATTGGTAATCCGGAAGGCTCAACCGTTACTGGTGCCAATCTGGCTGAACGGAAAATGATGAAAGGCACCGTCTTTGCCGCTAATACGTTGGAGGAATTGGCTGATTTGTTAGGTTATGAAGGAGAAGCAAAACAGAATTTCCTTGACAGTATCGCTCATTACAATGAGTTGTGTCATTCCGCAGAAGGCGATACAGATTATGGTAAAGATAAAGAATTTATGATTCCTATTGAAACAGCACCATTTTATGGTGGAACTGGCAATCTGAGTCATGGTGGCAATCCATCCATGGTTACGTTATCTGGATTGGTAACAGATGCTGATCAAAATGTATTAAATAAACAATGGGAAAAGATTGACAACTTGTATGCTGCCGGCAATTGCTTGGGTGGTCGATATGGTTTAGGCTACAGTACGCCTATGGCTGGAAACTCTGTAGGTATGGCTATGACCCATGGCTGGCTTGCAGGTCATACCTGCGGGAAAAAATAAATATCATTTCTCCATCCTGATTTCCTGGGATGGAGTTTTTCTTTTCGTTTTTGGCGGAACTGTTATAATTAAAGAAAAGATGGGAGCTATAATGATGATGAATGAAAAACGTGTAAAAGCTTTAATTCAGGAAGGACGGCAATTTATGCATTGTCAGAGTCTGAAGGATCAAGATGAATTCATTTCAGATCAGCAATTAAAGAAACCTCAGCCACCTTTGGTAAAAGCAGCGATGAGAACTCAGCAGATAAAGCTGCCGCGTAATTTTGAAGCATTGACCAAAATTGAAGATTTTACAGAGATTCTTTCGCGGCGGCATAGTTCTCGGGTATTCACACAGAAACCGATTAGCTTGCTTCAATTATCCTATTTGCTATGGGCAAGTCAAGGCGTAAAAGAGATTCGTGGAAAGCAATATGCAACGTTGAGAACAGTGCCTTCTGGCGGTGCTCGCCATGGTTTTGAAACTTATTTAATTGTCAAAAAGTGTGAAGGACTAAAATCCGGGGCATATCATTATTTGCCGATGGAGCATGCACTGGAATTTTTACATGAGGTTGACAACGATGAGAAAATAATTTCCGATTCATTATGCGGTCAAATCTGGGCTGGTAAAGCTAGTGTTGTATTTTATTGGTCACTCATAGCTTATCGATGTGAATGGCGATATGGAATACGTGCACATCGTGTAGCTTTAATTGATGCTGGACATGTCGGTCAGAATCTGTATTTAGCCTGTGCAGCTTTAAATTTGGGAGTGTGTGGAATCGCGGCATTTGATGATGCTATTTGTAGTAAGCTTTTTGAGTTAGACGGTAATGAAGAATTTGTTGTTTATACAGCACCAGTTGGCACTGTCAATTCCGATGATATAGAAAAAGAAAAAGGATTTTATCGTTTTGTAGAAGAAGAGGGACTATAAGTGCGAACCTGAGGTGAACATGAAATCCCAGGGAGGTTCGCACCAGAAATATGTGAAAAATGAAGAAAGTATTGCAAGTATATCGATGCTTAGCTATGATAGAGATGCGATAAGAATCATATGAGTACTGTTTAGTTTCTTATTAACTGTCGCATCGCTCACGCTGTGCGTGGATTGAAATGCAGCATCCGCTCAGAGTTACGACATTATCGTAGTCGCGTCGCTCACGCGGTGCGTGGATTGAAATTACTTTAAGTGCAAATAATTTTAATTCCGAATCACGTCGCATCACGCAAGTGGTGCGTGGATTGAAATCGTGGAGTACGCCATCTGTAAAGTCCTCCAGAATTCCGTTGCATCACGCAAGTGGTGCGTGGATTGAAATGCGTTTCTCACCGCCAGAAACAACGTTCTCAGCAGTGTTGCATCACGCAAGTGGTGCGTGGATTGGGATAACTGCTATATTTTGGATAACCTTAGAATCATAGGGAAGATATGTTTCTTATTTGTAAACAGAAAACTTAATTGAGGAAAAAACTGTGATATACTAAGAACAAAGGAGTGATCCCAATGCAAGCAAAAAATGCACCACGTTATCAACAAATTGCAGCGGATATTGCTGCAAAAATTGCGGGTGGTGAATATAAAATTGGGGATAAAATTTTTGCACGTTCTTCGTTAGCTTCACAATATCATGTATCAAGCGAAACCGCCCGGCGTGCCATCTGTGTACTTTGTGATATGAAAATTGTTGAATCCATACAAGGGATAGGCGTTGTGATTCAATCTCCAGAAAATGCCGTAATGTATGTCAGACAATTTGATGAAGAGTATACGATATCGGCAATGAAAGAAGGGCTGATTGAATCACTAAATGAACAAAATTTAAGAAACAACGAAATAAAAAATCAGCTCGAAAGTTTGCTGGATACAGTTACGCGATTTAAGGCCTTGAATCCCTTCATTCCCTATCAAATCGAATTATCTGAGAATATGAATCACATTGGAAAAAATCTGTCCGAAATTAATTTCTGGCACAATACCTTAGCGACAGTTATCGCAATTCGACATAAAGAGGAATTAGTTTTATCTCCTGGTCCATATGCACGGCTGCATGTTGGAGATATTATTTACTTTATTGGTCAGGAAGACTGTATCATTCGTGTAGATCAATTTTTTAACACAAAACGCTAATTAATCGTTCATTTTCGAACGATTTTTTTCTTTCTTTTCCTGAAATAATTGTGAAAATTGAATGAAAGGGATTTCAATGAGAATTGAAGAAGTGACAACTTTGTGTTATTATAGAGTTGTCACATGATGGCATTAAACTGAGGAGGGATAAAAATGATTGAAATAAAGAATATTGTAAAACAATATAATGGCGTACCGGTCATTAATAATTTAAATCTAACTGTCAATGATGGAGAATTTGTTGTTTTAATCGGCCCATCAGGCTGTGGAAAGACAACGACACTCAAAATGATTAATCGTTTAATTGAAGCGGATTCGGGAGATATCCTGATTAATGGGAAAAGTATTCATGAGCTAAATGGTGAAAAACTGCGGCGAAATATTGGTTATGTTATCCAACAGATTGGTTTGTTTCCGAATATGACAGTAGAAGAGAATATTTGTGTCGTACCGAAATTGTTAAAATGGTCTAAAGAAGAAATGAATCAGCGGACGCATGAGCTGCTTGAACTTGTACACATGCCTTATGAAGAGAACGCTAAAAAATATCCTAACGAACTCAGTGGCGGACAACAGCAGCGAGTCGGGGTTCTTCGTGCTTTAGCTGCAAAACCTCCGGTGATCCTGATGGATGAACCCTTTGGCGCCTTAGATCCAATCACTCGCGATACGCTGCAGGATGAAGTGAAAGCGCTTCAAAAAAGTCTGGGAATTACAATTATATTTGTCACTCACGATATGGATGAAGCAATCAAGATGGGTGATCGAATCATCTTTATGGATAAAGGTGTAATTCAGCAAGATGCAGCTCCAGAAGAAATGCTTCGGCATCCAGCGAATGAAATTGTTCGGAACTTTATGGGCAAACACAGCGCAGCATACCGCAGTCAAGGTGAAGACATGACCTGTGAAAGCCTGATGAAAAAGCGAGTCTATATGACGACGGAAAATCGTAAGACTTTGGAATGTATTGAAATGATGAGTCATCGTGAAGTCGATTCGCTGGTTGTTACTGATGAAGCCCATCACTTTAAAGGCGTGGTCACGATTGATATGCTGAAAAGTGAAGGCGTAGCTGGTGAATCAGTAGGAAAAGTCATGCGTACTGATTATCCAACTGTTCATCTAAAAGATGAAGCCCGCAAAGCTTTCGACTGGCTGACCAAAACTAATCTGCCTTACGTCTTAGTGGTTGATGATGAGAATGTGGTGAAAGGCATTATCACCAAAACCAGCATGTCAAAAGCTTTGGCAAGTGTAGTTTGGGGTGATCAGGGATGATGGAATGGGCAAATCGATATGGCGCGGATTTGATTCAAGCCATTATCACACATCTCTATTATGTACTGGTTCCGGTAATTCTGGGGTTTGTGATCGCCGTAATACTTGGCGTATTATTAAGCCGAGTGCCAAAGATTTCTGGTTATATTCTGCCAGTTTTGTCCGTTTTCCAAACGATTCCCGGTATTGTCTTTGTCGGCATCCTGTTTCTTTATGTCGGAATGGTTCCTGCCACGGTCTTGATTGCGTTGACAATCTACGCGGTTTTTCCGATCCTGAAAAATACGTATGTCGGCCTTCTGAATGTGGATGAAAAGATAAAAGAGGCGGCTCGCGGATGTGGTATGTCGCCCCTGCAGATTCTGATTAAAATTGAATTGCCGCTGGCGATGCCGAATATTTTCGTGGGTCTTCGGTTATCCACAATATATACAGTCAGTTGGGCGGTCTTGGCAGCAATGATCGGACTGGGCGGCCTTGGCGATTTTATTTACCGTGGTGTAGGCACCAATAACAATCAGCTGATTCTGACCGGAGCCATTCCTGCAGCAATACTGGCGCTCACATTGGGAGCGTTGGTGGACTGGATTCAGAAAATGCTGACACCAAGAGGGTTAGGAGGGAAGCGCGGATGAGTGTAAATGTTATTCTTGAACATCTCAGCGTCGTGGTGGCTGCGATCTGCCTGACCCTGCTGATCGGTCTGCCATTTGGAATCTTTGCCTACTTCAATAAGACGTTTAAAGTCTTCATCTTTAAGGTCACAGATGTGCTGCAGACCATCCCATCGCTGGCTTTGCTGGGAATCATTATGATTTTCTTGGGCGGCAATAAGCTTACGGTTATTGTAGGATTGTTCCTCTATTCCCTGCTTCCGGTTGTCCGCAATACTTATACCGGTTTGTCCGGGATTGATCCAGCGGTCAAGGAAGCGGCCAAAGGGATGGGGATGAGCAAGATGTATCAGCTCATTCATGTTGAACTGCCGATTGCCTTTCCAGTTATTTTTACCGGGATCCGCATCGCTGTGATCAATCAGATCAGTGCCGCAGTCTTTGGTACATTCGTCGGCGGCGGGGGTTTGGGAACGGTAATTTATCGTGGTATGGCCAATATGAATATGAAATTAATCCTGTTTGGAACCGGATCCTTGATGGTCATGGCAGTTTTCTTTGACACGCTGATGGGATTTATTGAAAAACGGCTTTATGCAAGAACAAGATAGAAAATAGAAGGAAGGGACGAAAATGAAAAAAGGATTAACACTGCTTCTGACACTCTGCCTGCTGCTGATTCCAGGCTGCAGCTCTAAAAAAGAAAATGTGATCAAGATTGTAGATGGCCGGGTGACAGAACAAAAGCTGGTTCATCGTATGATTAAGATGCTGGTTGAAGACCGTACGGATTTAACCGTGAGCATCGGAGAAGAAATGACGGCAGTCAATGCTTACAATGAATTGAAGAAGGATGTTTATGATGTGTATATGAGCTATGATGGTACTGTTCTGACGACACTGCTGCACCGTGATCCATCCGAAGTACCGGCCGGAATGACATTATTTGATTATACTAATCAGCTGTTTGAAGAACAGGATGGCTTGGTGATGATCAATAAGCTGGGCTTGGATAATACGTATGCAGTCGCTGTACCGAAAGAAATCCAGGCGCAATACAACTTAAAAACGGTAACGGATCTGGCGGCTGTTGCGCCGGAGCTGGTATTCAGTGCTGAACATGAATTCTTCGGCGATGAAGGGACCATGAAATTTGAACCATTTACCGCTTTCTACGGATTAAACTTTAAGAGCACGCGTCCTGTGGATCTGAGCTTAAAATACTCGACCATGGAAAGCGGCAATGCTGATGTCACAGTTGCTTATGCTACAGACGGCCGAAATAAAAAGGTTCAGCTGCAGATTTTGGAAGATGATCAGCATTTCTTCCCGGAATACAATGGTGTTATTGTGGTCCAGGATGATTTGTTTGAGCGTGTAAAGGACATCGCACCGGATCTGGAAGCGACTTTGCATCTGCTGGACAATATCTTTACCAACGAATCGATGACGGATCTGAGTTATCAGGTAGATATTGAAGAAAAGAAACTGGATGATGTTGCTCGTCAGTTCCTGGTTGATCAAGGCTTGCTGAAATAACAGATTGAAAATACAATCAGATCTTAAAACATCTTGAGATGGATCTTCTGATATAAGTTGAAGCCAAAACCAAGTGCACCAATAAAAAGACGCAGGATTACTAAGCTTCTTTAAAAGAGGCTGGCAGTCCTGTGCTTTTCTTGTTTAGGGAAGGAGTTAAACAAAAAGACAGCCTGCTTTCCTACAATGCTGTTTTCCGGAAAATGACAGCGAGTGAATCAGAAAATGAGCTTGGACAGAAGGGGAAGAAGTCATTTTTATTTGTTTTTTGTTTTCTATAATGATCGGGTTTCTGGATAATTCATAACCAAAAAGCAGTCATCGACATTCTGTGCCAGTTTCCCAGGTGGCTATGGTATAATAATTCTAGAAAGTGAAAGAATGGAGGGAGTTTTAATGCAGAGAAAATCAATCATCCTTACCGGTAAGGCTCAGGCAGAGTGTCAGTGTGAGGAATTCCAGTTTGATGCCGCGGAATTGAAAGCCAACGAAGCAATCATCGAAACATCCATGTCCTTAATCAGCGCCGGAACAGAATTATCACGGGTTTATGCAATCAAGCAAGGCTTCAGTTATCCAGTCTATCCTGGATATTCTGCGATTGGCACCATTTTAGCAAAGGGACAGGGTTTAACCCATCTGAATGTCGGGGACCGCGTCTTCTATTCCGGTCCGCATGCGTCGATCAATCGCTTCTCCCATGTGGGAACTACGCAGGGAGATAAAATCATGAAGATCGATGATCGGTTAAGCGATAAGCAGGCCTGTTTAATTCCTTTAGGATTGATTGCTATGAATGTCATCACCGCTTGCGATGGCAAGCTGACGGACACGGCCGCGGTTTATGGCTTGGGAACGATTGGCATCTTAACCGCATTGCTGCTGAAGCAGTCCGGCCTCCGTGTTTTGGCTTTGGATCCGGTTGCTTCAAGGTGTGAGGAAGCGCGGGCTTTAGGACTGGAAAAAGTATTCAGCTGTTCATCACAGGAACAGGTGGAAAAAGTAAAACAATTAACCCAAGGCCGCGGTAGTGATATCAGTGTGGATGCCAGCGGAATTTCACCTGCCATTGTCAACGCGATCTTAGGTACAGCGAAACATGGCCAAGTCATTTTGTTAGGATCTCCGCGGGCTTCCTATTCATGCGATATAACGCCGGTGCTCAATGCGATTCACATGAAAATGTTGAATGTCAAAGGGGCGTTCAATGAGCTTAATCCATTCCCGGTTACGGATGGTCTGCGGCGGAATGTGCTGCGGGACTTCGAAACTGTCGAAAGATTAATATTAAATGATGTTTTTGATGCTGAAAAATTGATCAGTCATGTGATAAAACCGGATCAGATCATGGAGGCCTATCATGGCCTGATGTATGAAAAAGAAGATTGGCATTGTGTTGTGATTGATTGGAAAGAAATGGGTTGAGGAGTTCTTCACATGTAGATTTAAAATAGGACTCAAAACGAACCAAGGGGATTGGAAAAGCGAAAGCGAAAATTGAAACGAAAGAGGAAGAATGGGATGAAAACAGCGTTTTTGGATCGGGATGGGACGATCAATCGGGATTATCCGGATTCACAGTGGTCAGGAAAGACAGTACCAGAGATGATCCCTGGGGCAGTTGAAGGTCTGCGGTTTCTGCAGAAGCAAGGCTATGCCTTGATCCTGATCACCAATCAATATGTCATCGGGGAAGGGTATATCACCCTTGAAGAATATCAGAATTTCACCGATTCTTTGATTCATCGTTTAGCTGAGAATGGTATTCAGCTGTTGGATATCTTCTATTGTCCGCATCGCCGGGATGCTGGATGTGGCTGCTGTAAGCCAAAACCTGGCATGATTGAGCAAGCCTTGGAAAAATATCCGGAAATGGATTTAACGCAGGCGATATTGATCGGCGATTCAGCCGGGGATCGCATACTGGCTCAATCTTTGGGCATTCCGTTTTATGAAATTGCGGAGGAAGGACGACATCCGCAGAGGAACTGGAGAACTGTTTGTGAAGCCGTCAGAGAATAAGCTGGATCAAATTCTCGGGGAAAAGCTTGCGGTATGGCTGAGAGCCTTTTCCATTCTGGATTTGCCAATGAAAACAGAAATGCTTTTAAAAGTCGATGAGGATCATTTATCGTCGTGGCGTCGGAAGCGAATTCTGCGGTTATTCTGGACTGAAGGAAAAACAGGCATCTTGAAAGTTATACAGGAAAAAGGCGTAACCGCGATGCAGGTGGAACAGCGCTGTCAGTTTTGCGAAGCCCTGCGGAAAAGTGGCATTCGCACTGTTCGTCAGGCTAAAACAAAACAAGGCTTTTGTCTTGAGGATGAGGGCTGCTGCATTACACTGGAGGAAGATGTGGGCTCATCCTTTTCCCAAATCAGCGTGGATTTGGCCAAAAAGGCAGGTCAACTGATGGCCGAAATGCACAATGCGGCAGAGGCTCTGCAGCTGCATTTGCCGGAAACGACAATCTTTGATGTGATGGGTCATAATGAAGTGACAGCCTTGCCCTGCTTTGAAATGTGGGTTCAGGAAGGCCGGCTTGATTCCTGGAAAGAGATCGTTCAAAAAATACGGCGTCAAAGAATACGCAGAGAGGCCAATCTGGATTTACTTTGGGATAGCCTGCCGCATTTTGGCTGTCAGGGGGATCTGTCATTAGGAAATCTCGTCTGCACAGCTGATGGAGATCTGATTATTTTTGATTATAACATTGCCGGTGAAGCGGTGCTGGTCTCGGATATGATAACAGAAGGTCTGTTGATCTGCAGACAGTACAGTGCTCAGGATCACGCGTCGGCAGAGGCTTGCTTTGAAAGTTTTGTACGAGCTTATTGTGCCCTTCGTCCGCTGTCTGAAAGTGAGCGGCATGCTGCGGATATTCTTTATTCGCTGACTTCGGCATTCTGGTTTACCTGGATTGCTTATCGTGAGGATTCGTTGGAAAAAGCGCTGGAGCGAAAGGATGGCGCTGCTGTTCAAAAACATCTTGAACGTATCTTCACCGATCTTACTTCGTCCTCCATTTCATCCTTATTGAATTGCTCTGCAGCATAGATAGGTATAACATCAAAAAGATCATATCCAGTTTGTCTGGGTGTGATCTTTTTACAGTGAATTTATTCTATGAAGCAGGAAGAACGGGATAATCGAAAATTACAAATGAGCGTGATTGAACTGCAGTCAGGAATATTGGATCGGTATGAGCTATTTTCAGACTCCTTGAATGATCTCCTTGCAAAGCTGAGAAGAAAGTCAAAAAAATGTCTGTAATTTTAACCGGCATCCCAATCGGAACCGATTAAAAAACAGACTTTTTTATAAATAAAGTTGAATGTAGGTGAAAACCAATGCCGTTTTTAAAGAAACGCCTTCTTAGAGCAATCATTCACCTTCCTGCAGCTGCTGCCAGAATGGAAAGGTCAATCCCAATTCATTTTCCAATGCATGCAGGCGCGGAATTTCTCGCCGAATCACCATTTTATAATTGAAGACATGATCCAGCACGTCGGCATCTTTCAATACCTCATCCAGCGGTGTCCCGATTTGTTCCTTATCACTGTGATGCTGAATGGCCAGGGCAATTTGTTCCTGCTGATCATTGCTGCCCAGCTCTAATTCATTCAGAATCCGCAAAGCAAGAACAGCACCTTTGCGCGCATGATCGTTATGATCTCCCGTGAGATAGTCAGAGATATCATGAAGCAGACCCGCCAGCTCTGCCATTTCACTGTCAACACCTCGTTTCATCGCTAACAATGCAGCGAAATGAGCGGTACCTAACAAATGGGTATACACTCTTTTCCGTCGTTGAAATAACAGCGGATCCTCAATGGCTGCTTCCATCCACTGCTGAAGTTTTTCTGACTTATCCATCGGATTGATTCCTCACTTTCTTTCTGTTTTCTGTGCCATCGGACTGAGAAATGCGTTTACCCGCCAAAGTCCCTATGAATTATCCTCCGTAAAACAATATCCCTTTCCCCACACGCTTTGCAAAAGCTGAGGATCTGCAGGATCTTTCTCAATCTTTTTGCGCAGATTGTGAATATGGACAACTACCGTCCGATGATCGCCGTAACTCGATTTTCCCCAGATGTGATTATAGAGTTCGCTGGCCTTGTAACAATGTCCGGCATGCTGCATCAAAAAGGCCAGGATCTTGAATTCCATTGGGACTAATGAATACTGCGTTCCATCCGTCTTGGTCAAAATATGGGTTTGAGCATTAAGCGTAAAGGATGAGCAATGCAGTTCATTGACCGTTTTCTTCTGCTGCCGATCATTTCGCCAGCGGCGCAGGTTGGCTTGAATCCGAGCCTGCAGAATCGCATTGTCAAATGGCTTAACGATGTAATCATCCCCGCCCTGCTGCAAAGCTGATATAATAGTGTTATTGTCATCCAGACAGCTGATGAACAGGATCGGGCAGTCATGCCATTGCCGCAGCTGAGCGCACAGATCAATCCCGCTCTGATCTGGAAGACCGACATCCAGCAGAATGATATCGAAAGCATCCCGTGCTAAAAACAAGGCTTCTTCAGCACTGGCGGCACTGACGACTTCGTACAGATTATCCTGACTGAGATAATAACGGATGATACGGGCGATTTCTTTATCGTCCTCAACGAGCAATATACGATCCATAATGATCACCTGAATTTATTATAAAGGAGCGATGCCGGATGTTCAAACGATTTAGGGTACTTCTGTTATTTTTCACCTTACTGCTGCTTCCGCTGGGACTTTTTCTGCGGATCAATCACAGTACGGCAGCCTTAATGAATCAGGATGAAATTCCGATGTCCATTAAAACGAAACCGATGCGGCTGATCAGTGAGATGAGCACGGATCAGCAGCGATGCTTGATCACTCTGCAGGCTCCTGCAGAAAGTATGCCGCTGACCTTGATTCTGGATAATGCCGGCCCCGTTCAGGTCTGGGTTAACGATCAGCGTATTTATCAATCCTTTAGTCAGGATTCTTATCAGCGGATTCAGTTTGTTGAGCTGCCGGAAAGTACAGGAACAATAACTGTTTCTTTAGCCCCCAGCAAACTGCAGAAAAATGATGCAGTATCCACAGTTCAGCCTTATTCCCCACCAGGGATGTTATTGGCTGGGGAGCAGGCAGCGCGTTCTGCTTCGCATATAGCCTTTGGGATCACGATGTTTTATGCCGGTTTTTATATACTGCTGTTATTATCCTCATTGACATTGTTCCAAAAGAAAAAAGAAGAAAGCTACCTGCTGTTGCTAGCGGCGGCTTCCTGTGTTTCCCTGCTGCGGGTATTGGTGCTGTCTGCCTTTCCGCTGTTTCCGCTCAGCTATAATTTTTGTTCAGTAATCATGCCGGCGATCTTTTTGCTGACAACATTGTGCCAGCTATTAATCATCATGATGTTACTGAAACCGGCAATTCCTTCTGGATTACAGCGTTGGCTGACACCGCGGAAGATCGCATTGATCACGGGAATTTTGATGATTTTGCAGTATCTGATACCTCAGGGAATAGAAATGTTAATTCGTATCTTAGCAGTGATTCCAATTTTGGTTTTGTTTCTGCGCTCCGATCAGCGAAAACTTCCAGGAACCTTTCCCTTACTTTGTGGTTACGCGCTATGGGAAAGTATTTTGGTGTTCTACTATTTGATCTATCAGCGTGGGGCGATGCAGGCAGGGGAGTTGATGATTGTCTACATGCTTCCGCAGTTCGGTTTTCTCTTCTTTATGATGATGGCAGCCTTGGTCATCAATCGTAAATTTGCAGCGAAGTTTGTTGAATCCGAGTCGTTGAATCGAGAGCTGGAACAGCTGAATGCCAATCTGGATCATCTGGTGGAAGAACGGACGCAGCAGCTGCAACGGGAACAGGCTCAAAAACAGCAGATGATCATGCAGGTACTGCATGATGTACGATCACCGATTTTTGTGCTAAAAGGCTGCATGCAGCAGATGGAAGCCAAAGATGACGCGCAGAGAAGAAATCTTACGACGATGCGGCAGCGGTTAGAGATGCTGGAAGGCTTGAGCGACGATTTATTTCTCAGCGTTAAATTGGAAAACCATGAACTGGCTTTTGTTTTTGATGAGGTATGTTTGAATGAACTTTTAACCCATTTGGCTGAGGCGCATCAAATCAGTGCTCAGCAAAAGCAAATCCAGATGAACCTGATTGTACCGGAGCAACCGATTTGGGTATGGGCGGACGACCTGCGGCTGCAGCGGGTCTTTGATAATTTGCTGCGCAATGCGATCGCTCATACTCCTGAACAGGGAACAATTGGACTGGAATGCATAATCAATCAGGATCAGGTAGAAATTCGGGTTTGCGATACTGGTGAGGGAATCCGACAAGAAGAACTCCCGCATCTGTTTGATGCCTTTTATACGGGAAATCCTTCCCAAGGCAGCGGTTTAGGCTTAGCCATTGCCCGGGAAATTGTCGAAGCGCATCGAGGAACGATTGAAGTGGAATCCACTGGCAGAGAAGGTACTGTGTTTTTGGTACGGCTGAAAATATTAAATGAGAGATAGTGATTTGTGATAAAATATCAGTAGGGGTGTATGATATGAATGCCATAAAGTTTACCTCAATTAATAATACGAATAAACAAATACTTGGACAGATGATCAAGCTTGAACGTGAGCGCCTAGGTCTTACGCAAAAAAAATTGATCATGAACAAAGCGAAAGCCCAAATTTGTTCTACGGCTACTCTGCATCGTTTGGAAAGTGGTCAGATTATAAAGGACGATACGATTTATCATGAATTGATCCATCAATTAGGGTATTCTTTTGAAGAAAATCCGGGAATTGACCAAGCGCTTCCTGCTCTAAATGAACAATGCATGCACTATTTTGAAACTTTAAATCTTATTGAAGCCGAGAGAATTTTAGCTTATATTAATGATTTATTTCAAACGTCATCTTTTTATTACAGACAGCTTAAGCAATGTTATATAGATATCATTAATGCTAGTTTATTTAATAAAAGGCTGACTGAAGAAGAATATAAATTTTATAAGAATTTGCTTAATATAATGCATGAATCTTTAAGAATTTTATTGATTCATTTATGCTTCTCATATGCAAATAATTTTCTTCAAAATCTAGATGAAATGAATTATTACGAGAAGTTGTTGATTCAACACTCAGATTATTTATTAATGCGTATTGATTTTCAATTTATTCTAAAATACAATTACAAATTAGAAGAATTTTTAAAGTTAAATTCATCAATAATTAATGAATGCAAAGATAAATTGTTATTGAATCAATGGTGCAAGGCACTATCTTCGAGATGTTCATTTTTATCTTTTTTTCAACAGCCTCAATTAAACGATAAAGTGAAGGAAGTTGAGACTTTTATTGAGCAAAATTATAAACAACTCAGTCCTAATATAATAAGTAATGTAAAATACGCGATTGCAATGATTTACTATGCAGACATTAATGATTTTTCTAATGCTAAAAGAATTCTAGAGGAAATATTCTTAGAAAATCCTCATAGACTAGAAGCTTCAGGAATATATTATTTTTCAGCCTGTGAGATGATAAACGAAAATCCGAAAGAAGTAATAATAAATAGAATATCAGTTAATGATTCTAACGTTTTTCTTCGTTACTTTCTATTTAAATATCAACAAAACTGGAATACAGCGGAATTGATTCAATATCTTAATAGTGAAATACTCGAAAATTTAAAAAGAGAGAAAAATCAAACCAAAATAAAAGTATTCAAATTGCAGTGGAACAAAATTCTGAAAGAAAGTCCTAATAATTATTATAGCGCATATTATTATTTCATGCACAATTTTGAATGATAAATTTTAAAATGCTAAAAAATGGTAAAAAAAAACTCATTGCTATCATTAATGCTGTGAAAGTTAATTTGGTGATAAACTATAAATGAAAGAGGGGGATATAATGAAAAAATTTATAATTATAGTTTTATTAGGCATTATACTTTCGGTAGATATTATCACTAATGAGACCACTGAAGTAAAGGCATGTCATGTGCCTGATTGTGAATTTATAAGCACGACGAAGGTTTGCAGTTTACTGTAATGAGTTATGAATCCTAAATGATATCATAATCATCAATTAATAGTAACTCTAAATATTGATCCGGACAATATTTTAGATAAGTGGCTAAAGGCCTAGAAAGAGGTAAGTATGAAAAAGAGATTAGTTCTGACAACAGCACTTTTAGCATTATGTACAATAACTTCAGTCAGTGCAGCTACAAGATCTTATACCTATGCTCAGATGACCATTAACGGCTATACAGCTACTTGTTCTTTAAGTAGAGGAGATGGTCATGCGACTGCCACAACATCGAAGGGTACTGTTTTGGAAAGTAAAACCCATGTAGAAGGATATTTTGCTGATGGCGCATACCATTCAGCAAATAGCAATTGGAATAAAACATCTGTGGATAAAGTACGAACAGAGGGGTCTGGGACGCCGATTAATGTAACAGGAAATCATGAAATTCGTGGCTATGGCGAAGAAAAATCTGTTGGAACCTACATTTAAATTTTATGACGCCGTTACTTTGTAACGGCGTCTGTCTTATGAAAATTTAAGCTGAAGTTAACGTTAGCTGCATCATATCAGCACAATTATATTTGTAATCTACTATCTAAGTAAGATTATTTTTTATAAACGCTTAAATTATGAGACTCACTTATTAGTTAAAAAGAAGACAGATTTATTAAACGAAATATTACATTAGAGAATGCTTTACTCAGATTGCATTTCCGAGTCTTATTATATTTTGCTTTAACTAGCTGAAAGAAATAATGTTTATTGTTTTGTAGATGTTTTATACATTAGCTCCATAAAACTATACTTTATAAAGCTGAAGTATATAATCATCATTTTAACAGCTTTAAATATATGGTATAATATCTTTAATTTATATTGCATATTTCTAATGTAATTTTCTTCCGATTTATTCTTTTAAATTAGATGTCTATATAAATTTGATGATGAAATTTTTGTAGTTTCTATTGGTATAATTATATTGTAATAAAAGAAGGGAGAAAGAAAATGAAAAAATTGCTTTTATTAATTATTAGCATT
The DNA here is from genome assembly GCF_022440805.1 of Holdemania massiliensis. Classification (NCBI taxonomy): domain Bacteria; kingdom Bacillati; phylum Bacillota; class Erysipelotrichia; order Erysipelotrichales; family Erysipelotrichaceae; genus Holdemania; species Holdemania massiliensis. The sequence goes on along the minus strand of NZ_JAKNTK010000001.1, from coordinate 3,042,405 downwards.
ACTCTGCTTAATGCTGGTTGTATGAAGAAAAAAGAAATTATCACCCTAAATTTCTATTATATGATAGGAGGAGATTATTTTAAAGAAGAAAAAGCGAAAGCAATAAATGACTATTTAAAAGAATCGAATTCAGGCTATCAAATTAATTTCGTCAGCATGATTAATACAATTCCATATGATCCAAAAAACGAGAATGTTGTGTATGCTTCTATGTCAACAAGAATCTTAGATTATTTAAAGAATGCAAGAGATAATCAAGAAGTAATTGACATTGTGAATGTAAATCAAATAGGGACTATGGATTTTTCAAGAACCTATTTAGTCGATGAAAATTTGTTAACAAATTTGGATTCCTATTTTGAAAATACAGAAGCCGGTAAAATTGTATATGATGCATACCCTGAAATTGTATTTGAATCACAAAAAATTTATGGCAGTTCTTATTCTATTCCGGGTTATTTGTTTGATTTAATTGAATTCAAAAAAAGCTGTCTAGAAGGTGTTTCTTATATGGCAATAAAGGAAGATGCATTAAAACAGTATCAATTTAATGAGCCATTGGGATATGATCTCTCACAATATAATGATTTCTTACGTGCGATAGGGGATCATAATGAGAATCAATTGTTGTTTTATAATTCATTTAGAATCATGAATAATTATCCTCACTTAACGCCTGTTTGTGGAAGTTCACTGCGTGTTAGCCCATTTGTCATCGATGAGAATACACAAACAGTTAAGATTATTTATGAATGCGAGGATTGGTTGAATTCATTAGTTACATTTCAATCATTATATCAAGATGATTATTATGTATATGATATAGATCATAAAGATACCGATGAAATTATTCATTATGACTATTATGATCATGATCAAGAGAAAAAATATGTTGAGATTGAACCGAATTACAATTATGTTAATGTAATTCCCTATTGGGGATTGGCGATTCCTTCCTGGTGTGACAAAAAGGAAAAAGTGATGGATTTCTTTGGGTTATTATACAGCGATCCTGAATTGAGTCGGTTATTCTTTCCCGAAGGATTAAAACCTGAAGAAAAAATGTATTTTGGTTATGGAAATCCATATATTGTAGAGAATTCCACACTGCCTCAAGATTTAACCAAAGAAAATCACCAGAAGTTTTACGAAGCGTCAAATAAATCCTGTGCTTTTGGTCTTACATTTGATTTTAGTCATTATTTTGAAGAAATGCAGGATCTTGTCGTAAAACATAATGAATATTTTACATCGTATAATGCACCGGAACTAATTGATATGGAACTTTACAAAGAGGTCATGAAAGAGACGAGAATTGAAGAAATCAGGGATGATCTCAATAATCAATTACAAATTTATCTGTCAGGAAAATAGTCTCTAATGTGCGAAAAGAGGTATCCTTACCATGAATTAGTGTCCATAAAATTCATAAACGATTGAAGAAGGAGGGGGGGACAATGATGTTAAAAAGAAAAACAATTATTGGACTTCTAGTTTTGTTTCTGATCAATACCGGCTGTGTCAGTAATATTCCCCAGAATATCCATCAATCTGTAATCACACTGAATTGGTATTATATGATTGGAGATTATTCAATAAAAGAGCGAAATGAAGAGATCAATGATTATCTGCTGAAAAGTAATTCTGGTTATCAAATCAATTTTGTTAGCTTAGTTGATGTTATTCCGTATGATTTAGAATCGGAGAATTTGTCTTATACCTCGATGTCTACTCGTTTATTGGAATATTTAAAAAAAGCCAGGGATGATCATCAAAATATTGATATTATAAATGTAAATCAATTAGGGAATATGGATTTCTCAAGAACATATTTAGTAGATGAAGGTCTGCTTACTGATTTAGACGCTTATTTTGTGAATACAGAGGCTGGGAAAATTGTTTATAATGCGTATCCGGAAATCGTATTTGAATCGCAAAAAATTGAAGGAAAATCATATTTTATTCCGGGTTCACTGTTTGATTTGATAGAAACAAAGCAAAGTTGCTTTGATCGTGTTGCTTATATGGCTTTGGATCATTCCTTTTTTCAACAAGAAAGTTCCATAAAAGACAATTATAGTCTTTCTCAATATCAAGAACGATTACAGGAAATCGGTGATACAAAACAAGATCAACTTTTATTTTATAATCCATTTATAATGATGTATAACTTTCCATATTTGACGCCAGTATGTGGGAATTCATTACAAGTCAGCCCCTATATTATTGATGAAAAAACGCAAACCGTTAAAATTATTTATGAATGTGAAGAATGGATGGATTCATTAAACACTTTTCAATCGTTATATCAGAATGGCTATTATGTGTTTGATCCATCCTTTGAAGATACTAATGCAGTGATTTGGTATGACTATGTCGTGGGAAGCCAGGAAAATAGTCGAATTACAGTAGAAGAAAATTTTGAATTCTTGAATGTTATTCCCTATTGGGGATTAGCAATTCCTTCCTGGTGTGACAGAAAAGATGAAGTTATGAATTTCTTTGGCTTGTTGTACAGTGATCCTGAATTAAGTCGTGTCTTTTTTCCTGATGGAGTAAAACCAGGCGAAAAAATGTTTTTTGGCACCGGTAATCCCTATATTGTGAAAAATTCTTCGCTGCCTCAGGATTTAACGAAAGAAAATCACCAAGCTTTTTATGAATCATTAAATAAATCCTGTGCTTTTGGTTTTACGTTTGATTTCAGCGATTACTTTGACGAAATGCAAGATCTAGTTGTCAAACATAATGAATACTTTACCGCTTACAACGCTCCGCAGTTCGTTGATATGGACTTGTATAAAGAGGTCATGAAAGGCACTCGAATTGAAGAGATCAGAAATGATCTAAACGCTCAGCTTCAACGGTATTTGAATAAAGAATAAAATAAGTTTGCGCAGATGATTTAATTAACTTGACGAAAATCAGAAACGATTGAAGGGGGAACTGAACCATGAAAACAGCTATGAAAAAAGGATTAATACTCTTTCTCATTTGTCTGCTTGTCGCTGGCTGTTCATCCACTGGAAAGTCCGCAATTACGGCATTATCTGAAGAAGATTACTATTTAGTGACCTTTCGTAATGTTAATAATGTGGGGATTTTTCAATTTGGCAATGAAGAAACGGGAATGGCCTATTTTGATTTTGCAACAGGAAAAGTGATCAGTATTCCTGACAAAAATATGAAAAAAGATCCACACATGTATCCGGCTTATGTAGCAGGAATCGCCTATTATAATGATTTCATTTATTACGTTTACCATGATGAGAACTATCTGTCCTTGATGCGGATGGATCCTGATGGCAATAACGTAAAAGAACTTTATCAGTATAAAAATAAAAAATACAATGAAATTATGCCGGATAACTATTCATTTATTTATCATGATCAAAAAATCTATTTTGAAATTATTGGTACGCAATTTCAAAAAAATGGATCATTTGTTGAAGAAGGTCAACTGGCTTATTTTGATTTAAAGGATAATTCATTAAATCTGATTTATGAGCCTGTTTTAATTCAGGATCCTCAGCATCGAAAACTTATCGCAGTAGATCATGAAAAAGTTTTCTATAAAACTGTACAAGACTCGAAGAGTGATGAAAATCCAAAAGAAGTTTTAAGCTGCTACAATATTGAAACGAAAGAAACACTTGTTTTGGAGGAGGCTGAGAAGATCAGAATAGCCTCTGAAAAGAATATTGATCTTGAAAAACACTGCTTATATTACTTAGATCAAAATTATTCTCTGATAGAACTTAATTATCAACAACAGAGCAAACGTCTGCTTTTAGAGAATTCAGAACCGATTGAACTTAGATACTATGATCAGGGAAAAGTTTTTTATTTCAATATGACGGTAGACATGAAACAAAGACCAGAAAAAATAATGTACGGTTTTTTTGATGTTGAAAAGGAACAGAATTTTCCTGATTTTAATAAAGAAGGTCAGCAATTTTCGATCGCTGACAGCAATGATCAGTATTTTATCGGAAAAAAGTTAATTCAGGGGGAAGAGGTAGATTCCTATTGGTACTATCTGGATAAAGAAGCTTATTTTAATCAGGAATTTGAACTCGCTAAACCTATTATCGGTTTGGATTGGTGAAAATCATGAAACTAGAAATGAAAGATTTAACGAAGCAATATAACGCTAAACTTGCTTTAGATCATGTCAATCTGTCTCTTGACGAAGGAATTTACGGACTGCTTGGGCCAAATGGTGCAGGAAAATCAACATTGATGAATATCTTAGCTGGAAATATTGAGAAAACCGCCGGAGAGATTTTATATAATGATCAGCCTATTGATGAATGCCGAGTTCTCTTTAATCATTGTCTTGGCTACATGCCGCAGAATCAGCGTTTGTATGAAGATTTTACAGGCTATGATTTCATGGGATATTTTGCGTCGTTAAAAGAAATCCCGCGGAATCAGATAAAATCAGAGATTGAAAAAGGTTTAACTCAGGTATCTTTATGGCAGGATCGACAGAAGCGAATAAGAGAATATTCAGGTGGGATGAAACAAAGACTCCTGTTGGCAGCGACGCTTTTAAAGGATCCGAAAGTGATTGTTTTAGATGAACCGACGGCGGGGTTGGATCCAATGCAGCGTGTTCAGGTAAGAAAAATTCTGGCGCAGCTCTCTAAAGAGAAGATTATTATTTACGCAACCCATGTAATCAGCGATGTTGAATTGATTGCTGATCAGTTTATTTTTCTCAAAAAGGGACAAATCATTCAAAAGGGAACGATGCAGGAATTGACTCGGACATTTTCTAATTATGTTTATGAAATAGACTGTAATGAAGAGACCTGTGAAAAATTGAAGCAAGAATATTGTGTCACTGGAATTCAGAAAAAAACGAAGGGATATGCGGTAAGGTTAATCTCTAAAGAAAAGTGGCCAGGAAAAGAAGCAGTTTCTCCGACATTGGAAGATTTATACATGAATAATTTTGAGGATGAACAATTATGGACATAATTCGCTATGAAATAAAGAAATGTCTGGCAAGTTCTGCTTTTCAGAAAGCAGTTATTTTGATTCTGGTGATGCATTGTTTAACCACGGCTTTCTTGCTTCTGCAAAAGGAAGATGGAACATCATGGATAAGTTTAGCCCAAGCTAGAGATGAAATAAGCTTGCAGACCTATCAAGATCAAATTGATGAAGCAGAGAAATATCCAGAATTTGTTGAACAGATCCTGAGTGAAGATGATCGGCTTCGGCATTCCACTCTATTTCATGATCCCAATTCTTATGCGTTCCGAAACAGTCAGCGTAAGGCCGCATATTATCTAAAATTGGCAGGCCAACATTTTCAATTCCAGCCTGCATTTTCATTAAGTTTTATTTTACAGGAACCTGTCAGTTTGACGATGGTGCTTTTGTTTCTTGTTTTTTGTGCCTATTTCCTGTTTGTTAAAGAAAGAGAAGACCATCTTGAACCTATACTTTTGCCTATTCCTCGTTTTAAAAATCAAAGTGCTTGGCACAAGTTTGCAAGTCTTCTCATTTTAGGCGGAGGCATGTTTTTATTTTTAGAAATGCTGACAGGCATAATCAGTTTTTTATGCTTGGGAGGAAATCTAAATCTGAAACTTCCGATTCAGACGATCATTGGATTTCTATATGTTCCTTATGCCATGAGTACATCCGTCTTCCTATTTCAATTTTTTGTTCTAAAATTCTTGATCGTTTTATTTTTCATGGTTTTAGTCAGCGTGGCTGCCATCCGATTTCATCAAGGACCATCTTTTTATCTCTGCTTAATTATTCTATTTAGTTTGGAGTTTTGGCTCTTTTCTGGAATAAAGAATGAATCCTTTCTTATTCTGTTAAAATACATCAATCTTGCGGCTTTGCTGCAATTTAATTCTTATCTTACAACATTCACCAGTGTTCCTTTAGGGAATTACCCAATCGAGGTCAAAACTTTAATTCTTCTAATTTGTCTGATGGGAATGATCATTGGCGGTGCTTTTTTTGGATATTCAGCATTTCATCGCAAAACAGCGAAAGAAAGTAATTTCAATTTAAAAAGAAACCGCCAGTACCGTCCACAACCTTTATTTTATTATGAGATGAAAAAATTTTGGATGAATGGGAAAAATCTTTTTATCGTAGTGCTGCTTGCTGGGGTGCAAGTGTTTCAATGCTTGCACTATTCTCCTTATATTGATAAAAATGAATATTACTATCAACAGTTTTCGTTTCAGCTGCAGGGCTTGTTAACTGACAGACAGACCTTATTGATTGCTCAGCAGAATCAAAATTATGCTGAAATTCAAAACCAAATTTCGGAATTATATACTCAATATGCAGCAGATGAAATAGATCGGGATACGTTGGAGCGAGAGGCTTATATTCTGAATCTCAAACTGGAAAGCATGGAAGGTTTTCGCAAAGCAGAACAACAAGTTGAACAGTTGAAAGCTTTGGAAAAAACGGAATATGTTTATGAGACACCACTGATCGAGATTTTTAAGGCAAAAGATGAAATAAGTATTAAAGCGGGAATGCTGTTTCTTGCGATCAGTTTTTGGGTTGCAGCGGCAGTCGGAAAAGATAATGAGCTGCAAATGGATAAATTGATTCGAATCTATGAACGGAAGAAACACAAGGTAGACCGGCAGAAACGCAGGATTTTGTTTTTGGTCAGCGGAGGTTTGTACAGTTTTCTGTTTTTATCCACAGTTATTGTTAAATTGAACTATTATGAAGCTCATTTGCTTACTTATTCAGTCAGCAATGTTCTGGCGTTAGGGATTTCTTTGCCGATTTCAATTCTCAGTTTTCTTCTTGTGATTTATGGACTTGGGCTTTTCTATGTAGGCGTTCTGAATGAAGTCTTGCTGCGATTGTCAATAAGGCAGAAAAATCAAAATCTATCTCTGTGGATAAATATTGGCGTTTCATTTCTTTTCCTGCTTATTCTAAGATTATTTCTTGTTGTTTAATTAATTTGGATTTGCAGTAAAATTGTTACTCTCTGAGAATGAACAGAAAAACGTGAATTTCATTTTTCAATAGGTTTATAAGGAATCCAGGCGAAAATACTGATGCATCTGTTTGATGCTTTTTATACGTAAAACCTTCCCAAGGCAGCGGTCTGGGCTTAGCCATTGCCCGGGAAATTGTCGAAGCGCATCGAGGGACGATTGAAGTGGAACCCGGGCAGGGACGATACCGTGTTTTTGGTAAAGGCTAAAGATGCTGAATGCTTCTTTATAATTTATGATAGAATAAGTTTACTAGGAGGGATTTAATGATGAAATCAGCAAAATTTACTCCGATCCACGATAGCGATAAGCGAACACTGGGACTTTTAATTAAAATAGAACGCGAAAATCAGGGATTATCACAAAAAGAATGTATTAAAGATCCAAGCCATGGACCAATCAGTTCTGTATCAACCCTTCATCGGATGGAAGCTGGACAAATTATAAAAGATAATATGATTAATTTTGAAATGATTCATCGTTTCAAATCCTTTGAATGTTTTATTACTGCATCTCTGCTTCTGCCTTTCGATGAATTATATGCATGATTTAAATGAAACTTATTCTGTAGGTGACTCTTATAAGTTGAGTGGTTTTAGAAAAAGTATAAAATTGATGGCTTCGTATCGTTTGAATTAAACCATAACGGGAGTCTTGCTTATGTGCAATACGTTCTGCTTGTATGCGGTTTGCTCATCTGAATTGTGATTGAGGCAGATAAGGAAGAGTGTAACGCTCATCTTTTCTAATATTGAAGAAAGCAGATCTTCTCAATTGTTATAGTACATCAAGGAGCAATTTATGAATTTTTTTCACAGAGCATTGAGATCTATAGAACGACTTAAAAGCCGTACTTTATTCATGAGCTTGATCTTTTTTGTGATCAGTTTTTTAATTCTCGTCGGCATTAGTGTTTTATATGCAAGTGAAAATGCAATCACACGGGCAAAATCAGAAATGAATCCCATTGTGGTCGTAAGATCTGCATTGGATGCAGATAATTATTTAGATATCCGAAATAATAATCTGCAGCTTTCAGAAAAATTAGAACAGATGATACAGGATGAACGCATTGTGACGTGGAATCAGTGCGTAGAAATGAAGCAGAAAAGCGTTAATTTTAACAGCTATACCGTAATGGAAGACGACCGCGGTTCGACATCTCTCAATTATGAAATGAATGTTTCGTTATTTGGAAATAAAGCATCGGATTGCATTGAATTTCACAATGGATCCTATGAATTAACTGAAGGTCGGTTTTACAATGAGGAAGAATTAAAATACCATGACTATGTTTGTGTGATTGATGAAAAATTAGCGGAAGTCAATGGGATAAAAATCGGGGATACGATCATTACGCAAAGTTTTGCGAATTCCGTTGATGTTGAAGATTCTGAATTTCATTATTCATGGAAGGTGATTGGATTTTATCGCCATTGCATCAGTAAGAATCCCCAGTTTAGTGAAACTCGGCAAGTCATTTACGATCAAGAGCTCCAGGAAAATACGATTATAGTACCCGGGACAACCTTAGCTGAAATCAGTGCGGCTTATATGAATAGAATGGAAATGATTCTAAGCGAACGGGAAAAGTCTGAGCCTATTCATTGGGAGGAAGAAGATCAATACAGTTCAGAAATTATTCTGATGTTGGATAGTCCTGAACTTTTGGAGCCCTTTATTCAAGAATACAGTAGGATCAGTGATGGGATTTATACATTAGAAAGCAACAATGCCCTTTATGAAAAATATGGGAAGCCATTGAATGTTATTCAGTACTTTGCGCTTATTATTTTAGCGGTGGTTGTAGCCAATGGAATTCTTCTGATTCTGTTTTTATCAGCGCTGCAAATTCAGAACCGGAGTAATGAGATTGGCATTTACTTGTCTGTTGGTGTTCCGCGACATAAAATTATTATGCAATTTTTTATCGAGATGATGATCGAAATGTTGATAGGAACGACGATTGCGGGAATGTGTGCTTTATGGATTGTTAAACCCTTGAATGATCAGCTCTTAACACTGACCGTTATCCAAAAACAAACTGAATTTCTTGATGCGGATGAAGATCTTTCCTATTCAGAAGCGGAAAAATATTTTAGTGAAATCGATCCGGAAAAGATTTTAGATCAATTCCAGGTTGAGTTAACAGGAAGAGAAATCATTGCTTGTTTGATCTGCGAAGGTGGGATTCTGCTGATGAGCTTAGGCCTAACTAGTCCTACAATTTTAAAAATGAAACCTAAGAAAATTTTGACGTGATGAGGAGGAAAAAAAACATGGGCGTGATTTCACGGGCATTGCGTGCTGTTATCCGAGTTCCTTCGCGATCTGTTTTGATCAGTTTGTTATTTGCTTTAATCAGTTTCCTCATCTTCATTGGATTTAGTATGCAGACGGCAGGTTCTCAAGCGATACAGAGGGCAAAAAACAAAATGAATCCCGTGATTATCCTGGAGATGAACCTTGATTATTTGCGAACCTTAGAGAGCGAGGATAGCTTTGAGAAGCAGCGTAAAGCAAAAAAAAGCCTAGCTGCATTGTTCGATAATGATTTGATTTTAACCAGTAATTATCTTGTTTCGAACACGGGGACAAGTTTGGATTTTAAAAGCGTTGCTTCTGAGAAAAGTGGTTTATCCCAGACGAAACGAAATGTGCAGCTACTTGGAAATGGGAAGCCCGATATGGTCGAATTTCATACAGATTCCTATGTGATGAAAGAAGGACGTTTTTATAATGAAGAAGAAGTACGAAATTTCGCGCAGGTGGCGGTAATCGAGCAGGGGCTGGCGCAGGAAAATCAGCTGACGCTGGGGGATACAATCGAAATTGAATGGTGTGAGTTTGACGATTCCGCCGCAGTTTACTTAAAGCCGGAAGAGTGCAGAACAACGTTTGAAATTATTGGAATCTATGAGAACAAAGATAAGAATGAAGTGAGCGTGGATCGAAATCGAGCTGAAAATCAAATTTTAGTTCCAGGATCAACGTTGGAGGAAATTGTGAGAACTGTCGGATATGCATCCATTTTAGCATTGGACGATGGCGGGGAAGCCGGCGAAAAAGAAGATTTTAATGTAGGGCATGAAAATCCTGTGATTTTATTGAAGAACATCGATTTCATGAGTGAATTTAAACAACTAGCTAACTTCTGGGTTTCCCCAGTTTATAAGCTGAATACCAATAATGAAGTTCTTGAACGTGTTGAACAACCTCTAAATGTGATTACTTTCTTTGCCAAGACCTTGCTTGGAATTGTCATGATCAACGCCGTGCTTATTTTAACGACTGTTACCGCTTTGTTTGTGAAAAAACGTCAAATTGAAATTGGTTCCTTATTGGCTCTCGGTACTCGCCGTATTTCGATAATCATTCAATTCTACTTGGAATTATTGATGGAAATGATGATCGGGCTGGTGATCGCTGCTAGTCTATCGTTTGTTGTTCTTCCGTCCTTAGGGCAGAGGATTCTGGATTTATCGGTCGTTGACGAACAGGAATTTGTTACCGAATTTGAATTTGAACCAACGAATTCCTATTTCACTGAACTGAACCAACAGGAGGTGTTCGATGAATTTCAAATGAAAGTGGAGTTTCATGTCATTGTGAGCACAGTGGGCTGCGGACTTGTGGTGATACTTTTAAGTCTAATGTTTACCGCTGGAATCATCATGAAACTGAATCCCAAACAAATATTGCTCGGAATGGAATAGATCCTGGAAATGACTGCCATTTCCCCGGAATTTTCTTTTGTATATGGAAGAACGATTGTCCACAGTGATATTAACTATTGTTATGCGCAAATCGAAGAAATGCTGAACCCTGAGCTGAAAAGGCAGCCGATGGCCGTCGGCGGCAGTCAGGAAGAACGGCAAGGAATCATTCTTGCAAAGAATCTGCATGCCAAGAAATATAAAATTCAAACAGGTGAAATTTTGGATGAAGTCTGGCTGGATCTGACAGATTTGCAGCGACTGTTTGGTTCCATGCAAGAATCGCGCAAACGATCCAGCAGCGAGTCTATACTGAACTGGGATTAACAATCTCGATCAGATTATTCTTCAATAAAATTTTTGCTAATTCATTCTGTTAAAATATTATTTTTATTAAACAACTGATATAATGCCATTATAAAATAAAAAGAAGATGACTCAATGATGAAAAAATACTAATCTTACTTTTTGCAGACTTTTTATCCTTGATGAGTTTCAATAATGACGAAAATTGGAAAGTTGAGGTTTGTTTATGAAACTACGTGTTATTGTTTTAACCGTTATTTGCTCGTTGGCCTCTTTCTATCTTAGTCTAATGAATGCTGGTTGTGTTCCTTTATGTGTGCTAGCGGGGATGATTTTATATGAATTAAAGAAAATGAATTCTAAAGATAAATAAGATCATCTTTCAAGATAGATAATCCCGGAAATGACTGCCATTTCACCGGGATTTTCTTTTGTTTCACGAATCACCAGAAACTGGAAAGCGTGACATAACATTCACCAGGTAGAATGTCAAGAACATAACTTGAATATTATTCTTGTAAAATTCAAGGCAGAGGTGATCGATATGGAACGGGCGATTGTTCACAGTGATATTAACCATTGTTATGCGCAAATCGAAGAAATGCTGAATCCTGAGCTGAAAAAGCAGCCGATGGCTGTCGGCGGCAGTCAGGAAGAACGGCATGGAATCATTCTTGCAAAGAATCTGCATGCCAAGAAATATAAAATTCAAACAGGTGAAACTTTGGATGAAGCACGGATGAAATGTCCCCAGCTGCTTATTCTACCGCCGGATTACCATCGCTATCAGCAGATTACCGATCAGGTTAAAGCGATTTACCGACAATATACGGATCGGGTTGAAGAATATGGACTGGATGAAGCCTGGCTGGATCTGACAGATTCGCAGCGCCTGTTTGGCCCCGCACAACAGATCGCGCAGACGATCCAGCAGCGCGTCTATACTGAACTGGGATTAACGATCTCGATCGGATTATCGTTCAATAAAATTTTTGCCAAGATGGCTTCAGATTTTGTGAAGCCCAGCGGATTTGTGACCGTGAACCGGACAAATTTTCAGGAAAAAATCTATCCGTTATCCGTGCGGGAATTATTTTATGTCGGAGCCGCAACCCAGAAAAAGCTGCAGGCATGGGGAATTCTGACGATCGGTGATCTGGCGGCTCAGGATCGGCAGTTTATGCGCCGTCATTTCGGCAAAGTGGGGGAAATGCTGCATTGGTTTGCGCTGGGCGAGGATATCAGCGAAGTCGCTTTGAGCAACGAGGCGATTCCAGTGAAATCGGTCGGCAACAGTGTTACGGCAGTTCATGATCTGCATACCCATGAAGAAGCGGTGCTGGTATTAAGAGTGTTGGCGGAATCGGTAGCTTCGCGTCTAAGGGATCAGGGGCTAAAAGGCAAAGGCATAGCGCTGGGGCTGCGGGATATCCATCTCTATCGCTGGACTCGGCAGCATCAGCGTTCCCGACCGACGCAGCTGGCGGAAGAAATTCTGCAGGAAGCCGAAATCCTTTTGCGTCAAGCCTGGCAGAACGCGCTGCCGCTGCGCAGTATCGGGATCAGCGTGTTTGATCTAAGTTCAGATCAGACCGGGGAACAGTTGGATTTGTTCGCTGATGAACAACAGCGTCAGTCATTACTGCAACTGGAAAAGACCGTCGACGGAATTCGCCGCCGGTTTGGCTTTGAGAAAATCCAGCGCTGCAGCTTGCTGCTGGATAAACCACTGACCCATTTCAATCCCAAACAAGATCAGACAATTCACCCGATTGGCTTTCTTAAGGGGCCGATTCAAAGCGGGAGTCGGCGCTGAAATATAAGTCTTGACTCTTTTTAAAGCGAAGGGGGTTGATCTGGCCGTAAGGGATTTCAAGCCTGTGCCAAATCGGTGTCTCAAACTGTGAAAAGCATGATATAATGAAACCAACGAAAGATAAAAAAGGAGATTAGAAATAAGATGAAAAAACCAGTTTTAGTCATTCTGGCCGCCGGTATGGGCAGCCGCTACGGCGGACTGAAGCAGATTGATGCGGTTGGCAGCAATGGCGAGCCGATCATTGACTTCTCGATTTACGATGCTCATGAAGCCGGCTTCGACAAGGTCGTGCTGATCATCCGCAAAGAACATGAGGAAGCTTTCCGTAAAAATCTGACCGACAAAGTATCCAAGCATATGGAAGTGGAATTTGCTTATCAGGATCTGGCTGATGTGCCGGCAGGGATTACGGTTCCAGAAGGCCGGGAGAAGCCGTGGGGAACGACGCATGCGTTACTGGCCTGCCGTCATCTGGATGCTCCGTTTGCGATCATCAATGCCGATGATTACTATGGCAAGGACGCTTTCCGCGTAATTTATAATTTCCTGTCCAACGAAGTGAAGGACGGCGAATATGGAATGGTCGGCTATGTGCTGGAAAATACCCTGACCGATCATGGCACAGTTTCCCGCGCTATCTGTGAACGGGATGAAAACGGCTTCTTGCAGAAGATCGTGGAATGCCCGAAAATTGCGAAGGACGGCGATCATGCGAAGCTGACTCAGGATGATGGAAAGACTTGGGAACCGATTGAAAAGGGTGCGGTGGTCTCGATGAATTTCTGGGGCTTTACGCCAAAAATCTTTGATCAGTGCGAACCGATTTTTGAAGAATTTATCCGTAAGGGAATTGTTGAAAATCCGATGAAGTGCGAACATGTCATCCCGACTGCGATCGGTACGCTGTTAGAGCGCAAGGCCTGTACGGTAAAAGTGCTGACATCCAACGATCGCTGGTTCGGCGTTACTTATAAAGAAGATAAGCCGTATGTCATGCAGTGTTTGAAAGAATACAAAGACCAGGGGCTGTACCCATTTGATTTGTGGAAATAAGCGCCCAGTATTGAAATTAAAATAGAAGAAGGACAGGACTGAAGTTTCTCAGTACCTGCCCTTTTTTGTATAGGAATCAAAGAAAGTCAAGAATCGGAAGGATTGTTATTTCAGATTGGGATGCAGGCTGTTGATTCCCGGATAATGCTGCAGCGAAACATTGGAAGGGGAGTAAAGACTGCGGCCGTCCAGGGTGAAGCGGGAACCATGGCAGGGGCAGTCCCAAGTTTGATCTGCAGGATTGTAATGCAGCGGACATCCCATATGTGGGCAGGTCAGATCCACCATGAATTCCAGCCCTTGTTCAGGAATGACAACCCCGTAACGGCGGCCGTGCAGGCGTACGACACTTCCGGTGCGGAGCGGTTCGCCATCAGGACTGACAGAGAATCGGTCTTTGAAAAACGCTTCGGTTAGTGTTCCGGCATTGCCCAAGGTATACAGACTGAACAGATCTCCCTTGCGTCGGGCCCGCAGGTAATCAGGAATAACATAGGCTGCATCCTGCAGCTGGGAACAGATCATCTCAGCGGCAGTCATAGCCCAAGTATAACCCCATTTGGAATAACCTGTCGCAACCCAGAAATGATCCTGAATCTGACCGATAAACGGCAGATGATGGCGTGGAATTAAATCCTGGGCTGTCCAGCACGCCAGCGGCTGATGAACATCCAACGTTTTTGCGGTTTGTAAAAGCTGAGCGTAAGGATCTTTTGGATAATGATGAATTCCGATGGCGGGGCCGGCTAAAAGCAAAGCCGGTTCGTTTTCTTTTTGTGCAAACCGCAGCGATAAAGCTTCACTCGGATCGACAGTATTGAGAAGCAGGCCGTTCAATGCCGGATCACAGCGAAAGGCCGCAATCGCTTCACGCTGGTAATGAAACCGTGCCGCATACAGCTGCAGCCGGTCAAAGGCGGGAAACTGAGTGGTTAGAATCAAATCTTGAAATCGTAAAACATAGCTGCCGTCGCTGATCAGGCAATGATCCTGAATTTCAATGATCGGGGATTCCTCATAAAGTGTCACTTTATCTTTTAAGGCTTCCAACAATCCCTTTTGAAACAGCCAGGGATCAAGCAAAGCTTGTTGGGCTAAGGCCACTTGATCCTGCTGCTGAAAGGGAAGACCCCATGCCGGCGGATCTGTCAGCTGCGCGCCGATGGCATTCAGCGCAGCTTTTTCCTGCTTCAAGATCGCGGTTCCTTCCTCACTCTGGGCTGCCAGTACAGCCGCTGTCCGCTGCCAGCCGCACTGAATCTCCGCAGCTTGAATCAACTGTTCGTATTGATCAACAGCCCGCCGATTGATTTCATACACCGACTGAGCTAATTCGGCAGGCAGCGTATGATAAAACGCCCCGTGCAGTGCGCTGACCTTGCCGGTGTTGCGCACGGAGTTGTTTTCCAGAAAGCGCCGTTTTTCAACGACGGTAACGTGCCGGCCGCTGTCTTTCAGCAGCCAGGCGCATAACAAGCCGGTTAACCCGCCTCCGACAATTGCGATGTCGGTTTCCTGATCTTCATTCAGCTGCGCTGCTTCCCATTGCAGGCGCTGCTTCTGCCAGTATGATTTCTGCATATCCTGTCACCTCTGAGCATTTCTATTCTTTCTTAGTATGGACAAAATAACAGAAATCAACCCTCATTCATAAGTTAGCTGCAAGAACCTGTACAGAAACAGTGCCGGGGATTAACCGGCACTCGATGAAATCAGAAAAGGAAGTATTTAAAAGCTGAATGTCGATCAATCCGAGGTTATTTTGCCTTTCCCGACTGCAGCCGCTTCAGCGCTATCGTCTGAGGAATCGCTCCCGTACCGACAATCACTAGATCATTCGGAAAATAAACGGCTTGGGGTTCCATGACCTTGCCTTCAGGAAATAAAAGATTGCTGACGGCAAACATTGGCATGGCCGATAAGTTAATCTTGGGTGCTTTCAGTTTATCGGTGATTTCTTTTTTTGCGGCTTTGACGATATCCTCGCTGACGGTGCCGGAACTGATATACCATGGGCGTTTGGTGGGATAGGTTGCCTTCACCTGCGGATCGGCGGCCTGAATCGGCTCAAAAGTAATAACAAAGGTGTCAGGGTCGATGACGGCCTGCGTACTGGCATCATAAGAACAAGTGAAATGAACAGAATCCCACTCTACGTTCAAGGCTGCATCCGGACAATCCGGATCCGGCAGTACGGTTCTTCCCTGATAAGGAAACGAGTCATCCCAAGCTGCATTGCAGTGGGTGCAGATTGAATCCAGCGTCAGATCCACTGTGATGCTGTCCATTGGAAAGTTGACAATGGCATGTTCTTTAACAATACGGTAATTACCGCGCGCCTCAAAGCCTTCTTTGATGTCAGCCGTATTGTCATAAACGACCCGTGAATCAGTAAATTGGGCCTGCCAGCTAATCTGCGGAAGCGAAGTGGTCGTTACTTTGCAAGGTCCGATATCTCGCGTTAAGGCTGGCTGAATTTCTTTATTCCAGAACAAATCCGCTGAGAAATACACGGCGGCGTCCTGCGCTTCCGTGACAACCCAGGTGTTTTTGGGCCAAGTGCGCCGCATGCCGAAAGCGGGAACCGCTGGGCTGACGGTTAAGATATACAAGGCCAAAACATCGACATGAGCCTCCGTCTTTTCATAGAGATCTGAACTCGTATAAGTTCGAAAGAAGAACTGCGTCGGTTTGAGAAAAGGAATATCCGTATCTAACCGCAGACTGCCGAGAACCCAAGGCGGAATATTTTCTTTTTTAAAGAAAGTCGTAATCATATTTGCTAATTTCACGTCTATGATTTTAGAAATCGTAAAATTTTCTAACAGGAAAGCTCCTTGATTGATCTGAATAGCGACTGATTTTTCATGCACAGAGCCGCTGAGTTCCTTAAGCTCTACCTGCGTGACTAAAGCGGCAGGCTGTTTAGGATCTTGAGAAAATGAATAGGATTGACTCTGACTTCCGCTGCTTCCGGTTTCGGTGATCGTCAATGTACCAGCGAGAATCGGGATCCGAACATCTGCTTTCTGATCTCGGAAGGTCAACAAGGGCGCGCCCAGATCGGCTTTCAGATCATAGCTCAGGGTCGAGAAGACCGGTGTTTCTTCCATATGGCATTCAATGTGCTGCAGAAACTGACGATATTCAGAAAACTCCGGATTCTGTTCGGCTGTCCAGCGTTCGGCCCAAAGCTTATTGATCTTAGCTAAAGAAACGAAGCTGACAACATCCCATCCGTCGGTAATCGACAAACCCTTCAGTTTGGCGACAAAAGGTTCTTCTGCATTTTTCCTCATTTGATTTTCCTCCTTATTGAGAGCCAGCGGATTCACTGGCCAGTGACTGCGGTAGCTGGGACAGGCTTCCAGCATCAGACTAAGCCGGACAGACGTGGTTTCTGTTGGAATGGATGCATCGCGGTTGTCCTCCGCTTGAGCCAGGCGAATCCGCATTTTCTGAAATGGCGTTGGTTTAGTGAAATATTGCCCCCATTCCTGTGCAGGGTGAGTATCCATGATCGTTCTTCCGGTTGCAATATCGTAGATAACGACCCAGCGACGGGAAATCATTCGATAACTGAGCGTTTCCTGGCGAAGTCCTCGATCCAGCATCGGATCGCTTAACGTTTCGATGAAAATATGACAGCGGCCGGAGGCCGTGGTCAGACCGTCAATCCGTAAATCCATGGCGTGAATGCGAACTCGCGCCAGATTGCGGAATAGCCCCTCATTCATCGAAGGTTCGATCAAAACGCCGTCATCACTAAGCAGTTGAGATACAGGCAAATCCGCAAAGACAACATCGACAGGTCCCAGATCGGTCGGTGGATATGGATAATTGTCCAAGGCTTTGAGAGCTGAAGCGGCCTGGGCTGCCAGCGTTTCCTCTACTGACAACAAATCATACCGGAGAATCGGGGTCGGCTGGCTTAAATAGTGATAGGTCATCGAATCATCCTGGAGCCGGACTAATTCACTGATCATCAGCAGGGCGCGGGTCTGACGCTGCTGCAGCGAACCCTCCAGCTGTCCAAGATCCAACAAGATGGACTCTTCCGGCTTCCAATTCGGGGAATTCAGCTCCAGAGATAAAGCCTCAAGCCGGATTTGCTGAGCATCGGATACCTTCTGCATTGCCTGCTGGTAAAAGATTTCACGCTGGGCCCCGGCAATCTGATCGACTGCTGAGTTCAGTGCGGAGGCAGTATCGATCAGTTTTTTTATGACGTTCAGATAGTCCCCAGTTTCTATTGGAATCAGGCTGCGGCAGGTGGACAGCTTCACTTCACAGGCATACAAAAATGCTTTCCAGTCTTGCTCTGTCGGTATGGCAGCGTCAATTGTCAACTTATCCAAATCGTTGATTTTCGATACATAATCAGCCAAGGATTCACTGAGTGAAATAATCTTGTTGATCTCACCGGCATATTTCAGAAAAGCGTCCCATTTCTTTGCGGTTTTGGCGATATCCGTTGTTTCGCTGTCAAGCAAGGCAAAGTTAAAGGAACCAGAAACGATGCCGAGCAGCGCCTCAGTAAGGCTGAAGATGAATTCCATGGAAGCCTTGGCTCGCTCAGCCTCCAGGTTTTTTTCAATCGCTGTATCCAAAACTTCCTTTTTGGTTTTCAGCTCTTTTTCATAGCTGCTGTACTGGGATAAAATTTCACCCTTGCGGAGGGAGAGCGTTTGGATGAGATTTTCTTGAGAATGAATGATCTGACTGTAAGCAGCGCTCATATCGGCTTCTTTTTGGGCTAAGGCGGTATTTTGGTTAATCATGAACTGAGCGATTTGGCGCAGATTTTCATCTCGTTCGGCTTCTTTGTAGCTTCGACGCAGTTCTGCTTGAAAGGCATCAATTCGCTGTTCAGCTAGATTCAGCTGGGCTTGAAGATCACGGCTGAGGACCAACAGACGATCAACGGTTTTTTGATAAGCGGTATATCTCAGTGCAGGAACAACACTAAGGTAAGGCGTAGGATCGGATGGGTCATGGCTGCCGCGGATCAAGGTGACGGCTTCAGCAAACAGCCAGCTCATGGTTTCATTTGGTTTTTCCTGCCGACTCTCTATTTCATTCAGATACTGTCCTGCATAGGTGCGTATCCATTCCAGGCAATGCCAAGCTTCCACTGCGGTTGGTCGTGTTTCATCGGTATAGTTCTGGATATGAACTGGAACCGAGGCGCTTAAAAGTAAGGTCTGAAGGCCGTTTTGAAGCGATTGCTTCTGCCAGCGGATTCGCTGTGTTTCTTGAGGGTTCAGAAATACAGCCGTTGGAAAATGACCGCGGAAAAATGTTGTATAGCTCACGGCTTCCTTGTCAGGGCTAAGCTGGGAAGCCCAGTCTCCGAAAACGATTTGGTGATGTTCCGGATCGGAGGGGTCGTTAAGGATCAGCGTACCGCACATCTGCAGACAATACAGATTAAATTGCTTAAATCCAGAAGGGCTGACGGTTATTGTGACAGCCGTCGTCGGACAAAGGAAGCGGCGGCAGCTGAACAACAAATCTTCACAGCAGGATAAATCAAGATCCCGATCGATGACCAAGACGTCGGCTGTCAGCACAAGATGGCGCAGATCCTGAGGATTCATCGTACTTTGATCCAATTCGTCGTTCAAATGGATGACCATGGCAGCCCGGCTGGTGTAAGGCGAACGCATAACGGGTACAGACTCCGGCAAAAAATCGGCATAGAGCTTTCGATAGTCAGGCAGAGGTTCAGGTTCTTCATTCCATGCCGGGCCTGCCAGGGACAAGCCAAAGCGTGCAATGCTGCTCTGAATGGTGAACTGACTGCAGATTTTGTTCAGCTCGGGGTCATTTTCAATCCAATCGGCAAGCGGTTCAGCGGTAAAACCGCAACAACAAACCTGATCGGCGGAACATAAAGTTTGCTGAACAGAGCGGTTCAGCAGTACGGAAAATAAGGATTCTGAAACTGAATAAAGGGGATCAGCAAGCTGAGAGCGAACCTGCTCCAATACGGGATGACCTGAAAGTAAGCAAACGCGTCCAGGGTATTCGCAATAGGCGGAAGATGTGAAAAAGCGGAAACTTAACGCGCTGGTTCCAGTCCATCCGGAATAATCCATAGCTTGACAGACAGTTTGATAATTTTCATCATTATAGACAAAGACTTGATATACACAATCACCGAGAAGCAGCTGATCCAGTACATGGGTGCCGGCTGTCTGAGCCATCCAGTCCAGCAAGGAACTCAATTGGGAAGGCTCATCTTTGTCCTTCACGGAGGCTTTCCATGCCTCGCTTTGTGTTTTCAAGCGGGTGCGGCACAATGCTTTTTGCTTCTCTGTCATCGTGACTGGCTGATCTGTGATCCGCCGCGGAATTTCCGCGAGTACATAATGCTGAGCGTTCTGGATTGGATCCTCTGACAATCCCAGCAGGTTTAATAGCTGAAAGAAATACTCTGCCTTCTGTGCAGCATGATCCTGCAAAACGGCTCCGGCGAACCAACCTTCCGGCCTTCCGGGAATCTGAAAGCGGCGCCAGAATGTTCGGATTAACGTGATCCAATCTTCGCAGGGAGTCAAAATCAATTCGGGGCCGATGGGACAATGAGTGGGATCCTGCTGCAGCCATGGCTGGATGTCCGATAATTCCCCTCGGGTCAGAGAACTTCTTAGCAGCTGGGAAAAATTCGGACGGGCTCCTGCCAACAAATTTACAATTTGACCCGGAGCGCAGGAGGAAATATACGCAAATGATTTCATGATGTAACATCCTTTCCGAAAAGCATTCCCTTGTATTAAACTGCCAGTTCGCTCAGCAGAGGATCAAAAGAAGCATTTTCTATTCTATATTTATGCGAACGGCTTCGTATTTATAATTAGAAAGAATTCGAAAATTCAAAGTATAGATTCACTGATAACAATAAAAAAACCGCATCTTATCCAAATACGGTTTCCAAGAAAGTTTTGATAATGTCTGTGCCGCCGATGAAGGTGCCCAATGAACTGAAAACGTTGGCAAGGATCACGACTAACAGAATCCGTGTTACCCGATTTTTCCACATGCCTTTTACCGTATTGACATCCTCGGTCAGATTTTCAAAGTCCTTGACTTTCGGTTTGCGCACGGACGCTTCGACTAGGCCTGCGAACCAGCCGGCAGCCAATAACGGATTGAGCGAGGTGATCGGCGCGGCGATGAAGGCCGTGAGAATCGAGAGCACATGACCGCCGGCCAAGAGCGTGCCAAGGGCGGATAATGTTCCGTTCCACAGAATCCAGCTCTGAATTTGTTCCCAGCCTGCGCTGTGCGAATTCAGAAAAGTAGCCACAATCACAACGATGATCGCAATCGGAATGCCCCAGCCGATCACTTTCCCCCAAATCGATTTGGGGGGTAACGAATCCAGTTCCTTCAGATCCGCCAGATTTCCGCTTTCGATCTGCGCCGCGACACCCGGAACATGAGCGGCTCCCAGCACAGCAACAATTTTGGGCCCCTGAGTCTGGGCAATTTTGGCGGCGAGATATTGATCCCGTTCATGGATCAGTACTTCAGCCACAACCGGGAAGCTGTCGCCGACTTCTTTCAGCGCGCTTTCCAGCATATCACTTTGCTTGAGCTGTTCCAGGTCCGCTTCGGTAATATCCTCATCATCAAACAAGGAGAAGATGATGCTGGTCAGCAGTTTGCATTTCTGCCAGAAGCTGTGTTTGCGCCAGATCCGCGAAAATGTCGTTTGAATTCGCCGGTCTGCCAGAACCAGCTCAGCGTTTAATTCTTTGGCGCTTTGGATGCCCTGCAGCATTTCCGCTCCCGCGCTGATATCCATTTTTTTGGCAATTTTCTTCTGGTACGAGCTTAGAATAATATTAGCGAGCAGAAATCCTGTTTTTTTCTGCTTAATGACCTGTACGATATCGGTTTGTTCCCATTGCCCGGGATGCAGCAGCGACTGGTAGCGATCTTCATCCAGTTCGATGCAGATGCTGTCAGGATGAATTTCCTCCAGTGCTTCCTTGACTTCCTGAGCGCTGACTTTGGAAACATGCGCCGTGCCGATCAAGGTGATTTCTTTTCCCTGCGTCCGCAGAGTTGTCCATTGTTTATCCATCAAACTAACCTCATTTCCTGTTTATTGTACCGCAACCGTCCCAGTTTTTCCAT
The DNA here is from genome assembly GCF_022440805.1 of Holdemania massiliensis. NCBI lineage: Bacteria > Bacillati > Bacillota > Erysipelotrichia > Erysipelotrichales > Erysipelotrichaceae > Holdemania > Holdemania massiliensis. The sequence goes on along the minus strand of NZ_JAKNTK010000001.1, from coordinate 3,020,359 downwards.
CTTTTGAAATTCAAACTGCAGTTTGAGGATAAAAAGGGCGCTGCCGAGCATACTTCTGGATAGAAAGGAGCCGTATAATGAAACCAACATCACGGATATTCAATGTTCTTCTGGCCTTGTGCTGGGTGATGATCGTCATAACCGGTTCGCTTGCGCTGGGGGCTTATTGGAGCCGCCGTCCTGCCCCATCGGCCTTGCCGGCTCCCAATACCGCACCGACCGCTTCATTGCCGCCGGAATTGTCCAATATTTTGCCGGAGGGTGAACTGTTGATCAGTCAGCTGACGCAGATCGCCAAGGGTCAGTTTACGGCTCAGGGAACACAGCAGCTGCAGCTGAATTTAACCGGGCAGCAGCTTAGCGAACTGTTGAGTGCCGCGGTGGGAGATTGGCTTTCCAATCCTAAGCTTACGCTGGAAAACGGCAACGAAGCGGTGCTGGAGGTGACCGTCAATGATCCGGAAGCGCTGGTTCAGCTGTTTCCCAAACTCAAGGAATACGGCGGATTGCTGAATCTGGCGAAAGGCTGCCGTGTTGCGGTGGAGGCCAAGCTGTCCGCTCAGCAGGATGAAATCACTGTGGATCTGCAGCGGATCAGTCTGGCGGGTGTCGATCTGCCATCCGCTTTAATTCAATCCACGAATACCGCTGTGAATAAAAATTTAAAAACAATTTTAGATAAGATGGAGGGGTTGCAGATCAGCGTGCTCAGTCTTGACGATGAAGCTCTGCGCTTTGAAGGCACCGTTCCGCAAACCCTGCTGCTGCAAAATAAGCAGCCATGACGACACAGACTCCCGGCGGATCTGTGTTTTTCTTTGGAGCTTGACGATTGTCACAGGATCAACTTCAAAAACAAAGAATCGGCAGGAAATTTGTAGACTGTGGGATCAGCCTGCTGAAAATAGATGAAACAAGCGCGCGGGGTTTCAGGCAATTTCAGTTTTCAAGGCTTTTAGAACTGTGCTATAATAATTCAATGAAAGGAGGATTCACCAATGGTTAATTATTACACTACCATTCAGTCGATCCTAAACTACACCCGGATGTTTTTTGACATCCTGATCATGTGGCTGCTACTTTATTACACAATAAAAATCGTTCGGAATAATTCACGAACGATTCAGATATTTAAGGGAATTGTCCTGATTCTCATCATTAAAGCCATTGCCAATGTCTTTGGGCTCAATACTGTCGGCTGGATTGCCGATATGTTTGTTTCGTGGGGATTTATCGCCGTCATTATCATCTTCCAGCCGGAAATCCGATCCTTATTGGAAAAGCTGGGGAAATCCAATGTTTTCTCACGGATTTCCACGCTTTCTGGAAACGAGAAGGAGCATTTGGTAGATGAATTAGTGAAAGCCGTGATGATTTTGTCAAAGGATCAGACCGGCGCTCTGATCTCTCTGGAACAATCTCATTCGCTGAATGATTATGTCAAAACGGGAACGCCGATGAATTCCATGGTTACCGCAGAACTTTTGACTTCAATTTTCGTTACATCGACGCCGCTGCATGACGGCGCAGTCATCATTCAGGGTGACCGCCTGGCCTGTGCGAGCGCCTATTTCCCGCCGACCAATCAGGAACTGCCGTCGCGTTACGGCGCACGTCACCGGGCAGCGATCGGCATCAGTGAAATTACGGACTCAGTAACGATTGTTGTTTCTGAAGAAACCGGGAATATTTCGATTGCGGAAGGCGGACAAATCACAACCGTCTCGAAGAAGGAACTGCGCGATTATCTGCTGCGTGTTGTCTGCAATGAGGAAACGGTGGTTCGTGAAAAAGCACCGAAGAAGGAAACTCGAAAATCTTATTTTGTTATCGATGAACCGCAGCTGGTTGTAGAGAAAGAAATTGAAACAAAGAAGAATGAAAAAGGCCTGCTGAACAAGATTGCGGTCAAGAAGCAGGACGGTACAGAAACCGCTGAAGTTCAGAAAAAACCTGCGGACCATAAAGGCAATCTGTTTACCGGAATCTTTAATAAAAAGAAGGACGCCGAAACTCCGGATCGGCTGAGCGAGCTTGAAAAAGAAGAAGAAAATATCAAGCTGCCGAAAAAGAAAAAGAAGAAAGCGCCGTCTTCTTCGATGTTTGAGGAACCGGAAATTTTAGAGCAGCAGATCGCTGCTCAGGAAGCAGAAAAGCAGGCGCAGGCCGAGGCCGTCACTGAGAAAGCAGAGGAGCGGGTTCAGCCGGCGGTAACCGAGGTTCTTGAAATTAAAACGGCTTCAAGCGAAGAAGAAACGAAGACCAAGAAGAAAACGGCGCGGGCCAAGAAGCCAAAGGAAACGGAAGATCCTGCCGAAACTAAGGCTAAGCGTACTAAGAAGAAGTCGGAAGAAGAAAAGACGACTACTGAAAATGAAAATACGGAAGCCGCTGTGAAAACAGATGCGGCCTCCGCCGACATCACTGCAGAAAATCAAAATCATTCCCCGATTGATGATGTCAAGCTGGAATTTAGCGCTTCCGAGGAAGTCAGTGAACACTCCCTGGAAGAAGCGGTGAACTCCGCCGATCAGGAAGGAAGTGACAAGCATGAAGAATAACGATCCTAGACAGAATCCGCAGATGAAGGATTCCGAGTCCAAGCTGGAGCTGGCAAACAAAATCGCCCGCCAAAGCAAAAAAGTTGTAAAGACTTACGCTACGATTGAAGACGGATTGTTTAAAGGTGTACGCTGGTTAAGTTCCTGGATTGATCGGATCCTGTTTAATCCGCGGTATGGCAAAGTCGTTTCTCTGGCCTTGGCTGTGCTGCTGTATCTGACTGTCAATTACACCGACACCAGCTTATCCAACAACATCCAGAGTGTCCATGAGATCCCATCTGTTCCGGTCACCATCAATTACAATTCCGATATGTTTGAAATTTCCGGTCTGCCCAGCGAAGCTGCGGCCTATGTCATGGGTGAAATGTCGGATGTCCAGTTAGTCCGGACACAGAAAAATTACAGCGTTGTCGCCGATCTTTCGGGTCTGACCGAAGGAACCTACCAGGTGAAGCTGCAGCCAAAGGATTTCTCCGAACGGGTCAATGTCAAACTGGAACCGTCTACAGCTTTGGTTACGATCAAGAAAAAAGTCACGACACAGTTTGATCTGAGTTATGATTTTATCAATACCGACAAGCTTGACAACATTTACATCCTGGGAGATCCGCAGTTTGAAGCGACCAAGGTTAATGTTCGTGCGGCTTCTGATACGCTTGACAGCATCGCGTTTGTAAAAGCGCTGATCGATGTTTCCGGCAAAACCGCTGATTTTGAACAGGATGCTGTATTGGTCGCTTACGATCAGACAGGAACACCGGTTAAAGCAGATATCATTCCAAGCACGGTAAAGGTCAATGTCAAAGTTACTTCGCCAAGCAAGGATGTACCTGTTGCGGTAGAACTGCAGGGCGAGATTCCAGACGGTAAGGCGATTGAGGAGATCATTTTCGATCATTCCTCGGTTAAAATTTATGCGCAGCAGTCTGTACTGGATAAGCTCGATAAGGTTTCAGTTCAGCTGGATGCGACGAAGCTAACCTCCGATACCAAGATGTATCAGACGATCACACTGCCAACGGGTGTTCGCCAGATCAATCCAGCACGCGTCAATATGGACATCAAGCTGGGCGATGCCGTATCCAAAACCATCGACAACGTTGCGATCAATGCCATCAACAATACTAAACGTTACAACGTTCAGACCAAAGATGACCAGATTGCGGTCAGCGTTACCGTTTATGGAACGCAGGCCAATGTTGATAAAATCACCGCCAGCGACATTTATGTATATTTTGATATGAAGGATCTGCAGCCAGGGGAACAGGAAGTGACATTACAGGTCAATCAGGATACTGGAACCTATGTGAAGTACACCCTGCAGCAGGCATCCTTGACCGTCAACGTTACGGATCCAAGCAATTCCGCAGCGTCAGACGATAATGACAGTGATGGAGGGACGAATTAATGGGACGTTATTTTGGAACTGACGGCATTCGCGGCAAAGCCAATGAAACATTGGATGTGCAGCGTGCCTTCCAAGTCGGACGGTATTTGGGATATTATTTCTCCAAAACCGGAAAAGGCCGGATTCTGGTCGGCAAGGACACGCGTTTATCTTCCGGGATGTTTGAAAATGCGATAGCGGCCGGAGCTTCCGCCAGCGGTGCGGATGTGTATTTGTTGGGAACCTGTCCGACACCCAGCGTGGCCTATTTGGTAAAACGTGAACAATTCAGCTGCGGCGTGATGATCTCCGCCAGCCATAATCCGTACTATGACAACGGAATCAAAGTTTTTTCGCAGGCAGGGATTAAGCTCTCGGCAGAGATCGAGGGATTGATTGAAGACTATATCGACGGCTTGACGGAAATTCCGCTGGTCAGCGGTGATAAGATTGGTCAGATCGTGCGTTATGACGAAGGGCTGGAGCATTATTTGGATTGGATGGAATCCCTGTTTGACTTCCGTCTTGAATCGTTCCATCTGGCTTTGGATCTCGCTAACGGCTCGGCGACCACAACCGCGGAGAAGCTGCTGCGGCGCATGGGCGCCCACTGCACAGTCATTCACAGCGAACCCAACGGCATTAACATCAACACGCAATGCGGATCCACGCATCCGGGTTCATTGCAGGAACTGATGAAAAGCGGAATCTTCGATTTAGGCTTGGCGTTTGACGGCGATGCTGATCGTCTGATCGCGGTGGATCCGAATGGTGAGTTGATCGACGGCGACTATGTGCTGTATATCTGCGGCAAGTATTTGAAGGAAGCCGGGCATCTGCGCGGCAATACCGTAGTCAGCACCGTGATGGCCAATTTGGGATTCTTTAAAGCTATGGAACAGCTTGGCATTGCAACCGAATCCACACAGGTGGGAGATAAATACGTCTACGAATGTATGGTGAAGAAGGATTACATGCTCGGCGGCGAACAGTCCGGACACATTATCTTCAAGGAACATGCGACGACGGGGGATGGCTTGCTGACGGCGTTAAAGCTGTTGGAAGTTATGCACAAAACCGGCAAGGGGATTGTGGAGCTCAAGGATGGCCTGAAAATTTATCCGCAGCTGCTGATCAACGTACCGGTGAAAGATAAGGAAGCGGCGATGCAGGCTGATCCGATTGTGAAAGAAGTTGCGGCGATCAATGAAGAGCTGCAGGGCAACGGACGGATTCTTGTTCGTCCATCCGGAACTGAACCGCTGGTTCGTGTGATGGTTGAAGCCGAAAGCGATGAGCTGTGTCACCACTATGTTTACCGTGTTGTCGATCTGATTGAACAATCCGGTTTGTGATCGAAGAAAAAAAGATGAAAAGGAATGCTGCTGCGCGGTGTTCCTTTTTCTTAAGAAACATAGTTCATAATGCTCTTGATGCTGTCTTGACCAAGAAGATCTAATGCAAAAAAAACATCGCTTTTCAGGAATGATCGAGATAAAATAAAGAAGGACTAAAGCAGCGTTAAATTCGCTGACAGGAAAGGAAAGAAGGATAAATTATGAAAGAGAATCGCTATGATGATCAGGATTTTTTTGAAAAATACAGTCATATGAGCAGATCGGAGAAAGGCTTGGCAGGGGCTGGCGAATGGCCGGTGCTGCAGGCTATGCTTCCGGATTTCACAAATAAACAGGTTCTGGATCTAGGCTGCGGTTATGGCTGGCATTGCCGATATGCGATGGAAAACGGTGCGGTTTCAGTCTTGGGAATGGATCTGTCAGAGAAAATGCTGGAGCAGGCCCGCACGATCAATCAGCTGGAAGGAATCGAATATCAGCAGGGAGCGCTTGAAGACTATGCTTATCCAAGCGAAAGTTTTGACGTGGTTCTGAGCTCGCTGACGCTGCATTATATTGAAAACCTGAACGCCTTGTTTCAACAGATTGCGAAAACCCTGCGGCCAGGCGGAGAATTCATCTTTTCGATGGAACATCCGATTTTTACAGCTGAAGGCAGTCAGCAATGGCTTGATCAAACTTCCGATCCAGATCCAGTATGGCCGGTTACGCGTTACTTTCTTGATGGAAGACGGGATTCAATCTTCTTAGGGGCGCCAGTTGTGAAATATCATCATTCCCTGACGACGATCGTGCAGGCGCTGATCCACAATGGCTTTGAACTGGAGGATATTCAGGAGCCGCAGCCAACGACAGAATTGATCCGCGAAGTACCGAAAATGGAAGAAGAACGGCATCGTCCGATGATGATTATTTTTAAAGCGAAGAAACGGTAAAGACCGGCTTCGTTTTCTTTTTATTCCGATCCCGTTTCGGGTTTCATGGATTTCCAGGGTTAAATTTGATACAATGGAAACGTGGGGTGAGATGCAAGTGAAGAAAGTAATAGCGATTGTGGAAGATGAAAAAGATCTCAATGAACTGGTCAAGCGATACTTGGAAAAGGAAGGCTATGAAGTCCGTTCTTATTTGACCTATGAGGAAGCTTCTGCCCATACCTCGGACGATGATGTTCATTGCTGGATTCTGGATATTATGCTTGATGATAAAAGCGGTTTTGATCTGATTGAAGAAATCCGCATGCAGTCTCCGGAAGTGCCGGTGGTTTTCATGTCAGCGCGGGATAAGGAGTTCGACCGCATCATCGGTTTGGAAAAAGGCAGTGATGATTACATTACTAAGCCCTTCTCACCGAAAGAGCTTGTATTGCGGATCAATAACATTATGAAGCGAACCTATAAGGAAGACGCGAATCGGATTGTGGTTGATGGTTATGAAATTGATGAAGCTCAACGGCTCGTCTTTGAAAAAGGCCGCGAACTGGATTTGACAACGAAAGAGTTCGATCTGTTAATGCTGTTTGTTAAAAATAAGGGAACCGCGTTTTTACGTGAACAGATACTTGAACAGGTTTGGGATGTCAATTATTTTGGCTCGGATCGGGTCGTGGATGATACGCTGCGGCGGCTGCGGAAAAAGATGCCGAATTTGAGTATCCATACGATTTACGGGTTCGGATATCGGCTGGGATAAATGAAACGATTACGTATCTGGCTCAAAGAGCTGTCGCTGTCCCAGCAGCTGCTGACGCTGATCTTCCTGGTCGTCACCGTCTTCACCGTGTTTTTCTTCGTTTATCTGTCGGAAAATGTGAATGAATTTGTTGAAAAGCAAATGTACAGTATGCTGCATCGGGCACAGAACAATATTGCTTTCAACTATTCGATGAATATGGATATTGAGGAAATTGCCGAGAATACAGATCCCAGCATTATTCACCTGTTTTACGATAAGGAAACACGGCAGTTTTCCAAAATTGGCACTACATCGCTGGATCCGCAGCTGATTTCCCATCTGCTGGAAGAAGGGGATGGATTGGCTCAGGAGGTTGCTGATCGAGCCTATGTGCAGGATCGCAAGACGTACTTTTATTCGCTGGCACGATTGGATTCGCACACGATCTTAATTTCGTTAATGAGCGACAGTTATCGCAGTGATTTTAAAAATATGCTGCTGAACAGTGTCATCAATCTCAATGTGCTGGTCGTTTCTCTGTTGTTTGTCTGCCTGATGCTGTGGATCAGCTCGCTGATTCATCCGCTGAATCAAATCCGTAATTACATTGAAAAGGTCAGCCGCGGTGAGGAAGCCGAGCTGCATATCGAAAGGCGGGATGAAATCGGACAGGTGGCGCAGGCCCTAGTCGCGATGAAAGAAGAGCTGGATAAGCAGGAAAAGATTAAGGAAGAAATGATTCAGAATATCTCGCATGATCTGAAAACACCGATCGCAACGATTAAATCCTATGGCGAAAGCATCAAAGACGGGATCTATCCGTATGAAACGCTGGAGAAGAGCGTAGATGTGATCATTGAACACGCCGATCGTCTGGAAAAGAAAGTGTACAGCTTGATCATGCTGAACAAACTGGGCTATCTGACGGATGATGGGATGGCAGGGGATACGCTGGATATGAGCGCTGTGATCAACAAAGCGATTCTTTCCTTAAAAGTGATTCGGCCCGAGCTGGAAATTTCAACTCAGCTGGAAAAGATTTATTTCCATGGCGAAGAGGATCCATGGCGTGTCGTTGTTGAAAATCTGCTGGATAACTCCATTCGTTATGCTACGCATGAAATTGTAATCACATTGAATGAAAAAGAACTGACCGTGGCGAATGACGGACCGCTTATGAGTGAAGAACGTTTAAGCAAACTGTTTAAACCGTATGAAAAAGGCACGGATGGGAAATTCGGACTCGGATTGTCGATTGTCTACCGTGTCTGCACAACGTATGGTTATCGGGCGGAAGCTGAAAATCTTAATAATGGCGTTATTTTCAGGATTTCCCGGCCGGGCGGCCTGAAACGGGAAAAGCCGCGTAAGCTGGAAGGAAAACTGAAAGGAAAAAAGGAGAAAATCCGGGAGGAAAAGAATGAAAATTCAAACAGTTAAACTCAACATCAATCCTCGTGAACCGATACGGGCGGCGGGTTTTGCGCAGCAGGTTCAGCCCTTGGACACTGTGCGTGATCCGCTGTATGCGCGGATCCTCGTGCTGGAACAGAACGGCAGCCGTTATGTGCATATCGCTTTGGATTCCCTGCAGGCACCGATCACCTTAGTCCAGGATGTTCGCGAGCGTTTGGAACAAGCCTGGGGCCTTGCGACGTATGTCATCATCAGCGGGACGCATACCCATTTTGCGCCGGACATGCGGGTAGAAAGCTATCGCAATCAGGTGCGGGATCAGGTGTGTGAAGCCTTAATTCCGCTGACCCTGCGTGAGGCTGAGCTGACGTGCAGCTATGTGGCTGAACCGTTTACCCGAATTGGCCAAAGCCGCATCAGTCATTGGACAACGGATCAAATTTTTGCGCATGCGCTGTGTTTTTATGAAAATGAAAAACGGATTGCTTCTCTGTTGATTTATAACTGTCATCCTACATCACTGAATGGGGATACACCCTTCTTCACTTCAGAATACCCAGGCTATGCCATGCGGCAGCTGGATGCACAGTATCCGGATGAATTCTTTTCGTTTCTGCAGTCAGCGGCAGGCGATGTCAGTACCCGGTTTACCCGTAAGGAACAAACACCTGCACAGATGGAACAATTCGGTTTTTGGATGGCTGAAGAATTTGATCGTCTGTTAAATAAACCAGCCCCTTTATTTCCAGTCGAGTTGGGTTACAGCGAACGCCTTGTTAAGCTGAATCATGAGCTGAAAGATCCCTCGGAGCTTGTGATCCCTGAGTATTACAGTGAGCGGGAACGCATCACGCTGCAATATGGGATAGAACGAAGCCGCGAGAACCTGGCTCATCCGGAAAAACTGCGTCACGAAACAACGTTTACAGCCTGGAAGATTGGTCCTTTCCGTTTGATTTTTAGCGAATTTGAACTTTTTAGCGAATACAATACCGCCACGATTCCAGGCCGCAGTGCTCTGATTTGTTATTCGCAGGGATACAGTCATTATGTTGCAGGCCCCTCCTTTGATGGAATGACTTATGAATCGCTGCAGGATACCTTAAGCGCTGATACCCGGCGGGAATTTTTGAATGTCATACAGGAATTATCCCAGGCCTAATCAATCCGCCATGTTGGACAGATTGGCAGATCAAGCTGAAATCAATTTCGCTGCACAGTCTGAGAAAGCCTGAGAATGGATTTCGGAAGCAATATGAAAAATGCTGAATGATCAAAAAAAGGATTGTCAATTTCTGCAGAAACCCCAATCCTTTCTCGCTTCTTTAACGTCAGTAAATAAGCTGACGTTTTTTTTGTCACATGATGTCATTTCAATAATCAATCTAAGAATGAAGGATCCCTTTTTATCGGAAAATGGATCTGATTGAAATCTTTAAAAGCAAACGTGGTATAATAAGACAGCTTAAAGGAGATTCCAATAATGAGAAAGAAGTGTCCGTGGCTGGGAAAAATTATTCAGTTTGAAATTATTTATCGAATTTGTTTATATTTGTTTGTCAATCCGTTGTTGGGACAGCTGCTTCGTCTTTATCTCAGTCGGGCTCGTTCAGGAATGACCTTTAACTCCGAGATTGTAATGGGATTTTTATCGGTGCCTGGTATTTTGCTGGCATTGTTTTATATGCTGGTCGGTACGGGACTGATTGTTTTTGAATTGGGCGTTATCCTTCATCTGATTGACAAAGGCCAACGTCAAGAATCGCTCTCTATTCGTGAAGCCTGCCGACAGTCTGTATTCTCATTAAAAGGAATCCGCAATCTGCAGCTGCCTTTATGCACCTTGTATTATGCCCTGTTTCTGCCCGCTGTCCATCTGGTTTATATCAATTCGCTGATTCCGCGGCTGCGTGTACCAGACTTTGTCATCGGCGAATTACAGCTGACAGCCGGAGGCCGGATGCTCGTCGGTGCTTTTTGGATTTGTCTGTATGGTGCCGGTATTGTTCTGATCTTTGTGCCGTTGTTGATGATCTTTCAACGTTTGAAACTCAGCCAGGCTGTTCGTAAAAATATTCAGATTTGGAAGCAGCTGACCAACAAGGCAAAGACTAAGCTGGCGCTAGGATGCGGCGTTTGGTTTTTGGCGGAATGGCTGATCGTCAACTTCCTGCCAAAGGCATTGCTGATCAACTCTGATTTCAATCGCTTTTTTTTGAAAAATTTAATTATGTCGCCAACCTTTCGCCTCTATTTAACGCAGTCATTATTAATTCAGTTCGGCTTTTTCTTGATGAGTCTGGCATTTCTGTATTTTCTGGTTCGTCTGGTTTCTGCACAGGGCGTGGTTATGCTGGAAGAAGAACCGGAAAGCGAAGAAGCGGAGAAACTCAATGAAGCTGTTCAGCGTGTTCGCGGAGTAACCGCAGCGAGTGTTCAGAAAGTAAAATCCTGGGAGGGCTTCCATCAATGGATTCATCGTCATCCCTGGCTCAGCGGTCTGACAGCGGTCTTTATCTTATACTTTTTCCTTTCCGCAGTCTTTCCTGATTTCATCTCTGTTCTATTGCCAATCATTCTTATCGTCGGCGTGCTGTATCTTTTAGGATATATGGTGCAGAAGCTGCATTTGACGACTTTCAGCAAGCTGGATTGGGTCTATCAAAAAATTCATGGCTGGTTAAGCCGGCGACGGATTGTGCAGCGGCATCCTTGGCTAATCCGGATACTGATGATTTTAACCGTGCTGTACAGCGCTGATCTCTATCTTCGCCCTTTATCCCGTGAACATCAGCCCTGGTCAATCGGTCACCGCGGATCCATTTATGCCCTGGAAAATACGATTGAAAGCGTTCGCCAGGCGGCTATCGCTCAGGCGGATTATGCGGAAATTGACATCCAGCTGAGTGCTGATGGGATTCCGGTCGTTTTCCATGATGCAACGTTGTCACGGTTAGCGGGAGTGAATAAAAAAGTTGCGGATTTGACAGTGGAACAGCTGCAGGCGCTGACATTGACGGATACCGATGGTAAGTTAGGGAAAATTCCAACGCTGCAGCAGCTGATCGCGGCGATGAAAACCTGGGAAGAGGAAACCGGGTTGTTAATTGAATTGAAACCTGTAAACGGCAATCAAAAAGAAATGGCTGAGAAAATTATTGATGTCGTGGAAAAAGAAGATTTTGTATCGCGGGCTATTTTTATGTCGATCGACTACGAAGCAGTACAGATCCTGCAGCGGCTTCGTCCGCAATGGTGGATTGGATATTGTGTTTATGGAACAGCCGGCGAAATGGACTATCGAATTTGGAACTGGAATATTGATTTTCTGGCTGTGGAGGAAAGTCAGATTTCGGTGAGCTTTCTCGAACAGGCGGGACGGGCCTGGATGCCGGTGTATGTCTGGACCGTGGATGACTATGATAAAATGAGAAACTACCTGGATATGGGCGTCAGCGGACTGATTACCAATTATCCGGATCTGGCACGAGCAGAAGTCGATGCCTACAAGGAACGGTATCCGCAATATTATGAATTTGAAGGATCAGGATATCCAGTATATGATTGGGAAGAATAATAGAGTAGAGGGAAAGTTTTAACTTTCGCCCCTCTCATTGAACCGTACGTACGGGTCTCGTATACGGCTCTACATTTATATCGAATCACAAACTCTTAAGATAGTATTCTAGGGGATTGACTAAACCTGGTCTGTCCCCTTTCTTTATGCCTAAAACTTTTGGTGATAATGTAAAGTTTACGATATTCATCCCACTTCTTTTATACCACCCTAATCTCGTGTTAGCACACTTATAGATATCTTCTTCGCTAAACTTACATTTGCTCACTATATTTAGCTTCATTAGATTTCTATATATCGTCTTTGGTTTCTTCCATTGCTTGATGATGATACATCGTACCTTATGGCGTAGCCATTGCCCAAATTCATCAAGAAACATTTTAATGCTACCTATCTTAAAATAGTTTATCCAACCTCTTACAGTTTGATTTACTTTCGCAAATGTAACTGCCAGCGGTCTTGATATGGCATGTTTTCTCTTCATCAATGTTTTAATCTTAGAATACAGTCGTTTCTTTCTATCTTTCGTAGGTACGCATTTCCAATCTTGTCCATTCTTATAAAAGGTAAATCCTAGGAATTGCCCTTTCGTTGGGCGGACGACTTTTGTCTTTGTTGCACTCACTTTCAAGAATAGTTTTCTCTCTAGCCATGATGTCACTGACTTCATTACACGGTTCGCACTCATTTCGCTTTTGACGAAGATCATACAGTCATCGGCGTATCTTACAAATTTAAGGTTTCTAGACTCTAGCTCTTTATCCAATTTATCTAAATAGATATTTGATAAAATAACGCTAATTGGTCCTCCTTGAGGTGTGCCAACCGTAGTACTTTTGACGAGTCCATCCTCTAACACACCTGCTCTTAGATAGGCTCTTATCAAATGTAATGTTGTTGCGTCATTGACATTCTCTCTTAAGATTGAAATTAATTTGTCATGATTTACGGTATCAAAGAATTTTTCAATATCCAAATCAACTATCCATTCGTATTCATCATTTAAGTTATTTAACACTTCTTCCATTGCCATATGTGCACTTCGCCTTGGTCGAAATCCAAAACTATGTTCACTGAATATAGGCTCATAGATTTTTGTGAGTTCTTGTAGAATAGCTTGTTGGATAACTCGGTCAACAACGGTTGGTATTCCTAATGGTCTTTGTTTTCCATTTGGTTTTGGAATATAGACTCTTTTCACTGGCATGGGTCGATATTGCTTGTTCATTATCAAGGAAACAATTTCTTCTTGATATTGTCCAAACCCTTGTTCGACTTCTTGCACTGTCATCTTATCCATTCCAGGTGCTCCCTTGTTTTGTTTGACCTTTTTGATTGCCTTTTGCAAATTCTCTTCACTTAAAATCTTTTCCATTAATTTCATTTGCTGCTCCTCCTTCTACTTGTAAATCGATTTGGAAACATCCCCACTACTTTCACCATCTGTGCTTACGATTCACAGTTCTAGGCTATCCTCATTTTCGGACTATCCAAACATTGCTTATAGCGATTCGCACTCTATAAACGTTTCAGTCCTTCGGTATTTCTACCTACTATGACTTCATCTGACTTCTTGCGATAAACCTTTTTCGACCATGGGTACCATCACTGATTTTAAAGTTTATTGGACTTCCTTGTTCGCAAGATCTCCCAGGGTAAGACATATATCTTTCTCTTCACAACCTCTTGATTTACTGTCTTGGTTTTACGTTTACCTTTTGGACTTTGGTTTGTACTGCAACCTTATCCACCATTTAGCCTCATCAAGTTTCTTTTCGTAAGCTCGAAAGATTCGCTACACCACTTCCTTCACCCATGGTATCACTACCAACGGCTTGTGGTTCACTACACTTGGCGGCAACTACCCGTGACTGGACTTTCACCAGTTAGATATATGTCATGCCTGGCACACAGCTAAAAAGGAATACTGCCAAACGGTATTCCTTTTTGCTTGCGGAAAGAATTAAGGGAACGATATCACAGAAAGAAGAAAGAATAGTGGAACTTAGAAAAGCAGGATAACGGGACTACGCGCCAAAAACAAGGAAACGAATGAAATCGACCAGGGCATGGGCTCCAATTGCAGAGGTCAGATTAACTTTCCATTGAAGCAGGGCAAACGGAAGCCCAAAAGCCAACGTCATGACGATTAAACTGCCAATATCAATCGTTCCTGAAAAATGAATCAGCACATGCGGCACGATCATGCTAACCAGACAGAAGAACGATTGCACGCGGTTCAGCTTAGTGCCGCCGGTAACTTCAATGCAAAAGGCATACAGAAGAACCCGGAATAAGATTTCCTCAAATAAACCCGCCCGCAGGGCATCAAACAGAAAAATGAACCGAAAGGAAGGGGCCGCGGTTAAATGACCCAAGCCCAGTCCAAGATTGAATATTCCCAAACCAGACCCTGCGACTAGGATCCAGCCAATGGTTTTCCAGAGCTCTTGTTTTTGATGATGAAACAAGACGATCGGATGCTGAGCGTCACGCATTTTTGCCATCGCGGCGACATAGCCGGGAAAGACAAAGAATCCCATCAGCGGATTGGAAACCATGGCAGTCAACGCCATAACAACACCCAGAATGACGTCGTACTGCCGTATGTTGCGATGATAGCGAATCAGGAAATAAAGACAAAGGACGGCAAATAAGATGAACCATAAAATTGTTATTTTCAAGATAGCGCTTAAAATTCCAAGGCCGATCAAACTCAGCGTCAGAAAGAATAAACGGATAGTGGCTGAACTTGGTTTTTCCATAATCATAGGACTCCTCTTTTAGTTACTTCCATCTATGGCAGTAAAACGAATGTGCAAAAATTCAGTCTCAGACAAAGCCATCCAGCGGATACTTCCGTTTGGTCAACTTCTGATTTGAACTGATAAACTTACCGCTGAATAAGAAAAGGCGTCAAGACGGCGCCTTATTCCATTAATCTTTGTTGTCAACCGGTTTAATAACTTCAGATAAGGAAGCTAAGGTTCCAGCGATATCCTGCAGATTGCTTGGGATGATCAGCTTTGTCGCTTTGCCATCCGCCATTTTCTGCAAGGCTTCATAGCCCTTTAAAGTTAAGAACTCCATGCTTGGATCTGAATTCTTAATCATTTCAATACCTTTAGCCTGAGCCGCATATAACCGTTCGGTAGCCTGAGCCTGGCCTTCCGCTTCCGCGATCATGGCTTCTTTCTTGGCCGTAGCCCGCAGAATCATAGATTCTTTTTCACCTTCAGCGGTCAGAATGGCGGATTTCTTTTCACCTTCCGCCCGCAGAATCGCTTCACGGCGCTCACGTTCAGCCCGCATCTGTTTTTCCATGGATTCCTGAATATCACGCGGCGGGATAATGTTTTTAACTTCAACACGGCCGACTTTAACGCCCCATGGATCCGTCGCTTCGTCCAGGATTGCCCGCATCTTGGTGTTGATGATATCTCGGGAAGTCAGCGTTTCATCCAGTTCTAATTCACCGATGATATTACGCAGGGTTGTCGCGGTCAGATTTTCCAATGCGCTGATCGGACGTTCAACACCATAAGTGTATAACTTCGGATCAGTAATCTGAAAATAAACGACAGTGTCGATCTGCATCGTAACGTTATCTTTCGTGATAACCGGCTGCGGATCGAAATCCTTAACGATTTCCTTTAAAGAAACTTTGTTGGCAACCCGGTCAATAAACGGAACCATAAAGTGCGGACCGGTATGCCATGTGCTGTGGTAAGCCCCCAATCGTTCAACCACGTAAGCCTTAGCCTGCGGCACAATTCGCACGCAGTAGCAGATAACCGCAATGACGATCAAAAAGACAACTAAGAAGATCACAATCTGTAAGAACCCATTCATAATTTATTTCCTTTCTCGACTGAGTATTCAGTCTTCTAATTTTTTCACGAGGAGTTTTGCCCCCTCGATCGCAACAATTTCGACCAAGGAACCGCCGCCAATCGGATGTCCGTCAACGCTGGCTGCGTTCCAGACGACACCGTTCACCTTGAGTTCCCCCCAGGCTTCCCCGGTAATGTCTTTCAGCAGCTGGACATGCCGGCCAATCACACGATCGGCGTTTGTGGCCACAATGTTGCCGCGCAGATACTGCGAGGCCATCGGTCGGATCATCGCCAGACAGACAAGCGATGCCGCAAAGAAGATGACAACCTGCCAGATGAATGCCAGATTCAGCGCCAGTGCAACTAAGGCAAACAACGCTCCGACACAGAACCAGATACTGACAAGGCTGGTCGCGGTCGCCAGTTCAACAATTAAAGCCCCCAAGAATACTAAAATCCATAAACCGAAATACATTTTTCCTCACCTCCTTATACGGGATTGTTCAGATCAATAATCAGCATTTTTTCGCGTTCATCAAACTGTGCGGGAACTTTAATCCCGTTGCATTCGATGCCTGTCAGCTGGGCGATTTCCTCAATCAGCGCTTTGTTGCTGATGCGGGCATATCCCTTTCCCATGGATACTTTATGCAGCTGCTCCAGCGGGATGAGTTTTAAATCTACTTCTCGCTTGGTTACGGGGCGGATCGCAACTTTCCGTTCTTCTCGGTCCAGTCCGATACAGCACCATCGAATATCTTCAAAATAGGCAGCCGCTACGTTGTTCAGTGTGAAATTGTTCGGATACAAGGTCACTAACATCGTGTAGGCGTTGCCCTTAACCCACTCAAACATGACTTCGATCTCCTTTCTTTTACATGTCTCTATTATACGCTGAATCCTCAAAATCTTCAATATCTTATTTTACTTATTCTGAATATTATTTTTGTACTTTCCAAGCTTGTGAAGATTGCATATAATAAAGTAGAAACAATGGAGGATTTTTATGCCGCAAATAAAAATTAACGGACTGAATATCGAAGTTGCGACAGAAGGGCAGGGCCGCGATGTCGTGCTTTTGCATGGGTGGCGGCAGCGCATGATCATGATGGAACCTGCTTATAACCATCTGAAGAAGCATTTCCGGGTTTTTAATTTCGATTTTCCTGGCTTTGGTCAAAGCGATGAACCGCCAGCTGCCTGGGGCGTACTGGAATATCGAGAATTTCTGGAGGCCTTTTGTCAGTCTTTTGACATCCAGGATCCGATTCTCATCGGCCATTCCTTCGGCTGCCGGGTGGCGATCCATTACGCTGCAAAAAATCCTGTGCATAAAATGGTGCTGACGGGCGCCGCGGGAATTCGGCCGAAGCAGAGCTGGCAGGCAAAAATAAAAATTGCGGGTTATAAGGCAGCAAAAAAAGCAATTTCAATGACAGGCAACGAAGCCATGCTGGAAGAATTTAAGCGCAAATCCGGATCTGATGATTACCGCAATGCGACCGGCGTCATGCGTGAAACCTTCGTTAAAGTTGTCAACGATGACGTCAGCGATATGCTGGAAGACATTACAGTTCCAGTCTTATTAGTATGGGGTGAAAACGACGAAGCTGCACCACTTTGGATGGGGAAACAAATGGAAGCGAAGATGAAAAATGCCGGACTGGCAATTTTTGAAGGTGACGATCATTTCGCTTATTTTAACCAGAGCGCCCGGTTTAACCGGTGTTTGGATGTCTTTTTAAAGGAAGACTGGGAGGATTGACATGGATTTTTTACGACAGATTCAGGATTTGTTAGAAAAAGTGCTGTTTACAGCACTGCTTTTGTGTATGATGGTCATTCCCTGGAAACATGCCCTGCATATGTTCCAGCAAAACCGCTATGAGCCTGGCCGCTATATTCAATGGGGAAAAGATCAGCTGAAAATATGGAAGCACTGGCTGTTTCCTGTGTTGATCATTGTATTGGCGCTGGGGTGCATCATCATTCCGGATTATCGTCTGGGCAAAATCGCCACAGTGTGGCTGGCGGTCTTGATCGGCGGCGTGATGCTGTATTTGGAAAAGAAGAAAAACTATATCAAACCTCTGGCGATGACAGCGCGGGTTAAGCGTCAGATTGCAGTGATGTTTATATTGAACTGTCTTTGGTTAATCCCAGCTGTGATGTTCACTGATTATCCCATCTGGGTTGTCTGGGTGGTTGCGGCCTGCTGGATCAACTGGCTTTTCATTTTTCCGATGGCCTGGATTACCAGCCCGTTTGAGAAGCTGATAAAAAAGCACTATATGAAATTGGCAAAGGATATTTTAAAGAAACATGACCAGCTGATTAAGATCGGGATCACTGGCAGCTATGGCAAGACTTCTTCTAAAAATATTCTGCAGCAGATTCTTTCTGAGAAATTCTACTCCTTGCCGACTCCCGCATCCTTCAATACACCGATGGGCATTACGATTACAATTCGTCAGCAGCTGAAACCCACGCATGAAGTTTTCATCTGCGAAATGGGAGCGGATCATGTGGGTGATATCGAACAGCTGATGGATTTTGTTCAGCCGCAGATTGGCTTGGTCACTTCAATTGGGCCGCAGCATTTGAATACTTTCGGTTCTCAGGAGAATATCATCACAGAGAAAATGAAGATGATCGAGAAGCTGCCGGTTACGGGTTTCGGAGTATTGAATAAGGATAACGAGTTGATTCGGAACTACTATATTAAAAATAAATGCCCGATTGCCTGGTATGGGATTGAGCAAACGGATGTGGATTACCGCGCTGTGAATATCAGTTTTGGTCCGCAGGGGTCAACGTTTGATATTCATACTCGGGAAGGCGCCGATATTCCGTTTAAAACTCGTCTTTTGGGAGAACACAATATTGCCAATATCTTGGCCGCGGTTGCTGTTGGCCGGCACTTGGGTGTAAGTTGGGAGCAGCTCCAGAGTGCAGTGGCACAGGTGCGTTATGTTGAACATCGCCTGGAAGTTAAAAAGATCAATGGTTATACCTTTATTGATGATGCGTTTAACTCCAATCCGGTAGGTTCTGCGATGTCCTTGCAGGTATTAAAGACGATGCCGGGAACGCGGTTTATCGTAACTCCGGGCATGATCGATTTAGGATCGCGCCAACATGAGATCAACAAGGAGTTTGGTATGAAGATGAAGGATTGTGCAGACGAAGTGATTCTGGTAGGCAAGCGGCAGACTGAGCCGATTGTCGAGGGCTTGCAGGCATGTGGTTTTGATATGGCTCATGTGCATGTCGTAGCGACAGTCAAGGAAGCGTTTGCTTTGGTTTACCAAAAAGCGGCTTATACCGACACGATTCTGTTGGAGAATGATTTGCCGGATGCGTTTAATCAATAGGGGCAGAAAAGGATGAAGTGGACTGTAATTGCAACCTGGAAAATGGCTGCAGAAGGGGTTAAGCTGGCAGAAACAGCGTTGCGGGAAGCAGGAACGGCTGAGATAGCTTTGACAACTGTAATTACGACCGTAGAGAATGATCCTCGCTTTCATTCGGTTGGTTATTCAGGTTTGCCCAATCAAGCAGGCGTGGTTCAGCTGGATGGGGGATATATGGATGGAGACACGTTATCAGTCGGAGCGGTTGGTTGTGTTGAAAATGTAGCGTCAGCCTTCACTTTGGCGAAGCAGTGTGCTGACTATCAGTTTAATAATTTTCTGGTTGGTGAGGGCGCTCGGCAATATGCGATTCAATCTGGGTTAGAAATGAAGGAATTGTTAACGCCAGAAGCGCAGATGATCTATGAGCAGCGAAAAGCGCAGCCAGAGCCCTTGTCCAGCTATAAAGGACATGATACAGTGGGTGTTTGTTGTTTGGATAGCCGAGGAACGCTAGCTTCCGGAACTTCAACATCGGGCTTATTTATGAAGATGCCGGGGCGTGTGGGTGATTCTCCGATTTGCGGAAGTGGTTTCTATGCAGACAGCGATATTGGAGCCGCGGCAGCGACTGGAGTTGGCGAGGAAATTATGAAAGGCTGTCTGAGCTATGAAGTAGTACGCAGAATGCAGCAGGGGCAGGAGCCCCAAGAGGCAGCCTCAACTTTAGTTGCAGAATTTACCCAAAAGTTGATTCGTAAGCGTGGACAAGCTGAGGCGATTTCCTTAATCTGTGTAGATAAAGATGGCCGCTGGGGTGTAGGAACCAATATCAAATTTGCCTTTGTTGTTAGCGATCAGGATCATTCTGCAAAGGTCTATGTTGCCGAACCGACATCGAAGGGGTGTGTAATTCGACCTTGGAATGTCACAGACCAAGATGTAGATTAGTTAGAAAAAGTAGCAAAGCCTGTTTTCATATTAAAATGAAGACAGGCTTTTTTCGATGTATATTATATTCTCAAATGAGATAAGAAATGGTTAGCTGCTAAGCAATACTGATTTGTAAATTAACAGAGATAAATGGATTAATCTTAATGCAAGAAACCGCTGAGCGATGCGATCGGAGAAGTCCATAGGCAAGTATAGCGGGATGAATTTCAATCGACGCATCGCATGAGCGATGCGACCCAACAAAAGTGCAAGTTTTAGATATTTACGCTATTTCAATCCACGCACCGCGTGAGCGATGCGACGTAATAGAAACTGGTGATTCTATCGTCGTGGAATTTCAATCCACGCACCGCGTGAGCGATGCGACTATTAGACCGATACAAACTCTGGGTAAATTGCTATTTCAATCCACGCACCGCGTGAGCGATGCGACAGTTAATAAGAAACTAAAAGGTACCCATATGATTCTTATCGTATCTCTATCATAACTAAACATCGTTGTACTTGCAATACTTTCTTCATTTTTCACATATTTCTGGTGCGAACCTCTCTGGGATTTCATGTTCACCTCAGGTTCGCACTGGATTAAAGTGTAAAAAGCAAGGCTTCTGAAAGGCCTTGCAGTAAAATTCTGATATTTAAAGTTTAATTGATTTCATCCTCAGCTGTAGGCGAAGCTTCTTCTTTTACCATTGACTTTACAGTTAGTAAACCCGACTCATCTAGAACCTGTCCTTTTTTACGCATCCGACTATTAACGAATTCACCTAATAAAGTGTAAAGTACGGCCGTTGCTGGAACGGCAATTAACATGCCAAATAATCCCAATAACCCACCAAACACCACGATGGAAAGCAAAACCCAAATTCCCGGAAGTCCTACTGAGTTTCCTACAACTCGGGGATAAATCAGATTGTTTTCAAACTGCTGAACAATTTGGAAGTAAATCATGAAAAACAAGGACATCCACGGATTGATCGCAAAGATAAGAACGCAGCCGAAAGCCATGCCAAGCATTGCTCCGAACATGGGAACAATACTGGTGACTCCGATTACGGTGCTGATTAACAGCGCATAAGGCATCTTGAATAGTGTCATGGAAACGTAGTACAACATTGCTAAAATGCAAGCCTCCAGCAGCTGCCCTGAAATAAAGTTTGAAAATGTCTGGTTTGTTTTTCTACCTAAGGTTAAAACTCGATTGGCAGCTGATAACGGAAGCAAGGCTCCGATCAGTTTTTTCAGCTGACGGATAAATTTTTCTTTGCTGGAAAGCAAATAAAGACTTAACATAAAACCCATAACCCAGTTGCTTAATCCGACAGTGATCGCCGAGATGTTGTTAATCACGGTCATGCCTGTACCGCCAACCCAGTTGGTAGCGGTTTGGAGAAGTTTATCGGCACTTAATCCAAGCTGATCTAAAGTAGCCTGCATTTTCACGGTATCCAAATCCCACTCAATGTTTTCCAAATGCAGACTGGCTAATAAGCTGTTGATATTTTCCACAATGTTGCCTAAATAAACAACGCAGTTGTTGAACAACTGAACGATGGAAGCAATCAGCTGTGGGAAAATAATACTCGACAAAACAAATAGGACAGCCAACGCTAAAAGCAAAGTCAGAAAAATTGAAATGCCCCGCACTTTTGGTTCTTGCTGAGGTTTTGCTTTTTTGTTATGCGGCAGAGCCTGAATCAACTTGATTAATCCTTTTTCGATCGCTTTCATCGGCTGATTTAATACGAAGGCGATGCCGATGGCATAAAACAAGGGAGTTAACAGATGAAACAAGCGGCTGAGAACACTCATCAGATCCTGAAAGTGTAACATCGCAAAAAGTAGCAGTACAATATACGTGGACAGCCACATCCAAGGCTTGATCTTTTTTAAGATATCTTTAGGAATCATAATCTTATCCTTTCCATCAATAAATCACGGTTAGTTATAGATTATAATGATTAAGCTTAAAATACAAGGTCAACCTGATGAAAATCTGATATAATAAACAAGGATTTCCTGGAAATCAAGGAAATGGAGGACCCCTTCCGGCATACAGTAAGAAGAGGTCAGATTAGGAGAGTGAAGTATGAAAATTCGTGTTGGAATAGTTTTCGGCGGTGAATCCGTCGAGCATGAGGTCAGCGTGATTTCTGCTCTGCAGGGCATCGAAGCTCTGGATAAAGAACGTTATGAAGTAATTCCGTTATATGTATCAAAACAGCGGGATTTTTATTCATCCCCGGCATTATTGGATATCGAAAACTATAAAGATCTTAACGAACTCATTCAAAAAGCAACGCCGGTTGTTCTGGTGAAAAAAGGCAAGGAAGTAATTGTTGAACCTATAAAAAAAGGCCTGTTCACCAAGCCGATCGGCACTGTTGATGTGATTGTTCCGATCATGCACGGAACCAATGGTGAGGATGGAACAATTCAGGGATATTTGGAGATGCTGAAGATTCCATATGCTGGATGCGATGTCATCGGTGCGGCCGTGGGCCAGGATAAAGCAGTGATGAAGCATATTCTGCAGAACAGCGGCCTTCCGGTCTGTCCATGGCTGTGGCTTTATGGACATGAATTTGCACAAAAACAAGATGAGATTTTAGCTAAAGTTCATGAACTGGGCTATCCGGTTGTCATGAAACCGGCGTGTCTGGGATCTTCGGTGGGGATAACGATTGCCCATAATGATGAAGAATTCATTGCCGGTGTTGAGGATGCCCGGCAGTATGATAACAAAATCGTAGTCGAACAGATGGTTAAAAATCTGCGGGAGATCAACTGTTCCGTTTTGGGTAGCTGTTTTGACTGCCAGGCCAGCGTGCTTGAAGAAGTCGGCAAACAGGACGAGATTATGAGCTTTAAGGATAAGTATTTAGGACAGTCTGCCGCAAAGGGCGGTTCTAAGTGCGGATCCAAGGGAGGAGCCAAGAGTGCTGAGGGCGGGATGGCCAATGCGGCGCGCATCGTGCCAGCTCCAGTGGATGAAGCAACGACGGAAAAAATCCGAAATTTGGCAATCGAAACGTTCAAAGTGTTAGGCGCCAGCGGTGTCTGCCGCATTGATTTTATGATGGATGGAGATTCCGGGGCAATTTATGTGAATGAAATCAATACCATTCCAGGCTCTTTGGCTTACTATCTGTGGCAGCCGGTAGGAGTCAGTTTCACTCAGCTGATGGATGCCCTGGTCGCTCAGGCGATTGATCGGCAGCGCAGACGGGAGAAAATGATCTTTTCCTACGAAACAAACTTGCTTGCCAGCTACAGTGCAAATAAGAAAAGCGGCGGCACCAAAGGAACCAAAGGCACAAAGTAGAGCAGCTCCGGCATGCTGAATCGTTTCTCTTCCAAGAAAAATCTCGATGTCGGTTCAAATACTTTTAAATAAAATTGGATTTTAAGCCGGTTTTCTAAAAGAAATTCATTAATAAAAGTCAGGAAATCAGTAAAAAACAGTTTGATTCTTGCTGCTTGATTTTGTTAAGCAGACAGGCAAACTGTTTTCTTTATGCTGAAATTTGAGAATGGAAATGCTTGTTTTCGAATAGAACAATCCGGAAACAGCTGGCGTAAAGACTTAGTTATGAATCGTATAATGAACCCCATCACTTTCAATCAGAATGGTCCCTAACTGATCTGTACGGTAAACAGAGAATCCCAGCTTTTCATACCGTTTTAAAACATCTTCAGAAGGCAGACGATAATCGTTGTTTAAGCCGACTGAGATAATTACATCCTGGGGATTGACCGCTTCCAAAAACGCCTGGGTGGAAGAAGTATCAGAACCATGATGAGGAGCTTTAAGGATGTCGGCTTGAACGGGTGCGTAGCTGTCCAGGATATCCTTTTCTGATTTGGCCTGCATATCACCGGTGAATAAAATGGAAGTTTGGCCATGAACATAGCGCAGGACCAGAGAGGAGTTGTTAACTTCAGAGTAGTCTTCACTTAATGGTCCCAAGACAACAAATTGATCCTCGCCTAAAGAAAACGTATCCCCAGGTTGGGGGTGGATCAGGGGCGTCTGGGTTGTTTCAATGGCCTGAATCACATCTTTATACGATTTGGATTCCAGCGTACGCTTTGGAAGCATGACCGTATCGACGTCAAAGGAATACAATACGGCGTCCAATGAGCCGATGTGATCCTCATGCGCGTGCGTACCGATCGCGTATTTCAGGTGTGTGACGCCCTGCTGCTGAAGATAATCGGTGACCAGCTTGGCATCAGCGTTGTTTCCTGCATCGATCATCATCGCTTCCTCCCCGGACTGAATCAGAATCGCATCCGCTTGCCCGACATCAATAAAATGAACAGTCAGGGCTGAATTGACCTGGGTATGAACTGGGGAAGGTGTGTTTTTGAATGGGGAGGCAGATTCAGGAAGCAGCTGCGGACTGAAATATCCCAAACCTGCTAAAAGGATCGCTCCGATTAAAGAACCCCATGTGAGCGGCGTTCTCTTTTTAGATCGCTGTACTGAACGTCTGCGTGTTGTTTTTCTCATGAATCTTCTCTTCTCCTTTTTCTTGCCTGTCGCCTAAGATCAGACGAATTATTTTCATGGATGCAAGGCTGTAAGCAGTTCTTTGTAAAAATTGTTGATAAAAGAACTGAGTCTTATTATCTCGAAAAATTCTAGGAACAACAAGTCTTGTTTTTTTAGACAGCAGAGCAGAAGAAATTCAAAAAACAGCCCTCGGTTTAATCTGTGAACGCTGTTTTATGAAGAACTCAGAATTTGTTTGGTTTATTGAAAATCATGCTGATCGTGGGTAAAGAGAAGGCAAAACACTTATTTCGCAGCTGGCCCGCAGCCTTCCGAAGTACAGACCATCCCTGCCATTGTTTTCTCAGCCTGATCCAAAATGATTGTCCGCCATTCCTGCGGTGTGTGATATCCCCGAATTTCTTCGTCATGGATTCGATAAGTCGGAATTCCTTGGATCCCCAGTTCCGCCTTGGCTTCCCAATCCCGATCGACTTCGGACTGGTAAGTTCCTGCTTCCAGAGCCTTTAAAAACGCTGCCCCATCCAATCCCAGCTGATCCATAATTTCTCGCAGTACCGCAGGATTGCCGATATCTTTCTGCTGCTGATAGAAAACATCGAAGGTCAGTTTTACATAATCCAACCCTTTTCCAGCCTGTTTAGCGAAATAATAACCCTGAAAGGCATCGGTTGTATAAGGATGCGGAGAAATCATGGGCAAATTCATTTCCACGCCCAGGCTTTCCGCCATCGGTTTCAGCACTTCATCAAACCGTTTTAAACGCTTTTCATCATGCATCGGATCAACTTTGGGAGTCGGAAACCGCCGCAGCTCATAAGGATGGAAATCCAGTTCAACATCGAGATCGGCCATGGCCTGAGATAAGGAGTAAAGCCCGACATAACAAAACGGACAGACAAAATCAGAATAGACAGAAATTTTCATAACGCGCCTTCTTTCTGTTCTGATCATACTCAACCGTTACTCAGTTGTCAATACAGCCGCCTGTTCGACTCCTTTTTCTGAACAAACTCATCATCGCTTCCTGAGTCTAAACATGGTATAATATTTCTGGAAAATAAGGAGGAACTCAACTATGTCAACACCGCACAACAGTGCCGAAAAAGGGCAGATCGCCAAAACTGTTCTGATGCCGGGGGATCCCCTGCGCGCAAAATTCATCGCTGAAACATTTCTGGAGAATCCTGTCCAGTTCAATGCCGTCCGCAATATGTTCGGCTATACCGGAACTTATAAAGGAAAGACGATTTCGGTAATGGGCAGCGGCATGGGAATGCCGAGTATTGGAATTTATTCCTATGAGCTGTTCAGCCAATACGGTGTCGAAAACATCATTCGTATCGGTTCCGCAGGCGCCTATTCACCCGATTTGAAGGTCTTTGATGTCGTCCTGGCGGACAGTGCCTACAGTGAATCCAGCTATGCTAAAGTACAGAGCGGCTATGATCAGGATAAAACCTATCCATCGCAGACGCTGAACCAGCGGATCAAAGATGCGGCAGAAAAACTGGGAATGCCGCTGCATATCGGCTGCATCCACTCCAGCGACGTTTTTTATCGCGAAGGCGGCAACGATTACATTCAGGAACTGACGGAGGTTCATCACTGTCTGGCTGTTGAAATGGAGAGCTTTGCGCTGTTCCACAATGCTCAGGTCTTAGGCAAAAACGCAGCCTGTTTGATCACGGTATCCGATTCATTCGTGACCTCGGAAGTGACAACCCCAGAGCAGCGTCAGACATCCTTCACCAAGATGATGGAAATTGCTTTGGAAGCTGCAGAATAATCAAATCCTTAAATTGATAAGCAAGAACCGGGAAACTCAAAACCGGTTTTTCTTTTTGTTCCATTTGGGCAAGTTCCCGGTCCCCTGAAGATCCATCTCATAGTCTAGGTTGAAGACGAAAGGGGCTGGATTATGGAAATCTGTGTTATTAAGTTTGGGGGAACCTCGCTGAAAGAGGAAGCTGCCCGCAATCGAGCTGTTCGCCTGATCCGTCGTCTGATTCCGGAAATGAAAGTGATTGCGGTGG
This sequence comes from Holdemania massiliensis, assembly GCF_022440805.1. Classification (NCBI taxonomy): domain Bacteria; kingdom Bacillati; phylum Bacillota; class Erysipelotrichia; order Erysipelotrichales; family Erysipelotrichaceae; genus Holdemania; species Holdemania massiliensis. Next base: position 2,993,685 of record NZ_JAKNTK010000001.1, on the reverse strand, counting down.
TTTCTGCGATGGGGCGCTATCCCGATCCCTATGCAACGGATACACTGATGTCCCTGGCTAAATATCTGACCCCTCAGCAGCGCGATCGGCTGGTTTCGGCAGGGGAGATGATTAGCACGTTGGTCATCAATTCTCTGTGCCGGCAGAATGGAATTCTCAGCGATACGCTCAGTACGCAGGAATTGGGGATCATCACTAATGATCACTATGGTGAAGCGGAAGTGCTGACGGTCACGACGGGGAAGCTGCTGGAAAAGCTCGATCACTGCGATTGTCTGATTGTTCCAGGCTATCAGGGGATCACACTCGATCATGAAATCACGACGCTGGGACGAGGCGGCAGTGATTATACGGCGATGCTTCTGGCCCAAGCATTAGGTCTGAAGGATGTCTATATCTTAACGGATGTCAGCGGAATTTATGATGCGGATCCTAAACTTAATCCCGAAGCGCGACATTGGGATAAGGTTGATTACGATCAGATGCTGCACATGATTGATGCCGGAGCCCGCGTAATGCAGCGGCAGAGTATTCTGTTTGCCCGTGAACACCGATTGCGTGTCTGGGTGGGCTCCTCGCTGCAGGTTGGAAAGGGAACTTGGATTCAGCTATGCGAAGACTGCGAACATTAGTGGTTACGGATAAGCCGGCGCAGCTTAGCCGGCTGATTGATGCATGCACGGTATTGGGATGCCCGTGCAGTTTGAATTGGGCAAGCAGTCAGAAAGGGCTAAGGCCTTTAACCTTGGCGGAAGGACAGATCCGGCCTCAACCGTTGAACCGGATACTTTTTGAGCGGGCTGAACTGATTGTGATTTTGCCGCCCTGCCGCGACAATGACAAAATAATTCAACAATACAAACACGGGAAGGCTAAACTGGTGAGTGCGCAGTATACGGAAAATCTGCCTTGTCAGTTAGGACTGGAAAACGGGCCCTTGCGGCAGATCCAACTACCACTGCCGGAAGTTTGGATGATTGCGACGGCGCTGCAGCCTTTGATCCAGCTGTCGATTTTGACGCAAGTGGAGGTCTGCACAGAAAGACAAGAGAAAAAACTGAAAAACCAGCCTGTGAAGTTGGCTTCCTGTCTGCAAACACAGCTGGAAAGGCTGCTTCCTGAAATAAAGATCAATATAAGAAAGGCTCAGCTCTGGGAAGGGGAGTCGTATGTGGAAGCCGTTCTGATCCTTATCCTGAATCGATCCCTTACTGCTGAGCAGCTTTGCAGATTATTGCAGCAGCCGGACCATTCCTTAGTGCTTGCGTCTGAGAAAATACTGGATCATTTCCAGAATGCCCGTCAGGAAACACGAATATTGATTGATCAAATACAAAAGGGGAAGAATGATAGACAGTGGCATCTGCGGCTGACCTCAGATCCGCTGCAAGCCTGTCAAATCGCTGCCATTGCCAGACAGATTTCAACGGCAGCCCAACTGAAGAATTCCTGAAACTTTCAACATCCATCTTGGCAAGGATCAGGAAACTCGCTATAATGAACACGCAGAACAGGAGGCTGAGAAATGAAAACAATCATTTTTGTCCGGGACATGAAAACCGAGGATCAGGCAGACCGAATTCGAGCGGCTCTGGATGATACTCGCGTAGAATATAAAGTTGCGCTGGAAAGCGGTGCCGTGGTCATCGAGGGCTCTAACGATTTGGTGTACGCCGCAAAAACTGCGATCCGGGAAGCCGGTTTTACGATTCAATAAGAATCAGTGAGGATTCTTCCACCTCGATCAGTGGAAAGAGGAATCACAAAAACAAAATGAATGGCAGTGGCGGGTAAAGAGAAATTGGTATCCCCCCCACGGACATGAAGTCAATCAACGCATTGAAGGATGGGATCGTACTCTGTTCAATGATCGTGGATTGAAACACTAAACAAATGGCAGAGCGTTTCCCAGCGCTCTTTTCTTTTACCTCAAACATTAACATCACTTTCTTTAATGAGACTGGCTGCGATGCTTTATTCTTCGGTCAGTTATATGCCGGATAAAAAAATCTGAATCAGGCGGCTGTCGCTTTCAATCAGAAAAAAAGAAAGTAGAAACTTAATCTCTATCTGTGGAGAACCATAAAATATTGATCATTCCGCAGGCGGAAAATATAACCTTTACCATCACGGCAAGACTGGGTGAGTGCAGCGAAAGACTGGCGATCAGATCCAGATTAAAGATCCCGTCCAGACCGTATAACAGACAGGCAATAATGGACAGGAATAGAGCTAGATTGAGAATTCGTTTCATACACAATTCCTCCTATTACAGAATAGCGAACCTTTGCGGATTTATGCATGAACCGACACAAAAGCGCATACCTTGTGTTGAAAAGGAAAGGTGGAATTATGAAGAAGAAAGTCGCAGTGATCGTTGGGGTCCTTTTGTTGGTTGTCGCGTTATTTCTTGTGCTGAAACCCAGCTCATTTGAGAAGAAGGCGGACAAAACCATGCAGAAGCTGACCAGCTACAAGCTGGAAGGGAATATGGAAATTTCCAGCGGCGAAGAATTCAAGAACTACGCGATTACATCCTCATGGATGAAGGAGGGCGAAGACGAGTACTTTAAGGTCAGCATGATTGATAAGTCGCTGAACCAGGAACAGATTATTCTTAAGAATAAAGAAGGTGTCTTTGTTGTTACTCCTTCATTGAACCAGGTTTTTAAGTTCCAAGGCGAATGGCCGATGAACTCGCCGAAGCCTTATCTGCTTCAGACGATGATGGAAGTCCTGAAGAATGACCATCAGACGAAAAAAGAAAAGGATGGGATTCTGATCAGCGCCGAGGCTAAGTATCCAAGTGCCGCTCAGCTCGTCCGCCAGGAAATTAAGTTCAACAAAGACACGAAGCCATTATATCTGATTGCTTATGATGCAAACAACGCTCCGGCATTAACCATGGAATTTACGGCGGTCAGTTATAATGAAGGCTTTGAAGCTGGCTATTTTGATACGCCGAAGAGCTCGATTGAAACACCGACCAGCAGCTATACGGGGCTGATTGAATTGCCGCTGTATCCGATGACCGTTTTTGATTCTAAGTTAGTCGCATCCACGGTTTCCTCAGTTAATGGTCAGCCGCAGCACATTCTGGAATTCAGCGGTGATCGGGATTTCACGGTTGTGCAGACAGAAAGGGCGCCAAGTCAGGAACTGACTGTCACGGAAGTGAACGGCGATCTGGTTGAAGGGTTAGGACTGGTCGGATACTATGACGGAAATCGGCTTACAATCACCAACAGTCAGGTTGAGTATTCCGTATACTCCAACGATCTGACACCGCAGGAGATGATGCAGGTTGTGGAAAGCATGCAAGTATCGGTCATGAAATAATGATGGTGCGCCGAGGGGATGTGTATTATGCGGACCTGGCGGGGAGTATCGGAAGTGAACAGGGCGGATTGCGGCCGGTGGTGGTTATTCAGAATGACAAAGGGAATCGATTTTCGCCAACTTTGATTGTGGCGCCGATATCCAGCCGGCTGACTAAGCCGCCAATTCCGACTCATGTAATTCTGCCGGCCGATTCCTTAGAAAAGGCGTCGATCGTACTGCTGGAACAGATTCGGACGATTGATAAGCAGCGATTAGGACAATGGGTTTGCACATTAGACCGAAAGACCTTACAGGCGATTGATGAAGCTTTGTGCGTCAGTCTGGGGTTAGAGTTCATATAAAAGGAAAGACCGCCATGTCACAGCGGCCTTTTTTTTGTAGGGTGTTTCAAAATTTTGATTCGCGCGTTCAGGTATTTTCGGCAGTGGCTGCGGTTTTCTCTTGCGATGGGCTTAGGCCGCGAAAGTCAGAACAGAGGGCTGGTGGAGGGGAGGAGTGCGGGGGAAAGTCCTAAGAGGTGTTTCGAAGCGCAGGGGGAGCGGGTGAGATCGCTGACCTTGCCATGAATTGGGAACAGGGAGAGAGGCCCGGAGACTTTTGTAATTCGAGATTGCGAAACAGGGAGCGGAAAGTATAAAAAAATGACCTTGATTGGATCAAGGTCATTGATATCGCAATGGAGCAGGTGAAGGGAATCGAACCCTCGTGTCAACCATGGCAAGGTTGCGTTCTACCATTGAACTACACCTGCGATAATGGCGGTCCGGACGGGACTTGAACCCGCGATCTCCTCCGTGACAGGGAGGCATGTTAACCACTACACCACCAGACCAATATCGTTGTTTCGGCGCGCGCACTGTAATGTGGCGAAGAAGGCGGGATTTGAACCCGCGCGCCGCTTTCGCGACCTATGCCCTTAGCAGGGGCACCTCTTCAGCCTCTTGAGTACTTCTTCACTTGGTAACTCACAGCGCTTTTATATACTATCATGAAGAAGTACATTTGACAAGTCTTTTTTTAAAAAAATTTGAAAAAAACAAAAAAAGTAGAGATTGTCCAAATCGGACGCTTCTGCTGGACTTGAGAAGGACCCAGAATCCTGTAAATTTCAAAGCAGTTGGAAGAATTTAAAATTTTTTTATTTTTTTGTGGGGCTTTTTTCAAAAATGCGCAATATTATAAGTGTAGGGATAATAACTCTGAGGAGGTGACAATATTTATCTTACTTGTCGGATCTTATTAAAAACTGATGAAAATACATCCAGAATTCTTACAATCATGGCGAAGGCCTATCAAAATGAGGTTAATAACTTACTTCAGCTTTACATCAAAAATAAACATCCTGTTTATGTGTCCTATGGCGACTTCTGCACGTTCATCCCTTTTTGGAGTCGTGCAATGGTCGTTCAGGAGGCAAAGCAAATCTTCAAACATGTTCAAAAGTTTAACAATCCAAAACTGAGATTGAAAACATCGCAATGCTGCTGGCATCAGCCAAACTTCAAGATTATGGATAATGAATTAGAAATCCAGGTGGGCGGCCGCTTCGGTATCGGTGATACACTGAAATTACCAATTATGGCCGAGCCTTATCAACAACGTTATCTCAGCATGGAATTAGGCAAACTAACCATTCATCCCTACAAACAATGGTGGGCTGCTGAATTTAATGTCAAGGTGCCGGAAAAACCGCAATCCATCTCGTCAAAAAGAATGGGGATTGATCTGGGAATTAAAGTTCCTGCGGTTGCCTGCACGGAAGATGGAAAAATCCGCTTTTTCGGCAATGGGCGAGAAGCTCGTTTTCGCCGCAATGCTTTTTATGCCAAACTTACTGAACTCCAAAAAAAGGAAGACTATTCAAAAATTAAAGAATTGAATCATGGTCTTTATCGCTGGATGCTTACGCAATGCCATCTCATCAGCTCCCAAATTGTTCAGTTTGCAGTCGATCAGAATGTTGGCGTGCTCTGTGTGGAACAGCTTCACGGAATTGGCAAACGGGAAGTTAAACAATCCAGAGAGAAGCGGGATTTAAACCAGTGGTCCTATTACCGTTTGATTGACAACATCCGTTACAAAGCACAACGCGAAGGACTCCGTTTAATCTATGTTAATCCTCGCTATACATCCAAACGATGTCCGGTTTGCGGCAGACTCAATACCCCTGACAAACGTTTTTATCGGTGTGTCTGCGGCTTCCACTGTCATCGCGATATCGTCGGTGCGATGAATATTGTTCATGCACCTGAATCCAGTCCTGTGACTGGATAGCCTGGCAAACTATATGTTCTGTGTCAGGACGGGTTTTTGCGTGCCCTTATCTCAATCACGCTGTGAGGTTTGAACCCAATAATAATCTTTGAGATAAGGGGGATCTCAAAGTGTACAAGGATCGGTTAAGTCCGGGAGTTGACAAAAGCCGATCCTTTTCTTTACAATAGGTACAATTCAGGTCAGACATGTTGAAGAAAGGAGTAAATTCCATGCAGAAAATCGCAAAATTTGAAAAAGTAAGTAAAAAACAATTTGTTCAGGATTGGCTTGATACGTTTACAACAGCGACACAAGCGGAAGCCATTCAGATCTATGATCAGCTTCAGCTTCCAAAGCGGGCAACCATTGGTTCCGCTGGTTATGATTTCTTTGCCCCCCAGAGTTTTATCCTCAAACCAGGAGAATCTATCAAAATACCAACGGGTATTCGGGTTCAGATCGCAGCCGGCTGGGTTTTAAAATGCTATCCGCGCAGCGGTCTGGGTTTCAAATATCGGCTGCAGTTTAACAACACCGTGGGAATTATTGATTCCGACTACTATGATTCCGACAATGAAGGCCATATTTTCTGCAAGCTGCTCAATGATTCCCGTGAAGAAAAACAACTATCGCTTACTCAGGGGGAAGGCTTTATGCAGGGAATCTTTGTAGAATACGGCATCACAGTGGATGATGAAGTCGATCAGCTGCGAAATGGTGGTTTCGGCAGCACCTCTAAGCAGTAACCTATCTCAAATCCAATATAAAAACGCAGTTTCCTTCCCTTTTAATAGTTCTTTCGTCAGAGAGGAGAAACTGCGTTTTTTATGTTGGAGAAAAGAATGAAATCAGGAAACTTCTCAGCTACAAAACATCACTTTCGGCCCGCGCTTTCAAACGTGTCCAACGTTTGTCAATTTCTTTCTGGATATGCCCAACGACTTCCGCATATTCCGGCTTTCCTAAATGCCGCGTCCGTCCCATCATCTTCAGCCAGTCGATTGCTGGAATCTGTTTTCCGTTCTTTTCCGGATTGTAGTTAATCGACGTGATCCCCTCTTCAATTTCATAAAGTGGGAAATATCCGCAGTCAACGGCAGCCTGAATCACCTTCCGTTCCTGACTCGGGACATCTGCCCAGTTTAACGGACAGGCTGATAGAGCTTTCAGATAAACAAAGCCTTTATTCTTTGCATAATACTGAGCTTTTGCCGCCTTTTTTAAAAAGTCTGCCGGCTGGGATTCTGCCACCGTCGCTACATACTGAGCCCCTGCGGCTGCCATAATCTGCGGCGTGTCCTTGTTAACAAAGGTCTTTCCATACTGAGTTTTGCCGATATGCGAAGTGGAACTCCGCGCTCCCATCGGGGTCGAATAAGAAAGCTGATACCCTGTATTCATATATCCGCCGTTATCATATTCCATCAAAATGAACGCATCGTTGCGCAGGGCTGCACCAATAGCGGAACCCAAACCGATATCCATCCCTCCATCACCGCTGATCATGATGAATGTGATATCCCCCTCAGGCAATTCTCCGCGCTTCTGCCGCTGATGGAACATTTCCGCCAGGCCTGCAACCGTAGCCGCGCCATTCTGAAATAAGTTATGAAGGTAGGGAACTTTAAATGAAGTTTTTGGGTAAGAAGTCGTAACAACCATTCCGCACCCCGTCTGAAATAACAGGACAACCACGCCCTCAATCCCCCGAAGCAGTAAATTGACATTGACTGGGATTCCACACCCCGGACAAGCTCCATGCCCCGGCGCAAGCCGCTTCGGCATCGCGGTCGTCGCAGCGATCTGACCGCCCTGCACCTGCAGCTGGCCTTGATCATTAAGCCGGCATTGGGTAAGCCCTAACTCTGTATCCTCCGCCGTCAGTGGTTTAAAGTATTCTGGATTGGAAACAGGCTGACCTTCGCTTATCTGCAGGTAATCAAATCGCGGCAGATCCTGATCAAGACAATCCTTCACCAGCTTTACAGCTTCCTCATAGTAGAAGTCTTTGCCGCCCAAACCATAGATTCGTGTATAGACCTCGCAATCCAGTTTCGCCTCCTGCAGAGCCGCACGGATTTCCAGTGACATGTTGCCGCCCTGGGCACCATAGCTGTCCTGCCGATCTAAGACAATTAAGGTTTCAGCATGGGCGATCTTTTCAATCAGCTGAGCTTTGGGAAACGGGCGGATCATCGTCAGTGTGACAGCGCCGACTTCAATTTCTTCTTTCCGCAGCTGATCAACAGCTTCTTTTAATGTGTGATAAGTCGAGCCCAGCGCAAAGATGACCACTTTGGCTTCCTCCGCCCGATAAGTTTCCACAAGGTGCTGCGGCCGTCCGCTCAATTCCTTAAATTCTTCAAACAGCGGTTCAATCTCATTGAACACTTGTTCCATTGCTTCATGCAGCTGATACTTATTATTGATTAAATCCGGCTCGTTCATATAGGAACCAATGGTTACCGGATGTTCGGTATCGAGGATATCCGTACGTTTTTTCACGGGTCCGATGTAGTCCTGAACGTCCTGATCCTTCTCAAAAATCATGCAGCGGCGTTTTTGGTGGCTGGTAAAGAAACCGTCAAAGGCGACCGCAACCGGCAGATTGACAGTTTCAGCCAGCTTGAGTCCGATCAAGTTGTAATCGTATACCATTTGCACGCTGTTGGCGAACAGGATGATCCAGCCGCAGTTCAGCATCATCATGATATCGCTGTGATCGCCTTTGATGGACAGGGGGCCGGATACCGTCCGGCAGGCAACATTCATCACCATGGGAAAGCGAGTGCCAGATTGAACTGGCAGCTGTTCCAGGGCATAAAGCAGACCATTGGCGCTGGTGGCATTGAAAACCCGGCCGCCACCAGTGCTGGCACCGTAACAGATTCCAGCCGCGCTGTGTTCGCCTTCGGCAGCGATCAGGGAAATATCGTGCAGTCCTTGAGCTTTCATCAGATCAAGATTTTCAGCGATCTGGGTTGAAGGGGTAATCGGATAGTAGCCCATGACATGATAGTTGATCTGTTTGGCGGCAACCGCAGCTAATTCATTGCCGCTTTCATACAGGCTGATCTGTTTTTTCATCACGCTTTTCCTCCCTTTTTCAAAATTTCTTCATTCGGTGATTCACTGGTAACCCAGCTGTTGGCGCCGACATGGGTCTGCTGCAGATCGGGTGTCAACAGATCGCGAACCGGAGTGAAATAGTCTGGATGCGGATGTTCTTTCTCAACTCCGCGGGTTAAGGCGTGGGTCGGGCAGATGTCAACGCAGCGCAGACAGCCTTTGCAGAAACGATAGTCAAGTCCGCGGTTGAGCATCGTTTTGCGGCCTTTCAGTTCCCCAGGAAAGAATTGAAATACCATATCCGGACAGGTGGAATCGCACAGGCCGCAATGAATGCACTTTTCCGGCTCAAACAGCGGCAGATAACCTTCGCGGCTGGCAGAAAGATCATTGCGTACAGAACTGCCGCTGATCGGGTTAACCCCGCCGATCGGAGCGGTTTTCCAGCCCCAGCCTTCACTTTCGCTGTCAAATGGAATTTCCGGATAGCGCTCATCATCAAAATGATAGAGCTGAACTTCATCATAGCCGCGCTGCACACCCTCTAAGTTAGCGCCCAACAGATCCGGTGCTTTGCTGCCCAGTGTCGCGATCACTGCCTGCTTTGCGGCCTCTAACGGTATAAAGCCAGTGGCGCGGGCAATCGCCCCAAGCATGACCATGTTCACACGTGACTTCGACTGCAGCGCCAGAGTCAGGGCATCAACACAGTAGATATCACGCGCTGCCAGCTGCATCCGATCCCGGATTGCGGCTCCGTCCAACGCCGTATTGATGACAACCCGGCAATGCCGCTGTACCCCGGCGTTAACCGGCAGCTTTCCTGCCATGGCTTCATGAAATAAGGCCAGACAGTCGGGATGCCGGACTGGGGAATTGATGCGGATTTCTTGCGTCGGCGCACTGTAACGAATAAAGGCTTTCACTGGAGAGCCGCGTTTTTCCGAGCCATAACTGGAAAAACTGGCCGCATTCAGGCCCAGCTGAACAGCACCCAGCTCGCCCAACAGTTTGCCGCACAGATTTGCGCCCAGGCCGCCGATGCTTTCCAGCCGCATTTCATAGTACCCCAGTTCATTGATCCGGGGCAGAGTGGTTTGGATGGTCATGTTGTTTCCTCCTTCAATGACTTATGATTCTGATAGTCATTCTGTCCGATTTGCGCTGTTTTAACAGGGAAATCTGCCGGGAATTCATGTTTTTATGTGTCGCTTGGCATGAAAATGAGTATAATTGAGATGACGCAGTTTTCTGCGGCTAAGTTTTGTTGGTTAAAAACCCCGGATTTTCCGGATCAATTTTAATGAGGTGAAGAAATGACAAACACACAAATTCAAGACATGCTTGATTTTATCGCAGCCAGCCCCACCTGTTTTCAGGCCGTTGATCAGCTGCGTGAACGGCTGATCCAAGCTGGATATGAAGAACAGATTGAGAGTGCCCGCTGGTCGCTGACGCCCGGCGGACGGTATTTTACGATCCGCAATCATTCCAGTCTGCTGGCCTGGCAAATGCCGGAAACAACGGAAGATCTCAGTTTCAATATCGCAGCTTCCCACAGTGATGCGCCGACTTTCAAGCTTAAGCCCAACGCCGTGATTCAGGAAAATGGTTATCTGAAACTGAACACCGAAGGTTATGGCGGAATGCTGTGCAGCACCTGGATGGATCGCCCGCTGTCCTTAGCCGGACGGGTGATCGTGCGGGATGGAGAGAAGATTGTCAGCCGGTATTTGAACATTGACCGTCCGCTGCTGACGATTCCCTCTTTGGCGATTCACATGAACCGTGAAGCCAATACCAACGCCAGCTACAATGCTCAAAAAGATATGCTTCCATTACTGGGCTTGGGCCAGGAGCCATTTGATATCAAGACGCTGCTGGCGGAAGAGCTCAAGGTCGCACCGGAGGCAGTACTCAGTTTTGACCTGTACTTAACCTGCTTGCAGAAAGGCTATGTCTGGGGCAAGAACAAGGAGTTTATCTCCAGTCCGCACCTGGATGATCTGCAGTGCGCGTATACGACGCTGCAGGGCTTTCTGCAGGGCCGCAGCCGCCGTTCATTGAATGTCTACTGCTGCTTTGACAATGAGGAAGTCGGCAGCCGGACACGCCAGGGCGCCGCTTCGACCTTTTTGATCGATACCTTGCGCCGAATAACGCAGGCGATGGCCTTGACGGAGGAGGATCTGCAGCGGGCGCTGGCTTCGTCGCTGATGATTTCTGCGGATAATGCACATGCCGTGCATCCCAATGTTCCAGAGAAATCCGATCCGACCAATCGTGTTTATCTGAATCAGGGCATCGTGATCAAATACAATGCTAATCAGAGTTATACCTCGGACGCGATCAGTGCGGCTTTATTCAAGGAGCTTTGCGCTGAAGTCGGAGTGAAAACGCAATATTTCACCAATCGTTCTGATTTAAAAGGTGGCGGTACGCTGGGCAGCATCAGCACTTCTCAGGTCAGCATCGCTTCCGTCGATATCGGATTAGCTCAGCTGGCGATGCATTCCTGCAATGAAACTGCCGGTGTCGAGGACAGCGAAGCCATGATCCTGGCGATCCAGCGGTTTTACAGTACCCACAGATCCATGCCGCAGGAGGGCGTGTTGATCCAGCAGGCCGATTAGAATGCCGGTATTGGTCCATAGTAAAGGCAGAGAAGGAAATCCTGCAAAGGACGGAAAAGGAGGAACGTGATGATCACCGTTGAAGAGGTCAGAAATAATCCCCAGGTCAGAACGTACATTCAGAAAGCGGATGAAGCTTTGGCAGCGCTGGGCTATACCGAACACAGTTTTGCGCATGTCGGCAAGGTCGCGAAAGAAGCGCGGGAAATCCTTTTGACATTGGGATATAGTCAAAGAGAGGCGGAACTGGCGGAAATTGCCGGTTGGCTGCACGATATCGGCAACGTGATTAACCGTGTCGATCATGCGCAGAGCGGAGCGGTTATGGCTTTTCGGATTCTTGACAAGCTGGGAGCGGAAGCTGAGGAAATCTCAACGATAATCAGCGCCATCGGCAATCATGATGAAAGCACTGCCTACCCCGTTAATCCGATTGCTGCGGCCTTGATTCTGGCAGACAAAACGGATGTCCGCCGCACGCGTGTGCGCAACCGTGATTTTGCCACCTTTGATATTCACGACCGGGTCAATTATGCCGTGCATCAATCGCGTACAGAAATCACGCCGGATCGCAAAAAGATTGTGCTGGATTTGAAAATCGACACGCAGATTTCTGCCGTGATGGATTATTTTGAAATCTTTATGCAGCGGATGCTGCTGTGCCGCAAAGCGGCGGAAAAGTTAGGTCTGACTTTTTCCTTAGTGATTAATGATCAGATCATTTTATAGAAAGTAGGCGAAGTATGAAACGAATTCATCTTAAACCCCAAGATCCATGCTGGTGCGGCAGCGGTCATCTATACAGTGAGTGCCACCAGCCGCTGGATCAGAAAATTGCGTATTATAAAAAGCGCGGTCACATCGTCCCCTCTCACAGCCTGATCCGAACTCCGGCGGAGATTGCCGGCATACAAGCCAGTGCTGATATTAACACGGCGGTGCTGGATGCGGTGGCCGCCGCGATCTGTGAGGGCATGAGCACTGAGGAAATTGATAAAATTGTCTATGACACGACCACCACACGAGGAGCGATCTGCGCCCCGCTGAATTATGAGGGATACCCAAAAAGTGTCTGCACCTCCGTCAACAATGAGGTCTGCCATGGGATTCCGAGTCATCGCCGCAAGTTGAAAGCCGGCGATATCGTCAACGTGGATGTATCGACGATTTACAATGGATTTTATTCCGATGCTTCGCGGATGTTTATGATCGGTGAGGTCAGCGATGAAAATCGTCGTCTGGTTGAAGAAACGAAGGAATGCCTGAACCGCGGTATTGCCGCTGCACAGGCCTGGCATTTTGTCGGTGATATCGGGGCGGCCGTCCAAAGTTATGCAGAGAACTGCGGCTACTCGGTTGTCCGCGAATTGGGCGGTCATGGCGTCGGTTTGAAATTCCATGACGATCCGTTTGTTTCCCATGTCGGCAAGAAAAATACTGGGATGCTGCTGGTGCCGGGGATGGTCATGACGGTTGAGCCGATGATCAACATGGGCAGCGCCCGCGTCGAGATGGATCGCTACAATGGCTGGACGATCTACACCCAGGATGGCAAACCGTCTGCACAATGGGAACATACGATTTTGATCACGGAGGATGGCCCGCAGATTCTGACTTATTAGAGTGACGGCGGCTTCTGTGAATTCTGTTTTAATGATTTTTGTTTCAGTCCCAAGTAGAAAGCGTGGGCAGAATCAGCAGAAATCAGATAAAAGCCGAAAGGAGATCCAAGGATGAGTGAAGTTTTAGACGCCATTTTTAACCGCCGCAGCATTCGCAGCTATACGGAACAGCCGGTTAGCCGCGAACAGCTGGATATTTTGATGAAAGCAGGGCAGGCAGCGCCGAGTGCGATGAATCAGCAGCCCTGGTATTTTGTCGCAATCCAGCGCAAGGAGATGATCGAAGAGCTGGCTTCGCTGCTGAATGTAGAGGAAGATCCGTATTATAATGCCCCCTTGTTAATCGTCGTGTTTGCCGATAAAAAGGCGTATTCGCCGATCACGGACGCAGCGCTGGCGATGGGCAATATGATGCTGGCAGCCCAGGCGCTGGGCTTGGGATCCTGTTGGATTGATTACAGCCGGCATGTTTTTAACCATCCGCAATTTGCCGGTCTATCCCGATCCTTAGGCGTCCCGGAGAATTATTTCTGCGTGGGATCGCTGGTTGTCGGTACCCCGGCGCAGCAGCCGGACGCTCATCCGGTCAATCCTGAAACCATGACGGTTGTGGTTTAGGCGTTTTTCTTATCGTTTATTTTTTTCTGAGCACCGCGGCAGATGTTGTTCCTGATCCGCGGTTTTTCTTATTTTTGATTTTTCACGTTTGATTTTTATCAATTCGGTTCATCCTAATACCAAACGAACAAAGTTCAAAAATAACGAAGGAGGAAACATCATGTTTAAACATCAGAAAAAGCTGCTGCATCCGGTTAAAGTGAAGAAACCCAACCCAACCTATGCCGCGCTGCTGCAGGAGCAGTTAGGCGGTCCGCAGGGAGAAATGAAAGCGGCCATGCAGTATTTTGCTCAGAGCCTGCGGATTCAGGATAAGGAAATCAAAGATTTATTTCTTGATATTGCGGCCGAAGAATTATGTCACATGGAAATCGTCGCCGAGATGATCAATCAGCTTAACGGTGATCAGCTCAACGCTAAGGATGCTACTGTCGGAGGCATGGAAGCGCATGTGCTGACGGGTTTAACACCGCTGCTGGCGAATGCTTCAGGCTATTTGTGGACAGCGGCGTATGTCAATGAAACCGGTGATCTGGCTGCCGATCTGCTTTCCGATATTGCGGCCGAGCAGCGGGCAAAAGTTGTGTATCAGTATCTGTACCGTCAGATTGAGGATGAAGGTGTCCGCGAAGTCATCGACTTTCTGCTGAACCGCGAGGAAGCGCACAACACGATGTTCCGCCAGGCCTTTAATCGGATTGTGGACAGTGGTTCGCAAAAGGACTGGGGCGTCACGTCCGATTCCCGAATTTATTTTGATCTGTCCGGAGATGGTCAGCACTTCGATCCAGCCCGCAAAAATCCGCCGGAGTTCAAGGAATAAAGTCCACTGAAATCCACGGCTGTATTCGATAAGGCCAAATCCCAGGCTTTTCTCCCATAAAGCAAAAACCACGTTTTGATCATACCAGATCGCGTCGTGGTTTTCTTTTTATATTGAAAATGAAAGAAGTATTATTGTCAGAATAATGAAAATTCTAAATTCCATAAAAGTCATTGAATCCGTATGAAAGAGTCATTTTCTGAATCGATAATGATCCCTTCACCGTCACTAAGCCGGATAATTTCACAGTGATGATCCTGCTCGTAGGCTTGACAAAGTATTTCATATTGTGGATCACGGTTTAAAAATTGATGATAATGAGGTAATATCTGTCTGTTTGTCAAATTCATTCCTGTCAAATCCGTAAGATTCAGCGTGTTCATCTCAGGAAAATACTGTTCAATCAGATCGATCGTTGGTCCTAAAACCAGTGCTCCTGCACTCCAGCCGATCAAAATATGCTGCTTCGCTAATTCTTTAAGTATAGGCTGAGCCTGACTTTTGCGCAGAGATTGAAGCAAAGTATAAGGATTACCACCGATCAGTTCGGCACAATCATAAGCCAGAAGTATCTCAGCACGCTGATAATCAAAATCAAACAGATCCACGCTGAAACCCAGACTTTCCAATTCCTGAAGGCAGCGCGCAACATGATAGTTTTTTTCTTTATAAATTGGATCAGAAGTAACGATCAAGGCCGCCCGCGGTTTTTCTTTGTGCAGCTTATGGGTTTCCTGAAGCACCTGATCACGGAGTGCTTTGCAGGTTAGACCGTTAGAACAGAGCATGAGCATCCTATCACCTTCTTTAACAATAGATTACTTTTATTTTTATAAGATAATCAGTTCAACAAGATACACCGCTGCACAGGCCGCCAGCGCCACTGTTAACAGACCTTTGCCACGCCAGCCTAAGATCAGAGCGATCAACAGACCCGCCGCCGCACTCAGCCCGCTGCGTGTACTCATTAAAATCGCTGGGAAAGTCATTGCCGCCAGTACCGCATAGGGAACATAAAACAGGAAGCTTTGAATGAAGGTATTTTCAATCTTTTTTTGAAAAATAAGGATGGGTGCCGCCCGCAGAAGATAGGTCACACCGGCCATCACCAACGTATAAAGAAATACCGTTTTGTTAATCATGGCTATGCCCCTCCTGAACTGGAAACAGCCATGCTCCTAACGCGGCTGCGATGATCGTGCAGAGAATGATTGAAAAGCCCTCAGAAATCCAGCTGAACCACGGACAGATCCGCAGGGTTACGCTCAGGATGACAGCGATGCCAATAACGATGGCTACCGATTTCAGCTGCCGGGCGACCGGAGCGATAATCGCGATGAACATTCCGTAGATCGCAACCGCAAACGCGGAGCGGATTGCCGTTGGAAGCAACGCACTAAAAGCGCAGCCCAGGAAAGTACCCCCGACCCAGCCTGCCATTGGCGTCAAAATCAACCCCAGCATATACCGGAAATAGACAACGGGATGACTGACGGCCACGGCGAAAATTTCATCGGTGTTGCCAAAGGCCAGGATCGCCTTCTGCCATCGCGATAAGGCAGGATCGAGTTTTTGTGCCAGCGACAGCGACATTAAGGCATACCGTAAATTAATGACCAGCGTCGTCAGCGCCATTTCCATGAAGGAAGCCTGAGCCTGAATCAAGGTTAAGCCCGCAAACTGGCCGGCAGAAGTCAGATTTGTCGCTGAAATCATCACGGCTTCGCTGACCGACAAGCCGGCCGCCGCGGCAGCCATGCCGAAGGTAAACGATACGGATAAGTATCCGAATGCAATCGGCAGTCCATCCTGGGCCCCCTGTTTCCATCCTAATCTGTTTTCGCTTCTCACTTGAAAAATCCTCCAACTCTGTTTTGATTTAACATTCATTCTAGGTTTTCCGTGCTTTTTCGTCAACTGTCACAGTCAAAAAAATGCGCTTTCATCGTAAAAAATTGAGCATTGACCGTTGGCGAGGGACGGCTTTATGCTATAATAACGCTGTAAGAAAGACCGCCGTTCTGGATAACGGCGCAGAAAATATGATAGGGTGAATTTATGCAGCAATATGTTTATATCGTCGGTCATAAGAATCCGGACACCGATTCCATTTGTTCTGCCTTGGCCTATGCTGAACTTAAGCAGCGGCTGGGCGTCCATGCGATTCCGTGCCGCTTAGGCCCCCTCAACGAAGAAACCAAGTATGTTTTAAAACGTTTCGGTCTGGAGAATCCGTTGTTGTTGAAAGACGCGCGTTCTCAGCTGCGGGACATTGACATTGATGAACCCACGCTGATCTCAACGAAAACCTCGCTGAAGGAAGCCTGGGACGTCTTGTTCAAGGCCCGCAACAAGTCACTGTTCGTCCTGGATGAGCAGCAGAAACTGACCGGGATCGTTTCCACTTCCAATCTGGCTTCCCCGCGGATGATGAGCGATGAACTGATGCAGAAACTGATGAAAACCGCATCGTTATCAGCGCTGGCTAAAACGATCAACGGTGAAATTGATTACGAACCTAAAAACTTCAAGACCAACGGCAAAGTTTTCATTGTGACGCTCAATGACGGCACAAAATTTGAAGAGAACTTCAAGCATTCCATCACGATCCTTTCAGACGGCAATCGCAAACAGCGGCAGCTGCTGGAAATGGGAACCCGCTGCATGATTATTACATGCAACGAACAGATCAGCCCGGACAATCTGGAGCTGGCGCGCAAACAGGACTGTGCTGTCATCCGTACACCATGGGATACGATGAAGGTGGCCAAGGTCATCAACGAGGCATTCCCGGTGGAAAGTCTGATGAGCCGCAATCCGATTACCTTCCAGGATGATGAATATGTGGATGATGTCGCCAAGAAGATGGCGAATACCCGTTACCGCAGCTATCCGGTATTGGATATCGAAGGCAAAGCAGTCGGCGCCGTGTCCCGCTATCATCTGCTGAATTATCGGCGCAAGAAGTTTATTCTCGTCGATCATTCCGCAAAGAATCAGGCAATCAACAACATTGAAGATGCCGAGATTGAAGAAATTATTGATCACCATCACATCGGCAACATTGAAACCTCGTATCCAATCTTTTACCGCAATCAGCGCTGCGGCTGTACCTGTACGATTATCGCGCAGCTGTATAAGGAAAATGGGATTACGCCGTCCGCTCAGATGGCTGGAATTATGATGAGTGCGATTATTTCCGATACATTGCATTTCAAATCCGCAACGACAACGCAGCTGGATAAGGATATCGCTTACGGTCTGGCGGAAATTGCCGGAGTAGATCTGGATCACTATGCCGATGAAATGCTGAGCGCTTCGGTGGCGCTTAAGGAGTCGACGCCGACCCAGATTCTCAACCGCGACTTGAAAACCTACGATATGGGAAAATACAAGATTGCGATCGGACAGACCAACTATAAAAATATTGAAGACATTCAGGCAATCCTGCCGGCTTTCCGCCAACAGCTGGAAAAGGAACAGACAACCAAGCAGTTTGATCTGATGGTCATGATGTTCTCGCATATCATGGCGGAGGGAACGATGTTTGTTTACAGCGGGCCGCTTTCTTATGTGATGAATGAAATCATCGACACGAAGTTTGACGATCATTCAGGATATGATCACGACATCATTTCCCGCAAGCAGCAGCTGATGCCGAAGCTGTCTGTCATTCTGAAACAGATGTAAGGCCATCGGTAAATAAGTCTATGAAAAAAATAACGGTTATGCGTTGGCTGGGATCCGCGATTGTCATCTTATTTCTGATCCTGCTGTTTGTGAATTATCTGGACATGTGCTTCGATGTCGCCTTGTATGATGACTATATGATTCATGACCGATCCAATCCGTTTGTTCTATGGAAGTTCATTCTGATCTTGGCCGGATTGATTCTGGGCAGTGCGTTGACCTGGCGGCTGAATCATCTGGAAGAGAACACGCAGAAAAAAGAAGATTCCTCAAAACCGGAATAGTCTGATTAAAGGGCAGAAATGCCCTTTTTATAATGCCGATCAAGGCAATATCTGTTATCTTCTTCATGACGAAAGTTAGCCGGAAAAAGCATTCGCCGACGTTGACAGCTGTTTGGTTTTTTCGGCAGACTACGGCGAGCTGAGGGAAGCATGTCAACGATTAATCCTCAAAAGGGAAGGTCATAAAGTCAGCTGCAGAAAAAAAGTGTAAAGTTTGCTTGACAGAATATGTAAAGCTGACTATACTATAAATGTAAAGCTAGCTATACTATGGAGCGTGATAAATTGAAAAATCGAATTCAGGAGCTGCGCAAACAGCGCCGCTTATCGCAAAGTGAACTGGCCGATGCGGTCGAGGTCACCCGTCAGACCATCATCTCGCTGGAAAATGGGAAGTACAATGCTTCGCTGACCTTGGCGCACAAGATTGCCCGGTATTTCGGCTTGATGATCGAGGATATTTTCTTATTTGAGGAGGATGAATGAAATGTTGGCAAAAGTATTAAGTCAGGCTCTGCTCAGCGATGCAGAGTATACGAAAACGATAAAAAATCGCCGGAATCTTTCTATTCTGGGGGTCATGTTGGGGATCATTGTGATTGTGATCGCCAGTCTGTGGAAGCCTTCGGGTGAACTGGAATTTGCTTCTTTTTTAAAGGGAGTTTATATGGGAACCGGCGCAGGCTTAGTCATCATTGGCGCATTTGACGTCTATAAAAAAATGAAGCTGCTGAAAAATCCTGAACAGCTGAAGCGAAGCAAAATTCAAGAAAAGGACGAACGTCAGGCCTTGATCGGCATGAAGACCAGTGCTTCGACCTTGATGATCATGATGGGATTGGAATATTTTGCCTTGTTATTAAGTGGAATGTTTAATTCCACGGTATTCTTTACTCTGTTGGCGGTGCTGGTGGTGCTGTTAGTCGTCATGATCGGATGTAAAACCTACTACAGCCGTCGGATTTAGAAGGAGGCCTGAGATTATGTGCCGCCGTCAAAAACAAGCCTGGCCGTTAACGCTGGGATTATTCCTTAATGCCTTCGCTTTGATGATAAATGGCCTTGTTGAGGAGCTGCCGCATGGATTATTCATTCTCATCGAACTGATTGCGATCGGTCTGATGTTATGGGGAATTGTGGAAAACCGCCGTTGTCAGGGATGATCTGCTTCCATGCTTAAGGGTGAAGCCTGGCCCTGTTTCATCAGGCATCAGAAAATCAAAAAAGGGTCTGATCCATTGGCCGCAGGATCAGCCTTTTTTAGTTTGTATTTTTCTTGAAAATGACTCAACTCTCTCGTTTTGATGACTTTGTGCATTCTCTGTCGGAAATCGCTGGAAGACTCTGCGTTAAATGAGTATAATGAACATCAGGGAAAGGATGATGAATTCGATGATTTTAATCAAAAACGGCTGTGTCCATAACGGCCGGGGACAGGTAAAAAACACGGATCTGTTGATCGAAGACGGCAAGATCGTTCAAATCGGTGAGCATCTAAAGGCCAGTGGGGCCGAGGTGATCGACGCGGCAGGGATGCAGGTGTTTCCAGGCTTTATTGATCCGCTGAGCGACTGGGGAATTTTAGGCCCAGGCCGGGAAATCCGCGGCAATGCCAATGACAATGATGAACGCTCCGACGTCTTCACGCCGCAGCTGGATGTCAAGTATGCCTTTAATGGCCGAGGCATTACCCGGCAGCAGATCTATGCTTTCGGCATTACAGCGGTGGGCGTCGCTCCGACCAACAACAATGTGTTCGGCGGACAGATGGCTGCTTTCGAGGTGCATGGCGTCAATCCGATGAAAATGCTGATCAAGGAAAAGACAGGCATGAAAGCTTCGGTGACCGAAGCGGTGAAAGAAGCGTATGGATCCCGCAATCTGGCACCGATGACCAAAATGGGCATTTTTGCGATGTTCAAGGAAAAGCTGGAGGCAGCCAAAAATTATAATCCAGAAGATGAAAAGACAGAACGGGATGAAAAACTGGCAGCTTTAAAACCGGTCGTAGACAAGCAGATGCCGTTGTTTGTCAGCTGCAATACACCGACGGAAATTCGTTCGGTTTTGCGGGCAACCGCTGAGTATGACCTGGATTTGGTTTTCTGCGGCGGGTTTGGCGTCGATGGTACGTTGACTGAGCTGTCAGAGAAGCACTGCGGTCTGATCGTTGCCAATCCGGCCAATGGGTTTAATAAATATACGCGCAATACCGATTATGCCGGAATTGCCGAGCTGGCCCGACAAGGAGCGACGGTGGCTTTCAGCGCTGCTGACAATGGTTTCGGCGGCCGTGAGGATTTGTTGTGGTCGGCTTTGGAAATGCAGAAAGTAATCCACGATGATGAGGCAGTGCTGACAATGCTGACCTACAATGCCGCCAAACTGTTGGGAATTGAAAACCTGACAGGTTCGCTGGAAGAAGGCAAGCGTGCCGATCTTGTCCTGTGGAGCGCCAATCCGATCACCAGCTACAAGGGCGCAGTCGAAATGACGATCGCCAACGGTGAAATTTTGTATCGGAAAGGAGATGCGATGAAATGCTTCTTATAAAAAACGGGAAAGTGCTGACGATGGGGCCGCAGGGTGTTTTGGAACAGGCTGATGTGCTGATCGGTGACGACGGCAAAATTGTAAAAGTCGCCGCGGCGATTGAAGCCGAAGCCGCCCAGGTCATCGACGCGTCCGGCCGGATTGTCATGCCGGGAATTGTCGATGCCCACTCGCATATCGGCGGTTTTGATACGGACACCGGCGCTCAGGATCTCAATGAGCTGACCAAGCCGCAGACACCGGAAATTCAGGCTTACGACGGCATTAATCCGCTGGATCGTTCATTCATGGAATCAGCGAAGGCCGGAATCACAACCAGCGCGATCACCCCCGGCAGCGGCAACGTGATCTGCGGATTAGCCTGTGCCGTGAAGTCCGCCGGAACGTCGCTGGCCAGCCGGACACTGCGCAATCCCATCGCTTTAAAAGCCGCAATGGGCGTCAATCCCAAAGGTGTTTACGGACCACGGACAGCGATGCCGATGTCGCGCTTAGGGGTTGCGGATTTATTTCGTGATTACTTTCTGAAGGTGAAAGACTATCAGGCTAAAAAAGCTCAGGGTCAAACGGATCCGGAAAAAATGCCGAAGTTCGATCAGGGACTGGAAAACGGTCTGTTGGTGCTGGAGAAGAAAATTCCGCTCAAAGTTCATTGTTATCAGCATGATATGATGTCGCTCTTGCAGCTGGCCGAGGAGTTTGATTTTGATGTGACGCTGGATCATGCGTTAGGTTCCAGTGATTTCTATGACGAGCTTGCTTCCAGCAAGCATGTCCGCGGTGTGATTTACGGGCCGTTAGGCGCCCCGTTGTTTGGCGGGGAAGGCTGCAAGGTGGATATCGACTGTCTGGCGGAGCTGGATCGGCGCGGAGTCTGCTGCGCCATCATGACCGATGGCCCATGCTTTGTTCCGTACATGATCATAACCCAGGCCGGAGAAGCCGTCCGCACTGGTCTGGATGAAATCCGGGCTTTGCATATGATTACGATCAACGCGGCCAAAATCATCGGCTGCGACGATCGCATTGGCTCTCTGGAAGCCGGCAAAGACGGCGATGTGCTGATTTTTGACGGCATGCCGGCAGTGGATACCGAAGCCAGAAATCTCTGCACGATCATCGACGGCAAGATTGTCTACCAAGCATAATCCCAAACAGGAAAGGCTTGCCGCAGCGGTAAGCCTTTGCTTGTTAAAAAGAAAACAGAACAGGCGGATTGCAAAAGCATAAAAAAACACACCGCAAGGGTGTGCTGAACGTTTGTTTTAAACCTGACAGAAAAAGCAGAAATTAATAACGGGCAGCGATGGCCGAAACCATCAGGGCCTTCAGCTTTACCGGGCTGACGCGGCGAACCGACTGGGTTCCCATTTCCATCGCGGCACACAGCTTGTCTACACCCTGGACAACCCAGCCTTCCTTCGTCTGCGGACGCTGCCGGGACATCGGCCACATGTGATTGAGGATGCAGTCTTCCATAATGGAATCGACCTGCGTATACTGTTTGGCCATGGCCAGGGCAACCTGCGGATGAACCACGCTGTGACGGCCTTCGATCGGCTGTTCGTTGTTTTTCCAGTCATACAGGTAAAAGTCGTGAAGCAGTGCCCCGCGCGTAGCGCTGCGGACATTCAACTCCAAGCGGCGGCTGATTAAAAAGGTATAATAAGCGACGTTAACGCAATGCTGCAGACGAGTGGTCTTGCAATGCTGAACATAATCGCGCAGCTCCTGAACGTCGTCAATATGCAGAATATCCTGAACCAGTTCCATGAATTCGCTGACCAGCGTTTCTTCGGAATCGGCGAAATTTTTACGGGATCCAATGGGTTTTTCCAATGAAATCACTCCTTTTGAAAAACTACAAGTCCCATAATAACAAGGTTCACACAGAAAAACAAGTTATCCTGTGTGAATAATTGCTGAAAACAGAAAAAGAAAGGGAAAACTATGTTTTTAGATACGATAAAAGCACAGCGATATCTCGATCGGGCTTTGGCTCGGGGCGGAGATTTCGCAGAATTGTTTGAAGAGGAAAAATGGACGTGCAGTGTTTCCATGCTCAACGGCAAAATTGAAGCGGCCAACAGCGGTGAACGCTGGGGTTTGTCGATTCGCATTTTTGACGGATTACGCACAGTTTATGGCTATACCAACGAACAGGACGATGAAAAAATCATGACGGTGATCGATCAGCTGGCCGAGTCCATCGGCCGCAAACGGCAGGCGGAGTGCCGGCTTCTTCAGCCGCAGGAAATCGTGGATCAGCATGCACCGGAAATCCCGGTTCAAAGCGTGACCCTAAAGCAGCGCCGCCAGTTAATGCAGCGCGCCAACGATGCCCTTTTAAGCTATGATCCTGTGATTAAAAAAGCCATCGTTAATCTTGCCGATGAAGATCAAACCGTCATCATCGCGTCCAGTGAAGGCAAGTTTGTCCGTGACAATCGTCAGCGGACACGGATGCGCATGCAGGCGGTAGCCGTCGAGGGAGAGCGGATGCAGAACTCCGCGAAAGCACCGGGTGCTCATGCCGGATATGAATTCTATGATCAAATCGACATCGAAGCCATGGCTCAGGATGCCGCCCGCACAGCCAAGGTGATGCTGAATGCCGATGAATGTCCAAGCGGAGAAATGACCGTGGTCATTGATAATGGCTTCGGCGGCGTCATCTTCCATGAAGCCTGCGGACATTCGCTGGAAGCCACCAGTGTCGCCTACGGCAACTCAGTCTTCTGCGGCAAACTGGGGCAGAAAGTCGCCAGTGAGCTGGTCAACGCCGTCGATGACGGAACGATTCCGCACGCCTGGGGCAGCAATAACATCGATGATGAGGGGCACCCAAGCCAGCGGAACCTGCTGATCGAAAACGGGATCCTCAAAGGCTATCTGATCGATCCGCTGAACGCTCGGCGGATGGGGATGGAAGCGACCGGTTCTTCGCGCCGTCAGGACTACACGTTTGAGCCGACTTCCCGGATGACCAATACATTTTTGTTAAACGGAACCTCGACAGTGGAAGAAATCATTGCGGATACCCCGCTGGGCCTGTATGCGAAGCGTTTAGGCGGCGGTTCGGTCAATCCGGTTACCGGTGATTTCAACTTTGCGGTACTGGAAGCCTACATGATTCGCGGCGGTCAGATTGCCGAACCAGTAAGAGGCGCGACGCTGATCGGCAACGGGGCTGAAATCCTGTTTAAAATTGATAAAATCGCAGATAACGGCTCACGGGAACAGGGGATGTGCGGATCCAAGAGCGGTTCCATTCCCACCGATGTGGGACAGCCGACAATCCGTGTCCGTTCAATGACCGTCGGCGGCAAAGGAGGAAAACTGAAATGATCGCAGAAACACTTTTGAAATTTGCCCGGGAAGAGGGCCTGGAAGAGGCTGAGGTCTATCAAAGTCAAACTCAGACGCTGCGCTTTGATATCCTTGATCAGCAGCCGCGGCAGTTCGTCGTTTCGGATTCAAGCGGACTTTCGCTGCGGGGAACCCGGAAGGGGCGCTGCGCCAGTGTTTACAGCGAAAAAACAGACGAGGCTTCACTACAGGCCTTGGCAAAACAATGCTGTGAACTGGCGGATGCTTTGGAAACCGAGGATACCGTGCTGTTTACACAGGGCCAGACACCGATGACGGATGATCGCAGCGATAAGACGCTGGCCAAGCATACGGCATCGGAAAAAATTGAATTCATGAAAAAAATTGAAACAGCCGCCTTGAAAAAAGATTCCCGAATTCAGCGGGTATCTGCCTGCGGCTATCAAGAGGTCGCTTCCCTGACGACTCTGGCCAACACCCAGGGATTACAGGGAACCCGCAGTTCTACTTTAGGTCTGATCACGCTGAGCGTCATTGCGTCGGACGGCAAGGAACAAACAAATGGGTTCAGCTGGCGTTCCATCAAGGATCTGACATCCCAGGATGCGGATGAGCTGGTCGAAGAAGCGGTACATGAGGCGGTGTCCAAGCTCTCTGCCGTACGGATTCCTTCCGGCCGTTATCCGGCAATCCTGCGTTATGATGTCGCCACAGATCTGCTGGGTTCTCTGTGGTCGATGTTCAGTTCGGAACAGATTCAGAAAGACCTTTCCGTATTGAAGGATCGTCAGGGACAGCCAGTCATGAGTCCGTTGATCACGATTGTCGATGATCCGCAGCTTCCTGATGGTTTTGTCAGCTGTGACTTCGATGATGAAGGCGTTCCGACTCAACGCACCGTTCTGGTTGAAAAGGGCGTGTTTAAAGAAGCGCTTTATGATCGGAAAAGTGCGCTGAAAGCGAACCGAGCCTCGACTGGCAACGGATTTAAAAATGGCTGCAGCAGTCCGGTTCAGATTTCACCGACGAATTTGCTTGTCGAACCGGGAGATCAATCCCTGGACGCCATGATTGCTCAGATGGAGGAAGGCGTGCTGATCACCGATCTGCAGGGGCTGCATGCGGGATTGAATCCGCTGACGACAGATTTCTCATTGCAGGCCAGCGGGTTTAAAATTGAAAAAGGGCAGATTGCTTATCCGATTCACTTAATTACGATCGCTGCCAATTATTTGGAAATGATGAATTCGATCGTGACTTTGGGCAATGACGGCCGTCAGGATTTAAACGGTGTGCGCTGCAGCTCGCTGTATGTAGAAAATTTGGCGATATCTGGCGAGTAATTACTCCGTTAATTATTACATTCATTGAAAACACAGAGAAATCTGTGTTTTTTATTTTTACTAAAAGTGCTGGAAATTTTTACCTTTAGCGTATAATTGCGTTTTGTATAGGGTTTTATATAGAATGGAAAAAGGAGGAAAGATCATGACTTGCCAAATCTATGGCTACGTACGAGTATCGACGAAGGATCAAAACGAAGATCGACAGATGATTGCGATGTTGGAATTCCCGGTCCCTGAAAAGAACATCGTCATCGAAAAACAAAGTGGAAAAGACTTTAACCGCCCACGTTACCGGCGGCTGATCCGCAAAATGAAAAAGGGCGATCTGCTTGTAATTAAAAGCATTGACCGCCTGGGCCGCAACTATGAAGAAATTATTCAGCAGTGGCGGCATCTGACGAAAGAAAAAGGCATTGACATTGTGGTTTTGGACATGGCGCTTTTGGATACGCGGGAAGGAAAAGACCTCACCGGCACTTTGATTGCCGATCTGGTGCTGCAGCTGTTAAGCTATGTCGCGCAGACGGAGCGTGAAAATATCCGGCAGCGGCAAAAAGAGGGAATTCAAGCCGCAAAACGCAAAGGTGTTCAATTCGGAAGACCGAAGATTCCGGTTCCCGATCAATTCAATGAACTACGTCAGCAGTGGAAAAATCAAGAGATTTCATCACGGCAGGCGGCTTCGCAGCTTGGCGTTTCGCACGAAACCTTTTTGCGGTGGTGCAAGCGGCAAGCTTAGTTTTCAGCCTGCATCTAAAAAAGTAGACTTTTTTTGACATTCGGAATATAATGGATTTATAACTGAAACCTGCGTAATTTGCAGCCTGTTTCTGTATAAATCCATTATATCAGTAATAAAAAAGTCTGATTTAGTTGACAAAAAAGGAGGACAGAAACAATGCCGAAACAAAGTTTACTTGAATTTCTGGCTGATCAATGCGGATGTCCCTATCTCTCCGATCTCCATACGCAGGGGTATTTCATTCCCTTGCGGAGAGTTTTGCTTAATTTTGACGCAGCAGCGTACAGCGATCAGGAATGGAGCGATAGTTTCGCCTATATTTTAGGGAAACCGGCGAAAGGTCAAGCGGCAGAAGAAATCAGACAAGAACTGATTCAGTCAATCCGTATAAAAAAATAGAAGATCCGGGCAGCCGGATCTTATTGCGTTTTTAGAGCAGTTTTAACTGACAGGTATTATGTTATAGACGACAGGTTCGGTGAGAGTTGAAAATTAGGTTTCAGGTTCTCCCCATAACCCCCTGACTGGTCTCGTTACTCAATTATGAATAATTCATGAAGTTGCAAAAGCGCGGCTTTTAAAGCCGAGGGAATATGATAAAATGTAAGCAAATAAGGGGAAATAGAGCGGGGGAAGAAAAATGAAAAAACATTTTTTCAAACGTTGGAACTGTTGGAAAGTTTTCAGCATTGTTTTATTTATTTTAGTCATGCTGTTCGCGGAAGTGCTTTCACTGCTTTATGGCAAAATCATAAAAGCGGATTGGGTGTGTGCCGTTGTTTTTATCGTTCTTGTTAACTTTTGGTTATCAAGTTTCAGCGCAAAGCAATGGAAAAGAACATTCATTCTGATTGTTGTTTTTGGGGTTGGAATTTATACCGATATCGCTTTTCCTAATCAATTGATAGGCGGGCCGCTTATCGCCTGCGGAATCGCTGCCATTCTCTTTGATGCAGTGATGATGAGGCTGTTTCCTAAGATGAAAAACAGTGCAGGAAAAAAGACCTGTTTTGCCTGCTTGTTTATATTGGGGTATTTGATCGGATTTCCATTGTGGAGTGAACTAAAGGATATTGAGGGGGTACGGCTTGCATTAAAACGACAAAAACTTGTAGAAATTCAATTCATAGCAGCTGTGAATCACAACAAAGCAGAATTCTTTTTTCCTGATGAGGTTGCAATCTTGACAGAAAAGGAAAGAAGCATGGATTTCTACGGCTATGTCACGATTGAAAAAGGCAGAAACAGAGCCATGCTTGTCAGCCCTTATACGGGAAGAATTATCGTGCAGAAGTATTGGGAAGATAGCCCGGAATTAAAAGTTTTAATGCTGGAGAAATAAGCAGGGGAGGGATCAAGACGGATGAAAGAAAAAAACTGGGGGAAATATGCTTTAGTGACAGCGGCAAGTTTCTTGTTTCTGTTGGATTTAGGCCTTTTATGGAATAGTCTGCATCACGGTTATAAAGATATTATCGGAATCCATCCGTCCTTTTTCGTCATTGTGTTATTCATTTTATTCTGTGTTTGGTTTTATAAAGACGAGATGAATAAGCTTTCAACCAATGTCAACGCAAATGGTAATCAATCCCTGAATTATATCGCAATCGGATTTTTGTTTATCGGCGTGATGAATTGGCTGACGTCTTACAATTTGATCTATCAGTTTATATTTTCGATAACTCTGGGTTACTGGCTGTACTATTATGGTGTAAGTAACTGGTTTCCCAAGCTGGGAAAAAGAGGTTCAGCTTGTCTGCTCTGCATCCTGTCTGTGGAACTGATCCTCATTCTTGCTTTTCCTATTATGATCCATTTAAAGCCGGCGCAGAAGGGCGAAGAACTGCTGAATCGAATGGGATATACTGATATTCAATATCGAACCAATGCCAATCGTTATGGACTGAGTTGGATTTTTCCCAATTCAGCTCTAGGGTTAAGCAATCAGGAACTGAAAACAGATCTATATCTTTTTACCGCGGTACGTCAGGGAAAACAAATGGGAATCCTCATCAGTCCGGTTACCGGAAAGATCATAGCCCAGGCGCCGTTATTGGAAAATGAGGTGCTGAAGTTATTAAGTCAGGATGAATCCCGAATCAGGAGAGTGAAATGAAAGAAGGTGTGAGGATGAATAAACAGATAAACAGGAAGAAATCCTATGGTCTGATGATCATTGCGATGCTTCTTTATGGTGTGGATTTGGCAGCCGTGTATTACTGTACGCAGCAGCTGTATAAGAATATCGTTGAGATCACCTTTATTGTTGTGCTGGTGCCTACTTATTTTATTATTTGGGCATTGCGCGGAAAGGAAGGCAAAGCGCGGGAATTAAAATCCTGGGTCGGCAACAAAAAGACGCTGCCTGTGACTGCCGTCATTGCGTTTGTCCTCGGTTTGGTGTGCTGGGCGTTATTTCCGTATATGCTGGAGGGCGGATATCTGATGATGATGGGGCTGGGGCAGGGATTCTATCATTGGAAATTAAAAAATAAAATTCCCGGCTGGGGTCAACGAATCTCGGAACCCATATTCTGCATTTTAATATTAGTATTCCTTTTTATCCTCGCTTTTCCCTGGGTTACCGGTTTGAAAACAGTGAATCAGGCCGAAGTCTTGTTGAGGAAACAGGGACTGGATGAGGTGCAGTATGCCGTGAATACATATCCTCATGCTTTGGAGCTGATCTATGAAAAGGCAGCTCCCGAATTAACGATGCAGGAAGAAAAAACAGATCTCTATGTTTTCTCTGCATTGGATAACGGAAAGGAAATCGGTGTGATTGTCAGTCCGGCGAGCGGTCGGATTGTAGCGGAAACACCGTTGTCAGAGAACCTTGTCCTGGAACTGATGATTCATCAGCCATAAGGAAGGAGGGAAAGAAAATGAAGAACGAAAGCCTTTTGAAAAGATTGCGGGATTTAGGTTTTATTTTCATTCTGCTCCTAATTCTGGCCTGTGTGCTGTGGGAATGTCAGAAATGGGGTCTGGATCTTCGATCTGAATTTTTCTCAGTCCTTAACCTCTTTTTAATCGACTTTGCTTTTCTGCTGAGTACCTTTGATTTTCCAGAGGCTGGCAAAAAAAACACGAAAACGCTTCAAATTTTAGGTATTACTGCTTTTCTTACGGTATGTATAGCTTATACTCTCCGTTGGAATTGGGGACACATCACAGATGATTCATGGCTGAACATCGCGGCCTTTGGCTCTGAAATCTTTGTCTTGATTTTAAGGCTTGGTTTAAAGGATCGAATCACTGTATACCTTGGCGCGGTTATTGTGGCATTGGCTGGAATCATCACCGCCTTGATCTTAACCTTTTTGTGACAGAAGGCTTATCTTTAAAGCAAAAAGACTTTATTTTACCCGACGGCATGATATAATGAATACGCATTTCAGGTGCAGGAAACTGCTTAATCGGGAACAGAGTGAATTTCTCTGACTGCCCCAGCAACCGTGAAGCGGACAAACTTCCAACAGCCACTGTATGAAGATATGGGAAGGCGGAAGGGCGGATGATGTGAAGTCGGTAGACCGGCCGAAATGAATAAGTCTTGTCTTCTGGGTGAAGGATTAAAGGCTAGGCTGTGATTGGCTTCGTTTTAATCATGGAATAGTCAAACTCACTCATTCTGAATTCAGGAATGAGTTTTTTTATTGAGAAAGGGGGATGGAAATGGATCAACGCTGCTGTGCTTATTCGTTTCTGAAAGAAACATCGCGGCAATGTGATTATGAGGTCGCCACGGATGAAATGGCCTCGCTGATCGGACAAGCTGTGCATTGTGTGAAGCATCAGCCTGAATTGCTGAAGCTGTGTGAGCTGGTCTATCACGCGAATGGATCCATTCGGGGAAAACTGGCCATTCGGCCGGAAGATTTCCGTTGGCTGGATCAGCTGTATGTCAAACTGACGCAGGAAAACGGCGAGCTGAAACAGTTTGTGCTGCCGGCAGGCTGTGCGGGAGCCTGTGCGCTGCATGGACTGCGCAGCCGATGCAAAGCGGTACTGCGGATCGCATACGCGATCGATCGGGAGGAAAAAACGGTTCCGCCGATTCTGCTGGATTTCTGGAATCTTTTGTCCAATGTGTTCTTTCAGATGGCGCTGAAAGAAAATCGGCTGGAAGGCGTGGCGGAGATTCCCTTTGTTTCCCGCAGCTACAATGTCGGTTAAGCAGATTGCGCGAATCGCGATGATGGCGGCGATGATGGCTGTCGTCTTTACGATGTTTTCTCAGGTGCTGTATCTGGAAGCGATCACCCTGACGATTGCGGTACTGGCTCTGACCTTTGATCGGCGTGAGGTTTTCTATGCCGCGCTGGTCTTTACGCTGGTCAACATGCTGGTGCAGGGCGTTTCAATCTGGACGTTCGCTTACTGTCTGATCTATCCTGTCTATGCTGTGGTGTTCGGCAGTCTGAAAGCGAAGCTGCTGCAGCATCGGTGGGCGGCGGTAGTTTTGGTCGGTTTCTGTTCATTTGCGACCGGTCAGCTGCTCGATCTGCCGTTTATTGTGTTTTCACCCAAAGTCACGCTGATTTATATTGTCATGGGTTTAAAAACGTCGCTCGTTCAAGGGCTGCTGAGCGCGCTGGAAGCGCTGTTTCTGCTGGATCCGCTGATCGACCGGCTGGAAAAATTGGAGAGGAAATAAACGATGAAAAAGAAATGGATTGCGGCGGCTGCGATACTGGCCGCTATACTGCTGTGTATTCTGGGCTTTAATGCACTGAAACCGAAGACGGTGGAAGGCGCGAAGACGATTCGTGTGACCGTTGTGAATGAAATTGACGGAACGGAGCTGTTCTCCGGAACGATTAAAACCCAGGCTGAAACTCTGGGTCAAATGCTGGATGACGCTTCAGAACTGAAAGCGGAAATGGAAAGCAGCACTTATGGACGGCTGTTAACCGGACTGCTGGATGTAAAACAGGGCGAGATGGCAACCGGACCGTGGTGGCTGTACGAATCCGAAAACAACGAAGCCTGCAAAGCCGCAGGTTTCTGCCCGGCAGTCGATGAAACACCGATTCAGGATCAGGATCAGTTTACCTTTAAATATACCGACAGCTATTAGTCGGTTTCGGGGCAGAACGGCGGGATAAAACTTTCGGAAAAAGAACAAAAGCCGAAGCGGATAATTTTGTTGAATTTTCCAGAAGCATCCGGCTTTGATGTTTGGAAAAAATAGGGTATAATGAGAACCATTCGGGAAAGTTTACAAAGCGAAAGAAACTCGAAGTGAAAAAGCAAAGTTGGAATGAAACAGGGAATGGGATAAAACAAGGTGTGCTTGGACCACAGCGTCTTCGCCAGCCTTGTTTTTCTTCCCGCTGATGATGAAAAGGAGTGTAATTATGGAAATTGAAGTCATGAAACGCGACGGCCGCACTGTTCGTTTTCACACCGAAAAGATACAGAATGCCATCGAAAAGGGATTTAACAATGTTGGTACGCACAGCAGTGAAGAAAATGTTAAGAAAGTCCTGAACCGGGCTTTGAATCAGATCGCAGCCTCAGGCATGGCGCGGATTGAAATTGAGAAGATTCAGGATCAGGTTGAGGAAGCTTTTGTGGAAGAAGGCTTTATTGAGGAATATAAAGCGTTTAAAAATTACCGTCAGAAACGGGCATTGGCTCGCGACTGTTTTTCTTCCCGGCAGCATCGGTTGATGAAGACTTTGGAAAACTTCGGGATTAAGGACTCCAAGGAAGTTAATGAAAAACGTGAAAATGCCAACATTAACGGCGACAGCGCGATGGGGATGATGCTGCAGTACGGCAGCACGCTGACCAAAGCGTATACGACTTCTTATTGTCTGGATTCCAAAGTGGCTTCCGCTCATGAAAACGGCGATATCCATATTCATGACATGGATTTCTACCCGATGGGAACGACGACGTGTCTGCAGATTCCTTTGGACAAGCTGTTTCATGGCGGCTTTAACACCGGCCATGGCTTTCTGCGCGAACCGAAGGATATCGCTTCGTATGCAGCGCTGGCGGCGATTGCGATTCAGTCCAATCAAAATGATCAGCATGGCGGCCAATCCATTCCGCTGTTTGATTATTATCTGGCTCCGGGCATCATGCATACCTTTAAGAAAAACTATCGTCAGGCACTGACTGACTACGTTGATTATACGCAGGCGCTGGATGAAGCTGCCTTCAATGCGGCTTTAGCTCAGATCGACGAACTGACGGATCTGAAGGCGATTGCCATGGCGGCGGATCAGCTGGCTCTGGTCTATGAGAAAGCCCTGGCGAAAACCGAGCGGGCGGCGTATCAGGCGATGGAAGGCTTAATTCATAACCTGAATACAATGCATTCCCGAGCCGGCGCGCAGGTACCGTTCAGCTCGATTAACTTCGGCACGGATACAAGCGAAGCCGGAAGAATGGTCTCCCGTCAGCTGCTGCTGGCGATGGAAAGCGGCTTGGGCAATCATGAAACACCGATTTTCCCAATTCTGATCTTCAAGATCAAAGAAGGCGTCAACTACAATCCAGGCGAGCCGAATTATGACTTATTTCAGCTGTCCTGCCGAGTTTCCGCCAAGCGGATGTTCCCGAACTTCGCCTTCATCGACGCGCCGTTTAACAAGCAGTATTATCAAGAAGGCCGTCCGGAGACTGAAATTGCCTATATGGGCTGCCGGACACGCGTCATCGGCAATGAGATTGATCCGGAAAATGAAGTGGTTGTCGGCCGCGGCAACCTCAGCTTCACCTCGATCAATCTGCCGCGCCTGGGCTTAAAGCATGGTGAGATTTTACAGGGGCAGTGCGATTTGGAAGGCTTTTATCAAGAACTAGATGACAAGATGGATCTGGTTAAAGATCAGCTGCTGGAACGTTATCGTGTTCAGTGCGCGCGCCGGGTCAAGAACTTCCCGTTTTTGATGGCACAAGGCAACTGGCTGAATTCTGATCAGCTGGATATTGAGGATACGCTGGAATCGGTACTCAAGCATGGTACGCTGACGATCGGTTTCATCGGACTGGCTGAATGTCTGAAAGCGTTAGTCGGTGCACATCATGGTGAAAGCGAAGAAGCTCAGCAGCTGGGCCTGACGATCATCAAACGGATGCGGGAACGCTGCGACAGCTACACAAAGCAATACGGTCTGAATTTCTCGCTGATCGCAACGCCGGCTGAAGGTCTCTCAGGCCGTTTTATCAAGATGGATAAAGAGGAATACGGTAAAATTGAAGGGGTAACCGATAAGGAATACTACACCAATTCTTTCCATGTTCCGGTTTACTATCCAACCGATTTCTATCATAAACTGTCGGTTGAGGCACCTTATCATGCCCTGACCAACGGCGGACATATTTCCTACGTTGAAATGGACGGCGATCCGTCTGCCAATTTGGCGGCTTTTGAAAAGGTTGTGCGAATGATGAAGGAATTGGGAATCGGCTACGGTGCGATCAACCATCCGATCGACCGCGATCCGGTCTGCGGCTTTAATGGGATCATCAATGATGAATGTCCATGCTGCGGAAGAACCGAGGACGAGATTCCATTTGAACGCATCCGCCGCATTACCGGATATCTGGTTGGTACGCTGGATCGCTTTAACGATGCCAAGCGGGCAGAAGTCCGTGACCGTGTTAAACATGGCTGAGCTGCGATGTTCATCACCGGTGCAGTTTGACAGCATTGTCGACGGCGAGGGTCTGCGGGCTGTTGTCTGGACACAGGGATGTCCGCACGGCTGTCCGGGATGCCATAATCCCCAGACCCATGCCTTTGACGGCGGAACGCTGATGCTTACGGAAACGATTGCCGATCAGCTGAAAGCGCATTTCTATCTGGACGGCGTCACGTTTTCCGGCGGAGAACCGATGATGCAGGCGGCGGTCTGTGCTCAGCTGGCTGAGGAGATCCACAAGCTGGGCATGAATGTCTGGTGTTATACGGGATATCAATGGGAAACCTTGTTGGAAAAGCGAGATCCGGATCAGATGGCTTTTTTGAAACAGATCGACGTGCTGATCGACGGACCCTTTGTCATTGCTGAGAAATCGCTGAATCTAACGTTTCGCGGATCCGCGAACCAACGGCTGATCGATGTGCCGGCCAGCCTCAATTCAGGACAGATGATTCTTTATGAGAGTCACCCGTAATTCTGTTTAACGGAGAACTCAGGTTCAATAAGCCGGGAATGAAGGCTGCCTTCAATCCCGGTTTTTCTCATCCTTGAAGCTTTCGTCAAGGCTAAAGGAGATCAGCGAAAACGCTGATGCTTTAGCGGTAAATAATGTTCTGATGATGCTGAACTGGGAAGACGTATTTCCAATGGATGGGCAGATTGTTTCATCGGTTTCTCATCCGCTTCGACGTTGCAACTCGAATCAGTTTGTGTATAATTACGGTAGAGAAAAAAGTTGGAGGAATAAGAGATGCGCAACAAAAGTCTTTTTGATGGTTATAAAGAGCTGAAAATTGTGAATATCGAAAGCCTGTTTTTTGCTTTTCTGCTTGGCTTTACCTTGAAGGACAACGGCGTATCCCTCCTCTTGTGTCTGGCTGGGGGAATCGCCCTGATTTTGCTGATTAAAGTTTTATTCCGCTTTCGGCTGGGTTATTTCTTGGTTTCGGCAGCCTTCAGCGCCTTCTGGGCGATGGCTTTCAGTTCCGGCTGGTTAAGGGATGGAAATTGGCTGGTTGGCGGTGGAATTGCCTTGGTTATTTTTGCTGCCTGTCTGTATGGGCACAAACTGAATTATGAAGAAGAAAAAAACCGCGAAGACGAATAACGGTTTATCAGTCTTTCACGGTATTGGGATCCTGCCGCTTCAATCGCTGCAGGTTTTTTATTGGAAAACAGATCCTCGCAGACGGCTTGGAGTCAAGGGTCAGCGGATAGAACTGACTTTCAACAGTGTATCAAAGATTTTTGAATAAAATGGTTGGAAATCAGCGGACTTCCAATAGGCTGCAGAGAGCGTAAGTCAGCCAGATTAACCGGTTAAAATCAACTTTCCGATCTTGGGATGTCCGGCAGCCGACAACGGCCAGATCACCGTCACTGTCGATCTTTCCGCTTCCTACACAAAGCATGTTTTTAAATCTCTGATGGATTGAATTGACTTCGGACAACTTGTTCAGATTCAAATTCCAGCCTGAAAATTGCGGCAGTGACTGGACTCGTTGTTTCCAATGGGAAGCGGCGTGAAACTGCACCGTATCTCCGCTGCCCAGCGGTTCAATCAGTATGATTTCCTTGTCGATCAAAGCTGGGTAATGCTTTAGAAGCAAGGCGAGGCTGGCCTGATCGACACCATGATCTAAAAGCATGACACCGCATTCCGGATGCCGGTAGGAAATTTCATCTAGAACGGTTAATGCCGCATCCCAGCTGTAATTATTCCGGTTGGCAAAGCCGCGGCTAATAAACGAAGCCACTGCCGCAAGCAACAGCAGCAGAATCCAGAACAGGATACCATACCCCTGCTTTTCCCATGTTGTTTTTTGAAAGGTTAGAATTATCAACGCCAGTACGCAGAAAAGAGTGACAGCCAACTGCAGCAGTAAATTTAGTTGTTCGGTTTTCCGGTTTTTCACGCCATTGTAGGGGTAGTAGGGATGATGCGGAACAAGGCAGGCCATCGGCGTATCATAAAATGCCATCAGAATGCAATCTTTTTTAAGCGGATCGTTCAGGAAAAGGCAGCGAGACAGAACACCTTTTTCTTTCATCTCAACACAATCATAAGGCTGATTTTGGGCCTGAGCCTGGGCCTGAACACGGGACAGAAAACGCTGAAGCTGACCTGGACGGCAGCGTTTCCCAATCACCGCACAGTAAATCTCAAAGGTTTCTTTGATCATTATGGTAGATCCCCCTTTTTTCTTTATTATAACGAAAAAGGAAGGCAAAACATAGGGAATTATCAATAAAATATATAGGATAATTGCTTTGCCAGACTGTTTTCTTAAGCCGCTGGTTTTCAGCGGTAAGTTATGATATAGTTAGAATGTATAAACAAATCAAATGGAAACATATCTGAAAGCAAAGTTCAGAAAAGTTTTTATTCAGGCAGACCGCAGCGGAAAGACTGTGGAAAACGGAGGACACTATGAAAGAAATGCCAAAGTATAAAATCATTGAAAATTACATTATTGATCGGATTCAGTCAGGCGACTTGAAGCCGGGGGATCAGATTGAAACGGAAAAGCAGCTGAGTGAGAAATTTGAGATCGGACGGCTGACCGTCAATAAGGCGCTGATTAATCTTGCGCAGGAGGGCTATATTGAACGAACGGCCGGAAAGGGGTCGTTTGTGCTGCCGCGGATGGTGACCAAAAGCATCTCTCAGGGCGGCAGCTTTACTGATGATATGGCTTCGGTCGGAATGAAGGCGGGTTCACAGCTGATCGAATACAAGGTTTATAAAGCTTCGGATGTTCCCGAAGTTGCGGAATATCTGGAACTGACTGGGGACGAACTGATTCATTATTTTGTGCGCTTGCGAACAGGGGATGGGAATCCGATCGCATTAAGTTACACCTATATTTCCGCCAAGATCGTTCCGGCGATCAACGTCAGGGCGCTGGAAGGCTCGCTGACGGAGTATCTTCACTCTGTCGGCGTTTACCGTGGGGGCGCGCTGAATAAAATAACGGCGCATCTGCCCACTGAGACTCAGAAAAAACTGCTGGGTGTCGGCAACACCGCCCTGCTTTTAAATGAACACATTACGTATGATCAGCAGCACCGGCCCTATGAATATATCAAAACGTTCTATATCAGCAGCCAATACGCCTATACCTTCAGAACTGGTTTTCTGGCAGAGCGCTGAAAAAAACATAATTTGTAAAATATCCTCTTGAGATTTGATTAAAAAAGTATATAATGATTTTGTAAATGTATATATAAATATACAGATGCACTTATTCCTCACGAAACTTGCTGGTCACAATGTTTGCGTTGGAAAATCTCAAGGAGGACATGAGAATGAAAAAATGGATGTACGACTGCGTGCTGGAAACACCAGCGACGGCTGAAGCAATGTTCAAAAACAAAGAAGCCCTGGTTGGCAAGCTTGTCGATCTGTTTCTGGCAAAGGATTATAAGAAGATCGTGATGGTGGCTTCCGGTTCATCCTACAACATTGCCAACTGCTCGAAGTATGCAATTCAGACGTATCTGGGCGTAAAGGTCGATCTGATCAACTCTGTTACGTATGCCAAATATGATTATCAGTTCCATGAGAATGCTTTGGTTATCTGCATGTCGCAGAGCGGCAAGAGCACCAATACGATTGAAGCTGTGATCAAGGCGAAGGAATGCGGCAATGACGTCGTGGCGATTTCAATGGTTCCGAATAGTCCGATCACACGCTATTGCGATACGGTCTTGGAATACGGTTCTTATGGTCCAGGGGATGACGTGTTTGTCTGCCGTGGGGTTCCGACATCCACGCTGTATTTCATTCTGTTTGCCCTGGAAGCCGGCGTGAAAAAGGGTGTTTATCCGAAGGACAGCTATAAGAAACGCATGAAGGAGATTGAAACGATCATTCATGAAATGCCGCGCATCCGTGAGAAGATCGACGGATGGTATGACGCTAATAAGGAAGAACTGTGGTCGATGAAACGGGCGATGACCGTCGGCATCGGTCCAAGCTTCGGTCCGGCAATCGAAGGTGCATTGAAAATGGAAGAAACAATCGGCATTCCGTCCAACGTCTATGAAACCGAAGAATTTCTTCATGGTCCAGTGTATGAAATCAAGAAAGATAATGCGGTTTTCTTACTGGACATGGACGATAAAATGCATGACCGCGTCATGATGATTTATGAAGGTCTGCATCAGCTGACGGACCGCGTCTATCTGATCACGCGTCATCCGGGAAACAGCGATAAGCGTGTGATGACAATCGATGTGGATACCTGCAGTCTGCTTTTGCCGATGTTGTTTGTCATGCCGTTTCAGATCTTATCCAGCCGCGTATGCGATGACTGCCGCATTAATGCCATCACCGTTTATAACTATCGGTTTTCTCAAGCCATCAAGACCAAAGCCAATTAGTTTAATTCACTGCGATTCCCTTTCTTGAAAGAAGCCTTCGGGCTTCTTTTTTTTGTGATGGGTAATATTTTTTTGACGCAAAAAGCACACTTAATATGACTGCCGCCGCTTCGTGTGTTTTTCCTCTGTTTCTTCTTTAATTTGATTATAAATTCATCAGAAACAGTTTGTCAATAAAAGTGTACTTAATGTTACAGCGAGGTCTTGCCGATGCTTTTCTGATGCCAATTTAAATATATAGTCAAATTGATTATAAAAGTATAGAAATTACAATAAATATATAGACATTATAATTTGATTGTGCTATATTAAGTTTACAAAAATGATAGCGCTTACTAGGAGGGGCTTATATGAAACACGTTGTTTTACTCACTCATGGTCGTCTTTGCGAAGGCTTTGCTTCTGCTCTGCAGGTGATTTCCGGAATGGAAAACTCGCTGACCTTGATCAGCATGGAGGCTCAGGACTCACCGGAAACGATGACGCAGCGAGTGAAGCAGGTTCTTGATAGCTTCCCGGCGGAAGATCCGCTGATCTTGATGACGGATATTCCCGTAGGCAGCACCACTCAGATCGCTATTCCATTTTTGGAAACCTTCCCGAATCTCTATATTTTAACAGGGTTGAATTTAGGCCTGTTGTTAGAGATTACGCTGAATCCAATGGAAGGAGATATCAGCGCCATTCTGCGGGAAGCTGTCGAAGCCAGTCGGCAAACATTACTGTTCATCAATGACCAGCTGGATAGTAATGAGGAATAAAAAAAGAAAGGGAGATGTTTCATGATTAAACTTCTCAGAATTGATGATCGTCTGATCCATGGCCAGGTTGCGGTTTATTGGATCAATGCGACCGGCGCGGACACCATTGTCATCGCCAACGACAAGCACGCGACCAACGCCATGCTCAAAATGTCTTTGACCGTCGGCAAGCCGGCAGGCTGCAAAATGGAGGTGCTGACCGTAGTCAAAGCGGCGGACTATCTCAACAATGCCGCCAATGCCAAACGCAAGATTCTGCTGATCTGCGGCAGCTGTGAAGACGCGGTTGAGCTATGTGCCAAGGTGGCGGAAATCAAGGAAGTCGATTTGGGCGGCATCCGGTTTGCGGAAGGCCGCACGTCTATTTCCAATCAGGTATTCTTAGTCGAAGAGGATCTGCAATCCCTGGACGCCATCGCCGAACAAGGCCGGACAGTTTACGTCCAGGAAGCGCCGTCGAAGCCTAAGATTTCACTGCCTGAGATCCATTCTATCTTTGAAAAAAATAAAAAGTAAAACACTTGGAAAGGGGAAAAATTTATGTTTTTAATCCAGTGTATCCTGGTATCCATGGTGCATGTCCTGAGTATTCTTGACGGCCGGATTCTGGGTCAGAACTTATTGAACACACCGATCGTGGAAGCGACCTTAGTCGGCTTGATCTGCGGCGATGTCCAAACCGGACTTGTCATGGGGGCGACTTTACAGCTGATCTTTATGGGGTTTGTCGGAATCGGCGTAACCTCACTGCCAAACTCTTCGGCCGGAACCATTCTGGCAGTTGCCTTTGCGATCATGTCCAATCTGACGCCGGATTCAGCGATTGCGCTGTCGATGCCGATTGCGCTGTTGTTTCAGCCATGCGGAATTATCCCACGGATCATCAATAACGTCTGGAATCCAAAATGCGATGCAGCGGCGGAGCGCGGCGATTTCAAAGCGATTGAACGGTATTACTGGCTGGGCGTCGTCATATTTGCGATTGTTTACTTCGTTCCGATGTTCTTAGCGCTGTATTTCGGCTCCGGTGCGGTTGAAACGATTATCAACTTCATTCCGGAAGTAGTAATGAACGGTCTGACCAAGGCTTCCAGTGTGCTGCCGGCTTTAGGTATCGCCTTATTGATGAACTACATCATGGACAAGGACGCAACGCCGTTTATCTTCTTAGGCTTTATCTTAGCGGCTTTCCTGGGCGTGAATTCGCTGGGCGTTGCCGGTTTGGGCGCCGTGATCGCCGTCGTTTATTACAATATGGTTCAGCGAAAGGCTAACGAGTAAAGGGGGAAGCCACAATGACAACAGGAAAAATGGAAAAGAAAGAATTCATGAGCGGTTTCTGGCGCTCTTGCTGCCTGCAGGGCTGCTTCAATTATGAACGCCAACAGGGACTGGGCTTCGGCTATGCCATGATTCCGCATCTGCGCCGGATCTATAAGGATGATCCGGAAGGCTTCAAGGAAGCGATGAAGCGGCATTTGGTATTCTATAACATCACGCCGCAGTGTACGACATTTGTTCAGGGCATCGCGGTAGCGATGGAAGAAGAAGCGGCGTCCAATCCTGATTTCGACGCTTCTTCCATCAATGCGATCAAGACCGCGCTGATGGGACCACTCTCCGGCATTGGTGATTCGATCTTCTGGGGTACGCTCAGAACGATCGGTTTGGGCGTCGGCATCTCCTTCTGTATGCAAGGCAATATTCTCGGCCCGATTCTGTTCCTTTTGATTCACAACATTCCGCATTGGTTTGTTCGTTATAAAGGCTTGCAGATCGGCTACGAACAGGGCTTGTCGTTCATGGAAAACGCGACGGAAGGCGGAATGCTGGAAACCTTCTCGATGGCGGCAAAAATGCTGGGCGCAACAGTTGTCGGCTGCATGATCGCAACGATGATCAATTTCACAACCACGATTACACTGAACATGGGCAATCATCAGACTTTGGCGATCCAGTCGATTTTCGATGAAATCGCGCCAAAGCTGCTGCCGCTGCTGCTGGCATTCGGTTGTTTCGCTTTGATCCGCAAAGGAAAGAAAACAACGACCGTGATGCTGCTCTTGTTTTTGCTTGGCTTTGTTCTGGCTTTCCTGGAAGGTCTGCCGATGTTTGCACCGGTTGTCTGATCAGGTAGATTTAGAAGAACACAGATTTAAACAAACAATAAAGAAGGGCTCCTCAAACAACATAAAGGAGCCTTTTATTTAGAAAAGAGGGAAATGAATGATTGATTTACGCAGCGATACCGTGACTCAGCCTAACCTTGCCATGCGCAGAGCAATGGCAGAAGCAGTTGTCGGAGACGATGTTTATGAAGATGATCCAACAGTCAATGAGCTTCAGCGCAAAGCCGCCGAACTGTTGGGGAAGGAAGCGGGCTTGTTCGTTTGCAGCGGTACGATGGGGAATTTATTAGCGGTAATGAGTCAAACGCAGCGGGGAGATGAAATCATCGCGGGCCGCCACAGCCATCTGGTTACCCATGAGGTCGGCGGGGCAGCTCAGATTGCCCAGGTAATGATTCATCCTGTCGATCATCCTCAGGACTGGATTGAACCCGAGGCGATCCGCACCGCGATTCACAGTGAGGATATCCATGAGCCGCAGACCCGGCTTGTTTGTCTGGAAAATGCTTTATCCAACGGCGGCATTGTCCCACTGCCTTTGCTGAGGCAGACCTATCAGACGGCAAAAACCTTGGGACTGCGCGTGCATCTAGACGGCGCGCGGATCTTTAATGCGGCCGTTGCATGCGGTTGTTCCGTGAGTGAAATCGCGGCTTGCGCGGATACGGTGAGCTTCTGTCTTTCCAAAGGGCTGGCGGCGCCGATCGGTTCAGTTCTGGTCGGGGATCGGGCCTTTATTGAACGGGCACGGCGCAACCGCAAACTGCTAGGCGGCGGATTAAGACAGACTGGGATTTTGGCGGCGGCCGGACTGACAGCTTTGGATACGATGACTGAGCGCTTGCAGGAAGATCATAATCACGCTAAGCTGCTGGGGGAATTGCTGGCACAAATCCCAGGAATTCAGGTTGAAAAAGAACGAATTCAGATCAACATGGTATTCTTCAAACTGTGTAATGATAAAATCCAGCCGGCTGATTTCCTGAAAAAATTGAACGAAAAAGGAATTTTAACGAATCCTGAGAATCACGGCCTGTTTCGCTTTGTCACACATTATGGTATCATGGAAAGCGACGTCAGAACTGCAGCTGAAGCAGTTCGCAAAATCATGGAGGGATAGAATGGCAAAGTTAAAAGCGGTGATGTTTGACATGGATGGGGTGCTGATTGACAGTGAGCGAATTAGTTTGTCGATGTGGGAAAAGGTGAATGAAGCTCGTGGGCATGTCTTTGATGTCTCAGTCATGACAAAAATGATGGGTGGTTCGCAGCAGGAAAACTTTGAGCGGTTCGGGCATCTGCTGCCGCCGATGGATGTGTATGAAGCGATGTGGAAAGAGAAAAAACAGATGAGCGACGCT
Organism: Holdemania massiliensis; assembly: GCF_022440805.1. Taxonomy (NCBI): domain Bacteria; kingdom Bacillati; phylum Bacillota; class Erysipelotrichia; order Erysipelotrichales; family Erysipelotrichaceae; genus Holdemania; species Holdemania massiliensis. Next base: position 2,951,076 of record NZ_JAKNTK010000001.1, on the reverse strand, counting down.
TGGATCGAAGCTAACGGAATGCCGCTGCGTCCGGGAGTCAGTGCGATTTTAAAGACTTTGAAGGAACTGGGAGTGAAGCGTCTGATCGTTTCCTCAACACCGCGTGAATATGCCTTATATCTGTTGGAAAAGGCCGGACTGACCGGCTGCTATGACAACGGTATTTTCGGGGATGAAGCAGGACGGCGAAAACCGCATCCGGATCTCTACAATAAAATGATGGAGATGGAAGGACTGAAACCGGAAGAATGCATTATCATTGAGGATTCAGCCAACGGTGTGAAAGCGGGCTATGCAGCTGGGGTGCGGGTGTTCGCGATTCCGGATACTGCTCCGCTGGAACAATTCCGCAATCATGAAGCCTGGGCGATTGTTGACTCGATGGAAGATGTTCGTCGTTGGGTGCTGGAACAGACTGCGGCTGAAGCCTGATTCTTAAACGTTGAGAATAAAGTAGACATAAGAGAGAAATTCTAAATTCTCTCTTTTTTTTGCGTTAAAGTCAAATATCCCTCTGTAATTCACTGAATGTAATTTTTAAAATTTCAAATGAATAGAAAATGGCTAAAAATACAAATAAGTAATGATTTTGATAGAAAAACAAGAAATGAATAAAGATTACAAATAATTTCACAGAAGAGGTTGACAAAGCAGAAAAACAGAAATACAATAAATTCATAAAAATATATAAAATTATGAATTTGAGGGATTAAAATGAAAAAGGAAGCTGTTTTGTTGGATATGGATGGCGTTTTGGTTGATTCAGAAGGATATACGCAGAAAATGATTGCGGATTTTTTCAGAGAAAAAACGAATTATGATCCTGATTCCTTGTATCTGAGTCGTTTTATCGGATCATCCGGTGAAGAAGCAACCTGGAAAAGGGTATTTGAAAACATAGAGGATCAACCTGATTTCATTCAGTTAAACCAGAAATTACTGAATTATTTGAATGGAAAAAGTATTCCCTATGCAGATATCAAAATGAAACATGCAGAACAACTGCTCGTTTTCCTGAAACAAAAGGGTTACCAAGTGGGACTGGCTTCCAGCAGCAAGCGAAATAAAATAGAGAAAATGCTCAGCCAGACCGGCTTTGCGAGATATTTCGATGCCGTTCTGAGCGGTGAAATGGTTGCGGAATCAAAACCCAACCCGGAGATATACAATCGGCTTGCCGAACTGCTGAATGTTTCAAAGGACCGATGCTTAGTGATCGAGGATTCGTTTTACGGCATTCGCGCAGGCATCAATGCTGGTATGGAAACGTTGGCTTTGCGGGATGATCGGTTTGGCATGGATCAGCATGAGGCAGATGCCATGATCAATGATTTGCTGGAAGCCATTCCTTATCTTGAGTGACAGACCATGAAATAAGAGAGTAAAGGTGCCGCGGCCTTACTATATAAACTGTTGAAAGGAGCAGTGAGAGTATGGATAAGTATTATCGCATCCAGCCCATTTACGAAGAAAGAATTTGGGGAGGACAGAAGATTCGGGAAAAATTCCATTATCAGACGGACCTGCAGAATATTGCGGAGGCCTATCACGTCATTGCGATTCCAGGTCATTTGGACAACCTGGTCGAAGGTGAGAATATTCCGCTTTCCCAATTCTATCAACAACATCGCGACTTGTTTGACTGCGATGCCGATGCATTGCCGGTTCGTTTGGTGACTGCCTGTGCCGATGGAAAATTATCAGTTCATCTGCATCCTACCGATGCTTATGGTTTAGCTCATGATCAGATGCGGGGAAAGATCGAAGGCGGCTTTGCGCTGACGGATTCCGATGCTGAAGTGGAATTCATGATCGGACATACTGCGCAGTCAATGGAAGAGCTGAAAAGCAAAGTGGCAAAAGGAGAGTGGGATACGCTGCTGCGAAAAGTGAAAGGCAAAGCGACTGATTTTACCCATACACCGATTGGAACACTTCATGCGGAAAGCGGCGACGGCAGTGTGATCATGGTCGCTTATTCAACGAATGGAGATGTGACCTACCGCTTATACGATTATGACCGAAATGATCCGAAGCGGCCGCTGAATATTCAGGGCGTATTGGATAATATCCGGATTCCGGATGATGAAATTCATCCCTATGCCGTTACACCGTACCAATCTAAGGGCTGTCTGATTTATGATTACTATTCCAAACCCAAAGAATATGTAGGCAAACGCATTAAAACAACGCCCAACTCCCGCTATCAACAGGAGGAGTTCATGTTTATCCTTTGTTTAGAGGGTGAAACAGCGATAAACGGGATGAAAATAAAGCCTGGGGAAACCCTGTTTGTTCCCGCTCACAGTTCAGAATTAGTCTTTGACCAGGCTGCCGATCTCTGTATTCTATCGTATTTGGATTAAGAATGAAGTTAAAAAAACAGAGGAGAAATGAAAATGGAGAAAAAGATTTATAAGATTGAGCCGGTATTTGAACAGCGGATTTGGGGCACTCAGGCCTTAAGAACGAAATATCACTATGAAACAGAGCTTGAGAATATTGCGGAAGTCTATAACGTTTGTGCGATGCCGGGCCATTTGGATAATGTCGTAACCGGCACTGGCCTGCACTTATCGGACTTTTATAAACATAACCGAGAGCTGTTTGGCATTCAAAGTGAGATCATGCCTGTCGAAGTCTGTATGGCACATTCTGACAGCTACTTATCAATCCAGCTGCATCCTGATGATGCCTATGCTTTGAAAACAGAGGGCAGCCGCGGCCGACCGGAAGGCTGGGTGATCTTGGAAGGACCGGAGAAAAACCGCATGGTCATCGGTCATCATGCCCAGACACAGGCTGAATTTGAGCAATGGACAAAAGAAAAGAATTGGGATCGTCTGTTTCGTTATATTGAAATGCAGCCCGGTCAGTATATCCATGTTCCAGCAGGTTCACTGCATGCTTTCTGTCAGGGAGCCATTGCGGTCGCTTTTTCGACCAATGCCGATATTACATACCGCTTATACGATTTTGATCGGATCGATCCGAAAACCGGCAAAGAAAGAGAGCTTCATATTCAGCAGGTTTTTGACAACATCCGGATTCCCGATGACACGCTGAATGCCTTCTGGCCCGAGAAGACCAAAGCGGAGGGCTGTGAAATCACACGGTTCTATGACGAAAAAAACGTTTACACCGCCGGTCGGATCCAGGTTGCAGAGCAAGGTTTCTTTGAAACGGAAGCGTTTATGTTTTATGTCTGTGCCAATGGCAGCGGGAGAATAAATGACTGTGAGATTAAAGCCGGAGAAACTGTGTTTGTTCCCTGCCGTTTTGGAAAAATCGAAATCTGCGGGAATTTGGATTTAATGACAATCACCTATCGGGAGTAAGGCATGAAAAAAATTGTAATTATGACGCATGCCGGCCTGGCTCAGGGAGCGAAGGAAACCGTTCAGTTTCTTGCGGGAAACTGCGAATTAACAGCGGTCAGCTGCTTCACCGAAGAGATGCATCCGGATCATTATATTGAAACTCTGCTGCAAAATAAAAAGCCGGAAGAAACGTTGATTATTCTAACGGATCTCAAGGGAGGCAGTGTCAATCAGAAAGTTGCGCAGCATTGCCTGCAGCACGATTTCTACCTGATTACAGGTTTTAACTTAGCGCTGCTGCTGGAATTAAGCGTTGCCGATGAAGCGATGATCAATCCGGCTTATCTTCGTGAGGTCGTTGAAAAGTCCAAGCAGGAGATCGTATTGATGAATGATGCCCTTCAGGATTTGCCCGCCAACGAGGATTTTGATTTTTTTGAAGCCTAACAAGGAGGCGGAAGGCTGATCCCTGGGGGCTGTCTGTTAACGGCAGCTGAGATAAGCGGCGGAAGATAGAAAGAATGATGGATTCAGACTTTAAAAATAAATAGGTTAACTTAAGCTGATGCTTTGAAAAGGAGATCATGATGATTTATCTACGATTAGATGAACGTTTGCTTCATGGACAGGTGACAACCACCTGGATCGGATTTTTAGGAATTGCCAGAATCATCTTAGCGGATGATGAAGTTGCGCAGAATGAAATCCAATGCCAGCTGCTAAAAATGAGTGCACCTAAGGAAGCAAAAATGCTGATTCTCACAGTCGAGAAAGCCGCGAAGATATTAAATGATCCGCGCTGCGAGGCGATGAAGATTTTAGTGATCTGCGCCAATCCGTACAATGTTCTAAAATTGATTGAAAGTGTACCTGCGATTCATGATGTCAATCTGGCGAATTATGGATTCCAGGCGAATCCTAACGGCGTCAATAAGAAAATGCTGACTTCAAATCTGTCAGTGGATCCGCAGGAGCTGGAAGTGATTCAGAAGATTATGGCCAAAGATCTGAATTGTTACTGCCAGGTCTTAGCCAATCAACCTAAAAAAACAATCGTTATTCATTAAAGAGGAGGGAATGACATGTTATTAAAAGCCTTTTTAGTCGCCTTCGCGATGTGGGCCTGCCACTTGACCGGCTATCATGCCCCGAACATGATGCTGGACCGACCAATTTTCCTGGGGCCGCTTGTCGGTTTGATTCTTGGAAATTTTGAGCTGGGCTGCATTATCGGCGCGCAGCTGGAATTGATTTTTATGGGCGTTGTTTTCGTCGGCAGCGCAACCTCGGCCGATCCCGGAGCTTCGGCCGCGATTGCAGTTTCCTTTGCCATATTAAATAATTTATCGGTGAATGAAGCGATTGCGGTAGCGACGCCAATCGGTTACCTGTGTGCCTTGGCGATTGCCATGGAGCCGGCGATCGGCGAAATCTTCACTCCGATGATTGACAAATTTTTAATGAAAGATGATTATCGGGGATGGACGATCGTCAGCCACTGTCTGTCGTTTATCGAGCTTTCTATCGGTGCTGTGTTTGTCTTCCTTGCGGTTTTATTCGGCGGCGATTTGGTTTCCGCCATCATGGGCAGTCTGCCGGAATTTGTGCTGACCGGCGTGAATGCTGCGGGTGCCATGCTTCCTGTCGTCGGTCTTGCGGTTTTGACTTCGCAGCTATGGGATAAGAAAACAGCCTTGTATTTCCTCTTTGGTTTCTTCCTGATGAAATATTTGAATCTGGATATCCTGTTTTTGGCAATAATTGCGGTCTTTATCGCTTTGCGGGACGTATTCAGTTATTTTGATCAGCGCAAATTGGCCGCTGAAGCCTCAGTGCTTACAGAAACACCTGAAACAGAAGAGGAGGATTTCTTTCGATGAGTAAATTAAAAGAAGGACTGTCTAACGATGAAGTGAAACTGCTCAACAGTATGTTTTGGAGAAGCAATAACTATGCGATCGCCTGGTGTTACAGCCGGATGCTGGGAACTTCTGTCGCATGGGTGCTCTATCCTTATATCAGCTGGCTTTATCCTAACAGTGACAAAGATCCTGCGCAGAAGCAGCGAAAGCTCAAGGTACTTGATCGGGAATCGAAAGGCTTTTTCAACATCACACCGCAGGTAGCGCCGTTATGTTATTCAATCTTTGCCGCTATGGAAAAGGAAGCCGCGGAAAAGGAGGACTTTGACGTTTCTTCAATCGACGCTGTAAAGGCCAGTATTCAAGGACCGCTTTCCGGAATCGGCGATTCGATTTTCTGGGTTACCTGGCGTGTTATCGTGACTGGAATCGCCTTGCCGTATTGCCTTGCGGGCAACGCTTTAGGCCCAATTCTGTTCGCTCTGCTCTTTAATATCCCCGGCTTTGCCCTGCGTTACTATTTGACATTTATCGGTTATAAACTGGGAACCGGTTTTATCAGCAAGGTTTATGAATCAGGATTGATTCAGCTGCTGACCAAAACTGCGGCGACGATCGGCCTGGTGATGATCGGCGGCATGGTTGCTCAGCAGGTCAGTATACCGATCAATCTGGTCTTGAATCTCAGCGGCGCGGAGCTGAATGTTCTGGACATTTTTAACGGCATTATTCCGGGAATTCTGGAATTGTCGCTTGCGATTCTCTGTCTGAATCTGATCAGAAAGAAAACAAGCATCATGAAGATTATATTCGGTATTTTCGCAGTCTGCATTTTAGGTGCAGCCGTCGGAATCTTTTAAGCAGAGGTAAACGAAGATGAAGAAAAAAGGAAATGTCGTAATTATTGGAGCCGGCCGCAGCGGCCGCGGACTTCACGGTGAGTTTTGTTATAAGGATGGGTACTCGATCACATTTGGAGATATCAATGCTGAACTGATTGATCAGCTGAATCGGCAGAAACAATACCTTTCGTTTTCTGAAAATGCCGACGGCAGCGGGTTTGATGAATGTGTTGTGAGCGGTTATCAGGCTTTTCATATTCATCGGGATCGGCCGTTATATCTGCAGGCCCTGGCTGAAGCGGATTTAATATTTACCGCTACGTTTGACGATGCTTTTGAATCAATCGTCCAAGATATCAAAGACGCGATTGCTTTGCGGATAAAGCAGGATATCCATAAACAAACAGCCCTGGTCGTTGGCGCGAATTACATCGGGTTGTATGACTATTTTTCAAAAGCTTTTGAACAACATCTGTCCGCTGAGGAAAAAAAGGAATATGACCGTTATTACGTTCTGGCCGAATCCATTATCTATCGTGTGAGCTCGTTTCCAACCCCTCAACAGAAAGCGCGTGACCTCTGCAGTATTCAAAATGATGCCTTTTCCTGCTTGCAGGTCAACACCGCTCAGATCAGGAAAGCGGATCAAATTATTCTGCCAAGCTTTTTCGTCGAAGAAGATGACACGCTGCGGTTTATGCACTGTAAGATATGGAATGTCAACACGTCCCATTGTTCGTTGGCGTATCTTGGTCAATACTATGGTTATGAAAATGTCTGCGATGCGGCTAATGATGATCAGATCAGCCGAATGGCTTATTATGCGGCAGAGGAGGCCTATCAGGGGCTGGCTCGGCGTTATGGCTTGCCCAAAGTACAGGATCGGGAAACAAAGCTGGGACTGTGGGCATGGTATCGCGATCGGACGATGAAGGATACGGTTATCCGTGTCGGCAACGATCCGATTCGCAAACTGCGCCGGACTGATCGGTTTATCGGCGCAGCCCTGAATGCGCTTGAATACGGAATACTGCCAGTCCATATATGTCAGAATGCAGCTTATGGGTTTTACTTTCATAATGAAGGGGATCCGCGGACTGATCAGCTGCATGAAAAAATCCGCACGCTGGGAATCGAGGAAACCATCAAAGTGGTCTGCGGACTAAATCCTGATTCAGATGCCAAAGATCAACTGATCTACGATTTAATTCTGGCAAAATATTATGATTTAGCGAAGACCAATCCGCTGGATGAATATATTCGGCAAGGCTGAGGAATTCCGTTTTCCAGAGAAAAAGTGAAAAAGAACGGCGGATAAGCAGGAAAACTTGTCCGCTGTGACTTTCTGTTCATCGTTTAAATTCTATGTTTTAAAGCTTTGGTGATTCAATAAAAAGCATCTTGATCGAGGCGTTTAGAGAGAAAAATGGACGGCTTGGGAAAGGCAATAGGGGAATCAGAAAAAAGCCGCTTTGCATCTTCGTTTGCATCAAGGCGGAATTGACAAATTTAGGGTATCAATGGTAAGATGAATTCAATTCATTTACAAAATAAGGAAAAACTATGTTTATTGTTAATTTAAAAAGAGCCTTGCCTTCGTTAACTCATTCAGAAAATCGGATCGCAGCTTATCTTGTCGATAATTTTCAGAGTGTAAAAGATTTAACTTCTTATGAACTGGCGGAAAGGGCCGAAGTCGGACAGTCGACAATTATTCGTTTTTCACAGAAACTGGGCTATAAAAGTTATAAGGATTTATACGATGATCTGATCAAAAGCAGCTTAAATGATATGGATATTTCCTCTGTCAGTCCGGAGGAAGATACAGTGGAAACCAATGAAAAACTGTATCGAAGTTATGATGCGACATTGAAAGAAGTCATGGATTATAATCCTGTACAGACGATTGATATCATTGTCGACCGCTTATATTTAGCTGAAAAAGTATTCTGTTTTGGAGCGCAGTCATCCAATATACTGGCTAAATTATTTACAAATCGGCTGCTTGAGATTGGGATTGAAGCTTATAACTCGGAAGATAATTTCGTTGCGATCTCTTTATTAAAGAAAATGAAGAAAAACGATGTAGCGTTCTTTGTTTCTTCTTCCGGAGAATCAACGGTGACCAACAAACTGGCGCGGTTTGCCAAGCAGCAGGGCGTGACGCTGATCACCATCACCGGAATTCAGGACAATACCTTAAAACGCATGTCTGATTATTCGTTATGCTGTCCGGAATTCATTATTTATACGAACTTCAAGTCCATCACCAATCGCTGCTCACAGTTATTTCTCATCGACTGCATCTATTTGAATTTATGGAAGAAAGATCCGGAGCGGCATAATAAAAGCATTCGTGAACTGGATGATATTACCCGTCCAGAATTTGGAGGACTGCCTTTATTACCCGATGAGGAGTTCTCCTTTCCTGAAAATCACCGCAAGAAGTAATGCCAGATCAAGCAGTTATGATACAAGGATAAATTCATTCACGATAAAAAGGCGGAATTTCCGCCTTTTTGTTTGGTATTCCTGACTTAAACTGACTGCCTAACGAATTTGAATCACTCTGGATTCATAAGGCCGCAGCAGCTGAGGCTGAGGATCAGGATAAGAATCCATCAAGATTGAGCCTTCGGTTTTCAGATCAAACCGGGCAAGCGAACCGCTGAGATTGATCAAGACAAGAAATTCTGCCTTGTCATCCTTACGGACATAGCCGAGAATCTGTTTGTGGTTTTTTAAAACAGGCTTCATGATGCCGGTATTCAGTGCGGTATAGGCTTTGCGCAGGGCAATGACCTGTTTATACCATCGATTGATGCTTGTTTCCAAGACAAGATCATTTTTCAGATTGATCTGCTTATAGTTGGGATTCACTTTGATCCAGGGCTGATGATCGCTGAAGCCCGCATAATCGCTCGCATCCCATTGCACCGGAGTTCGGGCATGGTCGCGGGTCATCCGCTGCACCACTTTCTTGGCGATAAACTTCGGCAGATGCATCATGGTCTGCAGCGTGCTGTAAATGTTGATTGCCTCATAGTCACGCCATTCATCCTTTTCCAGACGGCAGTTGGTCATGCCGATTTCCTCACCCTGATAGATCAGCGGCGTTCCTCTTAATGTCAAATTCATCAAGGCAAACGCCTTGGCGCTTTCGACGCGGTAGCGGCTGTCGTTGCCGAAACGGGATATCGAACGAGGCTGATCGTGATTGTTCATATAATTGGCAACCCAGTAGTTCCGTTTCTGACTGTCGCTTTGCCAGCGGAAAATGATCGACTTGAAGCCGGGAATGGTCCAGTGGTAAAGCTTGCGGAAATCATATTTGCCTAAGGGCCCGCAGTCCTGCAGATGCAGATCAAACATGATCATCATGTTGAGCTCGCCGCGGCTTTCCCCGGCATACAGAGCGCAGGCATCGTTATCGGCCATCATGCCTTCGCCGATTGTGATGAAATCAAAATCCTGACTGAGCTTGCCGATCAATTCCTGAATATATTCGTGGGATTTCGGCAGATTGGTCATCAGATCTTTCGCAAACTGATAGCCTTTTTTCTCCGGGTGCCAGCTGGGCAGTCCCGGCTGTTTGGCAATCGTGTTGATGACGTCCATGCGGAAGCCGCTGACGCCTTTTTCCAGCCAGAAGCGCATGACGTTGGCCACTTCCTCGCGAACACGGGGATTCTCCCAGTTGAGATCACATTGATGGGGCGTAAACGTCGTCAGATACCAGCTTTGCGGTTTCAGCGGATCTTTTGTCCAGGCACTGCCGCCAAACATACTGATCCAGTTATTCGGTTCTTTGTTACCGATGCCTTCGCGGAAGTAGTAACAATCCCGATAAGGGCTGTTGACATCGTTCAGGCATGCCTGAAACCAGGGATGCTGATCACTGGTATGATTTGCCACCAGATCCATGATGATCCCCATCCCGCGTTTTTTGCATTCTGCCAATAAAGCATCAAAATCATCCATCGTTCCGAAATCCGGATGAATGCTGTAATAATCGCTGATGTCATAGCCGTAATCTGTATTGGGGGAACAATAGACCGGCGACAGCCAGATCAAATCAATCCCTAAATCCTGCAGATGATCCAGGCGCTGCAGGATTCCGCGAAGATCACCGATGCCGTCATGGTTGGAATCCTGAAAAGAACGCGGCCAGATTTGGTAAATCACTTTATTTTTGTAATCCATAATATCACCCCTGTTATTGTATCACAAACGGAAACTGAAAACGGCTTCATTTCCTGAAGCTGGAAGCTATGCCGGACGAGAATCGGAAAACAATGAAAAAACCGCTTGATTTGCCGTCATTGACAAACTGCAGCGGTCTGGGAGTTATAACAGTTCAACCATATTGGAAATGAATTCTTCATAGGTCGAACAGGCGATAATCTTTTTTACATTTTCATTCTCACTGAGAATCATCGTAATAGGGTCAAAGATTTCATTGAAAATATAACGCTCATTGATGTTAAAACACATCATCAGCACAAGATGAACTGCTTTACCATTCCAGTTGATTTCCTCATCGCTGGCTATGATGTTGATTCCTGTTTTATGGGCATACATTTTCATAGCGTGGGGAATCGCGAAACTGCCATAAGCGGTAGTCGACATTTTCTCCCGCTCCAGAATATCATTTTTAAAGCTGGAATCCACATAGCCGTACCGAACCATTTTATTGACCATATAGGAAATACAGGCATTCTGATTTTTCAGCGTGTTTTTCTTTTCAAAAAATTCCGGAATGATGAGTTCGCGCAGATAAGTCTCGAATTCTTTTTTCTTTTTCTGCTTCCGGACTTCGTCGATCTTCTCTTTCAAATTGATGCGGTCTTTATCCGTCAGAAAGGGATGGATCTGAATGGACGGCGTCGTATAGATTTTCGTCAGCGGCATGGTGGAGATGATCAAATCTGTTCCTTTGACTTTGGTAAAATCACTTTCGTCTGTCAGAATATTAGTGACCAGCAGCTCATTGTAAAAATGTTGATTCAGGGTATCGGTAATTCTCAGATTCATATCGTAATAACTTGGACAGTAGAGAATGGCGGTAATTTTGGTTGTCAGACTTTTCTGCGCTTCAATCGTGCTTCCTAAATGGAAAGCGATATAGGCAATTTCATCGTCGTTGATGGAAACGCCGGTCTTTTCCTTGATCGTTCCCGCCAGCGAAACCGATACGTCATAAATCATCGGACAGGATGTTTTAATTCCCTGAGCCAGCGGATTTTTTGAGAAATAATTATTCTTGGAGCGAACTAACAGGTTGCGGATGTGCAGCGCGAAGCGAATTAGAAATTCCTGTTCGCTTAAATCAATGTAGTAAAAGGCGCTGACGTCCTGAATCAGCTGCTTGACCAGATCCAGGCAATCCTTGCCGACAAATTCTTCCAGGTTGGAGGCGTTAATGCTTTTGTAATCAATCGTTGTCGCCCGGGAGATGATCAGCAGCGTCATCTCATACACCTCGGCATCGCTGTACTGAATCTGAAAATGTTCCTCCAGCTGTTCGGCGACACGCTGAGCCAGCTCATATTCATGCAGGCGGACAGCCGGCAGTTCCTGAATCTGTTGGGTATTCATGTTCTGATTGCGGATGCGGTCGACCGAGATCGTGATATGCAGAACCAGATTGACCAGGGAATAGTCATTGATGAAATAATGATATTCATCAAAGGTCTGAAGCACGGTATTCTTAATGAATTCGATATCAATGTTGGAGAAAGCGTTTTGAATTGCCTGCAGGTTTAAAAAGTTGACATTCGATTCATCATAAAGAATCGAACTCAGCATTTTCCGCTTGTTTTTTTCCAGCCCGCTGATCGACACATCGTCGCCGCGGGTGATCAGCTTTAAATCAAAGCGCGCCAGCTTGCGTTTTACTTTTTGGAGCTCATTTTTCAATGTGGACATGCTGATATACATTTCATCGCTGAGATCATACAGGTTGACGGTTTCATTATTATGATGATTCAGCAGCTGATTCAGAATATAGATGACCCGTTCCCGGGATGTCTGGGGAATGTTGTCGGTCTTTTCATCCAGCAAGGCCTTGGCTTTTTCCACATCAAGGCGATAACCGTCACGGGAAGAAAGAACCGTTTCCGAGGCTTCGCTGTTGATCTCATGCACATAATTTTTGATGCTACGCACGGATACACCCATGCGTTCAGCCAAAGTCTGGGCTGTGCTGGGCTGCATTTCCAAAAGCAGACGGATCAGTTTTTCAGTTTTCCAATTCATCCTGTTCTGCACCTCCCCTGGATTTTCACCATGAATGATGAAAGAAAATCATGATTCATGATTAAAGCAGAATGTAAAAATACCCCATCTGATTGTTAGAACGATATCAAACTGCTTTGATTATAACGAAGGTAAGCTTTGATATCTACCTAAAGAAATGCCCGCTATCGGGGAAAATAATTAGTTGCCCCAACCCCGTGCAAATGACGGTTGGACGATGAATTCGCGATGTCTTACACTAGGTTTGTCGATGGACAGGGCATGCCCGGAAAGGAAGAGAAGGAACATGAAAAAGTTAAATGTTTTATTGGTTTGCGGATCAGGAGCCAGTTCAGGCTTTATGGCTGCGAACATGCGCAAGGCGGCATCCAAGATGGGGCTGGAGTTGGATATCAAGGCTCGCAGCGAATCGGAAATTGAAAATTATATTGATGAAATCGATGCTTTGATGGTTGGACCGCATCTGGCTTACATCTTAGATGAAGTCGAAGAGTACACGCATGGCAATGAAGTCAAGGTCATCCTGATGAAGGCGGAATACTATTCCACGCTGGATGGCGAAAAAGCTGTTAATCATTTGATGGAAGTGATGGGCTGAGCCCAACCTCTGGGGAAGAGGATTACTAGAAGAAGGAGAGTTAAACGATGCAAAAACTTATTGATTGGTTAGAGACAAGTTTCGCACCAAAAATGAACAAAATCAACCACAACGTCTGGGTCGTAACCTTAAAGGATTCAGTCATGCAGATTCTGCCGTTTATTTTGCTGGGCTCACTGTTCTGCGTCGGCGCCGTCGTCGAAAATTATATCACGCTGCCGTTCTCGTTCTGGACTCCGTTTGGCTGGACGATGGGCATGGTCTCGCTGCTCGTCGCCTTTCTGATTCCGTTTAATTTCTGTGAGAAAAAGCGTCTGCGCAAACAACGTTTGATCGCCGGATGCACCGGTCTGATCTTATTCTTGATCTCGATTACGCCGGAAGTCGTCGCGGAAGGTCAAGCCGGTTTCGGTTCCAGTGCTTTGGGTGCCGGCGGTATGTTCTGCGCGATCGTCACGGGTTTGATCGTCTGCATCGTCTTCAATGCCTTTGGCAAGTTCTCATTCTTTAAAGAAGACAGTGCGATTCCGGATTTCGTCCGTCAGTGGTTCGATGCGCTGCTGCCAATCGGCTTAGTGATCTTCGGTGGATTTATCGTTGTTCAAGTTTTGAATATCAACCTGTATCAGATTGTTTCCAGCATCTTCATGCCGCTGCAGACGGTTATGAATACGTGGTACGGCTTCATTTTGATCAACTTCTTAACCTGCTTCATTTATTCCATGGGTATTTCCAGCTGGGTATTAACCCCGGTGACTGAACCGGTAAAGCTGGCCGGCATCGCTGCCAATATCGCGATGGTCGCGGCGGGCACGGCGACGGTTGCTTCGTTAAACATGTATACAGAAACCCTGGTTTACGTCATGTATATGTGGTGGGGTGGTATTGCCTGCACCATACCGCTGGTCTTGTTCTTGATGCGGTCCAAAGCCAAGAAGCTGAAAGCTTTAGGCCGGGCCTGCATTGCTCCGGCAATCTTCAACATCAATGAACCGGTCATCTTCGGCTGTGTCGCTTTCAACCCGATCATGATGCTGCCAATGTGGATCATCGGCATTGTCCTGCCGGCGATTACCTGGATTGGATGTAAGGTTCTGGCGTTTGCCCCAATTGCCCAGATTCAGTTTGAATTGTGGTACTGCCCATATCCGATTGGAACCTGGATTGCTTCCCAAGGTAATTTGATGGCCGTGCTGTTTGTTATCATTGAAGTTGTCATTGCCGGCATGATCTGGTATCCGTTCTTTAAAGCTTATGAAAAGCAGTGCCTTGAAGAAGAGGTCAGCGAATAAACCGCGGACAGGAGGGTTCAATTTATGATGAGTGAAAAAGTAGTTCAGTCAGCGATGGCGATCATCCTGCATGCCGGGGATGCGCGCGTTGCCTGCAAGGAAGCGCTGGATGCCATTGCGGAAAGTAATTTTGCACTGGCTGAGGAAAAGTTAAAGGAAGCCCAGGGAAAGATCACGGAAGCGCATAAAGTCCAGACCGATGCGATTCAGGGAGAAACCCGCGGGGAGGAATCAGAGTATTCACTGTTGTTTGCCCATGCCCAGGATACGCTGATGACCATTTACAGTGAAATTAACATTGCCAAACAAATGTTTAAAATCATGAAAGCCTTTAATGAGCGCCTTGCTGCTTTAGAAAAATAACATCTGAGGATTTCAGCAATGAAATCCTTTCTTTACAATAGGAGGAAAAAAGGATGAACAGAATACCGACAGGATTTCCAAAAGATTTCATGTGGGGCGGCGCGATCGCTGCCAATCAGGCGGAAGGCGCCTGGGATCTCGACGGCAAAGGCTGGTGTATTGCCGATATCAATGAATTCCGCGATGATATTGAGATTACGAAAAAGTACAATGATGAAGTGACAAGCCAGTATGTAGAAGAAGCGATGGCTTCCACGACGCGGGTTTTCCCGAAACGTCATGGCATTGATTTTTATCATACGTATAAAGAAGATCTGAAACTGCTTGCGGAAATGGGTTTGAAGACATTCAGAACTTCGATCAACTGGTCGCGGATATTCCCAAATGGTGATGATGCCGAGCCGAATGAAGCAGGTCTGCGCTTCTATGACGATCTGTTTGCGGAAATTCGCAAACACGGCATGGAGCCGATGATCACGATTTCACACTACGAAATGCCGCTGCATTTAACCCAGGCTTACACCGGCTGGTATTCACGCGAAGTGATCGACTTTTTTGAACGTTATTGCAAAGTGGTTTTTGACCGCTATCACGACCTTGTAAAATATTGGATCATCGTCAACCAGATCAATCTGATCGGCCATGAGTCCTTCAATCATCTGGGTGTCGCTGAGGATAAAGTGACGGATCTGGCCAGTGCGAAATATCAGGCGGTGCACAATGAAATGGTCGCCTGTGCCCGGGCAACCCGTTATGCGCATACTCATTATCCGGATCTGCAGATCGGAATGATGCTGTGCGGGGGCCCGGCATATGCCGCCAGCTGTAAGCCGGAAGACGTCTTAGCCACCTTGAAGCACAATCAGATGGAATATTTCTATGCTGACGTGCTGCTTCGCGGACGCTATCCAGGTTATGCCTTCCGCTTCTTCCAGGATCACAAGATCACGGTGGAATTCGGGGAACACGATGAAGAAGATCTGAAAAATACCTGCGATTTCTTTTCTTTCTCGTATTATTACACGCGGATTGTATCTAAGGAAAGCTATGAAAATGGCAACGAAGCTGTCCGCAATATGGAACTGCCGGCCAATCCTTGGGGCTGGACGATTGATCCGACCGGTCTGCGCATTCTGTTAAATGAGTTCTATGACCGCTATCAGAAGCCGATCTACATTACCGAAAACGGTGTAGGTTATTATGATCAGGTCGAAGCAGGACAGATTCATGATGATTACCGCGTGGATTTCTACCGCAAACATATCGAGCAGATGAAAGAAGCCATTCAGGATGGCGTAGATCTGCGCGGTTATTATGCATGGGGTCCGATTGATATCGTTTCCTGTTCTTCTTCGGAAATGAGCAAGCGGTATGGCTTCATTTATGTGGATCTCGATGATTATGGCAAGGGAACCGGCCAGCGGATCAAGAAAGACAGCTATGCCTGGATGCAGAAGGTCATTGCCTCCAACGGTGAAGATTTAGATTAAAGCACAGAGGAAAGGATAAAGCCGCAGAGGTCAAAGTAGAATCTGCGGATGGAAAAGAAAAAGCCTATGAAATCAGTACCAACAGGATTTCCAGCCGGATTTTTATGGGGTGGTGCCGTTGCCGCCAATCAATGCGAAGGCGCTTGGAATGTCGACGGCAAAGGGGTTTCAATCGCGGATATTGAAGAGCTGCCGGAAATTTACAGCCGTCAGAAGGTGGTTGGATTCCGTCATACCCGTGATGAGATCGCCGCAGCGGCTCAGGATGAAACGAAAGATTATCCACGCCGCCGCGGGATCGATTTCTATCACACCTATAAACAGGATCTGGCCTTGCTGAAAGAAATGGGATTCACCTGTTTCCGAACCTCCTTCAACTGGACGCGGATTTTCCCCAATGGCGATGAAACGGAGCCGAACGAAGCGGGTCTGCGGTTCTATGACGATCTGATTGATGAGATGCTGCGACTGGGCATTCAGCCGGTCATGACGATCTCGCACTATGAAATGCCGGTCCATCTGATCCAGCAGTATCAGGGCTGGTACGGCAAACCGGTCATCGACTTTTTCCTGCACTTCTGCGAAGTATTATTTCAGCGCTATCATGACAAGGTAAAATATTGGCTTGTTTTCTGCCAGATCAATTCTCTGGGCGGCTGGGGTGAATTTGCATCGCTGGGCATGCTGGAGGATGAGTTTGACGATTGGGACAGCGCAAAATATCAGGCAACGCATCATCAGTTTGTGGCCAGCGCCAAAGCCAAACAGCTGGCTCACAGGATCGATCCGACAATGCAGATCGGGATGATGCTGGGCGATGATGCAACCTATCCGGCTACCTGTGATCCGCGTAACGTCTTTGCCAATACACAATTCATGCAGATGAGCGTTTACTTTTACAGCGACGTGCTGATCCATGGCGAATATCCCGGCTACGCGCTGCGTTATTTTAAAGATCATGATATCCATGTCGAAATCAGCGCGGAAGAAGAACAGCTGTTAAAGGAAAATACCGTTGATTTCCTGAGTTTCTCTTACTATCACACAAAGGTGAAGAATGCGGACGAAGCTGCACCGCAGCCCAACCCGTATCTGCAAGCTTCCATCTGGGGCTGGGCGATTGATCCGATCGGTCTGCGCAATTCGCTCAATCTTTATTGGGATCGTTATCATCTGCCGATCTTCATCGCTGAAAATGGCCTGGGTGCACTCGATGAGGTGATGGACGGCGCAATTCACGACGATTATCGAATTGATTATCTGCGGCAGCATCTGATTCAGGTGAAGGAAGCGATCAAAGACGGAGTTGAGGTCTTGGGCTATGCTTCCTGGGGACCGATCGATATCATCTCCTGTTCGCAAGGCGAGATGAGCAAGCGATATGGATATATTTATGTGGATCAGGATGACCGCGGAAACGGAACGAAGCAGCGGATCCGCAAGGATTCTTTCTACTGGTATCAACAGGTCATCGCCACCAACGGCGAGGAATTATAAATCAAATGAGGAGGATGAAATGATGAAAACAATGCCGACCGGATTTCCCAAAGATTTTATGTGGGGCGGAGCGATTGCGGCCAATCAGGCGGAAGGGGCCTGGCGGGAAGGCGGCAAAGGGATCTGCGTCGCGGATATTTTAAAAGTTCAGGACAAGGGCGATCTGAAAAAGAAATCCAACAAAGAAACAACACTCAAAGATATAGATGCTGCTTTGAGCGATACTCAGGGGATTTACCCAAAACGCTACGGCATTGATTTCTATCACACGTATAAGGAAGATCTGAAATTGCTTGCGGGAACCGGCATGAATGCTTTCCGAACGTCGATCAACTGGGCGCGGATTTTCCCCAACGGGGATGATGAACAGCCCAATGAAGAAGGACTGCGATTTTATGAGGATTTAATTGATGAAATCATTCAAAACGGCATGGAGCCTTTGATTACGCTGTCGCATTATGAAATGCCGCTGAACCTTGCCGTCAAGTATCATGGCTGGGCAAACCGGCAGACGATTGATTTCTTTGTCCGATACTGCGAAACGGTCTTCAGGCGCTTCAAAGGCAAGGTCAAATACTGGATTCTTGTCAATCAGATTAACTTGATTCATCATGAATCCTTTAACCATTTAGGCATTCCGGCTGATTGTGTTGACAATCTGTGGGAGGCTAAATTCCAGGGCGTCCACAATGAATGTACAGCCTGTGCGATGGCGACGAAAATCGGACATCAAATTGATCCTAATTTCCAGATCGGCATGATGGTGTATGACGGACTGAGTGAACCGCTGACCTGCAAGCCTGAGGATGTCTTTGCCAATATGAAGCGCAATCAGATGGAATACTTTTTCAGTGATTTATTAATCCGCGGAACATATCCAGGTTATGCTGTTCGCTTTTTCAACGAGAAAGGCTTTCATCTGGACATTCGTCCGGAAGATGAAAAAGTGCTGAAAGAGAACACCGCCGACTTCTTAGCGATTTCCTATTATTATACGATCTGTGCTTCCGCGGAAAGTATGAAAAACTATGGAGTTAATGAGGACGGCGCGCTGTCCAATCCGCACATTGATGCCAGTGAATGGGGCTGGGGAATTGATCCGCTGGGGTTGCGGACAGTGCTGAACTACTATTATGACCGCTATCAAAAACCGATTATCATTGCGGAAAACGGCTTCGGTACTTATGATACGATCAGTGAGGACGGCAAGATCCACGATCAGCGCCGCATCTCCTATCTGCGTCAGCATGTAGCGATGATGAAGGAAGCGATCAAGGATGGCGTGGACGTCATCGGTTATTTCCCATGGGGACCGATTGATATCATCAGCTGTTCGTCCTCCGAGATGAGCAAGCGCTACGGTTTCATTTATGTGGATCAGGATGATTACGGAAATGGAACGAAACAGCGGATGAAAAAAGATTCGTACGATTGGTATCGGCAGGTCATTGCCTCCAACGGCGAAGATTGTTAGGTTTCTTAAATCCAAGCTGAGTGGTCATGGCTGCCTTTCAGATTCCTGATTCTTCGCAGTCGGATACCAGCTTTCAGCCCTTCGCAATGGAATGATTTTTGCGGAGGGCTTCTTGAAGAAGGGAGAGTTCAAGCATGAAGAAAGTACCACAAGGATTTCCCGAAAATTTTTTATGGGGCGGAGCTGTCGCAGCCTGCCAGATTGAAGGGGCTTATGATGTTGACGGCCGCGGTCTTTCGACCTCGGATATTCATCGCTATGACAACCATCTCGACCGCGCTCACATCGCAAAGGAAGGTGGCGGAACCCGGGCGGAGATTTTAGCGGCGGCGGCCGATACCGAGGGCTATTATCCAAAACGCTATGGGATTGATTTCTATCATACCTATAAAGAAGACCTGGCACTGTTGAAGGAAATGGGTTTTCGATGTTTCCGAACGAGTATTTCCTGGAGCCGGATTTTCCCGCGCGGCGATGAAGCAGAGCCGAGTGAAAAGGGACTGCAATTTTATGACCGCCTGATTGATCAGATTATCCAGGCCGGCATGGAACCGATCATCACGATTTCACATTACGATATACCGCTGACGCTGGTTACGGAATACGGCGGCTTTGCCAATCGCAAGGTGATTGATTTCTTCGTTCGGTATGCCGGCGTGCTGCTGGAGCGGTTTAAGGGCAAAGTCAAATACTGGATTGTCTGCAACCAGGTGAATCTGGTTCCAACCGTTCAGTTTGGCTCGTTAGGTATTTATGACGATCAGGCGGAAAACATGGAAGAGTTGATGTATCAGGCTGTGCATCATCAGTTTGTAGCAGGAGCACAAGTCGTCGAGCTGGCTAAAACAATCGATCCGCAGGCCAAGATGGGCACGATGCTGGCGGATTGCACCAGTTATCCGGCAACCTGCCGTCCGGAAGATGTTGTGCTGACGATGAAGCGCAATCGGATGCAGTATTTCTTCAGCGACGTTCAGCTGCGTGGCGAATATCCGGTTTATGCCCTACGCTACTTTGAAGAAAAGGGCATTCATCTGCAGATTGAGGAAAAAGATGAAGAATTGATCAAAGCCAATCCGATGCAGTTCCTGGCCCTATCTTACTATTCGACCAAAATCATCGACGCGTCCAAAAACGGCATGGATCCGCGCGACAGCGAACAGAATCCATATTTGAAACCGACGCCGTGGGAATGGCGGATGGATCCGTTAGGATTTTACAATATGCTGAGTCAGTATTGGGATCGCTATCAGATTCCGCTGTTGATTGCAGAGAATGGCTTCGGCGCCCTGGATCAGGTGGAAGCCGATGGTTCGATTCATGATCCGTATCGGATTGATTACTATCGGCAGCATATTGCTCAGCTGAAAGAAGCAGTCAAAGACGGCGTAGAGGTCATCGCTTATTGTGCCTGGGGACCGATTGATATCATTTCTTCCTCCAGCGCAGAAATGTCCAAGCGATATGGTTTCATCTATGTTGATCAGGACGACCTTGGACAGGGAACGAAAAAACGGTCACGCAAGGATTCATTCTACTGGTATCAGAAAGTCATTGCCACCAATGGCGAAGATTTATCGTAAATCGCAGAAAAAAGCGGCTTGCTTCAAGCGAAGAAATGAACTTCGATGGAGCATCCGCTCTTTTTATTTGATATCCATTTTTATAGCTAAGGAAACAGTTGAAGAAGGGTTATAACTCTTCCCCGTTGGTTTCTATCACCCGTTTGTAATAGGCGAAGGAATCTTTTTCATAACGGTTCAGCGTACCTTGACCCGCGTCATCGACATCGACGTAAATGAAACCGTAGCGTTTTGAGATCTGCCCAGTTGAGCAGCTGATCAAGTCGATGCAGCCCCAAGGTGTATAGCCGAATACCTGGACACCATCCTCAACGATCGCAGCTTTGATCGCCTGAATGTGCTCGCGCAGATATTCGATGCGGTAGGGATCATGAATCGTGTGATCAGGGTTGAATACGTCTGCTGCGCCCAAACCGTTTTCCGCAATGAACAGCGGTTTGTGATAGCGGTCGTAAAATAAGTTGAGGGTATAGCGCAGCCCTAACGGATCAATCTGCCAGCCCCATTCGCTCTTTTTTAAATGCGGATTGAAGATAAAGCTGCCCATGTTGCCGGCAGTCCGCTGCATCGATTCATCCTGAGCCGCAGCCACGCTGGTCTGGTAATAGCTGAAGGCCATGAAGTCGCAGCAGCCTTCCTTCAGAAGCTCAGTATCACCAGGCTGGATGGGTAGTGCAATGCCCTCTTGGTTTAACTGGATGAGCTTGTATTCTGGGATGAAACCGCGCATCTGGACATCGGGATAATAGGTGTCGCGCTGGTGGTTCTGCTTTAACGCGGCGAGATTGTCCTCTGGCCTGCAGCTGTAAGGATAGGCAGGGGAAACGCCGATCATGCAGCCCATCTGAAACTGCGGATAGTGCTGGTGCGCATAACGGACAACTTCCGCACTGGCCAACAGCTGATGATAGCTGGCGGTTTCGATCAGGCGGCGATCCTTTGAGAAGACTCCGGCATTGATAAAGCCGCTGTGGACGACGGAGTTCAGTTCGTTGAAGGTCAGCCAGTATTTCACTTTATGCTGGTAACGATCAAAGACCGTCTTCACGTATTTCGTATAACACGCAATGACGCGCCGATCCGCGAAGCCGTTATATTTTAAGGTCAGCGCCAGCGGCATTTCATAATGCGAAAGTGTGACGATTGGTTCGATGCCGTATTTCAGGCATTCATCAAAAAGGCTGTCATAGAACCGCAGGCCCGTTTCGTTAGGCGTGTCTTCCTCACCGGTAGGATAAATCCGAGTCCATGCGATGGACATCCGATAACATTTGAAGCCCATTTTGGCAAAGAGTGCCAGATCCTCCTTATATCGGTGATAGTGGTCGATCGCTTGATGATTCGGATAATATTCATCCTCCAAAATGACCGGAATTCCGGTTTCGGGATAAGTGTTCATCTTAAACGCGATCGCCGCGCCGGTCTGATGATCGCTGCGGTAGGTAACGCCGCGCATTTTCGCAATGTGTTTTTTCATTGATTCTGGTACACCGGGCACTTCTGCCGTATATTTAGCTAGGCCGCCGCAGGTCAGAACATCGGCGATGCTGATGCCTTTTCCATCCTCATTCCAAGCCCCTTCACATTGATTGGCAGCCGTGGCGCCGCCCCATAAAAAATCTTTAGGAAATCCTGTCATGTTGATTTGCCTCCATTTCTTTTTAAAAAGGATGCGGCTGGGCATCCTTGGATGAAACTATTGTGCGGTTTCGCTGGTTTCGATTTCTTTTTGTTCTTCTTTGACTGCCGCTTTCTCTGCGATTTTGAAGAACGGTAAGAAGATGGCAACTGATACCGCGACAAGTATTAAACCCCAAATTAAACCGGAAATGGAATTGGTGGCCATCCAGAAATAGATTGGCGTCGGAATGACATTGGACAAGGCAACGCCGGTCAAAGGCGCGACTAAGCCCATACGCATGACCATTGATGTCAGCATGACGCAGATTCCCGGACACAGGACGCACGGCAGCGCCATAATCGGGTTTAAAATAATCGGGAAGCCAAACATCACCGGTTCTGTAATATTGAAAATCGAAGTGGCGATGGAAAGCTGGCCCAAACTTTTGTATTGCTTTGCTTTGGAGAACAACAACAGAATCGTTAATCCCAGAATGCCGACGTTGGTAATTGGTGTCAGCATCGCCCATTCCAGATAAGGAGCGGCTTCTCCAGCGGCAAAGGCAGCCATGTTGGCTTGAATAGCGGCGGAACGGATGGAACCTAAAGTAGCATAGGTCAGCATATCGCCATGAATGCCGAACATCCACAACAGCTTGCCGGACATCAGATATAAGGCGGCTCCAACTGGATTGGCGCCAATTCCCATCAGCGGTTTCTGCAGCATCGTGTAAATAAAGCTCTGCATCGTGCTGTACGGTGTCTGCGCAAACCCCATGCGCAGAGCCATAAACAAGATGAAGACGATACCCGCTGGAATCATTGTTTCAAACATGCCGGCAACTGAAGGCGGAATCGAATCCGGCATTTTGATCTTGATATTTTTCTGCAGCAGGAAGACATATAAACGGGCGCCGATCAGACCGCAGAGCATCGCGACAAAGATTCCCTGCGAACCCAACGGACTTAAAGAAAGCACATTGCTGGCAAGGCCGGTGACAGTTTCGCCGGCTTCGTTCACCAGACTCACTGGGGCTTCAAACGGAGTGACGATCATAAACGAACCAAAGGCGACCATGGCAGCCGGCAGCGGCCGCTGACCAAACGATTTTGCCGTTTCATAACCGACACACAGAACAACCATGACGGCATAAAGGTTGGAAACCATATTGATCGGAATTGAAAGAACATTGCCGAAGCCGCTGGTGGTTAGGAAAGTCTGCCAGGGACCAATCGGAATCGATTTGACTAGGGAAAAGAGCGATGCTCCGATGGAGAAAGCGGCGATGCCCATAAAGGCGTTCATAATAATTTTTACATAACGCAGCTGGGCAAATTTCATGACTTTCTCCGTAATTTTATCCAGTTTACTCATTGTAAATTCTCCTCTTCATTGTAAGTCAGGCGTTAATCGCCCATTAGTTTTCTTGCGGCCGCTAAAACTTTAGCTCCGTCCAACCGACCATAAGCGACCATGTCGATCACTTCAACCGGCAGGTTTGGGCATTGCTTTCTGACGTTTTCCAGTTCATAGCGAACCTGCGGCCCGATTAAAATGCAGTCGGCAGTTTCCGCCGCGGATTTTGCCTGACTGACGGAAGTGGCGCTGATTGTGCATTCATAGCTGGATGCTTTCGCGGCCGAGCGCATTTTATTCATCAACATGCCCGTTGACATCCCCTGGGCACAGAGCAGGACGATATTTTTCATATTTGTTTATCCTCACTTTTCATATCATTTCATTTCAAGCGGCAGCCCGGATCATTTCGATCATTTCCACCGCCATGTCTTTGACCGTCATCGCGTTCATCACGTGATCCTGCGCATGGATCATCAATAAGGAAATGGGAACCGGGCTGCCATTGGTTTCGGCAAAGATCAGACCGGTCTGGCACTGATGGGCTTCCACCATTTTTTTATCGCACTCAATCATCAGCCTGTCCGCTTCTTCAAAGTTTTTGGCGCGTGCAGTGCGGATCGCCTGAATCGCCAGGCTGCGGGCGTCCCCGGCCGCAGTGATCAGCTGCATGATTGTCAGTTCAATTTCATTTGCCATTTCTTTGGCTCCTTTCTTCACCATGGATATCGGATTTCATCTTTTCTGCAGCAAAGTCTGAAATCGGACACCATGTTGATAAATTCAGTCTAGCATTGCTTTTTTGATAACTCCAACCGGAATGTTTCCGGGGAGACTGCGGAAATATTTGTGATATCAGTGCCGCCAAGCTTCTTTTAAACAGTCCATCAGACAGGCAAAAGTCCGGCAGCGGATCGTTTTTTCCACTAAGTCGACATTGGAAAGATAATTGGTAATCGTGCGGTAAAAGGCTTCCGCATCCGGATCTTGTTCTGCCAGGGAGATCAAAAAGATGACCTGAACCTCGTAATGTCCCCAGAAAATCGGTTTTTCCAGAATGGCCGCCATGACAAACTTGCCGCTGCCTAAAATCCGGCAGGGATGGGGAATCGCCACCCAGTTTCCAAAATCGGTCTGACCCATTTCTTCCCGCTTCATGACCAGCTCATAGAAGTCGTCCGGTACGGATCGGCTGTGCGTGACAGCCTGACAAATTTCGGCCAATGCCTGTTCTTTGGTTTCCGCCTGAACACAAGGGAGAAACAAGCGGCTGTCAAAGTAGCGGTTAAGAAAACGATCATCGCCGTTTTCAAAGATGCGCTGATAGCTGTTGATTTCCTTATCACTCAGCAGCAGGGAAATCTCATAGACCGGTACGGGAAGGCTGATGTTCAGCGGCACGGTCGTAAAGACGAAGTCGACAGCCAGCCCCTTGAAGTCCAGCTCTTCCAAATCAAAGACAGTGGCTTCGATAATCCGGTTGATGTATTTGCCGAAGGCCTGCTTATAATTGTATAAGAACAGCTGGGAGGTTCCCCGTCCAGAGACGCAGACCACAACAATGTTGTAGCGGCGGACAGGCCGGTCGCGTTGTTCCATGGCTAAAGCGAACAAGACGGCCAGATACGCGATTTCATCCTCCGGCACTTCCTTTCCATAATGATCAATGAGCGCTGTACAGCCGCAGACGGCTACGGTATAAGCAAAGGCATACTGCTGCTGGATCTGTTTGAGGATCGGATTTTTCAGCGGGATGTTGTAGCGCATCCGGATGTCGAGGGGCACCATGTGCTGATTGAGCGATACGCGCAGCTCCAAATTATCTCGGAAATCAAGAAGCATGCCTTCATAAACCGCGTTGAGCATCTTTAAAACGAGTTCGTCAATCTGGGCGCTGATGACAAGATTGCTGCCGTATTTTCCCTGGGAATCGGAGCTGGCTTTGCCGCTGATATGCAGTGCAATGTAATATTGTTCATCTTCCGTATAAACAATATCAAATTGTTTTTGAAGTGCCGTGCAGACCGCCTGGGCGGTTGTTAGAATTTTATCGCCGACTAACTGCCGCATTTCAGTTCGGGCATTTTCACTGTAGATCATCGGCTGACCGCTCTGAATGCGCTGATTGGCAATCACAATGTGAACGATCAAATTCTCAAACGAAGTTTCAGAAATTCGAATATGATGGTTACGGAAAATCTGACTGAGGATTTCAAAGATGATCTGACCCTCGGCTTTCTGCAGCGGATTGGTGATGAAGCTCATATTATTTTTATATACGCAGTTTGCAAGACAAAGCCTGCGATTGAATTCATCACCCTCAACCCGGATTCCATAGTTGGGTCGGCGGTTAATTGTCAAATGGTAGAGATGAAGGATTGATTCTACCTGTTTGAGATCAGCACTTAACGTATTTCGGGAAACATAAATTTTCTGTGTGAGGTCTTCCAGTTTCACGTAAGCCGGATGATCTAACAGATATTCCAGCAGAAAATCAACCCGTTGGGAAAAGGTTGACGGAATCGGCGTCTGTGGGGCTTCCGCCAGCCATTGATTTAAAGCCGACGGATCAAGAATGGTAATTTGATAGCCCGTACCAGGTTTGGCAATGAGCTGCGCCCCGTGTTCTTTCAGTTCATCCGCCAATCGTTTCAGCCGGGATCGCACGGTTTTTTCACTGAGATGAACCGCCGCTGCCAGTTGAACAGAAGTGATGGGCTGATCGGTTTTTAAAAGCACAAATAATTGTTTCAATTCCGGCTCCATTGGATCCCCTCTTTTCTTGATATAGAACTTTCAATTTTAAAATAACATTCTTTGCAGGAAAACTCCAACCAATATCCATGAAAAGTGATTCCGGTAAAAACTGTGCAGCGCAAAGAATCAGTGCTTATCAGACTCATTACGGGATGATTCCGACTGAAGCTGAATGTCGGAATCGTTGAGGAAAGAGACCGGAAGCAAAATAAAAAAAATGACAACCGCAAGCAAGTCGTCATTTCCCAGGGAATGATTCTTATCTCTGACACCGAAAAAAGATATCAAAAAAACTGATAAGCCAGAATCAAGTTGATCACAAGCGGCAGTGCCGCAAAAAGATAAGGCAGCAGTGGTGCAGGATCATTTTCTTGATGGTCGTCACGCAGATTACGCATGGAATGAAAAGCGGAATGATAGATATCCAAAGAAATATGGCTTGCCCCGGCATAAGCGAAAACAATCAAAGCCAGACCGATCAGCCACAGGATGTCCATTCGTTTGTGGAAGCCCCACAACAAAACAATTTGAATAAGCAGGCAGGCAATAAAATAAATTCCTCCAAGAAGTCCTTTTTGTTTCCGATTCATAAGGGATCTCCTTTCTTTCCTTATTTTTTATCTGGTATTGACCCCGCCGATGTGCCGGGTTCGGCTCTATCTCTATTATAACGGATAGGGAACATATTGGGATAAGTTTTCCAATATTTTTGTTCAATGGGTAAGAAAAAGCGAATCTATGGGATGAAGTTGATAATAGAACGGATCCAAGTTAAAATAAGGTTAAGTAACAATAAAGCTGGAAAGATACGCAATATTCAAAAAGCTTGAAAATAAAAAACATCCCGTCCAAACAGACGGCAGGGGAGGAACCAATGAAGAGAATCGCATGGCTGACAACAGGCGGAACAATTGCCTGTGCTCAACAGGATGAAGGCTTGACACCGCAGCTGGACGCTGGCGGACTGCGTCGGCTGTTAGGGAATTTGATCGACCAATATGAAATCAAAACCTGGGATTTGTTTACGCTGGACAGTTCCAATATTCAGCCGGAGGAGTGGCAGCGGATTGCTGAAAAAGTAGCGGAGCTGATCGCAGAGGGCTGGGCGGAAGGCGTGATCCTAACCCATGGTACAGATACGATGGCATACACCGCTTCGGCATTGAGCTTCATGTTGGAAAATGTACCGCTTCCCGTTGTGCTGACCGGCTCGCAGTTACCGCTGACGGATCCGCTGAGCGATGGATTAGAAAATATCCGAACCGCACTGGCGATGGCGGCGAGCGGCCACCCCGGTGTTTTTGTAGCCTTTAACCGTCAGATCTTATTGGGAACACGGGCAGTCAAGGTCAGGACAACTAATTTTCAGGCTTTTGAAAGTGTCAATGTGAAACCGGTCGGCTGGATTGACAGCCGTGGGTTAAATATCCGGGAAGGATTGCTGCCTAAGGTGGATGGACCTTTTCAGCTGCGCAGCCAGCTGTGCAAGGAGGTTGTTCTGATTAAATTGATCCCTGGCATGAATCCGCGGTTATTTGATGCGCTGATCCAGATGCAGTGCGCCGGTGTGGTGATCGAAGCCTTTGGGATCGGCGGTTTGTCATTTATCCGCAGAGATTTAACGGCGAAGCTCCAGCAGATGACACAGGCGGGCATCACGGTTGTTGTCTGCAGTCAATGCCTGTATGAACAAAGTGATTTCAGCGTTTATGAAGTCGGACAGAAAGCGCTGCGTTATGGCGTGCTGGAAGGCAAGGATATGACCAGTGAAGCCGCGGTAACGAAACTGATGTGGGTGTTGGGGCAAAGTCAGGATCCGAAGCAGATCCGCGCACTGTTTGAAACCAATCGGATTCATGAACGGAATGAGAGTTTTGATTGACAAAGCAGATGGAACAGCGTAACCTTTATTTCAATAAAGCCGGGCTTTTTTCCTTATTCATTTGAATTTTAGTTTCGTTGGATCCGCTGTTGTGAACAGGGAAAAATTGAACAGAATGAAATAAGGAGAAAGCTTTGGGATTGATGGATCAATGACAATTAAAATACAGAGAATGGAGGTTTTATGATGGAATATTCATTTCCGAAAATTGATCTGCACGTTCATTTAGACGGCTCATTGCCGTTAAAGTTGGCCTATGCTTTGGCTCAGGATCGTCAGCTGATTGATTCTGCCTGTACCCTGGAACAATTCCGCAGTCAGATCGTCGTCAGCCGCGACAACAATAGCCTGAATGAATTCTTGGCGCGTTTTGAGCTGCCGATTGCGATTCTGCAGGATGAGGAAGCACTGGTGCTCTGTACGCGGGAGCTAGTGAAAACATTGGCTTTGCAGGGTGTGGAATATGCGGAATTGCGGTTTGCGCCGCAGTTTCATACGCAGAAAGGTCTGACGCAGCATCAGGCTGTCAAAGCAGTCATCAAAGGAATGCGGATCGCGATGTGCGAACATCCGCAGATCAAGGTCGGTCTGATCTTGTGTTTGATGACGCTGGGTGAACCGTCGCTGAATCACGAAGCGAATCTGGAAACGGTCCAGACAGCTTATGAATTTAAAGGCAAAGGGGTTGTTGCCGTGGACTTGGCAGGGGCTGAGGGCATCACGCCGATGGAAGGCTATTCCGATTGCTTTAAAAAAGCGAAGGAATATGGAATTCCTTACACGATCCATGCAGGAGAAAGCGGTCCGGCGGCTTCAGTGAAGTCAGCCTTGGATTTGGGCGCCAGCCGGATTGGCCATGGCGGACATTGCCTGGAAGACAGTGCTGTGCTGCAGGAAGTGATCGAAAAGAAGATTCCGTTGGAGATGTGTCTGACGAGCAACGTCCAATGCCGCAACCAGCTTTCGTACAGCGATCATGCCTTGAAACCGTTGATGGAGCGCGGGGCGATCGTGACACTGAACACAGATAACATGACGATCAGCGATACGACATTGGATCAGGAATATGACAAGGCAGTGCGTTACTTGGGATTAACCCGCGAGGATCTGATTCATCTCAATCTCAACAGTGTCCGGGCGGCGTTTGCGGATAAGGAGATCAAGCAGCAGCTGACGCGGCGGCTGATGGAATGTTTGTAAGAGAATTTGAGATCAGGATCGAAGTTCAGATTATGAGCTTCGGTCTTTTTGTTTATCATCTTTGCTTTAGAAGTCATGGAATTTCATTTTCAGCTCTTTGAAATTTGACAAGGTTCGCAGTTCATTCTATAATTAGGAAGCTAACTATTAGGTGACTAATGAAAGGGACTTTGTTATGAATAAACCTTTTTGTATTTTATTTTCACGGGCTTATCGGGCGCAGACCTCACAGATCCGGCCGCGGATGGCAGAGGAAGGCATTTCGATGGGACAGCCGAAGATTCTGCATCTTTTAACCCGCAGTTCCCGGACACAGGTAGAACTGGCGAGAGCTTGCGATATCGAACCGGCGACTGTATCTAAAATTTTAGATTTAATGGAACAAGCCGGGATGATCGAGCGAATCCGCAGCGATAAGGACCGCCGCAGCATACAGGTTCAGATTACGGATTTTGGGATTCAGCAGCATAAAAAAATGAGCGATATCCATGATGAAGTGGAAAAGATCGCGCTGCAGGGGTTTACTGCGGAGGAGAAAGCCCAGTTTATCCAATATATCCAGCGCATGACAGAGAATCTGCGCGGTGAAAGTACCTCGGAAGGACGGGAATCCGCATGAGTGGGGAAGCGACGCTGACTCAGGTCGAGAAGATGACGACCCAGCCGATTCCTCGGCTGATTACAACGCTGGCCGTACCGACGATTATCAGTATGCTGATTACATCCATCTACAACATGGCGGATACATTTTTCGTTTCGCAGCTGGGAACCAGTGCGACCGGAGCGGTGGGAATTGTTTTTTCGCTGATGGCTCTGATTCAGGCTGTCGGATTTACCTTGGGCATCGGTTCAGGCAGTTTGATTTCCCGCCTGTTAGGCGCCCGCAAACATGATGAAGCTGAGAAGATCGCCAGTACCGGCTTTTTTGCGGCTATCGCTTTCGGTCTGGCATTGACGGTATTCGGATTGCTTTTTATTGATCCGCTGATGGCTTTGCTGGGGGCGACGCCGACAATTTTGCCGTATGCCCGCGACTATGCTCAGTATATTCTATTGGGTGCGGCTGTGATGTCGTCCTCCTTTGTGCTGAATAATGTTTTGCGTTCAGAGGGCAAGGCGACGTTAGCGATGATTGGCATTACAACCGGCGGTCTGCTCAATATCGTACTCGACCCGCTTTTCATCTTCGTCTTTGATTTGGGGATTGCCGGAGCGGCGATTGCAACGATCCTCAGCCAGATTGTCAGCTTTCTGATTTTATTATCCTGTTTTTTGATGCACAAGAGTTTGCTTCATCTCAGCTTCCGGAATATCTCCTGGAAGCTTCAGGACTTAACAGCGATTCTGAAAACCGGTCTGCCGTCGTTTTTTCGGCAGGGATTGGCCAGCATTGCAACGGTCATGCTGAATGTCAATGCAGCGGTATATGGCGATGCCGCGGTGGCCGCTATGTCCGTTGTTGGTAAAGTGTTTATGCTGATCCTGTCAGTATTGATCGGTTTTGGCCAAGGCTATCAGCCGGTGGTGGGCTTCAATTACGGGGCCAGCTGTTATCAGCGGGTAAAGCAGTCGTTTACCTTTACGGCTGTGGTCAGCTTTGTGATGATGGGCTTATTGGCCGTCGCGGGCTTTCTCTTTGCTCCGCAGGTGATTCAGCTGTTTACCAAGGCGGATACACAGGTGCTGGAAATCGGAACCTATGCGATGCGGGCTCAGTGTTTAGCGTTGTTTATTCAGCCGCTCGGTGTGATTTCCAACATGACGTTTCAGTCGATCGGCAAGCCGGCTGAAGCCACGTTCCTTTCCGCCTGCCGTCAAGGAGTATTCTTTTTGCCTTTGATCTGGATTCTTCCGCAGTTTTGGCAGCTGCGCGGCGTACAGCTGACTCAGCCGCTGGCGGATGTACTGACGTTTATCGTCTGCTTTCCTTTCCTGATTCGCTTTTTTAAAGAATTGAACCAGAAAATTAAAGCGCAGAAAGCGTGATGGCAGAAGCGAAACGATAGAAATAAAAAATTTGTATGACAAAAAAACTTTGAAATTTCTATTTTGAAGTGCTAAAATAACACCACAACGAGTCGCGAAAGGCGTAAGTCCAGTTGCCGGCTCGTTGTTTTTTTGTTTTATGAATAGAAGACTGAAAGAAACGTGTAGCCATGGAACGCTAAAATCCAGCAAAAGGCTGCCCGTTTTTTTATGTCGAAGGAGGAAATGAAATGGAAAATCGTTCTAACGCCTTTATGGAAACTGAAAGCATAGGGAAACTGATGACCCGATATGCTGTTCCCTGTGTGATCTCTTTGTTAGTCGCAGCGCTTTACAACATTGTTGATCAGATTTTTATCGCCAATGCCAGCTATCTGGGCTCTTATGGCAATGCTGCCAACACCGTCGTCTTTCCGCTGACCGTCGTAGCGCTGGCGCTGGCCGTGATGATAGGGGATGGCGGGTGTGCCTTTGTCAGCCTCAGCCTGGGACGCGGGAAAACGGAAGACGCTCACCGCACCGTTGGCAACGCGGTCGTGCTGAGTGTGATCGTCAGCTTGCTTCTGACCGTCGTTTACTTTGGATTCCAGGCTCCGATCCTGACGATGTTCGGCGGCCGGGTCAATGCAGAAACCTTTGCCTATGCTCAGGAATATTTTTTCTGGATTTGCTGGGGCGTACCGTTTTACATGTTTGGTCAGGCTATGAATCCGATAATCCGCAGCGACGGAAGTCCGAAATACGCAATGATATCTACATTAGCCGGAGCGCTGGTCAACTTGATTCTGGATCCGCTGTTTATTTTCGGCTTTCATTGGGGAATGCGGGGAGCCGCGATTGCGACGGTGATCGGTCAGGTGATCACTGCGGTGCTGGCAATCCTTTATTTAGGCAGGATGAAAGCGATCAGGCTGAATCGTTCAAGTTTTCATCTGAGCGGACGATTAATGCGGCAGTTTCTGCCGTTAGGCATCTGCAGTTTTCTGTCGCAGATATCACTTGTTGCGGCAATGGCTGCGATTAACAACATGATTCAGCGCTATGGAGCCTTGGATCCGATCTTCGGTCAGCCGCAGTATGCACAAATTCCAATGGCGGTCGTGGGGATTGTCATGAAGTTTTTTCAGATTGTAATTTCAATTTCTGTTGGAATGGCAGCTGGCTGTATTCCAATTGTGGGGTATAATAGAGGTGCGGGAAGACAGGACAGGGCCCGGACGATTCTGCTTCGGCTTTTGGCGGGACAGGTCGTGTTGGGAGCTTTAGCACTTGTGCTGGTCGAAGTTTTCCCTAAAACACTGATTTCTATCTTCGGCGCAGCCAGTGAAAGTGTTTATTATACGGAGTTTGCTTTGAAATCGTTTAGGATTTATCTGTGCATGATGGTGTTGGCCTGTGTGAACAAAGCAACGTTTATCTATCTTCAGGCCTTGGGAAAAGCGTTGATTTCTACTTTGCTGTCATTAATCCGGGAGCTGATCTTCGGCGTTGGTCTGGCACTGCTTCTGCCTGTTTTCTTTGGCTTGGATGGAATCCTGTATTCCATGCCGGTTTCGGATGTTCTGACTTTTATGATCTCAGCCGGCGTGATCGCCGTGACCTTAAATGCTTTAAAACCGAAAAAGGAGGAAATTGCAAATGACAAACAACAGAATTGTAACGATCAGCCGTCAGTTCGGCAGCGGGGGACGGACCGTAGGGAAACAGCTGGCAGCCCAGCTGGGGATTCCGTGTTATGATCAGGAGCTGATTGAAAAATTAGCGGAGGCGAGCGGATTTACGCCGGAAATGGTCGCGAAGCAGCAGGAAGCTTCGCCGTACAGCAGTCATTGGGCCTTTGCCTTATCAGAAAGTCAGTTTATGGGCACTTCGATCCAAGATCAGCTGTGGCAGCTGCAGCGTCAGATCATCCTGGATCTGGCGGAAAAGGAATCGTGCGTTATCGTCGGCCGGTGCGCGGATGTGATTCTAAAAGGCCATGCGGACTGCCTGACTGCTTTTATCCACGCGCAAAAGGACAAGCGAGCTAAACGGATTGTCGAGGTCTATGGTGAAACCGAGGTGGCGATTGACAAGCGGATTCGGGATAAGGATAAACGCCGGGCGGTTTACTATGAATTTTACACAGGACAAACCTGGGGGCTGGCGGAAAATTTCCATCTGGCTCTGGACAGCGGTGAGCTGGGAATCGATACCTGTGTCGCAATTTTGGCCGATTTATATCAGCGCTGAAATTCAGCGTTAAAACGCCGGACTCGGGAAATTTGCGATTTGCGGCGCTTGTCAACATGGAAAAAGAATTTTAAAGGAAGAGAAATCTCCGGGGTGTAGAACGGGGAAAGCTTTCTGAAAAAACGGAGAGTACCAAAGAAAAAACCAGAAGTGTGGCTTGCTTCTGGTCTCTAAACCGTGTTCTTGGACACGGATCAGTTCTTTTAAGCTGCCGATTCACCGGCGGCTTTTTTCATGTTTTCCCGGGCGATGGAAAGCATCAGTTTGATGCGGTTTTCCTGATTGACCTGAGTCGCACTCGGATCATAGTCAATCGCCACGATATTGCATTCCGGATCCTGTTCACGGATCTTGCGGATCATGCCTTTGCCGACGATGTGGTTAGGCAGACAGCCAAACGGCTGCGTGCAGATAATATTTTTAAAGCCGGACTTGCTCAGCTCCACCATTTCACCGGTCAGCAGCCAGCCCTCGCCCATCTTGGCGCCCAAACCGATAATCTTTTCGGCGCCTTCTTTCATTTCCGGGAAAGATCCGGGTACTTCGAAATCAGAATAGGTGCGGATCGCATCAATCGTCATCTTCTCCAGCTTCAGCACTAAGGAATAAACAAAGCCCATGAGCTGTTTTTTAGCCCATCCGCCGCCATAGAGCTTGACGTCTTCAACGCCGTTGTAAACGCAGTACAGCATGAAGCCCATCATGCCCGGAAGCTTAACTTCACATTCTTGCTCAGCAAGGAATTTTTCCAGGTTGTTGTTGCCCAGCGGTGAATACTTAATATAAATTTCCCCGACAATGCCGACCTTGACCAGATCTTTCTTTTCCCGCTCAATCGCGGCATAGGACATGACGATATCCCGCATGTTGCGCTTCATATCACCGATCGACAAGCCCTGCCGCCGGTCAAACTGCTTGCTCAGATCGTCAATCCAATGTTGACAAAGCTGATCGGCAGTACCATGATTTACTTCATAAGGCCGTACCTGGTTGCTTAAATCCATCAACAGATCACCGTAGACCAAGGCGCCCAGCATTTTCTGCAGCATCGACAGACTCAGCTTGAAGCCGGGTTGGGAATCCAGGCCGGACAGGTTTAATGATATGACCGGGACAAAGCCCAGATCCGCTTTTTTTAAAGCTTTGCGCAGCAGGTAAATATAGTTGCTCGCCCGACATCCGCCGCCGGTCTGGGTGATGATCAGAGCGGTTTTGTGAACATCGTATTTTCCACTTTTCAAGGCGTCGATCATCTGCCCGATGACTAACAGTGCCGGATAACACGTGTCATTGTGAACGTATTTCAGACCCTGTTCAACGACGGAAGCTCCGGTGTTTTCCAGCAGCTCCACGTTATACCGGCTGTGAACGAGAACATTGCGCAGCAGCTGAAAGTGAATCGGCGCCATCATCGGAATCAGAATCGTGTAGTCTTTCTGCATGTCTTTGGTAAACAGAACTTTATTGTCAGTCATGATTTTCTTCCTCCTGTTTCAAAGCGGCGAACAGGGAACGCAGACGGATTTTGACCGCGCCCAGGTTGGTGATTTCATCAATCTTGATCTGGGTGTAAATCTTGCCTTGAGCTTCAAGAATTTCCCGCACTTCATCGGTCGTAATCGCATCGACGCCGCAGCCGAAGGAAACCAACTGCACCAGATTCATCTTCTTTTGCTTTGCGACATACCGCGCCGCCGCATACAGCCGGGAATGATAAGTCCATTGATTCCAGACCCCTAATTCCTTCTTGCCGACTTCCTCGTTGATGACATCTTCACTGATCACTGCCGCGCCGTAGCTGGTGATCAGCTTGTCAATATCATGGGAAACTAAAGGATCCGCATGGTAGGGCCGACCAGCTAAAACGATGATTTCACGGTCGTCCAGCTGAGCCTGGGTGATGATTTCCTGACCTTTCTGACGAATGGTTTCCAGGTGCTGATCGTAAGCCTCATACGCTTTCTTGCTGGCCTTGATCACCTCGCGCAGGCCAAGCCGGAAATGCTGACTTAAGATTTTATGAATCTTAATCGGGAAGTCATTTTTGCGGTGAATACCAACATAATCGTAGATGAAATCGCATTCCGTTACCTGCTGCATGTTGGCGGCAATGACCTCTGGATAGTAGGCGACAACCGGACAGTTATAATTGTTGTCGGCGTTTTTCTCCCGCATGTTGTAGGTCATGCATGGATAGAAAATGGCCGGAATCTGCTGGTCAAGCAAGGTTTGAATCGCGGCGTGGACAAGCTTGGCTGGAAAGCAGATCGTATCGGAAGGAATCGAATTCTGCGCCTTCTGATATTTTTCCAGCGAAGCAAATCCGGAGGTCACGACCTCAAAGCCCAATTCAGTGAAGAAGGTGTACCAGAACGGAAGCAGTTCCATCATGTTCAGCGCCAAAGGCAGGCCGATTTTGCCGCGTGAACCCGGGATCGGCTGATATTGGCCCAATAGCTCGCGTTTTACGGCATAGATATTTAAATCCTGGGCGGTGCTTTTCTTGGTCACTGGCCGTTCGCAGCGGTTGCCGCCAATGTAGCGGCGGCCATCAGAGAACTGGTTGACAGTCAGCCGGCAATGGTTGTTGCACAGGCCGCATTGGACATAGCGGATCTCATTGTGGAATTCTTCCAGCTGTTTCAGCGTCAATAAGGAAGAACTGTCCGGGCAATGCCGCAGGGCATGCAGCGCACAGCCGTAAGCGCCCATCAGGCCGGCGATGTTGGGACGGATCACTTCGGTATCCAGCTCCTGCTCAAAGGCTCTTAACACCGCGTCATTGTAGAAGGTGCCACCCTGCGTGATGATATGCTTGCCTAAAGACCGCGCATCGGCAGTGCGGATGACTTTGTATAAGGCATTTTTAACAACGCTGATCGACAGTCCGGCTGAGATTTCATCAATCGTAGCGCCGTCTTTCTGCGCTTGTTTGACCGAAGAATTCATAAATACCGTACAGCGGCTGCCCAGATCGACCGGATGCTTGGCGAACAGGCCGAGCCGGGAGAAATCCTCAATGTCATAGCCCAACGCGTTGGCAAAGGTCTGCAGGAAACTGCCGCAGCCGCTCGAACAGGCTTCATTCAAGAAAATGTTGTCAATCGTCCCATTGTGAATCTTAAAGCATTTGATGTCCTGACCGCCAATGTCAATGATGAAATCAACATCCGGCATATATTTGCGGCTGGCAGTGAAATGCGCCATCGTTTCAACAATTCCCCAGTCAACGCCAAAGGCACTGCGGATCAGATCTTCTCCATAACCGGTAACGCAGCTGGAGACAATTTCCATCTGCGGATTTTTCTGAAACAGTTCGATCAACGCTTCCCGCACCAGCTGCAGCGCATTGCCCTGGTTCGGCTGATACATCGAATACAGAATTTCCTCCTGCTGGTTGATCAGCACCATCTTGACGGTTGTGCTGCCGGCGTCAATGCCTAAAGCACAGCGGCCAATGATTTCCTTGGGTTCATGAACCCTGACCTGATTGCGCTGATGCCGGTTGTAAAACTGCTGGTATTCCTCTTCGCTGGCAAACAACGGCGGCAGGGAGCGGACAAAGCTGGAACTGTCCATCGTCTGTAGCTGCTGGATCGCTTCGGCGAAGGAAACCGGCTGTTCTGCTAACATTGCGGTTCCGATCGCGACGTAGTAAAGACTGTTTTCCGGGCAGATGCCGGTGAGCTTCAGCGTCTTGTCAAAAGCAGAACGCAGTTCGCTGTTAAAGGTCAGTGGGCCGCCTAAATACACGACGGAACCTTCGATTTTCCGTCCCTGCGCCAGACCCTGAATCGTCTGATTGACGACGGCCTGATAAATGCTGGCCGCCAGATCTTCCTTATCCGCACCCTGATTGATCAGCGGCTGGATATCGGACTTGGCAAAGACGCCGCAGCGGGAAGCGATCGTATAGATTTTTTCCGCCTGTTTGGCCGCCTCATTCATTTCTTCCGCGCTCAGATTCAGCAGCGTGGCCATCTGATCGATAAACGCGCCCGTGCCGCCGGCGCAGGTACCATTCATCCGGACTTCCAAACCCCCGCTGAGAAACAGGATTTTCGCATCCTCCCCACCCAGTTCGATGATGCAGTCGACTTCGCTGAGGGTCTTGGTTGCGGCGATCCGCGTTGCATACACCTCCTGCACAAACGGCAGGCTGCATTTTTCCTGCAAGCCCATTGCAGCGGAGCCGGAAACCGCCAGCGCCATAGCCGGCTGATTGTATTTGGCGGATACCTTCTGCAGCACCTCGATCAGCTTTTCCGTAATCTGACAGCTGTGGCGCTGGTAATCCTGATCAATACAACGTCCTTCATCGTCCAGGACGACATATTTGATCGTTGTGGATCCAATATCTATTCCTAATCGCATGCTTTGTCCCCCTGATTCTGTTTCATCATGACAGCGTTTAATAACCGCAGTCCCTCCATTATCTTATCCAGATTTTCGGGATCGGTGTATTCCAGCCGCTGCCGGATCATTTCATTGACACTTTCCTGAACCTGGTGGATCAGCTCGTGGCTTTTCATCGTGTTGATTAAGATGACGCTGCGCTGATCCTCCGGATCCCGGTTGCGCTTTAAAAAACCGCTCTTTTCCAGTCGTTGAGCAATCAGGCAGAGATTGCTTGTGGTCATGCCCAGCCGCTGTGCAAGCAGACTGACCGTAACCGGACCATGGCGTTCAATCTCAGAAAGAACAATCGCCTGAGGCCGTGTGAGTCCGTAAGGCGAGTAAAATTGATTCAGCACATGGTTCATGTGATTGTTCACACTCCGTACAAGATTCATCAGTTCATTCTCATCCGCTTCATAGATCATGGCTAGTCTCCAATCCTTAATTATTTAATAATTAATGCATTAAATATTAACCATTTAAATAAAAAAGTCAATTGTCATGCCTGAATTTTGTTTTCTTTTCATCTTATTTTCACTTTCAAAATTCTATTCTTCGGGGAATTTGATATAATAAAAGCAGGTGAGGAAGGCTAACTATGAAAAAGCGGCTGGATACTTCGTTGATGACTTGGATCAACCGCCCGGCGTTATGGACGACGGGTAAAAATCGAATTATCCTGAGTACGGAACCGGCGACAGATTTTTGGTTTAACCAATCGCGGCAGCTGGAAAAATTCAGCGGCCATGCGATCTTGCTGCCAATCCGCCAGGATTTTACATTAACGGTTACAATCCGCGCGCAGCTGCATGAAATTTATGATCAGCTGGGCCTCTTTGTCATGGGCGATCCTTCCAACTGGTGCAAGGCGGGAATTGAATATCGCGATGAACAGACGTCATCAATCTGTTCGACAGTTACTTACGGGGGATTTTCGGATTGGGCTGGGATGCCGATTTCCAGCGGCATCCATACGTTGACGCTACGGCTGCATCGATGGCAGAATGAATTCCGCATCGAATTTTCGTTTAACGGCCTGAAGTTCAAGTGGTTGCGGGAATTTGCACTGCCGCTGAACGAGGGCGTCGTCCAGGCCGGATTTTATGCCTGCAGCCCGGGTGATTCGTCGTTTGACGCTGAATTCTTTGATATGATGATTGAAAGCCTGCAATGGGAAGAAAAGAGGAATAAACTATGACCCCAGAAGAACGATTAATTCGCTATGCCAAAATCAATACGGTTTCGGATCCGGAAAGTCCGACAGTTCCCAGCTCTGCCTGTCAGCTGGATCTTTTAAAGGTGCTCAAAGCAGAGATGGAACAGATGGGCATTCAGGAAGTCCATGAAGACCGTGGTTATTTATACGGCAGGATTCCGTCCAATCTCGATTTTGAGGTACCGACAGTCGGTTTTATCGCGCACATGGATACGGCGCCGGATTTCTGCGGGGAAGGCGTCAATCCGCGGATTGTTTCCAACTACGATGGAAAGGATATCCAGCTCAACGATCAGATTACATTAAAGGTCAGCGATTTTCCGAACATGCAGCGGTATGTTGGACAGGATCTGATTGTTACAGACGGGAATACTTTATTGGGAGCTGATGACAAAGCGGGAATTGCGGATATTCTGACGATGGCGGAAACTTTATTGATCCACCCGGAGATCAAACATGGTGAAATTCGGATCGGGTTCACTCCGGATGAAGAAATCGGTCGGGGCGCTGATCAGTTTGATGTTGAGAATTTCCACGCGGATTTTGCGTTTACCGTTGACGGCGGGGAGATGGAAGCGATCAGTGATGAAACCTTCAATGCTGCCAGTGCAAAAGTTACGGTTCAGGGCTTTTCCATTCATCCAGGCAGCGCCAAACACAAAATGATCAACGCGCTGAATGTCGCAATGGAATTCCATGCGATGCTGCCGGTCTTTAACCGTCCTGAATATACCGAAGGAACAGAAGGCTTTAACCATCTGAACAACATGCAGGGCAATGTTGAACAGGCCGTTATGGAATATATCATCCGCAATCATGACAGCGCTCAGTTTGAGGCACAGATGGCGATGATGAAAGCGGCTGGGGAATATATGAATCAGAAGTACGGACAGCCGCTGGTTCAAGTTGAGATTAAGGAATCCTATCGCAACATGAAGGAAATTTTGAAAGATCAGGAATGGATTGTGGATCTGGCAAAGCAGGCGATCACTGAAGCAGGACTTCAGCCTTGGGTGGAAAAGGTTCGCGGCGGAACTGACGGAGCGCGATTGACATTTATGGGACTGCCGTGTCCGAATTTAGGAACCGGCGGCGCGAACTGTCATGGCCGTTATGAGGTCTGCAGCATTCAGGAGATGCACAAAGTGGTTGAAATTTTGTTAAACATCGTCAAAGCAACGGTCAATTTAAAGAAGTAAGAACGGATCGAAGCTGAACTTAATACTGAACTCGAAATCAGAAAAGTTCAGCTTTTTCTAATGAAAGATGGCTACCGAAAGTAGAATCCATTGAATAATATAATGAAATAAATAA
Source organism: Holdemania massiliensis (assembly GCF_022440805.1). Lineage (NCBI taxonomy): Bacteria > Bacillati > Bacillota > Erysipelotrichia > Erysipelotrichales > Erysipelotrichaceae > Holdemania > Holdemania massiliensis. The sequence continues at coordinate 2,910,535 of NZ_JAKNTK010000001.1, read as the reverse complement.
AGGAAGCAGCCGTCGGATCCCCTGGGTGATCCGATCATGGGTTTGCTTCCTTTTTGCGTTCTTTTATCAATGTGGATTTCTTGTTATTGAAAGTCAATTCTGGCAGAAATTCAAAATCGTTTCTCCAGCAGAATAAAATCGATCCCATACATCAAAAAGCTTCCTTTTTCTTCAAAGCCGGTGTGGCGGTATAAGGATAAAGCCGGGATATTCGCACTGGCCGCCAACAACTGAATTCCATCCGCATGGCGCCGGCGTACTTCTTCGATTAAATTATGCAGCAAAAGTCTGCCATACCCCTGTCTCTGATACTTCGGATCAACGCCAAGCCGGCTTAATTCCAACGGCTGATGCAGCTCCGTACTGCGCGGCAGATCCTTCAGTTCTTCCGCTGAGGTAATCGCTCCTGCCGCGATGATTTCATTGCGTTCATTTTTCAGTGTCATTAATCCCTGCTGCGCATAATCCTGTTTCACAAACTCCAAAGTAGGATATTCGTCATCCCAACTGCCTCGGCTCGTATTGGCACAGCGTCGATAAAGCTGGTAAATCAGTTCAATTTCATCTTCTTGCGCGGATTGAAAAGTAATCAAATCAGAGTCCTCCTTGGATTCATTGATATTCACTTAGCTGCTGGATCAGACTGCAGCCCGTTTTGAAACAAACATCATAAGGCTGAAGGAGCATGGAAGCTTATGGCGTTAATCGACCGCAATATCGCTTTTTTTGAGCGGTAGCGGCATTATCCATTTCTGTCCAGCACAGCTTATCTTTTTCTATCTCCGGTTTGGTATAAACAAAGGCGTAGTATTGACTCAACTGCCAGGCTTGCGGCAGATCCTGCTGCTTCACAGCTTTTTCAATTGCTTTGGTAAGCTCATCGCCAAATTGACCGCCGCTGGCAAACCGTGTTTCCCATTGGTTAAGGACAGCGCTGCTGAAATGTCGGGATGGAATCTTGAAACTATAATTCAGTATCAGAACAGCGATCAGAAGCAAAATCAGAGAAATATTGAAAATCAGTCGTTTCTTATTCATCGTTTATTTCACCTCCTGCAGCTGTCCGTCGGAGTAGAGCCAGGTTTGATCCGCAGCGACCTTTAACTTGAAATGAGAAATGAGTTCCGGATCAACCAACCAGAGAAAATGCAGCTGATCGTTTTCGTGCAAAGTCAAAGACTGATTGGGCAGGATGACCTGAAATGCCTGATCGTTAACGGAGACAAGCAGACAGCTGCGTTCGCTGATGGCCTGAAATAAGGTCTGATCTTCAAAGGTATACGGCTGAAAAAGAATTTCAGTTTTTTCCTTCAGGCTATTCTGAATTTCCATCTGCCAGAAATGCATCGGCTTGATCGAGGAAGAAGCCGTCAGAATCTGACGGAGATTTCGGGTGAGAGGCAAAAAGATCAGCAGACTCAGCAGGACTGCGATCAAAAAAACTGAACATGGCCAGCTGCTTAAACCTTTCTTCCATTTTGACATGGGTTTCCCTTCTTTCATTAATCCGCGCTTTGTCAGCTTCGTTGTTATTTTAATTATAGTTGAATTTCGAGTCTACAACAATCGTCTTCCCGTCATTGTCATGAATTTGTCAGTTTCAATGTGACGAACTCGTCATGTGCAGACCGCAGAGATCGGTTATAATAAAACCAGGTGATAAAGATGAATAAAATATGCTGCGTAGAAGATGACAATGCGATTTTAACCGCGCTGCAATACACGCTGAGTCAGGAAGGCTATCAGGTCATGACAGCGATGACCAAAGCTCAGGGGTTGGAACTGATCGAACAGGAAAACTTTGATCTTGTCTTGTTGGATGTAACGCTGCCGGATGGCAGCGGTTATGAGATCTGCAAGCGGATGCGCGAAGATTCTCGCTTAAAAGAAATTCCGGTTATTTTTCTCACGGCCTGCGACGATGAAGTGAATATCGTGATGGGGCTGGATTTGGGAGCGGATGACTACATTACGAAACCCTTTCGGGTGCGCGAGCTGATTTCCCGTATGAACTCAGTTTTGCGCCGGTCTGGAAAAAAACAGGCAGAAACCACGATCAATTATCAGAATCTGAGTATCAATACCATCGCTGCCAGAGTATTTAAAAACAATCAGGAAATTTTCCTTACCGGAATGGAATATCGGCTGCTGCTGATCCTAGCTACCCACCGCAACCAGGTGATGACACGGGATCAGTTGTTTGAAGCGATTTGGGATTTAGGTGGGGAATATGTCAATGACAATACGCTGACGGTTTATATCAAACGGCTGCGGGAAAAACTGGAAGAGGATCCGACCCGCCCGCAGCTGATTCGGACGATTCGCGGATTAGGTTATAAGATGGGGGAGTAAACGATGCGAAATAAAGAAATCGTTGTGTTTTATGCAGGCTGTCTCGGGTTGTGCCTGCCCTTTTTTCTGATCGCCGGCGCGGCTTCCACTGAAATGCTTGTGCTGTGCGTCAGCGAAGCGCTGATGCTGCTGTGTGCGTTTGGGCTGTTTACCGCCTGGCGATATCATCGGCTGCGGCAGCTGAATGATCAGATGCGCAAGGTGCGGGAAGGCCGATACCAGATGAATCCTCAGGATTATGAAGAAGGCGAACTCAGCATCCTGCACAGTGAAATTTATAAGGTTACGGTGCAGCTGAGAGAAAGTGCGGAACAGCTGCAGGTTCAGCAGCAGCTGTTATCCGATTCATTGAGCGATATTTCCCATCAGCTGAAAACGCCGCTGACCTCAATGATGATGATGGTCGATCTGATGCAGCAGCCGCAGATGGAACAGGCGCAGCGGCAGGAATTTCTGCGTTTGATAGCCGCTCAGCTGACGCGGATGCGCTGGCTGATTCAGTCTTTGTTAAAAATGGCCAAGCTGGAAGCTCGGGCCGTTCAGTTTATGCCGCAGCCTACGACGGTGCGTTCTTTAATCAATAGGTCACTTTCTCAAGCGGAGGCGGAGATGGTGCGCTATGGCGTTGAAACGGTACTGGATTGTCCTGCGGATTTCACGCTGACATTGGATGAAAACTGGACGGCTGAAGCCTTGGGGAATATCCTGCGCAACTGTGCTGAACATGCCCAGCAAGGTCAGGTGCGGATCACGTGCATGCACAACGCCCTCGTTGATGAAATTGTAATTGAGGATAATGGCGAAGGCATTGATCCTGCCGACCTGCCGCATTTATTTGAACGGTTTTACCGTGGCAGAAACGCGAAGCCGGACAGCGTGGGTATCGGCCTAGCGATGTCCTATCAAATCATTACAGCACAATCGGGGACGCTGCAGGTGTTCAGTCAGCCGGGAAGGGGATCGCGGTTTGTCATTCGTTTTGTGCATCAGATTGTCTGAAAAAATGACGAACCTGTCACTCATGATTTCATAAGGCAGTCATGCCGTGAGGTTATACTGTAAACACAACAGGAGGAAAACAACGATGGAAATTTTAAATGTCCGTGACTGCAGCCGGATCTACGGCAGCGGCGCGCTGCAGGTCAAAGCTCTGGATCATGTCAGTTTCACAGTCAATAAGGGGGAGTTCGTAGCGATTGTCGGGCCTTCCGGCTCCGGGAAGTCCACGCTGATGCATCTTTTAGGCGGCGTTGACCGTCCCAGCCAAGGTCAGATTATCGTTGATGGAACGGAAATCACAGCATTGAAGGAAGAGAAGCTTGCGGTCTTCCGCCGCCGTCAGGTTGGGCTCATTTATCAGTTTTATAATCTGATTCCCGTTTTGACAGTGGAGGAAAACATTACGCTGCCCTTGCTTCTGGATGGCCGGAAAGTCGATAAGGAAACCGTCGATGAACTGCTCAAGCAGCTGGGATTGACGAAGCAGCGGCAGCTGCTGCCGAATCAGTTATCCGGCGGTCAGCAGCAGCGCGTATCTATCGGCCGTGCGCTGATTCATCATCCCGCGATTCTGCTGGCGGATGAACCGACTGGAAATCTGGACAGCCGCAATACTCAGGAAATTATGACGCTGCTGCGCTTTTCCAATAAACAACGCAATCAAACCTGCATTGTGATCACGCATGATGAAAATATCGCACTGCAGGCAGATCGGATCATCACGATTGAAGATGGGCAGATCGTTTCCGATGAGGTGCTGCGAAAATGAATATTTTACGTCGATATACTCGCCAAACACTGCGGGTGAATCGCCGCCGAACGCTGTTCACCTGCATGGGAATTATTATTTCTGTCGCCATGATCACGGCGGTCAGCGTGTTTTCGACTTCCTTTCTTGACTATCTCAAGCGCAAGGCAATCTTTGAAACCGGCGATTGGGAGCTGGCATACAGTGAGCTGAGTCCGCAGGAAATCGAGCTGATTAAGACGGATAATCGGGTGGCTGAGCTGTTTTCGGCTGATGATTTGGGTTATGCAGAATTAGCCGGAGGGCAGAATGAATTCAAGCCTTATTGGTTTGTGAGAGCCTTGGATGACGAAGGCTTTGCAAACTTGGGAATTCAGCTGATCACCGGGCGGCTGCCGGAAAATGAAAACGAACTTTTAATTTCGGAACATGTCGGCTATAACGGCGGCGTGGAATTTCAGCTGGGTCAGACTGTGACACTGCAGCTGGGGGAACGAATCCTGAGTGAAGACCCGGATCATCCGCTGAATCAAAGTAATCCCTTTGATCCTGAACAACCGGAAATGATCGTAAAAATAACGGAACGCAGCTATACAGTCGTCGGCGTGATGAAACGGTCTGAGCTGGAATACCGATGGGCGCCGGGCTATACGGCCTTCACAAAGCAAGCGGAGACTACAACATTAGAAAATCCCGTTTTTTATTTGAAGTTTAAAAACGCCAGTCAGGCACCGCAGAAGAATTTTCCGCAGCTGGAATCCAAGCTGTATCCGAATTTCGCTGTGAATGAAAATGTGCTGCGGTTCAGTGGTCCCTTCTGGGATAATACCTACTTTTTCATGGTCGCCTCAGCTGCTACTTTGACCTTAATCATTATCCTTACAGGATCAATCTTTCTGATTTACAACGCCTTTGCGATCTCATTGGCAGAACGCAGCCGGCAGTTTGGGCTATTGGCCAGCATCGGTGCGACAGCCCGGCAGAAATTTTGGTGCGTCGTTCAGGAAGGTCTCATGATTGCCCTGATTGCAGTTCCAATTGGACTTTTTGCGGGCTGGTGCGGAATGGCCGTGACGTTAAAAATTGTCAATCCGATGCTGCAGTCGATGAATTTTATCTCAGCGGACGTTCCGCTGGAACCGGTGATTTCCTTGTCTGCTGTGGGATTAACCGTCGTTTGCTCCGTAGTCATGATTTTATTGTCCTGTTGGCTGCCAGCTTTAAGAGCAGCCCGAATGACGCCGATTCAGGCAATTCGGCAGTCCCAGGACATCAAGCTTAAGCGCCATCATCTTTGGTTAGGCCGAGGCGTACGAAAAGTTATCGGTCTGGAAGGTGAATTGGCTTTAAAAAATATCCAGCGCAGCGGCCGTAAGGCCTGGTCAACAATTCTGTCGCTGGCGGTCAGTCTGATCTTGTTTACGTCGGTATCATCCATCTTAACGATGATGATTCAGGCCGTCGGCCTGACCTATCAGGACGAACTCTCCGATGCCTGGGTCACTGATTATTCATCGCGGTCACTGATTGAACAGAAAGACAGCTTTGAAGAGATTCGTCAGCTGGATTCAGTGGCCAGCGCCCAGCGGATTACGATCACCTATGCTGTAATAGACACTGCAAACTTGCCGCTGGATTCAGCCTGGGATACAATCAATGATCCTTATCCTGTGATCTTGTTTGCACTGGATGATCAAACCTACGCTCAGATTCTGACTGAAAATCATGTTGAAGCCGCAGCGATGCATTCTTCTTCCAAGGAGATGCTGCATGGCATTGTATTAAATCGTTACCGCTCAGAAATCAGCGAAAACGGTCAGCGCCGTTATTTCGATATTCCTTATTTTAATACCCTGCCGGATGAACTCACCCTGCATATCGGCGACGCTGGGGAAGTCCTGACCGTGAAGCCGTTAGCTTTGGCAGCACAGATGGATTTGTATTCCCAGGATATCCAATATAGTGGGCAGCTTTCCATTCTGATTCCAGCTTCGGATTTAGAAGTCATCCTCACGGAGGCCGAGGGTTCGCGAACCTACAATGACAAGCTGTACCTGCGGGCTAAGAAAGGCCAGCAGGAGGCGATGGTGAAGCAGATCGACGAAATTGGAAAACAGAATTTGACGCACAGCTTCAGCTATTACAGTCCGGTTCAGAATCAGAAGGATGAAAAAACCCTGCTGATCGTTGTTTCCATCTTTGTTTACGGTTTTATCACCTTGATTTGTTTAGTCTGTCTGGTCAATGTGATCAATACGATTTCCACAAATATGGAACTGCGGCGGAAAGAATTTGCAATGCTGCGGTCGGTGGGCATGGCGGAAAAACAATTCAATCGGATGATCCGTCTGGAAAGTATCTTCTACGGTCTGGCTGCGGCCGTGATCGGTATTCCGATCAGCGTCGTTCTGATTCATCTGCTGCATTACAATCTGATGTCAGGCAGTTTCCTGTTTTCCTTCGATATGCCTTGGATGATGATTTTAGGCGGAAGCTTAATTTTAATCCTGATGGTGATGGCGATGATGAATTATGCTACGCATAAAATCCGCAGGGAAAATATTATTGAAACGCTGAAAGAAGAAAATTAGACAACCTCTCTTTCATCGAACAGGCAGAATTCTTCAATGGATCTCTGCCTTTTTCGTTTGTTTTAAAACACTGGGCAGGAAGGATCGGCGTTGCGCAAGGAACGTTGAATCGTGGCAGACTGACCGAGGAAAGTCTTATTCTTGGGGCAGAAGCTCGACAATCACCACGTCTTTCACGATAAACAGAACCTTCATCGAACAACGATCATCAAAGGTATCATAAATCCGTCCTGCTGAATGGCAGCCCTTTGCCACGGTATGAATGCTGTTGGCAATGTAGCCGCAGGGAATATCACTTTCCGTCACAACCTTGATCGCTTCGCTGTCAAACACGTTATCCGGCTCTTTTATACCGTAAAGTGTCTGACCCACCTTAAAGATTTCGGTGCCAAAAAATTGATGGACTCCAACAATCGTAATGTAATTCATAGATATGCCTCCTTATTTATGAGCATAGTATAACAAACAGCCTGGACAAAAAATTTACCAGCCTATTTTCTTTATTGAAATGCTGTCATCACGGACACCCATTATTTTCCTTAGAGTACAAATCAAGATCAGCTATGAAGCAGGCAGCGGCATGGCTCAGGTTGGGAATAAAGCTTTTTCTGAAGATGCTTCAGAATCGCTGTAAACGGCGTTTTTTCCAAATGCTCGCTTAAAGACTGCAGATCTGTCATTAGATCTTCTAAGGGCAAATGCATGAACGAAGATGAAAGCTTTTTGCTGAGGCAAGTCAGCTGGATCGGAATGAAATCATCTAAGGGGTAACCATAATGGTGGGAATTGGCGGCAAAGAGAAAAACATATTCCTGATCATACAAGTCCTTTAATATTTCACCGCAGCGAAAGCGGGAGGGCTGCATTTGGTACATTTTTTCTTTATCCTTGGCTTGTTTTTTCTGCTTCGAATGATTTTTTTCCAATCGGAATACAGTGCTGGAATCAGCCAAACCGACAAGTTCGTCAGCCTTAAAACTGGCCGTGAAATAACTATGAATGGGTTGATGAATTAAGGAAAGATACTGATTTCTTGTTTTAATGCCGCCCGTTAGGTTTTGATTCGCGGCCATTTTAATAGCAGTATAAAATTGCTCATCACAACGCAAGACAACGCCCTTATTTTTTAGGATATCACCAGGATAGGGCATCAGTGGGACAGGAAAAATCTGATCTTGTCTTTTTGAATCTTTACGATGCTGCAAAATCATCCATTTGTTGGCTTGATTTTGAATTGGTTCAGGAATAAAGCAGATTGATTCCAGCAGATAATCAAACGGAATCGGATGAAGCTGACGCAAATCTACATAAGAGCGGCAAAGACCTGTAACCTCACCAGGAATCACAAAAATGGAGTTTTCTGCACATTGTTTGATCGGTTTGGAAGAACAATAAAAACCCATGACGTGATTGTTTTTGACTTGTGCGATCCAGTAAGGCCTAATTCGATGCCCTTCCGGAACTGTTTTCAGCTCCTTTTCACTCAAGGGCATCAAACACCACACTAAATCGCCGGGTTTGACTGGGAAAGGAAGCGTTGCTATCCCAGTTCGCACAAGAGGAGTTGGGGACAAAGGTTGAGAGGAAAGTTCAGCTTTTTTTCTGAATGATGAGTGGTTGTGAAATAAGCTTCGGATAACAGTACAAATAAAGAGAAATCCGGATTTCATTCTAGTTCGCTTTGATTCCAAAGACATTTCTATCTGACCTCGTTGATTTTATTTGTCTGTTATCCAAGCTTAAGACCGATTGTCCGGATTTCATCCTGACAGCAGCGGCAAAAATGAACTGAATCATGGAAATCCCTCCTTGTTTTGAGTTAATTATAGCGATTAGGATGTACAAAAAAACTGACACCTTTATAATGGAATCAGAGGTGAACAATATGGCAGATAAAAAAGTAAGCATCCTGAGTCTTTTACAAATATTAAAGACAGAAAGCGACGCGCAGCATCCCTTAAGTGCCTCAGCGATTTTGGAGAAAATGTCACGGCAGGATCAATGCACGATTGATCGACGGACACTGTATGCCAACATTCAAATGTTAGTTGATTTTGGTTATGATATCAGTACCTATCAGGAAAACGGTCAGGGATATTATCTGAATGAACGCGATTTTGAAGAATCAGAAATTATGCTTTTGTGTTCTGCCGTTCATGCATCAAATTTTATTCCGCGCTATCATTCCAATGCTTTGATTAAAAAACTTCTGATGACGCAGAGTAAATATGTTGGGCAGAAATATCATCAAAGAATTTATGTTGATAATCTGCGCAAAAAAGACAATCAAGATTTCTTTTTAAGCCTGCAGATTTTATTGGAAGCGATTGAGGAAAAACGTACGGTTACCTTTGATTATGTTCAGTATAATGAGAAACTGCAGTTAGTACCCCGCCGTGATCATCCGTATGTCGTACAGCCGGTTTATCTGGTTTATGAGAATGAGAAAACTTATTTGGTTGCACGTCATGAAAAATATCAGAATCTCAGTCACTACCGTGTGGATAAAATCCGGAATATCCAAAAAGGCGAACGATATGAAATGCGGTTGGAACAGATCGATGATCCGTATGAATATGCCAAAACTAAAATCCACATGTTCGGCGGGGAAGTTCTGGATTTCATGCTGCTGTGCCATAAGCGCATCTTAGACGATATTGTTGATCAGTTTGGCAAGGAAATCAGCATTGTCATAAAAGATGAGCAACACTTTATCACGCGGGTGAAAGGCAGCCGGGAAGGGATTATTTATCTGGCAATGCAGTATGCGAAGTATTTGGAAATTCTGGAACCAGCTGAAGTCCGGGATGAAATCAAGATGATTTTCAGGGATGTTTTAGCCCGATATGAAAAAGATGAGAAAAAATAGAAGAAACTTGTATACAAGTTGAAGAAAATGCGTTATGATAGGGACAGAAAGAAAAAGGAGGACGTAACAATGGATATTCGTTATTCTGCTAACCAGCGGGACTTCAAGCGTTATACCACGGATGAAATTCGGGATGAGTTTCTGATTACGGATCTGTTTGCAGCCGATGAAGTCACGGCGGTTTATTCGCATGTTGATCGGATGGTAACCTTGGGCTGCATGCCGGTCAATGAAACAGTTTCGATTGATAAGGGCATTGACTGCTGGAAAAACTTCGGCACGCATTATTTCCTGGAACGCCGGGAAATCGGAATCTTCAACATCGGTGAACCAGGCACAATCACAGCCGACGGCGTCACATACAAAATGGGGCATGAAGACTGCCTGTATATCACGATGGGAACAAAAGAGGTCACTTTTGCCAGTGATGATGCCGCTCATCCGGCCAAATTCTATATGGTCAGCGCCCCGGCGCATAAGCCATGCAAGACAACCTTCATTTCAATCCAGGATGCAAACAAACGTCCGATGGGCGATCTGAAAACTTCCAATGCCAGAACAATTAATCAGTTTATTCATCCGGATGTGCTGGAAACCTGCCAGCTGTCGATGGGTCTGACTCGTCTGGAAGAAGGCAGTGTTTGGAACACAATGCCGGCACATACGCATGAGCGCCGGATGGAAGTTTATTTCTATTTCGATATTCCGCAGGAAAATGTCGTCTTCCACATGATGGGCGAAGGCAAGGAAACCCGGCATATCGTCATGCAGAACGAACAGGCAGTCATTTCTCCGTCCTGGAGTATCCACAGCGGCTGCGGTACAAGCAACTATGCATTCATCTGGGCTATGGGCGGCGAAAACAAGGCTTTTGATGATATGGACAACATCGAAACAACGCAGCTGCGCTGATTCAGAAGATCAAAAAAATAAGTCAACGAAAAAACAGGAGGAATAAAAATATGGAAAATTTTATGAACAGTTTTTCTCTGCAGGGCAAGGTTGCTCTGATCACCGGCGCTTCTTACGGCATCGGCTTCAATATCGCCCGCGGCTTTGCGGCTGCCGGCGCAACAATCGTCTTTAACGATATCAATCAGGAATTAGTAGACAAGGGCCTGGCTGCTTATCAGGAAGAAGGCATCACCGCTCATGGCTATGTCTGCGACGTTACCGATGAAGCGGCTGTCAATGAGCTGGTTAAGAAGATTGAAGCAGAAGTCGGCATCATTGACATTCTGGTCAACAATGCCGGTATTATCAAGCGTGTTCCAATGCTGGAAATGGCGGCTGCGGATTTCCGCAAGGTCATCGACATTGATTTAAACGGTCCGTTCATCGTATCAAAAGCAGTCATTCCGGGAATGATTAAGAAAGGTCATGGCAAGATCATCAACATCTGTTCGATGATGAGCGAGCTGGGCCGCGAAACGGTTTCTGCATATGCTGCAGCGAAGGGCGGCTTAAAAATGCTGACGAAGAACATCGCTTCGGAATACGGCGAATACAACATCCAGTGCAACGGCATCGGCCCGGGCTACATTGAAACACCGCAGACAGCTCCGCTGCGCGTTGACGGCCATCCGTTCAACAGCTTCATCATCTCGAAAACACCGGCTGCACGTTGGGGCAAGCCGGAAGATCTGATGGGACCTGCTGTCTTCCTGGCTTCGGATGCTTCGGATTTCGTCAACGGTCATATCTTGTATGTTGACGGCGGTATCCTGGCTTACATCGGCAAGCAGCCGCAGTAATTTATTCTATCTTCAAGATGACACAGAATGACGCTTTCCTGAAAAAGGGGAGCGTTTTTCTTGTTTTTAGCGATTTGTCTTTGATGTTTTTCTGAATCTGAGCGTTCTTTAGAATTTCCACAGAAATTTGTTAAAAAGTTGTAATGAATCATCACGGAACGATCACGGAAAAACCATTCTTATCCCATAATTTTTTCCTATAATACAAGTAACAAGAAAGGAGGCATCCAAGCTCAGCATTGAAGTAATTATATTTTCCTCTTCTTAAAATAGAAATAAAATAAGTTTTCCCTCTTCTCTTAAAAATAATAACCTTAACCCTGTGAAATCCCTCCCCTGATTTCAAGGGTGAAAGAAGCTGCACTTTCCCCGGTGCAGTTTTTTTCTGTTCTCAAGATGATCCTATATACAATCTTGACATCCGGATTCCATCATTTTAGGCAAACGCCTAAAATGATGTTGACAATGATTTTAGACAAATGTAAAATATGGATAGAAAGAAGGGATATAATGAAATTACTGCGCAAACTCCCCGAAGCAGAATTTGAGATCATGAAAGTTGTTTGGGAAAAAGAACCGCCGCTGACAAGCTCCATGCTGATGGAAGAGCTTAGACAAACAAAGGAATGGAAGGTTCCGACACTGTCTTCTTTACTATCCCGACTGGTTGAGCGCGGTTATTTGTCTACTGAGAAAAAGGGTAAGGAAAGAACGTATTATCCATTGATCACAGAAGATGAATATCTTCAATTTGAAAGTCAGGATTTCCGTCAGCGCTATTCTCAGCGCAGCTGGATCAGCCTAATGAATGCTTTTTATGATGGCGAAGTGTTAAAAGATGAGGAATTAGATCAAATGCAGGCTTGGCTGGACACGAAACGGAAGACCGATGGATGAGGCTGACAGAACTGTTATTTCGGCATTGTCTGCCGCATTCCTTGTTAACTCTGATAATTTTGTTCGCACTTCGTCGTTCCTCTCGGCAATCCTCTCGCACGGCTTATTGGATTTGTATTATTTTGCTTCTGGGTTTGTTAATTCCAATACAAATTCAGCTGCCTGTTTCTCCGGTGGTTACGGAGCCAATAAAGACGCTGCCTTTTGCAGAAATCTGGATAGAATCGTCTGATGCGCCAGTCTCTTCTGTCGCCGCCAGTTCCTTTAGCCTCAGTTCACCACGTTTGAATGTGAATGGAAATCAGATCATCACCTTGCTGTGGTTAGGCGGAGCTGCGGCCGCATTGGCGATCTATCTGATAGGCAATCATCAGAGCCTGAAAATGATCCAGCGCTGGTCAAAACCAGCAGAGGCGTCATCGATGGAATTACTGCGGCAGCTTCAGATCAAGCTGAAGCTCAAAAGAAAGCTCCGCTTAGTGGTCTGCCGGCATACGGCAACGCCATGCGCTATGGGGCTGATCCGTCCAACAATCATATTACCCGATCAAAAATGGGAGCCTGAGGAACTGTCACTAATTCTCACGCATGAATTAATCCACATTCGTCAAAACGATTGCTGGGTGCGGTTGTTATGTCTGATCACTCGGGTTATCTATTGGTTTAATCCCGTCGTTTATTTGCTGGAAATGCATTTGAATCAATATTGTGAACAAGCCTGCGATGAAGCTGTAATCAAAAACTGTTCGTTGGAAGAAAGACATCAGTACGGCAGTTTGTTGATCAAACAGGCCCGTGGCAAAGGACAGCTCCCGCTATTGTCCACTGGTTTTGGATTAAAGCCGAAGCAAATTCAGGAACGTTTAACATTAATCATGAATCAGAATTATTTTAAACTGAACTGGGAAAAAGTCTTGATTGCGGCTGCGCTGGTGATGATGACAGGCTGTGTGATAAAAGAAAAGGAAATCCGCAATTTTCTGGCTGCACCTCTGGCTAATGCAAGAGCTGAAAATCAAATGATCTATGTAAATGTGAATACGCTGAAAGGCTATCAAAAACAATCGGAATTTGAAGAAATGTTTATTTCTGAAAATAAAAACTTAACCTTGAATCAATTCCGGGAAAAAATGAAAAAACAAGTTGAAGTAATCCGAGCTGAAGGATTTGCTTTAGACAGCCTTATGGCTTATCCTAATATGATTCAGCAGATTGTTTTACCTCAAGTTTCTACAATTTCATCTAAGATTTGGGATTCCAATATTAATCAAAATCGTATAATTACGATTGCCTATATTCTGGATGGAGATAATGACCGAATTACTTTTGAGCAATGCAGTCAATTGCATTCAATATTCAATGAGGAAATCAACAACTATTTTAATGAACTTTCCGATGAACAGCTTCAGGCTTTTCTTTATAAAAATGATCGAGAGGCAAGCTTAAGTTTTATAAAACAATTATTCGCAGAGTTGACTGAAGACACATTATTTAGTGTTAGGCAAATTTCCATAGACGCAGTCAGAATTGATGAAAATCAGCCTGCCATTGATATATCGTTGGATTTGACATGGGAAGAACTGCAAACCAAGAGTTATAAAGAAATCATGGAACTTATAAAAATTGAGGAAGGACCCAGTTATATATTGACTACGGCAGATGGATTTAAGATTTATGGATTTGGCATTGGCTTCTATCAGCCAATTAGTTCAATTTGTAAAAATGATGAAGCAAGAATAGCGGCACAAGCTTATTACAAATTTTATGATCAGGAAGAAAATACGCAGCAGCTTCAGCAGGTCTCTGATTTAATAGAAAAGGTAGACCGGATCATAAACAATCGCTTGAATAATCTTGAGCGGGAAGATCATGCTCTGCTGGCTGAAAATTTAAGACAGTTGATCTTAAAAGAACTCAAACTTGATGGTGGTATGATCTGGGTAGATGTAATTAAATACTGAAACATACACGACTTGATTACAACAAATCGAGATTATTTAATGAAGAGGTCAAAAGAATCAAAAAAGGGAATCGGCCAACTTTAGAATTTTCACAGAAATTTGTTAAAAAGTTGTAATGAATCATCACGGAACGATCACGGAAAAACCATTCTTATCCCATAATTTTTTCCTATAATACAAGTAACAAGAAAGGAGGCATCCAAGCTCAGCATTGAAGTAATTATATTTTCCTCTTCTTAAAATAGAAATAAAATAAGTTTTCCCTCTTCTCTTAAAAATAATAACCTTAGCTCTGTGAAATCCCTCCCCTGATTTCAAGGGTGAAAGAAGCTGCACTTTCCCCGGTGCAGTTTTTTTTTGCGATCGCAAATTTCTTACGAAAAGGTCGGATTTCCGTTCGCTTTCCTTAATGATTCCTCACGGACTTTTCACGAAAAAGGCACGTGATGTTCAAGACGATTTCCTATAATAACATCATCAAGAAAGGAGGTGTACAATTTTCCAGCAGTACAGCTGCAGTAAAACAACTTTCCAAAATCCCTGAATCATAATTTAAAATTTCCCTCTTCTAAAAATGTGTCTTACAAAACAACTTCTGTTCCCCCCCACAGGAGTTGTTTATTTTTAGGAATGAATGTAGATCCATCCGAATTAGCTGCAGGAGATTTATTTAATTCACTATGGAGTTGATAAACTCTGATCCTGTATCTGTTCGTAATTCGCACAAAACATCTGTCTCATGATATTTCACAAAAAGTTCACGATGCTTCCATGAACAGCACACAGAATTTGGATATACTAATCATGTAAACAGAGAAGATCGTAAGACATTTCTTCATTTCTAAAATTTTCCTTTCTTTATTAATTTAAAATTGATCTTCTCTGTTCATAATAAGTACGAAAGGAAATCCCCCGATTCCTTTCTCCCATGAGAAACCGCAACTTTCCCTCTTGCGGTTTTTTTCTGGCTGTTCAATGCGGATGTCCATTGCGGCAGGGAGGCGAGGTAGGCCAAAGAAGGGAGCTCACTGATTCATTGAAGGCAGTTATTTTCAGATTTAAGATGATTTTTTAAAATTTGTTGAAGTTCACATTTCAATGACATATTTTTCCCATAATGTTTTCTTATAATACAATTGTCCAAAGGATAAGACCAAACAGAAAATCCCTTCAGGACAAGATGTTTTTCCCCTCTCAACCTTAATAATTATCAGGCGACCAAGGCTCCCCTCCTTGATTGCCGAAGAGAACCTGCCTTCCCCTGGCGGGTTTTCTTTTCCCTTGTGGGAAGATCGCGGTATAATAAAGCAAAGGAGAAACGATGGATCAGAAACTAAACGATATAAGATCCGTCATGTTCAGGACCATGGAAGCTAAATCCTATACTTATGAAGAATTCCCAGCCAGTGACTTAACGGCACCTCATGGAACGGAAATTGAAATTGATCCACGTCAGCGAAGTGTACATGCCTTGCCGCTGCGGGAATATGCCCGAACGGCTGATCGAGGACTGCATATCCGTTTTTTGCAGCCTTCCTTTGTCGCTGAGGAAATGATTGAATCTGAAAGTTTTCCAATTCTTTTCTTCATCCAAGGTTCAGGCTGGCGGTGGCAGAATGTAGAATCTAATATTTGCAGCCTGGGCAAGGTGGCGGCGCATGGATTTATTGTGGCGATGATTGAATATCGGGGCAGTGAATGTGAGCCATTCCCGGCGCAGCTGCTCGATGTCAAGCGGGCGATCCAGTATGTCCGTGCCCATGCTTCGGAAGTTCATGGTGATCCGGATCAATTGATTTTGTGGGGTGGTTCCTCCGGCGGACATTTGGCTGCATTAACCGCGGTCAGTGAAGCTGCTGGGGCATGGAAGTTGGAAAACAGCGACGCTTTTTTACCGGCTGTGAAGGGAGTCATTGACTTTTACGGACCTGTCAATTTGCTCAGCATGGCGGATCAGCTGTCGGCGAAGGATCATGCCGGAGCACAGTCGATTACCGGTCAGCTATTAGGCGGGGTGGTCGTTCAGGAGAATCCGCAGCGGGCTCGGCAGGCTTCGGTTACAACCTATATCGGCAAGGCACCGCTGCCGCCGTTTCTGATTGTTCATGGGGATAAAGACCGCAGTGTACCGATGGCTCAGAGTATTGAGCTGGTCGAAGCGCTGCTGAAAGAAAACCATGAGGTAGATTGGATTAAAGTCAAAAATGCCGATCATGGCGGTGCCGGAATCTGGAATGATGTCATCCTGGATCGCTGCCTGGAAAAAATTCAGCTTTGGTTGGGGCACTGATCCCTTAAGAAATTCTTCAGGAAATTCACGGAACCTTCACGTCCCTGCGATACTCTTCCCATAATGTTTGCTTATAATACAAACATACAGGAAAGGAGGCATCCAAGTACGGATTTACGACCAAGCATAAAGTAGAAATTCCCTTAACATAAATATTTTCCCCTCTTCTTAATTCAATAAAAATAATGATCAAGGACAGGCTTCCCCTCCTGTCTTTGGAAGAATCCTGTTCTCTCCCCTTGGACAGGATTTTTTTTTGCTGGACTGCGTTATAAATCGGTTTTAATTCAGTGTCCGATTCGCTGATGAAGGAGGAAACTAAGGTCTCCGTTATGCAGCGGATCTTGATCAAGGGAATGTAGAAACATGCTGTTGATGAAAACAACCTAACTCACGACAAGATTTTCATAAATGGAAAGAAAGTGAATTGATAAATTCATCATTTCTTCACAAAAACGCCATTTTGTCACCACATCTATTTTCTATACTGAGAATCAGAAAGGAGGATCGCAGAATTTAGAAACGCTTTAAATATTTTTCCTCTTCTTAATTTAAAAAATAATTTAGAACAGGCGCTAATCCCTGAGCGGCTGTTCTCACACAATCTGCCGAATCCCTGCGGCTGGATTGTGACAGTCAAGAGTTTCGCATTCCCTGGCGGAACTCTTTTCTTATGTCAAAATCCAAACTCCCGCATAAATTCAAATTTTCGTGGGATTTCTGATGGAAATCTGCAATTTCCCAATTCAGATTGTGCTAAAATAAACTTAAGAGAAAGGGGCTTTTTTATGATTTATACATGTACGCTGAATCCATCGCTGGACTACTATATGGAGTTTGACAAGGTAGAATTAGGCAAGACGAACCGCAGTTCGCTGGAATACTATGAAGCAGGGGGAAAGGGCATTAATGTTTCGATCGTACTTAACAATTTGATGATTCCTTCTCGGGCTTTGGGATTTGTCGGCGGTTTCACCAAAGATTTCTTTATCAGTCTGCTTCAGAAATATGAGTATATCGAACCCGTGTTTACTTTCATTGAGGGGCACACCCGGATTAATGTGAAAGTAAAGG
This sequence comes from Holdemania massiliensis, assembly GCF_022440805.1. Classification (NCBI taxonomy): domain Bacteria; kingdom Bacillati; phylum Bacillota; class Erysipelotrichia; order Erysipelotrichales; family Erysipelotrichaceae; genus Holdemania; species Holdemania massiliensis. The sequence continues at coordinate 2,893,000 of NZ_JAKNTK010000001.1, read as the reverse complement.
GCGAATTGCTGGAAACCGAGCTGAATGCCAAAGGGCCGAGCATTACCGAAGAAGATATGCGGATGATGTTAAGGCGGGTGGAACGGCTGAACCGCAGCGATATTTTTGTGCTGTCCGGCAACTGCCCGGATAATCTCGTTGATCTGACTGAAAAAATGATTCAGCTGTGCATTGAGAATGAAGTGAAATTTGTTCTCGATGTCAATCATGAACTGCTGCTTCGCCTTCTGAAATACAAGCCGTTTCTGGTTCGGCCGAATATTGAAGATCTTGAAACGATGTTTGACGAAGTCATTGCCGATCAAAGCCAGCTGATTCATGCGGGCCGCCGCTGTGCAGAACTGGGGGCGGAGAATGTGATCTTAATGATGGGCAAAGATGGTTCGCTGCTGATCAATCAGGACGGCGTCTATCATGCCAATTCAATTGATGCCGAAGTGGTCAATTCCGTCGGCGCGGCTGACAGTATGATCGCCGGATTTGTTATGAACTATCTGCGTTCCCGCGATCTCATTACGACGTTTAAGTATGCGAACTGCTGCGGAATTGCGACGGCATTTTCCAAAGGCATGGCAACGCGTGAGAAAATCGAAAGCCTTTTTGACGAAATTGTTGTAACAAAGATTGACGAAAACCAATGAGCTTGATATCATAGTTCAAGATGATGCGAGGTGAGAGGATGTACAGAAAATAAGACGAAGAAAATTGAATTTCTGAAATCTTGTTTTTTGTCGTTCTCTTTTTAAGCCGGCAACCGCTTCCTAAGGAGGTGGTGCGGATGTTAACTGTAAATCAACTTACAATTAAGACCCTCAAAGATAGAATTTTAATCGATCATTTAAGCTTTACCTGTACTGCAGGCGATAAAATTGCGGTGATCGGCGAAGAGGGAAACGGCAAAAGCACGTTGTTTAAAGCAATATGGAATCCAGACTTGATTTCAGAATATACCGTAATGGAAGGTCATATTGACTGCCGCCAAGCCGTGATCGGCTATCTGCCGCAGGCATTGGACGTTCGGTGGTATGAAAGCTCAGGTCTGGATTTTTGTATGCGTGAAACACCTTCAGAAATTCCGGATTATGAAAAAATCGGTGAACTGTATTTGGAACTGGAAAAAGTGGGCGCCGACGCGGCTTTGTTGGAGAGAAAAATGGAACAGCTGAGCGGTGGGGAAAAAGTGAAGCTGCAGCTGGCCAAGCTGCGGCTCAAAGAACCGGATCTGATTCTGATGGATGAGCCGACCAACGATCTCGATTTGGAAACTCTGGATGTCTTGGAACAGTTTATTCTGGAAAGCAGGGCAGCGATTTTATTTGTTTCCCATGATGAAACATTGCTTGAACATTGCGCTAACGGGATTCTGCATCTGGAACAGATCGTCCGCAAGACTCAGGCCCGGCATACATTTGTGCATTTAGGTTACCGGGATTATGTTCTGCAGCGTGAGGCTTTGGCGAATCGGCAGAACCAGCTGTCTGTGAAAGAACATCAGGAACATGCCCAACAAATGGAACGTTATCGGCGCTTATATCAAAGTGTTGATCATGCCCTCAATTCCGTGTCCCGCCAACAGCCTCATGCCGCCAAGATGCTCAAGCGGAAAATGCATTCGGTCAAAGCGTTAGGAGAGCGGCTGGAGGAGAAGCCACTGACCCATAAGTTTGAAGGGGAAGAACAAATTGAATTGTTTTTTGATCCCGAAGTCAGAATCGCCAATTCCCGCAAACAAATCCTGGATTTTCATTTGCCGCAGTTATGGGCGGGAGCACATCTGTGCGCTCAGGATGTCCATTTACAAATAGTCGGTCCGCAGAAGATCGCGATCATCGGTCCCAACGGCTGCGGAAAAACCACACTGCTGCGGTTAATCTGGGAACAGCTGAAAGACCGGAAGGATTTGCGGGTGGGGTATATGCCGCAGAATTATGAAGAACGGCTGCCGTTATCGCTGAATCCCGTTGACTATCTGAGTGAAGGCCAAGATCAGGCGTTTCGCACGCGGATTCAGAATCATTTGGGTTCGCTGAAATTTACCCCGGAGGAGATGCGTCAGCCCATGGAAGCTTTTTCCAGTGGGCAGAAGGCTAAAATTCTGTTGGTAAAGCTGGTCGTCGATCATAACGACGTGCTGCTTTTGGATGAGCCGACACGAAATTTATCACCTTTGTCTGCAGGCTTGATCCGTGCCCAGCTGGCCGGTTTTCCCGGCTGTCTTATCGCAGTCAGCCATGACCGCCGCTTTATCGCCGAGGCGGCTCAGCGAATTGTGCGGCTGACGCCGCAGGGGCTGGAAGAAGATTCATTGATTGAATTCTAGCCAAATACCGGTTTTTGATTTATACTAATACTGTTATGCAAGGAGGCAGATTATGAAAAATCACATTCTGAAGGGTTTAGTTCTGTTAGGCTGTTGTCTGTTGGCACTGAGCGCCTGCAGTCAGAAGGATAATACACCGGCGCATTATTTGGAGGATCTCAAAATGGTTGACGTCGATATGAGCGGATACCAGGGCTTCAATGTTGCGGATCATCAGTTCAAGCGGGTTACGCTGAAGGAAGCAAACCGGATCTACAAAGAAGGCGGAAGCGGAATTCTCTATTACGGATATACGAGCTGTGCCTGGTGCACGCAGGCGGTTCCGGTGATGAATGAGGTTGCCAAAGAATTGGGACTTACGATCTATTATGTTGATATGGGAACCGATGACGGCAATACTGAGGAAAGCTATAATGAGTTTATTGATACGGTAAAGGATTTCCTGCAACCGGGTGATGATGGCAAACCGGCGCTGTTTGTGCCGCAGGTCTTCGTTGTGAAAAACGGAAAGATCGTCGGCGATCATCTGAGCACGGTTGAATCTTACAGTCCAAGTCAGGGCAATATGACAGACAGCCAGAAAAAAGAGCTCAAAGGCATCTACAAGAAAATGTTTGAAAAACTGAAATAGGATCTGCGTGATCCTTTTCTTTTTCTTATCGATATCGCTTCATATCATAGATTTGATTGCTGGAAGCGCTTGTGTGAACAACCTTTCAGCAAGCTGTAAGAAAAACTTAAAGAAAAGCACATAGAAATTGGGTATAATACGTTCAATGTCAGGAGTGTGATCAAAATGAAACGCAGACAAAAACGCAATATGATGCTTTTGGGATTGATCCTGGCCGTACACCTCATTTATATTCTGGCAGGCCTCGGTCTGCGGAAAGCGGGGATTCAACTTAATTTACGATGGCTGTTCTGGAACCTAGGCCTGGCGGTGATGCCGGTTGTCCTGGCAGCGCCGGCTTACTTATTAACTAGCTGGCGCAGACACTGGGGTCCGATTTCCTTAGCGCTGGCATTAGGCTGGCTGTTGTTTTTGCCGAATGCCTGTTATATGGTTACGGATCTGATTCATCTGGAAGGCTCGCAGCTGATTGGCGGCAACGGCGTTTATCTGCAGAGTCTGTCCGGATGGGTGAGATTGATCTACATCGTCGGCGGAATTTTTCTGGCGCTGGTCGACGGATTATTTTCGACTTCTCTGATTCATCAGAGCGTAAAATGGCGGAAGAATAAATTGTTTAATTTCTGCTGGATGAGCGGAATCAGCCTGTTATGCGGTTACGGCGTGTACATCGGCCGGTTTCTGCGGCTGAATACGTGGGATGTCCTGCAGCCAAAAACATTGATGACGACATTGTTAACGAACGTTGATAAATTCACCATCTTGTTTTCCTTTATGCTGGCAGCCTTCTATTTTGCGGCTTATTTTATCTTCGATAAACTGATGCGTTCGGAACCCCACGCCTGATCGAAAGATCAGGTTTTCTTATGGCCGCTCAAGAGAACGATATTTAATTGTGGTCGGGATTCAGTGTCGAAAAAATCTCGACAGTGATAAAAATAAGGAGTCCGTCGCTGTGCGAAATCATTCAGAGTTTCTTCCTCAAGCTTGTTCCGCAATGAGAATCCAGCCGATCTTCAGCGAATTTTCCTGTTTTCTATCAAAAAAAATAAGTCAGCGGTAAAATTGAATCGAAGTGGCATACTTCCTGCTTATATACTTTAAAAAGGAGTGAGGAAGGATGAATACTGCTAGTCTGTTTCAGCCGCTAAAAGTCAATTCGCTGATGCTTCCCAACCGGATTATTTCCGCGCCGATGAATGAAGCCTTAAATGTCAAACGTGTCCGCTGCGGAGCGGGGATCTTGATTGCGGGCTGCGGTGGAGTGGATCTGCCCAACGCTTGGTTTGATCCAGGTTATCTCTTTTCCAAAGAACAAGTTCAGAAGACCCGGGAATGGCTGAACTTTATGCGTCAGGGAGGCTCTGCCGTTTCATTGGAAGTCATGCATATGGGCGGCGTAGGCCGCGCAGCCCGGTCGCAGGATGTGCTGTGGGGATCCAGCGCCGGAGTCAACGCGTATGGTAACCGCGTCAAAGCCATGACGAAAGCAGAAATGGATCAGACCGCTGCCGCTTTTGCGAAAACCTGCAAGGATGCCAAGGAACTGGGATTCGATCTGGTCATGCTTCATTTTGCGCATGGCTGGCTGCCGGCACAATTTCTCTCGCCGGCTCTGAATCATCGGCAGGATGAATTTGGCGGCAGTCTGGAAAACCGGATGAGGTTTCCGTTAGCCATTGTGAAAGCCGTGCGTGAAGCTGTGGGGCCGGACTATCCGGTGGATCTGCGGATCAGCGCGAAGGAGTGGATACCGGGCGGCATTGAGCTGGATGAAGTTTTGACGTTTCTGAAACAGGCTGAGCCGTATCTGGATATGGTGAATATCTCAGCGGGATTGGATATGGACAAGCGGGGCAACATTCATATGGCCACCTCGGCACTGGAACCGCATGCGGTCAACCGTCAGCTGGCCCGTTCGGTGAAGCAGACCCTTTCGATTCCCGTGGCGCTTGTCGGAGCGATCATGACGCCGCAGGAAGCCGCTTCCGTGCTTGAAGAAGGGGATGCTGATCTCGTCGTTTTGGGCCGGGCGCTTCTGGCCGATGAAGATTGGATCCACAAAGCGCAGCAGGGTCGGGACGATGAGATTGTGCCGTGTCTGCGCTGCGGCAGCTGTATGCACTGGACAACGGATCGGCGTGATCATGGCTGCTCTGTCAATCCTCATTATCGCAATGACAGCTGGATACCGTCTGAGGATCGGCCGGTTAAAACGGCTCAGCGTGTCGTCGTCATCGGTGGGGGTCCGGCAGGGATGAAAGCCGCGCTGACCGCGGCTAAGCGCGGCCATCACGTTACCTTACTGGAACAAAATACCCGCTTAGGTGGGGCTCTGACGATCCTGGATCAGGCTGCGCATAAAACGGATCTAAGGCGATACCGTGATTATCTGATCAGCCAGATTGAAAAGTCGACGGTAACTGTCATGCTGAACACGAAGGCAACCCGAGAAAGCATCGCGGCGATGAAACCCGATCATCTGATTTTGGCTCTGGGCGGAAAACCGAGGATTCCGGCGATTCCTGGCATTGAGCGGGGATGGACATTTGCACAGACAGATTGCCATGAAGTGCCGAAAGGAACATCAGTTCTGATTCTGGGCGGCGGTGCTGTCGGCTGTGAACTGGCATTGTCCTACTGTGAAGCCGGATGTTCCGTGACCTTGGTTGAGCCGGGAGAACAGCTTCACCGCAGTGAAAATCAGCTTGTCGGTTTAGCTCTGGATGAACATCTGAAACACTGTGACAATTTAAGAATCCGGCTGAATACCCGCTGCCTTGAGATAAAAGCGGACAGCGCCGTGATCGAACAGGAGGGGATCGTTCAGACCATTCCGGCTGCGGTTGTGATTATCTGTACCGGGGTCACACCGTTAAGTCAGGAAGCTGACAGCTTTTATGGTCTGACTGCGCATACTTGGAAAATCGGCGATGTGAGACGCCCTGGTAAGATTAAGGATGCGACATTTGACGGCTGGATTGCCGGGAATCAAGATTGAACACGCTAGCTCCTGTCTGCCAGAAAAGAAGCGTAGGACAGGCTGGATTGATTTCAGCCTAAGATGAGAAAGTCTGCTTATCGGCGGGCTTTTTCTTTGTTTTTTTCTTAGGTGTCTGTTTCAAAGGCTGGAAGTCTTCTTGTTCCACTCTTCTAGGAAGTCAGAATGGATACTGCAAAAGCAAAAGAATAGAAAATGTTTGGAAAAGGAATTGACAGAATAGATTGATATATCTATAATAGATATATCATAAATGGATATATCCATTATAGACTGAGAGGAAAAAGTATGCCGAAGCAAGATACGTTTGAAACAGAACAGCTGACAGACGCTGCATTTTACATTCTGTTAGCCTTGATTGAGCCGCTGCATGGCTATGCCATCATGAAGAACATTGAACAGATGACCGGAATTCAGGGAATCATCGGACCGGGAACATTGTATACGCTGCTCAAAAAGATGTGCGCCAATGAACTGATATCGCAGACACTGCTGGAAGAAGGCAAAAAGCGTTACACCTTGACTGAGAAAGGCCGGACGCTGCTGCGGCATGAGCTGAAGCGGCGGGAAACCATTGTTGAAGTTGCCCGCAGAATAATGCAGGAGAAAGGAATATAACGAATGAAAAAGAAATGGATCATAGCACAGGGACTAGCGTTTGAGGAAGAACAGGAGAAACTACGGCTGGAAAAGCTGGCTCAGGAAGGCTGGCTGTTTGAAAAAATAGCGCTGAGTGGTTTGTGCTGGGTGTTGGTGCAGGGCGAACCGCAGTTTCGCCAGTATGAGTTCGATTATCTGCCTGCGGATCAGGCAGAGCAGCAGGAATACCTGCAATGGATGGAGGAAGCCGGCTGGCATCTGGCCTTCTGTCAAAGTCCGATCGCGTTGTTCTGGACAACTGAAAAGCAGCCGCCGGTTCATACGGATGCGGCTACGAAACTGGCCTCCTATGCCCCGATAAAACGCCAGTTCAAAAACATCAGCGTGATTTTAGGTCTGTTGTTAATCGGACTATTGATTTCAGGGTTAAAGGGCAAGGGCATCGCCCTGATCTATGTGATTGGACTGGTTTTCTTTGTGATGACGATGATGAGCGCCTCCGGTTACGCAATTCGGATGCAGCTGCTGCAGCGGCAGCTACAGCTGCAGGAAAAAATCCAACCGCAGCTGAGGAAACAAATTATTCTGCGCACAACGTTTGCCCACCTGCTGCTTATTCTGACTGCGCTCTATCTGATGATGATCGCCTATGCACAGAAAGCCATGCCAGTTGGACTGTGGGTTTTGATCGCTCTGCAGTTCAGCGCGGGCGTCGTACTGAAGCTGATCAGCTGGAAACAGCTTAAAGATCTCGGATAAAGAAGAAGTGTCCTACTCAAAAATCAGTCCTATCTGAATAAAAGACTTGACCTGTCCCCGGCGTCCGGCTGTAAGCTCATACAAAAGGGAGGGAATCAGAAAATGTCAGGGATTTGTAATAAATAAAATAAGAAAAATATGATAAAATAAGAAACATAAAATGGGAGGGAGATTTCAATGATTGAAGTCTATCATGTCACAAAAAAATATGGTTCGTTCAAAGCGGTGGATGATTTATCGCTGACGGCGGCCAACGGCCGGATTACGATTCTTCTGGGGCCTAACGGAGCCGGGAAATCAACGACGATTAAAAGCATTGCCGGCCTGCTTAAATTTGACGGCAAGATTCTGATTGATGGCTTTGCGAATCAGTCGATCGAGGCCAAGCGGCGGTTCGGTTATATTCCGGAAACGCCGGTTCTGTATGATCAGCTGACAATGGAGGAACACATCCGTTTCATCAGCCGAGCCTATAAAGCTCCGCAGGGGGAAGAACGGGCGCAGGCGTTGTTAAACCGTTTGGAATTGGCAGACAAGACGAAGAAAACGGCGCGTGAGCTGTCGAAGGGCATGTCGCAGAAGTTGTCGATGGTGCTGGCGCTGTTGGCAGATCCCGATTCCATTCTGATTGACGAGCCGATGATTGGGCTGGATCCGGCTGCGATTGAAACCGTGCTGCAGCTGCTGAAAGAGCTGCGTGATCAAGGTAAGAGTATTTTGATTTCAACCCATATCATTGATATGTTCGAGTCCTTGTGGGACGAGGCCTATATTCTGCATCAGGGCAAAATTGTTCGGCAGGTTCGCCGCGAGGAATTGGGCGAGCAATCGCTGAAAGAAATCTTCTTTGACTGCACGCAGGGAGAACAGGGATGAGTGCGCTGAGCTATCTGTTTTTTGTCAAGCTCAAAGCGCAGATCCGGCGGCTGTTTTCCAAGCCGTCTTCAGCGATCATCACCTTGCTGATCATCGGTTTTTTCTGTTTTTCCATCTATTCGGCGGTGGCGAATCGGGAAGCGATGTCAGCGATGATGAATGTTCAGTCAGTGCAGGGCTGGATGATGCTGTTCTGCGGTTATGTGCTGTTTTTAATGACGATTATGATTCTGCAGAAACGTACCGCAATCGTAACCCGGGATGATGCCCAGTTTATCTTTGCCGGCCCGTTTACCCGTCGGCAGACCTTGGCTTATCTTTTGATCGAAACCGTGGAAGGCAGCCTGATCTATGCGCTGATCGCCGTTGTTTATATTTTAATGATGATGAGTTCAACGGTCATTCTGACAGTGCCTTTGATCCTTTCGCTGATTCTCAGCAGTTTGCTGATGTTCTATTTTGCCTTTGCTCTTTTTACCTGGTTTTATTTTCTTGAAATGGTCAATCCGCGAGCACGATGGATTAAATATGGCTTCCTGGCCGTTCTGTTAAGCTTCATTGCTTTAATTGCAGTGCGCAACTTCGGCTTTGACGGCGGTGGGATCGAAAGCACGATCACCCGTTTTGTTGCCGATCCGCTGTTTAACTGGGTACCGGTCTTCGGCTGGTGCAAGATGGCGCTGGTCGGTTTAGTCAGCCAGGATCTGACGGCGTGTCTGATCGGCTTTGCGGCTACGTTTGTGGTCTGCGGCGGATTGACATTTCTGATTCTGAATGTGAAGGGTGATTTTTATGAACAGGCGATTATGGACGCTGAGTGGATCAGTGAACTGCGTCAGAATGCGCGGGCGCATCGCTCTCAAGGCAATATCAATGAGAAGGTTGTCTCTGTGGGCAAAGCTCATTTTGGCAGCGGAGCTCAGGCGCTGGTTTCCAAAAACATTCTGATTCTGCGCAAGACTCGACGCTTGTTGTCGCTGCAGGAAGGAATTATGATTCTGATCTATCTAGGAATTGTCTGGATGAACGGTCAGGGTTTTGGATTTTATCAGTTCTTTATTTTAATCGTTCTGTTTACCAGTGCGACGACAGATCGGATCGCTCAGGATCTGCGGGTGTTCTATCTCTATTTGATTCCTGATCGGCCAATAAAAAAACTGGCAGCGCTGATGGTGCCGTCGATGCTGCATATGGCAGCGGTAGTCTTTGCCTCATTGGTCCTCTGTCCGTTAGTGCTGGGGGCTGGTTGGGAAGAAATGATCTCCGCGGCCTTCATGATGATCGGTTTTGGCTGGCTGTTTCTCAGCGTTTCCCTGGTTTGTCTGCGCTTAATGAAGAGCCGCTCTACGCCCTTTATGGAACAGATGATCAAAATGTTCCTGAGCCTGATCCTCGTCATTCCTTATGGGATTACGGTTGTCGGATTGATGTTTGGATTGGGACTGCCGGGACTTCTTGCCCAGCTGGTGGGGTTATTGGTCAATGGCATCGTCGGCTTTGTCTGTCTGATTCTGGCGGCCCCGCTGTTGTCCGGCAATAACCTGATGGCGGACTAAATTGCTTTGTATAAAATGAAAAACAAGGAGATCGGAAGAACGCTGCAGATGGGGCAGCGGACTGCCGATCTTTTTGTTAAATGGGCAGGTATTTCTGTAAACAAATAAGAACCTTATGGATTAAAGCCCTGTTTTTTACCTTGTTGGCTTACTGAATATGCTATACTAAGCTGCAGATCAGCGGTTTGCATTCAGAGATTTTGCTGTGAAAATCTATGTTTTATAACTTTTTTTGAATATAAAAGTGCTGGACATTTTATTGAGATTTGTGACTTTGCTGAGCGGTAATGAATGAAGAATAAACTTAGATTGTAGGAGAATACTTCGGGACAAAACAACTCGTGAAATTCTAAATCCGGTGGAGGAAGCCTTAATGACATTAGAACACATTCTGCAGCAGCTGCATTGTAATGCTGATATCGAAGCGGCAGTTTATAAACAAATTCGAGCCAACGAAAATTCAATTCAGGAAAAAGCCAACTTCGCTTACGCGAGAGAACTTCCGGAATTTCCACTCTGCAAATGGGATCCCTTGACAAGACTTTCTGTGGTTATATATCTGCTGCAGCAAAAGGCTGAAGAATATCGAGCTGACAAGATTCCCGAACCCATTCTAATGAATACTTTCAGAGATGTTTCGCTGCGGGCAAATTTGTATTTTGAGAAGACGAAGAAAGCGGGTATTTCAGAAGCCGATGTGATCTGGTTCCGGCATCTTATGAACGTCAATATTTTTAAGATCGGATCACTGCAGTTTCAGCCCTTTGAAATGATTTATTTAGATGAAGAAACACTGGGCGAAGCTTATATGCAGTTTTCCCAAGCGCAGAAGATTAAACTGCCTGCCGGAACGCCTGTAATAAACTGTCATGTTCAGCAAGGGACGGATTTGTGCAAGAGATCGGTGGATGCCAGTTTTTCGGAAGCCTTAACTTTCTTTCGCCAATATTATCCCTCTCTCGATTTTAAGGCTTTTCTTTGTTACAGCTGGCTGTTATATCCGACGATGATGAAGCTTTTGAAAGAGAATTCCAACATAAAATATTTTGCCGAAAAGTTTACGATCATCAGTTCGTGCAGCGACAGCGAACAGGCTGAACCATATTTATTCTCAGGCTATTCAAAACATACGACGTCGTTGCAGAAAACATGGAGTCAAGATAAAACGTATTTTGGATATGCCTGCGGAATAATCGAGATATAAATTATTCTTTTCGCCGTCTGCCGAATTGAGGGGAATCTGAAATCCATCTGCGATCCAGCTCAGAACAATAAAAAACAGCGCTGAAGAAGATCAACCTCTTGCAGGCTGTTTTTAACATTCCTAGTTTCATTCATTCCTGCAGGACGTTTGACAATTGGCTGCAGGAAGAGGAAGACAGAAAGCTACTGCGAAGCAGATGGAAGAATAAAAGCGCTGGATGAGCTGGATCAATTTACAAAGCTTTATCCGTTTTTCGGTTTGGCAGAGGCCGTTGGAGCAGGGGAAGGAGTCGTTTGCCCGGATACTGACGGAGATGGCGAAGGCATCCTCTTTGTTCTGTCTGCCGGACCATCCAAAGGATTGACAAAGCTGTCTATCTTCCATACGCCCTGTTCTTTTTTTAAGATGAATTCGGAGGTTTCCTCGATCGGATTTCCATTCACCAGCCAGGAAGAGGCGGCATCAAATACCAGCTGATCCTCATCCTGATCAGTTAAGGTAAATTCCGTTTTGGTGTATTGCCAGTCGGTAACCGTTGGATCGCCGACCCAGCTGACCTGATCACCGTTTGTGACAATTCGCTGGCCAAAGGCCGAGGCTTCCATAATCTGCCGGCCCTGCGCGGTAAAGAAAGCATCCATGATCTGCGCATAGTTTAAAATTTCAATTTGCTGATCTTCATCTGCGGCATCCAGTATGAAATAATTTGAGGAACCCTGACACAGTTCCAGAATCAGTTCCATGCCTGCCCGGACCTTTTCCAGCGGATCATCGCTGACCTTGATTTCCAGGGTGAACTCTACGGCGTTGCCGGAGGAATCCTGAAACCTTGCCGGCAGGGAATACGTACCCGGTGTGGTGTAATCGACATCATTGATCAGCCAGCGGAAGTTTTTAGCCAGCGTTGATTCACGGTTGAAATTATCATGCAGCTGGATCCCAGCCGTCTTAACGGTCAGTTCAGGTGTTTCCCCGACCAGAAAAACCGGCGGCTGAACCGGCAGTACGTAAGTCGGCGATGTTTGATCGACGGTTGTGACTTTCAAGGTCTTAATGTCATAATACCCATTTTTATCCACCGCCTTGATTTTAATATAGGATGTTCCCAGCAGGGAATTGTTGGCATTGTTGAGAAAGACGACATTTTCATCGGGCAGCTCGTTGCCCTGGCTGTCCACGGCTTTAAAATACGCCCGCAGGACATCTTCCGAAAAGTCCGGCTGATTGACCTCGATGACGGCTTCTTCTAGAATGGTGATCTGCGGCGGTCCAGGATTTTCAACGCGCTTGCTGCAGCCGCTGATCAGCAGCAGGCATAAAATCAGCACCCCTGTTTTTTTCATTTTTTGAAAGCCTCCTTTCTTTAGTTTAATTTCGTTGATTTTAATGATTGCTCTTATTTTATCATATTCTGTGCCGGGCCCTTTCAATCTTCACCAATTCGTAAAAGAATTGAAAGAAATCGCGGAAAAGGCTGAAACTTGTCGAGGTTTCTTCCAGGCAAAGGCATTGTCACTTTTTCCTGATTCTGGTAAACTGATAATAAGAAGGTGAAACCATGCAGGAAATCACAATGTTTATATTGAAGAATTGCCCCTACTGCCGTCAGGCCTTGAAGGATCTTGACGCTTTGCTTGCCGATCCGCGTTATCAGAACCTTCGGATCACCAAGATTGATGAAGGTGAAAATCCCGAACTGGCTGATCAATACGATTATTATTATGTCCCAACCTTTTATCTGGGGGCGCAGAAGAAACTGGAAGGCGCTCTGACGCGGGCGCAGATTCAGGCGCTGCTGGACGAAGCGGCTGCCGGATAACGATGAAGGTTATGGATTGGCTGTTTCACAGAGAGGTGCTGACCGATCAGGAAATTGATCTGGTTAAAGTCATGGAGGTCAAAAAGGGAGCTGGACGCAATGATGTGCCGTCGGTTGTTTTTGAAATCCGAGAACATGGGAAGCATACCGCTGTGGGACGCTGCGATCTGCGGATGGGCATGAACGAGGAATTATACTATGCCGGACAGATAGGATATACGGTCTATCCGATGTACCGTGGGCATCATTATGCCCTGAAAGCCTGCCGGCTGTTGTTTCAGCTGGCCAAGCAGAAATACGGAATGGATAAACTGATCATTACCTGCAATCCGGATAATTTGCCCTCGCGTCGGACTTTGGAAGAACTGAACGGGACCTTGAAGGCCATTGTCGACGTACCGAAAGATCATTATCTTTATCAGTATGGCGACGTTCAGAAGTGTATTTTCGAATATCAACTTTGACCGGCGGTAAAGCCGGTTCTTTTTTTACCGCGCGCCATCCATCTGATTCTGGGAATGATTAGAATCCCAGCTGCAAAGCATGACCGGATTTTTCCAGATGACATCTTAAGAAAGTCTTTCGTGCAAATAAGTTCAGATTTCGTTATAATATGACGTATTGAGGGGTGAAAGCATGCCGGATTTTAATCTTCATACGCATACTGCCCGATGCCATCATGCCATCGGAACGGATGAGGCCTATGTTCAGGCGGCCATCAAGGCAGGCTTGAAAGTCCTGGGATTCAGCGATCACTGTCCCTTTGCGAGCTTAATTGATCAGCGCGATCGGATGAATATGGAGGAGAAAGCAGGCTATCTGGAGTCCATCGCCAGCCTGAAGCAAAAATATCAGGATCAGATTATGATTCTTTCCGGCTTTGAATTTGAATATTTTCCATCGCTGCGCCAAGAATTACAGCAGCGCCGTGAGGAAACGGATTATCTGATCATCGGCAATCATTATCTGACGCCTGGGGGCGTTGATTTCTGTGAGGCGGCGGAGGATGAAAGTGTTCTGCTTTATGCTCAACGGATTGCCATGGCGCTGGAGGAAGGCTTGGCTGATTATGTCGCTCATCCCGAATATTTTATGCTGAGCCGCGATCATTGGTCGTCGGCCTGTGATGAAGCGGCGCGGATCATCTGTGCAGCGGCAAGCCGGACGCAGGTGCCGCTGGAAATCAATCTGAAGGGGATGAAGCATGGCCGGCTGGCATATCGTGAAGGCTGGCGCTATGCTTATCCCTGGGCGCGGTTTTGGGAAATTGCCGGAGCGTATGGCTGCACCGCAGTTTATGGGATGGATGCACACGCACCTGAACATTTTGAGTTGATGGCAAAACGGATAGAGGAAGTTCAGTCCTTTCTTGATCTGTCCGGTGTGCGGGTCGTCGAGCAGTGGGCTGATCTGCGGCTGGGAAAGAAGGAACGTTAATGAAAAAACTGCTGAATATCATGGCGAACCGTCTTTTCATTGTGGCGGTTTTAATCTTGCTTCAATTAGGTCTGATCATTGGTGTAATGGTCAGTCTGTCGGGGTTTAAGCTCGTCAGCAATCTGCTTCGCTTTCTCAATTTCTTTTTGATTATCTACATTGTCAATCGCCAGGAAAATCCTTCCTACAAGCTGGCTTGGATTATTCTGGTTCTCGTTTTTCCGCTGTTCGGCGGATTGTTTTATCTGATGTTCGGCGGACGGAAAATGCCGAAAGCCCTGCGGCGGGAAGCGATGATCGAAGCGGCCCGAACGCATCCGGTCCTGCCGCGCAATGAGAAAATTCTGGCGGAGATCGAAGGTCAGGATGAACAGGCCGCCAAACAGTTCCGCTATGTTGTCAACAACGCTTATTATCCGGTATATAAGAATACGGAAGCGACCTATTGTCCGACCGGTGAAATCAAATTCTGGCACATGCTGGAAGAATTAAAAAAAGCCGAACGGTATATCTTTCTGGAATACTTCATCATTGACAACGGCATCATGTGGGATTCAATTCTGGAAATCCTAATTGAAAAGGTAAAGCAGGGCGTCGATGTGCGGGTCATGTATGACGATGCAGGCTGTGTCTATACGCTGCCGGCTAATTACCGTAAAATCCTGGAAAAGCTGGGTATCCGCTGTGCGGTCTTTAATCCGTTAAAAGCACAGCTGGTGATTCAGATGAACAACCGTGATCACCGCAAAATCTGTGTGATCGACGGCAAGGTCGGGTTTGTTGGAGGCATCAACCTGGCAGACGAGTATATCAATGCCTATGAAAAATACGGGCATTGGAAAGACACAGCTGTGATGCTCAAAGGCGATGCGGTCTGGAGCCTGACCGTCATGTTTCTGCAGTTCTGGAATTTTGTTTACAAGGCGATGCCGCCGAGCAATTATGACGATTACTGGCCCGTCTATAAGCCGGAGGAACAGCCGGTCAGCGATGGTTATATCCAGCCGTTTTCCGACAGTCCGACGGATGAGGAAGAAGTTGGGGCAACCATTCACTTTAACATCATCAATCAGGCACGACATTATGTTTACATCCATACTCCCTATCTGATCATCGGTTATGAAATGCAGCGGGCTTTGGAAACGGCAGCGAAGGCCGGTGTCGATGTGCGCATCACCGTGCCGCATGTTCCGGATAAAAAACTGGTCTTTATGGTCACCCGTGCCAATTACGAACCGCTGTTAAAAGCCGGGGTTAAAATTTATGAATACACGCCAGGTTTTATTCATTCCAAATCGTTTGTCAGTGATGATGAGATCGGCTTGTGCGGGACGACCAATATGGATTACCGCAGCTATTACCTGCATTTTGAATGCGGTGTACTGACCTATAAGAGTTCGATTATCAAAGAGATGAAGCAGGATTATCTCGATACGCTGAAAGATTGCTGCGAGATCACGCTGGAGGACTGCCGCAAAACGCCGGCGGTTGTGCGCTTAATCCGGGCGGTGCTGAATCTGTTTGCGCCGATGATGTAGCTGCAGCTTTCATCCTGTCCGATTGGAGATAAAAAAAGCGAAGAAAAATGAAAATTTCCGGAGGATCAGCTCAAAAATCGGTTAAGATGCTGAAAAAGGAGTCGGATATGGAAAAGATTGAGGTCAGCTTTCATCCCTGCGGGGCTGCGGTTACGTTAAAATATGTTGTGATCGTTCTGTTTAACGCGGATCAGGTGCTGTTAGTGCGGCATCATCTCAGAACTACTTGGGAAATACCGGGCGGGCACCTTGAACTGGGGGAAACACCCATGCAGGCTGCCAAACGTGAGCTGTGGGAAGAAACCGGCATCACCGAGGCCCATTTAGAACCTCTGTGTATTTATACTGTCCATCAACAGGAAAAAAGTGACAGCGGCATGCTTTATTGGGGAACCGGCGGGATTTCAGGTCCGCTGCCTGAGTTTGAGATCGCTCAGACGGATTGGTTTGCGCAGCTCCCTGCTGAACTGACGTATCCGGACATTCAGCCGCTTTTATATCAGGCCTGTGCCGCAGCCAAGGCAAAGACGGCAGATAAAAATACAATGAAATGCCGGCAGTGAAGTTTATTACCTTATGAAGAATAGAAACAGTCTGATCCGCGGACTGTTTTTATGTTTTTGTCATGAAACCGCTGTTTTTGGAGCGTTAAATGTCAGCTTTTTCCTTGTTATAAAAACTTTTTCTGCAATCGAAGGCGGCTTGCCATTCTGTATAATGTTCACAGAAAGATGAGGATAATGGAAATGAGAAAAAGATTGGTTTTCAGAGTTGACGATTTAGGTTATACCCCCGCTTATGATATGGGAGCTTATCGTGCTTTTGACTGCGGCGTTGCTTCTTCGGCCGACGTCATGTTTGATTCCCCTGATACCATTGCGGCATTGCATTGGTTAAAGGACAAGCCATGGCTGTCCATCGGTTGGCATCGCCACCTGTGGGAAAGTCCGGTCCTGCCGCCGGAAGAAGTTCCTTCTTTAGTCGATGAGAAAGGGCGGTTTAAATGGGGACATCGGCATCCGGAACGGATGCAGGAAGCGACCTATGAGGAGGCGCTCAAAGAATTCGATGCCCAGATGAAGCTGTGCTACAGCATTTTAGGGAAATACCCAGATGTTGCAAATGTGAAAAACAGCGATCTGCCTCTGGAAAAGGCATTTAAAGCCATTGTGGAAAAATACGGCATCGCACACAATATCTTTTCCAGTGCTCCGGATCATCGTCATCCCACGGTTTGTGACCCTCAATACAAGGACCTGCGCTACTATTCTTCCGGTTTAGCGACCAATTCCAGTTATAAGCTGGAAGATTTCAAGGATTACAATCCGCTGGAAAAAATGATGTCGCTGCAATGGACGGAAGCGGAAGAGGTCTTTCTGTACGGTTGGCATCCTGGTTATTGTGACGATCATATCATGGAAGAATCGACGTGCAACATCCATCGATGCAAAGAGCTGCAGGCGTGTACCAGTGAAACCTTTAAAAACTGGATTATTGAAAATCAAATTGAACTGGTCAATCAGCGCGATGTTCTCAACGGAACCCATGAATTTCAGGATCATCTGAAAGCCATTGGCAGCCCGCTGTGGATTGGCAATTTCAAATAAGAAGGGGACAATGCCGCCAGCTTGTCGAAGTTGGCGGAAAAAGTGCCGGAAAGACTTGCATCTTCATCCAAACTTTGGTATATTGAACATACTTCTTGAGGGAGTAGTTTGCGTGGAAAGAATCCGCGTGTCAAATCAACACAATGGCGCTTTGCCGCCTGGTTTGGCTTAATGAACAAGACTCAAGCATAGGCTTTAACGAGCTTATGCCTGGGTCTTTTTTTAGGAAGAAAGAGGGAATACTGATGGATGCAAATGTTATGGATGCGGCAACGTTGATCATGCTGGCGGTGGGGTTGGCTATGGATGCTTTTGCGGTGTCGATTACCGATGGTTTATGTTATGAGAACTTTCATCGCAAGGAAGCACTGATAACTTCCGGTGCTTTTGGATTATTTCAGGGACTCATGCCGCTGATCGGATATTTCTGCGGCCGGATGTTCAGCGATGCGATCGCTTCGATTGACCACTGGATCGCTTTGATCTTATTGGGTGTGATCGGGCTGAATATGATCAAAGAAGCCTGGCAGGAAAGTCATGAACCGGAATGTGTGGAATGTTCAGGCAAGACGCTGACCTTGCCTACGATTTTGATGCAGGCGGTTGCGACAAGTATTGACGCGCTGGCCGTGGGCATCAGCTTTGCGGTGATTCACGTCAATATTTTTACAGCCTGTCTATTGATTTGCGGGATTACATTCGGGTTAAGTCTGATCGGGGCTGCGGCCGGAAAGCGCTTTGGCTCAATGGTCAAAGAAAAGGCGCGTGTTTTGGGCGGCGTGATTCTGATCTTGATCGGTCTGCGAATTTTTGTCGAACACATGTTCTTTTAATTCCGCCATGTTTCTGTAATGCGGCAAAGAGCTTCTTTTCCGAGGGGAAAGGAGCTTTTTTTGTGAAATCGTTAGATACAAGAATGAGAGAATTGATATCGAAAAAGGAAAGCATACGAAGCTGTCAGAGGCAGCCTATTTACATTTGAACCGCATATCGGTCGGCGTCATTCTCAATCTGACTATCAATAAGAAGATATCGATTATTTTGACAAAAGGAAATTAATGAGACTGTAAAATTTTTGCCTTCTGAAGCAGTAAATCTGTTCAACATTAAGTTTGTTCAATAAGGTGTAGGAAGCAAATTTGAATCCAACTGAAAAGCCGTATAAAATA
The DNA here is from genome assembly GCF_022440805.1 of Holdemania massiliensis. Classification (NCBI taxonomy): domain Bacteria; kingdom Bacillati; phylum Bacillota; class Erysipelotrichia; order Erysipelotrichales; family Erysipelotrichaceae; genus Holdemania; species Holdemania massiliensis. The sequence continues at coordinate 2,874,483 of NZ_JAKNTK010000001.1, read as the reverse complement.
GAAATAACACAGCTATTTCAAACGACTGAGAATTTCCCGGGTAATTGTTTCCGGAGATTGTCCATTGATTTTGATTTTTTCTGAATCAATTTGATCATAATGGGTCAAGCGTGACAGACTTTGCGGGATACAGTCAGCTGTCCGCAGACCTCGGTCGATATCCTGCTGCAGCTGTCTGCGAAGCTGGAGTGGTGAAGGCTGCAAGGTGAAGTGATAAAACGTGAAATTTCCCTGCAGCCGATTGTAAATTTGTTGGACAGTTTCCGGCTGATCCATGACCCAGCTGAACAGAACATGATCAAAGCAAGTCTGCGCCAAGAACTGATTCAACAGATAAACAATGTTATCCATCACCATGACTTTGGTCTGATCCTGAACCTGAAAGGGACTCATCATCCAGCACCAGTCCCCATCCAGCCAAACACTCCGGCTGAGCTTTTCATTGCAGAGCCGGCTGATTGTTGTTTTTCCGCTTCCCATGGTTCCGCTGATAAAGATTACTTTCTGCATAAGAATACCTGCCTTTAGACTTGATTATAGCATGTGTTAGAAAGAATTAAGAATTTCCTTCGTTGTTCAGTCAGGGAACATGATAAAATAAACATAAGTTATTGACAGATTGGGGATGCTTATGAGTAATCAGCGGGAGAAATCCACCGTGCAGAAGCGGACGATTTCGGCACGTTCATCCAACGGAAAGAAGAAACGGGCACATAAGCGGTATCGGCTGAAAGCGTCGATTCGCCGGAAACTGGCAATATTGGGCGTGCTGGCAGGCTTAGTGATGATCGCGCTGCTTTTGTTATGGCTGTGGCCGGTTCGGGAAAAACGGATTTATCACACGGAAGGCGTACAGCTGCAGCAGGTCAATGGGATTGACGTGGTTCATGATTATATTCCGCAGGGACATCAAAATCGTCCGCAGATTCAGCGTGAAATTCGCTGGATCGTGATTCATGAAACGGACAACGAAGCAGCCAGTGCGGATGCCTGGCATCACAACGAATACTTAAAGACCAATGAGACGGATATTAATTCCTGGCATTATACCGTGGATGATCACTCGATTTATCACGCGCTGCCGGATGAAGAAGTCGGCTGGCATGCCGGAGATAAAATGACCGAGGGCGGCGGCAATATGACGGGGATTGGGATTGAACTGTGCGTCAATGAAGGTAATGATTTTGAAAAGACGCTGGAAAATGCCGCGGCGCTGTGTGCGGAGTTAATGAAGGCATATGATCTGCGGATTGAGGATATTAAGCAGCATCATGACTTTTCAGGAAAGGATTGTCCGCATCGGATTTTAGCTGCCGGGCGAAGCGAAGAATTTGTAAAAATGGTTCAGGAAGCGACGAAACAATAATTTTGTAGTGGTAAATTCAGTTTTTTTTGTTACAATAAGTGATTGTATGATTGAGGTGAATTTATGGGAAAAACCGGACTGGTTTTAGAAGGCGGCGGAATGCGCGGCGCTTATACGGCTGGGGTTTTAACATGGCTGATCGATCACGAGGTCGAGTTTGATTACGGCGTGGGAATTTCAGCTGGGGCCATGAACCTGTGCAGCTTTGCGATGAGAAACAAGCAGTATTTGTACGATGTCGGCGTCATCTATATGCCGGATAAGCGAAACGTAGGACTGAATCCGCTGCTGAAAGAACGCCACTATGTCGGCTATGATTTTATGTTCGACCGTCTGCTGAAAGAAACAATTCATTATGAGCTGGATACTTTGCGGCAGTCTTCGATGGAAATTGAGATCGGCCTGTTCAATCTGAACACATCCAAGGTGGAATGGGTGAAGAAACAGGAACTGGATGATGATCTGCGCTTATTAAAAGGTGCGTGTACGCTGCCGCTGGCAGGCTCGCCTGTGCCGTATCGCGATGGGCTGTATATGGACGGCGGTGTGACGACGATGGTGCCGATCAAGCGTTCGCTGGGCTATGGCTGTGATAAACATCTGGTCATTGTAACAAAGGACGAAGGCTATGTCCGTAAGCCCAGCAGCAAGCTACTGCTGAATACGTCAAAAATGGCTTATCATAACCAGGCGCTGATCGATGCGCTGAAAATCCGCAGCGACGTTTACTATGAAGAAATGAATATCGTCGATGAGCTGCAGAAGGAAGGCAAAGCGCTGCTGCTTAGACCTTCAAAGAATCTGGGCGTGAAACGATTCTCCGGCGATGCCGAAGCTTTGAAACAATTATTTGAACTGGGGAAAGCCGATTGCGAAGCACGCAAGGCGGAATTGCTCGGCTTCTTGGGCAAGGCCTGAACGAATTAAACTAAGAAAATTTCTGGTTGGTAGGATCGGAAATTTTTTTGTTTAGTTAACCTTTCGATTCAAAATAAGAAATTTATTCACGCCTATGTACGTTCAGGCGCAGTTTTGTTCATCAAAGCTGCACTAAGATCCTCCTTTTCTCTGACCATGGCGATCAGCTGACTGTTACTTTGGAAGCAGTATTCCTGAAAGAAAATGGATAAAAGACAACGACGGTTGACAGCGATAACATTCAGCAGTAGAATAGTTATATAAGTTATACAAGTTATACTTTTGATACAGGAAGGAGGGAGACCATGAAATCTCAAGTGAAGGACGGAAAATACATGAGCTCAGTCAAGGTCGGACCCAAAGGTCAGATCGTTATTCCGAAAGAAGTCCGTGATCTGTTTCAGATTGAGCCTGGGGATACGCTGATGCTGCTGGCGGACGCGGAGAAAGGCATTGCGATTGAACGGTATGACGTATTTGAAAAAATAGCCGATGCCATTTTTTCGGGAAAGGCTAAGGAACTTTATCCGGATATGCCGGAGGAAGATTCAAAGGCTTTTGCCCAATCCATTCGTCAGACCCGAAAATAAAGATGCTTATCCTTAACGGAATACGCTGCATCAGTATCGCTGAAAAATTTTACGGATTCATCAAAGCAAGACTGTCAATACAGTCAGGGAGGGCGTTATGGCTAAACTTGCATTTTTCTGCATTCCGGCTTACGGACACACCAATCCTACACTGGAGGTGGTTCGGGAGCTGACAAAGCGCGGACATCAGGTGATTTATTTTTCATTCTCGGCTTTTCAAAAACGGATTGAGGAGGCCGGCGCTCAGTTTGTCAGCTGCGACGCTTATCTGCAAACCGAAAATGCCGATCCGGAAAGGATTAAACAGATGACTAACGATGTCGGCGCTTCGATAAAGCTGCTGACCGATACAACGTTAGCCCTGGATGCGATGGTCTGTCAGAAGCTGCGGACACTTCAGCCGGATTGCATCATTGCTGATTCGATGGCGGTTTGGGGAAAATTTGCGGCGCTGAAGCTGGGCATTCCGTTCATTTCTTCAACGACAACCTTTGCTTTCAACCGTTATTCAGCCAGGATTATGAAGCAGAGCTTTGGTCAGCTGATCGGTTTAGTCCGTTCTTTGCCGCAGATTCATCGCCAGATGAAACGGCTGCAGAAACAAGGATATCCGGTTAAAAATTTGCTTTCAATTCTGCAGAATGATGATCAGACACCGACAATTGTCTATACATCGAAGGAATTTCAGCCGTGTTCCGATACCTTCTCCGAAAAGATTCAATTTGTCGGTCCTTCTGTAAAATCCACGGCTTCTTATGATGGAGAAAAAAACGTCATTTACATTTCACCGGGAACTGTCAACAACCAGCATCTGGATTTCTTTGAGCATTGCATTGAAGCGCTGCGGGATTATCCAGGCGAGGTGATCATGGCTGTGGGAACTGAAGAACAGGCCGCTCAACTGAAAGCCCCGGGCCATTTTACAATTCAGGCGCAGGTTGATCAAATTGAAGTTCTGCAGCGAACCGCAGTATTTCTGACACATGCCGGGATGAACAGTGTCAATGAAGGTCTGAATGCTGAGGTTCCGCTGATTCTTTATCCTCAAACGGCCGAGCAGGGCGGGGTTGCGCAACGAGTTGTTGAGCTGAATGCCGGCATCCTGCTAAAGGAGAACAGTGCGGCCGCAATTCGAGCGGCAGTGAACCAGGTTCTTGCGAATCCTTCGTTAAAAGAAAACGCGGCCTTGATCAGCCGCAGTTTCCATCAGGCCGGCGGTCCTGTCCGGGCAGCTCAGCTGATCGAAGGCTGGATTCAGGAAAGCCAGTCCTAACATAGCTTCCTGCAGCTTATAAGCAAAGTAAAAAATTTAAAGATTCTGCGGATCATTCATTCCGGTTGTTTTGTGCGGAGTGATAGCAGGATCTTTTTTTGCAGAAATGGCGGGAAGAGTGGATCCTGAAAGCTTTCAATTTCTAAACAGAATCGGTATAACGTTGCTTTTGTCCGGGATAATTTATGATAAAAAGTTTAATTTTACTTTTTTACTATTTTAATTACAGAAATTTTGAGTACAATAAGAAGATAGTGACTGAAAAAGGATATTTGAAAAAATATGATGAAATATAAAGCAATGACAAATCAGGTTATTCGATTAAAAAAAGAGAATCCGATTCTGGTGTGGGCAGTGACGATTGTGATTCTGGCCCTGACCGCTTTCGCGATCGCTTCATTTTTTTGTTTTCCGTTCAACAATGGTCAGGTCCATCTGGGGGCGGATACGGGTTTTCACATCAACCGAATCATCAGTTTGATGGAAGCTCAGCAAAATCATGTTGACTATCCCTATCTGTTCTGGAACCAGAACTTCAATTTCGGTTATCCAACGCCGATCTTCTACTGCAATCTTTTTTTGTATTGGCCGGCATCCTTGTTGGCAGACGGGATGCTCCCGGTTCTGGTTTATAAAAAATATGTGTTTGGTTTAGTCTGGGCAGCGACGCTGATGATCGGCTTATGTAGTTATAAAGTCAGCCGGCGCAGCGGATATGCCGCTGTCCTGTCAATGCTTCTGTTGATCCTGAATACCCACAGCATTACAGATATTCTGCGGCGGGGTGGTTTGGGTGAATTGCTTGCGTTGGTGTTCATCCCGATCTGTCTGGCGGGGATTTATCAGACGATGTATAAGGACAGCCGGCGCTGGATCTGGCTGGCGGTGGGCTACTGCGGGTTGGTGCTGTCGCATAACATCAGCTTTATCCTCATGTGCATTGTCTTTGCGGTGTTTGCGCTGATCAATTTTAAAAAACTGTGGCATGAAAAGATCCGGCTGCTCAATATCCTGCAAGCGATTGCGGCGGCCCTGGTGTGCGCCTGGTTTTTCATCGCCCCGATGCTGGAACAGATGGGCGCTGTTGATATGGTAGTTTCGCATACCTTTAATCTGGGGGGCGGCTTGGCGGCTACGGCAGTAGATCTGTCAGAAATATTTAACTTTACTGTGGATACAACGATTTATCTGAACAATTCTCCAGGTCCTTTTCTGATTTTTATGCCGCTGATCGGCTTGGCGGTGCGCGACAAACGCAAACGCAATCCGTTTATCTTTCATTGCTGGATCATCGGCTATGTCAGTATGATGATGATGACGAAGCTGTTCCCCTGGCAGCTGTTCCCGTTTTTCAGTTTTATGCAGTTCGTCCAGCGGTTATTGCCGGTCTGCATTCCTATGCTGGCGCTGGCCGGAGGATATTACTGGTATGTTTTTATCCGGAACTTCAAGCAGCTGGAATTCAGAATGCTGCTAAAAGCAATCAGCGTGATCGTAATTTTGATTCCCACGTATTTCATGCTGAAAGTCAATTATGATCAGATTTCCGGTTATCCGGATGAAATGACGGTGGAAGAAGCTAAACTGAGCCAGTATGGGGATACACAGGAAACAGCGGTTTATAATGTGCAGCAGTTAAGCAGCGCAGACTATCTGCCTTATGGGGCGGATGTGGATTACAAGGATTACCGGGAATGGGTAAAATGGGCTGTTTCGCCGAGTGAGTCGATGATCGACAGCAGCATGAAACTGCTGATCCTGGATCAAGAGGTTGATGAAAGTGAATATGGGCATTTTAAATTCGTCGTCAAATCCGGACCGGAGGGTCAATGGCTGACTGTTCCGCGCACTTATTATTATGGTTATCAGGTAGATGCGATCAAAGATGGGGAAGTGATCGATACGATTATTCCTTATGCGGCCGAGAATACCGGATTGGTTCAATTCGATATGCTGGAAAGTGAAAGTCCGATCACTTATGATGTAGTTTATCGGCCGACGTCAGTTCAGACTTCCAGCATGGCGCTTTCTACGGCTGCGGTTCAAGTGGTTCTGGTGATTTATGGATTGGAGCGGTTTTTGTACTATGCTCTGAAACTCTGGAAGGGTGTCCATGACAGTCAGCCGAAAAGCAATCCGAAGGCAGGATCACACAGGTCAGCGATCCGAAAAGATTGATCAAAGAATGGACTCAACCGGTTGGATTGAAATCGCTTTGCATTGGATCCGAAGTGGTTGATGGTATTCATTGGGCTTTATCAATCAAGGCCCACGAATGAGAAGCAAATTTCAAGCTCAGTCAAAACAGGCTGGTAATGAGCATTAAACAAAAGACGCCGAAGCTTCAACGGCGTTTTTTCTTATTGAAAAGATACGAGCAGGTTTTGCCTCTTACTTAAGTCACGAAAAAAGCGAGAACACATTTCCTTTTAGTGTGAGTTGATAAAAAAATAACATGATATAATTCTAACAAGATCAAAAGGAGGAAAATGAAGAATGAAAAAGGCAATGCTTTTATTGACCAGTTTTCTCATGATCTGTTCAATGGCTGGATGCTCTACTCCGAAACAGGATGAGCCGGCCGCTGCAGCAGGCATGAAGGCTGGAACGTACACCGCGACATCGCAGGGAATGAACGATGTTGTTGAAGTCAGCGTTGAACTCAGCGAGGACGCCATTGTTTCCGTTAAAGTAACGAAGGATTCGGAAACACCGGGGATTGGCGGCGTTTTGAAAAACGCAGCGGGAACGGAGCTGGATGAAGGCGGGAAAGCGCCGACAGTCTTGATTCCGGAAGAAATTGTTGCAAATCAGAGCTTGGCAGTCGATACCGTGACCGGAGCGACAATCACATCGGCAGCGGTCATCAATGCCGTTAAGGATTGTCTGACGCAGGCTGGCGCTGATCCGGCGGCCTGGATGAAGGAAACCGCAGCGAATGCGCAGCAGGATCAGAGTGCTGATGTTGTTGTCGTAGGCGGCGGCGGAGCTGGTTTGGCGGCCGCGATTGCAGCTTCGCAGAAGGGCGCTAATGTCATCATCGTTGAAAAGAACGGCGAAGTCGGTGGCGATACGTTGGTTTGCGGCGCTATTTACAACACACCGGATGAACCGCTGCAGAATAAGGTCACGATGACCGATGCAGTCAAGACGACGATTGAAAAAGCGTTGGCGGAGGATCCGATTGATGATGCGCATGCAGCTCTGCAGAAGGAAGTTCAGGCGCAGTGGGATGAATACAAAGCCAGCGGCCGGACCGATCTGTTTGATACGAAAGAATGGTATGCGCTGCAGACCTGGATCAACGGCGATAAAGTCGGTGATCTGGATTTAGTCAAAGTGCTGTGCTACGATTCGTTTGAAGGCTTGGAATGGATTGAAAACTTAGGCATGGAATTCAGCGATATCATCGGTCAGGGTGCCGGCAGTTTGTGGCAGAGAACCCATACCAGCACGATGCAGATGGGAACCGGCTTTATCTCTACCTATGTTGAAAACATTCTGAAAGACGACAAGATCACTGTGCTGACCAGCAGCACCGCGGAGAAGTTGGTGCAGGATGATTCCGGTAAGGTCAGCGGCGTTGTCTGCAAGGATAAGACCGGCAATGAATTTACGGTCAGCGCGAACATGGGCGTCGTTCTGGCAACCGGCGGATTTGCGGCCAACAGCAAGATGGTTCAGGAATACAATACCTCCGGAAAGTGGAACGATTTGAGCAAAGTCATGACGACGAACCGTTTCAGCAGCTCACAGGGCGACGGAATCTCGATGGCGCTGGAAGTTGGAGCTTCATTAACCGATATGGAACAGATTCAGCTGCTGTATCTGGGCAATGTCAAAGACGGCCAGCTGACAAAATATCCGCCGCGCGATGTCAACGGCACAGATCAGATTATTTTCATCAACAAAGAAGGCAAGCGCTTCGTTCGTGAAGACGGCCGCCGTGATGAAATCTGTCTGGCTGTCATGGCGCAGACCGACTCGATGTTCTACATGCTGGAATCCGGCGACGGTGCGGGCTATGTGGATATCAAAGATCCGAATTGGCGTTCAGCGGATGGATTTACGTTTGATTATTTGAAAGAAAACGGTTATATTTTAGTTGCGGATACTTTGGAAGATCTGGCATCTCAGATGGGAATCGATGCTGCGACATTAAAAGCAACCGTAGACAGCTTCAACGCCGCTGCTGACGGCGGTACGGATGAATTCGGCAGAACGCTGTATTCTACGAAGCTGGAAAACGGACCTTGGGTTGCTACAGCCCGTCAGGCCTGCGTCCATCATACGATGGGCGGCGTTACGATCGATACCGAAACACGCGTTCTCGATGAAGCCGGTCAGCCGATTTCCGGTCTGTATGCAGCAGGTGAAATCACCGGCGGCATTCACGGCGCAAACCGCTTAGGCGGAAATGCCGTGGTGGATACGGTTGTCTTCGGTAAATTAGCTGGCGAAACTGTCGTCGCTGACGCTAAGTAGTCCGCTGAACAAAGCATAAAGTAAAAAAGCATCCATTATCACAATGGGTGCTTTTGAAGCGAAGGAGAGCAACGATGGATATTAAACAGCTGATCACGTTCAGAACGCTGGCTCAGGAAAAAAATTACATGAAGACTTCGGAAAAGCTAAGCTATGCCCCCTCGACGCTTGCCAAACATATCCGCTCCCTGGAAGACGAGCTGCAGGTTCAGCTGGTAGAATACCGCAACGGAAAGATCGAGCTGACCTATGATGGGAAGCGGTTTATGCGCTATGCCGATGAAATGCTCAGCGTCTATTTCAAGCTGCAGTATGAGTTCGATCAGACAAAATCCGCGATTGGCACCATCCGGGTGGCCGGCGGCGAACTGATGGTCGGCTTTGCTTTCGGCGATTTCTTTGCGGCAGTGGAGAAGACTCAGCCGGAGCTGACGCTGCAGGTCAACGCGATCTGCTGTGCACGGGTACCGGAATGGCTGAATCAGAACGAAGTGGATATCGGATTTGTGCAGATGCTCAACACTCAGGAAAGCGAAGGGCAGCAGATCGTTCCTTTGTTTGAAGAGCGGCTGTGTTTGATGACCTCGCCGCAGCATCGTTTGGCGCAGCAGGAAGAAGTGCATCTCGGCGATCTGAACCGGGAGAATTTCTCTTATACGTATGAGGACTGTTGTTTTACGGATGAATTCCGCCGCTGTCTGACGCAAAACGGCGCGCGGCCGTCTTCTGAGCTGTTTTTAGGCAGCATTCATGCCGTCATCAATACCGCCAAGGATGACAACCGGATTTGTCTGATTCCGTATGTTTGTGTTCCTAAGGTGCGGCAGATGGGGCTGGTGCAGCTGAACTGGATCGACCCGTTTGTGATCTACGATGTGATTCTGATCCAGAAAGGGGTCTATCGCAGTACGGGAATCAACCAACTGATCGAACAGGCCAAAGCCTATGCGGCAGAGGTAAAGAAAAATCCCGAAACTTCGCAGATTCAATTGCTTTAATGAATAAGGCTCATGGACTGACAAAAGATCCGGTTATGGATCTTTTGTTTTACTTCTGGGAATTCCTCTGCTTCACCAGGCTGAGTGAAGAACTAGCGGAGATGAGTTGGAATAAAAAAACCTGAAAACCTTTAAAAATATGAATCATTGATTGGCAATTAATTTTAATAGGGCTATAATAAAATCAGAATAAGGGATAAGAAAGAAGAGGGGGACTCAAAGTTATGACACAGACGAAACGCCTGAACAAACAAGAGCTTCGCCGCATCAATCTCCGCTGGATCTGGAATGCTCAGATCGGCTGGAACTACGAACGAATGCAGGGGCTGGGGTATCTGACCACCATGCTGCCGCTGATTGAAAAACTGTACGGCGATCAGCCGGCACTCAAGAAAAAGGCGCTGCAGGCACATTCGGTCTTTTTTAACACAACTCCGGCAATGGGGGATATCATTGTCGGAATGAACGTCGCGATTGAAGAGGAAATGGCAGAAACCGGTGCCGGCATTGACATTGCCTCGTCCATGAAAACCGCGCTGATGGGTCCGTTTGCGGGCGTCGGCGATACGATTTTCAGCATGATTCCGGGTGCTGTGTTCGGATCGATTGCCGCGACGATGGCCAAGGAAGGAAGCATAGTCGGCATCATGATCTGGGAAGTCTGGTTAATCGCCGTGCTGCTGCTTCGGTTTAAGCTGTATGACATCGGTTATCAGCAAGGCGCTAAGATTGTCAATACACTCTCAGGGATTAAGGAAACGATCACTGCGGCCGCCTCGGTTTTAGGCTTAACGGTGGTCGGCGGCATGATCGCTACGATGGTCAAGTTCCCGCTCAAAACACTGACCGTCAGCCTGGGAATTGATCCTCAGACCGGGGAAATGCTGATGCAGGAATTCCCGCTTCAAAAGTATATGGATTCGATTATGCCGGGTTTGATGCCGGCGCTGTTCGCTGTCTTATGCTATTGGATGCTGGGCAAGAAATGGATGAATTCCAATCGGCTGATCCTGACAGTGCTGTTATTGGCGATCGTCTTGGCTTCCTTGGGGATTGTCGAAGTCTAAATCTCAACAAATTTCAGTCTAACAACCGGTTTGATGCTGCAGGCAGGCAAAGAACCGGCTGTTTTTCTGTCTCTAAGAGAACCCAAGATGCATAAATAAAAAAAAGATCGGCAGGCAATGCCGATCCGCAGCGTAATGGAATTAACGCAGATACAATTCGTAATATTCGTCGTAGGTTAAGCCGGAATCATGGACCTTTGTAGCCAGTTCCACACCGAGGTAGCGATAATGCCAGGCTTCATAGCTGTAGCCGGTGATGATTTCCTTCCCTTCTGGATAACGCAGGATCCAGCCGAAACGGTGGGCATTCTGCTGCATCCAGACAAACGCATCGGTATCCGCAAACTTGGAAAGCTGCGCGCCGGTGGCGGCCATATCTACGGTTAATCCCGTCTGATGTTCGGAAAAGCCCGGCCGGGCAGAAATGGAATCCGCCCATTCCTCACCCTTGGAATTGACATAGCCGTTATATAAATCGACCTGATACTGATAGTCGCGGTAGGAGGAGGAAGCATACATCTTCGGCTTGCCGCCGCCGTTGAGTTCATCACACATTGCGGCTAAGGCATCGGCCGCTTCCTGACGAAGATAACAATCCTTCGCGGCATAGGTTAAGCTCAGCTGAACCAGATCCTCTGGGGCATAGCTCTCCCCTAAATAATATCGCTTATTGACGATCATACTGACATCTTTGGCATCGGAGGCAGAGGTGCTGTCATACCAGTTCACGTATTTTCCGCTGAGTTCAAAATGATTCTCACTGTTAACATCCCGATGATCGGTGCAGTCCTGAATGTAGGCTTCAACATCGCTCACATAATCAAAGACTAACAGCGGCGTAATTTCCCAGAAATTGAGCTTCTCAAACAATTTCAGGCATGAGTCCTCGGGGTAATTCCGTGCCCGCAGCCGCTCATAGAGCTGCGTGTCATCGCTGTTCAGGGAATCGGTAACCAGATACAGCTTCAGATAATCCTTATTGAAGCTTTCCGAGGCTAACGCAGCATTGAGGTTGTCGGAATACAGCTTATCGTTAAGGATGGTCTTGGTCAGTTTCTGCTTCTTGATCATCGCGATGCTTTCTTTGGAATAGCCCAAACCCTTCAGCTTGCTGTCCGTTGAAAGCTTCGGAATGGTCGTCAGGACAAAGACCAGAACGATCGTCGCTACAATACCGATTAAACCATAAAGAACGGATTTGCGGATTCTTCTGCGTTTCCGGCGAACGACTTTTCGTTTTTTTACAGGCGCTTTTGTTGCCATGTTCTCAATCTCCTTTCTGATTGGAATGAGAGAATAAATTCCACGGGTAACTGTTCGGAAGTGAACAGGCAAAGGTCATGCTTTCATGCGTTATTGGATGCTGCAGTGTCAGCGATGTTGCCCACAGAGCAATCTGCTGACCGGGATACGCCTTTGGATTGTAGCGCTGATCTCCCCACAAGGACAGCTGACGGCTGGCAAACTGGACGCGGATCTGATGGGAACGTCCGGTTTCCAGCTGAATCTGCGCCAGCGACAAGCCTTCGCTTTCTTCCAGGATCTGATAGTGCAGGATCGCTTCTTTCGCTTTCGGTGAAGCTGGAGGAACTGTGCGCACCCGATTGGTTTTTTCATCTTTGATCAGCCAGTCTTTTAAGGTTGCTGCAGGCTTTTGCGGCTGACCGCACAGCACTGCCTGATAAGTCTTTTTCAGGCTGCGGGTGCGGACCTGATCGCTGAGCCGGGAAGCGGCCTTGGAAGTTTTGGCAAACACCATGACTCCGCCGACGGGCCGGTCTAAGCGATGCACTAAGCCCAGGTATACATTCCCCGGTTTCTGGTACCGCTCTTTCAAGTCCTGCTTCAGCAATGTCAACAGATCCGGATCATGGCTGTCATCCGCCTGAACCGCAATGTTGACAGGCTTGACCACGATCAGCAGGTGATTATCCTCATATAAAATCTCAAACTTCGTCATCTTCATCACTCCATGCGCCGTAAATTCCGCATGGCAGGATCATGTTGTCCTGCGTAATCGGAAGACCGACTTCCCCGGCAAAGACATAGCCGGACGGATGACGGCGCAGCACAGTGGTGCGCAGAATGTTTTCTAAGACGATGGAGGAAAAACCGGTGGTATAGGAATTAACTAACAGAAACAACGCGTCGTCATCCAGAATATCCAGACAAGCATTGACCAGTTCGTTGATCTGATCCTCCAGCTTCCAGATTTCACCATTGGGTCCCCGGCCGTAAGACGGCGGATCCATTAAAATTCCCTGATAGGTATGACCGCGGCGTTTTTCCCGCGCGACAAATTTCAGAACATCATCGACGATAAAGCGGATCGTGCGGTTTTCCAAATGTGACAGTGCCATGTTTTCTTTGGCCCACTGCACCATTCCCTTACTGGCATCTACATGCACAACCTCATCCGCTCCGGCACTGGCACAGGCCATCGTCGCTCCGCCGGTATAGGCAAATAAGTTCAGAATCCGCACCGGCCGTCCGCTGGCTTTGGCCTTGCGGATTTTGGCTTGCATCCAATCCCAGTTGACTGCTTGTTCCGGAAATAAGCCGGTATGCTTAAAGCCGGTCGGTGAAACCTTAAACGTCAGTTCTTTGTAGGATACCGTCCAGGTCTCCGGTACAGCCTGTTTGAACTCCCAGCTGCCTCCGCCCCGGCTGGAACGGTGGTAATGCGCATGAATGCGATCCCATCCGGCATGATCGGTTTTCTTCCATACTGCTTGAGGATCGGGTCTGCGCAAGAGTATATTTTGCCAGCGTTCAAGCTTTTCACCATCGCCTGCATCGCAGCATTCGTAATCTTTCCATTGATTTGCAATTCGTTTCATCCTGTTGATTCTCCTTATTTATTCATTATATCATGGCTTTTCTATTATCGCAGAGAATGCTGGAAAAATTAAGAAAGTTGAAAAAATAGTTCACCTCACTGCCGGAGTTTGATAAAATAGTAGACATCGAGGTGATTGCGATGATGATTCGCTGCAGCGAAAAACATCGGCAGGAATGTCTGGATTATCTCCGGCAAAACCCGTCGCTGAATTTGTTTCTGATCGGAGATATTGAAAACTATGGATTTAACCAGGGCTTTCAGACAATTTTTATTGATAAAGATGAATTTGTCCATGGGATTTATCTGGTGTACTACCATAATCTGGTGATTGCCAGTGAGGAAAATCGCGTTGACGTCCAGTTTGTTGAGCGCTTGATTCAGGAATATGATATTCAGGCGATCCAGGGACGCACAGCTGTTTTGGAGAGGCTGAATTTTGATGCGTTCACTCGTGAGGAATGTCTGTTCTGTCAGCTGAGCGAGCTGAAGGTCAAGGCAGAGTCTGACTTTTTGATCCAGCAGGCTCGCCCTGAGGACGCCGCACGTTTAAAAGCATTGTTGGATGAAGTGTTTGACATGGATAATGAGGTGGCCATGATCGCCCGGCGGATTGCCCAACAGGAAGGCCGGCATTTCTTCATTGAACAACAGAATCAGGTGATCTGCCAAGCCAACAGCACAGCGGAGACTGCAGATGCGGCGATGATCGGGGGAGTGGCGACCCGCGCGGATTGGCGCCGTCACGGTTTGGCCAGCGCGGTTATGACGGCGCTGTGCAGCCAGCTGTTAAGCGAAGGCAAAAAGCCATGCTTGTTTTTCGAGAATGAAGAAGCGGGAAGAATTTACAGTCGGCTGGGTTTTGAGCCGATCAGCGGCTGGACATTGATGCTGCGTCAAAAGGAAGGATCACACTGACCTTCCTTTTCCTTACCTGTAAGGGTTGCGGATCCAACCACTTTTCGGTAAAAACCGTGATTTCCCTCACACCGCTTTTCAGAAGAATCGGAGTAGTTTTTCAGGCGTTAAGGAAAAGCGACGGCTTGGCATGAAAGAAATGACGTTGGCGCTGAGGATGACTTCTGCTATTCATGAAAATTCTGAAACCGGCGGATCAGGGATAGAAATGCCGAAGGTTTCATGTATAATATAGAAAGTCTGGAAGCAACATTCAGAAATCAGAACGGCTTGGCTTCAAGGATTCAGGGCTCAGCGGCAGCGGTGATTTTTCATCCGTTTGGTTTCAGCTCTGTGCATTCCTTGCATTGAAGGCCGCTCAAGAAGAAGGAATGGCTTCAGAACAATCCCAGCTCCGGATGTCCTTGTTAAATAGGAACATGAGAAAAACAAGCGGCCGGAATGAGTCAGGCTGGATTAAGATTAAGAAGAAAAGAAGAGGTGTCGGACAATGGTTTCTATCGAGATGCTGAATGAAAATCAAAAAAAAGCAGTGCTGACGTCAAGTCAGTATGTGCGGATTATCGCGGGTGCGGGCAGCGGCAAGACCCGTGTGCTGACGATGCGGATTGCGCATCTGATCGAACAGTGCCATGTCTGGCCGAATAAAATTCTGGCGATCACCTTTACCAACAAGGCAGCCAATGAAATGAAGGAACGAATCCGGCAGATGCTGCCGGAGCAGGGAAACGCCGTCTTTATTTCCACGATCCACTCGCTGTGCGTGCGGATTCTGCGTGAGGATATTCCGGCGATGGGTATGCCGCGCAACTTTACGGTCATGGATGCTGATGATCAGCGCAGTATTTTAAAGGAAGCCTACAAAGAGTTTGGGCTGGATAAGCAGACCTATACGTTTGGCTCCATGCTGGACTACATCGCCAACAACAAAAGTGCGGAGATCAGCCCTGAACGCGCTTATGTGTTTGCCGGAGATCTGCGCGGGGAAAATGACAAAGCGAAGGTCTATGAATATTACGTCAATCGTCAGCAGGCGATCTATGCGCTGGACTTCGATGATCTTTTGCTTTATACCGTACGGATGTTCCGGCAGTTTGCGGAAATCCAGGCAAAATGGGTGCAGCGCTTCCATTATATCCATGTCGACGAATTTCAGGATATTGATAAAATACAATACGATCTGATTCAGCTTCTGGCGGGAAACGACAATTCCGTTTATGTCGTCGGCGATCCCGATCAGACGATTTATACTTGGCGTGGGGCTGACGTCAATATCATCATGAACTTTGAGAAGGATTATCAACCCTGTGAAACGATTGTCCTGAATGAAAACTACCGTTCAACGCCAAGCATCCTAAACGGCGCCAATGCTTTGATTCACAACAACCGCAATCGTGTTGACAAAGACTTGTTTACTTCAAGACCAGACAACGGAGCGATTACCCACTATTCCAGTGCCGGGGAAGAATATGAGGCAACCTGGATTGCCTGCAAGATCAATGAACTGCATAAACAAGGTCAGCGCTACCGCGACTGCGCGATTCTCTATCGCTCCAACTATTTGTCCCGTGCGCTGGAAAAAGCGATGATCGAACAGCGGATCCCCTATGTGATCTACGGCGGCATCAAATTCTACGAACGAGCTGAAATCAAGGATGCGCTGTGTTATCTGCGGATGGTCTGCGGCAGCGATGATCTGGCGCTGATGCGGATTATCAATGTCCCGCGGCGGGGCTTGGGCAACAAGACGATGGATACAATCGTACAGCGCTCACGGGCTATGGGCAAGACGATGTACGAAGTGATTCGCGATGAAAAGGTTGTCAGCGGCAAGGCTCAGACGACGATTGACAACTTTGTCAAAATGGTGGAAAAGTGGAAGAATCTGGCTTCTTCAACACCGATCAGCCGGCTGTTGGAAATGATCCTGTCCGACAGCGGTTATCGTTCCATGCTGGAAGCCGACAAGGAAAATGAACGTCTGGAAAACCTGAAGGAACTGATCACCGATATTGAAAGCTACACGGTCAATTACCCGGACAGTTCGCTGGAGGAATACCTGCAGCTCGTTTCGCTGTATGGGGATAAAGGCGCGGAGGACGGCGGCGATCATGTCCAGCTGATGACGGTGCATGCGGCCAAGGGCCTGGAATTTGATACGGTGTTCGTCTACGGCATGAGCGAAGGTATTTTCCCAAATGACCGCGCTGTGCAGGAAAGTCAGCTGAAAGGGCTGGAGGAAGAACGGCGGCTGGCTTATGTCGCCTTCACACGGGCTCAGAATAAGCTCTATCTGACGGAAAGCTCCGGTTTCAGCTACATTTTAAGCCGAATCAAAGTGCCGTCACGGTTTATCAAGGAAATTGATCCGCAGTATATCGAACACATCGGGGCGACTTTCGATACCGGCAAGCCGAAGGAAATCAAACTGCATTCAGCGCTGTTTGAAGAGGAAGCGCCGTTTGAAGAACGGCTGGCTTCCAAGCCGCGGACCAAGTGGAAGAAGGGCGATCACGTCCGACATGCCGCTTTTGGCGAGGGCGTGGTCCTGGAATACAGCGAAGGGATGCTCAAAATCGCATTTGCCTTTCCGTTTGGCGTGCGTAAAATCATGGCCACGCATCCTTCGATTCAGAAAGCGGAAGAAGTGGAATAAGTCTTCTTCGTTCGAAGGATACAAAGCATCAAAACATCAAAAGATAAAGACGCAGGCAGCCTTTCATTCTCACCGTCAGAGAAGGAGGGCTGCTTTTCTGATAAAGTGATTCCCGCACTTTTCAACGGAACGGACAAAATCGAGGAAGAGGAAGCTTAGAAAATAAGCCGCGGCATGCAGTGCGGCGGGTTAAGCTGGGATTATCGATACTGCAGATAAGAAAAAGCCCAGCCGTACAAATCAGAAAGGATGTTAAAGGACAAACGATTAGATTGCGTAAACTTGGCAAAGATGATGAAGAAAACATTTGTTCTTATGATATAATAAACTGGATATTTCAGGAGGTACAGTGATGAGCGAAGAACGCGTTCTTGCGCTGCGCAGGCAGCTGAATCAATATAACTATGAATATCATGTGCTGGACCATCCGACCGTCAGCGATGCGGAGTACGACCGGTTAATGCGGGAGCTGATCACTTTGGAAGAGCAGCACCCGGAACTCTTTGACCCCAACTCTCCCACCCAGCGGGTCGGCGGTCAGGTACTGGATGAATTTAATAAGATTACACACAAGCGCCCGATGCTTTCGTTGGGCGACGTTTTCAGCCGGGAAGAACTTTTTGAATTCGCCCGCAAAGCAGAGGCCGAAGTCGGACCTGTGGATTATTGCTGCGAATGCAAGATCGACGGCCTGGCGATGTCGCTTAATTATCAGCACGGCCGTTTCCAATACGCTGTGACCCGCGGCGATGGGGTTGTCGGTGAAGATGTCACGCACAATGTCCGCACGATCAAATCGATTCCCATGGAGATTGACTATGAGGGCGAACTGGAGGTGCGCGGTGAGGTTTATATGCCAAAGGCCAGCTTTCAGCGGTTAAATGAGAAACGCCGCGAAATGGGTGAGGAAGAATTCGCTAATCCGCGCAATGCAGCAGCCGGCTCGATCCGGCAGCTGGATTCCAAAATCGCGGCTTCCCGCGGCTTGGACGCTTTGTGGTACCATGTACCGCAGGGGCCGCAGTTAGGTCATCATCAGCATCTGGAATCGCTTGCGTTCATTCAAACGCTGGGATTCCGAACGAATCCGCTGAACCGGCTTTGTCACAACATTGAGGAGGTCTGGCAGTTTGTCGAAGATCTGACGCTGATGCGCAGTGATCTGCCCTATGAAATTGACGGTATTGTCATTAAGGTCAACGATTATGCCAAGCAGCAGCAGTTGGGCTTCACCGCGAAAACGCCGAAATGGGCGATAGCCTATAAATTTCCGGCAGAACAGGCCGTAACCCGATTGGAAAATATTTTTGTGACGGTCGGGCGAACGGGGAAAATTACGCCGAATGCTCAGCTGACGCCGGTGCGTCTGGCCGGAACAAGCGTGGGTTTTGCGCAGCTGCACGATGAAGATATGATCCGGGATAAAGACATTCGGATCGGAGATTATGTCATCGTTCACAAAGCCGGAGACATCATTCCGGAAATTGTAGCCAGCGTTCCTGAAAAGCGCGATGGTACGCAGATTCCTTATGAATTTCCCAAGACCTGCCCGGTCTGCGGGATGCCGTTAGTCCGTTATCCGGACGAAGCACATCACTTCTGTATCAATAACGACTGTCCGGCGCGGGTTGTTGAATCCATCGCCCATTTCTGCAGCCGGGACGCGATGAATATCGACGGCTTAGGCGTTAAGCGCGTTGAGCTGTTCCATGCACAGGGGTGGCTGAATACCGTTGAGGATATCTATAATCTCAAACACCATTACCAAGAAATACTCCAAACCCCGAAGATGGGGAAAAAGAGTGCTGACAATCTGTTGGAGGCGATCGAAAATTCCAAGCAAAATTCGCTGGAGAAACTGCTGTATGGATTGGGGATTCGCCAGATCGGTGAGAAAGCCGCAAAGATTCTGGCCTATCGTTTTGAGACCATGCAGGCTTTGATGAACGCGACGTATGAAGAACTGGAAGAAATCAAGGATATCGGGGCCATTACCGCTCAGACGGTGTTGGATTTCTTTCACGATGAAGCGAATCAGCATCTGATTGAGGCCTTGATCGAACATGGTCTGAATATGATCTGCCTGAAAGAGGAACAGGTAGAAACGATGTTTACCGGCAAGACGGTCGTCTTGACGGGCACGCTGTCCACGATGACCCGTCCGGAAGCTCAGGCGATATTGGAGCATCTGGGCGCAACAGTTTCCGGCAGCGTCTCCAAGCGTACCGATTATGTCATCTATGGTGAAAATGCTGGTTCCAAATTGACTAAAGCCCAAAGCTTAGGCGTAGCCACGATGCCAGAGAGTGAATGGCTGGAAGAGGTAAACCGGTATGCGGAATAACCGGTGGCGTCGGTGGGGATTGGCGCTTTGCTTGCTGATCAGTCTGGCAGGCTGTTCGCAAAAGGCCCCGGA
Organism: Holdemania massiliensis; assembly: GCF_022440805.1. Taxonomy (NCBI): domain Bacteria; kingdom Bacillati; phylum Bacillota; class Erysipelotrichia; order Erysipelotrichales; family Erysipelotrichaceae; genus Holdemania; species Holdemania massiliensis. The sequence goes on along the minus strand of NZ_JAKNTK010000001.1, from coordinate 2,854,957 downwards.
AGAAGCCAACGAGGGCACCGTGATCAGCAGCTATTCGTCTGATGATTATCAAACTCTGCTGCCGCATGAGCTTTCAGAAGGCCGATACTGGCGCGGCAACACGAACAGCCGCTTTGACCTGATGCAGATGCCAAAGGAACTGATTGAGCTGAGCAAGCAGCACTTTCCAGTCAAAGATAACTATCTGCAGGCGGGTCAGATTCTGGAATATGATGATATTCAGGAACTGCAGCGCTATGAAAGCAGCGATCATTCCTACGGCTTAAATCCCAGCGGAAATTTTGAGATCAGCGATGCGATCGTGCTGGAGCGGCCGTATATCGTTTATGGCTTAGTGGAAGTAGACTTCATCGCGAAGGAAGATCAGAAAACGCTCAACGGCATTGCGGTAGGGATTCTGATGAACAGTTCCGTCACCAGCGGTGACAGCACAGTTCAGATTCCAAAGGATAAATTGTATACCTATGCCAGTACGGTTGGCCGGAAGCTGGAACGTTATTTGCGCAACAAGGCTGAGGTAGACGCGGATCTGCCGATTTACATCACCTTTTACAGCTCGAATTCCACCAGTTCCAGCGTTCCGGGCGCCTTTATCGGTCAGGGGCTGTTTACCAGCCGGAGCGGCCAGTTCACTGCGATTGATGAACAATGGGTGCTGATTCCAAGTGATCAGGCAACCGCCCTCGATGGGGTTCTGTCATCTCAGTTCAGCACGGTTAAAGCCGGCGTCAAGGACTTCATGCCGGAGAATGTCAACCTCATCGGCAAGGCCCGGTATACCAACGATGCGGCGGATTATCTCAAGCTGACAGTCACGGTACAGGCCAAGAGCTATACGGAGATCTATTCCCTAATGCAGCTGTTAAACGAACTGTCGGTCAACTTCTCAAGCACCGATATGGAATTGATTATTGAGATTAAGCAGCTGGAAGAAACGGTGATGATCCTGCATCGGGAAAAAGGAACGATGAAAACGACTGTGCTGGATATCAGCTAGCCGCCGTGCATTTTCGATGAAGATCAGGCGGGGAAGCTCATTGGCAATTCACACCGCAGTCTACCTAAGAGCGAAACCAAGAATACAGCTGAAAAGCTGAAAGATAAAAAGGATTGAACAATCCGGAAAGAAGGAGAAGAAGGATGGAAGAAATTAAAGATCCCGCTTATTTCAAAGAGCTGGCACATCGGCTGATGTTTGATCTCAGCGATGCGGAAGCCGCCGATATTGCGGCGGAATTTGAAACGCTTGGCAAGCAGCTGACGCTGCTTGAAAGCATTGACACAACAGGCGTAGAGCCGATGGTCTATCCGTTTGAAACACCGACCGCTTATCTGCGTGAGGATGTTGTCGATCATGTGATCTCACGGGAGGACGCGCTGGTCAATGCGCCGAAAGTCCGAGAATGCCACATTGTGGTACCAAAGGTGGTGAAGTAAAATGGCAACAATGAAAGAACTGAAGGAAACAACGACTGTCCGTCAGCGGGTGGAGGAAGCCCTTGCCAAAGCCCATGCTTCGCAGCCGCAGCTCAATGCCGTTGTCACCTTTGTTGATGTGGAAGAACAGCTGACTGGTTTGAATGAGATTGCCGATGGACCATTTTACGGCATGCCGATTGCTTTAAAGGATAACGTCTGTACTCAGGGAATTCGGACGACCGCTTCCAGCAAGATTCTGGACAACTATATTCCAGTTTACAACGCACATATCGTCGACAAGCTGAAAGCCGCCGGAGCGATTGTGATCGCGAAGGCTTCGATGGATGAGCTGGCGATGGGCGGTACGAATTTAACTGCGGCTACCGGACCGGTTTATAATCCGTATGATCACTCGCGGATGGCCGGCGGTTCATCCGGCGGCAGCGCGGCATTGGTTGCCGCAGGTGTGGTTCCGTTTGCGATTGGATCCGATACCGGAGATTCTGTGCGTAAACCGGCATCCTTCTGCGGTGTTTTGGGCATGAAGCCAACCTATGGCCGGATTTCCCGCTATGGCATTATCCCTTATTCCTCATCATTGGATCATGTCGGCTATTTCACCCATAGCGCCCTGGATGCCGCGGAGGCGCTGAAAGTATTGGCGGGCCGTGATGATCGCGATATGACCTCGTCTTATGAGCCTGTACCGGATTATGCAGCGGCGCTGTCCAGCGACGTTGCTGGACGCAGAGTGGCAATTTTCAAAAATGTCATTGACGCTCTGGGCAATCCGCAGGTCAAAGCGATGTTTGAAAAAACCGTCGAGGCCTTGAAAGCCAGAGGCGCGATTGTTGAAGAAGTCAGCCTGCGCGAGGATCTGTTAAAAGCAATCCTGCCGGCTTACTATTTGATTGCAAACTGTGAAGCGACGGCGAACCATTCCAATTTAGACGGAATTCGCTTCGGCGTTCAGCAGCCGGGCGAGAGCATGGAAGAAATTATGATTCAGTCGCGGACAAAGGGATTCGGTTCCTTGATCCGCAAGCGGTTTGTCATTGGCAGTTATGGTCTGTTTGTCGAAAATCAGGAAAAGCTGTTCCGTCAGGCACAGCGGGTTCGCCGGCTGATCGTTGAAAATGTGGCAGAGGTGATGAAGGATTATGATATTCTGATCGCTCCGGCCAGCAGCGATGTTGCGCCGAAACTCGACGACCACTCCCGCGATGAACTGTCAGATGGATATCTGATCGCTGAAAACCACATGGTGATCAGCAACTTCACCGGATATCCAAGCTGTACGGTACCGATGGGAATGCTGAACGGATTGCCGGTCGGCTTGAACATGACCGCAAAAGCCTGGGATGAACAGAGTCTGTTTGACTTTGCGGCGGCGATGGAAGAAATCACCGGCATGAAGGACGCTACAGCGGAGGTTATGGAATAATGGAATACGAAGTAATTATCGGCATTGAAATTCATTGTGAATTAAAAACGAAAACGAAAATGTTTTCCGGAGCTCCGGTGCTCTTTGGCGCGCCGGCCAATACCTGCGTCAATGAAATTGACTTAGGTCATCCAGGCACGATGCCCTGCGTTAACAAACAGGCGGTTGCGATGGCCGTGCAGGCTTGTACGGCGCTGAACATGGAAATTGATCCGCTCGTGCGCTTTGACCGGAAAAATTATTACTATACCGACCTGCCGAAGGGCTTCCAGATCACCCAGCAGTTTTACCCAATTGGGCGGCATGGCTATGTTGAAATCGAAACCGAAAACGGACCGAAGAGAATCCGGATCGAACGGCTGCACATGGAAGAAGATACTGCCAAACAGTTCCACTATGATGCTGGAACCTTGATCGATTTTAACCGGGCGGGAACACCGCTGGTGGAGATTGTATCGGAACCGGATATCCGCAGCGGCAAAGAAGCGATGGCTTATGTTGAAAAATTAAGAACCACGCTGTACTATCTGGGCGTATCCGATGTCAAGATGGAAGAAGGCTCGATGCGCTGTGACGTGAACATTTCACTGCGTCCGGCCGGAACGGAGAAATTCGGTGTCAAAACCGAGATCAAAAACCTTAATTCCATCAGCAACGTTCAGAAGGCTGTAGAATATGAAATTGAACGGCAGACACAGATCTTGAACGAAGGTGGTCAGGTTGTGCAGGAAACCCGACGTTTTGACGAAGCTACGCGCACGACGATTTCAATGCGGAAAAAGGAAGGCGCAGTCGATTACAAGTATTTCCCAGAACCGAATATTTTCCCGATCCAGCTGGATGCCCAGTGGATTCGGCAGCTGCAGGAAGCGATGCCGGAAATGCCGGAAGTGCGTCAGGCTCGATATGTTGAACTGGGTCTGCCGGAAACGGATATTGCTTTGTTAGTTGCGAATAAAGACCTGGCAGATTACTATGATCAGGTCATGAAGCATACCTCGCATGCCAAAATTGCGGCTAACTGGGTCATTGTTGAGCTGCCAGCGGGATTGACGAAGCTGAATAAGAAGCTGTCGGAGAATCCAGTGGCTCCGCAGGCGATGGCAGAGTTAGTCAATATGGTTGTCGGTGGTGAAATCTCCGGCAAACAGGCGAAGGTTGTGTTTGAGGAAGTGCTTCAGGGCAAAGATCCGAAACAGGTCGCTCAGGAAAAAGGCATGAAACAGCTGTCTGATTCCTCCGCTTTGATTGCATTGGTCAATCAGGTTTTGGATGAACAGCCGCAGTCGATCATAGACTATAAGAATGGGAAGGATCGTGCCGTCGGCTTCCTGGTGGGTCAGGTGATGAAAAAATCTAAGGGTCAGGCGAATCCGGCGATGACGAATAAGCTGATTGTGGAAGAGTTGAAGAAGAGAATTTAACTTTGGGGGACATTAAAAGCCGATTTGTGGTGCTTTTGATGTCCTTTTTCTCACAAAAAACAGCGGGTTCAGGAAATGACTGGTCAAATCCCTTCTTTTCCTGTAAAATAGTAAAAGATAAGGAGTGAAGGACTTTGTCTGAACAAAAGAAAACAAGTAAAAAGAAACCGTCGGCCACGACGGCCAAGAAACATAAAAGTAAAAAGAAGGATAAATCCACAATCATTCTGATCGTGGGTTTGGTGTTGATCGCGATCCCTTGTGCGATTTTGGGCTGGATTTTAATCAGTGCCTCGATGGATACCGGTAAACCAATCAATGGTGATCGGTTCAAAGGGGATCTGGATCCGGCGATTACCAAGGATCAGCTGTCTGAAATCGAAAGCCGGATTAAGGGTGAAAATCAAGTCGAAAAGGTTACGGTGGAGCTGACAACAGCTACGCTGCGTGTTTACGTGGATGCCGTAGATTCGATCAGTGATGAAGAGGCAAGTGCTTTATCAGAAACGGCGTACAATGACGTCACCGCTGTATTGAATGAAGGAACTTATTTCACAGCAGCCGGGGGCAAAAAAATGTATGATCTTGAAGTCCATGTTTACAACAATATTGATAAATCGGGAGCTGGAGATTATGTTTATGTCATCCGCTCGAAGAATTCCGGTATGGAGCAAGCTGAAACGCAGGTCGTATCTAAACCGCTGGATGCGGAACTGGCTCAGCAGCTGCGTGATGAACTGGCAGAAAAACGCAATCCGACACAGAACAAGGATAACGACGATGAGGAAGTCGTCGGCGGCGAGGATACGGAAGCGCAGGATGAGACAAAGGAATAAAGGGCGGAAGCCCTTTTTCGTTATGGCGTATAAATGAAAATAGAAAGAGCTTAGTCCGGGCAGGACTTTGAGTTTGGAAAGGGGAGCGGTTATGGAATTTAAGAAGAATGATGTCCTGACAGCAGAGGCGGTTGATTATACGTTTGACGGATTGGGCGTAGTTCGGCATGAAGGTCTTTGCTTCTTTGTCAAAGATTTGTTAAAAGGAGAAAAGGCGGAAATTGTTGTCACCGCGGTGAAGAAAAACGTGGGTTATGGTCGGGTAATCCGACGTTTATCGGATAGTCCGCAGCGTGTTGAACCGCGTTGTCCGGTTGCCCGACAATGCGGAGGATGTCAGCTGCAGATGATGAATTCTGAGCTGCAGGCGGAATTCAAGCGGCATCGAGTAGCGGATTGTTTCCAGCGAATTGGGCATTTAGATGTTGAGGTCAAGCCAGTGTTGTCGATGGAATTTCCCTGGAAATATCGCAACAAGGTGCAGGTACCGGTAGGGATGAATCGTGAGGGTCAGATGATCAGCGGGTATTATCGCAGTCATTCGCATGATATTGTGGATTTTGACCAATGCTGCCTGCACAGTGATCTGGAAAATGCGATTTTAAGTTCATTGAAGGCCTGGATTGCGGAGATTGGAGATCCGAAACAATTTCGGCATTGGCTGATTAAACATGCGTTCAGGACTGGGCAGGTAATGGTTGTTTTCATCGCCAATACAGCGCAAATAAAAGGAAAGATGGAATTGATTCGGCGGCTGACTGAAAGTTATCCGCAGATACGTAGTATTATTTTAAATGTGAATGAGCGAGAGGATAACGTAATTCTGGGTGACAAAGAAATTGTCTTGTGGGGATCGGCTTCAGTTGAGGAAGAATTGTTGGGGCTGCGGTTCCAGATTTCGGCGAAATCGTTTTATCAGATCAATCCGATTCAGACTGAAGTGTTGTATACGAAGGCAATTGAGCTGGCAGGATTAACCGGAAACGAAACGGTGATTGATGTGTATTGCGGCACGGGGACGATTGGATTAAGTGCAGCGTCCAAGGCAAAACGTGTAATTGGGATTGAAATTGTTCCTTCGGCGGTAGAAGATGCGAGAAACAATGCGATTCGCAATGGAATTACGAATGCCGAGTTTATCTGTGGGGATGCCGGTGCTTGTACGTCGCAGTTGTTGCAGCGGAATATTCAGCCGGAGGTCGCCATTGTTGATCCGCCGCGTAAGGGTTTGGGTCGGCTGACGATTGATTCTTTGGTGAAGATGAATCCTGACCGGATTGTCTATGTTTCCTGTGATCCTGCAACCTTGGCAAGGGATTGTGCTTTACTGAATGATCAGGGATATAGTGTGCAGGTTGTTCAGCCCGTGGATATGTTTCCGCAGACGACGCATATAGAGTGTGTGGTAAAGTTACATAAATAAGATGTCTAAAAGTCCGTTATTTCAAGCACTACCCGAAACATTTTATGTTCATGTTAGAAGGTAAGAATACTAGAAAACGGTGAATAAACAACTATTTTGGAGAATCTATTCCCGTAAACGAAAAATTATCAGAAATCTTTCATCAGTTACACATCAAAGAGAAAGGGGGATGTTGCGTTCCTAAGATCATAGAAATGTATGAAAAAATGCTTTTACATCTAGGGGAAATTCTATTACTGTGACTATACTTTCTGAAAAAGCAAAACGAACAGATAATATAGTTGGGAATAAGAAAGCTAAGTTAACTCTCCAAAGATAATTTATCTTAAAAGGAATAAGAGATAACGCTTATTTAATAATTGCAGAATTATCAAACAATTAAATATTGCCGACACAGTAGTATATAAGGATTTAGCTTTTTTGTAGATTTCTTTAGAAACAAACACAAGAGAAAAGTAAGAGGCAAGATTATTCTGGATTGGCTATGATATCACATAGTGCTGTTTGTTCCATTCTTTGAGTGTCAATTACCTTATTTGTAAGGATCTTGCAGAGATATGTTAAAGTAAAAATTTATGTAGTTTTATCAAGGAAACTTGCAGTTAATTAGGACAACAGGGTCATAGAAAGGAAATCTTCTAACATGACAACATCAAAATTACCTTCACTCAAAATTAAAACTTGGTCAGAACAATCACTGGCCTGTTTGACAGAAGAAATAGTCCAGCGCAGTGCTCTGCCACTGATTCTTATCGACGGTGCTGCCGGTTCTGGAAAAACAACATTAGCTTTAAAGCTTGCGACAGCGTTGCAGGCCAATCTCGTTCATACAGATGATGTCTGTTGGTTTGCGGATCCAATTCATTGGGATGAAGAAATGATTCAGGGGATTATCATGCCTTGGTCTGACGGTGATGAAGTAGCGTACAGACCTACAGGTTGGATAAAAAAAAATCGTGAAGGTTTTATTGCGGTGAATCCAGATCGAGCTCTTATCATTGAAGGTATGGGAGCTTGTAGAAAAAGACTGCGTGATAAAGCTGATTATTCCATTTGGGTGGATACAGAACCTGATCTAGCGCGTTTGCGTGTGGTTCAGCGTGATCTTGCCAAAGGTGAAAATGGCGGAACAATCGAATCTGTTACACAATTTGCTGATTGGTGGAATTCATTGTTAAATCCTTTGTTTTTAGAAGAGGAACCATGGAAATATGTCGATGTCATTATTCTAGGTTCACAATGTGATTTAAAATCAAATCTTCTTAAGATTCATATTCCCCAATTTTAACGGACTTTATATTCTTTTAAATTTGAGGCAGTATATGTAGAAAAAGGTGTAACAAAGTGATATGAAAACGTAAATTAATAAGAAAAGCCAAATTGACCTCCATCTTCAATCCTGTGCTTCGGATGGTGTAAGAACGCCGAAGGTAATAGTTAATATAGCTTTTGCCAATAAAATTAATTTTATAACTTTAACTGATCATGATACGATCCGCAATGTGAAAGAATTCGGCGAAACTGCTCACGAAGCAGGCATAGCTGTACTCTATAGCGTTGAAATCAGTGTTCTCTTTCATTCGCAGTTATTCACATACTTGGATATGGAATAAATCCAGATTTGCCCGTATTGCGAAATTATCAGAATCATTATCAAGAGTCTGAAAATCAACAAGCGCTGAGAACGATTGCAGACTACCGTAAAAAAGGAGCGTATGTCAGCGAGGTAGAGTAAGAACGATACACCTATGACTATCGATGTGGAAGCTGGAAATTGTTTGCTTACCTTCAAGATCATAAAATTATTTTTAACATGCAGGACTACCAGTCAGAATTGGCGAAAGGACATTTTCTTAGACCTGATTTTTTGTCAGTAGACGCTGTGACCGAAATGATTCATCAAGCACAGGGAGCGGCGGCGATTGTTCAAATTTAGATCCTGAATTTCTGAGAAAAATAGCATAAGTTTTTTCGTGTCTTCTTATAACTTCTTGAACCGTCAATATATCCCATTTTATAAGGGGTTGGCGGTTTTTCTTTTTTCACAGATATACCATGCAACTGAGCCTTATCCCGTATATCTTTGCTCTCGACTGTTGTACGTTTCATTGTAAATCAAGCAATCATACTTAACATTTTCACATTTGCTCCATTTTCAGAAGCATGGGCATACAAAACCAGCGAGATTGTGATAATTGCATGTCCCAGAATATATCGCTGATTTTTCGGACCCATCTTCTTCTGAACAAATCTTGTACAGAACGTATGCCTTAATGTATGTGGCGTAATCTTTAACAATGGTATTTCATGGCTCTTGTTGTATTTTCTGACGATAACAAGCATACAATATAGATTTATAACAGCTTTCCTGCATAGGATTTTCAGTCGTTCAGAAATAGGAAGTTTCGATATCTGTCTATCTCGTTTATCTTTGCTTTCTGCTTTCTTTTTAAAATCCTGTGGAATGTCTTTTCTGTTTTATCGCTCTTAGGAACTTTGCGATTTCCGCTTGCTGTCTTAGGCTCGGCTATGTAATATCGTAAGCGTCAAATAGAATTCATCTAGGAAAGAACCGCCCCTATGATATCCTATATCATGAAGACGGTTCTCCTTGTTTATTCTTCAACTCTTATTGAATCAAGCAGATCTTTTGAATAGGGAACAAAGCTTGGTAATTCGGATTGTCCGGGTTATTTTGTATCGTAGAGAGGACATAGTCGAGATATTGGACAATGTTGAGATGATTCAGTTTAGCACTTCTATCAAACTGTTGTAAACCGCACTTATTTCTGCTCCCTGTATCGCATTGCTGAATAGCCAGACCTTCCGTCCCATAATGAAGGACTTTATCAATCGCTCCGCTCGATTATTCGTAAGCTCTGCTTTTCCATTCTGCAAATACTTCCACTGATTCAAGGTGTATCAATGGCCTTTCCCATCTTTGATTTTTTGGTGTATTCCCCTGAATTTCTCAAGGTACTCAAAAGGCTCAGCAAGGATCGGTTTTTGTTCCGCTTGACGCCGTTTTTCGATTTTTTCAGGGCAAAGCCCTTCTTTTTCATACTGTTTTTCATAGATAAACAATCTTTTGAACTGATCAAGCACATGGACAAGATTCCCATAGGAAGGATTCTTGTCACAGTATTCCTGTAATTGTACTTGATTCAGGTGTTTGGCTACTTCGTGATGATGACTTACTTCAATCGCTTCCACAACATAGCGTAGTGCGTGAGTCATACATCCATAGATCGTTGCTTTCTCCAGCTCATAATAGGCTTCATAGCCATCACAATGAGCTCAGCCATAGCCTTCTCCTACCATTTCTCGAGCGAAGGCGTGCTCACGGTTATGATGATAGCGATAAATTACAATCTATTCTTTTTCATTTTCCCATTTTAGTTTTTTCCACAATTTTAACTTTTAATTTTTAGTTGGGAATATGTGTGGTTATTGGAAAAGGCAAAATTGGATATTTTTACATTACTAATACTAAACTGCACAATATGCCTATTATATTGATGGTTAAAAATCAAACATCGAAAGGTGCATTTAAATATAATAGTAAATATCAGGAGGTGATAAAGTGAATTTAGAATTCGACTCAAAAGAAATTTTATTAGTATTTGGTGCCAACGTTAGAAGAGCGCGGGAAATGCAAGAGCTCGGTATTTCTGAACTAGCAACTTCAATAGGCTATGACCGTGGTTGCCTTTCATCATTAGAATATGGTGAGCAAAATGTTGAATATATAACCGCACTTAATCTTGCTCGTAAATTAAATGTATCATTTCCTGTTTTATTTTCAAGAAATTATCTCAATGACTTAGCAAACGATAATACATCTTTTTCTGGTAATTTTATCGAAGATGATTTTCTTCTTGTTTTTATTGAGAATTTTCAAAGAGTTATGAAGAGTAAACAACTTAAACAGATTGAGATATATGGAGCAACTGATGTACAGACTGCAATGATAAGCAGAATAATTAATCGAAAAGCACTTAACCCTACAATTAAAACTTTATACGCAATGGCTTATACAGTAGACGAAGAAATGTACAATCTATTTTCACGAAGTGCAATACAGGAGGAAATATGATTTTTACACCTTATTCAGATGAAGCGAATGTAATTAATATGATACGACGTTTTCGAAACGAAGAATATGCATTAATTCGCATGACATATACAATGATTGACAAAAATAATCTAGATGCTAACGGTATACTTAGGGATTTATTATTTAACTGGGGTCTTGTTGACTATGAACAACTGGATCATGGTGGTAGATTTGGAGTAACTTATAATGCATTATTTATTCAATACGGTAAAACAGATGTTATCAAGTTGAAATTTTATCGTGTGTCTAATGCCCGAGGTGATAAACGTTTTTCTATAGAAACTATAAAGCGAAGGACCAAATATGGTGACATAAACGAAGGCGATCTTCTTTATATCTCTATTTTTCGACAAGCAAATGGTATGCCATTAATATATATAGTTAATCTAACACACAACATTCCAAACGAGAATGATTTACTTAATGCTATTGGTGTGGATGCCATTACTGATTTATTCTATCAAATCAGACCTCGCTTATATGAAATTATTCACGGTGGTTTCTTTGACAACTCTAAAGGTTATGGTCCAATTGCGCCAAAAGATGTGGGAGATACTTTAGAAAATCTTCTTGGAATTAACACAAATAACAGAATAAATGCAGATTATAACGGCTTGATAGAAGTAAAATCCAAGGGAGGTAGCAGAACCTTGGATACGCTTTTCACGTTACGCCCACAATTCGAAGGTACAAGAGTGGCGGAATATGAGCCAACAGACAGAAACAGAGTTTCTGCATTCACTAGAATATATGGCTATGACTCAGATGCACATTCAGGATATAGCAGTCTTTACATAACCATAGGTTCTATAGAAGCACCTCAGAACAATCAAGGATTTTATCTTCATGTAAATGATGAGGAACGAAGAGTCAATATTATATGGCGTAATCCAAACACAGGCAAACAAGAGATAGCCGCGTATTGGTCCTTTAATGATCTTCGCCAACAGTTATATATTAAGCATCCATCAACATTATGGTTCAAAGCAGAAAGTAGAGAAATTAATGGTATGGTTCAATTCAAATATCATGAAGTTGAATTTTCCAGAGCTCCACAGTTTACGACGTTCCTATCATTAATAAAGTCAGGCGAAGTAACTTATGATTGGCGTGGTTATACAACAAAGGAAGGTAGATATACCGGAAAAAATCACGGTAACGCATGGCGTATTAAACCATATGCCAAGTTGGATTTATTCGGTGAAATCGAAGTTGTAGAATTTTAGAAAGGAGTTATAACATGCCTCAAAATATAATTGAATATCTAAGAGACTGTGCTATAAATAAACTATTCAGCATAGCCGGTTTTAGTAATGCATTCCCTATTTGGAAAACACAAATTATTGTATTAACTCCATCTGGCTCCGAACATGAATATTTAAATTTAGGAGATAGTCTTAAGAATATTTTCTTTTCAACAAATACCTCTACGTCCAAAAGACAAAGTGATGTATCCGATGGGGTGCAAATAGGGAAGGACTAGTATGTTGGTATTTAAACTTCTGTAATATTGGCAGAAGAACTGCCATAAAACATCATAAAGAATTAATTCAACTCTTATATCTGGTGCAATTACTGTAAAATACGGTACTTTCTCCAACAAATACAGAATTAGATTTAATTGCTATCTCATTTTCAGATAAACCAGAATACTCAATGGATAAAGACTGCATTACAATAAATGATATCTACGGCAATTTTGTGCCTACATACAAAGCAAGAAGTATAAAGTACAATTTGCTTCCCGTTCTCGATGCTTATGTAGCTCGTGATTTCTATGAAATTGAAAAACAAATCATTCAATGTAAAACTAATTGGAATGATAATGCCCAAGTTCCTATGTTTTGGGATGCAGTTTATGCAGCTGATAGATTTCGCAACGGTATCACAGTTGGATAAAATGGTTACTCTAGAAGTGTAAATATGTTTACGTATTCTTTCATAACAGTTCCTACTGTTAAGTTGGAGAAAAACAGATTTAAACCTTTCGGGCGGAAACTATTGGGGATTACCATCACAGATCGGAATTGCAGATTCAATTAAAGAAATGCTAGTTAGAAATCTTTATAGCGGACACTCATCAAACCATCTTACCACGATGCATTCAATGTTGTCCGCTTTATCAACAACTCTATAGTCGGGAGTTTTACACTTGATAAAATCTAGTTACTAAGCTAGCCCTTATAACCAAGGGCTTTTATTTCGCATTCTGTAGTATAATACTTCTAGGTGATGTTTATGCGTGTGACTACTTCAAAATCTAAAAACTCTGAATCTTTCTACATCAATTTTGCTTATGTCGATAAAAACGGCAAAAGCACTTCCAGAAACTTTAAGAAGCTGGGCACTCTCGCTGAACTTTCTGAAAAACTCGGCACTGACCGGGACGGCGTTATGGCGTGGGCAAAAGAACAAGCCAGAATCGCTACAGAAGAATACAAAAAAGAAAATGAGGTTCTGGCTGTCCCTTTCTCTCCAAATAAATTTATAGAAAAGGACGCTCAACGTTCTTTTAATTGCGGTTACCTGTTTCTTCAATCGCTGCTAACCCAGCTTCATTTTGATACAATTTTTAGAAATATAGATAACCGTCATAAAACGGATTACAGTTTAGAAGCGATCACCTCTGACCTTATCTATGTCCGTTTCTTGAAACCTTCCAGCAAACGGAGCTCCTTTTCCTTTGCCAAAACATTACTGGAGCAGCCCAAATATGAACTTCATCAAGTTTACAGAACCTTGTCTATCCTGGCTGATGAATCCGAATCTATTCAGGCTGAATTATATCGCAACAGTAATCATATCCATAAAAGAAACACAAAGATACTTTATTATGACTGCACAAATTATTACTTTGAAATAGAACAAGAGGATGATTTCAGAAAATATGGTAAAAGCAAAGAGAACCGTCCTAATCCTATTGTCGGCATGGGATTATTTATGGATGCGGACGGATATCCCCTGACATTTGATCTGTATCCCGGCAATCAGAACGAACAGAGATCGCTGAAACCACTTGAGCAGAAGGTGATCCGTGACTTTGAATGTTCTGAATTTGTCTACTGTTCCGACAGCGGTCTGGCCTCTCAAGATAATAAATTATTCAACGATATGGGTGGAAGGTCTTATGTCATTACCCAGTCTCTCAAGAAACTGAAAAAAGAAGATCGTGAAATGGCCTTAAATCCCCAGCAGTACAGAAAGATCGGAAGCAAGAAATTCATCGATCTGCGTGAATTAGACGAAACAGATCCGGAAGTCTTTGAATCGATCTATTACAAAGAAATTCCGGTTGAATCAAAGAAAGTGTCAGAAACGATGATTGTCACTTACTCCCCTAAATACAGAGCCTATCAGTCTAAAATCAGACAAGGACAGATTGATCGGGCAAAAAGAATGATTTCAGAAAACGGAAAGTTAAAAAAGAACAGAAAGAACCCGAATGATCCGGTGCGTTTTATAAGAAAAACAGCAGTAACAGAAAATGGTGAAGTGGCAGATCATGAATTCTGTGAAATCAATCAGGAAGCCCTAGATAAAGAAGCCATGTATGATGGATTCTACGCTGTAACGACTGATATAGAGGGAGAGATAGCCGAAATCATAGCCATTAATCAACGAAGATGGCAGATAGAAGAATGCTTTCGGATCATGAAAACTGACTTTGATGCAAGACCCATCTATGTCCAGAAAGAAAAGTGTATAAAAGCACACTTTCTGGTCTGTTTCATATCGTTACTGCTCTATCGACTAATCGATACAAAACTTGAAAACAAATATACAGCAGAAACGATCATAGATACCATGAAAAATATGCAAGTATGTCTGCTTCCCGAATATGGTTATATCCCTACCTATAATCGTACTGATTTAACCGATGAGCTTCACAATGTATTCGGTTTTCATACAGATACACAGATTATAAAAAAAGCAAAAATGAGAAGTATAATTCGCCAAACAAAACAAAGATAAAAAAATACGATATATCGATGCAAGCAAAAAATGACAATATATCGCTTGGTTGAGCGGTTTATTGTCATTTTTTTATTATCCAAGCGTAAAAGACGGGATCTTACCACGATGCATTCAATGTTGTCCGCTTTATCAACAACTCTATAGTTATTTTAATTTATAAAACTCTCATAATTTCATCGGCTACGGCTTTAGCCAATAAAGGGGGAACAGCATTACCTACTTGCGTACACTGGGGTATTTCTGTTCTTCTTTTTAGTCCACCTGTCGTTCTCTTACCTAAGAATTCAAAAGAATCATCAAATGATTGGCATCTTGCCATTTCTCTAACGCTGAGTGTTCTTGCTTCCCAAGGATTAATATAATCATCGGGGATAGTAACTACTGTAGCTGATGGTTCTGCAGCATTCCATCTATGTCTAATATTTTTCTTTGTCAAGAGAATATCTATTGCGTCATCTGAAGCTCCTTCATCTCTAAATAACGCGACCACATCATCTGACTGCATATTCAAATTCTTGCAACAAAGCTGAATCAATGCATTCAATCCTGTTATGTCAACCCCTTGTTCTTTAATCCTCTTTCTCAACATAGAACCCGTTTCCCCTTGATTGAATAATGAAAATCTTTCCAAAACAACATCTGTTGCTTTAGGAAGTTCAAGATTTTTAAGTTGTTTTCTATCACATGGTATGGGCTGCCCGGTAATAAACGAAGGCGTTCTTCCTGCTCTGCTTTCCTTTTGATAGGCAGAAAGCCTATGATTAATCCTGTTTCTTAAATTAGTATCAATCACTAAATCACCAATAGCATCTTTCAGTGTTAGCTGGTGTTCAGTATCTACTGTAGGTTCTGGATATGATGGTGCTTGAAGGTCATTTCTATATCCTATGAATATTACGCGATTTCTCTTCTGTGGGACACCATAATCTGCTGCATTAAGTATCTTTGGTTCAAGTGTTAAATAACCAATTTTTCCAAGTTCCTTTCTTAAAATCGCAGGGGTTGTAGTTCCATCTGCATAAATCTCACCATCAGGAAACTCTTCTGTTGGCATACCTTTATACCCCAAAAACTGCATATCCATAAAGCCTTCTACATTCTCAAGTACAATATACTTCGGTCTTACTTCGTTAATAACTCTAACATACTCTTTAAATAATAGATTTCTTGGATCGGTCTTATCACGTCTGCCTGCACGTGAAAATCCTTGACAACTTGGTCCCCCTATCATCAAATCAATTTCCGGAACCTCTCGATTTTGAAAAATTTCAAGCTCACTTATTTTCTGGTTAATGAAATCCCCACGCAAATTTCTAATATCAGCTCTTTCAAACCAAGTATTCTGACCTTGTATTAAACCTAGTTGCTCATGTCGATGCTTATATGTGACTTCTACCATGTCACTTATATCTGAGCTAAATAGTATATGAAATCCCGCTTGAATCAGCCCTTCTGAGCAACCACCGGCTCCGCAAAATAAATCTATAGCGTATGGCATTATGTAACCTCCTTAATGATTTCGTAGTAATATTAGCATACTCCCTCAAAAATGTCCAGGGAATTTTATTAGATATCATAACACAGCATAATTAGAAAATTCAGGAATTTATATATTTTAATATTATTTCTACCTTTAGCGCAAATCTTATAATTACACTTATTCTAGCATTAACCACTAGATTATATTGATGTTGCAGTTCTCAATCACGCACTATTGATATTCAAACAATTATTCAATACTAAAAAGCTTGATTGTCAAGTTTTTCTCAATAACTTAAATACTCTGGCATTTTTGTAAAACAAGCTAGTCTGCCGATGAAGTTATAGATGATCATTAACCTAATAAGAAACAGATGGTTTTTGCGTGAAGCTCACTAAACCCTCTGTTTTTTTGTTGATCATCAGGGAGTAAACAAGGATATCCTGACTTGAGTCCAAATGATGAAATTGAGATTTTAATTCACATTCTTCCAATGTTCTATAAGAAATCAGAAGGCGCAGAAACTCCTATTTTCTGCAGCTGCAATTGGGCTGTTTTGAAGTCTTGGATCAGACTGTTTTCTAAAAGCTGGGCAAATAGACTGGAATCGAAATGCTGCAAAGCCTCAGTGAGGGCTCTTGCCTGCATTTGTGCCTCCGTGCTTTCATTTCTCCTGGGAATGCGCAGCGGGTAACCCCAAAGAAACTGCTGAAAGAGCTGAGCGTAAAGCGTGCGAATCGCGGGGGAGTGAGCCTCTTCTGCCAGAATGCCGATAACCCCATAAATCCCCAAACCATAACGCTGCTGCGCATATAAGCGCTCAAGCAACTCAAGCAGCTGGTTTCGCTGCGTTTCCGTCATGGCCAGCAGTGTTTGTTCCACAACCGCGCGGCAGGAACAGGCGCATACATGCAGACTTTCAATAAAGTCGATTAATCGCCGACGATAGACGGGCTGAGAAAAATCACAATGGTCAGCAATCTGTTCAAAAGGCAGCACTTGTGTTCCTTTTCCATTAATGGATTTGACAACCCCAATATCATTTAATAAATCTAAAGCCCGCCGCACGGTGCTGACTGACAATTGATTTTCAGCAGCCAATGCCGCAAGGGAAGGTAAAAATTCACCGCTTTTGCGCTGTCCGCGATTAATCTGCTTGATCAAAGTCACCGCAAATGAATAACGCTTTTGATCACTCTTATAATAGAGTTCCCAGGCAAACTGGATTTCCAGAACCGTAGAGTCGGGGCGGATTGATTCATGATAATACTTTCGCAGGGCATTGAGCAGCCAAAGATGAGAGCTTTCGATTAAATTTTGTACAGTCTGCCATTGACCGCTTAAGCTGGCCTCGAGAAGCATGATCTGCTGCGCCTGTTGTTCCTCCAGCATTTTTCGATCCTGAAAAACACTGAAAAAAGGAATGTGAACAAGAATGAATATGCGCCAAATCAATCTTGTCAGCAGTTGGTTTTCTGACTGCCGATACAGACTGAGAAAGAATTTCAGCGAACGATAGGTCGGAGGAATCTGGGAATCTATCTGGATCGTTTTGAGCTGATTCAGTGTTTGAGGCGAAGCTTTTTTCAAACTCAGCAGTTCCATCTTGCCGAACAAAGCCGGCATGGAGGCGGCAAGATCTAGCAGCATAGTTCGTCGACTTTCAAAATATTCCTGAATGTTCTGCTGGATCTGATTCTCAGTGCAGCCGGCGGACAAATGCGCCCCTGCTTTTTTGGATAAGGTAATAACCTGTTCCACTTTCAGCCTGCCATAAGCGGCCCGAACAGTTTCCGGAGCGACGCAGAGATAATCGCTCATCTGCTTGATATAAGGAAGCGGATCATGCTGACGATAGACACCCAATTTGATCTGCGTGATCAGCAGGGTATAGATCAAATTCTGCATATCGTTTTTTTCCTGCATGATCTTTACCTCCCCGTCGTATTTGTTTGATCAATTTTAGCATTTTTTACTGGATGCTTCCAGTTTTGAACCGCTTTTTACGCGATGAGAGTTAATCTTTTTTTCATTTTATGATATGCTATAATAAATTTACATGTGAACAAGGATTGTCTGTCTGAAATTGTATTCAGAAATGAAAATCCCAATTCAATAAATCTGAGTCCGAGGAGGCAATCAGGATGAAAACAACAGTGCTGCAGCAGGAAGAACAAGGTCAAACACAGAAGTCCAAAGAGACGCCTGTGACCGCTCCTCGTGATGAACATCAGGATGTAATCGCCAATTTTGAATGGCTGATGTCCGAATATACCGGAAATATATACATCAGTGACATGGAAACCTACGAGCTTTTATTTGTGAACAAGCATGCCTGCGAAACGCTGCAGGGAAAAGCTGAGGAATTCGTCGGCAGGAAATGTTATGAAGTGATTCAGGGACGGAATACTCCTTGTCCTTTCTGTACCAACTCGCTGCTGAAACGTGATGAGGTTTATGAATGGGAATTTGATAATCCCAATCTGAAAAAAACGTTTATGATCAAAAATAAGATCATTGACTGGCAAGGCCGTCAGGCTCGGATTGAACTATCGCATGATATGGTCAGTACGGAATACAAGCTGGCCAAAAAGGATCGGGAACGCGATGCGATTATCCGGACTATTCCTGGTGGGTTTGCGCGTGTTGATGCACGGGATATGTCCACGATATTATGGTATGGCGGCGGATTTCTGGATTTGATCGGCTATACAAAAGAACAGTTTGAGGATGAGCTTCACAGTCAATGTACCTATGTTCATCCAGATGATCTTGCCCGGGCGGTCAAAGTGATGCAGAACGCCCAATCCAGCAGTAAGGATACCGTGACTGAATGCCGGGTTGTGACCTTCCAAGGGGAAATCAAAATCTTGACTATGACCTTCAGTTATGTCAGCGGAAAAGACAGCTGGGATGGGATTCCTTCCTTTTACAGTGTCGGCATCGATGTGACGCGGGATAGGATTGAACAGTCGCGGCAGCGCAAAGCTCTGGAAGAGGCATACGAAACGTCAAAGCTTGCCAGCGAAGCCAAATCTAATTTTTTGTCCTCGATGTCGCATGATATCCGAACGCCGATGAATGCAATTATCGGCATGGCTACGATTGCGCAGGCCAATCTTGCCTATCCTGAAAAGATTGATAACTGTCTTACGAAAATTCAGCTGTCCAGCCGGCATCTGCTCAACCTGATCAACGAAGTGCTGGACATGTCGAAGATTGAAAGCGGGAAAATTGATCTGACGATGGAAAATGTTGACTTGTCGGAATTGGTTCAGAATGTCTATGAAATGAGTAAGCCTTTAGCTGCGGAAAAGAATCAAGAGTTTAAGATTTTTGTCGATCATGTCAGTCACGAAAAGGTCATAACGGATGGGGATCGGTTGCATCAGATCTTGATGAACTTGCTTTCCAATGCGATTAAATATACGCCGGAAGGCGGCCATATCCAATTCCAAATTCGTGAAACAAGGGCGTATAAGCAGGCCAAAGGCTACTATGAATTCATCTTTACTGATGATGGAATAGGCATCAGCGAGCAATTTCTGCCGCGCTTGTTTGAGCCGTTTTCCCGTGAACAAGATTCACGGATTAATAAAATTCAGGGAACAGGACTGGGTTTGGCGATCACGGACAATATTGTGCGGATGATGAATGGAACCATCGAAGTCCACAGTCAGCTGAATCAGGGCAGTCAGTTTATCGTTACCATTCCGCTTGAGGTCGTGCAGGAGGAAGAAGAAAAGGCTGAGGAGTTGATTGGCTGTTCCGTCTTAGTGGCGGATGATGATGAGATCGTGTGTGAAAATGCTGTACTGCTGTTAGGCGAATTGGGTATCATCGGCAAATCTGCCTCCAGCGGCTATGAGGCTGTTCAAAAAATTCAGGCAGCGCATGAAAGCGGGCAGGATTTCTTCGCTGTGATCCTGGACTGGAAGATGCCGGGGATGGATGGCTTGGAAACCATCCGCATCATTCGCAATCAGCTCTGGGACAAAATACCGATCATTGTCATCTCCGCTTACGATCTCAGCGAAATTGAGGATGATATGATTAAGGCCGGAGCGGATGCCTTTATTTCCAAACCTCTGTTTAAATCGAAGATTCTGCATGTTCTGGAGCTTTTCTGCACCGCGAAGATACCGACGCCAGCGGAAACCGGACTTGAGCTAAAAGCCCCGGATCTGTGCGGCCGGCGAATTTTGTTGGCGGAAGATAATGAACTGAATCGTGAAATTGCGGTGGAGTTGTTGTCCATGCATGGCTTATTGGTGGACACCGCAGAAAATGGCGCGGAAGCTGTGCACTGTTTTGAAGCTTCGGCGCCGGGGTATTACACGGCAGTTTTAATGGATATCCAAATGCCGGTTATGGATGGCTATCAAGCAACAGCTGCGATCCGGCGTCTGCCGCGTCAGGATGCAAAAACTCTGCCGATCATTGCGCTGTCAGCCAATGTCTTTGTGACTGATGTCAAGTCTGCTCAGGCGGCAGGCATGAATGATCACATTGCCAAACCAATTGATATCGATGGCTTGATCGCTATCCTGCGTCAGTATATCTGAAATGCTTTGGCCGCACTGCTCGCATACGCATGTTCAGTACGCCAAAAGACAAAGCGCGAGAAAAAATAAGGAAGCAATCAGTGAGTCAGGGAAATTAAAAACCATAAGCTGAATGAAAGATCTTCCCATGGATGTTAAGAAAAGAAGGCTAGTTGTCTTTTGCAGTCTGAGGTCCTGGCTGTTTTCCTTTGTAAAAAGTACAGACATCACGCTTTGCCCGTATCATTTTCGCGTGAAGCTTGTGGAGGCGGGGAAGTCTGGATCGAATGATAAGCATTGCAATGTGGGAAAAACATGGAAATTCCGGATTTTGTAGAGAAATCCTTGCATTTTATGATCAGGTATGGTTTACTATTCCTGGTCTTTTTATCAAGAATGAGGGAGAGAGTCAGCTCGATGAACTCATACCAACCTGCCTTGGGCAAGGTGGTAATGCTGGCAGCGATAAGAAAGCAGGACGATGAACAATGAAGCCTTCTTTCGGGAGGCTTTTCTTATGTGTCATATCTGCCTTGATAAAAAAGACAAGGAGGATAATTTATGAAGAAATTTTTTACCAGTGAATCAGTCACCAGCGGACACCCGGACAAAATCTGTGATGCCATTTCCGATGCGATTTTAGATGAGGCACTCCGTCAAGATCCGGCCAGCAAGATGGCAGTCGAAACAACCATTAAAGACAACCTGATTTTTATCTATGGCGAAGCCAATACCAAGGCCGACCTGCCATTTGAAAAAATCGCGAAGAACAAAATCCGTGAGATCGGCTATACAGAAGAATTTGAAGTGGTCACCAAAGTTTCCAAGCAGTCGGCAGAAATCTATGAGGCTGTGATGCACGATGAAGCTGAAATGGGGGCCGGGGATCAGGGGATCATGTTCGGCTATGCCTGCAATGAAACAGAAAACTACATGCCGATGCCGATCGCTTTGGCGCATCGTCTGGCGGAACGGTTAGAACAAGTCCGCAAGCAGGAAGCTCATTCCATTTTAAAACCGGATGGCAAAACACAGGTCACCGTGGAGTATGTAGACAATAAACCGGTTCGTTTGGATACCATCGTCGTTTCGACGCAGCATACTGCCGAGGCATCACAGGAAGAAATCCGTGCTAAGATTATCAATGAAGTGATCCATCCCGTCATCGATGCCCGCTTGATCGACAAGGATACGAAAATTCTCGTGAATCCAAGCGGATCCTTCGTTGTCGGCGGACCGTTTGGTGACAGCGGAACTACGGGCCGGAAGATCGTTGTCGATACTTATGGCGGAATGGGCCGGATCGGCGGAGGCTGCTTCAGCTCAAAGGATCCAAGCAAGGTTGACCGCAGCGCTGCGTACTACTGCCGTTTTGTCGCCAAAAACATTGTTGCCGCAGGATTGGCAGATCGGGCTGAAATTGAAGTATCCTATGCGATCGGCAAGAGCGAACCAATTTCCATTTATGTGGAAACCTTCGGGACCGGCAAGGTCAGCGATGAGGAAATTCTGGAAATTATCCGCACGAATTTCGATTTCCGGGTTTCCAGCATTATCCGTCAGTTGGATCTGAAAAAACCGATTTACAGCCGTTATTCCGCTTACGGTCACTTTGGCCGCAGCGACTGTGCCTGGGAAAAGATCATTGAGTTAAAGCGCTGACCAGCGCTTTTTCTTGTGTCAAAGGCAGACAAAAAATAAAAATTCAAGTACAATAAAGACAGCTGCTGCAGAAACTCAAAACCGGAGGATTCAACGAATTCCGCGGTTTTGTCTGACCCAGACCTTCATACAAGGAAAGGAAGCAGGGGACAGAAGCAAGCAATGCTCAAAAAGCTGGAGAGAAGCGGGCAGAAGACATCCGCGAATGAGCGGCCAAGGAGGAAGACGATGACGGATTTTTTACCTGTAACACGTAAAGAAATGGAACAGCGCGGCTGGACGCAGCCTGATTTTGTATATGTCAGCGGTGATGCCTATGTAGATCATCCTTCCTTCGGTCCGGCGATTATTACCCGCATGCTGGAAGCCTATGGCTACAAGGTCTGCATGATTGCGCAGCCGGACTGGACCCGAAATGAACCGTTTATGGAATTTGGTGAACCGCGGCTGGGATTTCTGGTGTCCTCCGGCAATATCGATTCCATGGTCAATCATTACTCTGTTTCCAAGCGCCGACGGGATAAGGATAATTACACGGACAATGGGGAAATGGGCAAGCGTCCGGATCGGGCCACAATTGTCTATGCTCAGAAAATCAAACAGCTTTACCCGCATACGCCGGTCATTCTGGGCGGGATTGAAGCTTCACTGCGGCGTTTGGCCCATTACGATTATTGGGATGACAAGGTTCGCCGATCGATCCTGCTGGATTCCGGAGCCGACCTTTTGTTGTACGGCATGGGTGAAAATTCAATTATTGAGCTGGCTGAGGCGCTGGACGGCGGACTGGCCATTCAGGATATTATCTGGATTAAGGGATCTGTCTATAAATGCAAATCCATCGATCATTTGTTTGAATACAAAAGGCTGCCGTCCTTTGAGGAAGTGGCTCAGGATAAACGGAAATATGCTGAAAGTTTCCGCCTTCAGCATCTCAACATTGATGCGATCAAGGCTTCAATTCTGGTGGAACCGTATTCCGGCTGGTATGTCGTTGCGAATACCCCAGCTCTCCCTTTGACTCAGGAACAGATGGATTTTACTTATTCTCTTCCGTATCAACGCACCTTTCATCCAATGTATCATCACATTCCGGCGATTGATGAAGTCCGCTTTTCGATCATTTCCAACCGCGGCTGTTTCGGCAGCTGCGCCTTCTGTGCGCTGACCAATCATCAGGGTCGGGTAATCTCGTCGCGAAGCAAACAATCGATTGTAGAAGAAGCAATCAAAATTACGCAGGATCCGGATTTCAAAGGCTATATTCATGACGTCGGCGGTCCGACTGCGAATTTTTATCACCCTTCCTGCAAAGATCAGCTGCGCCGGGGAACCTGTCCCACAAAGGAATGCCTGCATCCCAAGCCATGCCGAAACCTGGAGGTAACGCATCAGGATTATCTGAGCATTCTGCGGGAACTGCGGGTGCTGCCGGGCGTAAAAAAAGTATTTGTCCGTTCCGGAGTCCGCTACGATTATTTGATGTATGATAAAGATGACACTTTTTTTAGGGAATTGGTGCAGTATCACATTTCCGGACAGCTGAAAGTCGCACCGGAACATGTCAGCGATAAGGTCTTGGATACGATGGGGAAATGTAATCATGCCTTATATGAGAAATTCCGGGAAAAATATCTGGCACTCAATCAGGAATATGGAAAAAATCAGTTCCTGGTCCCTTATCTGATGAGTTCGCATCCCGGCTGTGATTTGGATGATGCGATCGAACTGGCCTGTTATCTGAAGTCGATCAATCATGTTCCTGAACAGGTACAGGATTTCTATCCCACGCCGGCTACGATCTCGACGACGATGTATTGGACGGGTCTGGATCCGATGACGATGAAACCGGTCTATGTTGCCCGCGATCCTCATGAAAAGCAGCTGCAGCGGGCCTTAATGCAGTTCAATGCGCCGCGCAATTACAAGCTTGTGCAGGAGGCGCTGACTCGAGCCGGCCGAACGGATTTGATCGGTTATGGCCGCCATTGTCTGATTCCGCCTGTGCCATGGGGAAAAAATGAAAAAAGCCGATCCTATGCGCAGGGTAACGGATCAACTAGGAAAAATCAGAAGCCAAGAAAAAATCAAACCGAGGGCCGAAAGGCAGAAGCGGATCCGACAAAGAAAAAAACCGCGGCCGGCAGGGCGGAGAAAAAACAGAATCCGCGTGATCAACGGTCCATTTCAGATGGATCGTCATCCCCTTCAACCTCTCGTTTTAAGCCGAAACGCAGGGGCTGATCTGTACGCTTAGAAAAAATAAAGGTGGAGTTAAAAAACGCTGTCAATGAAACACTGTGAATTGCGGCGTTTTTTTACTTGATGCAGCCTCGTGTTCGTTCAAAATATGAAGCTTAAGGCTAATCGTCAAAAAGCGGCTTACTGAGACGGAGATGTCTTTTATGCCCATTTTATCCCCATTTCGATCTTGATTGGCAAGGTTCGTTGAGTCTGCCTTCAATGATGAAATTATTATCACAAAATATTAATCAATCTATGAATAAAAAAGCCATCTTTGAAGGGTGGAATTGTTGAATTCAATTTTCAAAGGGGATATAATAAGAACATCAAGGGAGGACTAAAAGATGATTATTCAAAGTAAGCAAGTTTGGGTTTCCAGTACGTTCATTGAAGCGCAGCTGGAGATCGAAGACGCGAAGATCACAGGAATTTACCCATACGGAACCAAGCCGGTCGATAAGGATTACGGCGAAGATCGAATCCTGCCGGGCATGATTGATATCCATTGCCACGGCGGTTTGGGTTTTGATACCAACGATGCCAATCATGAAGGACTGCGCAACTGGGCTAAAGGACTGACCCAGGAAGGCATTACCGGCTTTCTGCCGACAACGGTAACGCAGAGTGAAGAAGTTCTGACGAAAGCTTTGATCAATGTGACGGAAGTCGTTGACGAAGGCTATGAAGGTGCGGAGATCCTCGGTATTCATTTTGAAGGTCCGTATTTAAACGCAAAAAATAAAGGCGCGCAGCCGGAACAGTTTATCGTGACTCCGGATGTAGAACAGTTCAAGAAATATCAGGAAGCCGCGAAGGGCATGATTAAAGTTATGACGCTGGCGACGGAAATGGATCCGGACTGGGCTTTGACCCGCTACGCTTCCAGCCATGGCGTCTGTGTTTCCATCGGTCACTCCGGTGCGACCTATGAAGATGCGCTGATGGGCATTGCCAACGGTGCCAATTCGATGACGCATGTCTTCAATGGCATGAACGGTCTGCATCACCGGACCCCGAATCTGGTCGGCGCTGCCATGCGCTGCCGCGATACGTACGGTGAAATTATCTGTGACGGCAACCATGTCAACTGGGCAGCGGTGAATGCTTATGTTACAGCCAAAGGCCGCGATTATGCGGTCATGATTGACGATGCACTGTGTGCGAAAGGCTGCGAACCAGGCTATTATGAACTGGGCGGCAATCAGATTGATATCCGTGAAAACGGCTCCGCTTATCTGCATGGCACCGACACGCTGGCCGGCGGCACTTTGAAGTTCAACCGCGGTCTGCAGAATCTGGTAGAAAAGGCATTGCTGCCATTTGACTGGGCAGTCAATATGGTTTCCCTGAATCCGGCTCGGCTGTTGAAGATGGATGACCGCAAGGGTAAGATCATGGCTGGCTATGATGCCGATCTGGTTGTTCTGAATCGGGATTACGATGTCGTTCAGACATACTGCCTCGGAAAAGAAATGCTGTAAAAACCTGAACTTTTCAGGTTTTTCTTTGTAGTTGGATGTTTAAGGCAAGAGAAAAAGCGATCCTCTCTGTAAAAAAGACCAAGCATGAACAGCTTTTCCGGCGTAGTATAAGATTAAACGCTGTTTTCGCAAGGAACTAGTGAAAGAGCCCGCAGGCTGATCGCGGAAAGCTGTATCTCCAACATGATTCAAACAGGAATGAGAGACCCAAGGAAAAGAGGGAATAAGGATGAGAATTCAAAGTACACGTGTCTGGCTGAACGAACAATTCGTGCCGGCGCAGCTTGTTTTTGACAACGGAAAAATCACAGCGATCGAAACTTACAACGCTCAGAAAGCCGACGTGGATTACGGCGATAAGCGGATTCTGCCGGGCTTGATTGATATTCACTGCCATGGCTACAACGGTCTGGACTGCAATTATGCGACCCGCGAAGGACTGATCGACTGGATTGAATATCTGCCGAAGGATGGCGTCACCAGCTTTTTAGCGACCACCTCAACCGCGCCGGAAAGCAACTTGTTGGAATCCTATGCACTGATCAGTCAGATCATCGACGAGAATCACCGCGGTTCTAAAATCCTGGGCATTCATGTCGAAGGTCCGCAGATCTCCCATGAATTCAAAGGGGCGCACAATCCCTATTTAATTCAGAAACCGAATGTTGAACAATTCCAGCGTTATCAGAAAGCCGCGGACGGCAAAATCAAGATGATCTGCATCGCACCGGAAAAAGATGATGATCATGCGCTGATCCGCTACTGTGTTTCGCAGGGCGTGAAAGTGGCCATGGGACACACCGGAGCCAAATTCGATGAGTGTGCCGCCGCGATTGAGGATGGGGCGGACAGCTTTACGCATACGTTTAACGGAATGCTGGGACTGCATCATCGGGAGCCGGGAACAGCCGGGGCCGCCATGTATTTCGAGGATATCTATGCGGAATTGATCGCGGATGGAGTGCATGTCCATCCAGCCGTAGCGCGTGTGCTGGGTCAGGCCAAAGGCAAGGACAGACTGATCTGCGTCACCGATTCCGTATCAATCAAAGGTTTAAAGCCAGGCTTCTATCACATGAAGGGCCGGGATGTGACGGTCGGTGAAGATGGCTGCGGACGGCTGCCTAACGGCAAGCTGGCGGGCAGCTCTAACCGCATGAACATCTTAGTCGGCAACCTGATTGAAATGATGAAGCTGCCGCTGGCTACGGCGATCAATGCGGCGACAATCAATCCCGCACGGCGGATGGGCTTTGTCGGCAAAGGCCTGATCGAAACCGGTTATGACGCTGATTTATGCGTACTGAACGAAGATTACAGCGTAGCCCAAACATGGGTGCTGGGCGAGGCCATGCTGCATGAGTAAAGCCCGTGCCGTCTTTTTCGACATTGATCACACGCTGTTCTCCCACACGCTTCACGATGTTCCAGCCTCTGCCTACACGGCTTTGGAAAAGCTGAAGGAAAACGGCAGTCAGATTGCGTTATGCACCAGCCGGGCGGTGGAGGAACTGGTCAACCTGCCGCAGAAGCTGCGGGATATGCTGGACGGCATCGTCTGCGCCCAGGGCGGCGTGATCATCGACCATGGGCAGATCATCGCCGCCAAAATCATCGATGAAGGCGATGCTGAACGGGTGATCGATTACTGTCGGCGCAATGAATTGGTCATTCGCTACAGCGGTGTCCACGGCGAGAACAGTCACGATCAGCATTACACGCAGGAAATCAGCGATCTGTTTTATTTTCTGTATAAGATGCGTCCCGGTCAGACGCTGTGGAAACACCAGCCCTTAGTCAACATTATCTTTTATACCAAGGATGCCGTACATGTCGAAGCGATCCGCGCACTGTTGGAACATTCGCATCTGATGGTCATGCATTTTGCCAACGAAGTCACGGCTGCTGATGCCAACAAGGCCAGCGGAATGCTGGAGCTGGCAGCCCACTGGGGCTTTGACGCAGCACAAACAGTGGCGTTTGGCGATGGCTATAACGATGTGGAAATGATCCGCCGAGCCGGGTTAGGCGTGGCAATGGGCAACGGCTGCGATGAAGCCAAGCAGGCGGCGGACTATGTGGCTGACGATGTTGACCGCGATGGAATTTATAAGACCTGTCTGCATTTTGGACTGATTGAGGAGGAAAATCATGCCGAGAATTGAAAATGAACTGGCCGTTGTTGAAGTTAAGACACAGGCAGCCGAAATCACCAGTTTTTACGACAAGGAAAAGAACATTGAACACATGTGGCAGGGCGATCCGCAGTTTTGGGCTGGCCGCAATCCGATCTTGTTTCCGATGGTCGGCAGTACCTGGACTAAGGACTACCAAATTGATGGAAAAACGTATAAAATGGGAAACCATGGGTTTGCCCGCCACAGCGAATTCACAGTGGAAAGTGTCAGCGACGACACAATCGTGCTGTCCTTAAGTGACAATGCGGAAACCCTTGCGCAGTATCCGTTTGCGTTCAAGCTGACGGTAACCTATCAACTGACGGGAAAACAGCTGACGATCACCTATCGGATTGAGAATCATTCGCCGCGGATGATGCCGTTCTCATTTGGTCTGCATCCGGCCTTCAACTGTCCGATGCGTGCGGATGAACGTTTTGAGGATTACAAGCTTGTTTTTGCCTGCCCGGAAACTCAGACGACAACGCATGGCGACGCCTCGCTGTGCCTGAATGAAGAACGTGAAATTGCGTTGGATTATGCAACTTTCAAGAATATTCCGACACTTTTGTTTGAACATCTGCGTTCCCCGTACGTCACCTTGACCAATGGCAAGAACAGCGTTAAGGTCAGCATTGCGGGCTATCGCTGGGTGGCTTTCTGGACGAAGCAGAACGCTCCGTATCTGTGCATTGAACCATGGCACGGGCACGGCGATTTTGAAGAAGTACGGGTTCCGTTTGAGGAACGCGAAGGCACGATTCAATTAAAGGAAAACGGCAGCTTTACGACTTCATATACGATTGAAATCGGTTAATTTTAATTCGTTAACAAGTGCGCTGAGCGTTGAGTTTACCACGCTTTCGTGCTATTGTTATAGATGAAAAAGGGAGGAATTCAAATGTTCAAAATTATTGTGACCGAAAACTATGACGAACTGAGCGAAAAAGCTTTTGAAGTCATGAAAGAGGTCATCACATCCAAGTCCAATCCGGTTCTGGGTCTGGCGACAGGCTCCAGTCCGATCGGTCTGTACCAGAATATGATCAAGGATCATCAGGAAAACGGAACGTCTTATCAGAATGTCGTCACCTTCAACCTGGATGAATACATCGGCCTGAAGCGGGATCACAGCCAGACATACTGGACGTTCATGCATGAGAACCTGTTTAACGGCCTGGACATTCCGGAAGAGAATGTACACGTTCCAGTTGGCGACAGCGCTGACATTCAGGCTGAATGCGAAAAGTATGAAGAAGCGATGAAGAACTTTGAGGTCGATATTCAGCTGTTAGGCATCGGCGCTAACGGACATATCGGTTTCAATGAGCCGGGAACTTCCTTTGATACGCTGACGCATACCGTCGTATTGAAGGAAAAGACACGTCAGGACAACGCCCGTTTCTTCGATCCGCTAGGAGAAGAAGTTCCAACGGAAGCGATTACGATGGGCATCGCAACGATCATGAAAGCCAAGAAGATCCTGTTGGTTGCCAATGGCAAAAACAAGGCTGACGCAGTGTATGCCATGATCAAAGGCCCAGTGACGGAAGACTGCCCGGCGAGCGTTCTGCAGAACCATCCGGATGTCACCGTCATCGTTGACCGTGGTGCAGCAAGCAAGCTGTAAGCCGTTCAGTTAAAAATAAGCTTGTTTCAAAACAGCCTGCGGGCTGTTTTGTTTTGGCTGAGTTGTTTTGTGTAAATAGAAATCGACGGCGTTTTATTCCTGTTTAAACGTGTTTGCTTCTCAGTACAATTGATTTTTCGGCCTGGTTTATTTGCTGAGCATTTCAGTATGCAAAGGAAAAAACTGTGATATACTTAGATTACTGAACAGGAGGAATACGTTGATGAAAATTGTAAATACGCAGGAATTTGATGAAATTACAGCAAAGGGCGGATTGGTGCTCGTGGACTTCTTTGCGGATTGGTGCGGACCATGCAAAATGCTGGCGCCGGTTTTGGAAGAAGTGGCCGCGAAGTATGAAGGCAAGCTGGATATTGTGAAGGTGAATGTTGATCAGTCACAGGATCTGGCACAACGTTACGGCGTCATGTCGATTCCGACACTGATCGCATTTAAAGAAGGCAAAGCGGTGAAGCAGAGCGTTGGCTTCCAGCCCAAGAACATGCTGGAAAACATGATCGACGGTTTGCTGTAAGAGTAAAAGCAAATTGACAAAACGAATCCTGACGGCTTGAATTCATGCGCGTCCGAGATAAACAGGCTTACTTCTATCAAAAAAATTATGCACTATGCGGCCGGGTACTGTTGTATCCGGCTTTTTTTGTTTTGACTAATTTTAAGGGAAAGGGATGAAGCTGTGGGATTAAGGGAAAGCTGTAGACAGCTCAGGTTCAACCCTTGCTAAAAAGCAGGACTCCAGATTTTCCGCCTGCGGCGCGCAGGTAAAAAAGATCAGGCTGAGGATCAAGGCCTGCGAATAGATGATCTTCTAACTCAATGCATATTTGTTGCCTTAAAAAGAAATTTCGGTTTGGAAAAAAACGGACGACAAGGCCAGATCGCCAGGGATAAATCGAAATTTTCCATTTACCGTCAATGCAGTGTCTGCGGAAAGCGGCATCGGAAATAAAAAAAGTTTAACAACAGTAATCTTTTTGTTTAAAACTATTGAATTTTACATCCGCGTATGTATAATAATATCTGTGTTTATTAAATGCTTCCGCAAAGTTTAGTGATGCTAAACTTGGAAGCGGAAAAGGAGGGGTTGGATGGATATCGGATATCGGATCAAACAGCTGCGGACAAAAAACAATCTGACGCTGGAGGAACTGGCCAGCCGCTGCGAATTAACCAAGGGCTTTCTTTCGCAGCTGGAACGGAATCTGACTTCTCCATCGATTGCCACACTGCAGGATATCGTGGAAGCTCTGGGAACGACATTGGCGAAGTTTTTCCAGGAGGAAACGGAGGAAAAACTAGTCTTTACTGACGATGACTACTTCGTTGACGAGCGTGAGGAATGCACAATTCACTGGATCGTGCCCAACGCGCAGAAAAACGAAATGGAGCCGATTCTGCTGGAGCTGCCAACACAGGGACAATCGCACGAAGTCGCTGTCCATGAAGGGGAGGAATTCGGCTATGTGCTGTCTGGGCGGATCAAGCTGGTCAATCTGGATACGGGGAAAGCGTATATCGTCAAAAAAGGGCAGACATTTTACGTTAAGGGATCGTTCAGTCATTGCCTGAAAAATGATTCGGCACAACCCGCCCGCGTGCTGTGGATCTGCACGCCGCCAATCTTTTAAATCAACAGGAAAGGGGAATTACGGATGAAAAAACTAATTCAGTTTAAGAATATCGTAAAGGAGTTCGATGGTCAGATCGTATTGAAAGGTGTCAACCTGGATATTTATGAAAATGAATTCGTCACGCTGTTAGGCCCGTCAGGCTGCGGCAAGACGACGCTGCTGCGAATTTTGGGCGGATTTTTGGAACCGACCGAAGGCAAGATTATTTTTGATGGTCAGGATATCAGCCAAGTGCCGCCGTACAAGCGGGAAATCAATACGGTTTTTCAAAAATATGCATTGTTCCCGCATATGAATGTTTATGAGAATATTGCCTTTGGTTTGAAAATAAAGAAGCAATCCAAGGATGTCATCGAGCAGAAAGTGATGCGTATGCTTTCATTGGTCGGGTTGGAAGGCTTTGAGAAGCGCAATGTCACCCTGCTTTCGGGCGGACAGCAGCAGCGGGTGGCGATCGCCCGCGCTTTGGTCAACGAACCGGAAGTTCTGCTTTTGGATGAACCTTTAGGGGCGCTGGATCTCAAGCTGCGCAAAGAAATGCAGCATGAACTCAAAAAGATCCAGAAGGAAGTCGGCATTACGTTTATCTTCGTTACACATGACCAGGAAGAAGCGCTGACGATGTCGGATAAGATTGTCGTTATGAAGGACGGCGAAATCCAACAGATCGGAACACCGGAAGAAATTTATAACGAACCAGAAAATGAATATGTTGCCCGCTTCATCGGCGAATCCAATATCATCGATGGCGTGATGAAGGATGATTACCGCGTCATGTTTGATGATAAGATTTATGACTGCGTTGATTACGGCTTTAAGAAAAATGAAAACGTCGATATTGTGATCCGGCCGGAAGACATTGATATCGTGCCACGCGGTCAGGGTATCCTTAACGGTGAGGTTAAATCGCTGTTGTTTAAAGGCGTTCACTATGAAATTATGGTTCAGACTGTATCCGGAACCGCCAAAACGGTAAAAATGCACGTTCTGGCCAATCATGATACGACCAATCCGGAGGCGCACGAAAAAATTTCCGCCAATGACTTCACGATGGACCTGGAAGACGTGGCGGAGATGAGCGATGCTGACGTCATTGCCCGCGCGAATGCCCAGGCATGGGATGAGGAAGATGAATTTGTATCACTGACGACAGTGGATTATGATATCAAACCGCAGCCAGGTACCTATCCTGCGACCTTCGGTACTTCCAAAGGAACGTCGATTACGATCAAGATCAGTGTTGTTGAACCGAAATATGTTGAGGACAACAAGCACAACATCGGCATCACGGCCTTCGATTTTTATAAAACACCGGATGAAATCAAAGAGAGCGTCGCGCTGAACACGGATTTAAAAATGTGGGCCAGCGCCGAAGCCTGGGATTTGGAGGACGACAGTCCGATTGAGATCAGTGAAGTTAAATATGATTTTGACCCAGAAGAAATTGCCGAAGGTGACTTTGACATCACCTTTGCGACCAAAGGCCGCATCTTCAAGATCCATACAACGGATTTCCAGGAGGAAGGCAAGAAAGTCGATCTCAAATTCGCACCGGAAGACATTCATGTCATGTCCAAGATGGGAGTGTAAGCCGCTATGAAATCCTTTGCGCGCATGCTGTATCCGTATCTGATCTGGATTGCAATTATGATTTTAGCGCCGATGCTTCTGATTATCCTGTACGCCTTTACCAAGCAGGGCAATTCCGTACTGACGCTGCAGTTCACGCTCGAGAACTTTGCCCGCTTTTTCTCCGACAGCATCTTTCCCAACGTCTTGTGGCGGTCATTAAAAATCGCTTTGATCACAACCGTGATCTGTATTTTATTGGGGTATCCTGCGGCCTATTTTATCGCCAAGCTGGAGGGAAACCGCAAGTCAATTATGGTGCTGTTAATCACCTTGCCAATGTGGATCAACATGCTGGTCAGAACTTATGCCTGGCGCGGCATTCTGCTGAATTTTCCTGTCAGCAGTGAATTTAAAGTGTTTGTCGGCATGGTGTATAACTTTATACCCTTCATGATTTTACAGATTTATACGTCGCTGACGAAAATGGATCAAAGTCTGTTAACCGCGGCTGAGGATCTGGGCGCAAACAAGGTGCAGACATTTCTGCGCGTGACGCTGCCGCTGTCGATGCCCGGCGTCATTTCCGGGATCACACTGGTTTTCCTTCCAGCCGTCTCCAGTTTCTTCATTCCAAAGCTCTTAGGCGGCGGCGATTACGTTCTGGTCGGCAACCTGATCGAAAACTATTTCATTTCGACGGGAGACTGGAACTTTGGTTCGGCGATTTCGTTGATTATGGCAGTGATCATCATGATCTCCATGTTCATTACCAAGAAGGTCGATTATGAGAATAAGGGGGAAAGCCGCGCATGAAAAAGCTGAAATCCCTGTTCTCCCGATTCTATCTGCTGCTTGTTCTGGCCTTCTTCTATCTGCCGATTCTGTATGTTGTAGTCTTTTCCTTCAATGACAGCAAGTCATTAAGCAAATTTACTGGGTTTTCTCTGCAGTGGTATGAAAAGATGTTTGCCAACCGCACGATTATGGAATCCATCTACTATACCGTGGTGATCGCGGTCATCGCTACGGTTGTGTCGACGATTGTGGGAACGATTGCGGCCATCGGTTTATCCAAATCCCGCCGCATCGTAAAAGAACTGACGCTGCAGATCAACAATCTGCCGATGATGAACCCGGAAATCGTCACGGCGATCGGCTTAATGCTTCTGTTTACTTCATTGAATATCAAAACAGGCTTCATGACGCTGCTGCTGGCGCATATTGCCTTCTGTATCCCCTATGTCATGCTCAGCATCATGCCCAAGCTCAGACAAATGGATCCCAATCTGCCGGAAGCAGCATTGGATCTGGGCGCTACCCCATGGCAGGCCTTAACCAAAGTCATTGTGCCGGAGATCATGCCGGGCATTGTTTCCGGCGCCCTGATCGCCTTTACGATGTCATTTGATGATTTCGTGATCTCCTTCTTTACTACCGGTCCGGGCATTAACAACATTTCGATTTATGTCTACTCGATGTATAAGCGAATCAATCCGAGCATCAACGCGCTGTCCACAATTATTGTGGTGATGATCACCGTCGTTCTGATTCTGGTCAACGTGATTCCAATGATAAAAGAAAGGAAATTAAAGAAAAATGAAAAACTGGATTAAACTGGGGTTATGCGGCTTGATGGTTGTTTCGCTGAGCGGTTGCGGGGGCAGCGGCAAGAGTGATGTTGATCCGCAGGAAGTCTATGGCTGCAGCACGTTAAATGTTTACAACTGGGGTGAGTACGTCGGGGAAAACGTCTTGTCCAATTTTGAAAAGCAGTACAATGTAAAAATTAACTATTCTATGTTCGCTTCCAATGAGGAAATGTACACAAAGCTTTTAGGCGGAAGTCAGTACGATGTTCTTGTTCCATCAGACTATATGATCGAACGGATGATTGATGAGAACATGCTTCAGCCGTTGGATAAATCTATGATTCCCAACCTGGCTAATTTAGCGGATGGGGTTAAGGGCTTGTCCTATGATCCGGATAACACCTATTCTGCGCCGTATTTCTGGGGCATGGTCGGCATTGTCTACAATAAAAACAATGTTGACCCGGCCGATGTAGAATCACAAGGGTTCGATGTTCTGCGCAATGAGAAATATAAAGGTCATGTCTTCGTTTATGACTCGGAGCGGGATTCGTTTATGATGGCGTTTAAAGCGTTGGGTTATTCGATGAATACAGAAAATGAAGATGAGATTCAGGAGGCCTACCAATGGCTTCTGGATATGGATAAGAAGGTGGATCCATCCTATGTGACGGATGAAGTTATCGACGGCATGGTTACGGGTGAAAAAGATATCGCGGTCGTTTACAGCGGCGATGCTGCCTATATCCTTTCGGAAAATGAGGATATGGCCTACTGGCTGCCGGAAGAAGGCACAAATCTGTGGAGCGATGCCATGGTCATTCCAGCCAATGCAAAATGTCCGAAGCTGGCTAACGAATTTATCAATTACATCCTGACGGATGATGCTTCCTATGATAACTCCAGTACTGTCGGCTATGCTTCCAGCAATAAAAATGTTTTGGAAGAAATGAGTGCGCCGGGAGGCGAATATGATGGAAATCCAGCTTACCTGCCACGCGTTGGTTATGCTAAAGATGAAGTGTTTAAGCATAATGAAGTTTTGAAAAAGATCCTGGCGGATCTCTGGATTAAAGTCAAAAATAGTTAAAAGTTTGAACAAGTTATCAACAAATGCACAAGAGGGCGCTGGAAATGAGCGCCTTTTTTGTTTTGAAAAGCCGCAGAAATTCGTTTCATTTTAGCCTTGCATTTTAATAGGAGTTCATATATAATAATAAAGCACAGCGAAATGGTAATGGTACCTTAGCCAAGTGGTAAGGCAATAGACTGCAACTCTGTGATCGCCAGTTCAAATCTGGCAGGTACCTCCAATTTATTGGGGATGTGGCGGAATCGGTAGACGCATCGGACTTAAAATCCGGTGATGGAAACATCGTACGGGTTCGAGTCCCGTCATCCCCACCAATCCTAAAAATCAAGCTGTAAAAAATGAAAAAAGTTGTTGCAATTCAACATTGACTCTGTTATAATAACAAAGCGTTGTTGATAAGAACAACGAAATATGCGCCCATAGCTCAACTGGATAGAGCGTTTGACTACGGATCAAAAGGTTGCGGGTTCGATTCCTACTGGGCGCGCCATTTTATTAAAAAACAGTTCCCGATGGGAACTTATATTTCGGGATGTAGCACAGCTTGGTAGTGCACTTGATTTGGGATCAAGGGGTCGCAGGTTCGAATCCTGTCATCCCGACCATGATTTAAATTTTTGGCGAGGTAGCTTAGTTGGCTAGAGCGTTCGGTTCATACCCGGAAGGTCGTGGGTTCGAGTCCCACCCTCGCTACCATTTGCTTGATTAGGATCTTCGGACCCTTAGCTCAGTTGGTCAGAGCTGCCGGCTCATAACCGGCTGGTCGTAGGTTCGAGTCCTACAGGGTCCACCAAGTCATTCTGGAGGAATACCCAAGTGGTTGAAGGGTCCGGTCTTGAAAACCGGTAGGTCGGGAAACCGGCGCCTGGGTTCGAATCCCAGTTCCTCCGCCATTGAAAATTTATGCTTAGTTATCGCGGGGTAGAGCAGTCTGGTAGCTCGTCGGGCTCATAACCCGGAGGTCGTTGGTTCAAATCCTTCCCCCGCAACCAATGGTTCTGTAGCTCAGTTGGTAGAGCAATGGACTGAAAATCCATGTGTCGCCGGTTCAATCCCGGCTGGAACCACCACTTAAAAACATGCGTTTAAGCCCTTAACAAAAGGCCTAAACGCTTTTTTTATACCTTGGAAGTGTGTGATGAAAGTGTGTCAAAGTTTGCCTAAATTGACTACAGTTTTAATGGTCAAAAATGGTCTACGTAGTCAAATAATGGTCAGAACCGCTTTTAACAACAGCTTAAATTATGATAAAAAAAGGCTACTTTTCAAGAGTAGCTTTTGAGGATAAGTAGTTTTGTAATTTATTGCGAGCGTCTTCATTCTCTTTATCGAGATGGGTGTAGATGTCCATCGTCACACTGGCTGTGGAGTGTCCTAGCATATATTGTGCGTCCTTAATACCAACTCCCGCGTAATAAAGCATTGTAGTGTAGTTGTGGCGGAAGACATGGGCTGTCAGGCCTTCTGGTGGCGGCAGCTCCAGCTCTTTGGCTTTAACGGTCATCTTCCTTATAATGGATTCAAACATTCGCCGGTAGCCTTGCTCCGTGATCCACTCGCCGTTTTGATTCGTGAAAATCCGGTAGGCGCTGATCCGCTCAAGGTAGGCTTTGAAAAAAGGAATGTGCTCTTTCATCAGGAACAGATGGCGAGTTCCGCTGTCAGACTTTGTTTCTTTCTCAACTGGTTGATTATGAATGAGGGATACCGCGGTTTTGATTCGCAGCTGCTCCCTTTCAAAGTCAAAATTATCTTTGGTTAAAACCAGTGCTTCCTCTTTACGCAGACCGTAGTATTTGAGAAGTAGGATCAACATCTTCTCTCGGTTCGTGAACTCAGTGACTTCCGTCAAAATGTCCTCTGCTTTTGTGAGAGGTCGTTTGACGGGCTTTTTATACTTCGGCAGCTGAACACCCTTGAAAGGGTTTTTGTAAAGCAGAGCGTCTTCTATAGCGCTGTTGAAAATCTGATTTAGCGTGATCTTGATCTTCTGGCAGGTTCTCGGCTTATTCAGCGCACTGTTGATGATTTCCTGACAATCCATCTTCGTGATCTTGACCAGCGGCAGGGCGTTAAGCGGCGTTGTGTAGTTCTTGAGTACAGAGAGATACATCAGTTTGGTTTGTTCTTCAATACCAATGCACTTGTTCTTATACCAGCGCTGCGAGTATTCACCGAAAGTCATGTCTTTGTCTTTAACGAAGATCCCACGCTCCAGATCCACAAGCATGCTGGCCTTTTTCTTCTCCAGCTCCGCAATGGTCTTACCATAAATGGTTCTCTGATCGGGCTTCCCGTCTGGTCTGTAACCGATCATGACTGAGGTGGCATAACGGCCGTCTTTTCGTTTCTTGTACTTCGCTTTTGGCATTTGTGGTTTCCTCCTATCTTTGCTATAATAGGAGCATAGAAAAAAGACTTTAGCGGGTTTGATTTCTATGCTCTGGGATCAGTTGGCGCTGATCCACTCGCACTCCCTGTTGGCGCAGGGGGTGTTTTTTTTATAAAATTCGATAATCTAAAGGACCGATTTTAATAAAATATTCTTCTTGCTGAATTTGATATTCTAAAACGTACCTAGATTCTAGTTTATTGCTAAAAGCATCGGTGTATGAAATTGTTAAATAAAGATCACACGTGGATATTTTCTGGTTAAGATCGAAATAGAGTAAAGAGCGAATAGTTCTCTCTGAGTTAATGGTTAATGCTTTTATTTCGTCTCCAAAGCTTGAGCATTCTAAAAGCTTGTGGCCGGAAGCTTCCATTCCAATTCCCGGTTCTATTTTAAAAGTGCAATTCATCGCCTCGCCTCTACCCGTATTTCTTAGGATAAAGGAGCAACGAATTAACGTGTGTGGAGAGTCAGCTTTTCTAAGCTCGCCAGAAATTTTATTTTGAGTTAACTCAACAATTGGTCGATATTGGATGGCTAAATCCATTTTTCTTTTTTCTTCCTGAAGTTCGTAATCTTCTTTTCTTTTTGCGCTCTGATCCTGAATGGTCCACCATACTCCAAATAAAGTCATTGCACCTCCACCTAGAGCTCCCAGCAGACTTAACCAACCATCTTGGGTGCCAACGATAAAGGATTTAGGAAGTATCGAACTAAATATATTACTTAACTGCCCTAAGAGATAAGCAAAAAAGACGGTTGTGAGTGATACAAAGAAAATTAATAATGCAAGTAGATTAAATTGTATCTCTATTTGATCTTTACTCTTTTTTTTCTTTTTTTTAAACATCATCTATCCCTCCTATCGCTGACAACAAAAGCCAGTTTTCCAACACATTTGAAATGCGTTTCTTCATCGTCAATTTTTATAGGTGGGTATTTGCCATTCGCGGGCATTAAGTAGATACTGTGATCTTCACCAACCATAAACTTTTTGCAAGTTGCAATGTTATCATCTATACAAAAACATCCTATCGTGCCGCTGTCAATGACACCGGTCTTCTCAAAAATCAGAATGTCTCCATCATTGATCTGCGCTTCTATCATTGAATCACCCTTCGCTATCTGACCGAAATACTCTTTTCCTGCGGATAGCCAGTCACTTGGAACAACGACATAATCAATAACTTCATCGTCAACAAAAGAGCCATTCCCGCAACATAGGGGAGCGTATACAGGAAGTTTTACAACATCATTAATAATGTTTTTCATCTTGTGATAATAGTTACTGTACACGTCATCATCAATCACTGATCTACTGCCATCTTCGTGATCAAGCAGTTCCCCGGAATCAGTAAATTCTAAATTTTTGAAAGCTTCTCGAGCTCGAGCCGTTTGTAACGTTAAATCGGGGTCGATGCCTAAAACTTCGCAAATGCTATGATAGGTTTCCATATCAAGTCGTGATACACCATCTTCATATCTTTTGAGAGTACTTTTTGTTTTATAGCTATTTAATGCTTCTGACAAGCTATCTAAACTCATGCGTCTTTGTTCACGAGCTTCTTTTAACAAAGCACCGAGTTCAATGTATAAATCTTTATCTAATCGTGGCATATTCTCACCTCTGATTTTATGATACCACAAAAATGGTACATATCAAGAAGAAACGAAAAAAATGTTCCATATTTTTGTTGACAAGGAAATGACGATTGACTATACTAAAGTTGTGCCGCAAATGTGGAACGGATTGGAGGGTGACATGATCGAACTAACTGTGGAGCAGGCAAGAAAGGTTAGCGGGATTTCACAAAAGGAAATGGCCAAAATATTGAACATTTCCGAAAATGCTTACATTAACAAAGAAAAAGGAGTTTCACGCTTTTATGTTGATGAGGCATGTAG
Organism: Holdemania massiliensis; assembly: GCF_022440805.1. Lineage (NCBI taxonomy): Bacteria > Bacillati > Bacillota > Erysipelotrichia > Erysipelotrichales > Erysipelotrichaceae > Holdemania > Holdemania massiliensis. Next base: position 2,814,898 of record NZ_JAKNTK010000001.1, on the reverse strand, counting down.
GTTCGCAGAAGCCGTTAACTTGCCGCTAGAAACAATCAAATTTTTTTAAGATTTATGTGCCACAAAAGTGGAACGAAAGGAGGCGGATCAAAAATGGAATATCCGAAACAGCTGATGAAGCTGTCGGAACTGAGTGCTTTGGGATTCAGCAAAAAGCAGCTCAGGGAGTACGTTCACCAGCCAGGTTGTCCGTGTATGCGGACAGGAAACACAAAAAACAGTCATTACCTTATCGACACAACGAAGTTTGATGACTGGCTGGAAGAACAAAAAAAGCGTTCCCCTATAGCTTGGAGGCAATAGGAACGCAAAGATGATCTTAATGTCCTTGAGATCATCTCCATTTTAGCACAACTGAAAGGAGATTGGAATGAAAAAGAAACAACAACAGCAACAACCGTCTTTGGACGATGAAATCTACAGGGAGCTTACAATCAAGCGTTTGAATCAGATGACGGGGAAGAAGCTGAAATTTGCTTATAAGGCAGTTAAGGCTTATGACGAGTGTCCAGAACCGGAGAAAACGGTATGAATCAGTTATTGGAAGCTGTGTTGCTTGGTGTTAGGCAGCTGACTCCGGATAACTTAAAAGTCACCTACAGCTTTATTCGGAAGATGCAGCCTAATAAGGAAGCGCAGAATCGCGTCGATGAACTGGCATGGAACTCTGGCACGGTCTGCACTGACGAGCGAGCACATGAAGAGCGGTCGAAGTTGTATGTGCAAGAGCTTGAGGAACTCGCCCGTGAAGCCTATGAAAGAGAAGAAAGCCAAAAAGATAAAGTGGCAGCTCAGCTTGAATTTTGCAAAAGGCTTACGGATAGTCTGGTCGGCTTTCAGGAAATCGCTGCTGAAGGACCATCAGCGAAAAAAGCGGTCGCAGGCGTTACGCTTATGCTGTTGTTTAAGTTGAGTGATAACGAGGCGAAGGGGTGGCTAGAATCAGTCGCAGAAAGTGTCGCAAAAGCCTTGGAAAGTGAGGACGAATCAAGTGGAACTTTTAAAAGCTAACTACGATGATGAACGCATCACTTTCTCAGCAAGGGAACTGCACGAATTTTTAGAGTTAAGTACTGAATTCAGAAAGTGGTTTCCGAGAATGTGCGAATATGGATTTGAGGAAGGTGTTGACTTTCAAAGGGTGTCCCAAAAATGTCCGACCCCTGGAGGTGTGCAGGAAGTGGTAGATTATCAAATCACCATTGACATGGCAAAAGAGATCGCGATGATCCAGCGCAATGAAAAAGGGAAGCAGGCGAGACGATATTTCCTTGAAATTGAAAAACGTTGGAACAGTCCGGAACACATCATGTCAAGGGCGCTGCAGATATCAGAAAAGAGGAACAAGATTCTAGAGCAGGAAAAGCAGGAGCTGTTACCCCTAGCCGAATATGCCAGAGCGATCGGCAAGGTAGACGGCTTGATGATGATCGGAGACTTAGCTGCACTCCTCACGCAGAATGGTTACTCCATTGGTAGGTTGGAGCTGTTTGAATGGCTGCGGAATCATGGATACCTCATCCGGCAGAAAAATAGCCGGAACGTGCCAACAAGAAGAAGTATGAAGATGGGGCTATTCAGAGTCTTTGAAGAAATTTACTACGAAGGAGCCGAAGCGCGGATGTCATTAGAAGTCCAGGTAACGGAAAAAGGAGTAAAGTATTTCGTCAAAAAGTTTACTGGAAAGACCGATTATGAAAAATAGAAGGAGAAACACATGGAAGTAAAAGTAACGCTCGAAGCCGGTCAGTCGCTGATTGACCTGGTCAACATACTGCTGCAGGGCTTGTCCCGGCAGACAATCACATCCATACCAACTGAAAAGAAGACAAAAAAGCAGCCTAAGCCGGAACCGGAACCAACAGCTCAACCTGAACCGACAGCAGAGCTAATCCTGGAAACCACTGAGGCTCCAGCAGAGGAGTTACAGATCAACGACACAGCACGACCAGAGATTGATTACACCAAACTGCGGGCAGAGATCAAGGCTGTTGCGTCCAACAAGCGAGCTGCCAATCCAAGTGTTGATATCAAGAGTGTATTTAAAAAACACGGTGGCACTAAACTCTCGGAGATCGCCGATGCGGATCTGCCAGCAGTCAAGGCAGAGATCGAGGCACTGTAATGGCTGCAGACGTAATCAATCATACGGGACGGGCACACGCTGTTCTCAGCGCGTCAGCGGCAAATCGGTGGATGCACTGTCCACCCTCTGCCCGTCTGGCCGAGCGATATCCACAGACTACAAGCAGCTACGCTGAGGAGGGCACACGGGCTCATGAGATCGCTGAACAGTGCCTGAGGGCGTTTAAAGATGGCACGTCAGAGCCTGTCTACGAGGGTGATGATCTGCGGATCCGTGGAGAGCTGCAGCCTTATATTGATTGGATCGTGGAGACTTATAATGAGTATAAGGACAAGTCGACTGATACGATTATGTTGCTGGAAACCCGAGTTGACTTTAGTGATGTCGTGCCTGATGGCTTTGGCACCGGTGACGTGATCATCATCTCTGATGCAACCTTACACATTATCGACTTAAAGTTCGGTAAGGGAGTACCGGTCGACGCCAATTTAAATCCACAGCTTATGCTGTATGCACTTGGTGCTCTTAATCTCTTTGGAGATCTGTACGATATCAACCTGGTGCGTATGACTATCAACCAGCCGCGCTTGGACCACATCAGTACCAGCTTTGCTTCGGCGGCGGAGATCAGACATTGGGGAGACCATAAAGTAGCTCCAGTGGCCCAACAGGCATACGAGGGTAAGGGTGAGTTTGCTTGTGGCGATTGGTGTCGTTGGTGTCCAGCCAAAAACTGCAGGCACCGAGCGGCAGTCAATCAAAAACTGATCGAGGATCATCAAGATCCTGCGGCGCTCAACAAAAAAGAGCTCGGCGTAATTCTGCGGCAGCTTGGCCAGGTTAAGTCTTGGATGGATACACTCACCAGCTACGCTACGGATCAGATCCTGCAAGGTAATGAGATTCCGGGGTGGAAGCTGGTTGAGGGTCGTAGCATACGCAAATATGTTGATGAGGATAAAGTGGCCGAAAAGCTTAAAGCAGAAGGCTATGCAGAGGCTACGATCTACGAAAAGGTTTTGCTTGGCATTACGAAAATGGAGAAAGCCATCGGCAAGAAGCTCTTTGCAGACTTACTTGGTGATCTGGTCGTTAAGCCGGCCGGCGCTCCGACGCTGGCTCCTGAAACAGATAAGCGTAAAGAGTATAACCCACAACTACAAATTTTAGAAGAAATGGAAATTGAGGAGGAATAAAACCATGGCAGTAAAAGAAACGACAGTATCAACAGGAATCGTCCGATTATCCTACGAGCATTTATGGGAACCAGCAGCCATTGAAGAAGGTCAGGAAAAGAAATATTCGGCCAGCTTCATCATCCCAAAGTCAGATAAGAAGACGATCGCAAAAATCAAAAAAGCGATTGAGCTGGCAAAGGAGAACGGCAAGACAAGTAAGTGGGGCGGTGTGATTCCGAAGAACTTAAAAATGCCGCTGCGAGACGGCGACGAAGAACGTCCTGATGATCCGGCCTATGAAGATGCGTATTTCATCAATGCAAACTGCTCAATGAGCCGCCCACCATTTATCGTTGATGGTGAGAAACGCCCGATATCCACACAGTCCGAAGTGTATAGTGGCTGTTATGGCAACGCTTCGGTGACTTTCTATCCATTTAATGCTGCAGGTAACAAAGGCATCGCCTGTGGATTGAATGGATTCATGTTCCGGCGAGATGGGGAAGCGCTGGCTACACGAATCACCGCTGATGAAGCATTCGCAGATATCGAAGTAGACGACGATGACGACCTCTTTGACTAGAGGTGATCATCATGCGTCAGCTGTCCATCGACATTGAGACCTACAGCAGCACTGACATCAAACTGGGCGTTTACAGATATGTAGACGCCCCTGATTTTCAAATATTATTGTTTGCTTACGCCTTTGACGATGAGCCGGTGGAGTTGATCGATCTGGCTTGTGGTGAGGCGCTGCCGGCGGATGTCGTGCAGGCACTAACGGATAAGACGGTGCTCAAAAAGGCTTATAACGCTCAGTTTGAACGGGTCTGTATAGGCAAATACCTGGGCACGCAGCTGGATGTTAGGCAGTGGTGGTGTACGATGGCTCATGCCGCCCAGCTGGGTCTGCCTGGCCGCCTGGGCGATGTCGCTGCATTACTTAAATTGGAGCAACAAAAGGATAAATCCGGAACGCTGCTGATCAACTATTTTAGTAAGCCGTGCAAGCCGACTAAGGCAAATGGAGAGCGCACCCGCAACTACCCTTACCATGATATGGATAAGTGGGATCTGTTTTGTAAGTATTGCAAGCAAGACGTAGAGACGGAGCGTGCGATCGGCAAATACCTGGAGCAGTTCCCACCATTGCCAAACGAACTGCTTATTTATAGAGAGGATCAGCGGATCAACGATCGCGGCATCCGGATCGACATGGATCTGGTTGATGCGGTGCTGGAGTATAACGATGCCCATGCCTCTGATCTGCTAGATCAATCAGCAGAGATCACCGGGCTTGCCAATGCCAACAGCCGGGATCAGCTGCTGTCCTGGATCCAATCGCAGGGGGTCGATATCCCTGACATACGCAAGGAGACTCTGGAGACATTGCTTGATACGGAGATCCCGGATCCTGTGCGTACCGTAATCAATAACCGGCTGGAGACTGGGAAGGCATCCGTCAAAAAGTATCAAATGTTAAAAGACGCCACAGCTGCTGATGGACGAATCCATGGCACGCTGCAGTATTACGGCGCTAACCGTACAGGCAGATGGGCCGGCAGGTTGGTTCAAGTGCAAAATCTGACTAAAAACTACTTGCCGGAGATCGATGCAGTCCGAACGCTGGTTAAGCGTAAAGACTTCGAGACGCTGGAGATGCTTTACCCTTCCATGTCTGACATCTTTTCTCAGCTTGTTCGGACGGCTTTTACCGCTAAAGAGGGTTATACCTTTGCGATCGCGGATTACAGCGCAATTGAGGCGAGGGTGATCGCTTGGTTGGCGGGGGAGGACTGGGTCTGCGAGGTATTTAAGCATGATGGTGACATCTATAAGCAGACTGCCTCTAAGATGTTTGGCATCCCGATTAATCAGATTGACAAGCCATTACGGCAGCGTGGCAAGGTATCTACTTTAGCGCTTGGCTATCAAGGTGGTACTGGTGCGCTGATCGCAATGGGCGCTCTCAAGATGGGTGTACCTGAGGAGGATTTGCCTAAGCTGGTCAAAGCCTGGCGCAAAGCCAATCCTCATATTGTGCGGCTTTGGCATGACGTGGATGACAGAGTACGGGTCTGTTTGAAAAATCGTTCTGAGTTTAATCTGCATCACGGTGTCCACTTTAAGTGTGATAAAGGCTACCTGTTTATCACATTACCTTCCGGGCGTCAGCTTGCTTACCTGCAGCCGCGTCTGACTGATGAGGGTAAGATCCAATATCAAGGCATGGAGCAGGGTAAGCGCGTCTGGGGAGTTAAAGATACATACGGCGGCAAACTCGTGGAAAACATTGTCCAGGCGATCGCGAGGGACTGTTTGGCAGAGGCCATGCTCAAAGTGGCAGCTGCCGGGTACGAGATTTGCTTTCACATCCACGATGAGCTGATTGTCGAAGTACCCAAGCAAGACGCTGATCTGCACCTGGCAGCGATCCGTAAACTGATGGGATCGCAGCTTGCCTGGGCGCCTGATCTCTACCTGACAGCCGCTGGCTATACATCAGACTATTATTTGAAAGACTAAGGAGGTCAAAAAAAATGTTAAAAATCAACAACATAGATATTAATAAATTGACACAAGCGGGGTATGAGGCAACCGAAGATGGATATCGTAAAAAGTTCCCTTCAAGACGTTTTTGCTTTTACCTTTATTTGCAGACAAATGGTATTTACGGCACGATTACCGGAAAAATGGGCAGTGATGAAGTTTTAGACTATGAACCATGGTTGCAAAAACTCGAATTCAGAAATCCTGAATCAGCTGAAAGCGTTAGACAAGAAATTATAGCACTGCGTGTGTGCGGAGCAATCACTGCAACGGATGAAGCGTAGCAGCTGAGCTGGGAGGTATGATCTATGCAGCTGAAGATTGCAACCGGCGCAAGCCGAAAAGCAAAAAAGTGGAAAAATATCGAGATCAGCTGGAATGACCTCTGTAAAAAGCTGTCAGAGACTTACCGTACCCGGGAGACGATGGCCGAGTATGCCAAGCTCAAAAAGCCTAACCAGGATGAGATCAAAGACGTCGGCGGGTTTGTTGGCGGATGGCTCGCACAGGGGCAGCGTAAGAGCGATACAGTGCTTTGCCGGACTGTCCTTACCCTTGACGTGGATAACGCGCTGCCGAGCTTTTGGGATGACTTGACGCTGCTTAATGACTATGCCTGCTGCATCTACTCGACGCATAAGCATAAGCCAGAGGCACAGCGAGTCCGCCTGATCATCCCACTGGCCCGAGAGGTCAGTGCCGAGGAGTACGAGGCGATCGCTCGTTGGGTGGCCAAGGAGCTTGGCATCGATCAGTTTGATGATACGACCTATCAGGCCAGCCGGCTGATGTACTGGCCAAGCACCAGCAAGGATGGAGAGTTTATCTTTAACCAGCAGGATGGTCCTTTCTTGGATCCTGATGTCGTCTTAGCTAATTATCCAGACTGGCACGACGTGAGCTTCTGGCCGCAGTCCTCCAGAGTCACGGAGATCGTCCACAAGCAGGCCAAGCGCCAAGGTGATCCGCTAACCAAAGAGGGACTGATTGGTGCCTTCTGCCGCACGTACAGCATAGATGCAGCCATTGAGACATTTTTAAATGATGTCTACTTGCCATGTAATCTACCCGGCCGGTACACCTATGCCGGCGGTTCAACGGCTGCGGGTCTGGTGCTGTATGACGATAAGTTTGCTTACTCCAATCATGGCACGGATCCAGCATCCGGCAAGCTGTGCAACGCATTTGACTTGGTGCGGATCCACAAGTTTGGCGATCTCGATGATGATGCCAAAGTGGACACGCCAGTCAATAAGTTGCCGTCTTATCTTGCCATGATGGATATGGCAGCTGCTGATCCAGAGGTTAAGTTGCTTTACATGAAAGAAAGTATATCCGATTTCGATGATGAAGATGATGCCGCGTGGATGAACGGCTTCGAGCTTGATGGGAAGCAACGGAAAAAACCTACTCGCGGAAACATTGAACTTATTCTGCGGAATGATAAAGAATTGAAGCATATCAAAGGCTACAACACTTTTGCATATCGTTATGAAATTGATGGACCCTTGCCTTGGGATGAACAGACAGGAACAAGACGATGGGAAGACAACGATGATGCCGGTTTGCGGAGTTACTTGGAAAAGAAATACGACATTGACGTAAAATCAAAGGCAGAGGATGCCTTATCTATCGTCATGAATGAGCGCCGTTTCAGCAGCGTTCTGGAGTACCTTGAACCGTTGGAATGGGACGGTGTGGCTCGTATAGAAACGCTCTTGGTGGACTACTTAGGAGCGGAAGACAGCGCTTATACAAGGGAAGCAATGAAGAACACTCTGGTCGGTGCAGTGGCGAGAATATACCGCCCTGGCTGTAAGATGGACAATGCGCTCGTCTTAATTGGTCTGCAGGGGCTTGGAAAATCAACGTTTATCCGTAAGTTAGCGCGCCGGGAAGAATGGTACACCGATTCTGTTAACCGGTTCGGTGATAAGGACTCCATGAGTGCCATTCAAGGGAAGTGGATTGTTGAGCTTGCTGAGCTGGCGGGTATGGCAAAGGCGGAAGTGGAAGCAGTCAAAGCATTCATTTCATCCAGTTCTGATTCCTTCCGGAAGGCGTACCGTCGTAATGATAAAGACTACTTGCGGCAATCCATCCTGATCGGATCCACGAACAATGAAAACTTCATTCGTGACGCGACGGGTGGCCGCCGATTCTGGCCGGTGAAGATCGGGATTCAGAAGCGCTCAAAAGACGTATTCAAAGACCTGGATCAAGAAATTGATCAGATCTGGGCAGAAGCGAAATTCTATTTCTTACGCGGGGATTCCTGGTTCGCGCAGGGAGAATTTGCGATGCTAGCTGCCGAAAAGCAGCGCGAAAGCGCGGAGTTGGACAGCTACACCGAGACTATCAAAGAATATTTAGATACGTTGCTTCCTGCAGATTGGTACAGCAGTAAAACATGGACAGATGAATCAAGAGTGGAGTTTTTCAATGATTCTTACGGCTTATATAAAGATAAGGAGAGAACTCTGCAGCGCGATCGAGTGTCTATCATCGAAGTAGGCCGAGAGTGTTTTGGGTTATCAAAGGTGAAGTTAGACATGAGAATGAGTAAACAAATTGCGGATGCAATGCGGAAAATAGAGGGGTGGGAGTATCGAAAACGGGTCAGACGACCAGGGGGAAATCCTAGCGTTGGATTCGTAAGAATTAAAAAAGATGAAACGTAAATGTAGTTCCTGGCGTGGCTCTGTGTAGGACTTGTTAAGACAGCAATGTAGGATGTTGTAGGATGGTAGGACATGTAAAAAAAACACAGTCTACACACTAAAATCCATCGTCAAAAGGCTTAAACGATAGTTTGTAGGACTGTAGGACTTACCCTTAATGTAATAGATATATTAGGAGTAGTAGGGGTAAGCGAATACGCCTAGCACGCCTAAACGCATATATGTACATACGCGCGGGAGGAATGACCTACAGCCTACAAACACTGAAAAAGGAGAAAACATGAAACCAGAAATAATGAAAGAACACGCCGCTTTAGAAAATGTAATTGAACTGCAGCGTGAAGCTTTGGATCGGCTGACATATCAAAACAACTCTAAACTGATGGATCCTGAATCCGCCTTAGTTGAATTGGATTTACGATTTCTGTATGAAGGGTTGGCCGTCATTGAATTGCTTCTCAAGCAAAGAGAAACAAGAATCGAGGATTTAGAATATGAGCTTAAGAAATTCAAAAAGTTACAAAACGCTAGAGGCTGAGCTGGAAAAACGACTTGTCGATAAAGTGACCAACCTTGGAGGACTGGCTTGGAAATTCACGTCACAAGGTACGGTTGGGGTGCCAGATCGGATTATTCTGTTTTGCGGGAAAATCTTCTTCGTTGAGATGAAGGCTCCAGGAAAGGATCTTCGTGAAATTCAGCAGTGGAGAAAGCATCAGCTGGAAAGGGAAGGATTTACAGTTCTTCGTTTGAGGACAAAGGAAGAAGTTGATGAGTTTGTCGATCACCTAGTACATGCTGAAATTCAAAGCCAGCGTGAATCGGAAAGGCGAATCGCAGAAATATTCGGAACGAAGAGAGAAGGTGATCAAAATGCGATATAAAGCACACCCATACCAAGCAATAGCCGAGCAGTACGCGCTGGATCATCCGCGCTGCGGTTTATTTCTTGATATGGGGCTCTGACCTCGGCAAAACGGTAGTCACGCTAACGGTGATTGATCAGTTGATTTACGACTACTTTGAGATTGCGAGAGGTCGGATCCTGGTCATTGCGCCACTGCGAGTAGCCGAGGATACCTGGAGCCGGGAGTCCAGTAAGTGGGATCATTTGCAGCACCTGCGTATAAGCAAAGTGCTTGGATCCGCAAAACGACGATTACAGGCACTCAGCACTCCGGCTGACATTTACATCATCAATCGCGATAACGTTGTCTGGCTGATCCGGCAATGCGGTGCTCATTGGCCGTTTGATATGGTGGTCGTGGATGAGCTGAGCAGCTTCAAAAATCCCAAAAGCCAAAGATTCAAAGCCCTTAAAAAGCTATCACCATTGTTCAGCCGGTTCATCGGCTTAACCGGGACACCAGCGCCGCGGAACTTGATGGACCTGTGGCCAGAGCTTTACTTGATCGACCGAGGCGAACGCTTGGGTAAGACGATGAGGGCTTATCAGCAGCGATACTTTATCCCAGGTCGGCGTAATGGTTATGTGGTTTACGACTACATCCCGATCGACGGAGCCGAGCAACAGATCTATGACAAGATCAGCGACGTGTGCATGAGTATGACGGCTGCTGACTGGCTGCAGCTGCCTGATCGGATTGATCTGACACGAGAGATTCAGCTTCAGCCGGCCGTAATGGCCGCATACAGGCGATTTGAGCGTGAGAAGTTCCTGGAGTTCCAGGACAGCGATAATCCGCTTTTAGCGGCCAATGCGGGCGTCCTGGCGGGCAAGCTGACACAGTTTAGCAGCGGTGCTGTTTACCTGGAGGATCACAGCTGGCAGCCGATCCACGACGCCAAGCTGGATGAACTGGAGCAGCTGATCGAGGAGGCTAATGGTCAGCCGGTTATGGTCTTTTATAACTTCAAGCATGATTTCCAGAGGTTGATGGATCGCTTTGCGGCTTATGAGCCGCGCAGCATAAAAGACGCTGACGATATCGCGGATTGGAATGCCGGCAAGATCCAGCTGCTGCTTGCCCATCCGGCGAGCATGGGGCACGGACTCAACCTGCAGGACGGCGGGCATATCGTCGTCTGGTTTGGGCTGACGTGGGATCTGGAGATCTACCAGCAGGCCAACGCCCGGCTGCATCGGCAGGGCCAGCGGCAGTCCGTGCGGATCTACCACATCGTCTGCAAGGGTACTGTTGACGAGGACATCCTGCGGCGGCTGCAGACAAAAGATGCAAACCAACAGGCCTTGATTGACGCGGTCAAGGCACGAGTAGAGAGATTGGAGGATTAGCTAATGAGCGAGACATATTTTGTCTTGGAGGTAAAAAACTGCCGCGAAAACTACAAGATCCAGCTGACCAAGGCTGGATGGGACGGATTAAGCAGTCAAGAGCGTACCCGGTTGATCAAGATGGCAGGCGGTAAGACGCGCGACGTCAAGAGCTGGATCCATGGCAAGCAGAGCGCGCTGGGAGGCTATCAATGATCCCCGCGCTGCTCGCCGTCGCGTTTGTTATCGCGGTGCTTGTGCTGGATAGGGTTGGAGGTGACAGGTGATGACCCCTCCTGAGATCCTAGCTGAGATACGCGATCTCGATGCTGCCCTGCGCATGGATCCGGATAACAAAGAGCTGCAGAAAGAAAAGAAAAAATTGATCAAAAGATTAAAAGAATGGGGGTTTGTTTTGTCGGATGAAGAATCTTGAAAAATATGCCGCGGTCTTGTGCGAGCAGTTTAGCCGATCAGATCCTTGCGTCTTAGGCGCGGATAACTACTGTGATTATTGTGAGCTGCTGGGTATCTGCTCCAATCCTGACAAGCTGCTGGCGTTTATGATGCAGCCAGCGGATGAGGATGATCAGCAGCTCCTGCAGGAGCCACAAGGCACAGAGTAGACGAGACAGGGGGGATGGCAGTGGACGAGAGGATCAAAAGGACAAAGGATAAGCTGCGAGTGTACGGGTCATACTCCCGTGAGATTAGCAAGTTACGAGTATGGCTGCTTGATCTTAGCACCTATCTTTGGCTGCATGAGGACTGGCCAGAGCAGGCTGCCAGAGAGATGCACATCAGAGGCTTAGATAACAAGCATCCACCAGGTCAGCAACTCTGCGTGCAAAAGGCAGCCATCGAGGCGCAGCTGGAGCAGTTAAGAGCTGCAAGGTCTGCTTTAGGACTGGATGACTGGCTTGACAGTTTAAGCATGGAGGATCGGCAGATTGTCCAACTGGTTTATGAGGAGGGGTACAGCTATCAGGCTGCGGCGCCCATGGTCAATCTGTCCAAGTCAGGATTGCGGGACAGAATTGACTCAATTTGTAAAAGTCCGCACGCGTGCGGTTGACTTTTATGGTACTATACGCGTGTAAGATGCCAGTGGGTATTAGTACCGCCCACACCTCTGCGTAAGCAAGTGGCCCAGCGACGGTCAAACATATCAAGCACTCTTAGCGGGGTGCTTTTTCTTTGGTTTCCAGCTGGTTCTTTCTCCTTCTGGCTGGATGCGGCAGGCATATAAAAAACCTCTTGTTTCTATCTCCCTTTTCCCCTTGACACACAGCCTGCAAACTCACAGCCCCGCGTATCGCCTTGCGGGACTAAATAAAAAATAGGCACGAGGCCTATTTGACGGGATGGCGTGGGATGATGCATCGTTTATGTACGATATCACTCATCACAAGCAAAAACTGTAGATTGGTGGGCTTGCCTTTGGCAGACAGGATAGTGTTGCCAAAATACTTTGATAACACACTGGTATCACCTCGGGTCCAAGCTCCCTCGATTGATGTGCGGATATTGCGCTCGACGCGCGTGGCTGTAGTGTGATGAGCAGTAGCTACTTTTGGGTAGAGACGGCCCTTGAGATTTTGCAACAGTGTCTGATCTAACACCGCATAAGTCAGAGCACTGGCCAACAGGTTGTAGCCTTGGTTGACGATGCCGCACTCCTTGAGCAGCTCCACAGCGATGCCATGGATGACAAGAGCGTCAACTCGATCATCCTCGTCCGGTGTAAGATCAAAAAACTGCTCAAGAGTGTTCAGCAGGGCGATATAAACTTCCAGCCTGTGAGAACAGCTTAAGCAGCATTTAGGATATAATCTTTCCATTATTTTCCTCCTCTCAAAGTTATTTTAATTTGAGAGTATAACTAATAACACCGGATTTAAGCCATATAAAGCATATAAATTAAAATAACATACAAATGTTGCATAAAATGAACGGAATTGTCGAAAAGTGTCGATTATATCAGGAGGTGATAGGATGCGCGGTAAATATGAGACACATGTAAAGCCTAAGCTGGATATGATCGCTCAGTGGGCACGTGATGGCGCGATCGAGCGTGACATTGCTAAAAAGCTCGGCGTGTCCGAGAGCACGTTCAGTGGGTATAAAAAAGAGCACGAGGAGTTGATGCAGACGCTTACCGTCAATAAAGAGGTCGCAGATGCTCGAGTCGAGAGTGCGCTGTATAAGCGGGCGATTGGATATGAGTATGATGAGGTGTGCACTGAGGTTAGTCCTGATGGCACAAAGACCAAAACAACAACCAAGCAGGTGTTGCCGGATGTCACTGCACAGATCTTCTGGCTTAAAAATCGCAAACCTGATCGTTGGAAAGATAAACAAGACATCAATATCGAGGGTGCGTCCAAGGTGGAAATTATCAATGACATCCCAAAGCCTACCAACAACTCGGATTAAACTGACGGAGCTGATTGCCCCATCTTTTTACGATCTGTATTGGGACATCATAGAGCACAAGCATACTCACTACAAGCTTGCCGGCGGACGTGGATCCACCAAGTCATCGTTTATCAGCATCATGATTGTCTTGGGCATGATGTCCAATCCAGACGCCAACGCGATGGTGCTGCGCAAGGTCGGACGCTACTTAGAGGAGTCAGTCTTTGAGCAGCTGCTGTGGGCGATTGAAAAGCTCGGTGTTGAGCATCTCTGGAAACCTAAATACTCCCCTCTGGGATTAACCTATCTGCCTACTGGTCAGCGTATCGTGTTTAGGGGCGCAGATGAGCCAAAAAAGATTAAATCCGTCAAGCTGCAGCATGGCTATTTTGCATACACATGGTACGAGGAGCGCGATGAGTTTGACGGAGACGAGGAGGAGCGCACGATCAATCAGTCCCTAATGCGCGGCGGTGATCGTTACTGGGTCTTCTACAGCTGGAACCCGCCTAAGAGTATCAACAGCTGGGTTAACCAGGACGTACTACTGCCTAGGGCGGACACAATCGTCCATCACAGCGACTACCGATCGGTTCCGCGTGGGTGGCTCGGTCCTCAATTTTACATCGAGGCTGAGGAGCTTAAACGCAACAAGCCGATGGCTTACCGGCATGAATACCTCGGCGAGGCAACTGGCACTGGTGGTCAGGTGTTTGACAACGTTACAATAAGAGAGATCACGCCTGATGAGATGACAATTTTTGACAAAATTCATCATGGGTTAGACTTCGGTTTTGCCGCTGATCCGCTTGCCTATGTTAAAAATCACTTCGACAAGACGCGCAGACGTCTTTTTATTTTTGGCGAGCTTTATCAAGTGGGATTATCCAATGCGAAGGCAGTCCAGCAGATCAAGCTGCTCAATCCGCTTAATCAGTTGGTTGTCGCGGACAGTGAGGATCCACGGACAATCAACGAGTTTAGGGAGCTCGGTCTGCGGATCATCGGCGCTAAAAAAGGTCCCGGATCCGTTGACCACGGGATTAAGTGGCTACAGGATCTCAACGAGATCATCATTGACCCTCGCTATTGCCCAAACACAGCCCGGGAGTTTAGCAGTTGCGAGTTGGAGCGAGATAAAAACGGTAACTTTAAAGGCAGCTACCCAGATAAAGACAACCACAGCATTGACGCCACCAGGTACAGCCTGGAGGATCAGATGATCAAACGAGGCACACGGATAGGAGGCTGGTAACATGGATTTACAAAAGGCGCAAAAACTGCTTAACGCGGCGTTTAGAGATCGCGATCAGCAGCTAGCCGCCGCAAAGAGTGGCGAGGAGTATTACCACAACCGATCAAAAATTAAACAGACAGGTGCGGCTGCGATTGACGAGATCAATCGCTTTTTATGTGATCTTGGTAAAAACCCTCTTAAGTCTGCTGATAACAGGATCCCGACCGGCTATCACAAAGTCTTTGTTGATCAAAAGATCGGTTATCTGTTTACATATCCGCCACAGCTGGATATTGGCAGCCCACAAGCTAATGATCAGCTTGCACAAACTCTGGGCAGCAACTTTGGTCGTGTATTAAAAAAGCTAGGTCTGGATGCCTCCAACTGGGGGCGGGCATGGCTGCATTACTATGTCGATGAGCAGCAAAAACTGCAGTATCACTGGGTTAGTCCAGAGCAGATCCTGCCTGTTTACGATGTCAACAACATTAAGCTGCCGCTGAAATATCTGATCCGGACTTATGCGATGACCGATGATGCAGGCGAAACTTATGAGCGATATGAAATCTGGGATGACAAAGAGTGCAGCTATTTTTTACGCAAAACGTCAGAGCTGCTCAAAGACGTCAAGCCAGAGCAGCACCCGGAGCAATCAGGCTTTACTGGTCCCAAGGTATTGCCTAATCGGTTTGGTCAGATACCATTCATTGAATTCCGCAACAACGCCGACGCTACCAGTGACCTAGAAATGTATCAGGATCTGATCGATGTCTATGACAAAGTGTTTTCTGGCTTTGCCAATGACATAGATGATATTCAGGAGATCATTTATGTCATTAAGAACTATCAGGGAGCACGCGAGCAAACTGTTTTTGATAACGAGGGCAATCCTAAGCAGGTACCGCTGGATCCTCTGCAGATGCTCAAAGCATCCAAGTGGCTCGGTGTTGACGAAAATGGCGGCCTGGATGTCGTTCACGGTGACATCCCACACGAAGCCCGCAGTAAGTTTATTGAGCTGCTCAAAGTACAGCTTTACATCGCGGCCATGGCGGTGGATCCCAATCCGGATAAGATCGGCAACGCGTCCGGTGCTTACCTGGATTATCTCTATCAGCTGCTTGAGCTCAAAGCCGGCATGATGGAGACCGAGTTTAGACCCCAGATTGACGAGCTGATCAGAGTGATCACCAAGCATACGGGATTAGGCGCACCAGCAAAGATCGATCAGACTTGGACACGCAACAAGCCTAAAAACTATCTGGAAATCGTGCAAATGATCACACAGACTCCAAGTTCCATCATGTCGGACGAGACCAAAACCAAGGAGCATCCGCTGGTGGACAACTGGCAGGGTGAGCGCGAACGGATAGAAAAGGAAGAAAAACAACGCCGGGAAGAAATGATGAAGCTGCCGCAATTCGACGGTGATCTGGAGGATCCGGTAGATGAGTAACAGCAGCGCTGATTATTGGAAGAAACGATCGGAGGATCGCTTTAAAACCGCGGAGCGCACCGTCGAGGCGCAGCAAGAGGATCTGACACACTTTTTTGACGACGCGCTTAAGGACACGCAGGTCGTGATCCGGGACTTCTGGGCACGCTATGCCAAGGATAACAAGATCAGCTACGCGGAAGCGCAGAAGTTACTGAACTTTGAAGAGTTAAAGGAGTTTAAAGGTGATCTTAAAACCTTTGAACGGCTCGCTAAGAGCTCGATAGGAACGTTTAATCTTGAGCTGGAGAATTTATCCACCAAGTCCAGAATCACGCGCTATCAGGCTCTGGAAACGAATCTGAAAGCAATCATGGAAAACCTCACAGGCAAGACCGAGAAAATGATCCAGGATACCGCTGGCAAGGTCTGCGAGGACAGTTTTTACAAGACTCTGTTTGACATCGATCAGTATCGAGGATTTCACGAGGACTTCGTCGGGCTCGACGAGAACCTAATCCGCGAGATCATCAGCCAACCGGTTGCCGGCGCTACCTTTAGCCAGTCGATCTGGCGCAACCAGCAGAATCTTAACTACCGGGTAAGGCAGACTTTAACAGATGCTATGGCTACGGGGCGTAATCCTTATGAGCTGTCAAAGGAGTTTGCCAAAGAGTTTAATGTTGGAAGGTACGAGGCATATCGGCTGCTTTACACTGAGAGTGCAGCTGTCCATACCGATGCCCAGATGAGGGCTTATAAAGCCGATGGAGTAAAACAGTATGAGATCGTGGCCACGCTTGACAGCAAGACCAGCAAGATCTGCCAGGAGATGGATGGCAAGCAGTTTGATGTCGATAAAGCGCAAAAAGGCGAGAACTGCCCACCCTTCCATCCATGGTGTCGCACGACGACTGCGCCGGTGACCGAGGGCTTGGAGGAGACGGGGACACGGGCGGCCAGAAGCAAAACGACGGGCAAGATTGAGAAGGTGCCTGCTAGCATGAAGTACAAGGATTGGAAAGAAAAATACGGTGGATTGCACAGCAAAGTAAAGGGCGTAACAGGAAATTTGCAAAATTCAAAGAAATCAACACAGAACTTTAAATCTACTGTTGACTTAGAAAATTACGCAAAGAATAATCTCGGAATTAATAATGTAGATTTCTCAGGATTAGATTTTAATTCCACAGAAAAGGTTGTTAATGCCTTAGATTCAATTTTTCAAAGCTATCCTCAACTCAACGGAAAAATTACTGAAATAAAACAGTCTACCAATGGATTTATGGCAGCTTCGCCTTCGGCTGATCTTTCTAGCTATACGTTTAGCTTGAATCCAAATTTGTTTGCGGATCCCAGGAGGTTGCAGAGGACTCTAAATTACCAGGTAAAAAAAGCGTTTTACCATCCATCAACTACAGTAGAGTCGATTGTTTATCATGAAATAGGGCATGTTCTGGAAGGTGAATATATCAGGAGCATGACAACAGATACAAAAGTAATGGAATGGTTGTGGAATAGTAGTCAAGCAGCCACCAATGTACTTGAACTTGCTAGTATGCAGTGTTATTCTGATACTGATAAATGGAAAACTCTTTACTCTTTGATTTCAGATTATAGTAAAGACAGTCCAAGTGAAATGCTAGCAGAGTGTGTAGGGCTGGAGCTTTCTGGTCATGGTTTTGAATTCACAAAGGAAGTTTTGAAAATTCTAACAGGAGTGATTTAATGAAGAAGAAAATTGAAGATTACACAGATGAGGAATTATTTGAAATGGAATTCAATGAAGATCATCCTTTGTTTGAATTTTGCAAATTCTCAGAGTTAAGGCATTGGCTTAAGGAAAATGACGGGCGCTACATTAACGAACTTGTTGAGGGAGCACCAAGCTGGTGCAAAGCCGTTCTTGACGAGAAAATTGCAAACGAAGCAAAACCAGGACTACATACAAAATATTAATATTAGGTCGCAGAAAATGCGGCCTTTTATTATGCCCTAAGCATGGCACTAAACGGCTTGCTATCCCCAGCGTGTCGGGATATAAATGCACGCCAAGCGACAACCGCAGAGTGGCTGCGGATATATAAATTAAATCGCTCGCAAGGAGGGTATATGGATTTTTTGAAAGCATTATTTGGCGACAGTGCACTGACCTTTGACCAACTGGCCAGCGCAATCCAGGAACACAATGGCAAAGCCGAAAACAAGGAAAAGCAGATCAAAATCGGCAATATCGGTGATGGCAGCTATGTGTCATCCGACAAATTTAAAGCTAAAGAAACAGAGTTGGCCACCGCCAATACGACGATCAAAAACCTGCAGGGAGAGATTAAAAAGTGGGATGGTGTCGATGTCGAGACACTCAGGACCGCAGCTGCTAACTGGGAAACCAAGTATACCCAGGATACCGCTAAGATCCGCACGGACAGCGCTGTTGAGATTGCGCTTATGCGGGCAAAAGCTAAAAATCCAAAAGCTGCAAGAGCCCTGCTGGATGAGTCCAAGATCAAGCTGGACGGTGACAAGGTGCTCGGGTTGGACGATCAGTTGGAAGCGCTGAAAAAGTCTGACGCGTACTTGTTTGACGTTGAGGCACCGGCAGGTGCAGATCCAGCTGCCGGAGGTTTTACGCCGCCTGCGGGTGGAGCTCCTAAAGGATCCGAGTTTAACTTTGGTTTTACCACATTAAAAGACATGCCAAAACAGTAGGAGGTATTCAAAATTATGGCAGTAGTAAACTATGCAGAACTGTATTCTAAAGCATTACTTCAAGCATTCCCGTATGTGCTTCATTTCGGAGCACTCTGGAACAGCCCGAACAAAGATATCTACAAGGTAGTTGATGCGGATACTATCAAGATTCCGCACATCACGACAAGCGGCCGAGTCGACGGTGATCGCGACACGATCGGCGGATTTACTCGCAACCATGACAACGAGTGGATCACAAAGCAGCTGCGCAATCATCGTACTTGGGAGACGCTGATCCATCCGATGGACGTCCAGCAGACCGGTGGTGTCATGGCCATTCAAAACGCCACTAAGGTGTACAACCAAGAACAGAAATTCCCAGAGATGGACGCCTACACGATCTCCGCGCTGTACTCTGATTACATCGTCAGCAATGCTGACAAGGTCGTCAAAGTGGATCTGACGGTTGATAACATTTTAACGGAGTTTGACAAGTTGATGGAGGCGATGGACGAGGCCCGCGTACCGCAGCAGGGACGCATTCTGTACGTTACTCCGCACGTCAAGACGCTGTTAAAACAGGCCAAGGATATCCAGCGAATTATCAGCGTCGAAGGCGGAGAAAAATCAGTCAATCGTAATGTCAGCCGCATTGACGAGGTCATGATTGAGCCGGCAGTACCGTCGGAACTCATGAAGACGGTTTATGATTTCACCAAAGGTTGGAAGGTCGGTGCATCGGCGCGTCAGCTGCACATGCTGCTGATCCATCCAACGGCCGTGCTGCCGTGTGTCAACTACACCTTTGCGGCGCTGGATGAGCCGTCCGCAAAGACTAAGGGCAAGCAGCTTTATTTTGAGGAGTCCTTTGAGGACATGTTTGCGCTGGACTACAAGATGGGTGCCATTGCCTTTGTCCAAGAGCCAGACGCAGCGTAAGGGGGTATTGCTATGTTACGGATTAAAAGACGCAATCGTGAACTGTTGATTGACGATCGCGACAAAACAACTTATCTCAATGACGGCTACGATGTCATCGACGATAAAGGGCGTATCGTAGAGCCGGCAACTGGCGGCAAGACGATTAGCTATGCCGAGCATTTGGCTGAGATCAATGCGCTGAAAGCGCAGATCGAAGCTGATCACGAGGCAGAAATCAACGCTTTAAAAGCGCAGATCAAGCCAGATCGAAGTGAGGAAGTAACCAACTTGCAGGAGAAATTGCAGGAAGCAGAGAAGACGAGCCACGGGCTGAAAACAGAAATCGGTAAGCTGAAAAGCAAGGAAAAGAA
Organism: Holdemania massiliensis; assembly: GCF_022440805.1. NCBI lineage: Bacteria > Bacillati > Bacillota > Erysipelotrichia > Erysipelotrichales > Erysipelotrichaceae > Holdemania > Holdemania massiliensis. Next base: position 2,795,094 of record NZ_JAKNTK010000001.1, on the reverse strand, counting down.
GAATGCCGAAGCTGCGGATTGAGGCGGAAAAACAAGTCTTAGATATCGTGGATCAGCTTGTCTTGCGCAATCCAGAGTTAATGCAGGAGGATCTGACCTCAGCGGTTACGCGGATCCGATCCTCCATCCTCAATTATTGTCGGATCCCAATCCAGGCGCTTGTGCCAGATGAGCTGGAAGAGGTCTGGATAGAGGCAGCGCTGCAGCTGCACAATGCCAGCAAGGCCGCAGATGGACTTAATCAACGGATCAAGTCGATCAGCGAGGGTGATACAACGATACAATACGAGAGCGGATCGGAGACCGTCACGCTGCAGTCGATTATCAATAGCTACAGCAATGAGCTTAATCAGTATCGGAGGCTGTTTCCGTGGTAGCCGCATCAATGGCAGATCTGCTGGATAGCCGGCGAGAGGATAGCTGCACCATTCAGCGGGTCCAGCCATCTGCAGCTGGAGCTTTGGATCGCAATGAGCAATACATCAATGTCAAAACTAGAGTGTGCTGTCACTTATCAGTTAAGACAATGTCTGTGCCGGATGGAGTTGGTCGATATCAAGTGGTCAATGTTTTCCAAGTTTTTTTGCGGCCAGAGGTTGAGATTAAGCAGGGTGATCGGCTGATCGTGACCAAGCAGGGGCTGACTTATGTATTGACTGCGGGCAAAGCGATCCGATACGGAAGCCACTTGGAGGTGACCTGCCAGGAGGTGGCGGATGTATGAGCGATAACATTTTTGCAGAGTTTCTCGCAACGCTCAAAAAGCTGGACGTAGATCTGAAAGAGTCTCAGATAAAGGTAGTCAACAAGGCTATGGATGTTATGCAGCGATCCGCCGTGCAAAATACGCCAGTAGGTAGTTATGACAAAGAGGTTGATTTTACTACCTCTAAAGGGGAACACGTCCATTTTACAACCTCAGTAACTCGCCAGGGCGGCACTCTGCGGCGTGGATGGCATTTAAGCCGTACTTATGTCCGTAAGGATCAGGTGCAAAAGTATCTGACCAACAATGTGGATTATGCTATCTATGTTAATAATGGACATCACATTACAAAGGTAGTAGATGGGGAGCGGATTAACATAGGATGGGTCCCCGGCCAGTTCTTTTTGGAATCAGCAGTAAAAACTGCGGAGAGAGCACTGCCCTGGATTTATGATGCAGAGCTGAGGAGGGTCAAAGCAAAACATGGTTTATGATCTGATACAAGCAATCGCGTCTTGGATAAAATCTCTTTATCATGACGTCAAAATTTATGATGGACCCGTACTGCAAGACATCAAACTGCCTTGCTTTTTTATTACCACGCTGCAGATCGACGAGGTATCCAGTCTAAAAGATTTTTACAGACGCGGCATCCCTTTTGTGGTCGACTACCTGCCTGATGACCGCAAGCCTAACTTTATGGATGATATCTACCAGGTTCAGGACACCTTTGGGCTACCGTTTAGGCAGCTGATTCTTAACGATAAGCAGCTGTGGATTAAAAATAAAACGATCAGCTATGATCGTGAACAGAAAGTCCTGCACATCCAGTTTATGCTGGATATCCGGCAGGCGCTGGATCTCGATGATCCGGCTATGCAAGATTTATCGCTCGAGGAAGGAGTGAAAGAAGATGAACACGAATAAAACCCGGCCGGGGGTCTACGTTAACATCAATGCTGAGCTGACGGCATTGACTAGGGATAATCTCGGTGCCGTTGCAATCCCACTTGCCTTAAACTGGGGCGCTCTGGGGTTTACAGAGATCCAACAGGATCAGAGCCCATTGTATAAGCTAGGCTATCAGCTTAATGACAGTGCCATGCTGCCAGTTAAGCTGATCCTTAAAAACGCTCAGACCGCGCTTGTGTACCGGCTTAGCGGCGGTACCAAAGCCACCGGTGAATTGGCTGCTGGGATTACAGCAACCGCTCTTTACGAGGGCACTCGGGGCAATGATATCAGCGTCCAGGTTAAGGCATTAGAGACTGGATATCAGATCAGCACCTACCTGGACACGCAGGAGATGGATGTCCAGGTCGTTAATACTGCAGCAGATTTTGTGGCCAATGAGTTTATCACGATTATGGGATCGGGCACGCTGGTGGACAAGACAGTTCGTTTGTCGGGAGCTACCGATACTCCAGCTGCTGCTGATGACTATGATTCTTTTTTAGCTGCAGCTAAGATCAAAGATTTCAACATCATTACCTGCACGAGCACCGATCAGTCAATCAAAAATAAGATTGTCGATTTTGTAAAAGCTGAGCGCGCGGAGTCCCACTTGATGCAAGCGGTGCTTGAAAACATGCGGTCGGATAACGAGGCAGTGATCAGCGTAAAAAATGGTTTTGTCTTGGATGATGGCACTGTCGTGACCGCGCAGGACGCCTGTGCTTATGTCGCTGGTGCTAGTGCAGCCGCTGGCAGTACGCAATCGCTGACCTTTGCGGCAGTAGACGGTGCGGTAGACTGCAGCCCGCGGCTGACGGATGATCAGATTAAGCAGGCAATCCTGGATGGTCAGCTGGTCTTTAGCGTGCGGCGTAAAGGTATTGTCATTGAGTACGATATCAATACCTTGTTGACATACAATCAAAAACCTAAGGACTACCGCAAAAACAAAGTGATCCGAGTCATCGATGCGATCCACAGCGACGTGATCAGCATCTATGAGACCAATTACATTGGGCAGGTACAAAACAACAAGGACGGCCGCAATCTACTTAAAGGCACATTGGCAGAGTATCTTAACGGGCTGCAGGCCAGCGGTGCGATCGAAGACTTTGACGCCGCAGAGGATATCCAGGTCGAGGCCCTGACGGATAAAGACTCCGTGCATATCCAGCTGGCAGTCAAGCCAACGGATACCGTAGACAAGATCTATATTGATGTGGAGGTGCAGTAATGGCAAACGTAAAAACACGCATTGAAAACATCCCAATGTGCACCGAGGGTGCGGGATACATTACGATCAATGGGCAAAATCGCAAGCTGTTTGAACTATCCAAGCTTTCGGCCACCGTAGAAGTAAAGACATGGGAAAAGCAGCTACTTGGCAGTCGGATGGAACAAGGTCGAGCGATTGGGCTTAAAGGATCTGGCAGCATGTCTTTTTATCACATGACCAGTGATTTTATCGACCTACTGGCAGAATACAAAAAGACCGGTGTCTTTCCATCAATCACGATCCAGGGCTATCATGACGATCCAGCCTCGGAGGTTGGCCGGCTAGAGGTTGTACTGTATCACTGTATCCTCAAAAAGATCCCGCTGCTTGCGATTGAGGAAGCGGCCAGTGAGACAGCCCCGCAGGACAGCGATCTGATCTTTGGCGACTACGATATTTTGGATAAATTTAAAAAGCCGGTCTCTTATTAGGCCGGCTTTGTCACGTTAAGGAGGCACTATGACAAGTAAAAGCTTAGCTGCATTTTTACAACCCAAGCAGGTACGAAACAAAGAGGTTGTTATCTCTGACCGATTTCTGGGCGAGGATGGCGAGCCTGTACCCTTTGAGATTAGACCCATTCTAACTGATGAAGCTCAGGAAATGATGAAACGAAATATAAAGTCTAAAAAGGACGGATCCCAGGACTTTGATAACTCTGGATACCAAGCGGACATGATCGCTGCTGCCGTCGTGTTTCCGGATCTGAAAAATGCTGAGCTGCAGAAAGCCTACGGCGTGCTGGGAGAACGTGAGCTGCTAATGCGCATGTTGCTGATCGGCGAGTACACGCAGCTGCGGAATGCAGTTTTTGAGCTTGCCGGAATTTATGATGACCTGAATGCGAAAATCGAAGAAGCAAAAAACTGATCAGGCAGGGCGGCGAGATGGCGCTCGCCCACGTCGTCCTGCAAAATCTTAAGATTACGCCTGGGCAGCTGGCGGCGATGCCGCAAGAGGAGAAAGCGTTTATTTACGCTTCCCTTTCTGTGGCTGCGGAAGAAAACAAAAAGATCGCAGAAAGGAGGCATGACTGATGGCAGCAGTCCCATTATCGGCAACATTTATTCTGGATGACAAATACTCAAAAGCTCTGATGGAGATCGTTAAAAATACGCAAAGGGCTGATCAGGCCACCGAGCAAATGAAAGACGCGATCAAAGGTGTGGGCGATAATGCGCAACAGATGGAGTCCAAAGTCATTAACCCTCTGGACAAGATCAGTAAAAAGATGATGGGCTTTGTGTCCATCGGTTACGCCGTCAAAAAAGCCTTTGATCTGATGTGGTCCGGGATCCAAGGCGCAGCAACGCAGCAGGCGCAAAGCAACACGATCCAGGCACTGGTTGGCAATGATCAGCTGGGAGCCGGGATCTATCAGTATATCGGCGATTATGCCAAGAGCAGCGCGTTAGGTCGTACTGATCTAGCCAAGGGCTTTACCGCATTTAACACGGTATCCCGCGATCTGGATGACATGACGCGGCTCTTTAAAATGACAGAGCGGCTGTATGCCAAGGATCCAACACAAGGCTCCGAGGGCGCGGTCTTTGCGTTAAAAGAGGCGTTGGAGGGTGACACCATGTCGATGCGCAATCGCTTCGGTATCCGCCTTTCTGGCGAGACGCTGCGTAATTATTTTGATACCGGAGACATCTCTGGCGGGTTGGATTACATTGATCAGCAGATGGCCAAGTTCGGCGCGACGCAGTCCGTCGTCGATAAAAATACAGGCAACCTGATGGTGCAGCTCAATATGTTTTCTTCCAATTTAAAAGACGCTTTTGGTGAAAACATGACGACCTCGATGCAGCCAGTATTAAACATCATCGGCCGTCTGCAGGAAATGCTGGACGCTGGTAAGTTTCAGCCTTTCTTTGATTTATTCGCAGCAGGGGCAACCTTTGTAGGGAACGCTTTAGCCTTTGTTGTGGATAATGCTGAGGTCTTAGTTCCAGTACTTATTTTCGCGACCAGTGCTTTTGTAGCGCTAAAGATTGCCACTGGCTTAGCCGCGATTCAAGAGGCCTATTTTGCCGCAATGGCAGGCGTTGCACAAAAAGCAGTCATGGGTTTAAACGCGACTCTGCTATTTAGTCCTTTGGGGCTTTTTATAGGACTGCTGGCTGGTGGAGCGGCGCTCTTAGGCTACTTTACATCTCAAGCTAATGGTGCAAAAAATGCGCTTGCCGAAGATCTTAACTATGACCAGCTCAATAAGGATCTCGCGGCATCTAAAGCTTTGGACGTCAACGTTACCAACGATGAACCGATCTCCGTGTCTGGTGATGTACAGATTGAGGAGGATAACCTTAAATATCTGATGGATCTTGCCAACCGGGACTACGTTGCGAAGTTTAGTACCGCTACCCTGGCGCCTCAGATGCAGGTGACGATCGGTCAAGTCAATCAGACTGCAGATATCAACGGCATCACCGATCAGCTGGCCAACGAGCTGACAGCGATGATCAGCAACGAGGCAGAGGGGGCATATTGATGAGCTACTCAATTTTTATCGGTGATCTGCAGCTGCCGATCAATCCAGAGACCGTCGCGGACAGCCTGGAGCGTAAGGTCAAGGAGTACGCGGTGATTGGTCAAGGCAATGTCCCGCAGCTGGAGGACACGAGCCTCAAACGTTGGAATTTTGACTTTATGCTTTTAGCCAACAACGATTTAGGCATTGATAACTTTAAAGTTCCAGCTGAGGTGATCGCCTATCTTGAGGATAAAATCAAAAACGGTACTCAACAACGCCTGGTCATCTCTAACGGGACAGAGTACGGTGTATCGGTCTTAGTCTATATTGAAAAACTTGAAAAGAAAGAAGTCCAGGACGGCTGTTACGAAGTTGGGTTGAAACTCGTCGAATATGTTGAAGCAAAGGCAAAAGAGACCGGGATCCCATATATCCAGAGGCCAGGCATTATCCCTGTGCTTAAGCCTAAAAAGGTACAAGGCAGCGGCTACAACGAGAAAACCGCAGCGGATAAGTGGTCAGCCCTGGATCATGTGATCTGTGGCCCTCCAGGAGATAAAATGGCCAACGAGATTGTAGGTGACTCGTATATCGTTGCTAACAACTCACCAATCCAGTACACATACGACCCTTACAACTACGATGACTCTGCCCTCCGTGATTACCTATCACGGACAGATCAGCCGATCCAATACACTTATCTTCCAGATAAAAAAGAAGAAAGTCAGGAAGAGAAGAACCGCTATCAGGTTAATTGGGGATTGGATGTGTTTATCGGATGAGCTTGCTTATAGAGAGCGGCGGGGTAAAGGATATCGAAAACATCGCTGGTAATGTCACATTGACCAGTTGTTGGAAAAACGGAGCGAGCAAGCTGGAGTTCACGATCCTACCCGATCTCGCTCCATCCAATGGATCATATTTAACGTTTAGCCCGGGTGCTGACATGTTTGCCGGCCGGGTTTTTGCGCACCGACGCACGCAGGATAGACGGATCCAGGTGATCGCTTATGATCAGCTACGGTATCTCAAGGCTAAGGACACGGTCATGCGCAAGCAAATGAGCTTGACGCAATTTGTTGAGGTGATCGCGGCCAACCTGCAGCTGCGGGTGGCCGGCCTAGCCAACAGTGTAATTCCGCTGGATGATTATCTTTTTGATAACCAGACCTATCTGGACATGGCGTATCAGTCGATCTCGGACAATCTGATGGCCAATGGTTACTATTATTGCCTGTATGATCGCTTTGGGGCTTTGGCTTTAACAGACCTGCTGGACATGCGGCTGCCGCTTATCGTGGGCGAGCAGTCGCTGGGCTTTAAGTATGAGTACGAGGTCAGCATTGACTCGGACACCTATAACCAGATCAAGCTGGCCTATGATAACAAAAAGACTGGCAAACGGGATATTTACATCGCGCGGGACAGCAACAACATTGGCAAGTGGGGCGTGCTGCAGCACTTTGAAAAAGTGACGTCTGGTACTGACGCCCAGCTGATCGACAAGGCCAACATGCTGCTTAAGCTTAAAAACAGAGAGACTGTAACCCTGACCATGTCTGCCTTAGGCGATGTCCGTGTGAGGGGCGGTAGCGGTGTCCGTGTGATCTTAAATGACTGCGGAATAGACCTGTGGGCAATCGTAGATAAAGCTGTCCACAAGTGGTCTAACGGGATCCACACGATGGATCTGACGCTGGTCATAGATGGGAGTTTGTGATATGGCAAGTTTTTATGATGCAATCAAAAAAGCCGTCGCTGCCTACATGGATAATGCAGGATTAAGTGACTTATTGTATGCGACGCTGATTGATAAATCCGGAGGGATCCGGATTGAGAAAACTGGCGTTGTTATCCCTGCAAGTATGGTTGATCTGCCCGAGCAATACACAGACCGGCAGGTGGATATTACAATTGACGATATTAAAAAAACAATCACGCTGCATGATCAGCTGCCCGTTGGATCCCGGGTGGTTGTGATTAAAAAACAAGGCGGTCAGCGTTATGCGATCATTGGGAGGCTGCCATGAGATACAAGGCAAAAACATTTAAAGTGGATCCCGACAGTGGTCGGATCCGAGGGCTCGTGGATGAGCTTGACTCGGTCAAGCAGGCTGTCCGAATCATGCTGTCTGTGCCGCGATTTCAGCACGAGATCTTTAGCCGCAACTTTGGTCATGACCTGCAGGATCTGATCGGCAAGCCGCTGGATTATGTGCTAGGGGACATCCGACGCATGATTCGAGAGGCACTGATGATTGACGAGCGGATTATCGACATCGATGATTTTACGATCAAAAAAGTTGGCGAGAATCTACAAGTTAAATTTAAAGTTACGTCGATTTACGGTGATTTTTACGAGGAAAGGAGCGTGGGATTAAATGAAGGATTATGATTACCAGACACTGCTGGATGATGCGCTGAACCGTGTTCCGGATGGGTATGACAAGCGCGAGGGCAGTGTCATTTATACTACACTCGCCCCTGTTTGCTTCGAGCTATCGCGCTCTTACTGGCTGTTGACCTGGCTGATGAATCTGTTTTTGCCGGACACTGCCATTGAAGATTGGCTGGATCGCTGTGTTGGGCAGTTCGGCGTAGAACGCAAACAGGCTGTCAAAGCTCGTCGAGTTATCAGGACTTACGATAACATCGGGAGTCCTCTGGAGATCCCGATCGGCAGTCGGTTTAGGATTAATGATCTTACACTAGCTGTAACAGATAAGGTTGATACCGGTGTGTATCAAGCGGAGGCAGAGGTCGCTGGGATCTTGGGCAACCAGTATCAGGGTGATCTGTTGCCTATCCAAAATATTAATAACCTGGGACGTGCTGAACTCGGTGAAGTGTTGCTTGAGGGCGCCGATGCCGAGACGGATGACTCGCTGCGTGATCGATATTATGATCATGTCCGTCGCTCACCTTTTGGCGGCAACGTAGCGGACTATGAGGAAAAAACGCTGGTGATCGAAGGCCTCGGATCAGTCAAAGTTTTTCCGATCTGGGATGGTCCAGGCACAGTGCTGTTGATGATCGGTAATGCTGATGGGCGCACAGCATCCGCGGAATTGATCAAAAAAGTGCAAGACTTGTTTCAGCCTGCAGATGATCCTACAGGTGGGCTTGCTCCGATCGGGCACGTCGTGACCGTATCCACCAGCAAAGATAAGGTGATCGACATCACGGCTAGCCTGCGGATTAAGCCAGGTGAGAGCTTTGAGCTTTTAAAACAAAAAGCGATTACCGAGATTAAGACTTACATTGAATCGATCCCATTTGACGAGTCAACCATCTTCCAGAGTCGCGTTACCGTGGCTATTTTAAATGTCTCCGGGATCTTGGATGCAGTTAATGTACAGATCAATGGTGCTGCAGCCAACTTGGCATTAGATAAAACAGCGCAGTCGTATGAGGTGCCAGTCATCGGCACGATCACACTGCAGGAGGCAGGCTGATGGAGCGGCTTGAGCCGGCTAAGACTTATCAAGAGTATTTGCCGGAGCTTTATAGGGAGCTGCTGGAGATCAAAGCTCTGGCCAGTGTGATTGATATTGATATGAGCCATTATTATGAGCTGCTGCGGCAGTTTGTGGATAATCGATACATTATGTCAATGGATGTCGAGACTGTGCAGCGTTGGGAAGCTATCTTTGAGATCGCTAGTCCAATTAAGGATGATCTGCAGTCTCGGCGCCAGGCAATCCGTGCTAAGTTTATGAGTCAGCCGCCAATCAATCTTGACACTCTAAAACGGATCGTTGAGGCTTATCTGGGCGTGCCGGTATCCATTACCCAGCATCTTGATCCTTACGTCGTGCGGATTACTTATCGTGGCCTGGAGAAGCTGCCAGATCTTACGCCGCTGTACACCTCCATCTATGACACGATCCCAGCCAATATCAAGCTGGTGATCGAGTACGCTTATCAGCTGTGGATTGAGGTAAAAAGCGGTAATACCTGGGAGCAACTAAAAAGCAAAACTTGGCACGATGTCCTTTATGGATTATGAGAGGAGAGTAAAATCTTGTGGCAATAAAAAGTGTAAAGGTGGCTCTTAATGGCCAAACTTACGATTTAACCTACAACGCAACATCAAAAAAATATGAGGCAACAATCACAGCACCCAGCACAACGTCATGGGGGGAGGAAAACCATGTTTACCCCTTAACCTTTACAGCAACCGATGTCGCGGGTAACACCAAGTCAGACACGTCAAAGACGATCAGAGTTAAGGAGACCGTTAAGCCTACCGCAGCAGTCACTGCACCGACAAACGGTTCAACTGTGGTCACAAACAAGCCAGCAATCACGGTACAGTTTAGAGATGCAGGATCCGGTGTGCTGAAATCGTCAATCGTCTTAAAGGTTGACAACACCGCTGTAGCTGCAGCTGATTATACGCTGACGGATGTCAGTGGTGGGGTTAACCTCAGCTACACGCCTAAAACAGCGCTAACCGACGGCAGCCACACAATCACGGCAAGCTGTAGTGATAATGATGGCAACGCATCGACAACGGCCAGCGTGACCTACAAGCAAGACACAACGCCGCCAGCACTGACCGTTAACCAGCCGACGACGCCAACAAACAAGGCTGCCTGCACGATCTCCGGGACGACATCCGACGCTACGTCCAGTCCTGTCACCGTCAAAGTTACTCTTAACGGCGCTGATCAGGGAGCGGTCACAGTCGATGCCAACGGTAATTTCAGCAAGGCGTTAACTCTGCGCGAAGGCGACAACACCATTGTTGTTCGGGCAACGGATGCAGCTGGCAAATACTCTGAGCTCACGCGCACAGTTGTCTTGGATACGGTTGCCCCTGTATTTGGGACAATTATGGTGACACCGGATCCGGTAAACACTGGCGGTACGATTACGATCACCGTCGAGGTCACGGATGCCTAATGGTCACCCGCGTATTTGGTAAGGCTGGTCAGTATGATTTAGAGTTTACCAAGACTCCTGAGGGACTGTGGACTGCAGCAGTCCCTTTTGTGGAGTCCTGCGAGTATGTCATTGATCTGTACGCAGAGGACGACGCTGGTAATGTTAGCTATTACGCGACCTACCTGTTGACGTTTGACTCCAGCAAGCTGCAGGTTGAGATGATGCCGCTGCAGTTTGTGCCGGAGCTGATTGGCCAGGGATACAGAGAGGAGTGGATTGATGAACTACATCATCGGTGAGAAAAAATACGCTGGGATCCGAATTAAAAGCGTAACTGGCGAGCCATTTTACATCAAAGAGGCATCATTTGAGCTCAGCCGTGACGGCGTTGTGGTTTTAAGCGATGTTTGTAAGATTGATCGACAGAAACAGATCCTCTATGCGTATCTGGCACCGGCTGAGCCGGGTAAATACCAGCTGGAATTTACCTATACGATAGGCATTGAGGATATCAAAGCGAGATTCGGGGTGATTGTACGATGCTGACAATGAGCAACATAGAGGTAACACCAACAACGCTTACTACCGGTCAACAGTTTAAGGTGTCCGTCGAGGTCACGTCAAAAATGACCTGGGCGGAGCTTGCCAAGACCACTTGGGATAAGATTAAAACTGCAACCTGGGCGCAAATAAAGGGGTGATTTTATGGCAACACAAACAACAAACTACAAATTTACTAAGCCCGCTTTAAGTGAGCCGGCTGACATTGTAGTTATCAATGATGGTCTGGATCAGATCGATGCTGCGTTAAAAAAGGTTGAGGATTCTGTACCTGACAATTACGCGGGCAGCAGCTCTGCGGGTGGGGCTGCAACGTCGGCGGTTAAGCTGCAGACAGCTCGCACGATCGACGGAGTTGACTTTAATGGTGCATCAGCGATTGCGCATTACGGTACGTGCGGTACCGCAGCGGCAACAGTAGCTAAAGTGGTAGCCTGCACGGGATTTAAGCTAGTCACTGGCGCGCGGATCATCGTTAAGTTTACGGTAACCAACACCGCAGCTAATCCGACGCTTAACGTCAACGGCAGCGGGGCAAAGGCGATCCAGTATCGTGGATCTGCAATCAGTGCAGGATATTTGGCTGCAAATAGAACCCACGAGTTTGTCTATGACGGAACAGCGTACCAATTGATTGGAGACATAGACACCAATACAACGTATGGTAATGCCACTCAATCAAAAGCAGGTCTTATGTCGGCTGCAGATAAGGTTAAATTGGATGGTATTGATGATCAGATTAACCAAGAGATCGATAAAAAGCAAAATAAAATCCTGTATGGTGAAGCTGCTCCTACTGCGGATATAGGGGCTATTGGTGATATTTACTTCCAGATCGAAGGTGTGTCAAATTGATTGGTGTAAAATTAGCAGACGGCTGGCGGAATTCGGCGAATCAATTTATAAGAGCACAAGATTCAGCACAGCAGACAGAAACAGAACAAACAGGCGAATTTCTCAAAATGACAGGTTCAGACAGACCCTTACCATTTACAGTAACAGGTAATGGACTAAAAGAGCCTGACAGCCAGGTAGATTACGACGCTTACAAAGTGTTTGATAATAACGATAGCACGGGTCTAAATATGGGCTCAGATCATCGGTGGGAAGGCGGACATAGAGCGTCATGTTGGTTCGGCGGGATCAGAATTCGAGCTAAAAAGATCATTCTGAAAACGGGGAACCGTGTAAACCCAGCAAATACAGTGAGTGTTATTCTTCACCCTGTCGAAGGGTCTGAAATCGTTGTCTGGTCTGCTAGCCCGGAGGCAAATGCTACTTACACAATCACGGTTCCAATTGAGAAGCAGGTTGAGATCAAGGGGATCAGCGTTAATGATCAAAGTCAGGCATATCAGCGAATTGTAGTTAAAACTTGCCAGATCACTGAATGGACGCTGATCGAAAGGACATCAGCCTGGCGTAAAGTATTGACACGCTGGGTAAAAAAAGCGCCAGAAGACGTTGAAGGAACTTTGCACTTTGCGGAAAACTTCTATGATAAATACCGAGATTACGGAATTAGTTTGAGCGGTAAATCTAGTTGCTTTAGATCAGCCACTGAGACTTGGGGTTCTGGATGGACAAATACAACAGACGATTCAGGGTACATGTATTTCGGTACACGTAGAATTGTTCCAAAAAAGATTGTATTTGCGACGGGTTCAGAATCAAACAATTCATGGACATTCTATGTCTACGGAATTAAAGAAGATGGATCGCAGATTCAGTATTTCGCTGGAAACGTAAGAGCGTGGAATACAAGGACAATAACAATTTCAGACACAACGCCGATTAAAGGAATTAGATTTAGACAAACTGCGTCTGCCTATAATAATATTCAAGTACAATATTGCCGGATCACCGAATGGGAAGAACAGGGTATTATTACGGCATGGCAGCCGTTTTAGCTAGGAGTGATGCTTATGTACGATTACACCTCACCTGCTGATCTCTGCTCATGGGCAGAGCAGCAGCTCAGTCGTAAGACCATCTACCAGCTCGGCGGGATCGGACGCTATGACTCATCCAGTCGCCGGGTGTTTGACTGCATCGGACTGATCAAGTGCTTTTTGTGGCATGACTACAGCCCTGGCAATACCAGCTACTATGGCAAGACGGCGCCGGACATCAACGCCGATCAGATGTACTCCAAGGCAACCGACAAGGGCCCGATCAGCACAATCCCAGAGATCCCAGGACTGCTGGTCTGGCAGCCAGGTCACATTGGGGTCTACATCGGCGGTGGGCAGGTCATTGAGGCCACAGCTAAACGCTGGGGATCTGTTGGCAACTGCGTCGTCAAGTCACAATTTATCAATAAGTCCGCGGCAATGTACCGCGGATCGTGGACACACTGGCTTAGGTGTCCTTTTTTAATGTATCCAGAGGAGGGATCTAAAATGTATTTAAAACCGGGTTATCAAAGTATCGCATGGCAAGGCCAGACGATACACGTCTACAAGCGCAGGGACGATCAGGAGATCGGCTTGATGTCAGCCGGCGGGGATAAGGTGCTTAAGACTATTGACAAAATCGACGATGATCACATCCATCATTGCAAGGTCAACTGTAGCTACTTTGTCATGTCTGGCTCAGAGCGTGGCACCGTCTGCGGTCGGCACCAGGGCTTTACAGCTGATGGGCGGCCGGATCAGAGCGAGTGGTTGGATGTGGTCGTGACTAAAGATAACAAGCTGATCGCCGGCGATCTGGCCAGCTGGGAGTACCCGAGCAATGAGGTCAAGGTAGGCTACAGTCCGGCATGCATCATCCTGCTGGACGGTAAAGACGTAACGATGATCTCCAGCGGATCCGGTCAGAGCAAGTACAGCACTGCCAATACTCAGACGCTGCACATGAGGGACGCCGATGGTGTTGACGTCTTTGCAGTTGTCTCTGGTAAGCTCAACGGTGCCGCCTGTCGGCAGTTTGCCAAAGCCTATGGGATGACTTACTGTGCAATGCTGGACAGCGGTGGCAGCTCTCAGATGATTGTGGACGGTGCTAAAAAGGTTTATACCGGCAGAGCGCTGCCAAACGTACTGACGTTTTACAAGATCGAGGAGCAGCCAGAGCCTACACCAGAGCCCGCTAATGGGCTGTCCGTCGTTGTAGACTCCGTTGGCTTGCGAGTACGCAAAACGCTGTCCTTTACCAATGGCAGAGCGTCTGGCGAGATCTTGGCAACGATCCCGATCGGTGGTACCGCAAAGCTGATCCGGTTTTTACCTGGTATCAAACCAGACGGGTATCAATGGGTAGAAGCGGAGTATAAGGGTATCCGCGGGTACTGCCAGTATGATAGCCATTGCTACTGGATTCGAGAAAACGAGGAGGAAAACTAAAAATGGAAATCACAGAAATCATCACTCAGTTTTTAATGCCGCTGGTGCTCGCCGGTTGTTATGCAATCGGTGCAGCGCTCAAGTCTACGGAGCATTATCCAGACAAGTACATCCCAGCTACTATGCTGCTCATCGGCGCGGTGCTTGCGCCGCTGGCAACGGGTGACTGGTCAGCTCAGACCATTATGATCGGCGCGATCTCCGGTTGGGCGTCTACCGGTCTTAACCAGACGATCAAGCAGCTGTCCAACAAGGAGTAAGCCCCATGACAGAGTGGGGAGTAGTCGGGGTTATCATCGCTGTTGTTGGCTTGTTTTTTACAGTCGGCAAGCCGGTGATCAACCTCAATACCAGTATTACAAAACTAACGGTAACCGTCGATCGGTTACAAAAGGATTATGATGACCTCAAAAAGCAAGCTCACTCAGAGGTCAATGACCTGGCCGTAAAAAACTCCGACAGTCATCGACGTATCCATGAAAAGCTGGATGATCATGAGCAGCGGATCACAGATCTGGAGCACGGCCTTTAAATAGCAAATACCCCACCTTCCTTTACCGGAGGGTGGGGATTTTTTCTATCCTTATATTAATATAAGGTTTCGTTGAGGATGTCTTCAAAAGCGATTCTCAACTGTTTTTCTGATTCGATCAAGTCGATTTTGTAGAAAGCTCTTATTGCTTTAGTCGTGTAACCTTGTTTCTTCATGCGTTTTCTGCGCTCTCTAAGAGTTTTATCAAGGCTTCTTCCTGTTCGATTTTCTAATTCCGGATAAACGCGCTGACCGAGGAAGACGCTTTGTGGTAAGCCAGTAAGGTTGCAGCCCCTATGCACGAGATTCATCATCTGATCCCGCCATTTTAGCCGCTGATTCATTTCGACCTCTTTCAGCCGATGATCGACTTCCTTTAACTCTTTATCGTGCTTATCGAGCACATTATAGTGGAGCTGCAGCATTTCCATTGGATCTGTGATCGGCTTGTAAGTATACGATCCAGTTTTTCGGATTGTAGGGAGAACATCTGCGGTGATCCAATGCTTGAACTTTTTGGCGATTGGGAGTTTACTTCCGAAGACCAGAGCGTAAACGCCGGATTCGTTGATAAATGTTATTTCTTGCACTCCTCCAAGGGTGTCGCATTTCGCTACTCCCTTATCCTCCTCATCGACGTGTTTCATTAATGCATCCCGCGGGTTGGAGTAGCCCAATGCTTCGGCAACATCTTTCCCTACAAACCAGGGTTCTCCATCAAGAACCATGCTTCGAACATTGTTCCCTTGGAAATTGAAAATCTGAATATTACTCATGCCTTGGCCCTCCGTGCGCGTTCCTCTCGAATACCAAGTATACGTCCTGCGTGGAAAGAAAGCCCGACAGCCATACGTGGAGCAAACTCGGTTGCGAATTCTCCGTAAATATGGTCGTATTCAAGAAACTGACTGACTGGGATATAGCCGATGAGCTGAAGTAGATCTCGTGCAACTGTATTTACGGCTGTGGATTTAAATTTCATAATTTTGTGTTCCTCCTCTAGGTTTAATTTTGAAACCCAAAAAAGAAGGCTATCATCTTGTACAAATTACAAGGTTTGTGCTATAATTTGGATAGCCTTCTAGGGCTGTAGGGTTAGACACTCAGTAAATCCGCCAAGATTTAGGACTGAGCGTCTTTTTCTTTTGAAAGATCGGCTTTGATTAGCCCGATGATGTAGTCTTTGAAAGTTTTCTTCTCTTTAAGGCTTTTGATCTTTGCCTCAAGGTACAGATCTTCGTTGATTTTAAAGACAATACTTTTCATAGTAGCTCCTTTCCGAAATCCCATATCCGAAACTTTTAGGATTCATATATGAGACATATCTACATAGTACATCTTGTGATTCTAACTGTCAACCCAGAATTGATTCTGAAATAGATTGAAAGTTTCAAAAATGTGATACAATAAATACGGAGGTGTTCAGATGGATCAAAATATTTTCCTAAAAAGAATAAAAACTCTTAGAACGGCAAGCGGATATAGTCTGTATGATGTGGAAAATCTAACTGGAATCAGTCGTTCAACATTGCAAAGAATGGAAACTGGAAAGACTACTCTTTCTCTAACACATTTAGTTAAGCTTGCGAATTTATATCATGTACCTTTAGCTTATCTATTTGGTGAAGAAAGTTCTTCAATTTCCCAAAAGAAAGTAGATTTAATTAATCACCTTTTAGGAGATTCGTATGAGTTTGTTTATGAAGAAGAATTTGATTGTTACCATCTGTTTGACAATGATAGTGAAGATGAGGATGAGATCATAGGGACAATGTCACCAGATTCTTTACAAAGTGTGTACGAGCAAATCGAGAATTTTACTGTTTTTACAATTTACAGCATGCTTGGTATATCTGTAAGACCAAAAATCAAATCAGAACATTTGTAATTTTTCCCCTAGGCGTTCGGTAAATCAGGCAAGATTTACGACTGAGCGTCTTTTTCTTTTGTGAGAAAATCACTAAGTTCACAGTTGAAGTAATCACAGAGCCTTTCAAGAACTTCGTAAGAGATGTATTTTTCTCTGCGATAATAAATGCTTGTCAGCGTCGTTCTTGAAATGCCTGTGGCCTTGGCTACTTTAGTGATCTTTTCTAATCTTTTCGCCATAAGGATCGCAAGTTGGTTTTTTATCATCTGATAAACCTCCTTTCTCTTTTACTTTCGTTCAACATCATGAACGATACACACAAATAATACGCAGCGAATAATTAATTGTCAACAGTAAAGTTTAAAAAATTGATTTTTTGTTCTGCTTGATGTACAATTTTTTTGAAAAGGAGGCATAAACTGTGATTAGGTTTAATTTATCCTTGTTGCTGACAGAAAGGAATTTAAAAATAACTAAAGTTTCCCATGATACTGGCATATCTAGAACTACATTAACCTATCTGTACTACAATTACGCTAAAGGTATTCAGCTCGATACGCTAAATCTTTTGTGTAATTATTTAAAAGTTACTCCGGATCAGTTAATAAGCTATGTTCCGGTAGATATTGAAATATCCGAAAAAGACTTGGCTAACCTAAATCAAGAAATACCAGTGCTAATAAGCAAAAGGAATGAGATATTTAGAGGCAAGTTAGAGCTTTCGGCTCAATTTGAGGGAGAACAGATCGAACCCGTATATAAAAGTGAGCGTCGTATTGTAGAGTGTTTAAACATCAGGATAGGTCTTCCAGAAGACAGTAGTCTAGAGACCAAAAATAACAATGACTTTATATTAGAAACATTTCATAGTTTGCCTATTACTTTCTTTAAAGATATAGAAAACAGAGCATACGAAATAATAGAAAATCGCTGGAGGAATGATAATGAAATTTTTATTGATGACTTCGAGATATACTGGGATAATGGACTAGATGCAAAGATTTAATTCAATTTTAACATATAAAAAATGAGCAGGTTTTGATCGAAAAATTATCAACATAAAAACGAAGTGTGACAGAGTATTATCAAGTTTTGACCACTTTTTACGGTCAACGGTGTAGTCAAAAATGCGTGCAACCTTCAAAAAAGCGCTTAACAAAAGGCTTTTAAGAAAACACGTTATTGACTGAAAATCCATGTGTCGCCGGTTCAATCCCGGCTGGAACCACCACTTACTAAAAATCCTGTCATTGACAGGTTTTTTTGTATATAAGACGAAACTTAGAAGCTTAACCGGCGACTGAGGTGGGGGAAGGATGGATTCAGCTGCAGCCCGAACGAGATTCGAATCCAGGCGCAGGTTTTTCCCTGTTTAAAGAGAATCGTAAGCAAGCGGTTTTCAAGCAGGCAAAACGGATGAAATGACTTGGCGGACCTTGCCCGGCAGCTGTCAAGCTCATCAGGTGAGGGTGGGACTATGGTCTGCGTCCCCTGTGATCCTGACAACGTGGGATCAAAACGTTGAGAAATACATTAAAGAGTAAAATTTTGTTTTAATGAATCCTATTTTAATGCTTAAGAACAGGGAGTACTCCTGTTGGTCAGAGAAATAGGATACAGAGCGAAAGATACGGGAGGTCTTTTATGACAAATGAAAGAATGAAGCAAAGAATGCGTCTGAACAGTGCGATGACCCAGCTTGTTGTGGATTATCTGCAGGAAAATCCCTGTGCAATACAGCCGGAAATGGTTGAATCTCTCTGCCAAAGCTGTAATAATTCACAAACCGATGCCGTTTATACTTTGTTTTGTATTTTAGCCGGCTTGGATATTGATGATAATCCGCAGCATCGTTATCTTGCGGAACAATATATCAAACCCGGTTTTCGACATTTGTCTGCGGAAGAATATAAAACGGATGCCTATCTGCAGAATATTCATTTTCCAGAAATTTCGCAGGGCAACTGGACAGTACGCTGGGAGTCCTATCATCCTTTTGAAATTTTGATTTATGATGATTATCATGTCGATGAAACAGGTGCGGAATGTCCGCAGCTGGGCTATTTCGATACGGAATATCGTTATCCCTGTGTCTATGAAAAGGGGATCGAATGGATGAGTGTGATTCCCAGTGAAATCAATACCATGCGGCCTATGCTAGAAAAAGCCTGGGGCAGAGTTCTGGTATGCGGTTTGGGATTAGGCTACTGTGCTTATCATCTTTCACGAAAAGAGAATGTGAAGCAAGTTATCGTTGTCGAAAAAGAAGCGGCAGTGATCAGCTGGTTCAAGGAATGGATTCTGCCGCAATGGGATCATCCTGAGAAACTAACGATTATTCAAGAGGATGCCTTTGCTGTCGTAGATCGCTTGAAACCTGATGAAATAGATACGATCTTTGTGGATTTGTGGCATAATGCAGCGGATGGGGCACCTATGGCGCAAGCGATGCAATTGCGCGAGTCACGTCTGCCAAAAACTCAATTTCTTTATTGGCTGCAGACATCCATAAATTCTGTTCTGCGCTGGAATGAAATAATGAATGAAAATGAGGAAATATAAAAAAGAGGAAATTCTACCTAAGTATTGAGGGTTGAGGGTAGATTCCTCTTTTTTCGTTGGTTTTGGATTTTTTACTTTGCTAGACAATCGACATCAATCAGCTCATATTCACGGGAACCGATACCTAGCGCGGCTGCAGCTTCAATTGTATGAATTCCATGCCGGGATTCGATGCGTTCAATCAGATCTTTCTTGCCTGGATCTTCACATTGATAAACAAGGTCGATGCAGGCCTGATCAAGCGCAACAGGATCGAGCGAAGAGAGAATACCGATATCTCTGACCTTCGGATCTTCTGCTTTTGCACAGCAGTCGCAGTCAACGGACATATTGCACATTACGTTAATGAATGCGATATTCTCTTTTTCATAATCCAAAATGGATTTAGCCGCATCTGCCATAGATTCCAGAAATTGATCATGATCTGCGGTCCATATGTTTTCCGGAACACCGGCTCCATGAATATAAGCTTTGCCAAAGCTGGAAGCCAGGCCAATTGAGATGTTCTTTAACGCTCCGCCGTAGCCACCCATCGGATGACCTTTGAAATGAGTGAGCACCAGCATGGAATCATAATTTTTCAAATGATTGCCAACATAGTTCTTCTGAATGACATGTCCGCCCTCTACTGGTAATTCCAAATCGCCTTCTTCATCAAGAATATCAACTGTAAACAATTTAGACCAGCCATGTTTCTCCATTGTATGCCAGTGGGCTTCCGTTGTGTTGCGCTGTCCTTCATAAGCTGTGTTGCATTCAACTACGGTGCCGTTTACCTTGTCAATGATCGGTTTCATAAATTCCGGGCGCAGGAAGTTCTGATTGCCGACTTCACCGCTATGCAGTTTAACCGCAACTTTTCCTTTCAGTTCACGTCCCAGAATTTCTTCCATTTCAATCATTTTCTCCGGTGTGATGATCTTAGTGAAATAAACTTTAGATTTTTCCATTGGATATGCCTCCTTTTACTTTGGAAAGAGGAAAAAGTCTGTTTCCTCATGATTTTATTGTAACGCTTGAAGTTCACTCCAAGTCAATCCTTTTTTATTGAATCGGAATGATTTTCTTCTTCTTTTATTTCTTTGGCGTTGACATGGAAAATCTCTGTTATACTGGATACAAAAAGGATGGAACAGAACTATGAAATTAAATTGGAATCAGGCTGACTTTCCCTTATCTCGGATGAATGTGGATTTACCCAATGTTTTCCCGATTTCGATCTTGATTCAAGGATGTCCAGCAGTCGTGCTATTGGATACAGGTGCCTCTTGCAGTGCGGTACGCAAAACAATAGCGCAGTCTGCTGGATTGCATTCATTGCACGAACAAGTTATCGGTGGCGGAAGTGGCCTGAGAAAGATAGAGGCTGAAAAGTATATGGCGGAGAGTGTACAAATTGGTTCTTTAACTGTTCAGGAACAGACCTGGATGGTATTAGCCGATGAAGCTTTCCGATTTCAGGTGGAACCAGGAAAATTTGTGGAAATTGATGGATTATTAGGTTGGGACGTTCTTCAATATGCCTGTTGGCAATGGGATGAAACTCGGAAACAATTGAGGGTCACGCCTTCGATACCCGAGAAAAGTGAAATCCATGAGTTTGTGGGCTGGGATAATATGCC
The DNA here is from genome assembly GCF_022440805.1 of Holdemania massiliensis. Taxonomy (NCBI): domain Bacteria; kingdom Bacillati; phylum Bacillota; class Erysipelotrichia; order Erysipelotrichales; family Erysipelotrichaceae; genus Holdemania; species Holdemania massiliensis. The sequence continues at coordinate 2,774,295 of NZ_JAKNTK010000001.1, read as the reverse complement.
AGTTCTGCGAGTCCAAACTCATGATCAGATTATGTTGTGGGGTTTTGACAGCGGAAATACAGATACCAGTGGCGGATCTCTGCTTTATCAGAGTTTGCCAGACACAATGCCTATGGATTTGGAAACGATGATGGGGGTTGATGGCGTGACAGAAGTTCCGGCAAAACGGCTTGATTCTCTACGCTTAACAGTCGGCGCGGCAGAGATAATACTTTATCATGTTCCGGTATTGAATAGAGTGTTATATCCTGTCACGAAACAGGAAGTTGCAGGATTGTGCGGTGCGGATCTTTTAGCAAAGCGCAGCTGGCGACTTGACTATCCTAATCGACGATTGATTCTAGGAGAATATATGTAAGTTGTTTTTCTATCAATCCACGTACCGCTTGAACGATGCGACAAAATTGATTTAGTTGCTTTTGTAGAAAAAATTATTTCAATCCACGCACCGCATGAGCGATGCGACTGTTTGTACTAGTCAGGTCTATGGCCGTATGGCATTTCAATCCACGCGCCGCGTGAGCGATGCGACGCGGTCTTGTTCTTCCAAATAGTGGACACAAAATCTATTTCAATCCACGCACCGCGTGAGCGATGCGACCTGAAGCTGTTATAGTCTGCCGGACTAACAGAAAATTTCAATCCACGCACCGTGTGAGCGATGCGACATGACCTCGGTTTGAATTTTCGTGACTTCTTCACATTTCAATCCACGCACCGCGTGAGCGATGCGACTAAAAATGCTGAATTTACTCAAATCATCGTCGATATTTCAATTCACGCACCGCGTGAGCGATGCGACATATCTAAGGCTTATTTGTATGTGCAACTTCCGATTTCAATCCACGCACCGCGTGAGCGATGCGACACGACAAAAGGGACTCTTTTGACTGGATTTTGAAATTTCAATCCACGCACCGCGTGAGCGATGCGACGTGTTTCTTATGTAGTTTGTAAATATTATAATATTATTTCAATCCACGCACCGCGTGAGCGATGCGACAAGATAAAAAGTTAACTCCCCCAGCCATCACACCATTTCAATCCACGCACCGCGTGAGCGATGCGACGGGGACACCATTGGTAAAG